>JANXOF010000073.1 GCA_025353725.1 Polyangiaceae bacterium | reverse complement strand
CGCCGCGCGGGCGAGCTCAAGCTGCGCGCTCTCGAGCTTTTCGGCGTCTGCCGTCATGGCCAGCCGATGGAACACCTGGCCCGTAAAGGCCTCCGCGGGCAAGCACGATACCAACGGTAGCGACGCGCCCAGGAACGCGCCCAGGTGGCACTTGCCCGCCTGCGCACAAACGCGCTGAATCGCTACGGCGAGCACCATCTCCCCGAGCGATACACTCTTCGGGCCTCCGCTCCAGCCGCACGCTCGGTTGATCACGCCAACGACATCGAGCTGTTCCGCGACATACACCAGCGCGCCGACGTCACCCACGCGCAGCCGTCCCACCGCTCGCGTCTCGGACAGCTCCACCTTCGGCAGCGGTTCCGCGGAGCCGAGAATCACCTGTCGTGCATAGGAACGCCCGACCTTCGCGTCCCCCACGGCCTGGGGAGGCAACAAGGTAGCGGCGATCACGAATCAGCTTCTCGGTGAAGTACACATAGCTCCGCTAGTGCATCCGGCGCGCGATGGAAAGCCCGTTCGTCGCAATTTGAGCCTCTGACGCGATCGCGGTTATCGCTAAGACATCGAAATCTGCGAAGGTAGGGCTAGAGTTTCATACGACGAAGCCGTAGTGCATTTCCGATGACGGATACCGAACTGAAACTCATTGCCGCCGCGGCAAGCATAGGACTGAGAAGCATTCCAAACGCCGGATAAAGAACGCCGGCCGCGATAGGCACGCCCAATACGTTGTAGATGAATGCGAAGAAGAGCCCCTGTCTAATGTTTCGAAGGGTCGCGCGGCTGAGTTTTCGCGCGCGTGCGATTCCCGTCAGGTCGCCCTTCACGAGAGTCACCCCGGCGCTTTTCATCGCCACGTCCGTTCCCGTTCCCATCGCGATTCCGACTTGTGCCTGGGCGAGCGCGGGTGCGTCGTTGACGCCATCACCCGCCATGGCGACGACGCGGCCTTCGGCTTGTAGGCGCTTGATAGCTTCGGCCTTCTGCTCGGGGAGCACCTCTGCGATAAACTCGTCGATACCAAGCTTCTGAGCGACGGCAGACGCGGTCGTCTTCGCGTCGCCCGTAAGCATGATCACGCGAAGGCCTTCCTTTTGGAGCTCGCGGATCGCCGCCGGAGTAGTCTCCTTAATAGGGTCGGCCACGCCAAGAATGCCGGAGACCTTGCCGTCGACCGCTACAAACATGACCGTTTGGCCGTCGACGCGCATCGATTCTGCCCGCGCGGCGAACGTACCGATTTCCACGTGCAGGTCGCTCATGAGCTTCGCATTCCCGAGGGCTACGTGATGACCTTCGACCGTTCCCGATACGCCTTTACCCGTCGTCGACGCGAAGTTGGCTACGGTGACGAGGCCAATGCCGCGCGCTTTCGCGCCTTCGACAATGGCAGCCGCGAGTGCGTGCTCGCTCCCCTGCTCGATACTGGCAGCTAGCTTCATGAGCGTCGCCTCATCGCCGCTCGCGGTCTCGATCGCGACGACCTTTGCCTTTCCCTCCGTGAGCGTGCCCGTCTTGTCGACGACAAGCGTGTCGACCTTCCGCATCACTTCGATGGCCTCGGCGTTCTTGAACAATACACCGAAGGCCGCTCCCTTGCCGGTGGCCACCATAATCGACATCGGCGTCGCTAGACCGAGCGCGCATGGGCACGCGATAATCAGCACGGCGACTGCGTTGACGATTCCATGCGCCATTCGCGGTTGGGGTCCGAATACACTCCAGACGATGAACGTAATCACGCCCGCGACGACGACCGCGGGGACGAAGTATCCGGCTACGCTGTCTGCGAGCTTCTGAATTGGGGCACGACTTCGCTGCGCCTCGCCTACCATTCGAACGATCTGAGCCAGGAGGGTACCTGCGCCGACGCGCTCGGTTCGCATCACCATCGAGCCGGTCCCGTTCAGGGTCGCGCCGATAAGCCTATCGCCCACGTTCTTCTCGACAGGGATCGATTCGCCCGTGACCATCGATTCGTCGACGGAGCTCGTCCCCTCCGTCACGACGCCGTCGATCGGTACTTTCTCGCCCGGACGCACGCGAAGCCTGTCACCAACCGCTACGGTATCGAGTGCGACGTCCTCTTCCGCGCCGTCGGCACGAATGCGTTTCGCCGTTGTCGGTGCGAGACGTAAGAGAGCGCGAATGGCGGCGTTCGTCTCGCTTCGCGCTCCAAGCTCGAGTACCTGGCCGAGCAACACGAGAGCGACAATGACCGCGGCGGCTTCAAAGTAAACGGCTACCACGCCGTCGTCTCCCCTGAACGAGGGAGGAAAGATCGCCGGCGAAAGAAGTGCGACGACGCTGTAAACGTACGCGACGCCAATCCCAAGACCGAAAAGCGTGAACATGTTCAAGCTGCGGTTCACCAGCGAGCGCCATGCTCGCACAAAGAACGGCCACGCTCCCCAAAGCACGACGGGCGTAGCGAGCCCAAACTCGAGCCACGCGACGGAGCGCGCGCCGAGCGCGTGATGCAGGGGCATGCCTGGGAGCACATCGGACATGCCCATCAAGAACACGAGGCACGCAGGGCCAACCGACGCGAAGAACCGGCGTCTCATAGCGATGAGTTCGGTATTCGGGGTCTCCTCGGCAGTGACAGTGCGAGGCTCAAGAGCCATCCCGCAGAGCGAGCACGCTCCGGGCGCGTCGCGAACGATCTGCGCGTGCATGGGACAGACGTATTCGGTCTTGGTCGGCAAAGGGTTCGTCGCGGCGGCTTCGAGCGCCATTCCGCACTCCGGACACGCTCCCGGCTTCGTAGCGTGCACCTCGGGATCCATCGGACAGATGTACTCGGGCGACGTCCCGTAAGCCCCGAACGCACGATGATCACGTGGTGCGCTTCGCGCATCTGCGGGCTCCGTCCCACTCGTAGGAATCGGAGGTTTCTTGCGGTGCTTCGCGCACTCGGTTGTCGGAGCGTTCGTTTCCATCAATTCAACGCCACGCCAGCGACAAGGAAGCCCAAAGCATTCCTACCAGAAGAACGCCCCACACGAGGTCGCCGCCCCAACCCCAAGCGTGGTGGTCGAATTCTGCAGAACCACCGGCGACGGCGGACTGCTGTCCGCGGCGCCGTTGGATATACCGTGGATACGGCGCGCCCCAGCCGCGGTAGCCCCAGCCGTAGCCAATCGGAGGCACGAGAAAGAGGAACATTACCGCCATCCACATCAACCACCATGAGCCCGTCATCAGACTTTTCTCTTTCTTTCATGTCGGTTGGCGCGAGCCATTGAGCGTGCCGTCGATACCGTCGTCAAAAATCCAACCGCAGCTCGTGCAACGGATTACATAGCTTTCGGCAAGAGATCCTTTTGCCACGAGCCCTGATGCAAGAGATGAGGATAGTGACATTGTGGCCGCGGCTTCCTGTCGAAAAACGCCAATTCGGTCGCCTCTGCCCGACGTAGGCACAAGGCGTGCCGGTCGGCCGAAGTCATCCATCTAGTCATTTAATCTGTCGCCCTCGGGCGCAGTAGGACTTCACCGACGATCGGCATCGAACCAGCATGGGGAGGGATGGCTCTTCGTGCCGAAACGCCACAGCAGAAGCGTGCGAGGCGGTCGATGCTAAGCCTGCCAATCTGCCCGTGCAATCCGTCGCGAGCGAAAGCGCGCAGAGTTCGCTGCGCGAACGGCCACCGCGAGCGCATGGCACCTCGTGCCGAGCTGCCGCCTGTAAACGGACGTCGCAACTTTCTGCAACTCATCTTGGAGTCGTGAGCGACCAAAGGTGGCTCGGTGGGGAACTATTCGCTAATGCCTACGGGTCAAAGGCCGGCGGTACCGCTCCCAGATTCACGATCTCCTCGGTGCACACGTTCTTCGGCTGGTGGAAGATAAACCAGTGGTAGTTGAGTCGCTCGACGGTCTCTCCGCTTTCGCTCCGTTCAATTCCGCCACGCAGCGTGACAAATGCCTCGCCGGGGTAAAGCCAACGAATCGTCGCGACGTCTGACAAGCCCCACGCGAACGTGCCCGACCCAAGCGCCGAGGGGGCGAGCGGGTTGGTCGTCGCCGCGCCGACAACGATGGGGCCTGCTTCGAGATCGTTGACGATCGTTTCGGCCGCGTCGCCGATGTAGTGCCAACCGCCGCCGCTCGGTACGCCACCATTCGCAGCGACCTCCCGTTCCGGATCTCTCGCCTCGAAGCAGGTGTAGAGCACCTTAAACCCACCGGGGCGCTCGTCTGCCACCCACGTCCAGCCCTTCCCCGTCGCTGTCGAAATGCCTTTGCTCGTCGGAAACCGCGCGTGGATGTTGTCCGGCGTGAACGGCACCATGGTCCCGGGGACGGGCCTCGCGGGGACAGTCGGAAGGGTATTGTAGGGCGCGCTAAACGTGTGAGTATTGAGCTGCTCGAAAGGCGTCAGCGGCGGCGCTGTCACGCCTTGAATCGAGACACGCTCCCTATCGAACAGGCTTCGTCCGTCGGCGAACGCAATGCTGCTCGCCCGAAGTTTTTGTGTCGCTCGCACGGGCATCCGAAACCAAAGAGGAAACCAATCGGTAAAGCCTTTCGGATGTACAGCGACGGCGCTTGAATTCGTCAACGACCCGATCTCCGCACCTTCGGGAACGACCCACTCGCCTGTAGCGTCGCCACTCGTATCCAGTTCGAGTGGTACGTCCACCGACTTCACAGCACCGTTTGACGTGTAGCGAACCTCCGCGACGCGTGCTTCCTGGGCCAGTGACAACGTGCGATCGAAGCGAAGAAAGACCTTCGCGCGCCCATCGACAAACTTCACGAGCGTACCCACCAGGGGCGGGCGCTTCGCAGTCCAATCATTGAAGGACGACACCGAGTTCGATTGGCCATCAACGTACGGATGGTAGTCACTGTTCATCATTTTGGTCGGAACCGCGACGACGACGTCTCTCACGTTCGGTAGAGCCCACGCCCGATTGAGCGCCTCCGACGAGGCATTGGCGAGCACGGCCTCGGGCCGCCACCGCGTCGCATCGGTGCCCCCCCAAGGCGTCGACTCGCCTGCGCCGCCGGCGAAGGGCAGTAGAGGCGGCTTCGGGTGAGGCACTTCGTTCAGTTCGTCAATGAGGCTATCTTGAACTCCTAGGCTCGCCGCTCCACGCGAGGCGCAGGCGCTTGCGGTGATTAGGCCGACCGTGACGAGTGACTTCAGGATGACAAATCGACGCCTTCGAACGATTGTCTGAGCCTCGACTTCATGCGTTAGCGAGCGGTGAAGCATACGTAAACCTACATTGCCTTTCTTGTCCGTCAAGTTCATCCACACAGAGAGAGAGGGGTACGTTGCACGCCGCAAACCGCGCGCCGCGAGATAGCCTGGCGACGTGAGACTTGGAGTCGGCCTCGCGTCGTTCGCGGTAGCGCCCGAGGGACAACCCCACATCGACGTAGACGTCGCTCCGGCGCAGAACTTTGGCTTTGCGGAGGATCGCGGGAGCTTCGCTTCGGAGGTCCATAGCCACGCGCGCCACCAACTTCTTTACGCGTCTGAGGGGAGTCTAACGTTGTTCGCCTCTGGCCTTTTTTGGTTCCTCCCGGCCGGCCGTGCCGCGTGGATTCCACCGGGAGTTCCACACAAGGTTGAAGCGCGCGGGCAAGTCGCCCTACGAACTGTGTACTTTGCAAACGTCGTGACCTCGCACGCCGCACCAACCGAGTGCCGCGTGTTTCAGCTCCCGCGCCTTGGCGAGGAGCTACTCTTTTCAGCCATGGCGTACGACGCGGAAGCCTCGCCGACACGCGAGGCCGACTTGATTTTTTCGTTGCTCGCGGAGCTCGCCACGCGATGGGCCGCCGAGCCAAGTTTGCTTTACATGCAAGTGCCGCAAAGTCCTGAGTTGCGGCGCGCAGTCACCTATTTAGAAACGAATCTCGCAACGCGTGTTCGCGTGACTGACGTGGCGAAGGAGGCTCGACTTTCCGTACGAAGCCTCCATCGCCAATTCAAGCGCGAACTTGGGCTTTCGTTTCGAGCGTACGACTCTCGGCTTCGCGTGGTGTGCGCAATGGCTTCACTCGCCGAACCGGGTTCACGCGTCACAAGCGTCGCCATGAACGTAGGCTTCGAAAGCTTCGGCGCGTTCGCGCGAGCGTTCCGCAGAATCGCCGGCGAATCACCCTCGGCTTATCGCGAGCGATTCGAACGGTAGGCGCGGTCAGCGTCGCACGATAGGAAAGTCCTGGTTCAGCGCTTGTGCCCATAACGTGCCGACGTTGGTGTCGAGACCCACCGCTATTCCTTTGGACACTTCAAGGGTATCAAGTCTTAGGTTTTCGAGGACGTATCGGTCCACCAAGCGCTCTCCAAAATACCCGACTCGCACAGAGTTTTTATAGACCAGTCGGGCGTTGAGCGCGGTCAGACGATCGTTGTTCGCACCATCGCCGCGGATTTGAACGAAAACAAACGGTTGTTCAAAGCCATCAAAGAGTGGGTGCTCCTTCCGAATCTGCGCATCGTCAATCTCTACGGTGACATTGAGAAACGTGCCTAACGGTTCATAGCCGTAGGTCGGAGTGCCAACGTAGCCAAATGTATAGCTCGCCTCGACGGCGATTCCTGAATTCGAAGTTCCGAGCGCACTTTCCGCCTTGTCTACGTTGACGTTACCGTCGTGATCGACCGCCGCCGTGCACGCCAACAGAGTCATCGATAACAGAGTCGCGGAGGCAGCTTTGAGAGCAATCATTGGAGCGTTCCTTCGTTTCGTGCAACGCGTCTTCGTTGCGGTGAAAGAAGCATGTCTCTGCAAACCCTCCCGAGCTTTGCTGAACCGGCCAACGATCGATCGGTTCCCGCCATGCGGCTGAGGGCAATGAGCGGCGATGAGGCTAAGGCCGACCGCGAACCACTGCCGCAACGCCGCCGATGCGCAGCGCCGTGCCGGGGGTAGTGTGCGCCCACTTGACCATCGCGAGCCCTACAAAAGCATTCGAATCCGGTCCAAACGTCACGCTTTTGAGCTCCCCAATCACATCCTCGCCGCTTTCGGTCGTCACGACGTCGCCTGCTACGGGCGCCGCGTCGCCTTCGATGCGGACGGAGACGAGCTTCCGCTTCACGTGTCCCCTATTTTCAAGCATGTAGACGACCTCTTGGCCGAGGTAGCACCCCTTGTCGAAGGAGACCGCCAGCTTCTCGAGCGCGGCCTCTTGCGGATAGAGGCTCGTGTCGAATTCGACGCCAAACCGCGGGAGTCCGTGATCGATGCGCACCGCGTTCCAGGTCGCGTCGTCCGTGATGCCGCCGCCGAGTTCCGCGGCGGCTTTCGCGAGCTTCGCTCCGAGCGCGGTGCAGTCGGCCGCGGGCGCGGCGAGAACGGCACCTCCGGTTCCAAACAGGTCAATCGACCCCGCGAAAGGCGCGAGGGAAAGCAGCTCCGCGGAGCGCGGCCCGTGGGCGGCGAAGAACACAAGATCAGCTCCGGCGAGGTCCGCGTCCTCCATGATGAGGTAGTGATCGAGTGTCTCCATCACGCTCTCAACGAGCAAATCGGGTAGCGCGAGCGCAAGCGTCTTACCGTCGGCGCTGGGGACGACAAACAAATCCGTTTGGATTTTCCCTTTTTTTTCGACGAGAAGCCCGTAGGCGCCTTCGCCTGCCGAGCGCTTCGCGAGTTCGCACGTCACGAGGCCGTTGAGCCAGGTTGTGCGGTCCTTCCCCGTCACGAGGACACCCGTGCGGTCACGTGCAGGCACGACCAAAACAGTCTCGCGGGCGGCGCGCGCGGCTTGCGAGGGAGTCATCGTAGAGGGAGTCATGGGTCTCTTTTCGCACGACTGACCTACGAAATCGACGCGGAGTGCTTGACCTCCGCCATGCCTCCACGTCACGCTGCCCCCCGATGGCGGGAATAGGGGTCATCTACAACCCAAGGAGCGGCAGAAATCGCAACGATCCCGACGCGTCGCGGCGCCTCGGAGACGCCCTTGGTGACCATGGCCTCGTCCGTGAGGCGGGCACTGTTGAACAGCTCTACCGAGTCGCCGAGGACTTTCGCACCCATGGTATCGATGTCCTGGCCATCAGCGGCGGCGACGGAACGAACGGCGTTACCATTACCGGGTTTCTTGACGTCTATGGCGGCGCGGCGCTTCCTCAAATCGCGTTTCTGCGGGGCGGGACAATGAACACGACCGCCAACGCGGTTGGCGTGCGGCGCGGTTCGCCCGAATGGCTGCTCGGCCGATTGGCCCGCGCCTATGCGAATCGCGCGCTGACTCCTCTCCAAAACGTCGAGCGACACGTGCTCCGCGTCAGCAATGAACGGCAGCCTGCTCATGGCGAAGGCCACGTTTCGCGGGGCGAGAGAGACCCGGAAGGCTCGTCGACATACGCAAGTATCGACGCGCCACCTCTCGCCGAGAAATACGGATTTATCTTCGGCACAGGCGTCGTGTGCGGCTACTTGTCGGAGTACTATTCTGGTGGGAGCCCAAACCCGTTCGTGGCCGTAAAAACGTTGGTTCGAGCCGTCGGCAGCGCGGTCGTCGGCGGCGCGATGATTCGGCGCATGGCCGCACCGTTTCGCGGCACGGTCGAACTCGACGGCGGCGAGCGCTGGGAGGCGCGCGACTACCTCACCGTCGCGGCTGGGACCATCGACCAAATGGGGCTACGCTTCAGGCCTTTTTATCGCTCCAGAGAGCGGCTGGGGCAATTTCACATTCTTGGCATTTACGCCTCCCCGATGCGCTTGGTTGGGCAGCTTCCGCGGATCTTTCGAGCGGCGCCGATGCAACCTGGCCTCGCCTTCGACGCGACGTCTTCCACCGCGACGCTTCGATCGGGCGAAGGTCCCATCCGCTACATGCTTGATGGCGATCTTCACGCGTGCGAAGGACCTCTCCGCGTCTCGATCGGACCTCGCGTGCGCCTTGTTGTAGGAACGTGAGGCTCCCCACCACGGCGAACGCCGGCTCTCCTTGAATCGGACGGTTAAACTCATGTTTGGACGTGTCTCCGCCATCGCTATGAACACCTACCGCGAGGCCGTGCGCGCTCGCGTTCTGTTCGGTCTCCTTGCCCTCGCGCTCGCGACGTCGGGCTACTCGCTCGTGATTGCGGCCATGTCTGTGAGGCAGGAGATGCGTATCGTCGCGGACATCGGGGCGGCGTCGATCTCGTTTTACGCCATTCTTGTCTCGGTGATTCTCGGCGCGACGTCGCTCTACCGCGAGCTCGAACTCAAGACGATCTTCCCGATTCTCACGCGACGGTTGCGTCGGCACGAATATGTCGTCGGTAAGTACTTAGGTATCTTAGCGACGCTTCTCGTCTTCATCGCCCTCGACGGCGCGACGGTCCTTACGATACTCGCGGTTCAGTCCAAGCAACACGTCGGACTCACGGTGGCGGTGCTCGGCGCGATGGTCGCCGCGCTCGGTCTCTCGCTTTGGCGCGCGACGCACGCGCGCGTTTTCGTCGTTCTGCCGTGGTCTGTCGTGTGCTTCCTGGTCATGGCGCTTCTGAGCGATGGCGCCGGAAGTGAGCGGCAGATCGTCATGGTCTCGGCCGCTCTCACGCTCGCCGAGGTCACGATCGTGGGCGCTATCGCCATGGTTTTTTCGGCGTTCTCGTCGCCCTTCTTGACGGCCATTTTCACGGCTTTCCTCTTTGTCATAGGGCGCTCAGCCGACACACTGAGCAACATTCCGGAGCGCATGTTTGGCCACACAGTGCGAACCGCTGGAATCGTCCTCGCGCGGATCGTTCCGAATTTGAATCTCTACGTTCCGCCGCGGCCGCTGCTTCTCGGGCAGCTCACCGCCGTACCGCTTGCGTCGTACGTCGGGCACGCGTGGTTGAATGCACTTTTTTACGCGGTTCTTCTTCTCAGCTTGAGCGCTATCGTCTTTCGTCGGCGTGACTTTCAGTGATCGCAAAGACACCCGCACCTGCAAGGCAAACCACGCCTGGCACGCCACCGCGCGCCGTATCTGCCAGGCAATGGCTCGCGCTCCTCGCGATGGTATCGCTCGCGATTTGCGCCGTGGCGTGGTCAGGCCTTGCGGCCGAAGGGCAGCGGGCGGTTGCAGACGCCGACGCGGCGCTCGTGCGCGGCGACACTGCGGAGGCGCTGCTGTTCGCCCGAACCGCGGCGGAAGCGCGATGTCCTGGATGCGCGGCACCTGCCGAAGGCCTCAAGCGGCTCGCTCGAATAGCGCAATCCGCGGAAGCAACCGCCGACAACGCCACGGCTTTTGCGGCGTGGAACAACGCGCGCGCGGCGCTCCTCGCGACGACGCTGGGAAGCACGCGGACGCCCGATCTCCTTCGTGTTGACGCGGAGATCGCTCGCTTTGCGCATCGTATCGACGCTGCTGCGGTCGCCGCCGGCGCCGCTCCGACCTCGTCCGCCGCCGAGCCGCGTATCCTAGCGGCCCTCGGCACAACGTCGATGCCAAACAGCGGAACCTTCGCGGTCGTCGGCCTCGGCACCGTGTTGCTTCTCGTTGCAGCCTCACGTTTCGTTTTGGGCAAAAGCGAACGCGATCGTTCGAGCCTCGCGCTGGCAGGCATCGGGGCAGCATGCGCGCTGCTCGGTATAGCTCTCACTTAGGCGTCGCCCATACGTAGAAACGCGACTTCAGAATTGCTTAGGCTTCCGCGGATTTCGAGAGAAGTCCTTGCGCCAGCATCTCACGATGGATTGCGGACGGGCTTAGGTCAAAGCCATGAGGCCAAGTGAGCGCTCCTAGCTCGAGGGAAAACGTGCAAAAAAAAGCGTCGTCTCGGAGAGGAATGACCATACTCCCCGGTCTGGCGATTATGCCTGCCATGCTGTATATCCCTCTTTTACCTGTCGAAAAGGTGAGCTCCAATGTCTTTTTCTCGGACATAGTGCGCATTCGTTATTTTGATCATTGCTAAACCGTTTAGATGAAAGCAACGTTTGCAGTCATGACCATGGTCGGAATTGCGGAGCTCAAGGCCAATCTTTCGACGTATTTAAGGCTTGCGAAACGCGGGCACGAGATTGGCGTTCAAGAAGGCAGCGAGGTCGTCGCACGCTTGCTCCCCTGCTCGTGCGAGGGGGCCAGCGGTTCCGACGCCGCTGGCACCGCCGCGATAACCGCGGGCAAGACGGGTAAGTGAGTAGGTTCGTGCTCTCTAAGCAATACCCATCCCGTCACTAGAGCAAACCCGATGACGGCCGAGAATTGAAGGAACGTGACGTTCGGCGCCTTGACGAACTTTGCAAACGGCGAATGTGCGAGCGCCGTCCAGCTCCCTCTCGAATCGTCGCGCATCGTCGCTTCACGCATGCCCATGCGAATCCATTCAACAAGAATTCTTCGTCTATCGGCCCTTCAGTCGTCCCGTTCCGATTCACGTACCATTGCATCACTTAATCGGACCGCGAAAAGAGGTCACGACGCCACCCCCTCAAGGGGGGCCCTTGCGGGCTCACCAAGTACGCCGTAGCGCACCACCGATATCTCCAGTGCGCTAAAGTACGGGACGCTCGAAACCCAGAAGCCGACCTCGACGGAGCGGCGCGTCTTCTACATGCGAACGAATGGAACGGCCCTGCAGCAAACTCACACGAGGGTGTACGCGCGCGCGGCCGTGTGGCACTTGCATTCGTGATGCTCACCGTGCCCATGGACACCGAGAAAGTCGCGCGCTGCCGGAAGCTCGCGGGCGCCGTCGCCGACGACGTTCAGACCTACATCGACTCGCACACGTCGGTCGGCGTCGAGCGCACGATTCTTAGGGCGTTCGGTGCGGACGGGGTCGACGACCAAGGGGCGCCGCTCGTGAACCTTGTGGTCGACCGCTACGCCGCCGCGGGCCTCCTCGGTCGCGGCATCTCGTTTTTTTTGGGTCGCGCCATTCTCGCAGGCGCCGCCGACATTCAAGACGCCGCAGAGCGCCTCGCTTACGGGCCAGAGCTCGACAAAGGCGAATCTGGCCCGGACGCCGAAGCCGCACGGCAGGCGCTCGTGCCGTTCACGAAGCAGGCCCTTGACCGAATCGACGGCGCGCGCGCCGAGCGCGAATCCAATAAGACGCGCACGAAGCCCGGGGCCTCGCCTCTCAAGTATGTGATCGTCGCTACGGGCAACATTTACGACGACGCGCTCCAGGCAAAGGCTGCGGCCTACGCCGGCGCCGACGTGGTGGCAGTTATCCGTACTACGGCGCAATCCCTGCTCGACTACGTACCGCACGGAGCGACCACCGAGGGCTACGGCGGGACGTTCGCGACCCAAGAGAACTTCAAAATCATTCGCCGCGCGACGGACGAAGCCGCGACCGAATACGGCCGTTACATTCATCAAACGAACTACTCCTCCGGACTTTGCATGAGCGAAATCGCGTGGATGGGAGCTGTCGAGCGTCTCGATATGCTCCTGAACGACGCCATGTACGGCATTCTCTTTCGCGACATCAATCCGTGCCGCAATTTCGTTGACCAATACGTCGCGCGCCGACTCATCGCGCGTGCGGGCATTGTAATCAACACGGGCGAGGACAACTACCTGACCACGGCTGACGCCGTCGACAAAGCTCATACCGTTCTGGCGAGCCAGTTCATCAACGAGTCATTTGCCAAGCGAGCCGGCGTCAAAGACGAACAAATGGGTTTGGGGCACGCGTACGAGATCGACCCCTCCATCGAGAACAGTTTTCTCCTCGAGCTTGCGCAGGCGCAGCTTATCCGTCAGGTCTTTCCCGTGCACCCGATCAAGTGGATGCCGCCGACGAAGTTCAAAACCGGCGACATCTTCCAAAGCCATGTCCACGACGCGATGTTCAGCCTCGTGGGTGTCGCGACGCACCAGAGTATCGAACTCCTGGGAATGTTTAGCGAAGCCGTCCACAATCCGATGTTGATGGATAGGTACCTGTCGCTCAAAGCGACAAAGTACGTGTTCAACGCCGCAAAGTCCCTCGGCGAAGAGTTCGCCATTAGGCCTGATGGCCTGATGGCGAAGCGAGCCGTGCAAGTCCTCGACGAAGCCCTCACGTTGCTCGAAGAGGTCGAACGCGAATCGATCTGGAAGGCCATCGAGCGCGGCGCCTTCGCAGACGTGAAACGTACGCGCACCGGCGGAAAAGGCTTCAAAGGCGTTTTCGAGCGCTCCAAAGATTACCTGAATCCGGTTCTTACTGCGCTGGAGACCACGTAGCCATGGAGTCGAAGAAGGCCCCTTCTCGAGCGCTGCGCGCCTACGGCGATCGGCAAAACGACGGGATGATTCAGCTGTCGTTCGTCCTTGAAATTGCCCCCTCAGCGCGGGCGAAAGAGGCGGCAAGGCAGTTTGCCGAACTTCATGGTGTGCAGGAGGCCTTGGTGACAACGATGGAGTCCTGCGCCGAGGGCTATACGTACTTCGTCGTTTATGGTCACTCCCAACACGCGATCGACGCCGCGAGCATCGACGTGCCTGAGGTACGCACCGAGGCGCTCTCCCGCGAGGAGATCGAGCAGCGCGTCAAGTCGCGACTCGGCCGTAAGATCGTGGTCGTCGGCGCGTGTACCGGTTCGGACGCGCACACCGTCGGTATCGACGCCATTCTGAATTACAAGGGATACGCGGGGGACAAGGGACTCGAAAGCTACAAAGCGTTTGAGTCGTACAACCTTGGTGCTCAGGTCGAAAACGACCAACTTGCGGAACGCGCCCAGGCGCTGAAGGCTGACGTTATCCTCGTAAGCCAGATCATTACCCAACGTAATTGCCATAAAGAGAACGCACTCGCGTTGGTGGAGCTTGCGAAGAAGCAAGGCTGGCGCGATCAGGTCGCCATGCTTCTCGGTGGGCCACGAATTGATCATAAGCTCGCGCTCGAGCTTGGGTTTGACGCAGGATTCGGAACCGGCACGAAGCCGAGCGACGTCGCGTCATTCGTCGTCGAGTGGATGTGCGGCAATCGCGAGAGCGCGGGCGTCGCCATCGCAGCGGCTGCTGGCGCAGGTGAGCCGAAAGCTCCTTAGACCGAACCGGAGCGCGTCAGGCTGCGCGGCGGTTTTTGCGCCGATGCGCACGAAGGAGCGAGTCGGCAGGAACGAGATCGGCGTGAACGGTCGCCAGGGGCCTCGGCGTCAGCTTTAAAGTCTCGTGCTCAGCAGGGAGACCGGACGCGCTTACCGCGCCTCTTGCGCTGACGTGGATAACGTCGGTGATGACGTCGTCCAAGTGCTCCTCAATCTTCAGGTCGATCATTCCGTGACAGGCGCCGCAGTCACCGCCCGCGCGGCATGCACGCGTGACGGCTTCGCGCGTATGGGCTCCGCGAGCGATCGCGGCTTCGACTTCGGACTCGGTGACGGCGAGGCAAACGCAGACGTACATCCAGCCTTCAAGATAATGAAACCCGTTTTCATTATCAAGGTCTGCCGTAGAAGCGGGTTGGCGCCAATCAGAAAAACCCGTGGAATAACAAGCGGTTCAGCGTCGAGATTGAAGCGCGACCTGACTCTAAAAAAGACGCATAGCCACCGGAAGAGGGCCTTCGCGGGTTCGTCCGCTCTCGTCCGCTCTCGTCTGCCCCCGTCGGCTTCCGTCCGCGCGGGCCCGCCCGACCCGCGCGCGTTGAACGCTTTACGCGTGGATCTGTTGCGCGAGATAGAGACCTTCACCGACCTGTTTCACGAGTTCGAGCTGGGCCTCGAGCCAATCGGCGTGCTCCTCTTCGGACACGAGAATGTCCTCCAAGAGCTCGCCAGTGCCGTTGTCGCCGATCGCTCGGCACTCCGCGATCGCTCGGTTGAGGCGGGGGATAGCCTCCATCTCCACGGCGAGATCGTTCTTGAACTGCTCCACGACGGTTTGCCCGATGTTGATCTTGCTGAGGCGTTGAACGTTCGGAAGGCCTTCGAGAAAAAGCACGCGCTCAATCAAGCGATCGGCGTGCTTCATCTCGTCGATGGACTCCTTACGAACGTAGTCCGCGAGCTTCTTGTACCCCCAGTTTTGGCACATCTTCGCGTGCAAAAAGTATTGGTTGATGGCGGTCAGCTCGCCCGTAAGAATTTCGTTGAGGAGGTCAATGACCTTTGCGTCGCCCTTCATAGGTTGAGTAAAGCCATCATCGCGCGGCGCATGCAAGAGGAAGACGTGAAAGTGCTCTTGACAATCACTATCGAGACGAAGAGCGGCGATTCTACGCGCCGTAATGGCCCGTCGATTTCACAGCATGGGTCATCGATCGGACGCAAAATCGAGAGCTAATCCAACGTCCACCCCGTCCCGTCCCAAGCGATGCGCGCCGAGCACACGAAGCGTTAGGCATCCGCAGCGATCGCTAAGCTCGAGGCCCGCGCGAGCCCCTACGAGCTCGCGGCGCGTGATATCGAAGTCTGCGCCTGCGGAGGTCGTCACCCATCGAGACCAAGGCACCACGATCCCGGCGCCTCCGGTCGTGCCCGCATCGGTCAAAAACCCCGCTGCGGGCTCGAGCGGCGCGTCCACGAGCGCACGGGCGAGCACGGGGTCGAGGTCGCCACGCGACGCGACATGCGAGCTTAGATGAAGGCCATCACGCGGACCGAGCCGCAACCGGGCCACGACGGCAAACGCCTCCCCCGTGCCGTCATCAAGGCTCGAAACGAACGCGCGAGCGGCGTCCGCAGACACGCCAAGCCAGGCCGTTGAACCCGCCGCTCGTGCGCGCGCGACGGGACGCATGCGCGAAGCCTCGAAGGTTCCACCTCCCACGCCGCCCCCGGATACGCTCAATTCCAACGCGTCGCGTGCTCCCCAACGACCAAGTGTGCTGACAAGCCCCGCGTGCGCGATAAGCGCGGAGCCGTTAATCCCAAAGGCTCCGCGCGCGGGTGACAGGCCGAACATGCCATCTCCCGTTGCGTGCACCGCAGCCGCTTCGGCGAACGGCTCGACGACATGAAGCCAAGGATCGCGCGCATCCTCTCTTGCGCCTGACTCTGCGGAGCCAAAACGGCGACCGAGCGGGACTTTGAAAAGCGCGCGCACGGATTCCGCACGATCGCCGCTGCGTCGCCTCCCGCGAGCTGCGACGTTGGCCGCGAAGCGCAGCGCAAGGGATACCTCAAAAACACTTAGGCTTGTGGTCACGTGCCCGCCCGCCTCCGCGCGCGCAAAGCTCATCGCGTCGGACGATTCGGACGACGCGCCGTTCGGCGACGCGTTCGGCGTTCCGTTGGGAGTGACGAGACGGAGCGATCCGCCTTCGAGCGTCGTGTCATACGTAAAAAAATCGAACGCCGCACCCGACGATCGAACGGTCGCGACGGGGCCGACGGCGTCGACGTTCGTAAGGGCTCCGCCGCGTCGCGCGACCGCGCGCATCGACGTCGCGACCACGAGCGGGCCGCTCCGCAAGGCGGCTTCGGCGCTCGCGCGATCCCACCTTTGAGACGCGGCGTCGAGGTCGGTCGTCGACGCCACGCCGCGAGCACCGCGGACCACATCAGCGTCCCACGCGAGGCCAAGCTCGCCGTTCGTAACGGCGCCGCGCGCGTCGACGAATAGGCCATCGTCACGACTCACATTACCAGGGGTGACGCCGGCGCCGGCGGGCAGCCTGTCATACCGAAGTTTCGCGACACTTGAGGGCGTACGAAAGCGCACTTCGGCGGCGATTCCGCGAAAAAGATAGGCGCCAAAACGTACATCAAGCGCGCGTTTCTCGCCGCGCTGCCTCCACGGCACGTGCGCGCCGGCCCCTACGAACAAGCCATCCTGCCCGCGGTAAGCGATTTCGGGCGGAAGCGCGCCAGCCTTGTCGTCGGAGCGAAGCCAAAAGTAAGGCAACGGCAAAATGGGCACATTATAGACGCGTAAGGTCGGGTTCTTGAGGATGAAATCTCCGGGCGGCGCGACGACGGCTTCGTCGAAGTCGACTTTCAGCGGAGTGCCGAGACACGGACAAAACGCGAGCGAGCCTTTGCCGACAAGCTCGATGCCGAGACGGGTACGGGTCAGCTTGATGCGGGGACTGCGCAGGTGAAACGGCGGCGAGTCGATGCGCACGTTGCCCGACAATTCGAGCGTGCGCTCTCTCGCGTC
Source organism: Polyangiaceae bacterium (assembly GCA_025353725.1). Taxonomy (GTDB): domain Bacteria; phylum Myxococcota_A; class Polyangia; order Polyangiales; family Polyangiaceae; genus Labilithrix. Next base: position 91,328 of record JANXOF010000073.1, on the reverse strand, counting down.
GAAGCTTACCTGCTCGGCTCGCGTTCGGAGATTTGAGCGCGGTCCGAACGCGTCGTCATCCGGGATCTCGTCGTCTGTTTCGGGCTCCTTTTCGGGCGAAACGTCGGTCGCAGGCGACGTGCGTGGAGCTTCGATTGGGGTTCCAACGTTTCCCTCACCGTTCGAGATGTCGCGCGCCGACGCTTGAGCCTCGAGGCTCAAAACGCGAAAAGCTAGCGCGCATGCGGCGAGAGACGCTTTTCCGCGCATCACGCTTCCGTCAAAGCCGAGAAACGCGCGAGCGTCTCAGGGCCTTGGGCCGAGTTCGCCGCTTGCGGGACGCGTCGAGTCGACAGGTCTCGCGCTTCGAGGCGTACCGTCTGTCCGAGGGCTCGCTTTGGTGGACCGGCCAAGGGCAGAGCGCGGCTTATCGCGCGCCTGTTGCGGGAAAGTCTCGCTACCATCCCCGGGCAGAAAAGCGCCCTTTGGAAAATCGACTTGAAGCGTGGCCGTCTTGTCTTCGTGGTCGACAACTTTGAACGTCGGCGAAACGGCGCTTCTTAGCTCGAGAAGAAAAAGCAAGTCGGCGCCCTGAGCTTTGAGGGCTGCGCGATAGACGGGCGTATTAAAGTGAACGGTGACGAGCGCGTTCGCGTCGTTGTTCACGCGAAGATGCGCGCCGCGAAGCACGTACGTGACCGAGCCAGCGGCCCGTCGCTCCTCGACTGGCACGAGGGAACTAAGCTGGACAAGGAGCCGAGAGCCGCCATCGGGAAGCTGCTCGAAACCCGGAAACGTGGCCGTCGGACCCGCGCGACGAAGCGCTGCGCGCGGGAGTGAGGCGCGCCGCGACGGCTTGTCGCTGAACGACACCCCGCCGACAGAGCCCGTGCTTTTCGGCCTTTCGTCCGCGGGAGACGCCGTATCATTCGCCGCGGGAGCATCCGCTGCTGCTTTTGCGGCGGATGCGGGCGGTTGGGAAGTTGTCGGGCTCGTACCCGTGCCGCCGCCTGCACCTTGCGCGCGTGCCATCCGAGAGCCGAGAGACACCAGCGCACATCCCATCGCAAAACCGAAGGCGATAGCAAGAGGACCCGGGCGGAGAGCAACGATCCTCATGGCACGAGTAGAGCACGCCTCCTCCAAGCCAGACAACCTAGGGCCTCGCCCCGGGGCAGCGGCTCACCGCGGGCTCCTGGGCCGACTCTATCGCTTGGAGGCTGTGCGCTCGCTGCTGCAACGCATTCCGCGCGCTATGGAATCGCTTTCTCCTCGAATTTCTTCGAAAGAAACTTGCACGGCTCGCTAAAGTCAGAGTCGTCGAACAGCCCTATCGGCTGTGCGCAGGTCCGCGCAATGATTTCTTTGCACAGTTCACCTTTCGCACCGGAGATTTCGAGGGACGGGCAGAGCTGCGCGCCGTCAAACTTGCAGTGAAACGCGCGAGCGCTATGGGGGGGGACGCTCATCACGGGCAAACCGGGATTGTTCAGGGGTTGCAAGGCCCTCGCAGAGCGCATGCGGTGCGGTGACCTCGACGTTTGCTTTAGGGTGTGCAAAGTTTCGCTTTATGGCGCGCTTTGGACGGTTTTTAGTAGAGCCTCTGACGATCCAATTCGCAGTGACGCTTCTTGCCATCGGCAGCGTGGCATGTGGGGAACCGAAGCCGGCGTCCCACCAACTTGTGATGGCCTCTAGCGGAAGCTCCGCAACGCCCGCCGCATCCAAGGCGCCAGCGTCTGTTCAAGACGCAGTCGGAGCGATTCGATCGAGTTCTTGCGATTTGCTGAGAGTGCAGCTGGACTCCGGCCTCGACCCCAATGCCAACTGGAAGGTCTCGCTGTCGAGCACCGAAATGCCTCTCCTTGTTCTCGCCTCAGATTCGCCCGCTTCTCGGTCGAGCGCAGAGTGCGTGGGTGTTCTCCTCGATCACCATGCTTTGGTCGATAGCCCCGTGAACGGCGGACCGTGGTCGGGCGAAACGGCTCTTATCAAGGCAAGCGGTAGGGGCAATTTGCCTGTCGTATTGCGCCTTCTATCGGGAGGTGCAAATGCCAACTACGTGGTCCGCGCGAATGGCCACACTCCGCTCATGAGCGCCGCGGGTTACCCAGACGTTGCGGACGCTCTCCTGAAAGCAGGTGGAGACGTCAATGCACGGGACGCGTTCGGACGTACGCCGATCGCTTTCGCCGCCATGGGCGGTTGCACGACGGCGTTCAACTTTTTTCGATCGCGAGGGAGTGACCCGTCACTCACCGATTCGCACGGGAAGAGCGCTGATGATTACTTGCAGAATTTCCCAAAGAACGGCGTGCGCCTGGGAGTTTGTGGTCCGAAATAGAACGGGGCCGGGCATTTAACGTCGCCGCTTCGAGAAGCTTGCGACCGAGAGGAAGCACGGTGAAGTCCGATGTCGCTCGCTGCTTGTTAGTCGAACCATCCGCGGATACGCGCGTTGCCCGTCGCGCGATCGAGCTCGACCCACGCGGATCCCTCCTCGACCCACGCGTGGACGTAGTCGAAACCGGCTCTTCGTACATCGGTAACGTCGGTGGGAGGTCGCTTCCACCAGTCGACGGATTCGAGCCGCGACAGATGCCGCACGACATTGACAGCCTCGCGAGGCACGGCGACCGATGGGCTCACGAGGCGCGTTGGCTCGGGAACGCTAGAAAGCATATGACGCCGTTTCCGCCCGCGCACCTCTTCGCTGCGTGAACGGGCTTTACCGCCGGGAAAGGTGGTTTTTGACTTTGCCTCGAACCGCACGAAACAAGAACGCTCCTCGGGGATCCATGAGTCTCCAAGGACGAGGCGTCCGACGGCCTCTTCGCCGAGATCGGCCGCGAGCTCAGCGACCAGTCGAGGAAGCACGCGCTCGGCTTTGGGTGCGGACTCGAAAAGCGACAGCGCGGCCTGTGGCTTGTGTACGAGAGACGCCGCGCGCAACTTGGCACCGAGCACCGGCGCCCGAAGTACCGCTCGGTCGATCTTGGGGCGCAACGCCGCAAGGAGATCGGCTTCGCTCGAGAGCGGCGACGGAAGTTCAAGGACCAATCGTTGCGTACGTTCGTAGGGCGCGGCGCCCGCCTCCTCACTCGCGCGAATCAAGGCGACATCGAGCAGGAGATCCAGTTCCAGGCGCGACGCCGCGACGCCGCGACCGGCAAGGCGCGAGGCCAGTCGACCCGTCAATGTTTTTGCCACGAACGTGAGCGCTTCGGATCCCGAGATCCCGTACTCGAGCGACACCTCTTCCTCAGGTATTTCAGGGGGTACATACGCCGCGAGCGGCGCGCGGTCGTCACCCTCGGCGAGTGCAAAAACCACGGGAGCTTTCGCCCCAAGACGAGCGGCAAGCGAGACACGCGGCAAGGCCCGAAGCGCGGCTATCGTGTGGACGCCGAGCTTCGCCAGCCACCGCACGTCTTCCGCGGTGATCGGCAGCGCAGCGACAGGCAACGGCGCAAGGGCGAGCGCGTTCTTTCCCGGAGGCACGACAAGAGCCCGACCCGACTCACCGCTGTCTTCAACATGACGAAGGCCGCGAGCACTCTTGCGCGGCGACGGCGACGACGACGACGATGAGGACGACAACGCCGCCGCGCGTGCGAGGATCGCGGCGACGCGAGGACCGTCCGCCATCGCTACGGTGCACTGGTGACCGAGTCCACGAAAAACCTGCGCGAGGCGCGACGCGAGTACGGTTTCGCCCTCGCAAACACTCGAATCATTCGATGTATAGCGCGCGGCATGCAGGTGTGCGCACCCCGTCACGTCGACCCAAACCACATCGAAAGACGCGGCGTCTTGGCCTGCCATCGCGAACGAAACCGTGGCGCCAAACGCGAGTGCGACCTCGGCGAGGCGCGCGAGAACGTCCTGCACGGCCTCCGGCCTGACCACGCGAACGGTAAGGTTTGCGGCTCGAGCACGCGCTTGGGCCACCGTCTGGCCCGGGCAAATTCCGAGCGCCCGCGCCTCGCGCGAAACGACATCAAGCCGAGTATTACCTAAGACTTTCGCGTCCGTGAGCGGAGGCGGAGCGATCACGATCGCGAGCGGAAACTCCTCGCCACAACTTGGCTCCTTCGCGCGAAAGACTTCGACGCGAAGCTCGGGAAAACAAATCGCGGCAATCCTCAACAGGCCACGCGAAGGACGTGTTTCGACGACGCTCGCCCTCGGCGATCTTTGGTGATGCTCACGGCAATCGACTCGGGTCTGCGCTCGACTTCCATGCGCAGAGCGACGGGCCACGGGAGCGCGCGCGGCGTGAAGAGATTCGTGAGCACGATAGAGGTCGTCCCCTGCTCCTCAGCCGCCAGGGAGAGCTTTCTTACGACGACCGAGCCATCGACTCGTGCCCGCTTTCCCGCGCCAAGCGACAGTCTGCCGTCCAACCCCGACGGCGCGTCGATGACGACGAGGTCAAACGCTCCCGACGACGCGACCTTCACTGCAGTCCGAGCGAGATCGACGCTGGTAGGTCGAACGACGAGCAGTCGCTCAAGATCGACGCCTGCCTGCACCGCGGCCGGCGCGTAAAGCGCGACGGCATTCGACTCGGTAATCCACGCACACCACCCTTGAGGATGCGCCACGTGCGCCGCGTGCACCGCCGAGAGTGCAAGAGTCGTCCCGCCACCGCGCATGGCTCCGTGCTTGCTCCTAGGCGACGCTATTTCAATGACACCACGCGGCAGTCCACGGTCGGGGAGCGCCCGCGTAAGCTCAGGCCAATCAAGGGCGAGAACGGTATCGTTCGGTGCCAGCGCATTCGTCCCTTGAAGGACCCCAAGACGCGCAAGTGTGGCGGGATCGAGCCTTAGCTCGAGCTCGAGCGATTCGAGCAGGAGATTTGCTGTGCAAGGCAACGCGACAGCGGCCATACTGAACGTATAACCAGTGCTTGGCCCCCGCGCAAGCCTAGCGAACTCGTGATCTCGAGGCGTCCGTGCTCACGTGCGCCGTTGCGTTTCCGTGCGTCCTCTCAGCGTTACGCGAGCTGCACGACGCAGACGGGTGTCCGATAGGCTTTGTGCGGTTGGAGTCGCCCTCATGGGTCGCCCGTTCTGGTTCGCATGGTTCATTGTACTTATCATGCATTTTTGGCCAAGCGCGGCGTACGGAGAGGGCGAGCTTTTGTGCTCCGATAGTTCAGTGCTGCAAGGCTCGCTTGCCACTGAAGCTGACCTCTCGCGACCCGCCAACGCCCTTACGCAACGCCGGCGAGTCACCGCAACCACCGTGGAGTCCTGGCTCGCCAAAGCGGCGCGAGCTTCCAGCGGGCCGGTTAGCCTTGAGAATATTTCGGTGCGGGGCGCGCTGGTCGTCAACGACTTAAAATTCGTGGGCGACCTCCGCTTTGCGAATGTCGTCTTCGAAGATGACGTCACTCTCAGCGAGGTCGACGCTCGGAGCTTCGCGCTCGATGGCACCGTACTCCGCCGCGGCCTTCACATCGATGGGCTGCGTACAGCGCGATCGCAGGTCCTCAAGGGCGGTGTCTACTGCAGGGGTATTCGCGCGACGCGCATCGAGTCAGGCGGGGACCTTCGCATCGCCGAGACGCGTGCCTGTGATCTCTGCCCACTTCAAACAGACAACGCACCAAGTGACGAAGACCGACCGGTGCTGGGCCTCACTCTCGCTCCGAGCAAAATTGCCGGAGATCTCGAGCTTATTCAGGTCGTCGTGAAGGCGGGTGCAACGATTCGTGCTGTGCAGGTGGGGCGCGGGTCCGCATCGAGGGTGGCGCCATTGAGGGCAATGATCTGAGCGGAGCACTTAAGCTCAAGATGCTCGATACCAAATCTGCCGTCGTGCTCCGAGGCGTAGCCGTGAGCGGGCTCGACGCCGTTCACGTTACGGGTGGGCTGTCGTTCAGGCAAGACACGCGAATCAACGGCGTCACGGAAATTAAGAGCCTTGCCGACGGCCTCCTTCAGGCTACGAGCACCATCTTCGATGGCCCTTTTTTGGTAGTTGGCTCGTCTCTGTCTCTCGCGCTCTTCTCGAAGACTCAGTTCAACGCTGACGTGAACGTCCTTGTAAATAACATTCACGGCTCGCTCCTATGGCAGGGCTGTACTTTTTGAGGGGGAGTCCACCTCGTTGGATCGTCATCGCAATCGACTCTAAGCTTCTTAGATGACGAATTTTTATGTAGTCGAGATTGTCAGTGCGACCCAGACGCCGAGCCCTGCACGAGTCTGCAATTCGAAAACCTCGAAGGCACTCTCGAATTCGGAAGATCTGAGCTACAGCGACAGGTCAAGATGGGCGCCGTCAAAGGAACCCAAGTAACTTTCTGGCGCACAAACATAAAGGCGCCTCTCGAACTTAATGGCGTTCGCACGTCTAACGCGATCTCTTTTGACCAAACAGAGTTCCCATTGCATCACCGCTACGCTTACTTCGCACCAAGCTCACGTCGGGTACGCTAACTCGCTACCCAGCGCGATCATCGTGGCGCAAGGTCAAAGCCAACGAACACGGCTTACCGCGCCGATCGCGTTGTAGGCTTGTCGTATGTCGGATGTGCGGGAGGAAAAGACGTGCGCAACGTGCGGCCGTCGAATGACGTGGCGGAAGGCCTGGGCGCGCTGTTGGGACTCGGTTCGGCATTGCAGCGCCGCGTGTCGAAGTCACCGCCTAACGAGCCGCGACAAGGCCTTAGAGGAAGCGATTGTCGCGTTGCTCGGGCGACGCGGAGCCGCCGCGACGATTTGCCCATCTGAAGCCGCCAGAGCGGTTGTCGGGGAAGAGTTCGAGGCGGCCATGGAGCCGACGCGGCGGGCTGCACGGCGCCTTGTCGCACGCGGGGACATCGAAATCACGCAAGGCGGCCGTGTCGTCGACCCCTCGACAGCAAAAGGTGCGATTCGATTGCGACTCACGCGACGCGCGGGTGCTTAGCGCAATTGACAAATAGCAAATAACGGACTACGGGCAGATGGCCTCCGGACACATCGACGTCGAGTACGTTCCCCACTCGCTTGTCGTCGGCCTCTGCGTGGGGACGAAAGAAAACTGCAACGTTCCTGAGATCGCATCACAAGGAGCTTCTCCCGTGTCGTTGGCGGCGCTGTTCAAATCGGCTCTACGGCACGCCTCCACCGCTCCAAGGAATTGATTGGTTCCGGGACACCAACCGAGAATGCCAAAGAAGTCCAAGAAGGACCGGACAGCGATCCGCCCGACAACGTAACCGCGTGTAGACGCGCCGCTGGTCTGTATTGGCAAAATGAGGCGAGTGTCCGTGGTTTTGAAAAAAATACGACCGACGCGCGGAAAGACCATGCCTAAGTCGAGCTTTGAAAACGAGGTCACTAAAGTGCCGTTCGTGACGTACGCTTTGCTGTCAAAAACCTTCGGCACGAACGAAATATCGTTACCTCCAACCAACGAGTTTCGGTCGACTACCCATCGCTCATCAGGTGCAAAGGTTGGCGGAGCTGCGCCGTCGGCGCCGCCGTCCGTACCGTCACTTCCGCCATCGCGTGGGCGTTCGCGATCGACACGCAAAGCATTGTAGACCGATACACTCACTTGCTTATCGTTCGCGCCGCCGTTGTATTCGTCGACGCGAACGAGAATGCTGAAATCTCCGCGCGCAATCGACTTGTTCGCCTCCGTGTCACTGACAAACACGTCGTCAAACAAAGCGAAACTCTTGAAGAGATCGGACATGACGTTGTCACCCCCGGTCGTTGGATCGTCACAGGTGACCTCCGTAGCTTTAGAGCACGTGCCTTTGCCTGCAACGCCATTCGGGCATACGCACCGATTGTTGATGTCGTACCTCGGCGTGCCTCCGTCGGATTCGGCCGTAAACGTCATTTCTCGGAGTGCGTAGAACGAAGTTCTCGAATCGCCTACCGAGTCCTCCTGAGGCGGACCCGGCCACTTGAGAGGCGTGCAAAGTGCCTCGTTGCTCGAATCCGGAGATTCACCTCCGTCGGCCGTCGACAAACCGCAGAGGCCATCACGACAATCGCCGAACCCCTCGAACCCTAGAAGTACCGAGCAGCCCGAGATCGCGAGAGCGACTCCGGCAAGCGTTAACCGTCGCCCACGCCTCACGGGAACACCCCCGAAAGCAACGAAGTCTTCACGACCTTCGGTTCCGTATGCGGAGCCACGAGATAAAGGATGAGGGCCGACGCCATGGCGACAACACCTACGCCGACCAGTACGTCTCCGACGACGAGCTTGCTTCGAGCCTGCTCGATGCTCGCGGCACTGCAGACCCGTGCGTCGGCACAGGAGTCGATCAAGTGCGCGCGCTCGGAGCTCCCCAGGCCGTACGCGACGCCGCCGCCAAGGCTCGCCGCCAAACCGAAGCCCCCCAAAAGCCACGTCAGCGTCGACGGCTTCCTAAGAAGGTCTTGGCGAGGGCTAGACGGCTCCTGGAATCTCAACGTGATTACTCGATTACGCTCACCCGACGCGAGCATCAGCATCGCAGACGTCGACCACTCACCCGCTCGCGACTGCGCCCTCACGACGTGCTCTCCCGGGTTCATCGAGAGCGGCTTCCCATCGAGCTTGTTTCCCGCAAGAGCGCCATCGACGAAAAGGCGCACGTCGACCACGTCACGTGATCCCGCGCTCGCTCGAACCACGATCGACGGCGTCGCCGATTGAGTCTCGTCGGCCCAGCGCGCACAATCGCCGCGAACAATGGCCGGGCACGCGCGGTCGGCGCATTGAAGCAGATCCATCCGCGCTTCAACGAAGCGCCCTGCACGTCTCATCGCCTGTCCTCGCTCGGCGGAATCGGCGCAACGCTCCACGGCGTCATCGGCGAACGCCGCACGAGCATAAGAAAGCAGTGCGAGCACGACGAGCACGAACTTTCCGCGTCCGGCTACGCGAAGCGTCATCGACGAAGACATTCCCTCTTGTATCGCTTGTCTCCCGTAGCCGGATCAATGTCGTACGGAGGATCACATCGTGCCGTCGTGGCTGAACTTTGCGCGGAGCTGACTCCCGAAGTCTCCGCACCCATCGACGTCAAGGTCGAGGAAGCGACCGCGGCCGGATTGGGACCTGCAGCTGTGATGCGGCCTCCGCGCGCGGACGTGCCGCCCGGACGCGAAGGCGGCGAAGACGATTTTGACGGCACGACGACGGGCCGTTCTTGGGCGAGCACGGTCTCCCCCGCGTCGAGCGCGCTTCGAGTTTCGAGGGCCGGTAGTACCGCCGACGAGGCGAGCGACAATGCCGTTGCCGACGTGGCAAGTGGAGGTAACACCGGAGCGAGAGGCGCGCGCGTCTCGGGGCCGCCCGCCGCGCGATTCATGGCTCCTAACCGATTCCCAAGTCCTGCAAACGCCACCGCGCATGCAACCAGAGCGACACCCACGGCGACGCCTGCTCGACCTCGCGCCTTCTCTTTGGGGGCCGCCGTCGCCGCGACCGAGAAAATCTGTCGCGACTGAGAACTATGCGAAGCGTGAACCAACGGTGCGGGGGTGAGCGCAGCGGTCACGTCGTCGCCTAGCGGCGCGACGAGCGATGCCGCTCGTCTCGACGTGATAAGCGACGCGTCCGGTCGCGAGACCGTATCGGCCTCAATGGAGGCCACCATCGCGGCGCGCTTCGCGAGTGCCGTCTGGCTTACCTCGCGTACCCACGCGCCAACCTCGGTCACGGAGGCCACGGGACCCACGGACTCGAGCTCCGCGGCCATGGCCTCGGCCGACGGAAAGCGATCTTCGGCCTCTCGCGCGACCGCGCGCATCACGAACGCTTCGAGCGTCGACGAAAGCTCGGGCCGAAGCGACCGCGCGGATGTCCTCGCCCCGTCCATAATTTGCAGGACTAACCCGGCTTCGTTGTCCGCTTCAAAGAATCTCCGCCCGGTCCAAGCCTCCCAAAGCACGACGCCCGCCGCGTACAAGTCGCTCGCCGCGGTGACGTGACCGACCACTTGCTCCGGCGGCATGTACGCAAGTTTTCCGCGGAGCCCGCCAGCCTCGGTCACCTGAAGTCGCCCCACGGCCTTGGCGACGCCAAAGTCGATGAGTCGTGCGACGCCGTCGGTGCCGATGAGAATATTCGGCGGAGAGACGTCACGATGCACGATTTGAAGCGCTTCACCCTCCTCGTTCGTGGCCGTGTGAGCGGCGTGAATCCCGTGAAGCGTTCCGATGAGAATGGCATTTGCGACCGCAATCGGGACATGCCGTCCCAAGGCTGCAGCGCCGCGAATTGCCGTAGAAAGCGACGATCCGTGCACGTAATCGAGGACGAGAAGAAGTTCGCCGTCCTCCGAGATGACGTCAATCGTTTGGACAACATTCGGGTGACGCACGCGCGCGGCGAGGCGCGCTTCATCCATGAACATTGCACAAAACTGGGGATCGAGCGCGAGCTCCGGCTGCATCCGCTTGACGACCACCGTACGTGAGAATCCCGCGGCCGCCGTGAGACGAGCAAGATGGATACTCGCCATGCCGCCACGCGCAATCTCATCGAAGAGTGCATAGCGACCTACGATACGGCGAGTCATCAACTACCTAGAGAAGCGTAGCAGCGGCCCGTGACCCGCGCGAGATTCATCGAGGTTGGGCATAGGTCGGCAATCCGCGACCAAGCGCCCCTTTTGTAGGTCCGACGACCCTAAACGTAGACCTCGCTTTCGCTTAGGCGGCCTTGGCTTCGCCGACAGGTTCGCGTGTCGACGAGAGGTGAACTAAGAACGCACGATGAGAGTTCCATCGACGCCGGACGGTCTCGCCCACTCAACGGCACCTTCGCTCGAAGCTGAACCGCTCTATGCCAAGCTCGAGGCGATTCTTCGTGGCATGGGGTCGGTGCTCGTCTGCTACTCAGGCGGCGTCGACAGCGCCTTCGTCCTCGCCGTCGCGCACCGCGTGCTGGGCGATCGCTGCATCGGGATGACGGCGGTGAGCCCGAGTCTTGCCGACCTCGAACGCGACCAAGCCATCGCCCTAGCGAAACACATGGGAGCGCGCCACGAGCTCGCCGCGTCGAGCGAAATCGACGACGAAAGCTATGCGAAAAACAATGTCGATCGCTGCTTTCACTGCAAAAGCGAACTTTACCGCGTGAGCGAGGCGAAGCAGCGCGAGTGGGGTCTCGCCTTCTCCGTCAACGGCACGAACCTCGACGACCTTGGGGACTACCGCCCCGGGCTCGAGGCCGCGAAAAAGGCCGGCGCCCGAAGTCCACTCGTCGAGGCCGGTTTCGCAAAGGTGGACGTTCGCCGCATCTCGAAGCTGCTCGGACTCCCCGTTTGGGACAAGCCCGCCGCCGCGTGCCTCTCGAGCCGCCTGCCTTATGGGACGCGGGTGACGCGCGAACGGCTCGCTCAAGTAGGCTCACTCGAAGCCGAACTGCACGCACTCGGCATTCGGCAGGCACGCGTTCGCTGGCACGCGGTCGGCGGGAGCGAAGGTACGACCGAGTCCGCCATGGCACGCGTCGAAGTCGGCGGAGACGAAATGGCGCTCGCTTTTGAGGCACGCGAGGCCATCGTCCGCGCCGGGCGTCGCCTCGGCTTCGCGTACGTCACCCTCGACCTCGCGGGCTATCGAACCGGGAGCCACAACGAGGTCCTGCGCGGTCGTGCCCTTCCCGTGATTTCCTGAGCGAGCCGAACGCTTTTATTCGGCGACCGCGGCGTATCCTCGTTTCGATTCAGCGTGGATGCTGCTGCTGCCAGGTGCGCGCGACGGCCTGAAGGAGCGGAATGCGCGCAAGCGGGTTGGGGTGGGTGCGAAGAACCTGAAGCGGATTCAACAGACTGAGCGGCCCCCCCTGCCCCGCGGCTCGCTCGAGCCGCGCGAAAAAGTCGAGCAGCGTGGTTCCCCCGTTTGACGACCACTCGTATTGCCCGCGGCGTGCGCGCCCCGCGTCGAGGGCATTGTAGGCTCCGGCCGAGTCCGCCGAAGCCTCCGCGGCTTGATTGAAGAGAGGCACCATGTTCGTGAGCAGCCGGCCGAGCCGCGTCGGATCGGGACCTTGCCCGCCCTGCCCCTTTGCGCACCCGGTGTGTCCAAGATAGTGATGCGCGAGCTCATGGCCAAACGTGAACGCGAGGACTTCGTCGAAAATCTCATGCGCACGCGACCATCGCCGCAAATCTCCTCCGAGGTTTGGCGGAATGATGCCTGCGGGTAGGCCCGCGCGGGCGGTGTCACTCTTCATGAGCTGGGGCAAAACCGTAGCCGTGTACGTTTCGTAGGTTTGCGTGCCGAAGAGTTCATCGGTCGCCTTCGTTTGCGCCATCGCGTCAACCGCTTCGAGGATGCCCGCTGTCGCGGCAAGAAAGGGAGCGCGCTGTTCGTCGCAGCCTGCATACGCGTTGATCTCTGGCGTTGGGTCGAAAACGAGCGGGATGCCCCGCACCAACGCCTGATTCGAGGGGCTGAGCACGGCAAGCAGCTCGCCGAGGACGCCGCGCAGTTCATTTTGCCAAGCCATGACGCCCACCAACGGCGCGAGCAACGGACGCTGCACGGTCGTCACCGGGGGCGGAAGAGACGGTGGCTGCGGGCTCTGAGGCGGCGACGGATACCCTGAAGGTGGCGACGGATAGCCAGGATTCGGCGCTGGCTGCCCATAAGGAGCTTGCGGCCCCTGGTACGGTGGCAGCGGCTGCGGGGCCGCGGGCGGCGCTGGGGTGGACTCGTTGCACGCCCCCATCACGAGCGGAAAGCCAAGAGCTAAGCATGTTGTTATCACGCACCGCACGGCGAAGGTTCTCACTTCCGGAATGTACCAGAAGTTCGCCACAAAGCGGGGAGCTCGCGTCGCCTGGGCGGCTTAGGGGAAGGCAACGGCGGGCGGCGCCACCGACTCGCCACGAAGGATGCGAAGTGCACTCAAAAGGCCGCGAGCGTCTTGAAAGCGAGCTTCGGGATTCCTCGCCAGTGCGCGCTCGATAAGACTGCGCCAAGCCGAGGGCACGTCAGCCACGCACGTATACGGCGCGGGCGCCACGCTCGGCATTCGCCGCGACGCGGGCTGGACGCCCGAGTCCGCGCGAAACGAGCGCGAACTTTCCTCGTGTCGCTTAGGGTTATGACCCCTCGCCGTAGGCGCACTGACACCGGTCCACGTCGCTTCCCCGGCGGAAGGAGGAGGCTCGCCTACAAGACACTCGTAGAGGACGGCGCCTATCGCGTAGACGTCGCTACGGACGTCGATTTCTCCGCCGCTCTCCTGCTCTGGCGACATATAGCCAGGTGTCCCGAGAGGCGCGCCGATGTTTGTAATGCGCATCTCTTCCCATTCAATACGAGCGATGCCGAAGTCGAGAATCTTGGCGCGCGGAACGCCGTCTTCGCCGTGAGTGAGAAAAATATTCGCGGGTTTCAAATCGCGGTGCACCACCCCGGCCGCGTGAATCGCGACGACGGCTTCGGCCACGTGAATGGCGATCGGGAGGAGCTCGTCGGGTGTGAGACGACGAGTGCGCTTGAGACACGCCGCAAGAGGCTCTCCCTCGAGCAGTTCCATGACGAGGTACGACGTACCGTCCGGCAAGTGCCCGTGGTCAATGACCTCGACCACGTTCGGGTGCCAGGAGAGCCCGAGAGCCTCCGCTTCACGACGTAGGCGATCGGACGCTACGGCGTCGTGAGCCGTCGCGGCGCGGAGCAGCTTGACGGCTACGGCCAGCCCGTCGGTGATTCGAGCCGCGCGATAAATAACGCCGCTCGCACCCGAGCCCATCCGAGATCCAATACGATACTGGCCCGCAAGAACGCTGCCCTCAAGGTCGCCCGCAACAGCACCACCTTCGCTTTCGCGGATAGCGAGACTGCGTTCCAGCGCGTGGACGCGTAGCGCTTGCGCGGCCGCGTCGATCCGACGACGGCGGATTCGCGCCCCCTCAACCCCGAGAAGGCCGAACGCTAACGGAAGGCAAGTGGCCACCAAGGCGCTGATCCACGAAGGACTCGCGGCAAGACACGCGATTCCAACCGCCGCCCCCACAGCGGCCGCAAAGGCCCCCGAGTGCGTGGGCATCGGTACCGCCCATCGCACCTCAAACACCTGCGTTCCTGCAGGCGCGTCGAGCCGAGTGACAACGCCGGGATGAAAGCCAAAGAGCTGGGGTACGACCGAGAGCTCGTTCATGCGCGCGCTTGCGAGGAGGCCGTCCGCTTCGAGTGCAGGGTCGTGTCCAAGGCGCACCCGCCCGCGCCAAAAGCCGGACCTCGCTTCGGCCGCCTCCCATCGCGTAGTTCGTCCGTGCTCGCTATCCGACGAATCCAGCCGCGCGAAGGCCTCTTCGGGAACGCGCACCCCGCGAATCAGTCGCGCCCACATACCGAGGTTCTCGGGCACAATGAGGTAGGGGGCCACGTGCACGAGCGACTTCGGAAGCTCCGCTTCAAACGCTCGAAGCGCCATGTGGAGAGCACCGAGTGGGAGCTGGCGGGTTTCGTCTTCGAGATCGGTACGCGCGAGCCTCACGTTTGCAAGCCACACATCGCCAGCGTGTGCGCCCCGCTTCGCGTCAAGGCACATCAGCATCGCCTTGATGCGCGACGCGCTCGTTTGCCCTGTTGGAAACGTGTGACGGACCTTCACGAGCTAGCTTCTAGAGTACGCCGCGCCCATCCCGCCGCACAGGACCGTTTCCCAACGTCGTCACGCGGCGTCGCATAGAGGTGCGCTAGGCTACCACCGGATGAGTGAGAGTCGCCCATCGGCCATCGTCCAAGCGGCCTACTGCTCAGAGCGGGTTGTCGTGCTGACCATTCGAATCCCCGGCCGCTCGGCAGAGGTCATTGTCGGATGTGCGAGAACCTTGTCCGATGGCGTGCCCTCGACGCAGACCAAGCAAGCCAGCCAAGCCGGGGTAGGCCTTCTGGCGCGTGGCGTGCGAAAAGACGTTTGGGGAGGTCGATCACCGCCCGGCGAGGTGACGCAGAAAGAGCGCGAATCCGCGCTTCGCCTCGCACACGTCCTTAGCGTTGTCGACGATGCGATTTACCTTATCGCGCGCTCCAGACATGGCGACAGCGAGAATCAAAACCAGGTAGCTGAAGAAGAGTTCGATAAGATTCCAGGCTGTGTTCAATGCCTACGTGTTCAAGGAGGGCGTGTCGTTCTCGTCGACGCCGCGCTCCCTGCGAACGCACGCGCGTTCCTCGATGTGCTTGCGGACCCCACCGAGTGTGCACGTTTGGAAGGACAGGGAAACGCGCTTGCGCAAGCCCTCTCGCGTGACGCGCTCGAGCGACGACGGGACGAGCTTTGCCGTATCCTCGACAAGGCTTGTCACCGCATTGAAAGACGAAGAAAAGCAATCCTGGAGGACCTCGCGAATATCGATCGTGCCGACGCACGTGCAGCACAAGCGCAATGGCTCATCGTGGAGGCGTCGCGCGTGCCACGAGGCACCTCGTCTTTAAAGGGGACGGATTGGTCAAGCGGAGAGCCTCTGGAGGTCGAAATTCCGCTCGACCCGCGTTTGAGTGCGCGCGAGCAAATCGAGGCCCTATTCAAGCGCGCGAAGCGACTAAAAGTCGGAGGCCGAATCGGACAAGAGCGACTCGAGCAGGCCAACAAGCAGGCGACCCTCATCGCCTCCACAAAAAACGAAATTCGCCGAGCCACGTCACTCGGCGCGATGGTCGCGTTCGCCCAAGAAGCGAAGCAGGGAGCTCCCCGGGACGTTTCGCTTTCTCCATCCGTCACCGATGTTGTTCCGACGGCGGCGGGACGCAAAACGGAGATTCCGAAGCGGGTAGCGTTTCGCACGTTCCTTGCGCGCAGTGGCATGAAAATTTTTGTCGGCAAAGGAGCTCAAGATAACGACACGCTGACGCTGACGATGGCGAAGCCCAACGACCTATGGCTTCACGCCAAAGCGCGGACCGGCGCGCACGTGGTCGTCCCTCTCCAGAAGGGCCGCACGTGTCCGGCGGAGGACCTCGTCGACGCGGCGCACCTCGCCGCACACTTTTCTGATGCTCGCGACGAGCGAGCTGTAGATATTCTGTATACGCCCAAACGCTACGTGAGAAAGCCGAAAGGATCAGCGCCCGGAGCAGTTGTTGCCCTCCGCGAAAAGGTCCTGCCGCTTCGGTTCGACCCTGCGCTGATTCAGAAGCTACTCGAGCGAGAAGACCTCTAAAAGTGACAAGAATGCGGGCGTTCTATGAGGTCTCGACCGAGCCTTAGAGATTCGCAAATGTTTCCGAACGGCAGAGTCTTCGTGTAAGAGTCTTGGCGGGGGAGCTGCGCGTGATTCAAATTTCGGAAGGCGTATACCGACTTGATGAAGCAGGCACGCTGGTTGCGATGCCTGCGGAAGCGTCTGCCCTGGCCCGCGCAGCGTCGGGAGCGGTCCATGCTCGACCGAATTCAGCCACGGCCTCCGTCTCTATCTCCGACTCCGCCTCTGTCTCCGTCTCCGAAGACACGCCCGCAACTCCTCGGGCCATCGTGATTGTTGACGTGCTCAAGCGTCAACTTGCGCACGCTGCGGCTCACGTACGTAGCACCGGAAAGCACCACGAGTTTGTCGTTCACGACCACGATGACATAACGCACGAATTGCAAGCCGTGATCGAACCTTTCGAAGGAACTTCTCTCAAAGTGTCCTTCCGCGCGCTCCCCGAGGACTGGGATCACGTGAGGGAACTGAACCTCCTCCGCGTCGCGCTGCAGCAAACCAACGATGTCGTGCTCGTCACCAACGCCGAGCCCCTCGGCGATGACGGACTTCGTATCGTCTTTGTCAACGCGGCGTTCACGCGGATGACGGGATATTCTCCCGGTGAAGTGATTGGGAAGAGTCCAAAGATTCTTCAAGGCGCGAAGACGAACGGAGCCACGACCTCCTACCTACGCTCACAACTCTCGCAGTGGCGCCACGCGCGAGCCGAGCTTCTCAACTACCGGAAAGACGGGAGCGAATTCTGGGTTGAAATCGACCTCGCCCCCGTGGCTGATGAGGCCGGCTGGTACACGCACTGGATCGCGATTCAACGGGAAACGACGGAGCGCCGGCGGCGCGAAGAGCAAAACCTCGTCGCCAGCAAGATGGAGTCGCTGAGCGTGCTCGCAAGCGGAATCGCGCACGACTTCAACAACGCGCTCGCGAGTATTCTCGCCTGCAGCTCGCTCGCAGAGCGGCTGCTGTCACGCGTGCCTTCGGCCGCCCCGGAAGACGCCCGTCGCGCGATTGCGAACATCGGCGTCGCGGTCGAACATGCCCGCTCACTGACGAAACAGCTGATGGCCTTCTCGAAAGGCGGCTCAAGCAAGCACACGTTGGTGCAGCTCGGTCGAATCGTTCGAGAAATGACTACACTCGTTATGCACGGCTCAAATGTCCTTGCCGAGGTCAACGTTGACGATGACGTTTGGGTCGAGGGCGACGCCGGGCAGCTCGGCCAAGCCGTCGTCAATCTCGTCCTCAACGCCCGAGCGGCGATGCCGCACGGAGGCACTCTACAGGTCCACGTGACGACCACAGAGGTGACGGCGGATCAAGAACTCCCTCTTGCCCCGGGTCGCTACGCCAAGCTCGTCGTTCGCGACTCCGGTGAAGGAATACCCGCACCGATCCTGGCGCGTATCTTCGAACCTTATTTCACCACGAAAACAGACGGTGCAGGCCTTGGACTCGCCGTCGTCTACTCCGTCGTGCGAAAGCACCACGGCCACGTTTCTGTCGTCAGCGAAGCGGGGAGCTTTACCGAGTTTACAGTCTTGCTCGCTGCGACGACTGAGCACGGTGACGCGGCCAAAGCCGGACGCGCTGAAGTCGCCACGGGCTCCGGCAACGTGCTCGTCATGGACGACGAAGTCGGTATTCGTTGGAGCCTATCGTTGCTTCTTCGCGACCTCGGCTACGCGTCGGAAATGACCGCCGACGCCGGGTCCGCAGTGGCGGCGTTCAAGCGCGCCCGCAGCATTGGGGCCCCCTTCACGACTGTGCTTCTGGACATGACGCTGCCCGGCTCGAAGGGAGGACTCGAAGTCGCCGAAGAGCTGCGCGCGCTTGATAAAAAAGTCCCTATTTTTCTTATGAGTGGCTACTCGGACGGCATTGCGAAGGTGGTTCTCGCCACGGGTACAGTGCAAGGTTTCCTAGAAAAGCCGTTTAACCTCGACGCGCTCTCGCACGCTCTCGCATCAGCCCAGCCACCGACGAAGCAACCCCCCTAGTGCTTCCTTGTCAGAGCCGAGCAAGGCGATGCTTTTAGAACTAGGCATGTGGTAAGCCTTGCGCATGCGTCTCGCCGAGGCGATTGCCGGATGGCTCGGGAGAGTCGAAGTTGTGCTCGCCGGCGTTGAGGGCGCGCTTCGAGACGGGGAAGACGCTCTCGCAAAGGGCGAGGCCATGCGGGCGCGTCAGGCGGCAAAAGCCATTTTGATTCGCGTGCCGCACTCCCCACTCGGTCTTGCGCTCCTCGCGGACGCATGTGAGGCGGGAGGCCTCGATGCCGAGCTCGCGCTCACGCTCGAGGAGCTTGCCCGACGCGTCGCTTCGCGATCCGAGGTTTGGGTCCGCCTCGGGCGTGCGCGAGAGCGTGTCGGCGCTCCCGACGAGGAGACACGCGACGCGTTTCTCCGCGCGCTCACGGTCGCCGAATCCGGCAGTGACGCACGCCGCGAAGCGCTCTTGTGGCTCTCCGATCTCGATCTTTCACACGGTGACGGCGCCCGCGCGGAGCTTTGGCTTGAGCGGCTGGCGGACCGCAAACACGGAGACGTCGTCGTCCGTCGAGCCGAGGCCCGCTTGCTCCAAAACGACGTAGCCGGCGCTCGCGCCGAGCTGGACGGCCTCGAGCTAGACCCCGCCGATGGGCGCGCCGCACTGCTTCTCGGGCGCACGCGAGCCCTTGGGGAAGACGGCACCGCCTACCCACCGCTTTTGCGCGCTATGGTTCTCGAAGTTCCGGGCGCGACCGAAGCCCTCTCGTCGGCACTCGCGCGCATCCCGACCGACGACGCGACGCGCGGGCGAATTCGTGCGGTAGTCGACGGCCGCGGTGAGCAGGAACTCGCTCGATGGAAAGCCGCCTTCGCTCGCGCGGAGGGACGTCACGACGAAGCGCGAGCGGCACTCGTGGCGGCGGTTCGATCGGGCGACCC
This sequence comes from Polyangiaceae bacterium, assembly GCA_025353725.1. Lineage (GTDB taxonomy): Bacteria > Myxococcota_A > Polyangia > Polyangiales > Polyangiaceae > Labilithrix. The sequence goes on along the minus strand of JANXOF010000073.1, from coordinate 72,245 downwards.
ATCGGCGGCGCGTCCCCTACTCGACAGCGCCCTCGACGATCACGACCACGGCGCGCTGGTCATCGCGCTCACGGCGCTCGTCGGACGCAGAGGCGCGACGACCGCGGAGAGCGACCCGGTGCTGCGCGACGCGCAGAGGCTTCCGTCACCCGCACGTCTACGCGACCCGGGCGAAGCTGCCGCTATCCTCGACACGCTTGCAGCGGTCGAGACGTCGCGCGTAACCGCATGGGCTGAGGAAGCCCTTCGAGCTGCGATTCAAGGTTGGTTCCCGACGTCCGGAGCCCCGGGCAGCTGGCCTGCGATTCTTACGCGCCTCGACTACCACGCACGCGGACTCCACGCGCTCGACGCGATAGCGAAGGTGGCCGAGATAGCCGTCGAGCAACAGCGGCCCGTGCGCATTGCCATCGTGGGTGAGTTTAACGCCGGGAAAAGCACATTCATCAACGCGATGATGGGGGCAGACGTGGCGCCTACGGGCATCCTTCCGACCACCGCGACGCTTCATCATCTCCGCTATGCCCCCGCCCCGTTCGCGCGCATTCAGTTTTACGATGGCGACGTAAAGGAGAGGATCGTACCCTCGAGCGAGCTGCGAGAGGCGCTTCGTACGAGCGACGCCGTAAACGTGAAGCGCGTCGAAATCTTGATGCCTATGGCATCGCTCACGCGGGTCGAAATCCTTGATACGCCAGGGTTCAACGCCCCCGACCCCCGACACGCCGAGGCCGCGCGCGCGGCTTTTGACGAGGCAGACGCCGCGATCTGGCTTCTCGACGCCACTCAGCCCTTGAAGCAAAGCGAACGGCGTATTCTCGAGGAAGCGAAGGCCACCAAGCTTCCTGTTCAAATCCTGGTTAACAAGGCCGACAGGTTGCAGCCCGACGAGATCGCCCAGGTGATGGCTTCCGTCACCGAATCGCTCGAGTCAGCGGGACTCAACTCATGGTCGGATTCGCTCGCCTTCTCCGCGCGGCTCGCCCTACGAGGCGCACTGGGCGATAGTGACGCATTCGTCAAAAGTGGGTGGGAGGCGGTGCAGAGCCTCCTGGATCGCGAGATTATCGGTCGCAGCGACGACCTCAAAGAGAGGGGCTTGCGACGCCGGGCCGGGCGCGTCGTGAGTGAGCTCCTTGACCTTGCGCGCGCTCAGGCTTCGACCGCGCGCGCGGAAAGTGAACGCCTCCGTGTGAGGTTGCAAGATCGTGCGCTCCGCGCCGCGAAACTCGAACGCGAGCTCGACGAGGCCGCCCAGATTGTGGCGGGTGCACTCGGAGCCGCCGCCGCCGACTGGAAGCGCGATCTCGATGTGGTCGTCACGGGTCGCGACGCGCTACAGGCCGACGTCGACCCGGTGCTCGTGCGTTACCGTATCGATCGCGCGATGACTCACCTTGCGCCCCCACTCGCACGCGTGCTCGCTTCGCTCACCACGAGCGGGAGTCTGGAAGGCGACCGCGACGGGGTAGCCGAACGTGAGCTTCACCCGATGGTTCGTGCCGTCGTGCGGACCTTTGCGGCGACCGGCGGACAGTCGAGCGACCTCGTGCCTCTTACACGAAGCGCTGTCGCTTCGGTCGTCGATCATCTGCTTGAGTTCAGCACGTCGCATGCTGTGCCCAGGGCAGTCGAAGGCCGCGTAGCCGAGCTCGAAGCCTTCGCTCTCGTGCTTGGCGCGCTTGCGGTGCGCGGCGACTCAGGGAAAGCTTAGGTGATGAAGCGAGTCGGATTCTCGGCGGCTCTCGTGCTCTTCGCGACTTCCTTTACGGAGCGCGAAGCGGTCGCGGATCCCCTGCTCGATCTCGACGTCGGCCGCGGTGACGTAAACGTGCAGGCCGATAGGCTCGAAGTCGACGTGGCGACGGGCTCGGCGATCCTTACGGGGCAGGTGGTGCTTTCAAAAGGTGACATGTCTGTAAGGTGCCCCCGGGTCGATCTCACCTTTGACACGTCGCCGCACTTGAACCTGGCCAAGGGCTCCGGCGGGGTTATCGCAGACGTGCGGGGAGTCCACGGTGAGGCCCCAGAAGTCGAGCTCGATCTCAAACGACAAGTGCTCGAGCTACGCGGAGGCGTAAAGCTCTCGCGCGGTCAGGGCTGGCTCCAAGCTGATAGGGCGACGATCGAGCTCGCGACAGGCCGCGTGACCGCCACCCAAGTCAAGGGATCGATCCCCGTTCCGAAGCCGTGACAGGGCCCTGCGCGGCCATCGAAGCCACGAACCTTCGCGTCGTCCGCGGCGACAAGACGATCCTGCGCGGCGTCTCGCTGCGTGCCCTTCAAGGCGAAGTCGTTGGTGTTCTCGGGCCTTCTGGAGCCGGGAAATCAACGTTCTTCGGCGCCCTCGTCGGGGAGGTTCCGGTCACCGACGGCGAGGTCAGGGTGTTCGACAAAGTCGTGACACGCGCCGAGCTTTGGGAGCGCGCTCGAATCGGAGTGTCCTACATGCCCCAAACGCCGAGCGTACTTTGGGACCTCTCGGTTCGCGAAAACCTCCTTGTTTACCATCAGATCGTGCACGGGCGCGCCGCCTCCGGGGCGGACGCCGCGGTCGAAAAACTTGCGACGCGCGTAGCCCTCGCCGACCGGATGAGCGTCTGCGCCGGTGGTCTCTCCGGTGGAGAAAGGCGGAGGCTCGAGCTCGCGCGAGCCCTGACGCGCGCCCCCAAAGTGCTCGTGTGCGACGAACCTTTCGCAGGGGTCGACCCGCAGCAAGCGAGCCGCCTCGCCGATCTCCTCCGACTCCTCGCCGACGAGGAAGGCGTGTGCGTGTTGCTCTCCGACCACCACGTAGCGGAGGCACTTCGCATCTGCACGCGCGCCGTCCTGCTTCTCGACGGACAAGTCGCGATGGAGGGCCGACCCGAGGAGTTCGAGAAGCACCCCTTGGTGATCGGTCGCTACCTACCCCCATCTACTTACCTTCCCACCCCTACGGCCGCTCACGTGCCTGAGATCGATCGCCCAGGGTGAACGCGGCGGGCGTCCAGTTGGCGCAAATACGCGCGAATTCATTGCAAATCGAGATGTGGCATCATTTTCGCTTTCGCGGCTGACGTCGGCGTGCAACCCTTTGTCCACCGGGTTCTAACCGCGTTGTAGCCGCCACTCAGCAAGCAAGACCGATGGAAATCAAACAGCAGCTCAAGCTCAGTCAGCAGCTCGTCATGACCCCGCAACTGCAGCAGGCTATCAAGCTGCTTCAGTTGTCCAGACTCGAGCTTATCGACGAGATCCGGAAAGAATGTGACGCGAATCCCGTGCTCGCCGACGAGGACTTCGAGCCTCGTCCTCGGGCGTCCGGAGACGCGGCCACCGACGCCGTGCATCAATCCAACGAGCAAGGCGAGCTACGGATCGACAGGCTCGAGGACCGCAAGCGGCTCGAATCGGGTGACGCCCAAAAGACTGACGCGAAGCAGGTTGGAGAGATCGACTGGGAACAGTTCCTCGAGAATCGCACGCTTCAGCAGGCTCTCCCCGCGAACCGCGGCGGTTTCGATGAGCTCCCGCCCATCGAGCAAAACCTTACCAAGCAAGCCTCGTTAGGTGACCACCTCCGGTGGCAGCTTCAGATGAGCGACTTTACGGAGTCTGAGAAGCGCTTCGCCGAACTTGTTCTCGGAAACCTCGACGACCAAGGGTTCCTTGACCTCAAAGGTGTCGAGCGACCCGACGGCAGCCGGACCCCAGATCTCACGATCGAGGAGCTCGCAGAGGAGGCGGACGTCAACCCTGAGGACGCACCCGAAATCTTGAGGATTATGCAAGAGTGGGACCCTGTCGGCGTTTGTTCCCGCGACCTGCGCGAATGCTTGCTCGTGCAAGCTGAGGTTTTCGGCTCGGAAGATCTCGACATCACGATCATCGACAAGCACCTCCACAACCTCGAGAAACACAATTACCAAGCCATCGCACGCGACCTCAAGGTGCCCGTTGAAGAGGTCTACGAATCCGTCAAAGAGATTCAAAAACTCGAGAGTCGACCTGCACGAAATTTCAGCGAGACCGACGAAAAGCAGATCGCGATTACGCCGGACGTGTACGTGCTCCGCGACGAAGAAAAGTGGACCGTCACGGACAACGACCGAGGCGTTCAGAGGCTCTACATCAACGAAGCCCTCACGAAGCAGCTCCTCAAAGATCCGAACGCCAAGGACTTTATCGGAGAAAAACTGCGCAACGCGCAGTGGCTCATTCGGGCGATTGAGCAACGACGGAAAACAATTATTCGTGTCACGGAATGCATCGTCGACAAGCAAAAAGAGTTTTTCACCAAAGGCGTTCAGTTTCTAAAGCCGATGATCTTGCGCGATGTGGCAGAGGCCGTCGGAATGCACGAGTCGACGATCTCGAGGGTTACGACCAACAAGTACGTGCACACCCCACAAGGGCTCTTCGAGCTGAAGTACTTCTTCAACTCGTCAATTCGTCGTGTGTCGGAAGACGACATCGCCTCCGAAAGTGTGAAGCAGGCCATCAAGAAAATCATCGATGTCGAGGACAAGCAAAATCCTCTCAGCGACCAGGCCATCGTCGAAATCTTATCGAAAAACGACGGGATTCAGATCGCGCGACGAACGGTCGCGAAGTACCGTGAGATGCTTGGGATTTTAGCCTCGAGCAAACGGAAAAAGCTCTTTTAATTGAGGCCATTCAGTCCGCGTCGCGTGAGCCAAGAGTTTGTGACGTTCCGGTAGCCCTTCAGCCCTTCTCGGAGGTAGCCTGTACTATGCAGCCAAGCCTCGGCGTGGCTGCCGCGACCGAATCGAATCGAAGCAAGTACCTCTAGCGAGAACGAAGGCCAAAAAGCGATGAACCTCTCCATCACCTTCCGACAGATGAGTGCGACCGACGCGGTCAAAGGATATGCGACCGAAAAGGTCGCGAAGCTTCAAAAGTTCCTCAGGCAACCACTCCACGGACAGGTGACCCTCAGCTGCCAAAAAACCGTTCACATGGCGGAGGCTGACATTCACGCCGGACCAGACCACTTTCACGCTCACGAAGAATCGGAGGATATGTATGCCTCCATCGACAAGGTGATCGACAAACTGGAGCGACAGATTCGTGAGGTCCACGGGACGCACAAGAAGAAAGGGGCCGAGCGCACGTCCGATCGGCTGATGGCGGACGGACCGAACCTTGCCGACGAACGAGGCACTTCGAAGGCGCCGACGAAAGACTGAGAGAGTTGCATGGCTAGTCAGGCTAGACAGCGAGTTGTGAACCGCAAGTTTGCGGAACGCTGCGTGCGAACCTAGAAATGGAGGCCGAGAGCGACAGAGCTCTCGGCCGATGAGCCCCACCATCATGCGTCTCACGGAACTTCTCTCGCCCGACCGGGTAGGCATTACCCGAGCGAACGGCAAAAGCTTTAGCAAGGACAAGGCCATCGCGGTTCTCGCCTCGATGTTCGGCGAGCGCGACGGCGTGACGCCAGAGGAAATCGAACGCGTTCTCCTCGAACGTGAGGAGCTACAGTCGACCGGCATCGGCGAGGGAGTCGCCATTCCGCACGGTGCGCTTGTGCAGCTTAAGGAGCAGGTGGCGGCTCTCCTCATTGTGCCCGACGGTGTCGAATTTGAAGCGATCGACAACGCGAAGGTTTCGATTCTCTTCGGTGTCATTGGACCGAAACGCGCTACCGGCGAACACTTGAAGACATTGGCCCGCGTGTCGCGCCTGCTTCGCAGCAAGGAGTTTCGGACGCGCCTCGTCGGGTCGACGTCACCCTTGATCGCATTCGAGCTCATCAGTGGCGAGGAGACCGAGCTCAAGCCTGCGCCACGACTCGGAGGGAGCGACACGTGAGCGCCACGCGCAGCTCAAACCCGCCGCCCATGGCCGAGGTCACCGTCGCGGAGCTGTTCGCCGATGCGCGCCTCGGAGTAGAACTGTCGCTGCTCAGGGGTGAATCCGGCCTCGGCCGTCCGATTCGCCATCCGCGCGTGCAAAAGAGCGGGCTCGCGCTTGCCGGCCACTACTACGGAGTGGTCCCGACGCGCATCCAAGTGCTCGGCGAGACAGAGCTCTCGTACCTCGACACCCTCTCGATAGAGGACAGCAGCCTGGCGGCGCGCGGCTTTTTTTCCCGTAGTCTCTCGTGTGTCGTCGTTATTCAACGCGAGGCGAACGCGACAGTGCTTGAGAACGCCGCCGAGGCTACGGGGACGCCTCTCTACGTGAGTACGGCGCGTTCGAGTCGGACGGTCAACATGCTGCACGGCGTGCTCGACGAAAAGCTCGCGCCCACGACGGCGCTCCACGGCGTGCTCGTCGACGTTTTCGGCATCGGCTTGCTGCTCATCGGCAAGAGTGGCATCGGCAAAAGCGAGTGCGCCGTCGAGCTCGTGCTGCGCGGGCATCGCCTTGTCGCCGACGACGTCGTGAAGTGCGAATGGCGCCCACCGGGCATGGTGTTCGGCGCCCCGGCCGATCTCCTTCGGCACCACGTCGAGGTCCGCGGGCTCGGGGTCCTCAACATCAAAGACCTCTTTGGCGTCACTGCCGTGCGCGATCGGAAGCGAATCGACGTGGTCGTTCAACTCGACGAATGGGATGAGTTACGAGAATACGACAGGCTCGGCGTCGACGATGAGCACTACAGTATTCTCGGAACGCCGATTCGCCTCGTCACCGTCCCCGTGCGCCCTGGTCGCGACATGGGCGCGATGCTCGAAATGGCCGCACGGAACGAACTGCTGCGCCGCGCAGGGAAACACAGCGCACGAGAACTGCTTGCAAGGCTGGAGGAAAGTGTAGGCCTCGCGGTCGATGTCGCGATGGAAGACGGGCCGTTGAGTGGAGCACCGTCGCCCGCAACGCCTTGGGACCAAAGCGGAAGAAGAGCGGCGCCCACACCTCCAAACAGTAGTCTTGCGCGCCCGGAACCTTCCTGGGTCGACGACAGAGAATCCGGAGTGCCTGAGGTTCGTGGCGGCCATCGACTCCGTGACGACCTTCCGAGCAACGAAAGTTCAGCATGGATTCCGGCCGTTAGGCGACGAGGTGACGGATGACCGCGAGCGTCGTCACCTTCCCTTCCTCGTTCGGGATGCGAAGCGGTGAAGCCCGAAGGCCGACGGTCGTCGTCGTGACGGGTCTTTCTGGCGCCGGGCGAACAACCACGCTTCATGCGCTTGAAGACCTGGGCTTCTTCTGTATCGACAACTTACCGACTGCGCTCGCCCCGGAGGCTGTCGTGCTTTGCGAAAATGGAGGGATTACGCGCGTGGCGCTCGGAATGGACGTGCGCGTCCGGGCGTTCCTTGGCGAGGTCGGGCAGGTCCTCTCCACCCTCGAAGATGCGGGTCGACGCGACTTGCACGTACTGTTTCTTGATGCTTCCGACGAGACTATCCTGCGACGCTTCAGTGAAACGCGGCGCCCCCACGCCCTCGCGACATCAGGGCTGATGGGGTTTGCGGCCTCAGTTCTCGAAGGCGTCTCTCTCGAGCGGGAACGTCTTGCACCGCTGCGCGCGCGAGCCACGCGAGTTGTCGACACCACGAACCTCAGTGTCCACGAGCTGAGGCGGACCGTCCTCGCAGCGTTTGGCCCTGCTTCCGGGACCGTCGAGCGCATGGCGGTTCGCGTTGTTTCGTTCGGATTCAAGTACGGCGCTCCGACAGATGCCGACCTCGTTTTTGACGTACGGTTTTTGAAGAACCCCTACTTTGACCGCGACCTCAAGAGGGTGCCGGGAACCGACCCGCTGGTCCGAGACTACGTGATGCAACTTCCCGAAACGGCCGAGCTCCTTGACAAGACGCTCTCGCTCCTCGAATACGTCGTCCCCAAGTACGAGCGCGAGGGCAAAAGCTACCTCACGATAGCCTTTGGATGCACGGGAGGAATGCACCGGAGCGTCGTCGTCGCCGAGCACATCGCTCGAACACTCGATAGCCGACTTCAAGCGCGCGCCTCTGGATATGGCTCGGAGGCGCAGACGGAGAGCCGTGCACAGATCGACATCAAAGTCGTGCATCGCGATGTGGGTCGTTCCACAGGACTCGACACGGGAATGGGAGGTCCGCGATGAGTACTCGCGCCAGTGGAAAGTTTTTGATCGTCAACGACCTTGGACTTCACGCGAGGGCTGCAACGAAGCTCGTTCAGCTCGCATCGAAATACGCATGTGACGTCGAGGTTGCCCATCAGGGACAATCCGCAAATGCCAAAAGCGTGATGGGTGTATTACTCCTTTGCGGGTCAAAGGGCACCGTCGTCGAAGTGACCGCGTCCGGTGCGCAAGCAAGTGAATGCGTAGCAGCCATCGGAGAGCTGATTGCTTTCCGCTTCGGGGAATCGAGCTAATGCCCGGTTCGCGCCATACGCCCCCGAAAGGTACGCGTACGTCCGAGCGACCGTCGGGCGCGGGACTTGCGATTTCGCGACCTTCACCAAACCTAGCGCCGTCCTCGCCTTTTGCCGTATCGTCTTCCTCTGTTCCGACGGGTCCAGGCAGCGTTTTAGACCTGGACACCCATGACGCTGTAACGCTGAAGGGAATCGCGGGGTCGCCGGGTGTTGCGGTAGGCCCAGCGCTCGTCCTCGGTGACCTTCGGTCCTCGTTCGTACGCCGTCACATTCATACGGCGCAGATCCAGACCGAGCTCGACCGGGTTCAACATGCCGTCGAGGCGGCGAAGAGCTCCTTGCGCGCTGTCGACGCGGGCATGCCCATAGCCATGCGTGAGGCCACCGGAATTCTCGATGCCTATCAACTCATGCTCGAAGACCCGACGCTCCACGAGCGGATCGAACACGGCATTCGAAAGGAAAAACAGTGCGCCGAGTGGGCCGTCTCCATCGCGAGTGAAGAAATCGTCGCGATGTTTGGGCCTCGCGTTTCGAGCGAGCGGGATGCCTACATCTCGGAGCGGCGGCACGACGTAGAGTTCGTTTGCGACCGACTTTTGAGAGCCCTTGTCGGGGAGGACACCGGGCACTCGGTGCGCCTCGATGAACCGATGATCGTCGTCGCGCGCGACCTTTCGCCCGCCGACACGGCGAGCATGGTGCGCGAGCCCGCGCTCGCCTTTGTCACGTGCGTCGGAACGCGGACAAGCCACACCTCGATCATGGCACGCGCGCTCGAAATTCCGTGCGTCGTCGGTGTCGCCGATGCGCTGCTTCAAATTCGGACGGGAGACACCATCGTCGTCGACGGGTTGACCGGCCAAGTCTTCGTCCACCCGACACCGCAGACGATTCGTGATGCACGTCAACGCTCCGAGCAGCACCTCGCCTTTGCTCGGCAACTCCTCTCGGCGCGTCACAAACCTGCCGTAACAGCCGACGGCGTCGCGCTCGCGCTCAAGGCGAACGTCGAGCTCCCGGCCGAAGCGATTCTCGCCGTCGACCATGGCGCCCAGGGGATTGGGCTTTACCGCACAGAGTTTCTGTATATCGACCGCACGACCCAGCCCGGTGAAGACGAACAGTACGAGGTCTACCGCGCGATCGTGGAAGCTGTAAGTCCGCAACCCGTGACCTTGCGTACGTTCGATATTGGTGGCGACAAGTTCGCGAGCACGTTTCAGCTCCCGGCGGAAATGAATCCCGCGCTCGGACTTCGCGCCGTCCGACTTGCGCTCAAGCAGCCCGAGGTTTTTCTTACGCAGCTTCGCGCCATGGTCCGCGCGAGCGCGCACGGCGACGTGCGAATCATGGTGCCTATGGTTTCGAGCGTTCACGAGATGCGCGAGGTAAAACGGCTTATCGCGCAGGCTGTCGAGCAGGTACGGGCGCGCGGGCAGGCCTTTGAGGAGCACATCCCACTCGGCATGATGATCGAGGTTCCCGCTGCCGCGATCATGGCCGATGTGTTTGCCAAGGAAGCCGAATTTTTCAGTCTTGGCACGAACGATCTCGTGCAGTATGCACTTGCCATTGACCGCGGAAGTGAGTCGCTGGCGGCGCAAGCGTCTCCTTTCGACCCGGCAATACTACGAATGATAAAATTCGTCACCGAGGCCGCAAAGCACCGAGGCATTCCAGTGTCGCTATGCGGCGCCATGGCCTCGGATCCCCTCGCCGCCTGCCTCCTCGTGGGCTTGGGTCTCCGCGAGCTTTCGATGGAGGCCGCGGCCATCCCCGAGATCAAGGAAGCGATTCGACGCCTCTACGTGCCCGAGGCGGAGGCTATCGCGGCCCAGGCCCTTGAGTGCGACAGCGCTGACGCTGTCGAAGAGCTTCTCGCGCGTGAGCTCGCACCTCGGCTCATCGACCTTTTGGCCGGAATCGCAGAAGACTCCACGATTTCGAGCACTTGAGCGAACAACCTACGCGACGCCCGATCCCGGTACGCAACGTCGCACTTTGTGGTAACCTGCGCGCCGCAACATGGCCAACCGAGCCCGTCTTTGCGCAGCACTCCTCGCACTTGGGGGGGTTGGCATTACGGCATCAAGCTTGCCCGCCTGTTCATCCGATAAAGATGTCGTGGAGCAGCCTTGTCCGCCGGGTAGCACGTGCTCCGTCAATCTAACTCTCATTCATACGTCCGATATTCATTCGCGACTGTTTCCTTACGAACAGGTCATTACGCAGGTCGACTCGACGCTCGGGTTGGGTGAAATAAACACGGTCGCTAACATCGGCGGCGTCGCGCGGGTTTCCTACGTGGTCAACCGCGAGCGCGCCCGATCGGGTCGCGTGCTCCATTTAGACTCGGGCGATTGCTTCCAAGGCGCCCCCATTTTCAACTTCTTCGCCGGGGAGCCTGAGGTTCGCGCCATGAGCGCACTCGGCGTCGACGCCGCCGTGCTCGGCAATCATGAGTTCGACCGCGGCGCGGAGAACGTAGCGCGTCAGTTTCAGCGATGGTCGAACTTCGGTTTGCTGGCGGCGAACTACAAGTTCGAGCAGACGACTCAAGACATACCGAACTTCGGTCGCGTGGGCACCGTCACGCGACCCTTCGTGGTTCTGAATACGGGAGGACTCAAAGTCGCCGCCATCGGGATGGCCAACCTGTCCAGTTTTACGTCCATTTTCGATCAGCCGAACAAGAGCGGCCTCACGCCGGTCAATACGATAGAGGTTGCGCAAACCTACATCGACCTGCTTCGACCGTACGTCGATCTCGTGGTGATGGTGACGCACCTCGGACTGGACGTTGACCAGCGCATGGTTCGCGGAACTACGGGCATCGATATTGTGCTCGGTGGCCACAATCATGTCGTCCTGAATCCGCCGCAAGAGCTCCGCGATTGCTCGGCAGATGTAAAAAATCCTGGGTTTGTCTGGGCTGTTGATCCGAACGCTAAAATTGACGTTGACGGTACGCCCCCGGACGGACCCGACCGCGACCCGCGAAATCATCCGTACGCGTTCAAACGCCCGTGTAAGCCGCGAAAAGTTCTCATCGCTCACTCGGGGGCGTTCGCCAAGTACGTCGGTCGACTCGATCTTGTCCTCTCGAATGACAGATCACTTGTTTCGCCCAGCGGCGACCCGAACGATTACGACAGTGTGAACGGGTTCGAGGTTCAGTCGAGCCGGTACCAACCGTTTCCGATCGACGCGCGGGTTCCGGAAGATCCGGTGCTTGTCGAGATGCTCCAACCCTACCGGCGATCACTCGACCTGTCAGCGGACCTCGACGTTTTGGTCGGTTACAGCCCCGAAGGGTCGCGAAGAAACTCCACCACCGGCGGAGACTCGCCGCTTGGTAATCTGGTCGGAAACGCCATCTGGCTCCGTCTCGGCATTCAAACCGACTTTTCGTTGACGAACTCGGCGGGCATTCGGACAGACTTGAACCCTGGCCCTGTCACGGTCGAGCAGATGTACAATATCTTTCCTTTCGACAATTCAATTACGAAGATGCAGCTTTCCGGCCTAGAGGTGCAGGAACTCTTCGACGTATCCGCTCGTCGAACGGCTGGGCGTGGGTGTACGTCACAGATTCAAATTGCCGGGGCACGCATTCGCGTGAACTGTTCGGGGTGCGAGCGAATCAACATAGGCTGCAATGTCGACTCGGATTGCCTGTCCGCGGACCCGCCGCGAGATGCGTGCGACCAGGCGACCAAAAAGTGCATTGTACGCTGCGATAGTGATGATATTTGCAAACAACGGACAGGGGGTACATGCGACCCGTTCAAGCGAGTTTGCGTTATCAATGCGTGCGCAGAACAGGTCTATATCGGACATCGCGAAGACCCGAGTACGGGCAGGCGCAAGACCTGCCTAACGGACGAACAATGTAAGTTTGCAGGATCGGACGCGCCCGCCCTCCCTAGCTCATGTGACCATACGGCACATCTCAAGGGTGCTCCTCCCGAGGAGGGCTTATGCCTTTCCGTGATTCAGCCCACTAACTTGTATGAACTCGCCACCAGTAACTACCTCGCCGGCGGCGGGTCGGGTTTCCGCGTACTCCAACGCAATACGACCCAGGTCGACACCAAGATTCAGCAGCGAGATGCACTCATTGACTATCTCCGCCAAGGCAAGCCTTGCGGGTATGATCCCGCTCTGAACAAAACGGCTGATGGCCTGAAAGAGTGCTCGCGCGACGACGACTGCGGAGACCCGAGCCAGGTTTGCTCATGTCCTGGGCACTCGTCGGAGGCCGGCGCGCCCTTGAAGTGCACCTCGCGCGGCGCTTGTGAAAACGGAGCCGGTCGCTGCGTGCTGTCCGCATGCCGTGATCAAGTGGCTCAATTTCACGCCAAAAGCTGCGCGACCGCTCCTGACCAAGACGCATGCAAAACGCCCGTGAAAGCCTGCGAGCTCGCGGGTGAAGAGTGCAAGATTCTATCGTGCATCGACAAGACGATCGGAAGCGCTTCTGACAATCGCGTGGAGCTCATCGGCAAATGACGACTCAACGTCACGCAGTTTCACGCACGCGCGGTCTGTGTTTCTCGGGAGATGGCTTTGGGAATGGCGCCAGGGTTGGGACATGTCGGTCCGGCGCTGGCGTCTCGGGCGCGACGCTCGCCGTTCTTGCGTGCATGCTGGGGTCGGCCTCCTGTTCGGGAGACGGATTCGGCCAGGTGCGCAACCCTCCGCACCTGGTTATCGATTTCGACCGCACGACGTCGAGTCCGGGAACGCGAGAAGCACCGCTCGCACTCGGAGGCGACAGGCCGACCTCGTTTCGGGTAACCATCAAGGCCATTGGCCCGAACGGTGACGTCGATTCGACCTTTAATCGGTACGTCCGCATTCGCACGAAGCCCGGTGCCGTGGCGCCGCTCATCGGTCGCGACACGGACGGTAGGAACGTACTCGTCAAGGCCGGAGAGTCGTTGCCCGTCGACGTAGCGGTCTCGAACGCTTTCGGAACGACGTACATCGTGGCACAAGACCTTGGGTATGTTCCGACAGACCCGTTACGCGTTCCGCCGCCGGCGTGTGCAAACGGCCTAGACGACGACGGCGATGGTCTCGTGGATGCTCCAGCCGATGACGGCTGTGCGTTTGCCAATGACGACGACGAACGCGGAGGAACCTATTCCGAGGCCGTCAGTGCGCCTATCTACTTCAAGCTTCCTCGCGTAGCCGACATTCGAGGTCTCAAGTGCGACGGCGCAGAGCCTCCAAATTGCTCTGGCAACGGAGCGACGCCGTATCCGAAAGAGCAAATCCAAGTGGACACTGGGTACCGCGCGGACGGCACCTTCGCGTTTGACACCGTTGTAGTGCGGATTTCGCCCGACGGCTTTTACGTCAGCGACCGCGGAGACCCGCGCGGCGGTTTCGACAGTATTTTTGCGTTCAACTTTAACTCCCCGCCGCGTATGCGCACCTGCGACCGGCTTCTGACCTATAGTGGAATCGCGAATGAGTTCTTCGGGTTTACTCAGATTGCCTATCCGACCTGGACACTCGAAGAATGGGACCCGGCACGTAGGCCTTGCCTTGTCCCTGAGCCGACCCGGCTCGCGCCTTCTATTCTAGGGAGCGCACCGGACTTGCTTCGCGTATCTGGGAGCCTCGTTCGTGTCGAAACCGACCCGCTCGGGTCGCAAAGGCTGAAAGTCACGCCGAAGTTCGGTCCTCGCGACACCCCACAGTCAGCTCCCGGTGTCTACACGGCGACGCCCGAAGCGTCGAACTGCGATTTCGACAAGAACGGAAAGATTACGTTCGCGGCCGGCAACCCCGAAGCGCTTTGCGCGGCTGCGTGTACGGCCGATGCGGAATGCACGGAATGGTCGAATTACGCCACGCGGAGTGTCTTCAGACTCACGGTCACCGATGCTAACGGGCGGTCGGCTGCACTCCAGGCTGACGCGACGTCGACCGCAGGTTTCAACCCCGTCGCGCTGAAAGGGAAAGAACTTCGATCGTTCGCGGGAACGCTCCAGTACTTCTCAGGCGGAGCTCAGTTTACCGTCCAAGCACGCTGCCGCGACGACGTCATCGTCTCGCTTCAAGAAGCGCCCTTCGTGAGTGACCGAACGTGCGCGACGAACACCGATTGCACCGGTCAGCCCCCTGCGGGGCTAGGCCTCTCCTCAGAATTTGTATGCACAGCGCTACCGACAGGAAAAGCGTGCCGGAAGCTCGACTCCGAGCGACCCGATGTGAAAGTGCCACCGCCTCTCGCGTGCGTGTTTCCGCGAACATTCTTGGACAACAACCCACAATGAAACCATTCGACGCGTCCGTCTCGTACCGAAGCAAAAGGTCCCTCACGTCTCGACGGCTTGCGCTCCTCGCTTTCTTGTCGCCCGCGATCCTCGCGACAGCGTTCATCGCGACGACAGCGCGCGCCCAACCGGCGAACCCTGCGACGCCCGCAGAGCCTTCCACGCCAACGAGCGCGCCCGCTTCCACGTCGGCTTCCACGTCCCCTGCGACCACCGGCGACGCAAACGGTACGGTCGTTCCGAGCCCCGCTCCTGCGCTATCCGCCGTCGGCGTCGCGCCCGCGTCCGACCAAGGCAATGCAATGGGGGGGGCGGGCTCTGTTGGTCCTTCGTTGTCAGCCAAAGACGTGTCGGCTCGTGAGAGCGCCGCGGCGCCGTTTGACCCTTCCGGCACCGCCGGCGCACGCGCGGCGGGCACGCCTCCGCCGGGGGTGGAGGGCCGCGGGTTTATGGACACGCGGCTGACGTGGTCGTTTGGCGACGACGACTTTTTACATAAAACGGGCCAGCTCATTCCGCTTTCGCCGACGTTCGGAATCGGTGAGCGTTCTCAGTACCGCCTGTTTTTTGATAATCTCAATTCACGTTTTTCGGGCCGAGAGAACATCACGCATCTCGTGATGTATAAAAAGCTCCCGGCGTTTATCGACAAGCTCACGACCGAGGCCGCGCTCGTGATGCGGTTCGACCTCGCGCAACTTGCGGCACAAACGGGTAATCTGAACACTGCTATTTACGACTCAGGGTCGTACTTGCGCCTTCATTACCAAACGGGGGCCACGGAGAAGCAGGGAATATCTGCGGTATTCTTCCCTCTCGACACGGATAGGTTTCGGCTCGGCTACCTTTACGACCTGTCGTGGGGCGGCACGGCTGCGTCGATCAATCAGTCGATCTTTCCGCGGCTCCAAGGCGCCTCACCTGGCTTGAAGGTCCAGTACGACGCGGAAAAGTTCTACGTCTTCGGCGGATTCAAAACGGCGACGATTATACAGCCGGAGCAGGTCCTGACGCCCGGCGGCGAGAACGACGTCGAGACCGTTCGTGTGGGTGAAACGAATTTCGGATTTCTCGGTGGCGCAGGCGCCGACCCGCTTGAAAACCTCCATGTCGACGTCGGTGCTGGTTACTTTCAGCAGGGTAAGTTCGACCTTGAGGACGTTCGCGGAAAGAACGTCTACACCTACGGCGGCTCGGGTCGAGTCGTGTTTCACCAGGGCATGCCGGTACCGCAGTCGGTCGACTTTCTTCTCTATAAAAACGACCCAAACAAACCGCTTATTCTTTTCAAACCTGAAAAATACGATCCCAAGCAACTGGGCTTTAGCGTGAGTGCGGAGCTCGATTGGCTGGGTCAGCATCTCAAAGACTTCGACGCGGCGGGGGCGACGAAGGACCAAGCTGCACGCGGGCTTGCTGTCCAAGGCGTCGTGAAGGCCGGTTATCTCCGCTTCAGCGCAACCGGTATCTATCGCGAACTGAACTTTGTCGTCCGCAACGTGCCGGGATTCATTCCGTTCGAGACGTTACCCGGCAGCGCAAAAACCGACCCAGAGCTTTTTGGGTCGATCGCCGCCGATTATTTTATTCCGAGTCTGCACCTCACGCCGGGCGTCGGCGGTGGGCTCCAGCTTCCCGCCACATTTCGGAGCGAGTTCAGCGACGGCGGCGTGCCTGCGCAACGCGTGATTGTCGTTCGCCAGCAGGGCGATGAGTCCATCCTTCCGTACAACAAAGATCGAAAAGCGATTGTGCAAGCCCGAGTTGCGCTTCGGTGGGATATCTCAGAGATGTTTGCACTCGTAGCCTGGGTGCAACTCGTCCACGATAACAACGGCACGCTTGTCGTCCGCGACAGGGCTGAAGGAACGGCTTCGTTGCGTCAATTCCAAAGCCCAACACGGCTCGGTACGTCGGTCGCCGTGCAAGCCCGATTCTAGTCCACCGCATGCATGGAGAGCCCAAGCCCACGTTTCCTTACCAAGATAGAACCTCGAGTAAAAAATCGCGCCAGGCTTGAATGCGTTGGTCCAAGTTCGCTCGGATCTCGAAGCGCACATCCTCGCGACCGTAATTTTGGAGTTGTGATTCAGCTCGGTGGGTTCGCTCGCGCGAGGCACGTTCGGCTTGTTCGTCGTGCTCGCGGGCACGCGTGCGTTCAAGGCCGCCGGACGCCGCAAACGCGACGACCGCGGTGAGTTCGCCGGCGTCGAACCACGTGCCGTGCATTTTACACACGTCAACGATAGCTCCGGAGAGCCTGCCAAAGTTCACGCGATTCATGGTCGCGTGGCAAAGCGGACACGGCACGTAGCGCACATCGCGCGTGGTTGCGCGTGTGAGGCGCCCACGGTCGGCTAACACTCCGTCCCTTTCCGCGCCGTATAGGATCTCGGCGAGCGCGGCTCGGGGGACGAAGAGTCCGCCGCAGCGTGCGCACTCGTGAATGCGTGAATCTGGGCCCGGTGCGACCTCGAGTGGGTGCACACAACGAGGACACGGCGCGTCCGTAACATCAAGGAGCGGCTCCAACTCAAGGGCACGTCCACACCGCGCGCATGCAAATGCGCCTGGCGCTTGGAGAGAAAAGCACCGGTGACATCGGACGTTTTCGAGCCGCACGTCGCAGTGTGGACAAACGCGAACCATCGCGGAGCATCCGCCACCACAGTAGGGACAGACCATCCCTGCTGGCGCCTGCTCCTCGCGCGAAGACATGGCGCGATAGGGGCCACCTTCGTGGACGGAACCCCAAACCTTGTCGGTGGCTCGACTCACTTCATTGGGATGGCCACACGCGCATCCGACCGACGCCCCTGGAAATGCCGCAGGAAGTGGCGCCCCGCACCCGGTGCAGCGGTGACTCACGACGAGCGCCGGCGACGCAAGTTACGAAAGACCCTTCCGAATTCGCCGAATGTGAGAGCTGCAACCAGACTCGCCGCGAAGAGTGCCATATCCCACCATCCACTCGACAGATCTTTCGAGTTTCGCCACATGACAGTGTGTCCAACACGTGAAGCGATCGACAGGGACCCATAGGTGACAAGTGCCACGGACGCCGTACGTCTCAGGTCTTGCGCGAGTTGTTTTGCGCGCCCACGGCTCGCCCACACGATTCGTTTGACTAACCACGCATACAGGGCAAACGGACTCGCGGCCGCAAAAGCACACCCCACGATAAGAAGGACCGACTCCGCGCGTGTGATCTCGCTTTCGTTGAGTACGCGGACAAGACCGCTGACCGAAGCCGCCGTCCCACAGATAAGCCACAGCGCAAGCGCGAGGCTCCGGGTGACAATCGCGCGATGAACCGATCGCGTGAGTTCGCGAGGCGACGCAGTTGCGCCAAACGTCTCACCTCCCTGCCGGCGCGGACGCGCAGAGTCGTCGAATACGGCGAGCTCGAGATCGAACTCCGCCATGGTCTGGAAGCGATCCCGCGCGTCTTTCGCCATGGCTCTCTCCACAACGCGCGCGAGTTCTTCTGGAATGCTCGGGTCGAGTGAGCGCAGCCGCGGAGGCTCCTGCGAAAGCACCATCGACAGAATCGAACTAGGGTCGGGTCCCTCAAATGGTCGCCGACCCGCCAGCGCAAAATAGAGGAGTGCGCCGGTCGAATAGACGTCCGCGCGGAGGTCGACCGCGTTTCCCCTCGCCTGCTCGGGAGCCATGAAGCTAGGCGTGCCCATAACTACGCCGGCTCGCGTAAGCGATTCACGATCGCGAAATTGGGCCTTGCTGATGCCGAAGTCGAAAACCTTGATGGTTAGCGCCGAGCTTTCACGGAACGCGAGGGCTTCGACAGAGGATTTTAGGATAAAAACATTTTCGGGTTTTACGTCTCTATGCACGATTCCGCGTGCGTGAGCCGCGGCAAGCGCCCTGCAAACCTGGCGTCCCACCGTAGCTACGACGCACGGCGCGAGTGCACCGCGCTCGCGCACGCGCGCGGCGAGCTCCTCGCCGTCGAGAAATTCACCAACAAAGTAGGGTCGCCCGTCCGGCAGGTGGTGCACGTCGAAGACGTCAACCACGTTCGGATGTTCGAGCGAGCTGGCGCTTTCGGCCTCGCGTAAAAAGCGCGCCACAATTTCACTATCTTGCGCGAGTTCGGCGTGCAGCACTTTCACCGCAAACCTTCGGCCCCTCAGACGCAAATGGCGAGCTTCGTAGACGCGCCCCATCCCTCCTTCACCGACCCTACGAATGATCTGGTAGGTGTCGCCGAGAAGCCTACCGACGAGCGGATCCTTCGCGAGGTTGGCGTCCGATTCATCGACCAGGGGACTCGCGTCACGCGGACAGACGAGGAAGTCGGACGGGTAGCGGGTCTCACACGCCGTGCAGCGGCGCGTAAGCGAGGCTTCTTCCTCCGCAGACAGCGCGCTCGCTGAGCGACGAGAACTCGGGGAGACGAGTACGGAGATCTCCAAGCGCGCTGATTCACGTGGAGCCGCGGAGTCCGCGAGATCGAAGGGGGCTTCGCGGCGCGGAGGCACGCGGACCGGGTCGAGCGCCGCCTCCGTGACACGCGGCATGGTGCTCGGTGGGAGCGTCATACGCGTCGGTTCGCTCGCGTCGTCGTCGAGGCCCGCCGCATCGCGCGCGTCGCTTGAGGCCTGGCCTACGTCCTGGCAACTTTCCACCGCATTGGCACGACCGGCGCCGTCGCCGGCTTGGACGAGCACCGAGCCCGCCGCCCCGCTTTTTGTCGACGCGAGAGACTTTCGGGCCGCCAGCGTCATAGGACTTCGGGGCGCCCACGCGAAACCGTCCTCGAAGCGACTTCGTCACGCATGCGTCCAGGCTCCAAACCAAGCGTACCCCTTCGACACATGCTCGACCGGCCAATTTGCGGCCCACCGACACGCGCGTTTCGATGCCCGCAGGCCGCACAACGTGGTATGCGTTCCGGACGGGTGAGCGTCCCTCACTCGCGATTTGTAGGTCACGAGGCTCTTCTGGTTCAAAGGAACGTGGGCTCCCGGCATCGCGACGTCGCATTTTCGTCTTTCATCGAGCGGAATGCTTCCGTTTTTCTCTTTTTCCTCTCGTTTCCTTCTCGTTTCCTTTTTCGGGTCCGGTGCCGCTAGGGCCCCACTCGAAGCGGAAGCGGAAGCGGAAGCGGTGAGCAAGGGCGCATGACTCTGCTCGACGTCGCACACTACCGTACAAGCCTACCTTCCTTCGTTCTCGCGGATGCCCTTCATCAGGATTGTGAATTTATGCCTCTTCATACCGAGAAAAAAGCGGAACTCATCGACAAGTTTCGCACGCACGAGACCGACACTGGGTCGCCCGAAGTTCAGGTAGCTCTCCTCACGGAGCGCATTTCCTACCTAACGGAGCACTTCAAGACCCACCTCAAGGATCACCACTCGCGTCGAGGCTTGTTGCAAATGGTCTCGAAGCGCCGGCGGCTCCTTAGCTACTTGAAGAAGACGAGCTTGGAGCGCTACCGCAAGACGGTTATCGCGCTTAACCTCCGCAAGTAGATTCACTCACTCGCAAAAGGGAGGGCTGGCCGGAACGCCGACCCCCCCCTTTTGCGCAGTTGCGCGGGCTATTTACGGTTGCAGTACCTCCCGACGCAGCCCACATGTGCACTTTTCGTTGCGCCTAATGTCTCGTTTTTGATACGGTTTTCATTTTTGATAGCCCTCCGGGTATCTCCCTTCTCCTTGCTCTTCGATTTGCCCCTACGAGTACTACTCAACGCTGAGCTCGATAACCTCGATAACCTCGATGAGCTCCAAAAGTTTCTGGCGCTTGTACTGGTGGGTGCTGACCGAGGACTCAAGGTGATCTGAAGGCCTCGGCAGGTTCGTTGAGCCGCACGAACGCGGCACCGCGCACTGGAGCGCTCATTTGTATGTCTTTCGTCCGTGAATCCGTAATGGTCAACGGCAAGCCCTTGACCTTCGAAACAGGTCGGCTCGCCAAGCAAGCGCACGGCTCGATCCTCATCAGTTACGGCGAGTCTGTGGTGCTCGTGACGGCCGTAAGCGGCGACGAGCGGCCCGGGCTCGACTTTTTCCCGCTGACCTGTGAGTACGTTGAAAAGACGTTTGCCGCCGGGAAGATTCCTGGAGGTTTCTTCAAGCGCGAGGCACGACAGCGGGACGAAGAGATCCTTACCTGCCGCTTGATGGACCGCCCGATGCGGCCGCTCTTCCCCGAGGGCTTCAAGAACGACACGCAGATCATCGCTACGGTCCTTTCGGCGGATAAGGTTCACGCGACCGACGTGCTCGCTCTGTGCGGCGCTAGCGCCGCGCTCCACATTTCGGACATCCCTTGGGATGGACCGCTCGCGGGCGTACGGGTCGCACGGCTGAACGGCGAATTCATCGTATTCCCGACGTTCGACCAGCAAGCCGAAGCCGATATCGACATGGTGGTCGCGTGCTCGAAGGACGCCATCGTGATGGTCGAAGGCGGCGCGGCGGAAGCGAGTGAGAAGGATCTCATCGATGCTCTTTTCTTCGCGTTCGAGGCAGCGCAGCCCATCCTCCAGCTTATCGACCAACTCCGCACCGCGGTCGGCAAAGTCAAGCGCCCGTTTGAGCCGAAGAAGCTCCCAACCGACGTGGCGTCGCTCGTACCGGCACTTGTCGACAAGCAGATTCTCGAGTCCTCGCTCATCAAGGATAAGAAAAAGCGTTACGACGGCTACAAGTCGGCGAAAAACGCCATGGTCGAGTCCCTGACCGCGAAGCTCGGACACGAGAAGTTCGCCGAGTACGAAAAGCTCCTCAAAGCGGAGTTCGAAGAGCGTAAGTACGTGGTCGTTCGCGAATACGTTCTAAGCGAAAACAAGCGTATTGACGGCCGCGACATGAAAACCGTTCGCGCGATCGCGACGGAGGTCGGCCTGCTCCCGCGCGTCCACGGCTCCGCGATGTTCCAGCGCGGCGAAACGCAAGCCATCGTCACCGCCACGCTTGGTACCTCGGCCGACGAGCAGAAGATCGACTCGCTCACGGGCGAGCGTTGGAAGCGCTTCATGCTTCACTACAACTTTCCTCCGTTTTCGACGGGTGAAACGAAGCCCATGCGCGGCCCAGGGCGTCGCGAAATTGGGCACGGCGCACTCGCCGAGCGAGCTCTTGTCCGCATGATGCCTGAGCAGGAGAAATTCCCGTACACGATCCGAGTCGTGTCGGAGACACTCGAGTCGAACGGATCTTCGTCAATGGCTGCCGTGTGCGGCGGAACCCTTTCACTGATGGATGCCGGAGTTCCGATGAAGGCCCCCGTCGCCGGTATCGCGATGGGCCTCATTACGGACGGCAAGCGTAATGCCATTCTGAGCGACATCCTTGGCGATGAGGACCACCTCGGCGACATGGACTTCAAGGTGTGTGGAACGGCAAAGGGCATTACGGCCATTCAAATGGACATCAAGATCGCGGGCCTTTCGCGCGCCATCATGACGCAAGCCCTCGACCAAGCTCGCGAGGGGCGCATTCACATCTTAGCGAAGATGGCCGAAACGCTCACGGAGGCACGCACGGACCTCTCGAAGTACGCACCGAGGATCACGACGCTGAAGGTGAAGCCTGATCAAATTCGCCTTATCATTGGACCTGGCGGCAAGACGATTAAGGGCATTGTCGATCAGACGGGTGTAGCGATTGACGTCGAAGACGACGGCACGGTTAACATTGCTTCGTCCGACTCTGTCGCCGTGAAAAAGGCGATGGATATCATCAAAGGAATCACTGCGGAGCCCGAGGTCGGCACCATTTACAAGGGCACCGTCCAGCGGATTACAGACTTCGGTGCTTTCGTGGAAATCTTCCCCGGCACGGACGGCCTTCTTCACGTTTCGGAGATGGCGCATACCCGCGTTGAGCGCGTCACGGACGTGATGAAGGAGGGCGATGAAGTCGAGGTAAAGGTTCTGGAGGTCGGTCGCGACGGAAAAATCCGACTTACGCGTCGCGAGCTTCTTCCCCTCCCCGAGGGTGAGGCTGGGGAGCAGGCAAAAGCAAGAATGATAGCGGCTCGCGAGGGGGCCGGCGCTCCTCCCGCTCGGGATAGCGGAGGCGGACGCGGAGGCGATCGCGGTGGACGCGGAGGCGATCGCGGCGGGCGTGGCGGTGGTGGTCGACGTTAGGTCGCTAACCTTCAAGCTGGCCGCGAGAGCGGCATGAACCCAAACGCGCGGCGGACATCATTCATGTGTCTGTCGCGCGTTTGCCTTTTCGGAGGAATGCTTTCATCATGAGGATTTCGCGGAGCGTTGCATGAGCAGCAGCAGCATGAACGACGGACCGCACGCGACGTGGCTCCCGAATTTGGTCGGCGGCGTATCCATCTGGAAGCTCGCCAGCGAGCTGAACGCGCCGAACTTCTTCGACGGCCGCCTTCTGATTCCCGTGACTGAAGGTTCGGAGAGCTTACCCGTGACGGTTCGGTGGGACTTGACAGGGCTCCTGCCACTCCATGAAGCGCGCGCTCGAAGCCCTTTGGATGTCGACCGAGCCCTCACCGAGCTCCGGGACGCTCTCGGAAGCATAGCGGCCGTCTTTGCGACGCCGGACAGCGGGTTCGAACACTACAAATCCGCGTTCACTATTCCGGCGCTCGAGGCGGATGATGGACGGCACTATCTTTATTCGGTGGCCAAAAAAAAGGTCTACATCATCAACTGGGGCGCGTCGCCGCGAGCCATGATCGGGCGAGCCGAGCACGTTTTCAGCTATGAGGATTGGGCTACGAAGTTCGCTCCACAGAGCCCGCTTGTGCCTGCGGCCGCGAGTCTCTCGAGGCTTGCCTCTTCGAGTTTCGGTACGGTTGGAGGCCATCGGGAGGTCGCAAGACTGGCGAGAATCGCAGGCGAGATTGGCTCTAGCGAACCGCCGGTAGCGCAAGGGCCCCGCGTGCATGGCAAAGCACGCGCGTGGTGGACGTGGCCACTTGTCGCTCTTTTGACGCTTTCCGTAGCGCTTCTCGCCGTCTTCGTCCTAAAAACATGTGAGGCACAAGTTTCGACGGCGAGCGGTTCCAGTGGCGCCCCACTACCGCGGCAAGCCTCGAGCGATTTCCCCATGAGCGACGGCGGGCAAGCTGAGACGCGCCGCCCAATCGCAGCGGTCCACGACGCTGGCCCGACGCTCGATGTGAGCGCCGGGATATCGGACGCGAGCTCCGATGGGAGCACCGCCGACGCGGCGAAAGAGAGCGCCCGCAGCTCTGCCGAAGAGGACGACGACGATGATGGCACTCACCTAGGAAGTGCTGCGGTTGGCTCGAAGGTCACCTTGATGGCCGGTGGGTCGGCCGGTGGGTCCGATAGCGGAAGCGGACCGGCGGCGAAGCTAGGCCCCTTCCGACGCCACATTCAAGCGGAAGCCGTGAAGTGGCGGATCACAAGTGGCAACGACAAAGTAGCTCGCAGCGAATCCCAGGCCAAGCGCTTCGATGTCTGGCTCGCGCCCGGCCGCACCTTTCAGGGCGTAGGCGTGGAGTGGCAAGACAAGAGCAAAAAGTGGCATCCGCATTGAGACTTCGTTCGTCGTCGCGAGCGGCGGCACGGAACCGTCGATGCCTAAGTCGCGGGCTTCTCTTTGCACCCACAGCATGCATTTTCGCCGTCGACCTCACTAAACGTCACGCGCGGCTCCTTGCGTTCGAGGGCTCGAGCCTCGCATTTTACCTCTTCAGCCTTGTCGTTAGCTTCGCGCTGTGGGCCTCGCTCGTCGGTGTGGCGTCGCGGGCACGAGGCTTCGCGCGATGGCCCGTGCGCGTGCTCCTCGCCGCGTTGGCCCTCGTGCTGGTCGGCAGCCAAGTGTACACGTTCCAGCGCTACCAGGCCTACGTGAACCATCGCGCCGTGCTCGTCGGAACCTCCTTCTTACCGAGCATTGGTCAGCAGCTCTGGTTCGATCGCTGGACGTTCGCGCGCGCTGTTCTTCCCGCGTTTGCTGTCGCGCTCGCGCTCCCGTTCGCGGCCTTGAAACTCGCGCCAATGCGCGCGCGCGCAAGGGGTTGGCTTTGTCTCGATTTGGCGCTCGTCGCGACCTTGCTCGCCGCATTTGTCTCGCCGGAGCGCGGCGCTGAACAAGGCCAAAGTCCAGACGTGATGTACCTGTCTGCTCTAGGGCAGCTTGCGCGCGCTCGCTGGGATCACAACGAGACGGTCGAACGCCTTCACCCCGGGGCGCGGTCCCCGAAGCCGGTCGGCGTGCTCACGGCAACGCCCGCGCGAATACGCAACGTGATTATGCTCATTACCGAATCCGTCCGTGCGCAAAGCGTTTGTATCGAATACGAAAAAGACTGTGCGACTTCGCCGTTCTCGAATCGCGCAGCGCCCGATCGGTTTCCCCTCACGCAGATGCGCGCCCTCGACTCGACGACGGCGATCTCGCTCGCCATTATGTGGAGCGGCCTTCTCCCCACAGTGAGCCGCGAAGCGCTCCACAGCGCGCCGCTTTTGTGGGAGTACGCCCACGCGGCAGGCCTCGGGACAGCTTACTACACGTCGCAAAATCTACTCTTCGGAAACTCCGGCACGTGGCTCGAGGGTTCGCCGTGGACCCGCCATGTAAGCGCCACGATGCTCGAGCCCGATGCGACTTACGAAACCGGGGCCGACGACGGAAAGCTCATCGATTATACGCTCAACGATATCGGCGAGCTCCGCGAGCCTTATTTTGCAGTGGTGCATTTGTCAAACACTCACTTTCCGTACAAAATCGACCCGAATGATATGCCGTTTACCCCGCAAGAGGAGGCGACCGGGCCCGGCTACGAGACGGAACTTCTAAACCGTTATCAAGACGCTATTTATATGCAAGACAAAGCCGTCGGCCGCTTTCTCGAAGCGATGAAGCGTACGCCTCGAGCCGACCACACGGTCATCGTGTTCGTCTCAGACCATGGCGAGCAAATGCATGAAAAGGGCGCCGTCGGGCACACCGGTACGCTCTTCGAACCCGAGATTCGCGTCCCATTCTGGGTCGCTGCGCCGCAGGGCACGCTGACGACGAGTGAGGAGACCAAGCTTCGGGAGCTCCGCGTCGAACCGGTGACGACGCTCGATGTATTCCCAACCATCATGGACTTGCTCGGCCTGTGGGACGCGCCCACGCTTGTACCTTTCAAGGCTCAAATCCCCGGACAAAGTCTACTGCGGGGGGGGTCCCCTGCTCAGCCTGTCGTGCTCACCAACTGCAGCGAGCTGTGGGCGTGCGCCTTCAAAAACTGGGGCGCCCTGCAGGGCACGCGAAAATTGCTCGCCCACCAGGGTGATAGGGGGTGGAACTGCTTCGACCTCGCGAACGATCCGGGCGAAAATCGCCCACTCGATCTACGTCAGTGCAGCGACTTAGTCCCCCTCGCGGAGCGTGTCATGGGGGGCCGACCGTTCTGAGTGGGTCATCGAACGCGAGCTCAAGTGGTCGATTGACAGAGCCCTGCGCTTCGAAGAATGATGCGCGCGTGGCGTTGAACAGAAGCCTATAAGGAGAAGGTAATGCTTATTAGTCAACGAACTTCGGTACTCGCTGTGGCTTGCACGCTCGCAAGCGGGATTGCACTTTTCGATTGTGCAGCCTCGACCACCGCCACGCCCGAGCCTGGAGACGTGGGCCGAGACAGCGGCACTGGGCCGACCACCGAAGGCGGCCCCGGGACCCCGATCACGCTCGCCGGGCCTAGCCGATTCCCCGTGGGCGCAACGTTTGTATTGCCGAAGGGCGGACCATGGACTCTTGCGGAGGGTCCCCAGGAAAACCAAAACAAGGTTTTCGAGGAGACCGCGCGCACGCTCTTCGTGCCACACGTCGCGGGCGCCTACCGGTTTGTCGATACCACCTCCGGTGCGAGCGTGACGCTTGGCGCCGTGTCCGCGGAGACCCTCGCCTTCCACAACCTCAACTATTTCCCCACGTCTGCTCTCCACGTGTCTGGCGACAAGCTGTGGGTCGCAAGCACGCTGCGACCCGAGATTGAGCTGCTGGATCGCGCGACACTCACGAAGACAGGCGCCGTCGCCGTCGGCTCGTGGCCCGTTGCCGTGCACGCGGTTCCCTCGAGGAACATGGTCCTCGTCGCGAGTCGCGGTGACGACACCTTGACGGTGGTCGACGCAACGGCGATGCGTGCGACGCGAAGCATCTTTATCGGTGATGAAGTCGCGAATGTCGTCGCGACTAAAGACGGCCTTTTCGCTCTCGCCGTCGCGCCCAACAATCGCGAAGTCGTCATCGTGGACTTGTCGACGTTTACGGTCGCCGCGCGCGTCAAAGTCGGTGTAGACCCCACTCATCTTGCCCTCAACGCCCAAGGCACGAAGGCCTACGTCGCGGGCCGGCGCACGGGCATCAGTTCCGAGGTCACGGGCGCGGACGTAAGCGAAATCGACCTCACGACGCGGTTGGTCACGCGGACGATCGCCGACGTCGGAACGACCCTCGGCGGGCTTACGGTTTCGCCGGACGGAAAGACACTTTACGTCGCGGCGCTTCGCAACAACCCGACGGGCTCGCTCTCCGACCCGGCGGCAGAGAGCTTCCGTCACGGAATTGCGAAATTTGACCTATCGGCCACATCTATCGTGGAAACGCTTTTTAAAGACGAAACACTTTCGGCCGTACCTCCGGGCGGCGCGAGCCCGTTAGCCGCGCGCCGCCTCGTGTCGCTTCACTCGCCCGTCCTCGCGAACGGCAGCCTGTGGCTCGTGTCGGAGGCCGGCGATCTCGCGGTTCACTTCGACGCCGCTACGCTCGACGAGGTCGAACGTGTGGAAGTGCCAGGTCGCCCTCGCGCGCTCGCCGTCGCGAGCGACGGGTCCGCGTATGCCTTCGGACACCAAGAGCAGAAGGTCACGGAGATCAAGGTCGAAGGCGGCGTCCTCACGACGCGAAGCGCGGTCGTGGCGGCCGACCCGCGACCGGCCGACGTCGCGCGTGGACTTCGCTTCTTCACGGGTCCAGGCGTCTCGGCGCAAGCCGGTCCGACGGCCATCATTTCTGGCGACCGGTGGTCGTGCGCGAGCTGTCATGCCGACGGCTTGAGCGACAAGATCGTGTGGCAAGCAGGGCCCATTCCGACGCATCGCTATGCGTCACGCGCGTACGTCGCCCTCGAAGCGACGTACCCGCTCGGTTGGCAAGGCTACTTGAGTAGTGTTCGGAACTACGCGCAAACGGTGACGGGCAACGTTGGCATCACGAAGCCTACGACAGAGCAGGTGACCGGGCTCGCCGCTTACCTGGCCTCCTTAATGCCTCCCCCCGCTGCGAATAGCCTCACCGAGCGCGATGGCGCGCTCTCTGCCGACGGGATCCGCGGCAAAGCGCTTTTCGATGTCCATTGCAATTTTTGCCACAGCGGCCCGCTCAGCACGTCGCGCGGACGCGTTGAAAAGAGCATCGGCGACGGCAAGGTCGCGGACATTCCCTCGCTTCTCGGCACGTATCGCCTCGGCGTGTGGTTCCGCGACGGCTCCGCGAAGACTCTCGACGCCGCGGTCACCGACATGGCCAAGTTTTCGGGTGCGACGCTAAGCGGCGCGGAGCTCGCGGACTTAACGCATTACGTCGGAGAAATTACGGCCCGCGAATTCTTCTCCACTACAGAATTCCCGCGTTCAAATTTGCCCCTGCCCACGGGCGCGTCGATCACGATCGCTCACTCCCATCCCGTCTTCGCCGACGCGAAAAACCTTGCGCGCGTTCGTCTCGTCGACCCCGCGGGAGCCAACGTCCCCGCGACGGTCACCGCCACCGGGCGCATGGTCACCCTCACGCCGAACGCCAGGCTCAACGCAGCTACGGAGTATCGCGCCGTCGTCGACGTCGGCCTGGAATCGGAGTCGGGAGTCGCCACAAGTTCCGCGAGGGAATTCAAATACCGAACGGCCGAAAAAGCGAACTTCAAGCTCGACGGTTCGTACACAGCAACCATCTCAATTCCGAATCTACGCGCGCCCGCAAGCCCCCCCACACCCGTGACGTTTACACTCGTCGCGACCGCAAACGACGACGGTTCCGCGAAACTTGTCGCTCTGTACGGCCCCGCGCCCCTCGCCGAGTGGACGGGCGTGGCCATCGTCAGCGGGAACCGCCTTTTCATCCCGCCGATTCCGGTGATGTCGCCGCAGGGGGGCTTTGCCGACGGATTTTCGGGGCTTACCGCTGATCTCGTCGACGCAAACGCGGACGGTGTCGCCGATGGGGTTTCGGTCGGTACCAGCCCTGCGGGCGCGCGGGGCTACACGTACGCTGGACCCGGGTGGGAGATTAAAGACCTCCCGTGGAACCTCGTCCGAAACTAGCTCGGGCTGCGTGGCGCGCCTCCAGGTTCGCCTGCTAGGGTAAAGGGGTGACGGATCGACGATCATCTTCTCGCGGCCTCGGCTTCTTTGGGGTCGCGACGTCGCTCGTGGCGGGCTCTGCGCTCCTTGTGGGATGCACGCTTCTCATTCCGTTTGATGCCGTAGAGAGCACGAAAGAGGGCGGGCTCACTCCCGGAGGGGGCACAGGAACGGATCCCCCACTTCAGCCCGGGCCGCCAGACGCCCGCGTCGACCCGCCACGGCCCGACGCGGGAACGGTGGGTCCACCTCCCGATTCCGGCAAGCCCCCGCCGGATCCCGTCGCTAATCCTGCAGCCTGCAAGCAAAAGGCAAGCGGTAAGTATTGCTCGGGCAACAGAATCGATTGGACAGGCGGAAAGTACAACGACCTTATTACGTGTGCAGACGGGTCGGTAGGCGCCGTAAGGCTGTGCGGCGGCGCCGGGTGCATCCGTTTCCAAGGGCAATACCCCGACGAGTGCGACGGATGCGTGGACAAGGCGGACGGTACGTACTGCGGAAACGAGCTAAAGGGGTGGAGTGTCATCAACGGCAACTCCGTCGTGAAATGCAAAGACCAAAGCCAGATCGACCTTACTCAGTGCGTAGCATGTAGCAAATCTGCCGACATCGCCGCCTGCAAGTGAGTGCGAGTGCGCCTGCCGAGCACAGAATTTGCCCGTAGAAGGACGTGATTTTCGTGCGACGATGCTGTCATGGCAGGGGAAGGGCAAGCGCCGACACCCACCGAGTCCGCAGCCGGGCGCACGCCCCGCGAAGACACGGTGACGGAACAAGGTGCGCCACGTGGCTCCTTCGTTTCCATCGACCTCGAAGACATCGACGTGGAGGCTGTCGCACCGCACGTCGCGGGCGGCCGCGAACCTCTCGACCTCGACTTCGGTCCGGAAGCCCTCAGTGACGACGCGCTTCTCACACTGACGCAGGGGTTTGGAGCAAGCGATCTCGTCACCGATGTTCCAGGAAAGCAGGCGGCGCGCCCGCGGAGACTCGCCCCGCCGCCTTTGCCTAAAGGAGGAACGCCCTCAGCTCCTGCCTCGCCTTCAGAAGCGCTCGCCCAGACACGACCCAGCACGCCGCCTCTTCCTCCGCCCCCGCTTTCGGTCCGGGAGCGACTTGACGATTCGGGGTCTTCGCTTCGCGCACCACCGCCGTCCATCCGCGCGCCGAGCCAAAGTCGTGCAGGCCCCGCGAAGCCCTTGAGCGTTCCGCCGGCGCCAACGTCGCGTCGGCCCCCGCCGCCCTTGCCTCGCGTCGAGCCCGCGAGTCTTCCAAACGTTCCGCGCGCTCAACCGGACCTCGACCACTCGTCTGTCGAGACTCCTGCGGCGTCGACGCTCATCGACCAACTCGCCGCGCGCGCCTCCTACCTCGAGTCCCTCGAAGACACGGTAGGTCTCTCGAGAGCGTACGTCGAACTGGCGATAGCTCACGAGACCGTCGGCGACGACGCGAAGGTCAATGCCTCTGCCGAGGCAGCGCTCAAGGCCGACCCGAACATGACGGCCGCGCATTCGATCTTGCGGCGACGCCTTCACTCCCGCGCGCAACTCGTTCCGATGCTCCGTCACCTGGAGCGTGAACTGGCGAGCGCCTCGAGTGAGTCTGCCGCGATCGAGCTCCTCGCCGAGAAAGCTCGCCTCCTCGAAGCCGGTGATCGGCACGACGACGCCCGCGAAGCCTGGGAGCGCGCGTTGGGTCGCTCGCCGCAGCACGCCGCAGCGTTGCGAGGCCTCGAAGCGGACCTCGTGAGGCGGGCGCTCAAAGGTTCGGCCGATGACGACGCTTGGGAAGACCTCGTCGCGCACCTGGGGCGCATGTCAGACGCCTTCGCGTCGCAACCGGACCTTGCGGGCTGGTTGCAAGTCGAGCGCGCCCGGATCCTCGAGCTGCGGCTCGGCCGTATTGACTCCGCGCGCGGAGCCTATGAGCGCGCGCTCCGTCTCGACGGTTCCGTCGGCCCAATTCGCGAAGCGTTCACTCTACACGCAGCAGCTCATCACGACTCCGCTAGGCTTGCCGCGCTGCTCGCGGACGAAGCGCGACTCGAACCCAGCTCGAGGCGATGCGCGCGCCTCGAGCTCGATGCGGCGTGTCTTTCGCACACCCTTCTCGGCGATCTCGCTTCCGCCTTAGAGCTCCTCGAACGAGCGGCCGCGCGCGCGCCGACGACGCCCTCGGTGGACCGCCGCGTCCTCGACGAACTCGTGCGGCTCCACGAGACGGCGACGCAATGGCCTGAAGCGGCTCGTGCGCGCCGACGTCGTCTGCCGTTCTTCACGGATGCCGCGTCAGTGGTTTATGAGCGGCGCCGCCTCGCGAGTCTCGAGGAACGACTCGGTCACTTAGCAGCGGCGGTGACGGACATCCGCCATGCGATGGCGCTCGATCCTGAGGACGTCACGCTGGTCGAAGATCTCGACCGACTGCTCAGTGCGAGCGGTAAGGACCACGAACGCATCGCGCTTTGGCATGACGAAGCCCAACGAAGTGAAGACCCGACGCGACGCGCGCGCTCGCTCGCACGCGCAGCCCAACTCGCTGAGCACCTAGGTCATCCCGACGACGCGCTTCTGCACCTCCGCGCCGCCTGGGTCGCGAGTCCCGGAGACTCCGAGGTGCTCGATCACCTCTCGCGACTCATGCAGCCTACGCCACCCGAAGGGTGGAGCGGCGAGGTGCGGGCCCTCATCGACTTGTACGTACAAGCGGCTGAATCGACACGCGACGAAGGCCGGCGCATCGCCTATCTCGAACGAGCCGCGATGCTTTGGGAGGAGCTCGCGGGTGACTCCGTTCGAGCCGCACGACTCTACGAGGAGATCTTGCGGACCGAACCCGGCCGGCGCGGAGCGATCCTTGGCCTCGAGCGAACAGCAAGCCGCATCGGCGATGACCACGCACTCGCTGCGGCACTCGAACTCGAGGCGAAGCTCGCGACCGACGGCGCTTCCGTGCTCGCACTCCGCGCGCGTTCGGCTCAAGTCCTGGCGCGGGTCGACCCGCCGCGCGCACTCGTGCGACTTCACGAGGTCCTCGAACACGATCCACACCATCTCGCGGCGCGCGCCCTCGAGACGCGACTTCACGAAGAGGCCGGTCGGTGGGAGCAAGCCACGCTCTCACTCCGCGCCCGCATCGACATCGCGATAACGACGCGAGACAAGGTAGCCCTTTGGCTCCATTTGGCTGAAGTGCAAGATGCACGGTTACGCCACCCGAAAGCGGCCGTCGAGGCGTTGCAAGCGGCACGGGCCGCCGACCCGACGCATCCGGTTCCGGCCGAGGAGATTGCTCGAATCCTGGAGGCCACGGGAGACACGAGGGCGCTTCGCGTCGCGACCGAGCAACTCGCGAAAGACGCCGTCACGCCTTCCGAACGAGCACGGCACCTCACGCTTGCGGCGGAAATCGACGAACTACGACTCGACGACGACGCAAGTGCCGCGCGGCTCTACGCGCGTGCGCTGGCGGAGACGCCCGACGACGAGTGGATCGCCGATCGCCTCGTGCGCGTCATGGCACGGCGCGTGATGACAAGCCACGAATCCAGCGCGCCCCGACGCTTCGGGACAAAAGCGTGGGACGAACTTCTCATCCAGCTTGCGACGCGGATCGAGAGGACAACGACCTCGACGGACGCTCAGCGAGTCTCGTTCCAGCTGGCGTCACTTCTCGTCGCCGCCGACGAAAATTTGCCGCATGCCTCGCGGATTCTCCAATCGGTGGCGGAGTCGAATCCTGGCCACGCTGGCGCGCTCCGGCTCGCGGAGGCTGTCGCACGACGAGGAACGTCCTACGCCCCGCTCACGCGCATTCTGAAAATCGAGAGCGATCAATTCGTCGATGTCCGCGCACGGCTCGGCGCGCTTTGGGAGCTCGCCTCACTCGAGACATGGCGCCTGCCGGCAGGGGAATCCGTCGCGACCTACACGCGGATTTTAGCGCTCGACCCGACGGACCCCTCGGGCCTCGACGCCGCGGTGCGCATCTCGCTCGGCGCCGCTCGCAAAGGAGATGGGTCAGCCCGTCGCGTCGCGATCGTCGCGCTTCGGTCCCTCGCCGCTCTCGCCCAAGACGAGAGCACACGCCTGTGCACGGAGCTCCGCCTTGCCCTGCTCCTCGAGATGCAGGCCCACGCCACCGACGTTCGCGCGAGCGAGGGAAGCGAATCCTCCGAGCGCGAAGCCCTGGAGCGCCTCCGCGTGGCGCTGACCTTGGACCCGCTGAGCGTGACGGCCGCGACTTCGCTCGCGCGACTCGCACAACGCCTCGGCGATTCCGGTGCGGCTGCGGCTGCGGCGGTTTCTCTTGCTGAGCTCTCAGGCGACCCGACGACCCGCGCCACGTATTTCATCGACGCCGCGAGGCATCTTCTTCGAGCCGCGCCGGACCACCCTGCAGACCTCACGACCGAGCCGAGTGAGCGCGTGGCGCATCTCCTCGAGACGGCGCTAGAGTCACATCCCGACTCGACGACGGCTATCTCTTTTCTGTCACGCGTTCGCATCGCGCAGCAACGCGGAGAATTGCTCGTCGACGTCTTCCGTCATGCCCTCTCGCGAGCCACCCACTCGGAGGCTATCGTGCTTCTCGGCTCTGAAATTGCGCGCGTCGCGCACGCGGATCTCGGAGACAATGCCATCGCCATCGAAGCCATGCGCAAAGTCCGCGACGCGGCGCCTGACCATATCGCTTCGTTACTCACGTTGTCGGAGCTCTTTATCGCCCAGCGCGCTTGGCCCGAAGCCGTGGAAACGCTCGAAGACATTGCCGCCCGCGGTGAAGAGCCGGGGCCTCGCGTCCGCGCTCTCTTCGTGCTTGCGGGGCTTTACGAGGATGTTCTCGGGCGTCCGGCTGACGCGGAGGATTCACTCCGCCGCGCGCTCTCTATCGAAGGCGACAACGCGCGCGCCCTTCGCGCTCTTATCCATCGCCTCGCGGCAAAGCAGGAAGAGCCGGACGAAAACGGGCAGCCACAGCAAACCGCAACGGTCATGCTTGAAATCGCGGGACTGCTCGAACGCCTCGCCGCGGTCGAGCAAGAACCGCGCGTAAAATGCGACATTTTCCTCGAACTCGCGGACGTGCGTATTTCCCTCAATGACACGAATCACGCCGAAAAAGCGCTCGTCGAGGCGACGGCCGTGTTGCCGAGTCATCCGGAAGCCTTCGCGCGCTTGAGTCAATTTTTCGAGGCTGCGCAAGCCCCGGGCGGCGTCGATGCCGTGTCGTTCGCACGTGCGCTCGCCGCCGTGATTGGGCGCGGTAAGCAGCTTGGCAATGCCGATGCCCGCTGGTTTGCATCCCTTGGACACATCGAAGTGGAATACCTCACACGACTTCGCGACGGCGTGAGCCATCTCGCGCACGCGGTGTCGATGGACCCCGAGCTGCACGAGTCACGCTATGAGCTCGCGACGGCTTACGCTCGCTTGGGGGCCCATGACGAGACCGCGAAGACGGTGATGTCGATGATCCATCCCACGGCGGGTCTTCTCTTGGCCATTGCGGACCCGCCGGGGGCGGTCGAACTGCTCGAACAGGCGCTCAACGCCGAGCGTAGGCAGGAAGAGGCGATCGTCGTGAGCGAGCTCCGCGCCATCGCGGGCGATCTCGACGAAGGGCGCCACGCGTGGTTACGCGCGCGTCGACTCGCAAACTTCGACTCGCATCATGCAGCGCTCGACCGAGCCACGCTCATCGGACACGTCGTGCCCGTCGAAGGACGTCACGTCCTCCTTGACATTGCGCATGCGATTGCCGGAATCGAATGCAAGATTTTGCGAACCGAGGTCAGCGACCTCGGCGTCAGCTCGCGCGACCGCATAGGAAAGCGAAGCGGCCACCCCACTCGCCTTCTGCTCGATCGACTCGCGAAGGCGCTCGGTATCCAAGATGTCGAACTCGTCATTACGCCCAACGTTTCGCGCACGCGTGTCCTCGCGTGTGACGCTCTCTGGGTTGTGGTCCCGCAAGTCCTCACGGAGCTGCCGGAACCTACCCAGCTTGCCTCGCTCGGTCGAGCACTCGCCCGCGTCGCGCTAAGCGTCCCGTGGCTCGAAGAGATTCCGCCTCAGCACATTGAAGCCCTGCTCTGCGCGGCCGGACGAATCGTGAACCCGGCCTTCGGGCAAGACGAGATCGACGTCATCTCGCTCAAGTTAGTGCAACAGTACGAAGTCACCCTGACGAAAGAACTTTCGCGAAAACATAGGCAAAACCTCGAAAAAATAGGTCCTTTGCTCACCGCAAACAGGACGTTCAACGCGCCGAACGGTACGACGCCGCGCTCAAAAGGTCAGCTCCTCGCCGTGGACGTGTTGATCGGTGCACTCGCGCGCGCAGAGCTTCGCATCGCTTACCTTCTCACCGGTGACATGCTCGCGACGATTGACGAGCTACGTGGCCTCGACAGCGCGTTTATGCACGCGACAGAGGATCCAGGGCAAACGTCCCTCGGCGCTGTCCTCGATCATCCGTTCGCAGGCGATGTCGTCCGGTACGCGCTCACGCCCGAGGCCAGCGCCCTCCGGCGACGCGTCGGGTCGACCTGGGCCGGCTAAGGCGTGCATGCGCAGAGCACGACTCCAAACGGGAACCATCGTCGATCGCTACGAGCTCGTTTGCCCCATCGGCGACGGAGGAATGGCCGAGGTTTGGGTAGCGAGGCAAAAGGGAAAATACGGATTTGAGAAGCTCTTTGCCCTCAAGTGTATTCATGAGCGGTTTGCCGCCGAGAGCGCCTTCCGAAGCATGTTTCTCGATGAAGCGCGCATTGCCTCGGGGATCGGGCATCCGAACGTCGCACAGGTCTTCGACCTGGGTGAGTCAGAGGCGATGCTCTATCTGGTCATGGAGTACGTGGACGGCGAGTCGCTAGGCGCGCTGCTTGCCTCGGGGCGGTCGGACGGTCCTAAAAACGACCCCGTTCCCGTGCCCGTAGCTGTGCGCATTATCGCCGACGTATGCGCCGGACTCGATGCGGCTCACAAGATTCGAGACGATTCAGGGCAACTACGAGGCGTCGTACACCGTGATATCTCGCCGCATAATATAGTGATTAGCGCGAGCGGAGACGTGAAAGTCATCGACTTTGGTATCGCACACGCAAGAGATCGCTACAGCGGTGATACGGACTTGAACAGCGCGTTGAAAGGGAAGCTCCGCTACATGGCGCCGGAGCAAGCGTTGCGGCAAGACGTGAGTCCCGCGACCGACGTGTTCGCGGCGGGCGCGACCCTCTACCGAATGCTGGCGGGCCGACCTCCGTTCGATGGCGGGAACGACGCGGCTACGCTTCATCTTCTCCTCGGAGACCTCCCGCCGGAGGCTCTGCCCGAAGCCGTTCCTCCTGCTCTACGCGCCGTGGTCGAGCGCGCCCTCGCGCGACGTCCTGATAACCGCTTTCCATCGGCGCGCGCCATGCACGAGGCTCTTGAAACCGTGATGCCCAGCGACGGACTCGCGGCCGACGTCGCGTTCTGGGTCAACGCGCACTTGTCCGAAAGCGCGAAGAGTCGGCGAACGATACTCGCCTCCCGCAAGCGCTCGCCCGGACTGTCGGTGGCCCCACCGTCGTTTGAAGCGGAGCTCAACCCGTCTCACGCGCGCCCTCGTGCTTCCGTGGTCGATTTTTCGCCAGGATTGCCGAAGGTTCCGCGTGAAATCGAACTCGAGCCCAACGAAACGGTTTCCCCACGGTTTGAGGAACCGCGCCTCGAGAAGTCGTCTGGCCACGCGAGCCCTTCCGGCGTCCAAAACGCCGATCCTGGGATGATGGATGTTCGCGCTCTCGTGGCTCAACACCGCAAAGGGGAGCCGCTGAGAGCACCAGGCCCCGTGTCGGAAGCTGCGCCGAAGCGCGCGGTTCCGGTAGCGCCTCCCCCGTCGCCGAACACGACGAAGATTCCTGTCCAAGGGACACGCGAGGCACCGCTCCGGGTCCGCACCGGTCACGAAACGAAGTCGCTCGCCGAGGGGGTTCGCGGGAGCACGAAGCCGTGGGTCAAAAGCGCCGTCGGCTTGATTTTCGTGCTGATTGCGCTCGCGGGTATGCTCCTCGCGCTGCCGACACTTCTTCGCGCACGCATCGTCGACGCGGCGCGCGATGTCGGGGTTGAGGTAACGATCGACAGGGTGAGCCTCGGCATGACGGGCCTTCACGCACGTGGCGTAACCGCGACGGCACCTCGCCTTCCTGGCGCCCAAGCGCGAGTCGACGACCTTTTTTTCGTTGGCCCGTGGGGACGCGAAGTCCGCGTTCGTGGACTCTTGGCAACGCTTCACGGCGCGGGGTCCGAGGTCGGTCCCGCGTGGCTTGCGTTCTACGAACAACACCGAGCGCGACTCGAGGCAACCACCGGCACGCCGCGAACAATCTTGCTCATCGACTCTCGTCTCACGTGGGAGGGCGCGTTCGGAGAGGCCACACACCTTGAGGTCGGCGACCTTGGGGCGGAGTTCGAGTCCCACGGCACGGACGGCGAAGAAGTCCGCGCAAGCGCAGGGCGGTTGGAGGTGACCACTCCGCGGACAGTCCTCGGTCCGTGGGCCGGGACATTCGATAGAAGTGGAACGACGTCGCGAGTCCGCCTTCTTTTCGACCCTCCCGTTCCGGACGGTCCGAGCCTGCTTCTGCTCTTCGGCGACGCGCCCACGCGACTGACCTTGAAAATAGCGCGTTCAAAGCTCGAACGCCTCGGTTTTCACCTCAAAGAAGGGTCAACATCGTTGGGCCCAGACACCGAACTAGAAATGTCTCTTGAGGGCAGCCAGAGACCGAACGAACGTCTCGAAGGTGCAGGTCGCCTCGACCTCTTCGGCGCGCGGGTGCGAGGACTCAAGTCGGCCGTCGATGTCACGTTGCAAGGAAGTGCGAGTGGCCGCGCGGGGAAGCCCCTCGAGCTCGAAAAAACGACGCTGAGTGCGGGCCCGTTCCTCGCCAACGTCTCCGGATCCATCACGCCGACGGACGCGGGGTTTCGAGTCGATGCGTCCTGGCGCACGCTGCCTATCGCGTGCGAAAAGCTCGCCCGCGCCGAGGCGAAGGCCTTGGGTCCCGTCGCGCTCGCCGTGGAGGATCTCGCCCGCGCGACGGGCGCTCTGCGCGTGACGGGCACGGCCAACGCCTCGGGGCTCGCGAGGTATGACTCAAAAACACTGGACGACGCGTCTCTCACCTACGTGACACGCGAGACCTGCGGACTGTCGCTTTTCGGGATGTGATCGACATCAGCGCATTTTCCCGCTAACTATGCACGACCATGCGCGGATTTCTTCAACCCTCCATTCGTAACAACCCCTCCGACTCTCAGCTGCAGTTCGCCAAGCTGTCGCGCCACAGGCGCGTTCACCTCGCCGAGGCCGCACAAACTACGCTCGTCAAGGCTTCGCAGTGGAGCCGCGGCGACGCCGTCGCCCCGCAAGTCGCCGAGGCACTCGACCAGCTGGTGAAGGCGTTCGCGGAAAAGGCTGCGAAAAAAGCCGGCGTCTGATTTCGCCACGCGGCCTGCACGCGACCGAAGCCGGGACGCGTGCAGTGAGTGCCTTGCGCGGCGCCGACCCGTCGCCCGGCGTGATGCCGCGAATCGCGAATGAGGACACGGGATATCCCGTGTCGTGAGAGCCGTGATGAGCCGGACCGTTACCCGCACCGTCGTGCGAACTCGCCCATGAACGACGCAAGCGCCTCCACCCACTCCAGCTCTACCGCGTTGTAGAGCGAGGCGCGTATTCCGCCGACCACACGATGTCCATTCAAGCCGACCATGCCTTCCGCGGCGGCCTGCGCTACGAAGCGTGTTTCGAGTTCCGGTGTAGGCAGGCGCCAGACGACGTTCATCACGGAGCGACTTGGCTTCTCCACTGGCGACACGTAAAAACCGCCCGATTCGTCGATCTGCGCGTAAATGAGGCGCGCCTTCTTTCGGTTTCGTACCTCGATGACGGAGACTCCCCCTTCGGCCTCGAGCCACTGAAGGACGTTCCGAACGAGGTAGATACCGAACGTCGGGGGCGTATTGAAGAGAGAATGATGCTCTGCGTGCGTTCGGTATTGGAAGATCGCGGGCAGATCAGACCGACCTCGTGCCGTAAGCTCCTTTCGAATCGCCATGATCGTCACGCCGCTCGGCCCGATGTTCTTCTGTGCGCCGGCGTACAGCACGTCGAACTCGGAGACATCGACCGTCCGGCCTAGGATGTCGCTCGACATATCCACAACCAGGGGAACACCTTTCGCGCGCGAGCGCGGGAACGGCGTCGACGCCTCTAAGCCATATTGGATGCCGTGGATCGTTTCATTGCTTGTGCAGTGGAGATAGGCTGCGCCCGGCGTGAGCGTAAGCTCGTCTTCGCGAGCGACCCTGGCGTAGGAGCCGCCTTGGGCCACCGTCGACGCCGCGAGGTGGACGTCGCCGGCCCCGAGAGACGTTGCCGCTCGGGCCTCGGTCACGGCTTTCTCGCCCCACGTGCCGTGCACAACATAGTCTGCCACCTTCCCGCGCTCGAGAAGGTTCATGGGAAGGGTCGCGAAGACCATCGAGGCTCCGCCTTGAAGGAACAAAACGTCCCATTCCGCCGAGAGACCAAGGTGTTTCGCCACGAGCGCGAGCGCTTCGTAGTGAACTTTTTCGTAGGGTTTTCCTCGGTGCGAGTGCTCCATGACACTCATTCCGGAGGACTCGAAATCAAGGAGCTCCTCCTTCGCGCGTTCGAGGGCAGCCCGCGGAAGCGCGGCGGGGCCGGCTCCAAAGTTTAGAGCTCGGGGAGACGCGCCTTCTGTGCGCGCGGAGTTCTGCAAGCGACTCATCGTCGAGAAGACTAACGCGTTCCTCGGTCATGTTACAGTCGCCTGCGTGAAGCGACGACGGCCAGAGCCCAAGGCGACGTTGATGGCGAAGCGCCCAGGTGGGAGGGCGCAATGCAGGGTTGCGTGCTCTGCTACCCTGTCGTCATTTGCGCTTGCGCTGCTTGTCAGCGGAGGGTGTCGGCGAAGCGTAACGCGTGCAGAATGCACAGAAATGCTCGATCGCTACATTGATATGACGCTGACCGGAGAGCCAGGACTCGCTGAATTGCCCGAGGCTGAAGCGCGCGCCGCTCGGGCCATGAAGAAAGCAATCCACAAAGGTGAGCCGCGTTACGCTCGAGTCCAAGAACAGTGCGAGTCCGAAGTCACGCGAAGCGAATATCGCTGCGCGAAGAAGGCCCCATCTCAGGAGACGTGGCAAGCATGCATCGATTGATCGGTTGTTCCTCAAGGGTAGGCAGTTCACTTGCAGTGCTCGCAACCCTGGCGGCATTCGGTACGGGCTGCGGTAACGCGAAGCCTCCAGAAACCGTGGCCAGCGATGGCACCCATGACGCGGCCGCTGAGGTCGCCGTGTCGACAAGCCTTGACGGCGGTGCAGCGGGAACGGGAATTGGAGCGGGAACGGGAAGCCCACACGAACTGGTAAAGGACGAGTGTGTCGCGTTCGACATCACCAACCTCGAAGATGTGCTTCTCAAAAGCGCGTGTGAGGAGCCCTCGATCAAACCAGACTCTCTCCCGACGGTGGACCTCAAAGGGAAACTTACCGTTACGCTCACCGCGAGTCCGAGCAAGCCCACGCCCGGCGGCAAGGTCGATCTTCTCGTTTCGTACACCAATAAAACGGCCGAACCGCTGACTCTTCACTTCAAGCTCGACCCCCTGCCGCGATTCGAAGTGGAGGCCTACGACACGAAGAAGATGCCGAAGCGCGCGGACCTTCCCATGGGCTCGGCGCCGCCACCGCCGAACGGTGCATCGCAACCCTCGCCCAGTGAAGCGAAGTCCGCCCGGATGACCATCGCGCCGAACGGAACGGTGCGCGCGCGCGTTCCGTGGGAGGCCGTGAAAACGAAGTGGGCACCGGAAAGATTCCGCGGTTCTGTGCCCGAACGCGGCTACCCGAGGGCGCCTGCGGGGCCGCTCCCGAAGGGAAAGTACGGCATCAGGGTCGTCTCTCCGCTCGTTGGGGTGTCCGAGGGCGTCGACCACGAGTTGAGTACACCCCGCGTCGAACTCGACATCGGAGGTTGAAGATGGCTCCCGCTCCTTCGCCTCGCTTCCGGGCGGTGTTCTTCGGCACGCCTCAGTTCGCAGTCCCGTGTCTCGACGCGCTCTTCGAAGTCGCGGACATCAGAGCCGTGGTGTGTCAACCCGACAAGCCGCAAGGTCGCGGACTTTCGCTCACGCCGCCGCCCACAAAGCTGCGCGCGCTCACGTTGGGTCTCGACGTCGTACAGCCGACGAAATTACGGACCGGTGAGTTCGCGGCGTGGCTTAGGGACCAAGCCGTCGATGTCGCGCTCGTTGTCGCGTACGGACGAATCCTTCCGAAAGACGTGCTCGACGCGCCCCGCCTTGGATGCGTCAACGTGCACGCTTCGCTCCTGCCGAAACTGCGCGGCGCGGCGCCTCTCACGTGGGCTGTCGTACGCGGCGAATCCGAGACCGGCGTGACGCTCATGCAGATGGACGAAGGTATGGACACGGGGGCGATGCTCCAGCAGTTCCCTACCCCGATAACGGTCGACGAAACGGCGGGTGAGCTCGCCGAACGCTTAGCGGTGATAGGCGCGACGGCCGTGCGCGAGGGCTTGCCGAGGTACGTCGCCGGCGCGTTTTCCCCCATGGCGCAGGACAGCGCAGGCGCCACGATGGCGCCGATGTTGAAAAAAGAAGACGGGCGGATCGACTTCACGCGCTCCGCCAAGGACGTCCACAACCACGTTCGCGGGATGCAGCCGTGGCCCGGCGCCTTCACGACGGCACGCGGCAAGACGGTCAAAGTGCTCACGACGCGTGTTACGGAGCTTCCGCACTCTTCAAGCGGTCGCGCCGAACCGAGCACCGTCGTGTTTGCCGACAAGTCGCGTGTCGTGGTCGCGTGCGGAGATCACGGCGTGACCCTCGCGCGCGTTCAACTCGAAGGCAAAAAAGCTATCGCGGCGGGCGATTGGTTCTTGGGCCGTGGAATCAGCGAGGGCGATCGCCTCGGCTGAGTGTGAGCCGA
The DNA here is from genome assembly GCA_025353725.1 of Polyangiaceae bacterium. Lineage (GTDB taxonomy): Bacteria > Myxococcota_A > Polyangia > Polyangiales > Polyangiaceae > Labilithrix. Next base: position 30,246 of record JANXOF010000073.1, on the reverse strand, counting down.
GAATTCCGCCCGCGAAGGACGCGCGGGGCGGCGTGGTGGATCTCGCGTTCACCGAAAGCAGAGCGTCTTATGCTGCGTGATGGAGACCTCGGGTGAATCACGGAGTGATGCTCGTTCCCCTCGCTCGGCATAGGCCGTGCTCTACATCTGAACCATGCGCAAGGCTTCGGCCCTGGTTGTGTTCGGATGCGTCATTCAGGCGTGCGCCTCGTATCGGGAGGAGCCGGCCGTTGAAAACCAAGGCGATGTCGCAGGTGGATCGGAGCAGCATGTTGCCAGGGACACGACAGCTCCGCCTTGGGCAGGTTTTCTCGTACGTGCGTCCTCCGCTGAAACCATGACCGAGCACGCACAAGAGCCTGTCTGCGGCGTCTCGCTCGTAGGTCCTGACACGGCGGTAACGGCGGCCGCGTGCGTGTATGATCCAGCCAACCAAAAGCTGCTCGAGCGCGCCGCTCTGGGCGTACGCTTTCCCCATTCGACGACGCCCGACGCCGTGGTGCGCGTGCGGACTGTTGCAACTCCGTTGGGCTACATCAAACCTGGGGTGACACCGCGAACGCTCGCCGAGGTAGCGGCTTCTTTTGAGAGCGACGTCGCGGTCCTCAAACTCGAGACCGCGCTCCCGACCGTTGCCCTTCCTTCAATCGCGAGCGAGCTGCCAAAACCTCACCAGGGGGCAAGTTCTCCTCTTGGAGCGCAACCCTGTGAAAGCGAAGTATTCGGCTACGGACGAGACGTTAGAGAACCGTACGACGGTCAATCCATGAGCTACGGCGGAAAGCCCGCGGGCCGATCCGTCAACGTGTGCGTTCAAGTCAGCGAAAATCTCAACGGGGGCACGCCAAAGCAGGTTGGGTATGAAAGCCTCTTTTCGAAGGAGACGAAGACTCCCGACGTCACGCTGTGCGTCGGCGATTCAGGCGCAGCGCTCTTCGAAACGAAGAATGGCAAAGATACGATTGTCGGTATTCATCAAGCCGTGCGTGGGAGTGCACCTGGGTGCGACCCCAAAGACGAGACACGACGCGCCGCGTTCGTGCCGCTCCTCGCCTCGGTTGTCGAATCACTTCGACTGCAAGCAGAGCCTCCCCTATCGGCGCCAACCCCGCCAACTCCGCCACCGCCCGAGTGCATGCACGACGGCGAGTGCAATCCTGGTAACAATGGCTCGGGTATGATCTGTTCAACAGCGCAGAAATGCGTTCCCGGCTGCAAAATCGATGACCAGTGCCCAGGAACGAAAAAATGCGTTGCCGGCATGTGCAAGTAACAGACGCGAAGGCTCAAAGTCTAGGAACCGGACTGCACATTTAAGGCTTGAAGTTCGATTTTTCTGAGCCATGAGAACTTGGTGTGCGGCTCGCAACTCGGTGTCGTTCGACATCGAAGCAGCCCATCAAACCAGAATGGTGGGCAGCACGGCGGTCATTGCATCGCGGACCTTTCTGCCCTTCTCCTTATCGCCGAGGAGCTGGGCCATCTTTTCCATAAGTTCAATCGGACTCTTGAGACCAAGGACGCTCGAAGCGCTAGCGATCAAGCCCTTGTTGTCGTAGGGCGCCAACACTGTCGCAAGGTCGTGCGCCCGTAGGCGATCTTCGAAAGTCGCCTTGGATTCGTTGAAGATTGATGTCGGATCGACCTTTGCGATCTCGGCCCCGTAACCGGCTTTCAGCGTGCTGAGATCCTTCGCTTTGAATCCAACTCTTTTCAGACGGTGATCGATTTGTCGAATCGTGTATCGAGCGCTGAGAGCGTCAACTTGTTGCTCCGCAGTTTTCATTACCTCCGCGGTCAGTTGTCTGAGCTTTTCTGCCGGATCGGCACACAACAGAGCCTCCGCGAGGGCAATGAAGACGCTGGCCAGTAAGAGAACGTTCTCAATTTCAGCAACGGGTAGAACATGAACGTCGCGGGCTTGTAGATGCTCAACGTCATCGACGGCTCGGTGATCGCCGTCAACCAAACCACGGACGCCTAGGTGGTGCAGCTTTGCACTCGCTTACGGCTGCCAACGACTTCAGCCACAACACGTTCAGGAAGCCCGGTGTCGTCTGGAAGTTACTCAATCTCCCACTGCTGCGGTTGGTGTGTGTACGCTCGAAGCAAGTTGTTGCTCGATGAGAACGCCGAGCCGAGTTTTCCCAGCACCGTTTGCGCCGATGATCACTAGCGAGCGGCACCCCTTGCAGGTGCAATGCTAGCGAACCCGATTGCCGTGGGACGGTAAAGTCAAAGATAGCTAAAGGAAACGGTCGCGAAGCGAGTACGGCAAGATGTGGATGACCTCCGCACGGTACGCCTCAGTGTCGAGATCGTGCAGTTTGCACGAGGCGATGAGGGAAAGTGATTCGCGGCGGTGGCGTGCTCATCGAAGCCGAAGAAAACCGAGCGCGGCGCCTGGTAGCAATAGGAGTCCTTCTCGGGCGACGCGACGTGTGCGCGGACGCTCTCGGGTCTTTCGTCTAGGGGCGCGGGGCCTAGCCCCGTGCGACACTTACGAGCTTGCCTTTTCGGCCTGAGAGTCCCATGAATGAGACGCCGTGGCGACGAAAAGACAACCGCAGCCGCACGGGAGCAAGCCCAAAGCTTCTGCAACCGCGGCCCGGAGGACGCCGACAACGACGGACGCGCTATCGGCGTTTCATCCGGCGGTAAGAGAATGGTTTCGCGCAGCTCTTGGTGAACCGACTCTCGCGCAACGCATGGCGTGGCCGCCGATTGCGAACGGAGACACCACGCTGCTGCTTGCGCCGACGGGATCGGGGAAGACGCTCGCCGCCTTTCTCTCGGCGATCGACAGGTTGGCGCAAGAGCCTGCTCCCGACGAGCCGCGTTCGCGCTTGCGTGTACTTTACGTGTCACCGCTCAAGGCTCTCGCCGTAGACGTTGAACGAAATCTGCGCGCGCCACTCGCGGGCGTGACGGAGGCTGCCGTGCGACTCGGCACGCCACTGCGACGCCTCGAAGTGGCGGTTCGTACCGGCGACACTCCGGCTGCCGAGCGCGCACGCATTCTTCGAGCGCCCCCGGATATTCTGATTACGACGCCGGAATCGCTGTATCTCCTCCTCACCTCGTCGCAACGGGAGATTCTCACCAAAGTCGATACGGTCATCGTCGACGAGATTCATCAGTTAGCGGCAAGCAAGCGCGGCGCTCATCTCTTCGTCTCGCTCGAGCGACTTCAGGCCATGCGCCCTGAACATCCACTCCAACGCATCGGGCTCTCCGCCACGCAACGACCACTCGAGGAGATCGCGCGCCTTTTGGGCGGTTTCGCGACAGTCGACGTCAAGCACCACCCGCCTTTGCCGCGCCCCGTCGCCATCGTCGATGCCTCAGCAAAAAAGGCATTGTCGATTACCGTGGAAGTGCCGCCCCCGCTTCCCGAAGGCGAGAGCGAAGCATTTGGTTTTGAGGCGGGCGACGTCGAACCCGACGCGCGAAGCATCTGGCCACAGGTTCATGCGCGCCTGGTCGAGCGTATTCGGGCCGCTCGGTCGACCATGATCTTCGTCAACAGTCGGCGGCTCGCGGAGCGCCTTGCCATCGCGCTCAACGAGACCGCGGGCGAGGAGCTCGCTCTCGCGCACCATGGCTCCGTTTCGAAAGATACGCGCCGTGCGATTGAAGAGCGCCTAAAGGCTGGCGACCTGCCAGCTATCGTCGCGACGTCGTCGCTCGAGCTCGGGCTCGACATGGGCGCGGTGGACCAGGTGATTCAGGTCGAGTCGCCGCCCTCTGTGGCGTCTGGAATTCAGCGCATCGGGCGCGCGAGTCATCATGTAGGCGGCATTCCATCGGGCGTACTCGTGCCCAAACACAAACACGATCTCCTTGCGTGCGCAGCCGCCGCGGCCGGCATCGAGAGCGGCGATGTAGAGGAGACGTACTACACGCGAAATCCGCTCGACGTACTCGCGCAGCAGATCGTGGCTATTACAGCCGTAGGGATCCCTCGTTTACCACCTATACCGCACGTCCTTGGCAAACGCGGATTACGCCCTTTGAAGCGAGCTCGCGCTGCGAAGAACGACGAAGAACTGCGCGAAGTCGAGACCGACGTTGAAGAGCTGTGGGATCTGATTCGCCGCGCCGCGCCGTTTGCGGAACTCCCGCGTGGGAGCTTCGAGGGCGTGCTCGATATGCTCGCGGGGCGCTACCCGAGCGACGAATTTGCAGATCTAAGGCCACGCCTCACGTGGGATCGCACGCGCGGGATTCTCACGCCGCGGGCGGGCGCCAAAAGGCTAGCGATTCAAAATGCGGGAACCATTCCCGATCGCGGGCTGTACGGAGTTTTTCTTCAAGACGGGAAGGACAGAGGCGATCGCGACAGCGATGAGGGCGCCTCGGGTTCCTCGAAAAGCAAATCCAGTCGGCGCGTCGGTGAGCTCGACGAGGAGATGGTCTTCGAGCTGCGCGAGGGCGAAGTGTTCCTGCTTGGCGCGTCGTCCTGGCGCACGGAGCAGATCACACGCGATCGTGTGCTCGTCACGCCGGCCGCGGGTATTCCGGGCAAAATGCCCTTTTGGCACGGCGATCGCGCCGGCCGAACGCTCGCCTTCGGAGAGCGCATCGGGAAGCTCACGCGCACGCTGGCGAGTCTGAACGTCAAGGACGCAAGCGCGCTCCTCATGACCGAGAACCACCTCGACGCCCGCTCGGCCGACGACCTCGTCGCGTATGTCAAGGACGAGCTGAAGGCGACCGGCACGGTTCCGAGTGACCGCACCCTCGTTATCGAGCGTATTCCTGACGAACTCGGAGATTTACGCGTGTGTCTGCTCACGCCATTTGGCACGCGTATCCACCAGCCGTGGGCCATGGCGGCGCTACGCAAGCTTCGAGACGCGCGCGCAGGTGACATTGAAGCCGTCGCGACCGACGACGGCATTGTCTTCCGCGTGCCTGGGGGTGAAGAGCCGCCGCCGGTCGACCTGCTTCTTCCCTCGCCGGACGAAATTGAAGACATCGTGACGCGCGAACTCGGAGCGTCTTCCCTGTTCGCGGCTCGGTTTCGTGAGGCTGCGGCACGCGCGCTTTTGCTTCCGCGCCAACACATCGGAAAGCGAACGCCGCTTTGGGCGCAACGTAAGCGGGCGGCGGATCTGCTCGCCGTCGCGCAACAGTACCCGTCGTTTCCGATGGTCCTCGAGACCTACCGGGAGTGCCTCCGCGAGGCGTTCGACCTGCCGGGGCTCATCGACGTCCTTCGGGCGGTCGAGTCGCGCAAGATCCGCGTCACCACGGTCGACGTCACGACACCGTCGCCGATGGCCGCATCGTTGCTTTTTTCGTTCGTTGGAAACTTCATTTACGACGACGACGCGCCCGCCGCCGAGCGCCGCGCCCAGGCGCTTACCATCGACCATGCGCAGCTTCGCGCGCTGCTTGGTGAGACCGAACTACGCAAACTGCTCGACGCTGATGTCGTGCTCGAGCACACGCGCCAACTTCAACGCCTGGATCGCCCGTTGCGTCATGCCGATGCGCTTCACGATCTTCTTCTTTGGCTGGGCGATTTGACGCGCGACGAAATCGACCGCCGCGCCTCGCTCCCTGCAGCTACCGACGGCGGTACGATGAAACCCGCTATCGAAGCGTCGACCATCACTGGGTGGCTCGACGCGCTCATGCGCGACAGGCGTGTGGTTTGCGTCCGCATGAACGGCGAACCACGGTATGTGGCGGTCGAGGACCTCGCGCGCTACCGCGACGCGCTCGGCGTCATGGTCGACAGCGGGCTGCCTCAGGCTTTTCTCGGTCTTACGAAGGACCCCCTCGTCACGCTCGCGGCGCGGTACGCGCGCACGCACGGTCCGTTCAAGGCGAGCGAGGTCGCGTTCCGATGGGGCCTCGGGGAAGCGTCCGTGGTCGCGGCACTTGGCCAGCTCCAGGCCCTCGGCAAAGTGCTCACCGGTGCCTTCCTCCCCGCCAGCACGCACGCGCGCGGGCGCCAGGCGAGCGAGGCGGAATACGTGGACGCCGAGGTGCTGCAAGTCTTGAAGCGCAAGACGCTTGCTCGGCTTCGCAAAGCGATTGAACCCGTGACTGCGGACGTTTTCGCTCGTTTTTTGTCGGACTGGCAGGGCATTGTTCCACTCGTCGACGAACGTTCGAGCCGCGGCGCGGCGTCAGGACAGAGGGCGTCGGCCGAGGCGCTCCTCCGTGTCATCGCGCAACTCGAAGGGTGTCCAATTCCCGCGTCTGTCCTCGAGACCGAGGTGCTTCCCGCGCGCATCGTTGGGTATCAGCCTTACATGCTCGACCAACTACTCGCGTCGGGCGAAGTCGTTTGGGCGGGACTCGAACCGATAGGTTCGCACGACGGGCGGATTGCACTTTATCGCTCCTTTCGTGAGCCGCTGCTCGCGCGCAGCCAAGGCCCTGCTGAAGGCGCCAGCGCCTCGCCGCTCCACGAAACCCTGCGTGAGCTCTTCGCAAAACGTGGCGCACTGTTTTTTGCCGACATCAAGCGGATCGTACCGACGTACCCGCAGGAGCTGCTGGCGGCGCTTTGGGATCTCGTGTGGGGGGGGGAGCTCACGAACGACACGCTCGAGCCGGTCCGGAGCCTTCGCCAGCGCGACGACACAACGTCGCGCAGGCGTTCCGCGCCGCGCGCAGCCCACCGTGGGCCACCGGGGAGCGAGGGTCGTTGGTCGATGCGTCGATCACGGTGGGAGAGCGAGCCATCAAGCACGGAGCGCGCGACGGCCATCGCCCGCGCGATGCTCGAACGGTATGGCATCGTGCTTCGCGAAGCCGCGCAGGCCGAAGGCCTCGTGGGAGGCTTTGCCAATGTCTATGACGTATACCGCGCGCTCGAAGATCAGGGACGCGTGAGACGTGGGTACTTCGTCGCCGAGCGCGGCGCGACGCAGTTTGCCCTGCCCGGGGCGGCGGAGCGACTGCGCGCGAAACCGCCGGAAGACGAGACAGGCCGGACGTTCGTACTCGCAGCCACGGACCCTGCGAATCCGTGGGGCTCTCTGCTTCCTTGGCCGCGTGAACTTGGCGTCAAGCGCGAGGCGGGCGACGTTCATGAAGCGAAGGAGACACTTGGTGGACCCGGGCGTTCTCCGCAACGCGTGCCGGGAGCGCGCGTGATCATGCACGAAGGCAAACTGCTCGCGTGGGTCGGACGTGGAGGCGCGAGCCTCGTGACCTTCCTGCCGAACGAAGAGCCAGAGCTTTCGCACGCCGCTCGCGACCTCGCGTTCGCGCTTATCGGGATGGCCACGCGGAGATCGCGGTTCGCGGCGCTCTCCACCATCAATGGCGCACCCGCGCTCGAGAGTCCTGTCGCTCGACTTCTAAGCGTGCACGGATTCGCGGCGAGACAAGGCGCGCTCGTGTTCCTAGCGCCGCGCGGGCAACACGGAGGCGATTACGGGAAACGCGGAGCCTTGGCGCGCGAGTTCTCGGAAAGAGGGAGTGAGACGCCAGACACGGACGGAGAGGATACCGAGCTTGACGACGAATGGGTGGGCGACGATTCTGAACGTCAATCCGAAGCTACGCCAGCCTAAGGTAGGTTGACGCGATGCCTGAAGGCGACTCTATCTTTCGACTCGCGGCGCGTCTGCGTCCAAGTCTTGTCGGGTCCGTCGTTCGTGCCTTTGCGGCTCACGACATCGCGGATGCCGTCGCGGCCACGCTGGTCGGGCATGCCATCGTCGAAGTAGCGTCGCATGGGAAAAATCTTCTTGTTCGCTTCGATGACGGTCGGACGCTTCACATTCATCTCCGAATGCTGGGCCGAGTAAGCGTGGAAAAACCGCGTTCGGCGTACTGGATGCCTCGGCGCACTTCGCACCAACTTCGCCTCGACGTAGGCCGCGTCGTGGTCGTTGGCAATCGCATCCCGGTGCTTCGACTCCTAAGCGCGGGCGCCGAGGAGCGCGCACCCGACCTGCAAAGCTTAGGTCCGGATCTGCTCGCCACGGAGCTCGACGACGACGAATGCGTGATTCGCTTACGCGCGTTGGGAAAGCGTCCTATCGGCGAAGCGCTTATGGTTCAGCGCGCACTCGCGGGAATCGGCAATATCTACAAGTCGGAAACGCTTTTTCTCGAGCACGTAGACCCCACCGCACCCGTGTCGGAGCTTGACGACGAGACGCTCCGGGCACTCGTCAAGCGCGCGAGCACGTTGCTCGGGGCAAACCTCGGCGAAGGTCCGCGCATCACGCGGAAGGCGCTCACTGGGCCGAGGTTTTGGGTCTATGGGCGCAACGGGCGAGCGTGCCTTCAATGCGGCCCTTCTGCGGCGATCGAGAGAATCTATCAGGGCGCGCCGCCCGGGCGGTCGACGTACTATTGCCGAAGCTGCCAAACGATGCCCGCGAGGTCACCGACATGAACGCGCAAGGGGTGCGAGGGATAGGCCGCACCGAGCGCTTTCTCGACGAAATCACGCGTGAGTTTCCGACGTTTCGCATTCGAAAGAAGCGAGAAAGCGCCGTTCAATGGCTCATTCACGCAGTCCTTGCCTGCGTTACGCTCGGAGGTCAGCGCGTTTACGTTTCGCGCTATCACACGGTGCTCTTCGGTACACTGTGGGTGCCCGACGCGTGGGATCACATGACGGATTCCGAGAGGTACATTCTCCTCCGCCACGAGCGCGTTCACCTTCGGCAGCGCGCGCGCATGGGCGACGTCGTGATGACCTTTGTATATCTCGTGCCGTTTTTCCCTCTTTTTCTGGCGTGGGGCCGCGCGCGAATCGAGTGGGAGGCGTACGTCGAAACGATTCGAGCCACAGCCGAAGTTCAGGGGCTCGACGCCGCCGCCGCGCTCCGAGCTCAGCTTGTTCAGCGATTCGTCGGTGGCGACTACGGGTGGATGTGGCCGTTCCCGAAAACGATCAACGCCTGGTTTGACGAAGCGCTCGCTAACGCGAAAGCGGAGTTCGGCGGGTAACTCGCAAGCGCCGTGCACGATCTCGAGAGACGCGTGCCATTTCGCTTGCCCTCGAAGCGCTCGCGCGCTTCCGTCAACGCATGGATCCTTGGGCACCAATCAACGGAATTTCGCTCGAGCGCTACGCAGAGCTCGCCGCCGACGTCGACAGCGCGCCCGATCCCGCGGCCCGAGCACAAATCGTCGAACGCCAAGGAGTCACTGCACTCGACTGGGCAGCGGCCACCTACGGATGGAACACACGCATGCAAGACCCCGCGCTGACAGGGCAGGTCGCAAGCCGGTTTTATCCACTCTATCAAGCGGCCCTGGCCAGAAAAGGCCAGGCGGTCGCGCGCACACCGTCCGGTCGTGCCGTTTCAGGCGCCATGCCAGGGGCGGTGCCGCCGCCCGGTTACGGCGCTACGCCAGCGCCACCCGCGCAGCCACAAGGATATCCGCAGCCACAAGGATATCCGCAGCCGCAAGGATACCCGCAGCCACAAGGCTACCCGCAGCCACAAGGCTACCCGCAGCCGCATCCGCGCGACGTGGGCCAACAGCTCGGCCAGGCGTTTAACTCCTTCAGCAGCGCGGTGGACTCGTTCATCAACAAGGCCATCACGCCGCTTGGACCCGGGGCGCCCGTAATGGTGCAATGGTCCGACGGGCGGCATTATCCGGGAACGGTGGTGTCGCTCCAGAGCGGACAGGTTCAGGTCTCGTTTCCCGATGGTCGCGCGGTGTGGGTTCCTCAGCAGTACGTGTCGCCACGCTGAACCGGCTCACCGCGCGCGTCCGAGGCTCAGAGCTTCGCGCGTGAAAACACGGCGACGGCAATCCGGCCGGCTCCTTTGCGCGCCGTGACGTCGACTTTGTAGGGCATGGGCACGATGGAAATCGGACACGTCGCCGCCTTCCCGCGGCCGAGAACGGCAGGGTTTTTGTCCGTGGCGGGTGAGCGGCCGGCCTCGATGCTGAGCGGGAGCATCAGCAACTTGATGTCGAGCTCGGATACCTGAAGCGGCGCCGACATCGCGATGACGGTGTAGCATCGTCCAGGCTGCAGCGTGACGACCATCCCGAAATGCCCGTTTTGCGCCAACGTCTCGCGGCCAGCTTGGCCCTCGGACGTCATACCCGGCGCGTCTTTTACGGCCTGGGCGACGATGGCCGTGTCGAGGGCCGTATCCACTCCGGCGGCCACGAGGGCAGACCCCGCGTCAACCGCCGTGGTGGCGCTCGCATTCGGCGCCGCGTCCATCCCTGCATCAAAGGGCACGCTCAAGACGGCGAACGGTGCGGCGGCGTCAGGACTCCCGGCGGCGGGCACCTCCGGACTCTTGCCGCACGCGACCGAACCAAAAGCGCCCACGAGGCAAGCAAGCGCGGCAGCGTGACGTACGGCGAGGGTTAGGCTCTTGTTCATCGGCAACGCTATACCAGTACGAGCCGCTCGTTTGGTCACAACCCGACGCGCTCGTGCGGCCGAGCCTCTTGAACCCCTCCTACGAAGCCCGAGCCTTTTTCGCGGGGCTGCGCGTCCTCCTGCGCGCCGTTGCGTCCGATGCCTCACCTTCTGCGACGGGGCTGCTCATGCCACCGCTAAACATTCCAGACCGATCGAAACAGCAAGCGCGCCGCTTCCCGGCTTCGAGTTTCGAGCACGTCACTTCGATGCGCCGCGCGCGCGTCTCTGCCTGTTTTGCGGACGTAATCCAATGGACCCAATCTCGACGCGCGACGGGCGTGATGTCCAACCACAGCGCTAACGCCTTCGCCGAAGCCGCGAGCGCCCTCCGCAGTTCGGGCGGCACGTTTGGCTCCGGTTCCACTTTCACCGGCGCTATCTCGAGTTCAACCACGTCGCCGACCTTTACGCCCGCGGCATCTCGCAACGTCTTATCCACCTTCAGCCAGTGGCCACCTTGACCGTCCGGCTCGAGCGTGGCCTGGAAGACTATGCCATTCAGAGTGCCATCGACCGACGTCATGCTTCGCGTGGGAAGCTTTGCACTTGCCTCCTTCGGTAGGCGAAGAAAAGTCCACGAAGCTCCCGTCTCGGTCGCTGCCGGCCGAAGGAGCTTCGCCGTGAAGCAAAGGGTTAGGTCGGTACGTCGCATTTATATTTCCTATTTCATATTTCGTTTTTGATTAAGAGCAAAGTGCGAGAGGTCGTCCCCCTCTGCTGAACCGAACGCCGAAAGATCTGGAATGGCGCCCTCAATCGCCTACTGGCATCCCTTGCCTCGCAGTCGGTGAACGCCACCTTCTGCGTTCGATACACGACCTATCGCAAGGATCTTTAAGATGAATCATCATTCTCTGTTTGCCATGTTGCTTGCCGCTTCCTTGTTCTCCGCCGCCTGCACGGGCACGCCCAACTCGGACGACGCCGAGGTCTCCAGCGCAGCGCTGACGGCGATCGTCGCGTTCCCAACGCTCTCGCTGGACGACTACGGCTCGCAAGCGGCGGGGATCGTCGGCCGCGACATTTTCGCCTAAGGCTTAAACCCGTCACCCCACCGCCCATGGTATTTATCGGATAGAAATCTATCGGGTCGTTTCCTTCCTGAATCCTCTGCTCGCGAAGCTCGAGGGTATTGTCGACGATCGCAAGATAAAGCGCGAACGTTCCAAGCGGCTGGACAATTGACATCCGACGGACGTCGCGAATTTCCCTCCCGTCGCGCTGCTCTCGAGCCAAGCGCGTACGCGTTCCGCACACTGCTCTGCACTTGTCCTCATCCATACGAGTATGCCGTCGAGCCATCATCAATGAAGAACGCGCCTCTGTGCAGGGGATACGCCGAGTTGTATGGTAGAGACAGTTGAGTGTTACCGAAGCGTCAGATTCTCCACGTCGATATGGACGCCTTCTTTGCTTCTGTGGAGCAGCGCGACAACCCGGCGCTGCGCGGAAAGCCCGTCCTGGTCGGCGGACTCGGCGGGCGCTCCGTCGTCTGTGCGGCATCGTATGAGGCGCGTCCATTTGGCGTTCACTCGGCGATGCCGATGGCTGAAGCGCGGAGGCGATGTCCGCAGGCGGTCGTTGTCGAGCCGCACCGCGGTCGGTACGAAGAGGTGAGCGCGTCGGTGTTTTCAATCTTTCGGCGGTACACGCCATTGGTCGAGGGACTCTCGCTCGACGAAGCGTTTCTCGATGTATCCTGCAGCCAGTCACTTTTCGGCAGCGGCGCCGAAATCGCTTTAAGGCTTCGCGCGGATATCTACGAAGACACGGGCCTGACGGCCTCCGCGGGGGTTGCGACCACGAAGTTTGCCGCCAAAATCGCGAGTGACATGAACAAGCCGAACGGCGTCACGCTCGTTCCCGAGGCGGTCGCTGAGTTTCTCTCAACCTTGCCCATTCGCCGAATGTGGGGGGTAGGGCCGAAACAGGAACCCCGCTTTCTCGCCCTCGGCTTGCGCACGTTTTCCGATCTTCAAACGGCAGATCCGCGCTTGCTCATCCGGGCACTGGGGCCCGAAGGCTTGCGCTACCAGGAGCTCGCGCGTGGCATCGACGGACGCGAAGTGATTGCTGATGCCGCCTCGAAGTCGATCGGCGCGGAGCGCACCTACGAGGAAGACTTGCGCGGTCGCGAGAGCATCGCAGCCGAAGTGCTGCTTCACGCAGAACGCGTCAGCCGGCGCCTCCTCGAACAAGACCTCGCGGCCACCCACGTCGTCGTAAAACTCAAGTACGCAGACTTTTCGTTGTTAACGCGTCGCAGAACTCTGCGCGAGCCCGTCAGCGACACCGGTTCCATCTATGCATCCTGCATAGAATCCCTCGGCCAGATGCCTTTGGAGGGGAAGCGCGTTCGGCTCGTGGGTGTTTCGGTCTCAGGCCTCGCGCCTTGGGTGCGTTCTCGGTCGCTGTTTCCCGACCACGCCCGCGAGAAGCGCGAAAGACTCGAGCAGGCGCTCCTTGCCGCGGGAAAGAAGACCGGCGCTCGAATTACGCGCGCTACCCTTCTCGGGCGGCCTTAGCCGAACAACGCGCGCAGCTCAGGCTCGCTCGGCGGTCGCGACATTGCACCGAACCCGTTTCGCTCGTGTTGAACTGGACCTCGCCCCGACGTGCGGCGAGCAAGCCGTGTCGCTCGTTGACCAGCTCAGCCAAATGAGTTGGTCGCTGATCGGCCGGGAGTTTCCCGTCTACAGCCGGGCCGAGATGCCAGTAGCCCCCAGTGCCGCGTGCGAGGTACTCGAGTACGCGGGACGGGGAATTGCCGGCACAGGCTAGGGCCTCCTCTTGGCCTATCTCCCCTGCCCCTGCGGCATCGACTTGCCTTGTTATGTGGCTGGGTCAACGAGCGCGACGGCCGCTCCGACGAAGGCGCGTGCTTCTTCGAGCGTGGTCGCGGCATCGTCCCGTCCGAACGCCGGCACTGCGCTGTAATCGGCGTCGTTTCTATCGGCAGCGATGCGCGTTAGGAACCGCGCAAACTTCGGGTCGAGCGTTCCGGGGCGGACGAAATGTTCCCCTATCACGGCGCTGAGCCCCTCGTGCGTGCGTACGGTTCGTCCGATGGTGGCAAGCAGCGCGCACGCCGCGTGGAAGGTGGCGAAGTAACTTCGCGACACCGAGTCCTCGAAGAACCCGTGATCGAGGAGCAGCTTGGCGGCGGTGAGAAGCTGCCGCGCGCGGTCAAGCTCGCGCGCGGCCGACGACAGCGGAACCTCGGTCACAGGTGCACCCCTTCGCGCGCGACGTTCTGCGCAAACACCGACGTGCGATCAAAACGAGCGGTGTCCACGATGGTGGGAGATAGCACGAGGCCAGAGCTCACCCCTAGGTCGGCGGCGAGATCGATAAGCTGTCGCCGCTCGTCGACCCCTAGGTCGATAACCGCGACGAGCACGTCGAGGTCGCTGTCGCCCCGACCTTCGCCGCGCGCCCGTGAGCCGAACAAGGTGACCTCAGTAAGTCGATCACCAAGGCGCGTCGCGAGCTGCCGGCGGAACTGCAAAAGCAGCGCGCGCTCCCCGGGCGACAGGTGTCGAGGCATCACTACGATATTCTATCACCGTTCTTTTGGGCCGTAGTTCCTTCAAGGCAAACAGACGCCCAAGTCGCCCTCTCGGCGACACCACGCGGCCGCCTAAGGCCAATGCCGCTCACTTAGCCGTGGCCGTCGGCGTGCGGATCCCTGGCCCGTGGTCCATTCGTCGCCGTTTCGGGAAATTAAAGGGCTGAGATCGTCGTTCGCGGCGCGCGACCAACGATGTACAGCGGACGTGGGCGCTGGAGGAATTCGGTGACGTCGGCAGCAGCCGTCGGAGCCATCGAGATGGATCGGAGCATGAAAATGGGTTCTCGTTTTCGTGGTGATAAGCGCCGGTGCGACGCTGATTCCCTTCTCGGTCGCCGGCGGGTGGGGTTGCGTGAAACCGTCGCGCGCGCCTTTTCGCTTGGTCGGCTTCCGGATCCGGAGCGGGAGCCCGCGCGTCCAGAGGCTAAGGCTCCGTGCGGAACGCGAAGGCTTACGGCTGAAGGTTGGACCTTACGGCTGAAGCGTGAAGCTTACGAATCAGGTCTCGGGCTTTCGGGTCGGATCGCGCTCCGACGCCGAGCCATGGGGAAGCGTCCGCGGGCGAAACGACTCCGCGTACGCGCGCTCGATGAACGCTCACGAGCGGATTCGCGAGCTCCGAGGCGCGGCGAGGAGCCTTAGCGCGGCGTCCGGGCGCGTTGGCGACGAGAGATCGAGGACTTAGGTGAGCGCCGTAAGCCAACGCCGGCAGCACCCGTGCCAAAGACTCACGACTCGGAGGGCCGCACGACGCCTCCTCTCCCATGTTACGCGATTCGAAAGCCCCAACGCGGTTCCGTAAGGTTCTGCCCTGTACGAGTCCGCGGTGCGAACGAGACCGACCCCTTGTCTCATGGCCGGCTCCGACCACCTGGATCTCATCGAGGACAAACGCGCAGACTGAGCTAGGTCGCCTAGCTCGTCCCAACTGGCGCCGTGGAGGAAAAAGTACGCTACGCTGGCGGACCGCAAGTCGGGAGTAAGCTCCGTACACACACTCAACGAGGCGCGGAGCACGTACGTTTATCGCGGCGGAAAATTCGCGAGTGATCCGCGCGTTCATCTCGCGGTCGAGCGCACTTTCGACACGAAACCCGAATCTGAGCGCTACGCAGTTCGCGCTATCACTCTCCCTGGCCGTGGGGGACCATCTCCTCGTGAGTAGGCGTAATCCTCGTCCTCGGGCTCTCGGCGCGGCGCTGCCATTAGTGACTGGCGACCGATAGCGACTGGCGACGCCGCTGGCATGGCGACCACCGGTCGTCACTCGCTTCGCGGCTGGCGTGATGACACCCCCCTCGCCTTGCCGGACGGCACTTCGCGAGGCCAAGCTTGATAATCTAGTCGCGTCGCGCGACTACGGTGCGCGCCACCTCGATCCATGCGGTGACCCACGCACAATTTTTCTCGGAACCTCAGTGCGCTTCGCGTCGGCCTCCGCGAGGTGAGATGGATGCGAGGGCGCGACGGTCTGCACGGTGTCGACGATACGCTTGGTGCATCGTCGCAGACCTCAGCGCGTTCCTCCCGGGGCCGAACGTCGTTCAGACGGCGCGTTGCAGATAAAGATGTGTAGTTATCGTTGACGGGCGAATGCAGTTGACGTCCCCCCGTCGGATGTATACGGCCAGCACGCGGTCGGGGGGAACCACATTGCGAGTGGTTTGTTTGGGGATGTACGGCTCGTTCGACTACGCGAATGTGCTGAAGCTCGATCGCCAAATTTCTAAAAAGAGGAATAACGATGGAACAAGAATCCGGAAATTCAGCGAACGTCGATTTGACAGTCGTCGACGACTATGACCTCGATCTCTTCGTGGAAGAGATTCCGGGAGACAGTCGTTATCACTTGCCCGTGAACTGCGTTTCTACGATCGCGTGCGAGTGCAGCCTTTCGACACTAAGCTCATTTTCTTGCTGATTGGGATGTGAAGCTCCCCTCGAACCTCGCTACCACGATGCTTGAACGGGGCTTTTTCCATCGAGAGAGATCGAACCCGATGTGCTCGCAAACCACCTGGTGTTACCTGAAGGCATACGGCCCGTTCGATGGCGGGTGGATCGAGCTGTTTGTGACCGCGCTTGGCGCACGCCTTCAGCGACCCGAGGTGGAGGCGTGGTTCTTTCTTCGCTACGTCGATGACGGCGGCGTTCACGTCCGCGTTCGCGCTCGCGGTGCGAACACGTTGATGCAGATACTTCGTGATGACATCGAAGACACGCTTCGAATCGCGACGAACGGGGCGCCCCAAGCACGGCACCGCGTCGAAGAGGCGTCCTACGAACCCGAAATCGATGCCTACGGCGTGGGGACAATGGCGACGGCGGAGGAGGTCTTTGTCGAGTCGAGTCGCATCGCGCTTGCAATTTTCGGCAGCGCCGACGGAAGCGGTCACGTCAAGCGGCGGCTCGCGCTCCACATGATGGAGCGCGCGCGCTCGGCGTTCGCGGGGAACGCGCCCGACCTGTTCTGGCAGCGTTATTCCGACCATTGGATTGAAATGGTCGAAGGCGATCGTGCAGCGCTCCGCAGCACAATCGCCGCAAGGTGCGATGCGGCCCAGCGCTCGGGTCGGCGTGTGCTCGCCGACGACACACGGATCTCGCTTAACGAACTTCACCTTCTTTCGCGTTGGGCCGACGCATGCGCCAACGCCGCACGAGTCTACGCCGAGAGCACCGAGCCTGTCGCTTCGAATCCCTCGATTCTCGCGGCTCGCTTCGTTCACCTAATGAACAATCGATTGGGTATTTTGATCATCGAAGAAGCGCATCTCGCGGCGCTTCTAAGGTCTCATTCACCACCCCACTGCAACCACGCTTTGGCGATATAAGTATTTCGTCGTGCGCAATTATATTTTTGACGGAATCGACGATTCCGACTTTGGCCTCAAACATTCATTCGGTCGCCTCGTGAGCCTGAGAACGGGACTCATTCAGCATGTCGAGTTCCTCGAGCAAGATATCGGCGTAGCACCGCTCGTCGCTTGCGCGGCGTCCTTAGGAAATCTCACGCACGTCCATCCGCGCATCGTTTCGCCCGAAGGCGGTGACGTCTCGGCTGAACGCCTCGGTGGCGCCGGCGCGAGTCCCTACGCAGAGTTGGCATGGACTAAGACCGTCGTAGAGTCGGCCGAGCGTTACGCGACGATGGTGCATCGTCCCGAAGAGTGGCGGCTCGCCACTGGCCATGAGCTCGGCGCCGACGCGATCGATCTCGACGCCATCCCGCGTCTCGCGCAGCGAGAGGTCGACGACCCCAAGTGCCCGCTCCGCCTCCCTGACGCGACGAAGCCGATACGTTGGGTCGGCGGCTACTCGCTCGTCGATAAGCGCGAGCGCTACGTGCCCGCGATCATGACCCACCTCTACGTGACGCCGCTCGAATCGGAGCGCTTTTGGATCCCCATATCTACGGGTGTCGCGGCGCACACGTCGTTGATCGCTGCCGTGGTCGGCGCCATCTATGAGATCGTCGAGCGCGACGCAATCGCGCTTACGTGGTTGCTGCAGCGAAGGCTGCCGCTCATCGATCCGCGTAGCGTCGGCTTGCCCAAAGGCACCGAAAGCTTCCTCGCCGGCGGCGGCATCAACCAGACGTTTCTCGATGCTACGACCGACTTGGCGATCCCGACCGTGATTGCCATTCAAGAATCTCCGCGCCATGCGACATGCAAGGTCTTTATGACCGCGTCGACGAACCGCACGTTCGAACGCGCGTGCTGCAAATCGTTCGATGAGTTCGCGCCGTCACGCACCGCGATGCGCGGAGACCGAGAAATTCCAATCGATTTCGACGACTATCGCACGCTGCTTCACGGCGCCGACTATTACGCATCGGGGCACGGGCGCGAACACCTTGCGTTTTTACTTGATGAAGCCGCTTCACCCCGCGCGGCGCGACCGACTACGAATGCCCCCGCCGTCGACGACCCGGCGCAGGAGCTTCGCTGGCTCGTCGCTCGGCTTGCAGCGCTGAGAATGGACGCAGTTGCTGTCGACTTGACGACCGACGAACTCGCGTCGGTCGGTCTTCACGCAGTGCGTGTCGTCATTCCTCAATTGATGCCTATTAGTTTCATGCATCGCGCGCGCTTCCTAGGCTCCGAGCGGCTTCGCGCCTTCGCTTCGGTCCACGGGTTCTCTTCCGATATGGAGTCTCTGAATCATGCCCCATTGCCATTCGCTTGATTCCGACTCGACGATCGTCCTCCATGATGGGCCGTTCGGGCTCGCGGTGGCATCCGTGCTTGCCGCAAAGTGGCCGCATGTGCGCATCGCTCCGTTGATGGGCCTCGCTTCGAACGCGGGCTCGCTCCTCGACGGCGCCTCGCATGTTGCGCTTGCGATGCAAGAGCCACTGCCGCAGCGCCTTCATTCAGCCGATATCGCGTGCGGCGAGCGGGGCATCACGCGCTCGCTCGCGTGGCTCGATGGCGCGACCCTCTTTGTGGGCCAAACGCGAAGCGCGACTGCGGGCGCTTGCTATGCGTGTTACCAGCGACGTGTCTCGGCCCACGCGCATTCCGCGGAGCGCGCGGCAGCGTTCGCCGCGATCGAAGGTGACGACGCGCGTATGACGCCTCATGCGTTCATCGTGCCGCTCGTCGAGATGGCTGCCGAGTCGCTAGCGCTCGAGCTCGCCAACGCCCGCTCAGGGTACGTACGTGAGATCGACCTCTCGAATGGCGTCGTTACCGAATCGTTCGTGCTCTCCGTCCACGGGTGTGAACGATGCGGGAGCGCGCCCAACGCACGTCGCTACGTCGACCGCATTCGCGGCCCACTCGCGCAGGTGTTGGAGTGAGCGCCGCCCCCGCCTCGCTTCATGCGAAGTGGCTCTCGGAAGCGGCCGCGCACGACGTCGATTTGCGCCTCCCGCTACGCCCGCGCGTACTGCCCGAGGTTCGCTGGAAAAACGTCGGCCCCGACTGCGTCGTCGCTATTGGAGGCGTACGAACGGAAGTTTTCCGCGGGCGTGACGTCTCGCGCCTGTTACCAGCTGTCATCGCAGCGCTCGATGGGCGTCGCCCTTTGGCCGACCTCGCTACGGCGCTCGCGCCCGTAAGCGTCAGCAGCCTGCGCGGTATCGTCGCGTTGCTGCACACTCGCGGCCTCCTCGAAGACGGCTCCTCCACCGTTGCCCTCGACGCCGATGAATCGCTCGCGCATTTCGCGCGCTTCGTACACCGCGGCCGAATGCACGCCCACCGGAGTGACATCGCGCACACGCTTTCAAGCATGCAGATAGCGATTGTGGGGGCTCCCGCAGGCCAAGATCTCGCGCGGCTCCTTCGTGCCTCGGGCGTTAGAAACGTGCACGTTGTCAACTCGCGCCATGAGCTCGGAGAGGTCGACCTCGTTATCCCGGTGCTCACCGCCGACGAGGCGTCAGCCGACGTCGAGTGCTGGATGGCCGAGCTCTTCGCGCGCGGCGTTCCGCTTTTTCCGGTGGCGATCGAAGTAGGAGCGCTTGTCGTCGGACCGCGCCTTACGAAGGGACGCACGGTCTGCTGGCGCTGCCGCCGGAACGATTGCGACGCCGTGCTGACAAGTGCGCGCTCCGAATGGCTACCGCTCGCCATCGCCGTCGCCGCCACGCGCATCGCCCACGTGATCGCGGGCGTCACATCGGGTCTCGATGATCGCATCTCCGATCGTTACGCGTTCGGCGCCGGGTGCGCGCTTCGCCACGACCAGGTCATCAGGAGCCGGACGCTCGGGTGCGCGACCTGCGGCGTGCCCTTGGTTGGCACGGCAAGCGAAGCACTCGAACGTGCATGGTCGTACCATGAGCTCACGAGCCACCTGGCACGCGATCTCTCGAGCGCACGCGATCACCAAGCACACTACGCGAGCGCTGCTACGACGTCGACGCGACCCTTATCAACACAGCCGCTCTATGCACACGAAGGCGTGGCGCTCGCGCAAGCACGCCTTCTTGACGCTCCTCTGTTTTCCAAAGCGGCAACCAAAGCTCTCACGGCAGCTACGATCGGTGACGTGCTCGCACGCGCGTTCGGTGACACGACCACCACGGGCGCACGTCGTCGACTTGCACCCACCGGCGGCGGCCTCGAATCGACCGACGGCTGGCTCGTCGTGTGGTGCGTCGCAGACATCGCGCCGGGCGTTTACTTTTACGACGGTCGCGCGCACCGTCTCGAGTGCGTAGCGAACGGGCTGGACGAGAGCTACCTAGCGCTTGCCCGAAGCGGCGTCGCGCCACCTGCTTGCGCGATCATCGGCACCGTTGCGTTGGGCCGTCTGATCGGGAAATACGACACGTTCTGTTACCGCCTCGGATACCTCGATAGCGGTGTTGCCGCCGCGTACGTGCAGCTCGCCGCCGACGCCGTCGGTATCGGCGCGTTCCCGATGCCGATTGGGCACGACGTTGCCGTCGCGCGTGCGATCGGCGCAACGTTCCCGCACCCACGGGCTCTTCCAGCGTTTGCATTTGCGCTCGGTGCGCCGGCGTCGTTTGAGCTGGGCACCGCGAGCGCAGATGAACCGGAGATGACGCGCAGTCCTACTCGCCGCGCGACATCGAGCGAAATCGGCTTGCGAGAGCTCATGGTCGCCGCGCGCTCGCCAAGCTTCCCCGTAGTCGCGGAATCGCAGCTCGGGCACGTCGCTTTACGGCCGTTGCCGCTCGCACCGTCGCTTGACTCGGTCCTCGAGTCGCGGCGATCGCACCGCCGGTTTGGCCGAACGCCCGTGCCCTCGAGCGACGTCGCCGCGATCTTACGCGCGGCGCGTGCGGCCCCGATCCACGTCAGCGCGACGCCGTGGTTTGCACCGTACGTTGAGGCTGTGGCGCTCGTCGGAACCGCTTCCGCGTCGCTACCCAGAGGCGCCTACGCGCTCGACGTCAACGGCAACCTCGTCGCACGCGGCGAGGCGTTTGCCGAACGCGCGATCGACGCATGCGTCATCCAACTCGGCCTCGCCGCGGCTCCGGTCACGATCGTCCTCGTCGTCGACATGGCGCGTGGCATCGAGGCACGAGGCGAGCGCGGATATCGCGAGTTGCTCCTCGCCGCGGGCGCGTGCGTCGCTACGGCATGGCTCGCAGCAGAAGGGTTGGGGCTCGTCGGCTGCGCGTCGGGCGGTGTTATCGCCGAAGGAATCGGCGCTCTTATCGGCAGCTCGGGCCCGTCCTCGTGCCCGGTCATTTCGTTTCACTTCGGGTACCGCGCCGATGCCGCGCGCTAACTCAATCTACGCCGCCTCGGCGCCTCGTTACCCGCAACTAAAGCTACGCGCGGGTGTAACGCGATCAGCGTCGGACGACGGGCGCTATATTCTGCGCCTCGGGCAACGGCGCGCGCGGGCGCCGCGTGCCATCGACTTCGCATGGGACGCTCTTCGCGAGGGAACGACCGAAGCCGCCCTCATCACGCACTTCGCGCGCATCGCCGAGGCGCGGCAGATGAAAGCGCCCGACGTCGGGGCGTTCGTGCGCGCGCTTGCAAGCTCCGGGTTTCTCGAATCGAGAGGCGATCATCCCGAGCGTGTATTCGAGCTTAGGTTGGCACTGAAGGCGCGTGCAGGTGCGGGTGAAACTATCCGCGATGCGGCGTCGTTCGCGGTCGCCGCGTCGCTCTTCACCGTGGCGATTGCAGTCGCGTTCGCCCATATCACCAGTCGCCACGCCACGACAGCGGTCACGCTCGCGATGGCTGGCGCCGCGAGCGTTGGCTACGCACTCGTTGGCGTATTGGTGCACGAGCTCGGGCACGTCACCGCAGCATGGTTTGGTGGAATCGAGGTGAAAGCCATAGGCGTCGAGTTCGAACACTTCCGCATGCCGCGGCCTTACGTTCGAACGGCCGCGGGAGGTACGGGCGCGCAACGCGCGTTGGTGGCGCTCGGTGGGCCGCTCGCCGACGCTGCGCTTGCAGCCACGCTCGCGTCGAGCGCTCACGGGCGAGCGTCTATCTTCGCACGCATCGCTGAGTTGCTTGCGGTGGTTGCCTTGTTCGTCGCGCTTCGAGGATCATCCCCTCTCCTGCGTGGGGACGGGCGCATGCTTGTCGATGCGCTCGTGGCGGATTCAGCGTCTTCAGCGCGATCGAGGCGAATCGTTTTCTTGATTGGCGTAGCCCACGCCGCGCTCGTAGTCGGGCTCGGCGTCGTGTGGTGGAAGTCTTGATGCAAGCACGAACGTTTGCCCTCGAAGTCCCGGTCGATCCCTTATCGGTCGTCGCGCCGTTCACCGTCGTGCGCATCGCGTCGTTCCCGCTCGCGACGGTCGAACGTCTCACCCCGCCTGCGTTCGTCGAGGCGTGTGCGTGCTGGGAAGCAGCCGAAGCGCTCCGACGCCAAACCCGTGGCGCCGCCATAGATGAACTATCGTCGGCGTTGAAAGTCGTCAACGAGGTGGCGCGAAGAGAGATCCTAACCCTGCGACGCACTATCGTCGCCGGGCGAGGCGTGACGCACGCGGCATCGAGGCTGACCCAGTCGAGCTCGCTCGCGCTGTGGGCAGACGGCGAGGCTGTTGCACCCTACCGTGTCGCAACCGAAGATGCGATGTCCGCCGCGCTCGTCATGGATCACTCGTTCGACAACGCCGTTCGCGACGTGCGCGCGACCCTGCGCGCGACAGTCGAAGACGAGCGATTTCGAAGCTGCGTGAGCGCGGCCTCGCACCGCGCTCTCGCTGAGCTCGATCGCGTTGGCCTGCGCAACGATGCCGCCCCGGCTTCAAAGATTGAGCGCACCGTACTCGGGTACGTTCAACGCGCTGCCGCAAAAACAAGCCCTTTCGGAGGGTTCCTTCATCACGCAATCGTCGATTCTCGCGGCAGCGTCATGGCAATGCCCGCATGGGCTGGCGCGGACCGCCGGGAGTGGACGAGTTGCAACCGCTCGATCGTAAGCGCTCTTCTCGACCGTGCGGCCGACGACTCCTTCGTCGACCTCCACTTGGCGACATCCATGCTTAATGCTTCAACGACGCGCGCATTGGTTTCCGAGACCCACGCTTACGCAGGTCGTCGCTTTCGTAGCGATCGCGAGGCACGCTTTCGCCTCGAACCCCGGCTTACACGCGCGCTGGCGTCGCTCGCACCGACCTTTCGCCTTCGCGATGTTGTCATCGCGATACGTGCCGAAGGCTTCGAAGAAGAACTCGCCGCGAAGACGGCGAATCGGCTACGCGCGGCGGGCCTTCTTCCAACGTGCGCAATCTGGGACGCGTTTAGCGATAACATCGAAGCACGCTTGATCGCGGCGATTCGCCGCGATCCCGCTGCGGAGGGGACGGCCGTGTCAACGGCCGCGGAGCGCATCGGCGAAGCTGCGGTAACGAACTCCTTTGCGTCGGAAGAGGCGAATCTCGAGACGCTCGTCGATGCCTTGCTTGCAGGCGCGGGCGCGACGCCGATCCGCCCGATCGCGTTCACCGATGGCTACTTCGAGGCGTCTAAGGCGTCAATTCCCACGGCGTTCGCGCCACTCTTTGGCGAGGTTGCCGACGCGCTTGCGAAGCTCACCGTCTGGCGTGCGTCATACCTATGGATGGTCGAGCAATTCGTCGCGCGCTGGGGCAACGGCGGCATCTGCCACGATATCGTCGCGTTCCTTATTGCTCTCTCCGAAACGTGCAAAACGCACGGGCCTACGCTTTGGGGGCCGGACGCGCCCGTCGTGCCTGCTCCTAAAGGAGCGCGTGTTCCTGTCACGGTACTCGCGCAAGTCGCGCCTGCCCACGAGATTGATGCGCCCTCCGACGACGACGGACACGTGATCGTCGTGAACCAAGTACACCCCGCGGCAGGTTGGCTAGCGGCACGCCATACGGCCGGTGAAGGAGCATTCCAAACGGCGCTCGCCGCTGCTTCGTCGGCATGGCTCCGAGACGTTGCGGATGTTTTAGAGCCGGTCGACGTGCCTATTTGCGGCGACTGCAATAGCCTCCAGGCGCATCGCCCGCTCACGAAACGGTTTCTCCGGTGGCCGACCGAAGCCACGCTTGCGCGCGGTGCCATCGAAGCGACAGACACCTCGCTCGCGCACGACCCTTTCACGGGCCTCCTTCGTTTGCGAGACGCGGAAGGGGTAGCGCTCTTGCCTATTTATCTTGGTGGAATTCTCCCGTTTCCGACCTGGGGGGCAAAGTACTGGCTCCAAGTTTTGGGGACGCCGTTCGAGACGCGTCGGCCGTCGCCCTTTCACTTGCCTCCGCCCCAGAGCACGATCGAGCACCGGACGCGCTTCACTCAGGGGCGGGTAATCCTCCAACGCGAAGACTGGTGGCTCCCCACCGATTACCTTCGCAAGGCCTGGTTTGGCGCGAAGGGCGCAGAACGGACCCGCATCATCGCCGCTGACGCTCGCCGACGTGGGATCCCGCGTAAAGTATATGCGCGCGCCCAAGGCCACACCTCGCTTAGCGCCGACGGGCACAAGCCCATGTGGATCGACCTCATGAACCCACTCTTTCTCGACTTGCTTCAATCAGTTGCACGCAGCACGCCGTGGGTCGTGCTTACTGAAGCGCTCCCCCGATCGAGCTTCGCGCACGTCGACGGCGAGCCTCACGCGGCCGAGTTTCTAATCGAAATGATTCTTTCGGCAGCTGGCCCCGATGTGCACGTCACGTCAGCCACGTCAGCATCGAGCTTGGAACTTGGCAAACCACAATGAGCACGATCGCCCTCCCGACGATCCTAGGCCTCCTCGCCGTAGGTGCGTTTCTGATGGCCCTTGTCGGTCGCGCCTGGTGGGTGCGCCGCTCGGCTCAGCGCTCTGCCGCGATCGACGTGAGCACGCACTGGGGCTCGCTCGTCGAGCGGTCGCGCGACCTAGCGTCGATTGCCGCGTTCGACCGCTTGGCCACCAAACCCGAAGGCGAATCGTACGTCCTAAGTGAGCGAACGTGGCGCGACTTGAGCATGGGGGCCGTTTTCGCGCAGGTCGATCGCGCCGTCTCACCGCTCGGCCAACAGATGCTTTATCGCATGCTGCGGACGCCTTGGCTCACGCTAGGGCCGCTCCTTGAGCTCGATCGCCGAGTGAATGCGTTCGCAAGCAACGAATCGCTACGGTCGCGCACGACGGTGGCGCTGCGACCGCTCGCGGCCCCGAGCGCCGCGGCACTGGCAGAAGTCATTTACGGGCAGAAAGCCATGATGCCGCGCGGTGCGTCACTCTTCCCGCTTTCGACAATAGCGACGGTCGCGGTCGCGGCGTTCTGCTTCGTCAAGCCGCCCCTCCTCATCGCGCTGCTCGCGCTCGTAGGAATCAATATCTATATACGCCTCGCAGTCTTTCGCGATCTCAGCGTGTACGTCGAAGGTTTGCGCCAAGTCGCAAAGCTCATCGAGGTCGCGCGCGGACTGACCCAGATCGAGTCGGTCGCACTTTCGACCGAACTCGACGCGCTACGCAATGCGCTCGCGGCGCTCGGGTCGCGCCGTCTCGGCATGGCGTGGCTAACGCTCGACAGCCTTCGCCTCGACGAAGCATCGGCGATGGTCGTCGAATACGCAAACGTGTTTCTCCTCCTCGACGTGAACACGTACGTCAAGGAGCTCGCCTTCGCGCAGGCCCACAACGAAACGCTCGCGCGCATCTTCGAAGCCGTCGCGACGATCGACGCGGCGATGGCGATTGCCAATTACCGCGCGCGAGAGACAACCTACGCGCGTCCTGCGCTGAATACCCGCGACGGGCGCTTTCACGCAGAAGGCGTCTGTCATCCACTCGTGGCCAATGCCATCTCGAACGATGTTGCGCTCGATGAACGGGGCTACCTCATCACCGGCTCCAACATGGCGGGCAAGTCGACTTTCCTAAAGGCCGTAGCGCTCCAAGCCGTGTTGGCGCAAACCATCTTTGTCACGACGTGCAAGCGCTACGCGGCACCGCTTCTGCGCGTCCATACTCTGGTAGAGATCTCCGACGATCTCCTCTCGTCGCGCAGTCACTTTCGCGTCGAGGCCGAGGTCGCGCTCTCGATGTTGACCGCGGCGCCCGAAGTGCGGCGCCTCTGTATTGTCGACGAGCTTTTCCGCGGCACAAACACTTGCGACCGCATTGCCGCGGGCGCCGCCTTTTTGAGCGCCCTGCACGAATCAGGTGCTTATGTGATGGCCGCGACGCACGACCGAGAGCTGCTCGCGCTCCTCGCGAACGAATTCGAGCCGCACCACTTCGCCGAGACGATCGCAGGCGACGAACTGCGCTTCGACTACAAGCTCCACGCGGGTGCCGCGGCGCCGCGAAATGCGCTCGCAGTGCTACGCCTCGTCGGTTTTCCCGACGCCGTCCTCGACCATGCCCGCGCGGTCGCGGCAAAGCTCGAAGCGCCCGCGGGTACATCCAACGTGTGGCCCACGCCGAGTCCGCACGCTTTGCTTCCCTTCGCAAACGCGAATGAAGCGCCGATGGCAACGCGCCATGACGTGCCGACCGCCGCCGGCACGCTTGCCATCCCGCCCGCCGCCCAAAGACCAAGCACCGCCAACCCGCTTCACGACGTCCGCCGCACAATCGGCATCGGAACCACTAGCTCCCGGCTGCGGAGTGCGGTCGTCATGGCGGCGATTTTCATCGCCGTGCCCGTCATCGGAATCGTGCGCTGGCGCGGGCAAGCATCCGCGCACGGCCCGTCGTACGAAACCGCCGACGCCCACAAGAGCGATGTGCGCGTCACGGTTCGCGCGACCGGAACGGTGCAATCCGTAACTACAGTCGAAGTAGGCGCCGAGGTCACGGGACGCGTCTTAAAGGTCAACGTCGATGCGAACGCAGTAGTGAAAAGAGGACAAGTTCTCGCGATCATCGACCCTGAGCAGCTTCACGCCGCGACGAACCAGGCCTCCGCGCAGGTCGCGGTCGCCGAGGCGTCCATTCAGCAATCACGCGCGACGCTGAACGAACTCGTCGCAAAGACCAATCGCGCCCGTCGCCTGCGGGTCGAAGGACTCGTCGGCCAAGGCGAGCTCGAGGCCACCGAGGCCGAGCTCGCACGCGCCGAAGCCAACGTTTCGAGCGCAACGGCGAACGCGACACTTTCCCGCGCAGCGCTCGCGTCGAGTTTCTCGCGGCTCGACAAGGCCACGATCACGTCACCGATCGACGGCATCGTCCTCGCGCGCGCCGTCGAGCCCGGCCAGACGATCACCTCGGGTTTCACGACGCCCGTTCTCTTTCGCCTCGCTCACGATCTCACGCAGATGCGGCTGAACGTCGACATCGACGAAGCCGACATCGGGCGCATCGTCGTGGGTATGACGGCGACGTTCTCCGTCGAGGCCTACCCGACCAAAACATTCAAGTCGCTTGTGGTGTCACTCTCCAACGAGCCGAAGACCTCGCAGAACGTCGTCACGTACAAGGCGGTGCTCGAGGTCGACAACGGCGACAAACTCTTAAGACCGGGCATGACATGCACGGCAGTGATAGTCGCCGAAACGAAGCATGACGTGCTCGTCGTTCCTAATGCGGCTTTCAGGTTTGTGCCACCCACCACGTCGTTCGCGATGCCCGAAAAGAAGAAAGCCGGCGTTCAAGACTCCTATCAGCGTATTTGGCTTCTCCGCGACGGCGAGCTGCGACCGGTCCATGTTCACGCCGGCGTATCTGACGGCATCATTACCGAAGTCAGCGAGGTCGACGAATTACGCGGCGGCGCCAGAGTCGTGACCGACGTAAAAGCTCCATGATGAGCGACGTGCCTGGAACGCCGTACATCGTCGAGCTTCGCGACGCGATGAAAGTGTACGGTCGCGGCGAGTCTGAAGTGCGTGCGCTCGCGGGTGCGAATCTTACGATCGACGAAGGCGAGTTCGTTGCCATCATGGGCGCGAGCGGCTCGGGTAAGTCGACTTGCCTTAACTTACTAGGCTGCCTCGACACGCCGACCTCCGGCCAATACCTCTTTCAAGGCGTAGATGTCGGCTCGTTGACACTCGACCAATTGGCGCTGCTGCGCCGCCACTATTTAGGCTTTATCTTTCAAGGCTTTAATCTTCTCGCCCGCACGAGCGCGCTCGAGAACGTCGAGCTGCCACTGATTTACCGGCGAATGGGCGCCAACGAGCGCCGGCGACGGGCGATGGATGCGCTCCGCGACGTTGGCCTTGAAATGCGCGCTTCGCACACCCCCGCAGAGCTCTCAGGCGGGCAGCAGCAGCGCGTCGCGATCGCGCGCGCCATGGTCACCGAGCCTCGGATGCTTCTCGCCGACGAACCGACCGGCAACCTCGACTCGTCAAAGAAGGTCGAAATCATGAAGCTCCTCGTCGAGCTCAATCGCGTGCGAAACGTCACGATCGTGATGGTCACGCACGAAGCGAATATCGCCGAATACGGCACCCGAATCGTGAAGTTCGAAGACGGCTACGTCGCCACCGACACGAAGGCATCAACGTGATTTGGGCTACGATCGTCATGGCCGTGCGCGAGATTCGGCGCAACACGATGCGCTCCACACTCACGACGCTCGGGATGGTGATAGGCGTCGGGTCGGTCATCACGATGGTCACGCTCGGCAACGGAGCGACCTCGCAAATCACGGCCGACATCTCAAAGATGGGAACGAACCTGCTCATCGTGTCGCCAGGCAGTGATCGGCGCGGACCCACCGCTGCGACCGCCGCGAGCCTCGAGGCTGAGGACGCGCACGCGATTCAGCGCGAGATCACAACGGTCGCCGACGTCGCGCCCGCGTCGAGCCGCGGAATGTTGGCGGTCGTCGGCAATCGCAATTGGAGCACTGTCGTCACGGGAACCACGAACGAGTACTTTCGAATCCGTGGTTACACTATGGCAAAGGGAGCTCTCTTTTCGGACGTTCAACTCCAAGGCAGCACGCCCGTTTGCATCGTCGGCGACACCGTAAAACGCGAACTGTTCCTCGGCCGCGATCCAATCGGCGAGACGCTGCGCATCGGAACGCTATCGTGCACGGTGGTGGGCGCAGTTGCGTCCAAGGGCCAGTCGTCGTTCGGTCAAGATCAAGACGACTTCGTCATCGTGCCACTGACGGCCTTCCAGCACCGCGTCGCAGGCTCGAACGACATCGGGACGATCTTCGTGACCGCAACCCGCGACTCTGCGACGTTAAAGGCCAAGCATCAAATTTCGCTCCTCATGCGCGATAGGCGCCGTCTCGTGAACGGCGAGGCCGATGACTTCGTGGTTCAAGACATGAAAGAGCTCGGCGCCGCGCTTGGCAGCGTCACTGGCGCGCTGACCGGTCTTCTGGGGGCAATCGCCGGAGTGAGCCTCGTCGTCGGCGGAATCGGAATCATGAACATCATGCTCGTCTCGGTCACCGAGCGAACACGCGAGATCGGGATTCGCCTCGCGATAGGCGCGCTCGGACGCGAAGTGCTCCTTCAATTCCTCGTCGAGGCGGTGACCCTAGCGACGCTCGGCGGCGCCCTCGGCGTCGTTTTCGGCCTCGGCGCGTCGTTCGCGGCAGCGTCTGCGCTCAAGTTGCCGTTTGCGATTCTTCCGCAGATCATCGTGATTGCTTTCGCGTTCTCGGCGACGATTGGAATCGTATTTGGCTATCTGCCGGCGAGAAAAGCCTCGCGGCTAAATCCGATCGAGGCGCTCCGTCACGAGTGACGGGCCAACGCATCGCACTTCGCGATGGCGTCGCCACGGGATCATGCCGCGCATTCGCGGCTCGTGACCGACGCACTGGAGAACGTGGGCATCCGCGCGGTCCCAATCAGGCCTAATGCGCACCGTAAAAGCTTACGGCTGAAGCTCCTGAGATCCCGCGCATCGTGCGCGCCAGCGGTGATCGTTCGTGACCAAAGCGGTTGATGACGAGCCAACGGGGGATTGCTGACGTTCGGGCCGAGTTCTCTGGAGTGTCGCTCGGCGATGCACGGCTTGACGCTCGGCTCGCACGTATCGTCGGGCTCATCGCGGTCGCGGCTGCGGACAGCTTTGGGACGCGACGCTTAACCTTCGCAAGAGCGCACGGCGTCGACGGGTTCTACTGCTATCGATTGTAAGTATCCCCTGCACGGAGACACGTTCTCGACTTGGAGCCCGTGATGGCCGAGACTCGCGAGGGTGGAAGTTGACTTAGCTCGGCGCAGGCTGTTGTTCCGCGGGCGGCACCGTGATGGGGCCGAGCTGCTGCGCGTCGAGGCGAGCCCGCGTTCGCAACCCATACTTCGGCGCGAGCTCGAGATACCGGTCGCGCGGCCAATACGGCACGACACGAATCATCGCCTCGAGGTAAGACTCGGGGTCGAGGTCGTGCAGCATGCACGACGCGAGGAGAGAAAAGAGGTTGGCCGCCGCTTGCGCG
>JANXOF010000033.1 GCA_025353725.1 Polyangiaceae bacterium | reverse complement strand
TCGGCGATCACCTGGCGCGCACCGGCAATGGTCTAGCGACGTCGATGCAGCTGGTCGGACCTGCGGGTGAAGAGGTGCGCCTCGACCGCGAGTCGCTGACGCGCGCTCATCCGGCGGCGAGTTCGCGCGTTGTCCTCCTCGTGCATGGCTTGATGTGCACGGAGGACATTTGGGCGCACGCAAATGGCGATGATTACGGGTCGATGCTCGCGCGTGACCTTGGGTTCACGCCGCTTTACGTGCGCTACAACTCGGGGCGGTCGATAGCTGAGAATGGACGCGAGCTCGCGGCGCTGCTCGCCCGCCTCGCGGCCGTGTATCCGTTGCCTTTGGACGAGATTGTGCCGCTCGGATACAGCATGGGAGGACTCGTGGTGAGAAGCGCGTGCCACGCGGCGACTGTGATGCACGATGAGCGTTGGTTGCCGCTCGTGCGCCGTGCCATGTACGTGGGGACGCCGCACCAAGGCGCGCCGATGGAGCGCGTCGGTCGGCTCGTCTCCACCGTACTTCGCGCGGTCAACGACCCGTATACGCGACTCGCAGCCGAGCTCGCTGACTTGCGAAGCGATGGCGTGAAAGATCTCGGGCATGCGGACTTGCGTGACGAGGACCGCACGCGG
Source organism: Polyangiaceae bacterium (assembly GCA_025353725.1). Lineage (GTDB taxonomy): Bacteria > Myxococcota_A > Polyangia > Polyangiales > Polyangiaceae > Labilithrix. The sequence continues at coordinate 86,133 of JANXOF010000033.1, read as the reverse complement.
CGAGGCGAGGGCGTGAGTCTGCGCGACCCTCTGCACCCGGTGCCGCTTTTGGAGCGTATGGAGCACTTCCTCGTCGCAGGTTCGCTCTCTAAAAACCCGTGGTTTGCGTCGCTCTTCGGAGATTCGATCGTCCCTTTGCGATCGGCCACGGACGGAGGGTGCGTGGACGCCGCATCGTTCGCACTGCCACCGGATCACGTCGCCATTGTCGACGGCGCGAGCCACGTGGCTCTCGCGCACGACCCGCGTGTCTACGCACACCTTAAGCGATGGTGCAGCTCATGAGGTCGCCGAGCCGGTTGCGCGGACTCTGTCAGCTCGTATCGGAGGCCATTGACCACGGGGCTACGGCGGTCGAAGAAGTGCATCTTGCGACGACGTCGCGAACGTTTCTCGCTCTGTCGAAGCTTCCCGTCGTCGCGGAGCCTTCGGAGCTGATTCGCGTCGTCCACGACACGTGGGTCACCGGCATTTATGGCACCATTCGCGTCGTCAACCGCGTGGTGGGTAAAACGATCGACGGTGTCCTTTAGACGACAGCAGGACGCTGAACGCGCGAACGCGCGGGCTACATCTGGTCGGGCGCTTCGATGCCCAAAAGGTCGAGACCCTTCGCGAGAACGTTTCCGGTGAGATTCGCGAGTGCCAGCCGCGACCGACGCACGGCCTCGTCGTCGGCTTTGAGAACGCTACACTGGTCGTAGAAGCTGTTGAACTTCGTCGCCACGTTGAACAGGTACGTGCAAAGCCGATGGGGCTGAAGCGTCTGCCCCACAGACGCCACGACAGCACCGAACTCGAGCAGCTCGACGCCGAGCGCGTGTTCGGCGGGCTCGCGCAGAAGAACATGCGCGGTCGCGCTCGCCGTCACGTCACCGGGGTTTGCCCGTCGAAAAATCGAGCGCACCCGCGCGTGGGCATATTGGCAGTAGGGAGCCGTATTTCCCTCGAAAGCGAGCATGCGGTCCCAATCGAACACGTAGTCTTTGATGCGATCGCTCGAAAGATCGACGTACTTCACGGCGCCGATGCCGATTTGGCGCGCGACGACGGCGCGAGCCTCTTCGTCGAGCGCCGGGTTTTTCTCAGCTACGGCGGCGGCCGCGCGCTGCACGGCTTCGTCGATGAGTTCGGCGAGTTTGACCGTCCCGCCCGCGCGCGTTTTGAACATCTTCTTGTCAGGACCGAGAATCGATCCGAACGCGACGTGTTCAGCGCGCGCGGGCGGCTGAAGCCAACCGGCCGACTTCGCCACGGCGAAGACCATCGCGAGGTGCTGCTGCTGCGGCGCGCCCACGACGTACAGGAGGCGCGTCGCGCCTAGAACGGAAGTTCGGTGCTGAAGGGCTGCAAGGTCTGTCGCCGCGTATCCGTACCCTCCGTCGCCCTTTCGGACAATGAGTGGGAGCCGCGCGCCCTCCTTGTTCGTGAAGCCCTCCGGGAAGACGCACACGGCGCCGTTGTTGGTTTCCGCGAGGCCTCGTTCCTCGAGCTCGCCGACAATGCCTGGAAGCTTTGGATTGAAGAAGCTTTCCCCGACGATATGCTCGTCTTTGAGGGTGACAGCGAGCTTGGCATAAACGGCCCCGAAGTAGCGCTTCGACGCCTGCGTAAACCGGCTCCAAAGGGCAAGAGTCTGCGCCTCTCCTGCCTGAAGCAGCACCACGCGCTGGCGCGAGCGTTCGGCGAAGGCGGGCTCGGCGTCGAACTTGGTTCTTGCTTGCTTGTAGAACGCATCGAGATCTGTGATCGACGCCGCGAGGGCGTCTTCGTGACCAAGCTCGCCAAGCCCTAGATCGAGTAAGTGCTCAATCAGCATCCCGAACGGAGTGCCCCAGTCGCCGACGTGGTTTTGGCGGATGACATGGTGCCCCAGGGCTTCGAGCACGCGCGCGAGGCTGTCTCCGAGCACCGTGCTCCGGACGTGCCCAACGTGCATTTCTTTCGCGATGTTCGGCGCGGAGTAATCCACGACGACAGTTTCAGTCACCGAAGCGTGGCGGACGCCTAAGACCGGGTCGTGGGCAACGGCGAACACCTCGTGCGCGAGCCAATCGGGCGAAAGCGTAAGGTTGATGAACCCAGGTCCCGCGATCTCGACTTTGTCGCAAATTCCCGCGAGGTCGAGGTGCGCGAGGATGGCGAGGGCGACTTCCCGAGGAGGCTTGCCGACCCGCTTCGAAAGCGCCATCGCGACATCCGCCTGAAAGTCGGCGCGTTCAGAGCGCCGTATGGCCGGGTCGGTCTCCGCAAATTCGTCGCCAAATGCGGCGCGCAGGGCCGCTACAAAACGAGGTGCGAGCGTCATTCGCGGATCGGCCATGACGGGTGCACTCTCGCGAAGGCTCGCGCGCGTCAATCAACGTTGACGCGGTCCAGCGCGCGCCGCGCAGCGCCGACGTGACGGAGACGCGCACTCGGTCGTTTGCGAGCGGCCTAGGATTTGCGTTCTTGGCGACATGCGCTACGTTGCGACATCGACAGGTTGGCCTTACGCAACCGAACTCCGAAGCCGGCGGCTTTTCGGGGTGAGTTCTAGCATGGCTTCTTTCGTCCTCCCCTTTGGAGGCTTGAAAGAAGGCATGCGAGCAGCCGCCCCGTTCTTGAACCGCCAGACGTGTGGAGTTAGGTAAGTAGGTGCTCGCTTGATGAATCGACGGAATAGAGATGCGGCGAATCGCTTCACTGAGCGGCGTCGCCGCGAAGACGAGTCGCCACGCCTTCAAACCGAGGTGCCGAAGCTCGACGACTTGCGCCTTGACCTAGAGGAGCGTCGGCCGGGCATTGTCTCGGCTGAGGTTTCGCACATCCGTCGTGTCGTCGTCGCTCACGCGCCGGCGATGTTCGAAGTGCCTTGCAGTGATCCGTCCTGCCTCGATGGGGGTCATGATCTTACGAGCGGCGTCTTGCGCGCGCTTCGTCAGGGCAACGTAACGTTCGAGGGCGAAGACACCTGCCTAGGTCAGGTTGGCAACGCCTCGTGTGAGCGCATTCTTCGGTACGTCGGTACGGCTACGTACCGCGCGTAACCCGCACTTTCACGATTCCCAAAACCACACCTCGAGGTGGTCCGGCCCGCGCCCCTGCGGCTACGCGGGCGTCCGGCGACTGAAAGGCCTTCTCTTTTAGAGGAGGTCAAGCCGCGAGATCTGAGTGCAATTTTAAGTGAATTCTTTTTCAAACGCAGCCTCGACACGTGTCGGCGCACTTCCCCCCGCAGTTTCTCCTCAAGCTCCCAAGGTCTCGGCCTTCGCCGCGTTGGGTCTCGACACGCCTCTCCTTCGCGCCGTGACGGCGGAGGGGTACGAGGTACCGACGCCCGTGCAGCTTCGCTGCATTCCGCACGTACTTCAGGGCCGCGACGTCTTGGGCTGTGCGCAGACCGGCACTGGGAAAACGGCGGCGTTCGTCCTGCCGATGCTCCAACGCCTTTCGGCTACCCCTCAGCACGGCCGTATCCGTGCCCTCATTCTTGCGCCCACGCGAGAGCTCGCGGCGCAGATCAGCGAGCGTACCCAAGCGTACGGCGCCCATCTAGGCCTCACCAATACCGTCCTTTACGGGGGAGTTGGGCAGCGCGGACAGGAGGACGCCCTGAGGCGCCGCCCGGATATCCTGATTGCAACGCCAGGGCGTTTGCTCGACCTGATGGGGCAGGGGTACGTGAAACTCGACGCGGTCGAGATCTTCGTTCTCGACGAGGCGGACCGCATGCTCGACATGGGGTTCATCCACGACGTGAAGCGAATCGTGCGTGAGGTTCCCCCGAAGCGACAGACGCTCTTTTTCTCGGCCACCATGCCGCCAGCGATTGCGGAGCTGTCGGGCCGTATCCTCATTGACCCCGTGAAAATCGAAGTCGTTCCGCAAGCGACGACAGCGGAGAAAATCGAACAGACGGTCCACCACGTGGCGAAGCGAGACAAACGCATCCTCCTGGAGAAAGTGCTTGCCGCGCCGGGCGTCGACCGCGCGCTGGTCTTTACACGTACGAAACACGGCGCGAACCGTCTCGTCGAGCAGCTTGACCGCGCGGGCATCCGCGCCGCCGCGATTCACGGGAACAAGTCTCAAGGCGCACGAGAGCGCGCGCTCGACGGCTTCAAGAATGGGACAATTCCTGTTCTTATCGCCACGGACATCGCCGCCCGCGGCATCGACGTCGACGGAATCACACACGTCGTCAACTTCGACCTGCCCGAGGTGCCGGAGCAATACGTCCACCGCATCGGTCGAACCGCGCGCGCTGGCGCCGGCGGACGCGCGATAGCGTTCTGCGACGAGGAGGAGCGCGGCTTGCTAAACGACATCGAGAGGGTGATTCGCCAACGCATTCCGCTTGCTGAGCGCATCGAGTTTACGCCGTCGCCTCCGCCGGTTCCGGGTCAGCCGTCCGCTGATGGTCCGTCCGACCGCTTTAGCGATCGCGGCAGATCTTCAGGAAATTCAGGCCGCGGTCGTCAAACTTCGGATCGCGGTCGCCCTTCGCCGCAAGGTGCACGGTCGAGCTCATTCGACCGCGGTCCGGTCCCCGTGGCTGCGCGGGCGGCGTCACCGAGTGTAGATCGCCCCGACCGTGCGAGGTCGGGCTCGCCGATCGGGCAAGCCTCGGGTAGTGTAGGTTCCTCTAATTCGCCACACGATGCGCGGCCCCCGCGCGCAAGGCACCGCCGTCGGCCTGGCACCAGCCAACCGACGGGTCGTTTCCCCAACGGAACCTGAGAATCTCGCGTCGACGCGCCCCCGCGCGAGCGGCGTCGCGGTAAGGAATGCATGTCCAATCCCAGCGTAAATAAGCGTCAGAAGGAGCGTCAGCGGCAGGAACGTCAGCGCGAGAAAAGCGCGAAACGTGACGACCGGAAACGCGACAAGGAAAACAACCCCATCGCCGCAACCCCGGGAGAAGATCCAGACATCGCGGGGATCGTCCCGGGGCCCCAAGCGCCGCCGGAGTGGTGACCTAGCTGAGCTGAGAAAAGGCCGCGGCCCCTTGTGGGTTCGCGGCTTTTTTCGTCTTTGCGAAGCGCGGCCGCGCGGCTCGCGCTGACTGAGGGCCCGCAAAGGGTGGATCCCGAGTGGCCAAGTTGCTTTAGTTCCGATCCAGGTCTGGAACCTAAGTCGTCGAAATCACTCGCGGCACACATGGGCTGTCATTGGCGTACATGGTGCTAGCTGCTCGCCATGAAAACCCGACTGTTCCTCGCGCTCACCGCGCTTTCGACCGGACTCACCCTGCTCGCTTGCTCGATCGGCGGCGACAACGTGAATGGAAATGACTCCGACATCAACGGCACACTAAGCGCAGAAAAGGCGTGCGCCGTACGCGCTGCTTATGCCCGCGCCGAGCTGAGCGACGTGAAAACGCCGTCATTTTCGGAGCTTCCAGGCCCTGTTCAAATACTTTTCGGTTCGGACGGGAACGCGCCGCTGACGCTCGGATCTTTCGTCGTTCCGGGAGTTGGCGTCGTGTACCTCGTCGAGAACTACGCGCATCGCATGACGTTTGCCGACAGCGCGGGACGCGAGCTCGCTAGCGCCATCCCGTTTGCCAGCTCGCTCGCGTGGTTAGCACCTACGGGCGAAGCGCTCGCATGTCAGGTGCCGGTAAGCGTCGATGCATCCACTCCTCCCGACGCGTCATGGCCGAACTTTCCTGACGCGTCGTGGCCGAACTTTTTTGACGCCAGCGCTCCTGCACGCGCCGACGCGATGGCTCCCCCGCAAGTTTTCGATGCCGGCGTGGGTCATCCCGACGCCAACTAACCAAAGCCCGTTAGCGCGGGAGCTTCGAGATCCAGCGGGGAACCCTTTCGCGCCTGACGAGTTCGTATTCGTCGGGCGTGTCGCACTCTCCACGATCGAGGCCATCGCTGTCTGAATCGACGGGCCGTCGCCCACGAGATCAGCGTGATAGCTGCCTGCACGTAATCTAAAGCATGTATCCACGCGATTGAGGGAAACGTTTGGACGCACCGACCGCCAGTCTCGAGTTCACGGAATCACCGAGAATCCATACGAAGTGTAAGCCGAGGACGACTTGATTCGAGGTGAACCCGCGAACAAGCCATGCATTGGCGTGTCAACGCTCTGGCGAATTCCAGTGGTGAGTTCAAAGCGATAATTACCAACAAGTAGCTCCGGTACTCCGACCTTCTTGTAGAGGCGTTCGAGCTCGACGCTTTTCTCGTTCGTAACGACGGCGAACGACATACCTGGAGCGCTCGACTTAACCTCGAGGAGTGCTGTCTGTTCGCCGACAGACTCCCATGAAAATCGACCCGTCTTTGCCTTGAGACTTTCGTTCAGTCCGGGTTTCGAATTTTCGGCCTGCGCTGAAAAATTCACCACCGAAGTGAGACTGGTGGGCGGGACACCGCTCGTGGATGATCGAAGATAGCCATAAACCTCACGGCTAGCATAAGCGCCGCCAATTACCTTCGAAGCGACAACGCCGATTTGAGCCTCCGGTAGCCCTGGCACGTTTACGGCACGCAACGCAACGCTCGCGCTCCTTCTAAGGACTATCGGCCTGCGCAGTGCAGGCAAAAAAGCATGTATTTACTGCGGGAGCTTCGCGAGCCAGCGGGGAACCATTTCGCGCCTGACGAGCTCGTACTCGTCGGGTGTGTCGCACTCCATGCAGCGCGTGTCGTCCGCGAACGTCACGGCGCTCATCGCGCCCATGGTCAGTAGCCGTTGGGTCAAATCTTCGTGCTCGGAGCGCGTCTTCGCGGTCGAGAAGGTCATGCACCACGCCGAGGCGCGCATCCAGGTCGCGTGATCTTCCGGCTCGAGCAAAAGAAGGCCCGTAGCTTCTCCCATGCACGTAAGATCGCGCACCATGGGCGTGTTGAGAAGGCCCTTGCCGTGGAGCCTCGGGACGCCGCGCGCGTCACCGAAAACCATGACCTCTTCATCCGTTTCGCGGAAGCGACCGCAGACGAGCGTCTTCGACGACGCCGCGTGGGAAGCCCCCTTTCGGGCAGCGTCCTCGCTTGCGAGCTCGCCGAGAAGCGCCGGGTCATAGACGACGTCGGCATCCATCACGACGACGCGCGATTTGCCGTCCAGGATGTTGTGCGCGCTAGTCGTGGCGAGGTGGGCCGAATGCCCGCTGCCCGATATGTCGCCGGGGTAGTCGTTCATGATCCACGTCGCGGGAATATGGTCCATCGCTTTGATGCGCGTCCCAAACGTGGCCTTGCTGCCGACGATAAAGATCTCGCGGGCGCCGTGGGCGTGGAGCGCTCGCAGGTGCCAGTCCAGGAATGTCAGCGAGCCGCTCTCATCGAGCGGTAGCAGCGGCTTCGGGATCTGCGTGCCACCTGCGGCGTTCGCTATCCGCTTACCCATTCCTGCGGCCAGAATGATGGCCTTGTCGATCGTCCCGCGCGTGCTCATCGCCGTGATCCTCCTCCGAGTGCATGCCATATCGTGACGCGTGCGGTGGTGAACATGACGAACCCATAGGCTAATGCGAGCACTTGAACTTCGACAATACAGTCAAAAAGCACGGCCGCAGAGATAAGGCCAAGAACGTTATCCCATGAAATAAAGCCGACCAGCTTCACCAGAAATCGAACGCGCGTTTGATGCGCGCGCGAGAGCACCGCGCCTACGGCATCGCCTTCCGGGTAGTTTGGTTCGTAGAGGCGAACTTGCCAGCAGTCGAACCAAATGCCGAAGCGCGTAATCCAGGTCGCCTGCCCCGCTCGAACAAGCGCGCGCTTCTGGTCGAGTTCTTCGGCGATTGCGTCGCGGCCGTCTTTCAGCGCTGAACCGAGCCGGCGCTTGTAAAAATCATACGCATGTCCAGACATTGCGCCTGTCGCCAGGACCATCGCGCCGAATCCGACTGTTCCTGCGCGGGTCATGAGTCCCGGGTGCGTACGGTACGTGTGAACGCCCATCGCTATGCAAATCGCGATATACGCGGAAGCGTCGCCTAGCTCGTCAAGCGTTCGGCCGCGAGGCGAAGAGAGCTTCTTCGCGCGAGCCAGAACGCCGTCGTAACAGTCCAGGATCATCCGAGACTCGAGGAGCAGGAACGCGACTCCGAGCATCGCGCGGCTTGTTGTGAGGGCAATAATCAACGCGCCCGACACTCCGATGGTCGTGTGGAGGTACGTAATGTGATCGGGTCGCAGGGGAAGTCCACCCGCTACCCGCAGAAGCGCACGTGCCGCGGGGTACCGGTAGAAACGGTTTAGCGGGTCGTCGAGGAATTCGGCGAGCGCTCGGCGCTCCTCGAGCGACGCCACGATGGGCGCGTTCGAGGACATGTCGGGCGAAGGCACATCAGGCGAGGGCACGTCAGGCGAGGGCGCCGAGGGCACCGCGGAGCGAGGCCGCGAGTCGGTCGAGGTCAAGGCTACCAAGGTCTCCCATGACGGCGATGCGGAAGATGGCTCCATCGAACTTTCCCTGGCCCGCATAGATGACGAAGCCGTTGTGCTTGAGAGCCGCGTGAAGCGCGGCGTAGGTGCTGCCGGAAGGTAGCCGGAACGACGTAAGTGTCGCGCCGTAAGCGTCTTCGCTGTCCAGAAGAAGACTCGCGCCGAGCTCGCGGCACACGCTCCGAACACGTGCGGACCGCATGCCATAAGCCGCGTGTCGCGGTCTCCAACCCCCTTCGTCGTCAAGTTCGGCGAGAGCTTCGTCGAACGCACGCGTTACATGCGTCGGTAGAGTAAACGGAGTCGAGCCCTTCGCCTGATCGTTCGCGTGGCGCGACAGGTCGAGGTACACGCTCGTCGCGCCACTTGGGCGCTTGAGCGCGGCGTCGCTCGCGAGAACAAATGATACGCCCGGTGCACCATGCACGCATTTGTTCGCCGTGCCGGCGAGCGCTTCGATGTTCCACTCCGCAAGCTTCAATTCTTCGCCCGCGAAGCTCGACACGGCGTCGAGGAGCATCGGGACGCCGTGCTTTTCCGCGATCGCGCCGAGCGCCGCGACGTCGTTCAGGCGCCCCGTCGTCGTTTCGTGATGCACGGTAATGACGCGCTTGAACGCGCCCGTGCCAAGCGCATTCTCGGCGGCGTCGAGATCAATTCCGCTCGTCCACGGTGAAGCGATGACTTCGTGAGGCTTGCCTTGAGCCGCAAGCATCGCTTGGATGCGCTCGCCGTAGACCCCGTTCGCGACCACAAGTGAAGATTCGTCTTTGCCAACCAGCGAGAGCATTGCCTCGACGGCCGCGGTGCCCGACCCACCGAGGAGTACGGGCGTAAACCCGCGCTCTGAGTAGACGCCCGAAAGGCGCTCCCGGACGCGCCCGACGAGCTCTCTGAACTCGACCTCCCGGTGGCAGACGTCCTCGAGCGAAAGCGCACCACGCACGCGTTGCGTGAGCGAGACCGGTCCCGGATTGAGAAGTTTGGTCACCATCAGACCAAGGCCTGCGCTTGCCCACGCCCGCTTGCACCGGAGTCATCCGCGAGCAAGGTTCGAAGGCGCTCTGCGACCTGAAGTGGCGTCACTTTGGGGCGAGGCAGGTCGTCCGGTACGCCGTGACGGGTCTTCATCGCGACCAATCGAAGGCCGGGACTACGATCTTCGATGTGTGTTTGGAGGTCCGCTGCGGTGGCCACGGTCGCCACGCGCGTGTAGCCGCAACCGCGCGCGACGGCTGGGAGGTCCATGGAATGCGAGACCGTAGACTGTCCTCCCGTCGACTCGTGCGCCTCGTTGTCGAGGAGAATGTGAACGAGATTCTCGGGTTGCTCGTACGCCAGTGTGGCGAGCGCGCCGAGCCGCATGAGCATCGCACCGTCGCCGTCAATCACGACGACGCGCCGGTCGGGGCGCGCCCAGGCAAGGCCGAGACCTAAGCTCGACGCGCAGCCCATCGAACCGACGACATAGAGTTGGTTGTGTCGATCCTCACATGCGTAAAGCTCCCGACCCGTGAAACCCGTAGTCGCAATCACGATGTCGTGCTTGGAGGTGCCGCGCTGAATGGCGCGCAGCGCCTCCTCGCGGGAAGGTCGAACCTTTGGCGCTAGAGCGGACTGCGGCACGGCGCTTCGCTCTGCGTCCAAGACGGAAGGAGCGGGGGCGGCGACGTGCGCGCGTACGCTCGGTTTCGTCTGGAGCTTATGAGGTCCGACGCTGTCTTTCTTCATGACGAGACAGAACGGCAAGCCGGTCGCGTTCATGTGCGCGACGGCTTTTCCGAGCGCGACATCGATCTCCGCCGGTTCGCGCGGGAACCAATCCCACGCGACATTCATCGTCTCGAGCATCTTCGTCGTGATGGCGCCCATCAGCTCGTGCTGCGGCTCATCCGAAGGTCCGCCGGGCTCGCCTCGGAGCGTCACAATCAAGAGTACGGGGATTCGGAAAACGGCATTCAGTGAGGTGAGGGGACTCACGGCATTACCGAGGCCGGAGTTCTGCATCATGACGATCGCGCGTCGTCCGCCGAGTTCGGCACCCGTGGCGATAGCGACAGCGTCACCCTCGTTGGTCGCGCCGATGTACGTGAGGTCCGGCGCGTCGATGACAAAGTTGATGAACGGCTTTACGTAGGAGCACGGTACGCCCGTGTAGAGAGAGAAGCCCGCCTGCTTGGCGGCATCGCAAAAGGCTTTTGCTTCGATCATTGGAATGCGCTCCCTTCGAGGACGTCGCTCAGCGTGTCGACGTCGAGCCAGCCCCCGCGCGTGTAGACTACACGCACGTCGCGCCCCTCGTTCACGAGGCGACGGAGAAGGTCCGGAACCGAGGCCGTGGCGAGGTCGGCCTTCGAGAGCGTGCCGAGGATCTCGCGTACCGCTTTTGCGCCGTTCGTGGACAGCTTGAGAAGCCCAGTCCACTCCCCCGTCACGCCTGCTCCTTTGGCGTCTGTGGTCATGTCGACGAGGCGGACGTTGGCGAGGAGCGTCTTCCGCGAGTGCGGTTCGGAACAAGCGGCCCAGTCAGCCTTTCGCGCGAGTGACGACGAACCCGACGCCGTTGTGGCGTCTTTCGGCATGGAGTCGACCGCGACGACAAAGTCGCCCTCTGTCTCGAGGAGCTCGTCGAGGACGTAGCGTTTGAAAAGGACGTCTCCGTAAGACACGACGCAGGGGCCGTCGAGAGAAGCCTTCGCGCACGCCAGCGAGGCGAGCTCGCCGGTCGAGGCAAACGCGTCGTTGTCGACAAATGTAGCCCCTTGCACGTCGACCGCCGCCTTCGCGAAACCGCGAACGACGACAAGGTCGCGCACGTTGGCGGAACGGTAGGCGTCGAGGATGTGCTCGAGGATCGGTTTACCCGCGATAGGCACCATCGACTTGGGTCGGTCTTTCACGAGCTCGCCGAGTTCGTCGCCGCGACCTGCCGCAAGCACGATGCCGCGCGCGACCGGCCCGCCCTTGGGCAGATAGGCCTTTTCCGCCTGTTCAAGTTCGCTTTCGCCTTGAAGCCGGAAAACCTCGGCGAGCGTCGCCACTTTCTCCTCCACGCCGATGAGCGTTTGCGCTTCGAAGATCTGCTTAGCCGCGCCCTGCATGGCGGTGAGCGCCGAACGCATCAGGTGGTTGGCCCAGATCACAATCTTGAAGCCGGCCTCGCGGAATACGTCGGTCGGCGTCGTGTAGTACTTCGTCGGTACAATCACGAGCGGAAGCCTGTCGCCCCACTCCCTTTTGAACTGGAGAATTTCGTCCGGGTGCCGCTCGCGAGAGTGAATGAGAACGGCGTCAGCACCCGCTTTTCGGTACGCCTCGCCGCGCTTCAGAGCTTCTTCCATTCCGTGGCCTGCGATCAGCGCCTCGACGCGAGCGACGACCACGAAATCGTCGTCGCGCTGGGCCTCTTTCGCGGCGCGGATCTTCCCCGCGAACTCCTCCATGTCGGCGAGCGGCTGCGCCGTGGACCTGAGGAAACTGTTGGTTTTCGGGAAGATCTTGTCCTCCATACAGACACCCGCGACGCCGCGTTGCTCAAGCTTCTTCACGAGACGTCGGGCCGAGTTGAAGTTGCCGTAGCCCGTGTCACCGTCCAGAAGAATCGGGACGGACGTGGCGTCGGCCATGAACTCGACGACCTCAAGGACTTGAGTCCAGCTGGCCTCGTTGTTGTCTCGGACGCCGAGTGCCGCGGAGATGGACAATCCACTCCCCCAGATGCCCTCAAAACCAGCCTCTTGCGCGATCTTCGCGGAGAGCCCGTTGTGTGCCTCCATGAGGAAAGAGAGCCCTTGCCCGTTCAACATCGCCTTGAGACGCGTGGTTCGGGGAGTGTCGAAAGCGCGAGTCGTGGTGGGCGTCGTTTTCGGGAGTGGTTGAACCATCCTGGCTCGACTCGCACGGAAAGGCCGATGAGTCACGTGGTTTTCGCGCCGATGACGCTTGATTCGAGCCCGACCATCACCGAGGTAGGCATTCGAAGAGGTAGGCGGATTCCCGCTTTAGGCCATGCCTTTTGTGGCCATCATTGACTCCTCCGGGCCGCTTCGTAGTCTTGAACTTGGCCATGAAGCCGTCGTCCGACGCCGATTTAAGCTTGGGGAGCCTCGCGACGTCCACACGGACGATCGGTCGCTACGTCATGTCGGAGCCGATCGCCGCGGGAGGCATGGCAACTGTTCACCTCGGGCGCATGCTCGGGTCGGTCGGCTTCGCCAAGAGCGTGGCCATCAAGCGCGTTAAAGCGAACCTCGCGACGGAGCGCGAGTTTGTTCAAATGTTGATCGACGAGGCTCGCGTGGCTTCCAGAATTCGGCATGCGAACGTCGTCGCTACGTTGGACTTGGTGGAAGAGGACGACGAGCTCCTGCTCGTGATGGAGTACATTCACGGCGAGTCGCTCGCGAGACTTCGGCGTAGTGCGCGGGATCTAGGCGAACCCATCCCGGCGCCGATTGCAATGGGGATTATGGCGGGGCTTCTCAACGGGCTTCACGCGGCGCATGAGGCTTGCGACGATCATGGCGAGCCGCTCGGCGTCGTCCATCGAGATGTTTCCCCTCAAAACGTACTCGTTGGCGTCGACGGAATACCTCGACTGGCAGACTTCGGAATCGCGAAAGCGTTTGGCAGGCTCCAGGAAACGCAGGTCGGTGACGTGAAGGGAAAGCCCGCGTACATGACGCCGGAGCAAGTGCGCGGCGAGCCGGTGTCGCGGCAAACGGACATCTTCGCGGCGGGTATCGTGATGTGGGAGACGCTCACGGGGCGCCGACTTTTCGTAGGTCGCGACGCGGAGGTTTTTGCACAGATTCTGAATATGGAGATTCCACCGCCGAGTTCTCTCAACGAGGGTCTCAATCCTGCTGTCGACGCCGTCGTGCTGCGCGCTCTTTGTCGCGTCCCAGCTGAGCGATTCGCGACCGCGCGAGACATGGCGCAAGAGGCGCTTCGCGTCCTTCCTGCCGCGGATGCGCCGACTCTAGGCCACTGGGTCGAGCGCACCGCTAAAGCTGCACTGCGGGCTCGTTCGGGCCAGCTTCAGGCACTCGAGTCGGGCTCCGTATCGTTGACGCCGCCTCCGATGACGCGCGCTCGCGTATCGAGTCCTTCCTCGCGCGTGCTCGCAGTGGAGCCTGTCGAAGTCACGATGACGCGCGTTCCAGCGACGGCCACGACGGGACGGGTAAACGTAGTTCCGCCTGAAAAAAATGCGCAGCGCGTACTTTTTGCGGCGCTTTTAATAGCGTTTCCGCTTTGTGCCGCCGTGCTCTTCTCGCAGCGTCTTGCGAGGCATGGCGGACGTTTTGGCATGTGGGGATCGACGTCGGACGTCGGCGCGTCGCATACGTCCGCTGGGGGCGGGGGCGTCTCGACAGCCGCTGAAGTACTCAGCGAACCCGATGCCGCAGTCACTGGCGCGCCAAGCCTTTCGGCGGTGAAGAGCCCGGCGACTCTGGCCAGTAGCGTTGCCAGCGGACCGAATGCCGTACGTCTGCGTCCGCCCTCAGCTCGGCCCTTGCGCCCGCCCGTCGCGACGCCCTCCGCCAATGCGCTGAAAACAACGGATTGCGATATCCCGTACGAGGTCGACGCGACCGGCGAGCGTAAATACAAGCGTCAATGTTTCGAATGAACTTGCCAGTCTCGGGCTGAACGCGGTCTCACGCGACCCCAGCGACAATCGAGTCTGTAGCCGTCTCGTTACGGATTGCTTCTACGGATACGGGAAAGTGTCGCGCAGTCTTAAATGGTTAGGTCACTATTTTGGTCTAGAGATAAGACCATGAGCAGGACGCTTTCGATTTGGTAGCGCGCGTACCCGAAGCCCGGGTCGTAGGCCGAAGTGCTCTCGGATGCTGCTGGAGATGCGCACCGTTGCGGCGACATTGAATGACGAAAGACGAGCGCACACTGCGGAGCGAGCATCCAACACTTGAGTGAAGGCAGTCTTCGCCAAAGGGCTCAACCCATGAAACCATCGACCGCGAACGAAAAACGCATTGTTTCCTCCGCTTTTCAGCGGTCGTCGACACTGTCCCGCGCTCGACGTGGCGCAAGCAGCCCCCAAGGCGTGGTTTCCGTTCCCTCGCGCTCACGGGTCTACGCGCGTTCCCGACGGCTGCACTCGTGTGACCGCTGCAGTCACGTTGCTGCCCGTCGTGGGGTCGCGCGCGCCGCACGCGCAAAAAACTCAATGTCTTTCGGCTCGGAATACGACAGCTATTGTCTGCATTAAGAAGCGCTGCGTTCTAAGTTGGCTGTCGCGGATCTGGCTAGCCGCGTGGATTGCGGTAGGGCGATGATGCCAGGCCGGGCTCCTCACCTATTTCAAGGCGAACGTCGGTGACCGAATGACCGACGCGCTCGGCCATGGCCGCGGCCAGCGAGGCTTGGAGAGCATCCGTCGCCGCGTGACTCGCGACGACGCGCTTATGTTGGGTTGCGGGGAGCCTGAGGATAACCCGGTGGCCTCGCGTCGTGCCGTGCGAGCCCTCCCAACACGCGACGTCGTGTTCGACAAAAACCGTGCCCGTTTCGAGCGCTCCGCGAGCAAGGTCCTCGCCGAGTGGACCCATCACGTCGACCGCCCGGAGCCTCAGGTCGTTGTCTTCGACTTGGGCTCCGATCATGCGCGCTTCGCCGGTCGGCTGGCGGGGCTATTGAATTCCTCGTCGCGGGTCCGTTCGCCGACGAGCTCGCCCTTGTCGTCGGAAACCCGCACGTTCGCGCCCATCGCCACCGCGACCGCCGCGCTTTGGCTCTCCCCAAAAGGCTTCGCGAGGTCGAAGATCACTTTGGTGGTAGCGCCCGACAAATTCTGAAGGGCTTCGAGCCGACGCAGCTCCATACCTCCGGGCGAAGAGTGAAGAATCCGAGCAGCCTCTGCGAAGTTTTTGGCGCTCTCGAGATCGGCCTGGCTTTTGATAATCACGTATTGGCGATCGCGCTCTGCGATCGCTTTGCGCGCGATAACCTCCTGCATCTGCTGAGGGAGTTGAATGTCTTGGAGCGCAATCAATTCGACGTGAAGCCCCCACTGAGCGACGAACTGTTCCACGGCGGCGCGCACCTTTGCGGCGACCTCTTCGCGGTGCGAAAGAAGGTCGTCGAGCTTCGTCTCGCCGACGACGTCACGAAGGACGACTTTGGCTCGGTCGCGCACCGCGTTCTCGTAATCCTGGACGTTAAGCGTCGCGCGCTCGACGTCGATGACCTTGAAGTAGATGACGGCGTCAATCCAAGCCGTCACGTTGTCGGCCGTGATGACGGCCTGCTGGGGCAGGTCGCGGTTGCGGACGCGCGTGTCGATTTTGATGAGGCGCTGAATCCCTGGGATCACCACGTGTAGGCCGGGCCCTGCGAGCCCCGTGAACTTGCCGAGCGTGAACTTTAGCCCCGTTTCCCACTGGTCCACCTGACGCACCGAACGGAGCGCCAGCATGGTCGCAAGGAGCAGGAACGTGAAAAGGACGACAGCGGTAGCAGGATCCATGACGGACATCCTACGCATCCGCAGCGACGCGTGCGTCGAGTCATGTGATAGAAACGCGGCACTAAGCCGGCGGCGTGCCGTCGGAGGACCCGCGAAAGGATCGACTGATTATCATGGCCACCCGTAAAAAAATCGGACTGATTGGCGCAGGCAACATTGGCGGCGAGCTTGCGCGGCTGTGCGCGAACGCAGAGCTCGGCGATGTGGTTCTTTTCGACATCGCTGCAAAGGAGAGCTTCGCCAAAGGCAAAGCGCTCGACCTCGAGCAGAACAGCGCGATTCTCGGTTACGACGCGAACATCACCGGCACGTCGAAGTGGGAAGACCTTGCTGGCGCCGATGTTCTTATCGTGACCGCAGGCATCCCCCGTAAGCCTGGCCAATCGCGTGACGACCTCGTCGCGACGAACCTTCCGATCATTCGCGACGTGGCGAACAACGCGAAGAAGCACTGCCCGAACGCGTTCGTGATCGTCATCTCGAATCCGCTCGACGCGATGGTTTACGAATACCGCCGCGTGACGGGCTGCGACAAGGGCATGGTTGCCGGCATGGCGGGAGTCCTCGATTCCGCGCGGTTCGCGCTTTTTCTCGCCCGCGAGGCCAACGTGAGCGTGAAAGACGTTCGCGCCATGGTCCTCGGTGGCCACGGCGACGACATGGTCCCGGTACTTTCGATGACGACCATCAACGGCGTCCCCGCAACGACGCTTATCGCCAAAGACAAGATTCAGTCGATCGTCGAGCGAACGCGCAAGGGCGGCGGCGAGATCGTTACGCTTATGGGAACGAGTGCCTACTACGCGCCCGCGAGCGCGGCGGTCGCGATGGCCGAAGCGTTTTTGAAAGACCAAAAGCGCCTTCTCCCGTGCGCGGCGTACCTCGACGGTGAGTACGGCTACAAAGACCTTTTCATGGGCGTTCCGTGCATCGTCGGCGGGAACGGCGTAGAGCGCATTCTCGAGATTCCGCTGACCGACGAGGAAAAAGGCATGCTTACCAAGAGCGCGCAGAGCGTTCAGGGGATTGTCGACGTCGTCAAGAAGAGCTGAGAGATGCGTTCCGTGCGCGCCGCGTCGCGAGGTCGGCCGGCGCGCGCGCGATGCTAAACCAGCAGGCCGAAACACGCAGAAGGGGGCCGAGCCTCTACGCGCAAGTGCTTTTCGCGATTGCTCTGGGCGTCGCGCTCGGCTGGCTTCGTCCCGCGTGGGCGGTCGAGATGAAACCGCTCGGTGATGGGTTCGTGAAACTCATCAAAATGCTCATCGGTCCGATCGTCTTTACGACCGTCGCCGTCGGCATTGCCGGGATGCGAGACCTCAAAAGCGTGGGCCGCGTCGGTGGGAAAGCTCTTCTTTACTTCGAGATCATGACGACGGCGGCGCTGCTCATCGGCGTTGGGGTCGCGCACGTCGTAAGGCCGGGCGCGGGCATCCACGCGACTCGTGCGGGGATGGACACGTTGGCGCTCGACAAGATGCTGGCCGCTCCGAGACCGCACGGCGTCGTCGAACACCTGCTCGCACTTGTTCCGAACAGTCTGGCGTCTCCGTTCGTCGACGGCGACGTGCTTCAGATCTTGCTCGTCGCGCTTCTCACGGGTACGGCCCTCGCGGGTCTTGGCGAGCGAGGTACGCCGGTCACGAAGGCTCTCGAGCAAGTCTCGATAACGATCTTCGCTATCGTAGGCCTCGTGATGCGTGCCGCGCCGCTCGGCGCATTTGGTGCGATGGCGTTCACGATTGGCAAATATGGCGTCGGCACACTCGGAAGTCTTGCGAAGCTGATGGCGGCTTTCTACGCGACGGCTGCGATCTTCGTCTTCGTTGTCCTCGGCGCCGTGATGCGCGCGCTGGGCCTCTCCATCGTCGGTCTTGTTCGGTATCTGCGCGAAGAGCTGGTGATTGTCCTCGGTACCTCGTCGTCCGAGTCGGCGCTTCCTCGCCTCATGAGTAAACTCGAAGCGCTCGGGTGTGACGCGTCGGTCGTACGCCTTGTGGTCCCGACTGGGTATTCGTTCAACCTCGACGGAACGGCCATTTACCTCACGTTAGCGTCACTCTTCGTCGCGCAGGCACTCGACGTTCCGCTCAGTGTCGGTGACGAGGTGCGCCTTCTCCTCGTTTTGCTGCTGACGTCGAAAGGGGCGGCAGGAGTGACCGGAAGCGGGTTTGTCGTGCTCGGCGCAACGCTTGCATCCACGGACAGCATACCCGTTGCGGGCTTGACGCTGCTTCTCGGCGTCGATCGTTTCATGTCCGAGGCACGTGCACTCACGAACATTCTCGGCAATGCGGTTGCCACACTCGTCGTCGCGAAGTGGGAAAAGAAACTCGACGTCGCCAAGGCTCAAACCATGCTGCTCCGTATTCCTCCCGCAAAGCGTCACTCACCCTTTAAGTCGTCGTAGTTCTTCCCAGGCTTCGGGCTCCTCTTTCAATTCGAGAAGCCAGAGCAACTCGTCTTCAATTGGTATCCAATCGAGATGATGCGTCTTCCTCGCCAACGAGAATCTCAGACGCGCGAAGCACGGAACGCGCCTCGAAAGACATGGCACCCAACGTGATGTCGACCGGGGTACCAAAGCTGTAACGGGCGAGGACCACGCGGTGCATCACGGCGAAACTCGCCGCCGAATCGACGAGGACGGGAAGGTCGACGTCGAGGGTGGCTCTGAGGGGCCCGCAACGCTGGAGCGCGACTCCGCCGATAATGCAATAGCCAAACCCGAGCTTGGAAGTGACATCTCCGACATGATGCGCGGACTCGAATAGGCGTGGGATCATCGGTCCCCCGCACGTCGACGCACGGAGTCGTGCAACACGCTGCGTATGAACCAAGCCTGTTGGTCAATGAGGCCCGAATAGTTATTGGCGGTCTTCGGCGCATCCAAAACCGAAGCTGCACGGTTCATCGCGGCAGCGTCCAAACTACGGAGTTCCGCCACACGTATTCGTTCGAGTGCGCGTCCGGCTGCCTTCCATTACGCCATCCAAGCCGCCGCGGACTTCGGTAAATACTCGTCACTCATGGCTATATACTAGCGACTTTTGTGGGAATGTGGGCGCGGCCTCGCTCGACGACCACGTGGAATGTGACGCACACGGTCGGGCGGCGGCGCCTGTTCGCTGACATTCGATGGGCGATCCACCGCGGCAGGGCGACGTGTACGTCATGCGCGAAGGTTGTTCCCCTCCGGGGCCTACGCTTGCTACGGTCCGCCTCGTGAAGATTCACGAATACCAGGGCAAGCAGATCTTCGCTAAGTACGGCGTCCCCGTTCCAAAGGGGTACCCCGCGTTCAGCGTCGCCGAGGCGGAGACCGCCGCAAAGAAACTCGCGACGGAGACGGGAAGTCCCGTCGTCGTGGTCAAGGCGCAGATCCACGCAGGCGGCCGCGGTAAGGGCGGGGGAGTCAAAGTCGCGAAGGGCGGCGCGTCGGAGGCAAAGGTTCTCGCCGAGGCCATCCTCGGGATGCAACTCGTCACGCACCAGACCGGCCCGGAGGGCCAAAAGGTCAAAAGACTTTATATCGAACAGGGTCTCGAGATGGTGGCCGAGATGTACCTCGGCATGGTCGTCGACCGCGACTCGAGGCGCATTGCGTTCATGGCTTCGACGGAGGGCGGAGTCGAGATTGAGAAGGTCGCGGAGGAGACGCCAGAGAAAATCCTCACCGTTTACGTCGACCCCATCGTCGGCCTTTCCGCGTTCCAGGCCCGCGAACTCGCATTCGGTCTCGGATTGATGACGTACGGTAAAGAGACCGTCGCAAAGTTCGTTCGCCTCATGAGCGCGCTCTACGAAGCGTTCACCAAGGAAGACTGTTCGCTGCTTGAGGTGAACCCTCTCGCGATTCTCAAGAATGGGGACGTCGTCGCGCTCGACGCCAAAGTCACCTTCGACGACAACGCCTCGTTTCGCCACAAAGCGTGGAGCGACCTGCAAGACAAGGATGAGGAGGACCCCATCGAGCTCGAGGCGGCTCAGGCCGGCCTCAACTACGTCTCGCTTGACGGCAACGTCGGCTGCCTCGTGAACGGCGCAGGCCTCGCGATGGCTACGATGGACATCATCAAGCACGCCGGTCGCGCCCACGGCGTCGCGCCCGCGAACTTCCTCGACGTCGGGGGCGGCGCGACGCAAGAGCAGGTCACGAAAGCCTTCAGCATGATCCTGAAAAGCCCGAAGGTGAAGGCGATTTTCGTCAACATTTTCGGCGGCATCATGAAGTGCGACGTCATCGCGAACGGGGTCGTCGCGGCCGCGAAAGAGCTCGGCTTGAAGGTGCCGCTCGTCGTCAGGCTCGAGGGAACGAACGTCGAGCTCGGTCGAAAAATTCTGAGCGAGAGCGGCCTCGCTATTCAGGCGGCGACCACGATGGCCGATGGCGCCAAGAAGATCGTCGATGCCGTTACGGGAGGTGCAAAGTGAGTATTCTGGTCGGTAAACACACGAAGCTTATCGTTCAGGGCATCACCGGCGGCGCGGGCTCGTTCCACGCGAAGCAGATGATCGAGTACGGAACTCGCGTCGTCGGCGGCGTGACACCGACGCGCGGCGGCGAGACTTTTGAGGGCAAGGTCCCAGTCTTCGACACCGTGAATCAGGCCGTGAAGGCCACGGGGGCGAACGCGTCCGTCATCTTCGTTCCCCCGCCAGGCGCGGCGGACGCCATTCTCGAAGCGCTCAGCGCGGGTATCGAGCTTGTCATCGCGATTACCGAGGGCATTCCCGTCGTCGACATGCTTGGTGTTCGCCGTGTTTTGGAGGCCATGCAGGCCGAAGCACGCGCAAGTGGAAAGCCCGTTCCGCGCCTTGTGGGACCGAACTGCCCTGGCGTCATCACGCCTGACCAATGCAAGATCGGGATTATGCCTGGTCATATTCACAAGGCCGGCCATGTCGGTGTTGTGTCCCGATCGGGTACGCTGACGTACGAGGCTGTCGGACAGCTCACGGCCCTCGGTATTGGTCAGTCAACGTGCGTAGGCATTGGCGGTGATCCTGTTTCCGGGATGGATTTCGTCGACGTACTCGAGCTGTTCCAAGCCGATCCCGACACGCACGGCGTCATCATGATCGGTGAAATCGGTGGCGGTGCCGAAGAGCGCGGCGCCCAGTACATCAAAGAGAAGATGACGAAGCCAGTCGCCGCGTTTATCGCCGGCACAACGGCGCCGCCGGGCAAGCGAATGGGTCACGCCGGGGCGATTATTTCCGGCGGAAAGGGCACGGCTTCGGCGAAGATCGACGCGCTCGTCGCAGCGGGGGCGAAGGTTGCGCCGACGCCGAGTGATATGGCAACAACGCTTCAGTCAATGATGAGCTAGTCGACGGGAAGCGACCGAGCTTCCTTTTTGCTCACTCGGTCTCGAGGCACGTGAAAAGGCTGATAGCCTCGTCGCGTGCACCTCGCATCCGCCGTTTTCGATGGAATGCCGCGCTTGCAAGCCGAGGTCCGTCGTCGATTGAAGACGTGCAACGCGACGCTTGAGTCGGCGGCCCAGGCTTGGGTCGAAACGGTTTACGACGCGCTCGAAGAGTCTCTCGTGCTTGCACGTGTGTTCGCGATCTTACCCTTCAGAGCGCTTCCGAAGCGCGAACAGGCCCACGCGGGGCGATTCGTCTACGAAGGGGACGCCGCGCTCGACGCCTATTCTCCCGTGCTCACGCTCATCGCGACGCGCGGTCGAATGGAAGCGTGGAACGACCGCGCTCGCTCGCAGCGCTATCTCGCGACGCCGCTGACCTCCTTGGCTGCCGCGCGCGCCGTGCCGATGATTAGTGCGATGCTCAACGAGCTCGGTTGCGTAGAGTCGTTTCGGCCTTCGACGCCGACGTTTGGCCGCGATTCGGTCGCGACCTCACGACTCGGTACCTTCTACGTTTTCGACGCTCGCACGACGGTGGACGACCAGAACCGACTCATTGTGCCCAACACGGAGTTTGTCGAGACCCACGATGTGCGGACTGTGTTTGGGCTCGGCGGAACTTATGGTGGCGGCTCGCTTTTCGCGATGATTCTCTTCGCGCGCCAGCACGTCACGCGCGTTGTCGCGGACCAGCTCCTACCCATCGCTTGGGAATTCAAAACGGCGACGCTCGCCGCCGCAATGCGCGGGGACTTCTTCGAGCCGTGAACCCGAGTCCTTTCGTAGTTTTGGAACAAAACGATGCGGCGCGGCGGTCGGCATCCGTGAGCACCTCCGGCGCAGGTGCGGGACTTCTTGAGTTTTCAACACACCCCTTCTAAGCCCTAGCTCGCCGTCGAGCGTCGGTGCGATGGCGCACGGAGCTGGCAGCGCGACTCTTTCCTTTCACTTTGCGAAGCGAGAATTTCATGACCGTCGAACGCACCCTCTGCATCATCAAGCCGGACGCTGTCGAAAAGAAGCGCGCGGGAGCGATTCTTCAAATGCTCGAGGTCGCGGGCTTCGACGTCGTGGCGTGCGAGCGGATGCCGCTTTCCAGGAAGGTCGCCGAGGGGTTTTACGCCGTCCACAAGGCCCGACCGTTTTTCGGTGAGCTTGTAGAGTTCATGACGCGCTCGCCCGTTTTCGTCGTTGTCCTCGAGCGGGAAGACGCTGTCGCCAAGTACCGCGAGCTCATGGGCGCGACCGACCCCGCAAAGGCGACCGAGGGTACGATTCGGAAGGCTCACGGCGGCAACGTCGGGGAAAATGCGGTTCACGGGTCCGATTCTGCCGAAAACGCCCGCGTTGAAATCGGCTATTTTTTCCCTGCAAGCAAAGTCGCTCCCGTCGCCGGCTGAACCCATGAGCGACCCGCAGGACCGAGGGCTCATCGAGGCCGCTTTCGCGGACCGCGCCTTGTTGAAAGACTCGGTTCACGTCGCGGCGGTGGAGCGAACGATTGCCAACCTCGATCGAGGCGGGCTTCGCGTCGCGTCACCACCCGAACCGGGGTCGCCCGAGGGAACCGCTTGGATCACGCACGCGTGGGTCAAAGAGGCCATTCTTCTGTACTTCGCCATCCGCGCGATGGAGACGCTGGAGGTCGGTCCATTTGAGTTTCATGACAAGATTCCGCTCAAAAAGAACCTCGCAGCGCAGAAGATCCGCGTCGTCCCGCCGGGGGTCGTGCGGTTTGGTGCTTTTTGCGAACCGGGCGTCATTGTCATGCCGGGGTACGTGAACATCGGGGCTCGGGTCGGGTCGGGCACGCTGGTCGACACATGGGCCACGGTCGGTTCGTGCGCGCAGATTGGTCGCGATTGCCACCTGTCGGGGGGCGTCGGTATCGGCGGCGTCCTGGAGCCACCCGGCGCAAGTCCCGTGGTTGTGGAGGATGGCGCGTTTATCGGTTCGCGCGTCGTCATTGTCGAGGGCGTTCACGTGGGCCAAGAGGCGGTCATCGGGACGGGCGTGGTGCTCACGTCTTCGACCGTGATCCTCGACGTCAGCGGATCCGACGTGGTGGAGTATCGCGGGCGCGTCCCGGCGCGCTCGGTCGTCATTCCGGGGACGCGAATGAAGGCCTTTCCTGCAGGCTCGTACGGGGTGCCATGTGCGCTCATTATCGGAAAGCGAACCGCGAGCACCGACCGCAAAGTCAGCCTCAACGCCGCTCTGCGCGATTTCAACGTTCCGGTCTGACGGCGTCGTCGACGAAAGCGTAGCTTAGATGGCCATGGAGACGCTCGCCACGCGCACGCCGACGGCCATTTCGCTCGAGGAGACGCTTCTCTGGCTTTGCGCCATCGCGTCTCCGATTGGCGATGAAAGAGCTCTCTGCGACGCCGTGTCCGAGCGTCTGGCGCGACTCGATCTCGCGAGTCCAATCCGTCGCTACGGAGATTCGATCGTGGTTCCTCTGGTGCGTGGTCGTGAGACGGGCAGGCCGCACATCGTTCTGGCGGGGCATCTCGACACCGTGCGCACGGAGAACGGTCCGGCGCGTATCGAGCACGGCCGCTGCTTCGGCGCCGGGGCAGCCGACATGAAAAGCGGCCTCGCCGTCATGATTGTCATCGCGGAGACGCTAGGCGACTTCGCGGGCTGCGACGTCACACTCGTGTTCTACGCGCGTGAGGAGGGGTCGTTCGTCGAGAACGAGCTAGGGCGCGTGCTCGACGAGGACGCCGATCTCAAAACGGCCGACTTGGCCGTTTGCCTCGAACCGTCCGATAACCGCCTTCATCTCGGTTGTTGCGGGTCGATTCAGGCGACCGTCACGTTTCATGGTCGGACCGGCCACAGCGCGCGGCCGTGGGAGGGCGAGAACGCCATCACAAAGGCCGCCGGGCTCCTCGATAGGCTCGCCGTCCTTGCGCCCATCGAGCATCACATCGACGGACTTCTCTATCGCACGACGACCACGGTAACCCTCGCGAACGGCGGTCGCGGTCGGAATGTCGTCCCCGATGCCTTCACGTTGAACCTGAATCATCGCTTTGCGCCGAACACGCCTCTTGCCGTCGCACAGCAAGACGTTCTTGCGCTCGTGGGCGACAAGGCCGATGTGCAATTCACCGACCTCGCGCCCGCTGCGATGCCGAACGCGTCGCATCCGCTCGTCAAGGCGCTTATTGAAGCCGGCGTTCGTAGCATTGAGCCGAAACAGGCGTGGACCGACGTAGCTCGGTTTTCTCAGCTCGGCATGGCGGCGATCAACTTCGGCCCCGGCGAGAACGCCCAGGCGCACCAAAAGAACGAATCGACGGAGCTTTCGCTCCTCTTTGAAGGCTACCGCATTCTCTTTAGCTGGCTCTCTGCGGTGGACAGCGAGCGTTGACGCTGGCCCCTGCCGTTAATTTTCGGCCGCAAGAATCTTCCTGATAGCCTCCGGCGCAAATGCCGACGTCCACCCGAAGTCTTGGGTTCTCGAAGCTGACGGGCTTAGCGCTCGTGTCGTTCGTCTCGCTCGTTTGGATGAGCGGCTGCGGCCTTCTGGCCAAGAAGCTCGGCGCCGTAAGCGAGGCCGATGCGGAAGCAACTCCGGTGGTGGCCGAGCAGGCCGACGCCGCTCCACCACCGGTCGTGAATGCCGTTGTGACTCCGACGGCGGCCAATGAGAACGATGTGTCGCGCTTCCCGGATGAGAAGAAGCTCGAAAACGTCCTCGGGACACTTCAACGCGTGACCAACGTGCGCGAGATCCCTGGCATCGGAAAGGTCGTCGCGACACTCGCGAAAGGCGGTTCCGTCACGGAATTGGCGCAGCGCGACAAGTTCTTTTTGGTCGCATTCACGAATCCGAAAGACCAGCGAAGGCTCATGGGCTGGGTAAATCAAGACTCGTTCACAGCGCCGGTCGACGCAGGGACCGCATTCGTCAAATGCGCTGCGCCCGAAACTGCACTTATTGGCGATACGCCGTTTTGCGGGAAAGTCTGCACCCTTGATAGCGATTGTGCGAACGGACAAGCGTGCAAGGGGGCGGCGAACAGGCTGCTTGCGACCGGCGGCAAAGGCGACGCCGTCACCGTTTGCACGGTCGTCGGTGCGCCGCGCGTCTCGGTCGATGCCTCCGCGCCGCCACCGGTCGTCGTTCCGGCGATTCCTGTCGTGCCCGCAACCGCAGCGGAACCGGCCGCTAGCGTAGGCGTTCTTGCGCCGACAAACGGCAAGTGTCCGTCGGACTTTACGCTGGTGAAAGACAACCTTTGCCATCGAAATTGCGTGAGAATCGGTGGGTGTCCCGCAGCGTCGCCGCTGTGTTTGAACTGCACGGGACCCAAGGTTTGCGCGGCTAACCGCGACATTTGCAAGTGAGGATGATGATGTTCGCAAAGTCTCGATTTCCGACGCTCTTCCCCGTTGTCTCGCTCGTTCTTTCCTGTGCCCTTCTGAGCGGTTGCGCACTGTTAAAAAAGAAGAAGGACCTGGCCGCCGACGACGAGTCGTCCGTCGCGACCGCTCCTACCGTGGCCGTGTCGGGGAGCGGCGCGAAGAACGAAAAAGACGTATTACGGTATGCGAGCGAGACGAAAATCGCTGACGAGCCTGCCTTGATTGGCAAAGACGGGACGAAGGCCAAGGCGTTTCCCGCAAGCGGCGCCGACGTTGCGACGCTCGCAAAGGGCACCCCGGTCGTCAAGATTGCCAAATTCTTTAGTACCGCGGTGCTTGTGCGCTTCGACGACCCAACTACGGCAGACGGCACAAAGCTGCTCGGTTGGATCGCGCCGGAAGCGTTCGCGTTGCCCGGAGCCGTTCTGCCTGTCGTTCCCGTCGTAGCCGGTGGTCTGGGCGGTAGCGTCGCGGGTAAAGTCGGAGCCCTCGCTGACGCGGGTGGGTTGAAGAACGACGCAGGCGGCACGGGTGCGCTCGATTCAGGCTTAGCGGTCGCTGCGAGGCCCGATTCGGGCACGGCAGTTCCCCCCGCGGTAAGTCCAGACGCTGGCGTCGTCGTGAGGGCGACCTCGCTTCCGGTGCTTCAAGTGCAACCTACGTCGGGCGTGTGTCCGTCTGGATTCGTGCTCGTCCCTCCGGTTTGCCGACGTCCGTGCAAGGCTGACGGCGACTGCCCGAAGGGGACATCTTGCACTTCGAGTGCAGGGAAGAAAACCTGCTCCGAAACGAAGTAGCGGCTTTTTCGCCGGCGATCGGTGGCCTGTATCGGGTGACCCGCGCATAGCTGTAAAGACGCCCTGCAGGCACGGAGTCACTCGCGCTTGCCTGCCGCTCTGATACCGTAGAATGCCATGATGCTTGCCTTGCGCGCGCGCCGTAAAAAGTACCTCGGAGCGACCGTGGTGCTCAGGGGCGTCAGCGGCGTCTTCGTATGTGGTGCCGTGTTTGGCTCGGCTTGCGATAGCGCGGTCGGGTCTGCCGAGTCGCCCACGTCTTCGCCTTCGGGTGGCAGCCGTGGCGCGAAGCATGACTTAGTCAATAACCCCGCCCCTGAGTTCACCGCCGAGAGCGCCAACGGCAAGGGCAAGTTCTCCCTTGGAGAGTCGACCGGAAAAGTCGTCCTCGTGGACTTCTGGGCGACGTGGTGCGAGCCGTGCAAAAAGTCGTTCCCCAAGCTCGAAGCGCTTCGCGTGAAGTTCGCCGCGTCGGGCCTCGAGGTCGTCGCTATCAGTGAGGATGACGAGCCGAAGGGCTTGAAGGAATTCGGCGCTGCGTACGGCGCGAATTTTCCGCTTTTCTGGGACGTTGACAAGAAAATAGCAAACAAGTGGCGTCCACCCACCATGCCGTCTTCGTTCATCGTCGATAAGAAGGGTGTCATTCGGTTTGTTCATGTCGGCTATCGCGAAGGCGAAGAGGTTGAGGTCGAGGCCGAGCTCAAGAGCCTCCTTTGAGCGCCCATCGGGTCGTGCAGCGGCATCTGAGATGCCTGCTCTTTGCGGTGGCTATGCTGACGGCGTTCGGCCACTCGAAGGCTTTCGCCGTCGACCGCGAACTCGTCGAGTCGACCGACTTTCGTGTGCGCGTGCAAGCGGCTCTCCGACTCGGCCGCGCGGGCGGCGTGACGGCGCGCGCAGACCTCGAAGCCGGGCTCCGCGATCCTCATCCGGCCGTCCGCGTCGCGTGTGCCGTGTCGCTCGGGGCGCTCGGTGACAAAGACGCCGTGCCCGCACTTCAGCAAGCCATGCGAACGGAATCGTTTCCGAGCGCGAAGTCTTCCATGAAAGACGCCGCCGAAAAGCTTCGCGTATCTCGCGACGCCGCCGTTGACCTGCTGAAGGGCGTAGAGACCGCGCGTTACGTGGTTCAGCTCGGCGCGATGCGAAACAACACGGGACAACGCACGGACCTCGACGCGCTGATGCGAACGGCGGCCCGTACCAGGGCGAGTCTGATTCGCGGCGCCCTGATTCTTGAAGCCGCCGACGCAGGGGTCCTTCGCCGCGCGGCTGCACGAAAGATTCCCGTTCTGCTCGTCGACGGAAACCTCACGCGTCTTTCACGGTCGATGGCGACGGATGGCGGCGTGGTGGTTTCGGCGCACGTGGATTTCTCGATTCGGCGCATACCGCAGCAAATCTTGAAGGGGACCATCGGGGGCTCAGCCTCGGCCAGCGACGGCGCGCCGTCGGCCCAGGCGTCCAACTTTCGCAACTCGTCTCTGTCCTCCGCGTCAGCTTCGCCGGCGAATGGCTTTAATGCGGCTCGGCAGCTCGAAGCGCTTCAAGATCGCGCCGTCAACGGCGCCGTCGAGAGTGCCATCGCGAGCGTGGGCTCGGAGATTGCGACGCTCGCGAAGTAGACTTCGGAAACCGCGTAAAAAGGCGCGAAAGGTGCTAAGAATCGGCACCTCCATGAGCTCGAAGACAAGCTTGCTTAGCTCTCAGATCCGCGCCTCGTTTCTTTCGTTTTTCAAAGGCAAAGGCCACGAGGTGTGCGCTTCGGCGCCGCTCATTCCTGAAAACGATCCGACGCTGATGTTTACGAACGCAGGCATGGTCCCCTTCAAAGATGTCTTTACCGGAAAAGACCGCCGCCCGTTCACTCGTGCGACGTCGAGCCAGAAGTGCATCCGAATTTCGGGGAAACACAACGACCTCGAAAACGTCGGCGTCACTGCACGTCATCACACGTTTTTCGAGATGCTCGGCAACTTCAGCTTTGGCGATTATTTCAAGGAAGACGCTATCCCGTTTGCCTGGGAGCTTCTCACGCGGGAGTGGGAGATTCCTAAAGAGCGACTCGTAATCACGGTATTCGGAGGCGCCGAGGGGGTTCCGGCCGACGACGAGGCGCGCGCGCTTTGGAAAAAAGTGACAGGCTTCGGTGACGACCGCATCATCGGTATTCCTGGAATGCCCGGCGACAATTTCTGGCAGATGGGCGACACCGGCCCGTGTGGCCCGTGCACTGAGCTCCACTTCTTCACGGGGGACGGCGCGCCCACGCCTTCGACGTTCGGTGAAGAGCCGACGCACGATGGCAAGGGTTGGATGGAGATTTGGAACCTCGTCTTCATGCAGTTCAACCGCACCGAAATCGAAGGCGGTGGGTACGCGCTAAGCCCGCTTCCGAAGCCTGCGGTCGACACGGGCGCGGGGCTCGAGCGCATGACGAGCGTGCTTCAAGGCAAGACGACAAATTACGATACCGACCTGCTGCGGTCACTCGTTGAGAAAGGGGCGCAGCTTTCGGGCAAGCGCTACGGCGGCTCGCAAAGCCCTGACGACGTCTCGATGCGTGTCATTGCCGACCACGCGCGACTGACAGCCTTTTTGATTTCTGAAGGCGTGTTCCCCGATCGCGCCGCGCGCCCTTACGTGCTTCGGCGTGTCATGCGACGAGCGATTCGTCACGGGCATCGCTTAGGAATCACAAAGCCGTTTCTCCACGAAGTCGCGCTCGAGGTCGTCAGCCAAATGGGGGAGGCCTATCCCGAGCTCATCGCGCGCAAAGAGATTATCGCGAGCGTGGTCGAGCAGGAGGAGGTCCGCTTTCGCGAGACCATCGACCGCGGTCTCAAGATGCTCGATGAAGAGGTCGGGCGACTCGGAAAGTCCGGCGGGACAGTGATTCCGGGCGACGCCGTGTTCAAGCTGTATGACACGTACGGATTCCCGATGGACCTCACCGAGGTTATCGCGCACGAGCGCCACTTGACGATCGACGTAGGCGCCTACGAGCGTGCGATGGCCGAGCAAAAAGCGCGCAGCGAGGCGTTCCGGATGGATGACGCCGTCGCCTCCATTTACCAAAAAGCTCTCGAGGCCCTGCGCGAGGCTCACGGCGGCGCCTCGGCCGCGAGCGTGCGCTTTACGGGCTACGACCGCGAAGAGGGCGAAGGTCGGGTGCTGTTTCTTGCCCACGGCGAGGTGTCACCGAGCACGCCGACGCTCGCCGTGAAGCGTGGGGACAAGGTCGCGGTCGTGGTCGACGAGACGCCGTTCTACGGCGAGTCCGGTGGTCAAGTGGGCGATTGCGGGGAAATTCGGACGACGGGCGGCGCCGTCATTCGCGTGGAAGATACACAGAAGCCGCTTGACGGGCTCATTGTGCATCTCGGCGAGGTGATCTCCGGCGTGGTGTCCGTGGGAGACGTCGTGCATCTCGAAGTCGCTCACGCCCTCCGCAGCGCGACGCGCCGAAACCATTCAGCCACCCATTTGCTCCACTGGGCCTTACGTAAGACAGTCGGGGAGACGGCGACTCAAAAGGGCTCTCTGGTGGGGCCTTCGCGGCTTCG
Organism: Polyangiaceae bacterium; assembly: GCA_025353725.1. Lineage (GTDB taxonomy): Bacteria > Myxococcota_A > Polyangia > Polyangiales > Polyangiaceae > Labilithrix. The sequence continues at coordinate 56,121 of JANXOF010000033.1, read as the reverse complement.
TTTCGACTATTCGGCGGCGAAGGCGCTCACGCCCGAACAGCTCCAAACCATTGAGGATCTCGTGAATGATAAAATCCTTCAAGCCGCGAATGTGGTGACCGACGTTCTCTCGCAGTCGGAGGCGAAGCAGCGCGGGGCGTTGGCGATTTTTGGCGATAAGTATGGCGACGTCGTTCGCGTTCTCACGATGACCACCGACTCGGTCGAGCTGTGCGGAGGTACCCATGCGCGCTCGCTGGGCGAAATCGGCCTCTTCAAGATTCTCTCCGATAGCGGTATCGCGGCCGGCGTGCGGCGCATCGAGGCGGCTACCGGCTTGAACGCCCTGAGCTACGTGAGGCAGCTCGAGAGTTCCGTGAAGAGCGCCGCGAAGCTCCTGAAGGCAGCCCCGAGCGAGCTTCTCGAAAAGATCGAAAAGCTCATCGAAGACAGTAAAAAAGCCGAAAAGGAGCTGAGCGAGCTCAAACGAAAAGTAGCCTTCGGCGGCTCTGGAGGCAGCGCGGGTTCGGGGGCCGGTGGACGTGTCGATGACCTCGTCGCGAGAGCCCGCGCGTTCCCGTTCGGAAAGGTCATTGCGGCCAAAGTCGACGTTGATGATGTGGCGATGCTTCGCGAACTCGCCGAAAAGCTACGCGATAAGCTCGGCGACGCGATCGTCCTACTTGGCTCTATCCACGGTCCAAAAGCGCAGCTCGTCTGCACCGTCTCCAAGTCACTTGTCGGGAAGTTCAAAGCGGGCGATCTCATTAGGCCGATAGCGCAGCTTCTCGGAGGCGCAGGCGGCGGCCGGCCTGATATGGCGCAAGCAGGGGGCACGGAGGTGACCAAGTTGGATGAAGCGCTCGAGAGTCTGTACGGCCTCGTGTCTTGATGTAAGCCAAGTTCGCTCGTTGCTCTTGAACTCGTCTTTGCCGTAGCCTTCCTCGCGATGGCTGTGATCGCTCTTCGCTCGCTGGCGGCTGCTGCGACCTTCTCCCTCGCGACGCTTACGGCGATACTTCCTGGCTGCGGCTCGAAAAAGGGCGGCCTGATGCTCGCCATCACGACCGACCTGCAAACGCCGAAGGACATCAGCGTGGTGTCGCTGACCATCAAGGCGGGGACCGCGGTCAAGCACAACGTAGTAGGGCGCGTCAGGCCGGACGGCACGGTCGAAATGCCAGGTACGATCGCCATCGTCGAACCTGACGACCCGAACCTCACCATTCGCGTCCGCGTGATTGCGTTTCAGGATCGCAAACCACGGGTACTCCGCGACATTCGCACGACGGTGCCGCGCGGTGGGCGTACGGGACTGCTGAACGTCCCGCTCACGTTTGTGAACGACGGATCGGCCACGGGCGAGCTACCCGCGCAGTACCTCCCTCCCGGTCCCGGCGTCACTCCGGGACTTGTGACGGAGGACGAGTTCGACCCCTACGGCGCTGCCGTTATCTCGGTGTGCGCAGACCCCGACGAAACCGTCATCGACGGCGTGTGCAAAAGCTCGTTCGTCGATTCGGCCACGCTTCCCGACTACGCGGCCAGCCTAGTTTTTGGGGAGGAAAGCCGCGGAGGCGCCTGCTTCGAACCGCGCACGTGCCTTGCCGGCGCGCAGCCGATCGACGGTTTCGTTGCGGCTACAGACGCGAGCGGACGTTGCTCGTTTCCGCTGAGCGGCCAGGATCCGGTCACGGCGAACCTGGCTCTCGCGACCTCTGACGTGGGGACCTGTCTCGACGGCCGGTGCTTCGTCCCGATCGACAACGGTGACGCAGGCTGGCGCGTCGTGGGTCAGACCGTCGAACTCGCCGCGCCCTTTTGCCGGCTTATCACCTCGAAGCGCGCGGAGCTTTACGGCGCTGTCGGGCGCTGTCCGGCGAAGCTTTCATCGCAGCCGCTGTGCAGCGGTGGCGCGTCGCGTCCAACGGGCGTCGACGGCGGAGTGCCTTCGAACGGGGAGGGAGGACTACCGAATGCTGGAGTCCCCGAGCTCGTCATGCCGGAAAGCTTCGTCACAGGAGTCGCCCTGGCGGGGACAGCACTTTACGTCGCCGGTGAGCAAGGCCTCGCGGTAGTCAGCGACGGCACGCCTGGAAAGCAGGTGGGTCAGGGCGTCATCAATTCTCGACCCGGCACGCGATTCATTTCCGGTTATGACACCTCCGTGGCGATAGCCGAGGTCGAAAACAACTTAGGATTTATCGTTTCCGGTCCTGCCACGAATTTGAAGGTGTCCTCCATCCCGTTCGTGCCTCCTGGCAACCGGCCGCAGGGCGTCGCGTACCTCGGCGCAGGGATGACTCAACAGTACTTTTGGGCGATGGATTCCGGAGGGCCTGGGTCCGTGTCTATTGCGGCGAGTGACATCGCGGGTGCGACGGAACAGGCGGGTGCGCCGATGACACGCGCGACGACGATAGCGGCGTTACCGCAAGGCCAGTTCCTTTTTGGAACGCGCGACGGTCTCATGTTTCACTGCAGCGTTATGCCGCCGACCTCCGTCGTTTGCGGGCTAGGGGATCCAACGGGGGGAAGCGGACCCATTGAGGCGCTCCGGTCGGCGGTCGTCGTGCAGCAGCGAGCCGCTTTCTTTTTGCAGGGCAACTCCGTGTACCGCGCCAACCCCGCGCCAACACAAACGGGAGCCACTGCATTTACAAAGCTGGTCGATCAAGCGGGCGTAAGCGCACTGACGAAGCACGGGAATCTGCTCTACCCGCGTGGGATCGTCGCGAATGACAAGTGCGTATTCTATTCGTCAAACGTAGGTATTCTGTGGGTTCCTACCGGCGGCGCTGTCGCTGTCGCTCCCACGGTTCTCGCCGATTTGCGCGGCGCACCCGGAGATGCGCTCGGCGTTGACCTCGGGGCTGGCCCCAATGGGCTCTACGTGTATTGGGCATTCTTCGGAACACTGGCCCAAACCGGCGGCGCCTATCGCATTCGCGCTCCCGCGGAATGTGGTCCCTGATGCCGGTGCCAGAAATCGGCGGCACGCTCGCCGGAAAGTACATTATCGAGCGCGTGCTCGGCGTCGGCGGCATGGGCGTGGTGGTCGCCGCACGCCATATCGAGCTCGATCAAAAAGTCGCTATCAAGTACCTCCTGCCCGAGACTCTCGCGAATCCCGAAATCGTCGAGCGGTTTGCACGAGAGGCCAGAGCGGCGGCGAAAATCCGGGGAGAGCACGTCGCGCGGGTGCTCGACGTCGGCAAGTTCGACGACGGCGCGCCCTTCATGGTGCTCGAGTATCTCGAGGGCGAAGACCTCTCTCATCTCCTCGATCGCTGCGGGCCGCTTCCGATAGCCGACGCGGTCGGTTACGTCCTCGAAGCTTGCGAGGCACTCGCCGAAGCGCACGCCGCGGGAATCGTTCACCGCGACCTGAAGCCCGCCAACTTGTTTCTGGCGAAGCGACCGGACAGGCGCTCGATCGTCAAAGTCTTAGACTTCGGAATCTCGAAAGTCGCGGACACGGCGAGCCAAGCGCTGACTCAAACGGCGGCGGTCATGGGTACGCCGCACTACATGTCGCCCGAACAGCTCATTGCGAGCAAGCATGTGGACGCGCGGTCCGATATTTGGGCGTTGGGCGTGATCTTGTTCGAGCTTTTGTCGAATCGGAAGCCGTTCGACGGCGACACGCTCGCGGAGATCATCGGCGCTATCCTGAACAACGAGCCTGAACGCCTCTCCTCGCTACGACCGGAAGTGACGCTCGACCTCGAGTTCGCCATCGCCCGCTGCATGCAGAACAAGCCGCATGAGCGGCATGCGTCGGTCAAAGAGTTTGCCGTGGCGCTCGCCCCCTTTGCGTCGCAGGGCCAGCAGGAAACCGTCGAGAAAATCGCTCGCGTACTCGGCGCGTCGCTTTTGCCGACCGCCGGCGCCGAGGGACAGCGTTCGCAGCCTCGGCTGTCGCTGGAGCTTTTGTCGTCGGCAGCCGCCTCGGAGGGAGCCGATCGAACGGGCATCGTTGGCGCGATGGCTGCCCCTCAGTCGGTGGCCATGACGAACTTGACGAGCCCCGTTGCGCCCGCGGCGTTCGCCGAAGCCCCAGTTCAGGCTTTTCCAAACGCGCGGCCCGCTGCGGAGAGTCCACCGCGCAAGCGACGTGCTCAAATGCTGATGGGAATCGCGTCCTTGGCGACCGTCTCGGCGGCGTTTGTTATCGCCACTCGTGTCGCCCTGCGAGCGCCTGACGCGCGAAGCTCCGTAGGGCTCGTCGCGTCGGCGCAACCTTTGCTGTCCGCCGTGGTTCCACCCGCGGTCGTCGCGGAAAACGCCGACGCCGTCGTGACGACTCCTCCGCCCGCCGTTTCTGCGGCGCCGCCCGCCCCGTTTCTAGCTTCGTCCCCGCGCGCGTCCGCGCAGCGGCGTGGAAAGCATGACGCTGGAATCGTGGCTTCGGCCTCACCTCCTGCCTCGGCGTCGCCGGCTCTCGCGCCCGACAAGAACCCTCTACAAATGGGACTCAAGTGATGAAACTGCCGATAGGGCTTACCGGTATTCTTGCCGCTTCGCTGTTCGTGAGTGAGGCGTACGCGCAAAAGCCGACTCGCCCCAAACGCGATTCGGCGGCTGTTCCGGTTCCCGCGCTAGTCCCCGCGGCAATTCCACCCGCAGCCGCGCCGTCAACACCCTCGCTCGCCGACACGCTCGAGGGTGACTCCAAAGCCGATTACGCCTCAGGCAAGGTGCTGTACGCGGACGGCGACCACGCCGGTTCGCTCGTGAAGTTTTCGAGCGCCTACGCGCGGTCGAAAGATCCGCGTCTCCTATGGAACATGGCGGCGTGCGAGAAAAACCTCCGCCACTACGCTCGGTCCCTTCACCTCATTCGGCAATACTTGAAGGAGGGCGAGGCCGTTCTCGGAGCGCAAGACAAGAGCGACGCCCGCGAACTCGTTCAGGTCATGGAGCCGTTCACTGCAACGCTCCAGGTGACGATTGACGAACCCGGCGCCGAACTCAGCATCGACGACGAGGCCATCGGTGGCTCGCCGGTTCCACCCGTCGTGGTCGACATCGGGTTACGCAAACTTCGGGTCCGAAAGGAGGGCTTCGAAGAGGTTTTAAAGGACGTCCCCGTCGGCGGAGCCGCGCGCGTCTCGGTCGCCATCGCGATGGTGAAGATCATCCATGATGGCCGACTGAGCGTCCACGCCTCGCCGGGGTCCACTGTCCTTGTCGACGGCCGCGTGGTCGGCACGGGGGGTTGGTCGGGTGTTTTGTCGACGGGTGGGCACACGCTAAAAGTAACGGCCCCGAAGATGCGTACGTACCAAGCCGAGGTGCTCATCCAGGACCGACAGGCGCGCGAGGTCGCCGTAACCCTTGAGCCCGAACCGAGCAAGGGCCTTCCGACGTGGGTTTGGGTCGCGGGAGGCGTTGTGCTCGCCGGCGGTTTAGCCACGGGCGGTTATTTTCTGTTCAAAGGAGAGCCGACGTACAGCGGCCCAAGCGGCAACCTCAACCCGGGCATCGTCCAGGCGAGTCGCCCCATCCAGTTCCGCTAAGGCGTTCCCTGTTGCTTCAGCTCCTAGAATGAACGACGCTCCTTGGCGTTGCTACAAAGGCAACCAGACGCGCAGGCAATGACCGAGACGCAGCGCACGACACCTACGCCGCCCCCGATCACTCACGGGTCGGTGATCAACGATCGCTATGAGATCCGCCAAAGCCTCGGCAAGGGAGGCATGGGTGAGGTCTTTCTTGCCTACGACCGAACGACGCAACAGCCGGTGGCGTTGAAGATCGTGCGCGAGGAGGCGCGCATGCCCGGCGACGACGAGGCGCTTCGGCAGGAGCTGATCCTCGCGCGTACGGTGTCGAACCCGAACGTTTGCAGGGTCCACGACCTCGCACCGTCGGCGTACGGGCCCATCCTCGTGATGGAACACATCACGGGTCAAACGCTCCACACCCACATTCGGCGGAAGAAGGCTCAAGGCGGTTACACCTCGGACGAATTTCGGAGGATCGCGGCAGATCTTTGTCAGGGCGTGGCGGCTATCCATGCCTGCGGCTTGGTGCACGGCGACCTGAAACCGGGCAACGTGATGGTGACCTCGAACCCGGATGGTTCGATAGGCAAAGCCATCGTTCTCGACTTCGGCTTCGCGAAAGAACGTGCGCGCCTTTCGGCTCGCCGCCCGGGCGCTCCGCCGGATGGGGGCACCCCGAACTATATGGCGCCCGAGCGAATTCGTTCGGGCGGCGCTTCGATCGAGGACGACCTCTACGCGCTCGGTCTTGCCCTTTGGGAGATGTGGACGTGCCGCGTCCCCGAGCCCGGCTACAAGCCTCGCTCGAAGCCCATGCGTCAGCAGATCATGTTCGACGTGCCCGCCGGCCTGAGCGTCGACGAAATTAAGCAAATCTTCCGGTGTCTTGCCGACGACCCGCAACAGCGCCTCCCGGCACGGCACCTGCGCTTTTTCAACCCGGCGCAGCTCACGACGAATCCGGTTCAGGTTCCGCATGAGCGCCTCGACCCCGGGCCGCCTCCCGGACGAAATGCGCAATCGGCGTTCGCTCCCGGCTCGCAGTCGCTGCTCGCGACGTTTGCGACGAACGCGCCTGAGTTCGTCGGCGAGCTCATCGTGCTCGAACGGCCGAGCCTCACGATCGGTCGCCGAAGCGACGTCGACATCGTCGTTCCCGAAGCCACGGTGAGCGGTCATCACGCGAACGTGAAGTGGGCGACGGGTTCCTGGACGATCGACGATCTCGGCTCGACGAACGGCACGTATGTCGAACACACGTACGAGCGCAAAAAGATCGTAAATCTGATGCACGGAGGGGAGTTTCAGATCGGCGAGTTGCGACTCAAACTGGTGAGCTTCGCGAGCGAGAGCCTGCCCCACAAGCGCGCCCGGAACTACCTTTCGCGCCGCGACGGTCTCACAGGGCTTTTGCTCCGCGATAACTTTACGCGTGCGCTCGACGAAGAGGCGGCCTTCAGCGACTGGGTCGAGCAGCCTCTCAGCCTCGCGCGCTACGAGATCCGCGGCCCGAATCGACTCGTCTCGGACCGCCCGACAATCCTCGAAATGCTCGCTTTTCGGCGCGCTGCGACGCGTGTAGTCGAACTCACCGACATGCTTCTCCTGTCCCTCACGGCCGTTACCGGTGGACGTACGGGACCGCTTCGGTTCGCCATTTGTATGACCGGGCCGGGTCAACAAGAGGCTCGAAATCTGGTGGAGCAGGTGGTGGGTCAAGTTCAGGGGATGCTGCCCGAAGGACTCGACCTGGTGGCTTCGATCGCGCGTTATGAGCCGGGGATGAACGTGCGCGCGCTGATCGACCCGACCTAGGCAATGCGCTCGTGGGAGATTCCTCGCCTGTCCCGCGCGCTAGCCCAGCGAACGCGCGTGCGACGCTTTCAACGCACTCCACCGCGATGGTTCGCGCGGATCCGGGGAGACCGGTGCGCGCCTCGCTTCCTCCTTCCGAGCCGCTCGCCATGCTGCGGTCGCGCCCGAGTTTCAGTGCCTTGGAGCTCGCGGCCGACCGGCCAGCGCGGGCACACGTGGTCGTGGCTTTGGTGCTCGGACTCGCGTTGGTCGCCATTCCGCTCTACCTCTGGCGCCGCCCGCGCGCCGACGCACGGGTGGTCCCTCTTTCCCTCGACGGAGGGGCTCTTTCGCTTCCGGCCGCAGACGGCGCGTCGGGTCGTCCGACGAGGCTTGACGATCGCGGGCTCCCGAGCACGAAGCCGACGTTTGGGCCATTCACGACGCTTCTGTGCCAGAAGCCGGGAAGGGGCTCGACCGCAGCGGAGGATTGTGACCCGCTCGTCGACGTCGAGCGCGCCCTCGCGTCTGCGATTGCGGAGCTCGCGCCTTCGTGTATTCCGCCGAGCGGCGGAGCGGCTCACTACGTTGCAGAGGTAAACTTCAAGAAGGCGTCCGCGCATGTCGTGGTGCCGACGTGCCTTCGGTGCTCCCCGAAGGTGATGAAGGCGTGCTCAGCCAGTGTCACCGCTAAGCTTCAAGCGCTGCCGCTCGCATCCATGGCGCACACACACGTCAGGTACAAGGTAGCTGTCACCGCGACCTACCCGGCGCCCGTTGCTTCATCCGAACCACGGTAGCGCTGGCGTCTGCGCGGGGGCGCGATTACCTTCCCGCCCACCCCATGCTGACGAAGCATCGCTCCATCACCGTTCTTGACCCGGCGGACGGATGCGCGACCCTAGGATCGCGGTTGGGCCGGTCGCAGGTGTTACCGCCAAGCGGTTTACTCGATGGTGACGGCACTCCGCTGTTCGATACCGATGACGATCGTTTCCACGACCATTGCGGCGTCGTAGCGGTCTACGGACACACGGAAGCTTCCAATATCGCGTACCTCGGGTTGCACGCGCTTCAGCACCGAGGTCAGGAGTCGGCCGGCATCGTCACGAGCGACGGGGAGGGGCTTTTTGCCCACCGGGCGATGGGCCTCGTTCAAGACACCTTCGGCGCCGAGCAGCTCCAAAAGCTTCCGGGGCATCTTGCTATTGGGCACGTCCGTTACTCCACGGCCGGCGGGTCGCATATTCGGAATGCGCAGCCCTTCGCGGTTGACTACGCGGGCGGCTCCCTCGCGGTTTGTCACAACGGTAACCTGACGAACGCGGAGGAAGTGCGCGCCGAGCTCGAGCGTCAGGGCTCCATTTTCTCGTCCACGTCGGATACGGAGGTGCTCGTCCATCTCGTCGCGCGCAGCAAAGAGGTTTCGATTGAAGACCGGATTCGCGACGCGTTGTCGAAGGTGGAGGGCGCTTATTCGCTGCTCTTCATGACGCCGGATACGGTCATCGCCGTGCGCGATCCGCGCGGAATCCGCCCTCTCTGCCTTGGCATTTTGCCCTCCCGCCGAAAAGACGCGTACGTCGTCGCGAGCGAGCCGATTGCCTTCGATCTCATCGGTGCAGAGTACATGCGGGACGTCGAGCCCGGCGAGATGCTCGTCATCGACAGCGCTGGCGTCAAAAGCACGCGCTTGCCAGATTTGCCGAAACCGCAGCGATGTGTCTTTGAGTACGTGTACTTTGCACGTCCCGATTCGAATCTCAACGGGCGCAGCGTGTACGAGGTTCGCAAGGAGCTTGGTCGCAGGCTCGCGCTCGAAAACCCGGTGGAGGCCGACGTCGTTATCCCGGTGCCTGACTCAGGCGTACCGGCGGCGATAGGCTACGCGGGGAAGTTGGGCATTCCTTTTGAGATGGGCCTTATCCGGTCGCACTACGTCGGCCGTACGTTTATCGAGCCACAAGAGTCGATTCGTCATTTCGGCGTGCGCCTAAAGCTCAATCCAGTCGCAGGCGTCATCAAAGGCAAGCGCGTGGTCGTCCTTGACGACTCCATCGTTCGCGGCACGACGTCTCGCAAAATTATCAAGATGGTGCGCGACGCCGGCGCGCGGGAAGTTCACCTTCGTATTTCAAGCCCGCCGACGCAGTGGCCTTGCTACTACGGAATCAACACGCCGACGCGGAGTGAGCTGATTGCCTCCAGCCACACCGTTGACGAGATCGCTCGCTACGTGACGGCTGACTCACTCGCGTATCTCTCGCTCGACGGCATGCTCGACGCGGTGACAGAGGTAGGAGACGACACGCGCGATCGCAGTCGGGCTCACTTTTGCCACGCTTGTTTCAGCGGTCAGTACGCGATTGCCTTTACGCCGTCGACGAAGCGGCATCTTCGTCTTTCGGGGGTCTAATGGTTCCGGTCAAAGTGACGATTGCTGTCGGTCGTAAAACGATGGCGCTCGAGGATGTCCAAAACCAAAAAGTGGTGAGCGAGCTCCGTCAAGCGGCACGTGATCTCGGGATGCGCCTCGTTTCGGCGAAATGTCCTTTCCACGCGAAGGGGCCGGTCGATGTTTGCCTGCACTTTGACGCGTCAGGAACAGGCAATCTCAAGTATGAGTCATGCTGCGAAAAGCTTGGGGAGGCGGTGGCGAAGCTGACCTAGCTCGCTGCTAACCACGCGATTCACCTTTCGTAGATACGGAGCTCGCGAACCAGCCCGCTGTCCCCGCGCTCGAAGGCGAGGAGTGTGGGCTTGGATTCAACATTGGCTCCGCGCCCGCTCCGGGTGACGACGGCCTCTATGCATGACGTACGGCTGTCCTCCGCAGTACCGAAGACGTCGAGCGCTACAAACCCCGTCAAGAACGCGCTCAGTGCGCCGTCGTTCCGCTGGTGCGTGCGCCCGTTCGTGTCAATAAGGCGCCCGCGTTCCTCGAACTTCGCGAGCGCATCGTGAACAAGTCCGCGTCTCAGGTTGTCCACGATAGCGTCGATGGAAGACGTCGTGACTTCGTGCGGGCCGGCCAGCTCAGCACTCGCCCCCGTGCGAGCCTGCCGTGTCGACGGCGAGCCCTCGAACGAATAGTACACACGCAGCTCGATTTCGCGCAGCCGCCGCCGTTCGGCAACGACGGCGATGGGTAGGTCGCGCGTCCTTCCGTCGCTTTTGACGATGAGTCGGCCCTCGGTCGCGTCGCGGTCTGTTCCCGCGGTTGACGCAAGCTGCGTGTAAGTTGCTTGGGATTCGGCGAATTCGGTCGCAAGCCGCGCGAGCAGCGGTTCGATCGCGGCCAGACCTGCGCACCGACCAAAGCGTGGGTCTTCGATCGTCGCGCGTTCTCCAAGTCGCCGCGCGAGGGCGGTCAGTGAACCAGACACGAGGGCAGGGACGTAAACGTCCGCGAGTCGACCTTTGAGAGCGCTCAGCGGTGAACGGCCATCATCAGTCATGGAACTAGCCTACTCGCTGACCTTCGAAAAGGGGCCCGGACTTCGCGAGGCCACAGTCAAAACGAAGGAAATTAAGCTAAAAAAGAACGATGACTCTCGCGCCCGATCTTTTTGCCGCGGTTCCCGGGCGAGTCAGCCTCTACGAGGTGTCGCCTCGCGACGGGTTGCAGAACGAGAATGCAACGGTGCCTCTGCGCGGGAAGCTTCGCCTGGTGGATGCGCTCGTCGCCGCAGGTCTAAAGCGCATCGAGATCACAAGCTTCGTCTCCCCAAAGTGGATTCCGCAACTCGCGGATGCTGACGAGCTCGCCGAGGCACTCTTGGCGGCTCACCCGACGCCGCAGGCTTCGAGCACAGACCACCTTCTGGAAGGTCAACGCTTACGTTTTAGCGCTCTGTGTCCAAACGCGCGTGGCCTCGCACGCGCTAGGGCCGCAGGTATCGATGAAATCGCCGTGTTTATGAGCGCGAGCGAGACCCATAACCGGAAGAACATTAATAAGAGCATCGATGCGACCCTCGCCGAGTTCGAGGAGACCATCGGGCCCGCCTTGGACTACGGCATGCGCGTCCGTGGCTACGTTTCGACCGTCTGGGGTTGTCCTTATGAGGGCGACATCGACCCTCGGCGCGCCATCGAAATCGCCTTAAAGCTGCACGAGATGGGCTGCTACCAAGTCTCCCTAGGCGACACCATTGGGTCAGGAACTCCGCGTCAGACGCGCGACATCATGGCGCGTGCGCTCGGCGAGCTTCCTTTGGACAGCGTGGCGATGCACATGCATGACACGCGCGGAACGGCTCTTTCGAACATTATCGTCGGCTTGGAGATGGGGGTGCGCCACTTCGATGCTTCCGTTGGCGGCATGGGAGGCTGTCCCTACGCGCCGGGCGCGGCGGGGAATGTAGCCACGGAAGACTTGGCCTACATGCTTCACGGCATGGGCATCGCGACGGGGCTCGACTTGGAGCGACTTGTTGAGGCGGCGAAGGCCGCGGAAAGCATTGTGGGTCGAGCCCTGCCCGGAAAGGTTCATCAGGCGGGAATACGAAGTCTTCGCGCCTGACACTCGTTCGTCAAATGTGTGACAAGTCGCATGATTTAGCCCGCCGCTCTTCCACATATGAGGAATTTTATTTCTTAAATGAAATGTGGATGCGGGCTAGTGTCGCGAATGTTCGTAATTTTCGCTGGCACGTTCATTGCTCCAGGTGCGATTGGCGCCGCGTTGAGACTCGCCCCCCCGAGTTCGGACGCGGCGCCATTTTTTTGAAAGGCGGACGCGCTGAAGAGCCCGCTCGCGGTCCCACGAGGGTGACACGGGGAGTCCGCCGTGCCATGTCCGGAACATGCGCCGAGCGACGGACTTCGTAGCTGATTCAACGCTTCGTGACGGCCGAACCGGCCTCGACCGGGCGTCTGCGGTCGCCATGCTGATTGGGGCACTCGGCGCTGCGAGCGCGTGTGGTCGTACGCCACCTGAGCCGTCGCCCGCTGCTTCGCCGACGACGTCGGCCTTGTTCCCAGACTCCTCGAAACGCACTTACGCCGAACGCGCATCGGCACCCTACAGTACGGATGGCAGATTCGATGATGGCGGTCGGTGCCTCCTCGCCACGCCCGTTGCGGCACCGCCCGCTCTCCTTCCCGTGGCCGCGGCCCTTTGCCCCCGCGACCCGGACGGGGTTTCGCATTTGAAAGAGATACAGGTCAGTTTTCCGGAAGGAGCTGGAGCTGGAGACCGAGGCCACGACGTCCGTATCGACGTGGAGCTCGTAGCGTCTGAGGCCGAAGTTCAGCGCGGGTTGATGTACCGCACCTCAATGCCCGCCGACCGCGGCATGCTGTTTCGCCTTGGTGAACGACGCGTTCACAGTTTTTGGATGCATAATACATGCATACCGCTCGACCTTGTCTTCGTCGAGGATGATGGGTTCGTGGTCGGCATCGTCGAGGGGGCGACGCCGCTGACCGACACGACCCGTAGCGTCGGCTGTCCGTCCTCCTGGGTTCTCGAAACGAATGCGGGTTGGACTCGGCAGCATGGCGTCCGAGCAGGACAGAAAATGGTTATCCCCGCAGCTGCGCGCTGAGCGCGAGCCTTTGCGAGCTGTGGTAGGTATCGAGCCATGCGCCCGGTACTCGATTCTACGTTCGTCCTCGTCGGTGGCCTTCTCGCGTACGTAGCCCTTGGAGGTCTGGGTTGCAAAAGCCCACCTGCGGAGCTCGACCCGGCGTCTTCAAAAGATACTGCGAACGCCAAAGGAACGACGGCACCCTCTGGAACGAGCGCGACGGGAGCCGCAAAAGCGGACCCTGGCGCGGGTGCTTCGAGTTCCGGTAGCGCCGCCGCGGGAGAGCCTGGCCGCGATCCACTAGGCGGAACCTTTAGCTTGAGCGACGCCTTGAAAGACGTCCCTGGCAAAGGCGCCATCATCGCCAAAATCGAAACGTCCAAGGGGGCACTGCAGTGCAGGCTCTTCGAAGACAAAGCTCCCGTCACCGTCGCAAACTTCATCGGTCTCGCGACGGGCAAGCGTGCGTGGAAGGACTCAGAAACGGGCGTGTGGGTCAACAAGCATGCGTACGACGGGACTACGTTTCACCGAATTATCAAGGGCTTTATGATCCAGGGCGGAGATGCGAAGGGCACGGGCGCCGGGGAGCCTGGCTACGTTATTAAAGATGAGCTCTGGGAGGGCGCCAAACACGATCGCGCAGGCCTCCTGTGCATGGCGAACCGCGGACCGAACACGAACGGCGCTCAGTTTTTCATCACCGACGCAGCTGCGGCGCACCTGGACCGCAGCTACACAATCTTCGGAGAGTGCGCGCCGGTCGAGGTCGTTCACGACATTGCAAACGTGCCCACCGGCATTCAGGACAAGCCGCAAGCGACGGTGATCATAAAGAGCATCACGGTGTCCCGCGACGAGAAGAAGAAGTAGCCAAGAACGCGTCGCCTTGACGCCCGCTTGGCTCCGTCACGTGTCAGTCACATGTCAGTCGGGGGGGAAGAAGGCGTTCGGGTCGCGCGAATAGAGCGCGCCGTAGGCTTCGCGTTCAAAGGTGACAGCTCCCAGGAGGTTCCACGACACCGACCATGCCGCCGCGACCCAAAACACGCGGCCCATGCGCCTCACGCCTACGGCGAGCATGATGAAAAGCAAGACGGCGTAGTCGTTCGAGAAGCGATAGCCGAATTGGAACCATCCACTGTTCTGGTAACAAAGGTTCATCACCATCGGGCCACTTGCTGCGGCGAAAGCCGCCCAGGTCAGGGCCGTCGCCTTCGATTTCAATGGCCGCAGGAGCCACAGGTAGAGGGGAGACGTAAACCATAGCGCGAGGCCATGGCCGCTGATGGTGAACGGCCACGTGCCCGGCGTGCGGGCGGCGCCTTTGGGCGCGACGTTCCACGGAAGACTCGCCCACATCACTCCGAGGTTTCGCGGGAGAAAGTGGTAGTTGAAGAGGCCCCACGTGCGAATGCGGGTCTGCCAGCCGACGGTTAGGTATTCGTGACCGAAAGCCCATGGCCGCAGGTCATGGTAACGCTGACCGTTCAGCCACGACGCGACCCCAAGAGCGCAGCAGACGGGAACTGCCGCCAGAGCGCATAAGCGCGCGAGCTTGCGATAGTCGACGCCTCGACGCAGTTCTACGGTCGACCGTACAGTGTACGATGCACGCATCGCCTCAAAGAGAAAAAATACGCCGATGAGCAACGTCGTTACTCGCGTCAAAAACATCAAGCCAAGCAGCAACCCGGCGAGTGCGGGGTGCTTTGCATCGAGGGCGCAAAGCACGAACAAAGCGGTGAGGCCGACGCCTACGACGTGCGCCGCGAACCACACGGTGCCTTGCACCGCGGTAAAAAAATAGACGGTTCCGAAAGCGAAAAGCAGGGCGAGTTGAAGATTCTCTTTTTCTGAGCGCGGAGCTCGTTCCGTGCGCCGAAGCTTCTCCAGTACGAGAAAAAGGACGGCCGGTCCGACTCCTGCGAGCCAGACTACGAATTGCGCGTCACGGAAGTTTTCGGGGCTCCGTGCGAGGGCCACGAAGGGCAGCATTAGAAGTGCAGGGAACGGAGGAAAGCTAATGTGCGTCCTACCCTCGAACACCGCAAAGTCGTTGTTGCCCGCGTAGCCCGGCGCGCCGAAGCGGAGATCATGACGACCGTGAAGCCACGCATCTGCGAGGTGTGCGAAGTGGTTGTACGCGGTGTGGGTGGTCAGTCTGTCGCCCGCAATCAAAGCAAAGGCGAACACGCACGCGATGTAGATGCCCGCGGCGAACACGAGGCGACGTCGCCGGCTCGCCGGCTCGAGCCACCGTGCGGTGTGCTGTCGAAGGGGAGGGGAAGGCTGCAAAGCGGAGGACGAGACCTTCGCGCTGCCGTCGTCATGCGCCGCATCAAGGCTCACCCCCGCCTCCACGTCCGCCATAGGCGACAACCTACCACGCGTCCCGCACCTCGTAAGTGCGTAGTCCAGTTTGCGGCCCCGTCGTTTCTCCGAGCATTCTCTTTCGCGTCGACCGCTCCGTTTACCGCTGAACCACCGGCAATGTCGTGTCGTCAGCTTGTGGCCTAAATGTTGCTTTGCCTCAAGACCGAATGGCGCTGCTTTTTGATACCCATCCTCGCGATCGTGACCCCAAGGCCTTGACAATTCTTGCGAAAACTATCTACCGCGAGCTCCGCGCGAGTGGCTACGTCGAGCGCGACGTGATGGCACTTGCGGGCGAGCTTCTCGGGTTTGTTGCCACAGAGGTAAAAGGACGTCGCACCCCGAAAGGCGACTAGCGGGAGGCGCCTTGTCGCGCGACCCTACGATCGCATGATTGACAAAGCTCTCGGAAACCCCTGACAATCATAGCCCGCGTGTTTGCCATCCTCATCAGCGAAAAAGGTGGCGCCGAACGGCGCGAGAGCTTCGAGAAAAACGAGATCAATGTCGGGCGTGTGCAAGGCAACGACCTTGTGCTCCCGAAAGGAAACGTATCCAAGCACCACGCTCGGCTACTTTTCCGCGACGCTCGCTTCATCGTTACCGACCTCAAAAGCACGAACGGGACCTACGTAAACGGTCGGAAGATCGCTCAAGCTACGATCGTCCGCGAAGGCGACAAAATCTACATTGGCGACTTCGTCATCTGCCTCGAGACGGCGGCGGCGATCGCGGCCTCGGCTCAGGTAGGAGAAGCTGCCCCCATCGTCGCTGGCGCGATCCCCGCGCAGCCGCGCCCGTCGGGCAGACCGCACGTCGCAACCCTCCAGGCGTCGACCTCTCCACCAGGAGTTCCGCTCCCGCAATCGAAGGCGTCGAACGTATCGGAGGCCCCTCCCGCCATGCCCCCTCGGGCGCCCGAGGGCAGCGAGACCAACTACTCCCTCCATGACGAGCCTGATGACAGCGCGCCTGCCCATCTCGAAAAGCTCCCGCCCGTAGCCAAGCTAACGACGCGTTTGCTCGCGAGCGAAGAGGCTGACCTCCAGCGTCCGGCGACGACGCCTCTTCCGCTTCCGAAGGTCTTGGAGCGCGCGGTGGCCGTGCCGCTCGCACTGGGGCCGTCCCACACGCTTCCTCCTGCCCAGACCTCTCCACTCTCGAGAGCGACAGCATTCCCCTTGAGGACCGCCGTGCCGGTCGCGCTCGAACTACCTAGTGGCTCACCGCGCCCTTCGAACCTTTCGCCGGCCCCTGTTCACTCTGTTTTGGCCTCGCCGTCTTCGCCGCGCGCCAGCGTTTCGCCCGCACGGATCGTCGCCAAAGACAGTGCACTCCAGGCCGGTCATCGCCTTGCCCTCACGATGCTCCTCGGCCGAATTTCAGACGCGATTGACCTCTCGCCCCTGCGAGAAAGTTCGCTGGTTTCTGAGGGCCTCATAAGCGCGATAGAGCGCGCGGCACGTGAGCAGGTGGCCGCGATGCGCGAAGAAGGCGAGGCACCCGAAGCCATCGACCTCGACGCCGTCATGAAGGAAGCCACACGCGAACTCGTGGGCCTCGGCGCCCTCGCAGCGCACCTCGATGACGACGACGTTCTCGAAGTCCACTTTACCCGCTACGACCAAGCCTCGACGCTTCGTGTCGGTCGGAACGTGTGTACACACGAACCCGGCGCCTTCAGTAGCGAAGACGCGTTCCGTCGAGCGATAGAGCGCCTCGCGTATCAAAGCGGCGACGCGTGGCGCGCCGGAGAGGCTTTCCTCGAGCGCGACCTTCCCCGTCTTTCCTTCGTGGCGATGGCGCCGCCAACGTCCGCGCACCTCGCGCTCTCGGTCAGAAAGCGACGTCGCGTCGAAGCGACGCTCGAGCAACTTGTCAATGAGGCCGCGGTGTCGCCTCTAATGGCGCAGTTTCTCGAGGCCTGCGTCGCGTCGCATGCAAACATTCTCGTTTCAGGTGTGTCCGCTGCAGTCGTGCTGTCGGCTCTCGGCTCGGCGGGGCCTGTTCCCGAGCGCGTCGTGGTCGTGCAAGCCCTCGAGGAAATCGCGCTCGTCGACGCGCAGATTGTGTCTTTGCGTTTCACGGATTCGGAGGCTTCGGGTGAACGCATGGTCCGCGGTGCTGCGCGACTTCGTCCCGACCGACTTATCGTCGATCACCTCACTGGCGGCGTTGCGGCTGCGACGCTCGATGCCATGCTTGAAGGCTGCGAAGGGGTCCTCGCTTCAGTATCGGCGCCAACGCTTCGTCAAGCGCTCGCGCGGCTCGTCGGTCAGCTTGTCGTGTATCGACCAGGGCTCAGCGTCGAGAGTATGCGTGACGTCGTCGGCGACTTGTTCGATATCGCCGTCGAAGTTCTCCAACTTCCGGACGGGCGCGTTCGGATTACGCGCATCGCTGAACTCGGCGGATCCGACGCAAAAGGCATCCTCGCTCGCGACGTCTTTGTCTTCACTCCTGACTCGAACCCGGGCCAAGGGACGACCGACGGATCGTTCAGCGCGACGGGCGTGGTCCCGCGCGTCGCGAGTGAGTTCTCGGCACGAGGCCTGAAGGTCGATGCGGGGATGTTTAAGCGTTCAGGCCGTCAGTAGGCCGTCGACTCTCGAGGGCGCACAGATGATTCGGCCTGGAAGGCGCGCCGAAATCTCGTCTGCCTGCGTCGCTCGCCTAAGCGACGGAATGGCCGTCGACGCGCTTGAGCATCTTGCGGTGGGTAAGTCGCTTTTTAAGCGGGCCCATGTGGTCGATCATCAGCTCGCCGTGTAAGTGGTCGTATTCGTGTTGGATGGCCACGGCAAGCAGCCCCTCCGCTTCAAGCTCGAACCAGTGGCCGTCACCGTCTTGGGCGCGCACGCGGACGCGCGCTGACCTGTCGATGTCCTCCGTAATTCCAGGAAAGCTCAGGCAGCCTTCGGCCCAGGTAAGCTCGCCTGTGCTTTCGAGGATCTCCGGATTGATGAAGACGCGGAGCTCGCTTGGCTCGTCGGCATCCGCGACGTCGATGATAAAGAGCTGAAGCTTTTCACCGATTTGCGTCGCCGCGAGTCCGACTCCGGGGGCGGCGTACATCGTCTCGGCCATATCGTCGATGAGCTTGCGGAGCTCAGGGGTGACCGTTGTGATCTTTTCGCCGTGATCCCGAAGTCGCTTGTCGGGGTAGTGAAGAATTGTGCGAACCATTCTTTAGAGAGCCTAACGCTGAAGCGGCCACCACGCGAGCGCGCGGAGAGTCTGATGAACGATCCATCCGGGTAATCAATCCGGGTAAAGGAGGGGACCGTGGACGTAGGCGTCGTGACCGACGAGCTCCCAGGCGGGGGCTTTGATCCGCGGCGCGGTTTGAGGCGTGTCAGGTCCTGCCCAGTCGACGGCTCCCGCGCGGCCACGCGGACCCAGCAGGATAGGAGCTACAAACACATGAAGCTCGTCTGCGAATCGGCCGGCGAGAAAGCTCCCCGCGAGCTCTGCACCACCTTCGACCATCAGGTTGACGATTCCCCGCTGCGCGAGCCCGCGGAGCGCCGCGAACACGTCGATCCGTCCCTCGGCCAAGACGGGCATGCGTAGGCACTCGACGCCGAGCGCGCCGAGCTGCTCTTCGGCTTCGACCGACGCGTCATGGCCGCAGAGCACAAGCAGCCGCGTTTCACGTGCAGTTTGCACGAGCCGCGAGGCGGGCGGGAGTCGCAGCTTGGTGTCGAAAACAATGCGCACGGGGCTTTCCCCGGGCGCGTCGCGAACCGTCAGTCGCGGATCGTCAGCAAGAGCTGTACCTATCCCGATCGCGATCCCGTCGCTCTTCGAGCGCAGGAGATGAACTTTGGCGCGAGCGTCTGGTCCGGTCACCCACTTTGATTCACCGGTTCGGGTCGCAATACGTCCGTCGAGGGAGAGTGCAAGCTTCAGAGATACGTACGGCAAGGCGATCGTAATGTGTTTTGCCCAAGGAGCGATTCGCGCTCGGGCCTTCTCCTCTCGAACGCCCTCTACGACCTCGATACCCGCCTGTCGAAGTCTCTCGAGGCCACCGCCCTCGACGTGAGGGTTTGGGTCGCGTACGCCGATGACGACCCGCGCAACGTGGGACGCCAAGATCGCATCCGTGCAAGGCGGAGTGCGCCCGTGGTGGTTGCACGGCTCGAGCGTCACGTAGAGCGAAGCGCCTCGGGTATGGGCACCTGCCGCGCGAAGGGCAGCAATTTCGGCATGGTCGGTCCCCGCACGCTCGTGGTGAGCGCTGCCCACTACGTGGCCATCCTTTACGACGATGGCGCCGACGTGCGGATTGGGCGACGGTCGGCCATTCTTCGCGTGCGCCAGTGCGACGTCCATCCATTGTTCGTCGTCCGTCGTGAGGGGTGAGACCCGCGAACCTGAACGTTCCGACGGCGAAGAGTGCGAAAAATTCGGAGCTTGTGATGAGGCCGCTTCGGCGTCTCCCTTTGCGCCGCTCGTCGTAGAGACCGGTCGTACGGACGCAGAATCTTTCGGGTCTTTTGGGTCGTTGCCGCTCATGATTTGACGTCCTTGCGGGCGAGCTGATCAATCTCCGAGCGCAACTCGTCGATGTCCTTGAACTGACGATATACGCTCGCGAAGCGAACATAGGCGACGGGATCGACCGCGCGCAAATGGCTCATGACGCGCTCACCTACGAGCTGCGCACCTACTTCTTTATCGCCGCTATCGATGAGCTCCCGTTCGATGGCGTCGACGATGACCTCCAGCCTCTCGATGGAGACGGCGCGTTTGTCGCAGGCGCGCTTAAGTCCGCTGAGCACCTTTTGGCGGTCGAAGGTTTCGCGACGGCCGTCCTTTTTGATGAGCAGCGGGAAGACTTCCTCAACGCGCTCGTACGTGGTGAATCGCCGCGCACAAGCCTCGCACTCACGGCGCCGACGAATCACGTCTCCTGCCGTTCCGGCCCGTGAATCCGTGACTCTGCTTTCCGGGTGCGCACACGAGGGGCACTTCACGACTTATAACTCCGTATCACGATCACGCGTGCCGTCAGCGCCCAAGCGAACGACGGGTCGCGCGCTTACGACAGTGTGCGCAACGGGCGTCAAAGCTCTATCTTGGCGCGTCGTCGCAGGTGCCGCTCGTCGCCGGAGGCCGGCTCCGCGAGCCACGCGTTGACGATGTCCCACGCGAGACCGCTCCCTACAACGCGTTCGCCAAGGCAAAGAATATTCGTCGCGTTGTGGGCCCGACTCAGTCGTGCTGTGTACGTGTCCGAACACACGACGGCGCGAATGCCCGCGTGGCGGTTGGCCGCGATGGCCATTCCGACGCCGGTGCCGCACACGAGAATCCCCAACGCGGCCGTTTGGCTCAGGATGTTCGCCGCAACGGCATGAGCGAAGTCCGGGTAGTCGCAACTGGTCACGGCGTCCGCCGTTCCGAGGTCGGTCACGTCGTTGCCAGCGTTTACCAGGAGTTCGCGGAGCTCGGCTTTGAGTCGGAAACCGCCGTGGTCGGAAGCGATGGCAATTTTCGCCATAGGTCAACCCGCATACCGAGAAAGCACCAGCGAACAATTTGTTCCGCCAAAACCAAACGAGTTGTTGAGTGCGTGCTTAATGTGACGCTCACGCGCCGTGTTGGCGACGTAGTCCAGTGGGCACTGTGGGTCTGGATTTGTCAGGTTGATCGTAGGAGGTATTTTACCTTCGGCAATGGCGAGCGCGCAGAGGGCGCTTTCGACGGCGCCGGCGGCTCCGAGGAGGTGCCCCATCATCGACTTCGTTGAGCTTACCCAGAGCTCTTTGCTCGTCGCGTGGTGCCCGAAAACCGCTGTTATCGCCTCGCTCTCAGCAATGTCACCTACCGGGGTCGACGTCCCGTGGGCATTGACGTACCCGACGGCGTCGGGCGAGATGCCGGCGTCGCTGAGCGCCATTCGCATCGACCGCTGAGCGCCCTCGCCGTGCGGCGCAGGATTCGTGAGGTGGTGAGCGTCGCTCGAGGCGCCGTAGCCCGTGATCTCGGCGTAGATGCGGGCGCCGCGCTTGCGGGCGCGTGTCAGCGACTCTAAAACGACAATGCCTGCGCCCTCGCCGCACACAAATCCATCACGGCCCGAGTCGAACGGACGGCTGGCGCCTTCCGGGTTGTCGTTGCGCTTCGACAGCGCATGCATCGCCTCAAAACCACCGATTCCGACGGGCGTTACGGTCGCTTCGGCTCCGCCGCACACCATCACGTGCATCTTGCCGCGCCGAATCCATTCCGCGGCTTCTCCGATGGCGTGAGCGCCGCTCGAACAAGCACTCGTGTTGCAGTAGCTGGGCCCGCGAAGGCCGTGGGCCATCGACACTTGACCAGCCGCAAGGTTCGCGATGATGCCCGGAATCGAGTACGGGCTTATCTTTTGCGGCCCTTTCTCCATCAGCGTCTGCTTGGTCTTTTCAAGCGTCGAAAGACCTCCCAGGCCGACGCCAACGAAGCATCCGGCCTCGTTTCGCTCCTCCTCCGTGAGAGACAGTTCGGCATCTTTCACCGCCATGTCCGCGGCGCCGAGCGCGAACTCGGTGAACCGGTCCATCTCTTTGAGCTTTTTTCGCTCGATGAAGCGAAGTCGGGCATCGTCCCACCCCTTCACCTCGCCGGCAAAGCGAACGCGGAAGGCCGCGCAGTCAAAGAGGGTGATCGGCGCGATCCCGCTCTTTCCCGCAAGAAGAGCCTCCCACGATTCGCGCTTTCCAATCGCGACGGGAGTAACGAGGCCGATGCCGGTGATGACGACGCGTTCGCTAGCCATGACGGAATACTTCTTTCGAAGGTCGAACGAATCGTTCTATTTTTTCGCGTGTTTCCCGATGTAGTCGACCGCGTCTTGGACGGTGCGGATCTTCTCGGTGTCTTCGTCCGGGATGTCGATCTCGAAGGCTTCCTCGAACGCGAGGACGAGCTCGACGAGTCCGAGCGAGTCTGCGCCGAGGTCGTCGATAAACGAGGACTCGGGCTTGATATCTTTCTCTTCGACGTCGAGCTGCTCTTTGATGATGCGCTTGACCTCGGTACCGATGTCCTGAGCCATTCGTATGCCTCGTCGATTTCCGGTGACCCGTAAATTGGGTAGTGACGTTGGGGTGCTACACCCGAGCGGCCGTTCTACACAGCCTTCGCGCGAATCGCAACCGCCTGAGTCTCGGCCGGCGTTCGTTGGCTGCGCGAAGCGCGTTCAGACGTACATTCCGCCGTTCACGCGGATCACCTGGCCCGTGACGTAAGCGGCTTCATCGCTTGCTAGATACACGCAAGCGCCCGCGATTTCGCGGGCCGTGCCCGTGCGACCGAGCGGAACCACTTTGACGAGCTGTTCCTTCATCGCCTCGGTCATTCCGCTTGTCATGTCGGTGTCTATGAAGCCCGGGGAGATGACGTTGACGGTAATGCTTCGTGAGGCGAACTCCCGTGCGATGGACTTGGCGGCACCGATGACGGCTGCCTTGGAGGCTGCGTAGGCCGTTTGGCCGGCGTTGCCCATTTCGCCGACGACGCTCGACAGGAAGATAATCCGGCCGGTTTTGGCGCGCATCATGACCTTGGTGGCCGCCTTTGCGCAGGCGAGTGAGCCTTTTACGTTGACTTGAAAGAGTCGATCCGTGTCCTCGTCTTTAAGACGAAGAAGTAAGCCGTCGATCGAGATTCCCGCATTGGCCACCAACACGTCCAAGCGACCGTGGCGCTTCGCAAGCTCCTCAATCGCGGACTCGGTGGCTTTCGTATCGGCGACGTCGAAGCCCGCGATTTCCGCTTTGCCACCGTTTGCGACGATCTGATCCGCGACCTCCCGGGCCTGCGCCTCGCCCTTGACGTAGTTGACAACGACGGTGGCACCCTGCTCCGCAAGAGCTTCCGCGCACGCACGACCGATCCCTCGTGAACCGCCGGTGACGAGGGCAACTTTGCCGCTTAGCTGGAACATTGATTCTCTGCTTTCCGTGCGTTTCGAAGGCTCAAGTTTTCCGCGCGAGCCGGGGTGATTCGTAAGCTTTGGGGGCGCCTGCGGTTACGCCAAAAAGTCTGCGAGAGCGTCCGCGGCCGTGATGCCTGAAATGTCACTGATACTCAGTACTTTCATCTCTTTCGCGATGCGCCTGCAAAGGCCCGCGAGCACCTTCCCCGGTCCCATCTCGAGCGCATGAGTGACCCCCTCGGCGTGCATAAAGCGCACAACTTGCTCCCACCGCACCGGGCCATCGACTTGCCGGACGAGAAGCGGCTTCACTCGCGTGGGATCGAAGTTTGGCTTGGCATCGACGTTCGCGACGACTGGAAAGGCGAGGGGGCTTATGGGGATGGTCGCAAGCTCGGCTTCGAGAGCGCGCGCAGCCGGCTCCATGAGCGCGCAATGAA
Organism: Polyangiaceae bacterium; assembly: GCA_025353725.1. Classification (GTDB taxonomy): domain Bacteria; phylum Myxococcota_A; class Polyangia; order Polyangiales; family Polyangiaceae; genus Labilithrix. The sequence continues at coordinate 32,558 of JANXOF010000033.1, read as the reverse complement.
ACGGTGCGCTGACTTTGAGGGGAATCACTTTTCCCCTCACCGCCGTGGCCTCTTCGGAAACGCGTGCCACGGCCGTCGCCGAACCTGCAATCACAATCTGTCCGGGGGCGTTGAAATTAGCGCAACTCACAACTCCGTAGGGCACGTCGCCTTCGTCCCGTGAAGCACTGACCTTCGCGCAAATCAGTTCGAGCTCCGCAGCCTCGACGCCCATGACGGCAGCCATGGCGCCCTGACCTGGCGCGACGGCGGCCTGCATGGCCAGGCCGCGTGCTCGCACAAGGCGCACGGCATCTTCGAGCGTGAGCGCTTCGGACGCGACAAGTGCCGAGTATTCTCCGAGTGAGTGGCCCGCCGCAAAGCGCGGTGGCCTGAGGTTCGGGTACCGCTCACGAAGCGCCGCGAGGATCGCCGCGCTCATCGTAACGAGCGCGGGCTGCGCGTTCGCGGTGAGCGTCAGCAAGGCCTCGGGCCCTTCGAGAATTATTTTGGACAGGGGCTCGTTGAGCGCCGCATCCGCCCTCGCGAAGACCTCACGCGCGGCGAAGGAGGCCTCGACGAGATCCTTTCCCATCCCGACGAACTGCGCGCCCTGTCCTGGAAAGAGCCACGCAACCGAGGATTCGCGTTCCGCCATATGCGCGGTCGATAGCGCAAGTAAAGGGGGAATCCAAGAACGAGCTGCGTCGCCTCAGCCGCCGTCGGCGCTGTCGGCGTCCCGCGTGAGCGCCGCATCGCGTGTGAGCGCAGTGGGCGCCCGTGGAGGAGGAGCACCCTTCGTTGCATCGGCGGCCTGCACGCTTGCCGTGGTCGCGGCGGCTCCCTTGTCGAGTCGCCCGCCGCCTGAGTAGGTGCTCTGGTCAAAAATGCAGGCGGTAGACGAAGCGAGAAAGAGTGCGCAAAACGTGATCCGGCACAGAAGCCTGTAGGACCCGCCGATCGCTCGGCTCACTCGTCCGCGTGTGGCGGCTTTGAGAACGCTGCGCCGACGCAGTTTCGTGAAGTCGGAGCGGCTCCGCCTCACTTTTGGCACTCCCAGCCTGAGGCCGCTCGACACGTACATGTCGCAGGGTCGCTTGAGGACAGGCCGTACTTCGGGCAAGAGAGCTCCTTTTTGTAGAATCCGTAGCAAAGCGTAGCCGTTCTTACGCTTGCCTGCGGGCACGGTGGAAAGTCGATGTTGAACGTCGCCTCCTGCTCCAAAGCGCCATCGAGGTAGGCCTCACACTTAAAGCGACCCGGTGGAAACGGCGAACCCGCAGCGTCTTCGCCATCCGGGCCGACGGGTGACATCGTGACGTCGAGCTTCTGAATTCCAGCCGCCGGCTGCGGCGACGCTTCGGCGTTGGCTACGACGCGGTTCGTGTCTTGGAAGCGATCCGCCCTAAAGTCATAGCTTTGGATCTGTCTCAAGACAGCTTCGACGGTCGTTCCAGCCCGGCCGACGCCCATCTCGACGACGCAGTGGACTTCTTTCGTATCCGTATAGAAGACACTTCGCTTGCGATCGCCCTGCCCGTCGAGCGCCATATAGACGTCATTGATTCGGGCTGTTGTCGTGCATGCACCAAGAAGTCCGAGCGCGGCGAGCGCGGCGAGCGCGGCGAGCGCGGCGCGAACGAGCGAGCGGGCCATGCTCCGGAGCATACCGTGCCCGCGGGCTACATCCGAACGATGGCGCCACCCCACGAGATCCCAGCGCCGAGCGCACACATCGCCACCGTCTCGCCCGGCTTCACTTTTCCGGATCGAATGCTCTCATCGAGCAAAATCGGGATGGAGGCGCTCGATGTGTTCCCGACGCGATCGATGTTGGTGAGCACCTTGTCTTTCGGAACGCCGAGCCGTGTCGCCGCGAAGTCGATAATGCGAAGGTTGGCTTGGTGGGGGCAGATCCAGTCGACCTGATCGGCGGTCATCCCGGTCATATCGAGCGCCTCCTTGGTCGCTGCATAAAGGTTCTTGACCGCGACTTTAAAGATGTCCTGACCGCGCATGTGTACCTTGTGCTTCTTCAGCGCCAGTATATCCGCCGACATGGGCATGACCGAGCCACCGCCCGGAATCATGAGGGACTGCGCCAGTAACCCGTCGGACTGGATCTTCGTCGCGAGCAAACCACGCGGCTTCCCATCCGTGCTCGTCGCTCCGCCCGCCGGACCGAGAATGACAGCGCCTGCGCCGTCTCCGAAGAGCACGCATGTCGTGCGATCTTCCCAGTTGACGACACGAGACAAGAGCTCAACGCCGATGACCAAGACGTGGGTCATCGCACCCGTCCGAATGAACTGGTCCGCGATGGTCAGTCCGAACAGAAATCCCGCGCATGCCGCCGAAAGGTCCATCGCAGGACAGTTCCGCGCTCCGAGTTTCTGCTGCACAAAAACAGCTGTCGCAGGCATGGGCATGTCGGGCGTGACGGTGCCGACAAGAATAAGGTCAATGTCCGGTGGCTCGAGTCCCGCGGCATCGAGCGCGTTCTTCGCGGCCGCCGTGGCCATGTCGCTGGTTACGACGCCGTCGGGTGCTATCCGCCGCTCTCGAATACCCGTGCGGTCGAAGATCCACTGGTCGGTGGTGTCAACCATCTTCTCGAGGTCAGCGTTCGTGCGCACGCCCTCGGGGAGATAGTGACCCGTTCCGAGGATGCGTGAGGCTGGACTCATCATTTAGGGCACGATCTCGTGAAGTGCGGCCGCGCTTATCGTTAGCGTCACAGACAGCGCAGTCGAAGCTGGGAAAAGAGGGATGTGCCTGACACAAATAAGCCTTGATAAATCGACGGTAGAGCCGACGCATCAAGGCAACATTCGCACCGAAACTCCGTTAACAGCCAAAAGTAGGACAAGACACAGAGCCTGTGCCTGTCCGAGTCGCTCGTTCTCGTTGGCGCGCGAGCGAGTCGACTACCTAGCTCTAGCTTTTCTCGGCTTTGCCCGGCATTACTTCACGCCCCTTGTAGTGACCGCACGAAGCACATGCGCGGTGGGGGATCACAGGTTCGCCGCAGTTGGCGCAGGCAATGAGTTGAACCGGCGTCACCTTGTCGTGATTCGCGCGGCGCATGTTGCGTCTAGATCGGCTCGTTCGTCGCTTGGGGACCGCCACGGCATACTCCTTTGAAAGTCAAAGAGAATCAAATCTTCGTCGTCTTGCCCTGGAACGCCAGAAGCGGCGCGAGGCGGGGATCGATATCTCTCGTTTCGGGAGCAGACATCGCTCCAACTCCCGGGGCGGGGGACATACCCGGGCAGTCGTCCGAGCACAAGGGAATCATGGGGAGACCCAACAACAGCTCGTCGCGAACGAGGTCGTCGAGCACGACGGTCTCGCCGTCGTAAGGCAGAGTGTCGGCTTCCGCGTCTTCGAGCGTGTACTCGACTTCGGCGTCTTTCGGCGTGTCTTTGACCTTCGAGCCAGGGACGTAGAGGACGCTGACGTCCGCGTGAACGTCGATGTCGACGTCTTCGAGGCAACGCGCGCACGGCACACGCAGCGCGGCGTCAATCGTGCCGTGGACCACGACATCATGACCGCTTTTCGAGGCACGGAACGCGACGCGGCCTTCAGTTCCGGTGGGGTTCGCTTCGTGGTCCTCAAGGGCTCCGCGCATCCACGCAACACGGATCGCGTGGCTGTAATCCTTGCCGCCAGCATCAAGCTCGGTCGTTTTTATCGTAAACTCGTGTGCGCTCATAAGTTGTCCGTTCGGCGCGCACTTCTAGGCGTTATCGAGCGAAGCGCAAGCCCCTTTGCTTTCCAGACCTTTCGGAGGGGCAGGTGGCTCATGGTTTCGCAGGCGCGGGCTTGCTTGCTGGCTCCGTAATCTTGTCCGGATCGCCGAGGAATTCGAAGTGCATCGTGTCTTGGAGCACGTCGTGGCCGAGCCAGTAGAATCCAAAACGCTCGAACGTCTCGACCCATGACTTCGGCATCGCCATTCGCTCCCAGACGGTCTTGTCCTTGGCTTTGCAAAGGGGATGGTCCGGCCAGGGGGCTACGCAGCCGCAGCACGTGTTGCGATCGGGCTCGATGTCGATCGCGATGCCGTAGACGTGGTTCGAGATTTCGACGCCGCGGTACGTATTGCGAAAACGAAGGCCGCCCATGGCGCGTGGCTTGTATGCGCTCCCGGCTCCGCTGCTCACGAGTGCCGCTTCCACGCATTTGAGTGCGGGAACGATGCGCTCATGGACCTGCACGCTCATACCCATGAACGTCGTAGACTTTGCGTAGTGCTTCGGCGGATGGGGATTCGCTTTGGAACTCCCGAAACCTTCAAAGTACCCGTATTTCGACGTGCGGTACGCGATGGAGCTTTCGAGGAGCTTTCGTCCCTCTTTCTGTTTTGCAGCGTCGCTTGTACGGGGAAACCAGTTGCCGCGGACCAGGAAGGACTGGGCCGCCTGCTCCCTGCAACCCAGCGTTTCGGTGTCTATCGTTACGGAAACCTTGCCGTGGTCGCCGTCGCGCGGATGCGGCTCGGGAGTCGTCGCTGAGGGCGGCGGAGTCGGGGATGGGGCAGGCGGAATCCCTCCGGTGGTCGGGGCCACGCCGGTAGCGACTGGCGTTAGCGGAGAGCCTTGGGGCAGAGGCAAGGCGACGGCGTTTATCGTTCCCCCTGCGTCGGCAACGCCATCGCCGCGCGCCGTGGTGACACGGCTGGTCGCCGCGAGTAGGCCCGTTCCGACGAAGGCAAAAAGGCAAACTGCGAAAATGCGACGCGACGGAACCATGGCGCCGTGTGTACCGCGAAGAGGCTACAGATGCCATTCACGGAGGACGACGTTACGACGCCTTGAGACTCACCGGGAGCGTGAGAACCGAAGCACCTCACCGAGGAGCTCGTGGTCTTCGCTCCCGACCCTCACGAGGCCCGACTTTTCTAGCACTCGGATGGAGGCGGCGTGCCACGGAGGCGTGGTTGCCGTCACGGTTCGAACACCCTTTTGCGACAGGGCCCATTCGATCGCCGCGCGTGTGCCCTCGGTGGCGACGCCCTTTCGCTGCCAGCTCTCCTCGACGCCGTAGCCCACCTCGGCGACGCCCGACGCGTCGGGCCGTCCGTGGAAGATGATGCTCCCGATGACGAGGCGCTCGTTGCCTTCGCGCGTGATCATCAAGCGATCCCCCCAGAGGCGCGTTTCTGGATCGGCTCGGATGGCGTCAAGGGATGCGCTGAACGCACGTTCGACGAGGACGCGGCCCGGCCACGCTGCCGGAACCTTCGCGCCTACCATCTGCTCGACCGCCGCTCGATCCGAGCGAAAGACCGCCTCGACGAGCGCAAGGCTCATGGGTTCGAGGATGAGCCGAGGTGTTACCAAGCGCGTCATTCGAGGGATGGTAAACCCGTTGACGGCTGCCTCCAAACGGTCGATATTTCGCACACGAAAGAGTTTGCCTCGCGGCGCCGCCGAACGAACGAGAGCCAAACGTCTGGTCCTCAATGACGTCGCCTTCAACGGAACATTCGAACTTGGATAAATCGCTGCGCAAAAGCGAGGTCGATCAGGTCGTCGAGGCGACGATTTATCTCTACACGGAGAGCCGTCGAATTACGAAGGAGCTCGCACGACGAGCGGACCTCACGGGACCGCAGCTTACCGTGCTCAAACTTCTCGAAGAGGTTTCAGACCTCACGCTTTCGGAGCTCTCGGAAAAAATTAGGGCCCAGAACAGCACCGTAACTGGGATTATCGACCGCATGGAACGGGAGGGCCTTGTGGTGCGCGAGCGCTCGACCGAGGATCGGAGGGTCGTACGCATTCGACTTAGTCCGAAAGGTCAGACGCTCGCACGCGCGATACCCGTCGAGCCGATGGAAATATTCAAATCAGCACTTGAAAGTCTATCGTCTCAAGAAGCCCATGATTTAATGCGAATTCTGGCCAAAATCGCAAAGCGCGTGCAGCACGACGTTCAAAGCGACATGGCTAAGCAAAAGACACTCTGACAACCGGGGAAAAATACAGATGACGATGATAAAAAATGCCGGTGCAAAAGCTGTTTCGTTGACGCGCGACGCCGATCTCTGTGTCATCACGTGTGCGGTGACAGGAGTGCTCGCGAATCGAAAACAGTGTTCGGGTATTCCGTACACCCCTGTTGAGATTGCGGAGGAATGCAAACGTGCGTACGACGCTGGCGCGGCGGTCGTTCATCTCCACGCTCGACATGAAGACGGCGCACCGACGTTCGATCCGAAGGTGTTCGCGAGCATTAAAGCTGAAATAGAGAAGCGCTGTCCGGTGCTTCTCAACTTTTCGACCGGGACCATTCTCGAAGACGTGACCGAGCAGGCGACGTACATCAAAGAGAGTCGCCCGCACATCGCTGCCCTGAATATGGGCACCATGAATTACTCAAAGTATTCCGAGAATCGAAAGCAGTTCGTTTTCGATATGGTGTTTCCGAATACGTACGCGAAAATTATAAAGCTCTTGGAGGCGATGAACGAGGCAGGAGTCAAGCCCGAGCTCGAGTGCTTCGATACCGGTCACACGTACGGTATCTGGCCCCTACTCGATATGGGGGTGCTCAAGAAGCCGCTACAGTTTTCGTTCATTCTCAACGTTCTTGGCGGTATCCCGCCCCTCGTCGAAAGCTTGCAGCTTCAAACCAAAATTATGCCCGCCGGCAGTGAGTGGGAGGTCATCGGTATCTCAAAGTGCGGCTGGCGCATGATCGGGGCGGCACTCGCGCTCGGCGGAAATATTCGAGCGGGGCTCGAAGACAATCTCTACTTGCCAAATGGTGACGTTGCGCAGTCAAACGGTGAACTCGTCGAGGTCGCGGCACGGATGGTGCGAGACTGTGGACGTAAAGTCGCGACGGTCGAGCAAGCAAAGGAAATTCTTGGGCTCGACCAGTTTGTTCCGCGCGCTTTGGCGTCGTCGCTGAGCGCGAGCTCGACACTCCAACCGGCTGGCGTTGCCTGATGGCGACGCCGACAACGCCACCGACGCGCCTCTACGCGAAGATACGAACGATGAGCGGCGCTCACGGAGTGAGGACGCTCACGCTCTTCAATCCCGAACGCCGAAACGCGATCGGGCCTCAAATGATTAACGAACTTCTGTACGCGATCGATGACGCCCACGCCGATGAAAGCGTGCGGTCGCTTGTACTCACGGGTGAAGGCGGCGCCTTCTGCGCGGGCGGCGACTTTGCGCAGATGACCCCAAGCGGTGGGGAGGGGCAGGTCCTTCCGCCCAAAGGCGACTACGCGGACCTCCTGCTTGCGATGATGCGGGCCGAAAAGCCGATTGTCGCGCGCGTCAACGGGCCGGCCATGGGGGGCGGTCTCGGTCTCGTCGCGGCTGCGACATTTGCCGTGGCTGACGTCGAAGCGACGCTTGGGACGCCCGAAATTCACGTGGGTCTGTTCCCGATGATGATTATGGCCGTGCTCGCGCGCGTCGTTCCTAGGCGTGAGCTTGTCGAGATGATGGTGCTCGGAAAAAAGATGAGTGCCGAGCGAGCGGTGAGCATCGGCCTTCTCAACCGCGCCGTGGGCGCTGAGTTTCTCGACGCCGCGGTGAGCGAGATGACAGAGGCCATCGCGGCGAAGAGTTCGGTGGCCGTACGTCTAGGACTCCGCGCGTTTGCCGCGCAGGAAGACTTGGACCTCGACAAGGCGCTTCCGCTGCTGCGAACGAAGCTCGGAGAAGTGCTTGGCACGGATGACGCGCGCGAGGGACTGACCGCGTTCCTCGAAAAGCGACCGGCCGTATGGACCGGTCGCTGAGCTTACGACGTCCGACGGTTACCTACATTTGGGGATGGAGTCTCACGTGGAGGCGTGAGCGAGCGGCTTGCGCGGCGTCAATCGGGCGTCATCCTTCTTAGCTAGGGTCACGTGTTTGAACCGGCAGGCACACGGAAGGCTGGAACGTAGCGTGCCGCTCGCGTTCCGCGATAGCCGTCACTTCGCGGTACTTCTCGGCGTGGTTCTCCCCGTCATGGCGTGCCGCGTGACGGGGGGCGAAAGCGCGCTCGCGACGTCGCACGTCGAGGCCGACTTACCAGAATTCGTGAACGCCGAAAGTGGCCACTCCGCAACGGCAAGCTTTCGCGCCTTACGCAGTCTCGAGGTCCAACCTAAAGGAGACCGCGGCGATGGCATGCGCGGCGATTGCCCGCGCGCGATGGTGAGCGTCGAAGGGAAATTTTGCATCGATCGGTATGAAGCCACGCTCGTCGATGTGCTGCCCGACGGCGAGGAGCGCGCGCACTCACCCTTCTCGCAGGTCGATTCGCCCCGCCTTGTGAGGGCCGTCAGCGCGCCTGATGTCTTTCCACAAGGGTACATTAGTGCGGTCGAGGCGCAGCGCGCGTGCGCGTCGTCGAGTAAACGCTTATGTCGCGCAGAGGAATGGGGACAGGCGTGCCGCGGCCCCGATGCGAAGTCGTTTGGATACGGGGATCGCCGTGAGCCTGGCCGATGCAACGATACCGGCAAGAGCCCTATTCTTAGTCTCTACGGGCGTGGGCGCTGGGGTTGGTCGACGATGAACCAACCGAGCCTGAATCAGCAAGACGGAACGCTCTCGCGCACGGGTGAGCATCGTGGCTGCACGAACGGATATGGCGTTTATGATATGGTGGGAAACCTTCACGAGTGGGTCGCAGACTCTGGAGGTACGTTCTACGGCGGCTACTATCAGGACGTCGCGAGCGTCGGACACGGCGAGGGGTGCGGGTACCAAACCAGCGTGCACGGCGCGCGATACCACGACTACTCGACAGGCTTTCGCTGCTGTGCAGATTTTCCCGTCGCGTCGTCGCAGCGGGCGCCATCGCCTGTCGCACCTGTCGCACCTGTCGCACCCGCAGCTCGTACTCCCGCTACGCCTCTGCGAGCCGTGAAGACGCGAAAGCAGGCGTCGCGGATGCCATGAAAGGAAGCGGAGTTGTTGGCCCATCCACGGGCGTTCTTTCTACGATTCCCGTATGACGCAGCGCGCTCTCGTGTCGGGTCCCGCTTCGAGACATCGGCTCACGCTCGTACGACGCAACGATCGCCGTGAGGTGCGTCGCGCGCTTGCGTTCTCGTGCGAGGTCGTGCGCGAGCGTGATTTCAGGCGGGTCGCGCAGACGGCTCTAAACCTTTCGCCCGACGGAATGTTCGTTTCGACGGATGACGATCTCGAGGTTGGCGAAAGCCTCATCGTTTCGTTTCGCGCGACGCAATTGGGCCTTTGGTTTGACAGCGAAGCACGCGTTGCTCGTATCGTCCGAGGTCGACGTGGAGGCGATCGCGGTGCGGGCGTGGGGCTCTCGTTTTCGACGCTTGATCGCGTGAAGCGGCTCATCCTCCGCGGACACCTGCGCCGCGTACCTCCGCCGCTTCCCAGCCGCCCTCAGCGTATCCACTGGACGGCCACGATCCTCGGTCTCGCCCCATGAGCAACGCCACGGGCACGAGCGCCTTTCGGCTGAGCTGCGCGAACGGTTTTTTGCCGTGCGACGACGAGGTCGCACCTGGCTGGCCGGTCGTCCGAGCCCCGCGAGCGGGCGAGGGGGTCGACCCCGTGGGCCTCCTGCGTGACCTTTTCGTGGCGTGGTCCAACCTCAGCCGCGAACCTAAGACGCGATAAAGCGGAACCTCATGCGTGCGAGGCCTGGCCGGCGCGCTCAAGCGCCGCAGAATCAGACGTCGTCAACTTTCGCCGGGCCAAATCGGTCACCGACGTGGTAACTGGACGCGGCATCCTGAACCCTCCAGGCCTCCCCTTCGGAACAGAGAGAGAATCCCTTGGCCGCTCGTATTCCCCTTGACCGCATCCGTAATATCGGCATCTCGGCGCACATCGACTCGGGCAAGACAACGCTCACCGAGCGAATCCTGTTCTACACGGGTCGAATCCACAAAATCCATGAAGTCCGCGGTAAGGACGGCGTCGGCGCCAAGATGGACTCGATGGACCTCGAGCGCGAGAAGGGCATCACGATTCAGTCCGCCGCGACGTACTGCGTGTGGAACGGCTCGCAGGAGCAGTTTCAGCCGCACAACGTAAACATCATCGACACCCCCGGTCACGTCGACTTTACGATCGAAGTCGAGCGGGCCCTCCGTGTGCTCGACGGCGCGATTCTCGTGCTCGACTCCGGCAAAGGAGTGCAGAGCCAGTCGATCACCGTCGACAGGCAGATGAAGCGCTATCACGTGCCGCGCATAGCGTTCATCAACAAGATGGACAACCCGGGCGCGAACTACGAGCGCGTCTCTGACATGCTCAAGGAGAAGCTTGGCCACCACCCGGTGAAGATCCAAGTGCCGATGGGCGCGGAGTCGGAATTCAAAGGAATTATCGACCCGATTATCGGCAAGGCTTTCTACTTCGACGGCCAAGACGGCGAGACGATTCGCGAGGAGGAGGTTCCTGCGGAGTACGCTAAGGCCGCGGCCGAAGCGCGAGAGAAGATCGTGCAAGAGGTCGCTGACGTCGACGACCTTCTTGCCGAGAAGTTCCTCAACGAGGAGCCGATTTCCGTCGAGGAGCTGCGCGCCGCCATTCGCCGCGCGACGCTCGCGCTAAAGATGACGCCGGTCATGTGCGGCTCTGCGATCAAGAACAAGGGCGTTCAGCTTTTGCTTGACGGCGTCGTGCACTACCTGCCGCGTCCCACTGAGGTTCTCAACGAGGCCCACGACCAGAGCAAGGGCGAGGAGAAGGTCGTTGTCGACTCTGATCCGACGAAGCCGTTCGTTGGTTTGGCGTTCAAGCTCCAGCAGGATAAGTACGGGCAGTTGACGTACTTCCGGGTCTATCAAGGCACGGTTTCCGCTGGCGACACGATTTACAACGTGAGCAACGAGATGCGGAAGGTGCGGGTTCCCCGTATGTTCCGAATGCACTCCGAAGATCGCGAAGAGATTCCGTCGGCCGAAGCTGGCGACATTGTCGCGTTTTACGGCGTCGAAGCGAGCTCCGGCGAAACGTTCACGGACGGTAAAGTCAACCTGACCCTCACGTCGATGCACGTGCCGGCCGCTGTCATCTCGCTCGCGGTCGCGCCGAAAGATCGCGCCGCGGAAGCGAACTTCTCGAAGGCTCTCAACCGCTTTACGAAGGAGGATCCGACGTTCCGCGTGCATCAAGATGAGGAGTCGCAACAGACCATCATCAGCGGGATGGGCGAGCTTCACCTCGACATCTACATGGAGCGCATGCGCCGGGAGTACGCCTGTGAAGTCGTCGCTGGCAAACCGCAAGTCGCGTACCGCGAGTCCATTACGCGCCGCGCCGAGATCGCCTACACGCACAAGAAGCAGACCGGTGGTTCGGGCCAATACGCCAAAATCATGGGCTATATCGAGCCGCTCCCGGCGGACGCTGTCGAGACTTACGAGTTCCTCGATGACGTGACCGGTGGGTCCATTCCGCGCGAGTTTATCTCTTCGTGCGACAAGGGCTTCAAGGACGGCGTACGCAAGGGCACCCTCATCGGCTTCCCGATCGTGGGCATTCGCTGCGCAGTCAACGACGGAGCGGCGCACGCGGTCGACTCGTCCGAAATGGCGTTCAAGACGGCAGCCCTCATGGGCTTCCGCGAGGCGTATGCGAACGCAAACCCGACCATTTTGGAACCCATCATGAAGGTCGAAATCGACGTTCCGACGGAGTTCCAGGGCTCGGTCGTCGGGCAAGTGAACCAGCGGCGTGGCGTGATTCTCGAGACCGTGGGCGGTGACACGGTCAGCGTTACGTGCGAGGTTCCTCTGAATGCCATGTTCGGTTACTCGACCGACTTGCGCTCTGCGACGCAGGGCAAGGGAACGTTCACCATGGAGTTTGCTCGCTACGCCATCGTGCCGAAGCAAGAGCAAGAAGAGATGACCAAGAAGTACCGCGAGAAGCTCGCCGCCGAAGCCGCGCGCAAGTAGCGGCTGTCGGAACCTTCACGCGGGCGCTTGACGGCTCGCGTGTCGAGGTGGCGGGGCCGAAGGTGACCCTTGCTAAAAGAGCCCTGGTTTCGCGAGAAACCAGGCCTCTGTTATGCGGGTGTATCGCGGACGTGTCGGACGACAAACGTTCGCCGAGCTTGGAGACGAGAAGCCGACCGTAAAGGGCCTGCGGCTGCACCTGAAATGAGGCATTCCCTACATTTTCGCTAGCACCGGGTACGCCGAGCACTCAACTGACAGGGGCCGTTGATCCACCGGTCCTAGTCGGTGAGCGAAAGGACGGCGGCGAGGACCGATTCTGTGAGCGGCGAGTCGTCGCGCGATGTTAGGTCGAGGACGAGTGACGTGACGGAAGCTATCCCTCGGTCGTAGGCGTCTGTGTCGCTGCCGGGATCCGGATCGTGGCGTACGCCGGGGCCGCCTACCCAAAGATATTCGCGCCCTCGCGGGTCGAGGCGGAACTCGATGTCCTCTTCGTAAAGGCGGGCACCGAGACGCGCCTTTTGAATTTTGCCGTTCCACTCGAGCGGTACATTGAGGTTCAGCAGCGGCGTGTTGCGGACCACCGACGGACCTGGTCTCGGGCCCGCACCGAGCGCGCCGTGGGTTACGTCATAGAGGCTCCGGGCCAAACGCGACGTGAGCTTGGCCACGCGAACGACATCGGCATTGACGTCGGAGCTCGACGCGATAGCGGGAATACCCCGAAGTGCGCCCTCGCGAGCGGCGGCAATCGTTCCTGAATAGAATGCGTCTTGCCCGAGGTTCAGTCCGCGGTTGATGCCCGAACACACGAGGTCGGGCCAGCGCGGAAGAAAGCGCGTGGCGGCGTGCAGCGCGACGTAAACGCAATCGGCTGGCGTTCCGTCAATGGCAAACATGCCTGGCTCGACGGCGCGCGTTCGGAGAGGTCGGTAGAGACTGAGTGAGTGGCTGGTGGCGCTTTGCTCGGTCTCAGGCGCCACGACGACGACGTCAGCCCACGTGGCCAGCGCGTCGCGCAACGCGCGGATCCCCAAGCTTTGGTAACCGTCGTCATTGGATACGAGGACTAGAGGACGCATCGTTCGTAGCCGCGAACGTACCACGGCACTAGGCTCTCGCGACCATGATGCGTGCTCCCGTTTGGTGCCTTTTCGCCGGTCGTTTTGGTGTTGGTTGGCGGGGCGCCGCGGCGCTTTTTTTGGCGTCAACAGGTCTCAGCGCGTGCGACCCGCCAAAGGTCGCGGCTGTTCCTCCGCTCACCGTCGCGTCGACATCGCATGACGACGGTCGCCCTCGCGCCCGAGGCCGTGAGAGCCCGGCGACCCGTAAGGTCGGCGTCGTCGAAGAGCTTCACGGAACGCGCATCGCGGACCCTTATCGGTGGCTGGAGGATGGCGAGTCGCCCGAGGTCGTCGCGTGGACCGAGGAGCAAAATGCGCGCACGCGCAAGGTGATGGATCGTCTGCCCGGCCGGGATGCCCTTCGCGGCGAGGTGCAGGACCTCCTGCGGCTGGGCACGTTGACGGCGCCGACCACACGCACCACGCAGCGCGGAGGGCGGCGCTACTTTTACACGAAGCGCGAAGGCGCGCAGAATCAGCCGACGCTTCTTGTTCGAGATGGCGTGCGTGGCGGAGACCGCGTCATTCTCGACGCGTCTTCACTCTCCGCGGATGGCACGACGGCCCTCGACTGGTGGTTTCCTTCACGCGACGGTGCGCGCATCGCCTGGGGGCGCAGCGAGTCAGGGTCCGAGGAGAGCACGCTGTTGGTTCGCGACGTTGCGAGTGGAAAGGACTTACCGGACGCGATTCCCTACACGCGGCATGCATCCGTAGCGTGGCTACCGGACGGGAAAGCCTTCTATTACTCGCGCTACCCCGCCGCGGGCACGGTGCCGCCGGGCGACGAAAAGTACGGTTCGAAGATCTTTTTTCACGTGCTCGGTCAGGATCCGAAGCTCGACACGGTGGTCTTCGGAGACGGCCGCGAAAATACCGAGACGCCGACGGTTTTTATCTCACCGGATGGGCGCTGGCTTGCCGTTCGCGCGGATAAGGGCTGGGACAAGAGCGAAGTCTGGATTAAGAATCTTTCGCTTCCGACCGCTACGTGGGTCGCCGTCGCGAAGGGCGTTCACGCTGTCTTCGACCCGACCTTGAGGAATGACCGACTTTATATCCAAACGAACGACGGCGCTCCTAAGTATAAGCTCTTCGCCATTGCCTATGACAAGCTTGAGCGCTCGGCGTGGAAGGAGATTCTTGCGGAAAACGCGGACGTTCTGGGCGAGGTTTTGATCGCGAAAAACGAAATCGTCGCGACCTATTTGCATGAGGCGTCGACGCGCGTGGCGCGCTTCGGACTCGACGGGAAAGCGCACGGCGCCGTGGCGTTGCCGTCGATTGGTACCGCGAGCCTCACGGGAGCTTGGGACGGTGAAGAGGCGTTCGTGTCCTTCGCGTCTTACGTCGTGCCGCCGCAAGTCCACCGCCTCGAGCTCGGCGCGCGGGCCGCGACGAAGGAGCCCACAAAGCTCGAGCCTTGGGAGAGCGTAGGGGCGTCGTTTCAAGCGGGCGATCTCGAAGTCGAGCGACTTTACGCGACCTCGAAGGACGGCACGCGCGTCCCGATGTTTGTGATCGCGAACAAGGGGCTGAAACGCGACGGCACGCACCCCACGATTCTGTACGGCTACGGCGGCTTCAACGTGAACCAGACACCTGCGTTCAGTGCGCGCGCACTCGCAAGCGTCCGTCGTGGCGCGGTCTGGGTGACCGCGATTTTGCGCGGCGGCGGCGAGCTTGGCGAGGAGTGGCACCAAGGCGGCATGCGCGAAAAGAAGCAGAATGTCTTTGACGACTTCATTGCGTGTGCCGAAACGCTCATCGCGGAAAAATGGACGACTTCGGATCATCTCGGTGTCGTCGGAGGCTCGAACGGCGGCTTGCTCGTGGCCACGGTGGTGACGCAGCGGCCCGAACTCTTTCGTGCGGGACTGTCATTGGTGCCTCTCACGGACATGATCCGCTATCCGCGCTTTCGTATCGCGAAGCTTTGGATTCCTGAATACGGAGACCCGGCGAAGCCAGAGGATTTTGCCTTTCTTTATGCGTATTCGCCGTATCACCATGTCCGAGACGGTGAGCGGTATCCGTCGATGCTTTTTACGACGGCCGCGAGTGACTCGCGCGTCGACCCCATGCACGCGCGGAAAATGACTGCGCGCTTGCAAGAAGCGCAGCGCGACGCCCTCCGCCCGATCCTGATTCGTGTCGAGGCGAAGGCAGGGCATGGCGCGGGCAAGCCGGTGAGCAAACTCGCGGATGAGCTTGCGGATGAGCTCTCTTTCTTGCTCCACGAGCTTGGCGCGGCGATGTAACGGCCGGCGGCGCCCGGAGACCACGGAAGGGCAGTGCGATAAGCTTAGTTATTTCAACGACTAAGCGGAAATCGACGCCAGTAGTTGGACGCATGTTCAGTGCTGAACATAATGGCGTCCATGAACACAGAGACCGCCCTTCTCCGCGTCCTCCTCCGCATGTCTCGGCTGGCCGCACCCGCGACGCTCGACGACTTGGTAGCTCATGTTCGTGAAGACGCTCACCAAGTGAGGCGTGCGCTGCGGGCGCTCGCACACGCCGAGTTCGTGCAACGAACTGAAGATACGGCACGCCTGACCCTCTCGGGTCTTGCGGTCGCTGTCGCGCTCGCGTCAGAGGCGCGCGGTACCGCGAAGGCGACTCGTGGGGAGCCGAAGGTTCAACGCGACGCCTCGTGCGATACGGTGACAGAACCGCACGGGCGCGTTCTCGCATGGCCCACACCGAAGCGTCGCCGAGCCGCCGCAGTGGCCGCGTAACACTAGTCGCTCGAGGCCGGCGAATGTCGCCAAAGCCACCTTCCGACGTTCGGTATATGATGTGCACGGCGCGTTCGCGATGCTCGCTTCTCGAGGAATGGTGTCTTCTTTAGTGCGCATAGCCGCGGGCTTGTGTACCGCAGTTCTCGCTGTCGTCGTGATGGAGGCATGCGGACTCCCGGCCGACGACTGCACGGTCGGCAGCTCCCGCTGCGCCGGCGACGAAGTCCAAGTCTGCACGGCACACGCCGGCGGGTTTTATGGCGGGGGTATCGACGACATCCATCACGCCCACTCGAGCAGCCCAACATGGCTTGGTACGTCGACTTGCGGCTTCGGCTTGTGCGTGACCTCGGGGTCAGCTCCGAAAAAAGCCTTTTGTGCCCTGTCGGCTAGGCAAAGCGTGGCCTGCGGCACAAAGGACCGTGCGTGCGATGGTTCCACACTCCTCGACTGCACGGACAATTTCTTGGTCGCGCGGACCTCGTGCAAGACGTGCAACGCCACTGGGCCCAAGGGGTGCGTCGGTGAGTCGGGCAGCGAATGTGTCAAAGACGCGGACTGTGCCGAAGCGCTCGAATGCGATCAGACGCGGGTGCCAGCCTCGTGCGGTCGACGATGCTCGTGCGCGAACGGTGGGCCATGTGCTTCGTGCGACATCATCAGTCAGGACACGCGAGGGAAGGCTTTCACTTGGATTTGCTCGAGCACGCGGTGCGTTCAGAAGTTCTGAGCGTTCCGCTTAAGCAAGGGTGAGCAGGATAAAAAGCAGTCAAACAGAAGATTCAGAACTCGATGTCGTGACTTGACCTTCACTTCAAAACATAGTCTCCGACCAAGACAGAGGTAGGCACACACTATCTTCGAATGTGCTCAGTATTTTGCGCATTTACCGCCCACGATGCGAAAGGGCCCGCGGTTCGGATATCGTTTATCGAACGATGCAGAACGTAATAGTGCGAGCCGCGTTCGTCGTGATGCCTCTGGGGCTGGCGGCTTGGGTGGGTTGTGGCAGCGCCCCTACCGAAGGGGATACGGCGCTGGTGGATCTCGCCGGGCGCGACGCGCAGGCAAGTCCTGGTGTGCAAGAAAGCGACGCGGGAGATGCCGCGCACGGCGGGTGGGCAAGAAACTGTGAAGGCGCCGCCGAGACAGACAGCGACGGGCTAAAGAAGCACCTCGAGTGCGCGGGACTTTATTCCGACTTTAATGCCAAAGTCATCCGCGCCGACAACCGGTCGTACATGCCGGGGGTAACGTTTTGGAGCGATGGCGCGGATAAGTCTCGTTTTGTCTATCTCCCGCCCGGCGCGAAAATCAACATTGCAAACTTCGATGAGTGGACGTTTCCGGACGGCACGAAGTTCTGGAAAGAGTTTCGACTCAACGCAAAGCGCATCGAAACGCGCCTTTATGAAAAGTCGAAGGGCGCATGGCGCTACACGACGTACCGCTGGAACGACGCCGAGACCGACGCCGTTCGCAAGGACAACGGCGACAAGGTCGCGCGCGTTGCCGGACCTGCCTACGAGGTCCCCGCGCGCGCGGCGTGCGATACGTGCCATGCCGGACGCGCCGAGCCCGTACTTGGTTTCGAGGCCGTCAGCCTCGGGCTACCGACCGCGCAGGGCGTTACGCTCGCGATGCTCGCCGCCGAGGGCCGGCTGTCCGGAGCGCCCCCGACGACGGCGTTCGAAGTGCCCAACGACCACAACGGGACGGCCGCGCAGGCCCTCGGGTGGCTGCACGCGAACTGCGGCGCGTGTCACAACTCAAACCCCGCTGCGGCGGCTCAATTTACGCAGCTTTTTTTCCTGCTCCGGCCCTCGCAGCTCAAAGCCAAGTCGGCGAGAGTCCAAGATCTCGACGCTTACATCACCGCAGTCTCGGTTCCTTCTTCGAAGACGAACGCGGCAACGGGAAAACCGTACTTCCGCATTGCCCCTAAAGATCCCGCATCGAGCCTTACTTCGCTGCTTTCGGGCCGCCGCGTCGCTCCCGCGGAGGAGCCGAACGCCGACTACCAAATGCCGCCGTTGGTCACGCGCACGCCCGACGTCAACGGCCACGCTCTACTTGACGCCTGGATCAACGCCCTTCCGTAGTCACCGAAAGCAAACGGGACGGATGCGCGGCGCAGGCTGTAGAAGCGTACCGTGCTTGCTCTCCGCCGTTGGTCCGCCGTTGCGCTCATGGCTCTTACGTCGTTTGGTATCTCCCAGCCCGCGCGGGCAAACGGTCGATTCCCCCAAGCGCAGGCTATCCTCACGGTCCCCTCCGGCGACGGGTCGACTGTTTTTCTCCGCACGACGTTCGGTATTCTTCTTTCAAGGGATGCGGGCGCCTCTTGGCGTTGGATTTGTGAGCGTACGCTCGGGTACGGCGGCACGTGGGACCCTCCTATCGCCGTCACGCGCGACGGGAGGCTGTGGGTAGGTCTCGAGCGCGGGCTCGTCTCGACGATCGATGGCTGCGCGGTCGAGACAAGCGCCGAGCTCGATGGCGAGCAGCTCGTTGACCTCACGACGGACGCGAAAGGCGAAACCCTTTGGGCGCTCACGGGGGCTCCCGACAAGAGGGGAGCCGTGTGGGGACGCTTGACTTCGCCTGGGTCGGTCTGGACAAAGCTTGGGCTACTTCCCGACGATATTCACCCGATGACGCTCGAGGTCGCGCCGTCCAACCCCTCGACGATGTACGTGACGGCGCAGCCTTACGGCACCGTGCGCGGATGGCTGTGGCGGTCGGACGACGGGGGCAAGACGTTCCGCGTCGCGAAGAACGACCTCGCCCACACCGGGCCACTTTTCATCGCAGTCGTCGACTCCAAAGACGCCAATCGCGTAGTCTTACGCCACCTGCATACGACCGGCAGTACCGTGCTCGTCACCACGGACAGCGGAAAGACATTTCGAGAGACGCTCTCGATGGAGACCGCGATGTTTGGCTTTACCAAGGGTGCCGATGGCAAAACGCTGTATGCGGGCTCGGGACGTCCCGCCGATGGCATCTTCCGCTCGACGGATCGTGGCGAACACTTCGAGCGCGTGTCGAACCACGGCGTCTTGTGCCTCCACGACGCGCCTGGAGGTCGTCTCTTTATTTGTGAGAACCCGTTTACGCTCGGCGGATCCGCCATCGCGGTATCTCTTGATCGCGGCCGCACGGTATCATCTCTGGCGACGTTTGCCGACGTTCGTGGGCCGGTCGCTTGTGCGGCCGCGCCAAGTCTATGTGAAGGCGCATGGCCCGAAACGCTCGCACAATTTCTCCCGCGCGAGGCGGGACCTCCTCCAGCAACGTCGGCTGCGCCGAGCCGCACGTCAGACGCTGGGGGTCCTGTAGCCGCCGTTGCCGCGAGGAGGTCTTGCCTGTGCGACGCCGTCGGCGCGCCGACGACGGCCCCGGAACGAGGCTGGGTCATTGCGGGGGGGGGGTTGCCTCTCCTCGCGTGGACGCGTATGCGGCGGAGGCGTGGATCGCGACGCTCCCACGGTGGTCAAGCAAGCACCACCTGATGGCGCGCGCGATCCCGTTCGTGCTGAAATTTTCCACGGCCTTGCCAAAATCAACGACGTTTATGGCATTTTAAAGCTCACGTCGCCGTTCACCGCGCGACACGGTTCAGCGCTGCTACCGACGCCCACGGTGATTAAATCGAGGTGGCTTCGCGCTTGCACACCGAGCGTCTATGCGAAACGCCCTCTTCGTCTCGGTCGTCGCGGCAGGTGCGCTCATGATGGCCGGGTGCAGCGACGCAAGCTCCTCGACCGTGATAGGCCGCCGCGGTTCTTCTGCAACCACCGGCGGCTCGCCAGGCGACAATGCGGGTGGGTCGAAACCAAACGACCCGAGCGAGCAGCCTGGGGCGCTGCCCGACGCGGACCAAGCCGCTAACCCGAATTCGACAACCACGCCGCAGGCGCCCGGTACCGCGGGGACGACGACAGGCCAGCTCGGCGTCGCCCTCAGCACGGCCACCCCGGCCACGGATCTCGGCACTTCGATCGATATTACGGTAACGGTCGAACCAAAGGCAGGGTTCAAGGGACAAGCCGTGCTCAGCGCGTCGGGCCTGCCCGCTGGCGTAACGGCGACGTTCAGCCCGGCCTCGGTGACCATCAACACGACGCCAGCGACCGCAAAGATGACACTTCAAGTGCCCTACACGACTGTGCCGTCGGCACCCGGCGCGGCGTCGGCCGTCGTCGTAAAAGCAATGTCAGGTGCAGTTGAGGCAACGGCGAACGCAAACTTCAAAGTTAATCCGAAAGTAACCCTCACAATCCCAGTGAATACGGCTGCACTCTTGGCCGCGGGTGGAGGCGCAAAAAACGTTGACGGTTGGGGCGGTCCTGGATTCGGGACGAAGCCGCTCGCGCTGCAAACACAAAAGGGAAACAATATCGCGGTCGAAGTCGTGAACAAGAGCGATTCCCCACAAACCGTACACGGGAATGGAAACGTGGGATTTATACACGATAACGGAGCGACCGCGCCCGGCGAAGTATCCAAAACGGTACGTTCGCTGCCGCCGGGAACAAACCCGAACGGCGCCACGAGCTGCTACCTTCACGGCGTCGCCAATGGTACCTCCGTGGGTTGCGTCGTTAGAGTCGATTTGGCTCCGCCGGGACTTTAGGTCGGCTCGGCTTACGCTTCTGTCGGCTGACGCCGCACCGTAGTTCGTGGGTCGTTCGCACGAACTCGCCCAGAGGTTCCTCGGCGAATTACGGGGGCGCGAAGGCTGCGCGGAGCCCGGCGAGCGTGCTATGCACGACCACCAAAGTGTCGACGCCGAGCGCATCGTGGAAGTGGCTCGCGCTCATGTTGGTCGTGAACCTGTCGCTGGTGTTCGGACACGCCGCGGTCTTTGCGGTCACTGGCAGTCACCTCGTGCTCGCGCAAGGAGCAGATTCGCTGATGGACGTAGCCGTCACCGGGATTCTCGCGTTCACGGCGCGCGTCGGTGCGCGACCTGGAGATACCAATCACCCTTTTGGGCATGACCGCGCCGAACCAATCGGTGCACTGGTCTCGGCGGTCCTAGCGTGTGTTTTGGCTCTCGAGGTGGGACGCGCCGCGCTTGGCGCCGCGTTCACGCACGAGGTACTCGCGCTCGACACGTCGATGCTCTTCGTGTTCGGAGCCAAGTTTCTAGCGAAGTCGGCCTTTCTTGCGGCGTTGGCACTTCGGTCGCGTAAGGCCAATAGCCCCGCCGTGGATGCTGTCATCTCGGACAGTCGCAACGACCTCGCCGCGACCGCCGCGTCGACGCTGGGCTACGTGGCCATACGCGCGGGTGTTCCGTATGCGGATACCGTTTTTGCACTTGGAACATGCGTGTATATTGCGCGCAACGGCTTTGCCTTGTTCCGCGCAAATCTTCGATACCTCATGGGTGAGGCGCCGGCTGCGGAGGTCTCTCATCGGTTGAGGGTCGCGGCGTCGGCCGTCGCGGGAGTGCATTCGATGGGTCACATCGCGGCGCATTACGTCGGAAATCACTTGCACGTCGAAATCGCGGTCGTTGTCGATGCGCAGCTTTCCGCCACTCAAAGCCATGATGTCGGTGAGCGTGTTCAACGCGCGGTCGAAGCCGTACCGGACGTCGGCCGCGCATTCGTTCACGTGGACACGCTGGAGAGCATCGCCGGCCGATAAGCTCGGCGCCGATTCAGCGGTCGCCCTTCGTATCTGGCTTCTCGACGCGAAGGCGCGTGGTCATCGTCGACTCTGGCGGGGAGATCCCGTGAAGAGGGAGATCAACGACCACGAGGTACTCCGCGGGCGGAAGGGGTACCGGCGCAGTCTTCGGGACGAATCGATGGCCCGCGTCATCGTAGGTAATCGGGTCTGGAGTTGGGATACGGAGCGCCCACCACATAAAGATGTGCGTAAGCTTGCCACCAGGACGAAGCCGCACGTGGAAGACGCGAGGCACGACCGTGTTAGTGCTGGGGGTGCTCGGCAAGCCGTCGACGCTCCTTCGGTGCGTGTCGAGGGTTCGCACCGGGAGCAAAAAGCGAAATCGTTCGGATGCGGGCACGCCCGAATCACCGAGCTTAGGCTCCGGTACACCTTTGAGGCGCGTCCAGTCGGGGCGCGCGGTGGTGTTGAGCGGGGAGGCGTCGAGAAGCACTCCGACTTCGACGGCTGCCCGGTTGGTTACCGTTAACCGAAGAATCGCAGCCGTACCGGCGGTCACGGTGGCCGTGTCGGGCTGCAAGTCAAACGCGAGCTGCCTCATCGCGTCTCGCATGAGTGTCTCGTCAACGTTTTTGGCAAGACAAGAGGGGTCGCTCTCCACGCCTTCGAGTGAACCGGTGCGCGCGCAGCCGTCCGACGGTGCGGGAGCTGCGGCCGCGGTAAGCGATGCGTAAGGTGAGTACGCTCGGTTCGCGTTCGTGGCCGACGACGCGGATCCCGTGGCCGACGGCGACGCGTCTTCACATCCGCGCCCGCCCCAAAGGAGCGCCGAAGAAAAAAGCACAAAAGTCGGCAAATAGGCTTGATGCCTCCACGTGCAGTGCGAACAAAATCGTAAAAAACGCAGCATCTGGACGCGTTTGGACATGGCACGTTCCGCGGGTTGCGGCCCGTGGTATTCGCTTGTTTGTGAGCGACATCGTCTATGGCCCGCGGGAGATCCACGAACGAGCGCGCGAGAGCCATCGGGCCGTCCTCGTTTCCTTGGAGGCTCGCGCAAACGTTATCGCCACGGCCCGACTCGCGGTTTTTGGCGGTGCCATCGCGCTTCTCGCCACCATCGTCTTCGCGCACTTGGCGTCCGCGGCTTGGTTCGCAGTCTTCGGTCTCGTGCTGCTCTTCGTGATCCTTGTCGTGGTTCATGCGCGCCTCCACGAGGCAAAAGAGCGTAAATCGGCGGCCGTCCGTTTTCACGAACGCGCGCTCGCGCGCATGTCGGGTGCGTGGCGAAGCTTTCCCTCCATCGGTGAACGCTGGGCGCTCGACACGCACCCGTACGCGGGCGACCTTGACGTCTTCGGGAAGGCATCGCTATTCCAACTTCTCGACGCGACGTCGACCCGCTTCGGCGAAGAGGTTCTCGCGCGCTGGCTGTCAGGCGACAACGGCAACACACGCGATGCCTCCGAGAAAAGCGATCAAGTGGCGTCGCAGACCGCGCTCGGCTCGGACTTTACGGACGTTATTCGTGCGCGTCAGGCGGCCGTTCGTGATCTCGCGCCGCGCCTTAGCTTTCGTGAAGAACTCGCGGTCGAAGGAAGCTTGCTCGGCGAGGGCAAGCCCGACCCGCGCCCGTTTGTCATGTGGGCAGGCCAAACGAGTGCCGAGCCGAACAAGGCTCTTCCTTCGAGTCTCTACGGACTCGCGGTCGTCCTGCCAGTGATCGCCGTGGGCACGTCCGTGGCGAGCTCGTTCGGTCTCGTGCCTCGCGTAGTCTTTCTCGTGCCTTTTGCGCTGTGCATAGGAGCGCTTGCGCGCCTCCGTTCGCGCATGGGGCCATCGCTCGAGGCCGCGTCGTCGAAGGAGACGGCGCTTTCTCGTTACGGAAGAATGCTTGCCATTGTCGACCGCGAAACGTTCGAGGCGCCCGCGCTGGTCGCACTGCAAAAGCGCCTCCGCGAAAGCGGCGCATCGGCGACGAAGGAGATGGCGTCGCTGTCGCGGATCGTCGGCTTTCTCGACGCGCGGAACAACGAAATTTTTCGGTTCTTCCTCGGACCTATGTTGATGTGGGACCTCTGGTGCGCCTTGGCTCTCGACCGGTGGCGGTCGCGGGCGGGTCGCGTGGCGTTCGGCTGGTTCCGCGCGCTTGCTGACGTGGAGGCGCTTGCCTCGCTCGCGGGTTTCGCGTTCGAAAGGCCAGACCATACATTCCCCGAGTTCGTCGACGACGCGACGTTCGATGCGCAGTCCCTCGGGCACCCGTTGATTGAAGCGGGAAAGCGCGTCTCGAACGACGTCATTGTTCCTGGCCCCTCTCACGGGTTGGTCGTGACCGGTTCGAATATGTCGGGCAAAAGCACGCTTTTGAGGGCGATCGGCATCAATGTCGTGCTCGCAAACGCCGGTGCGCCCGTCTGCGCCAAGTCGCTTCGGTTAGGGCGTCTCGTCGTGGCGTCGAGCATGCGCGTTTCGGATTCGCTCGACGAAGGAACAAGCCGATTTTACGCCGAGTTGAAGAAGTTGAAGCTCGTTCTCGACCTCGCGCGCAAGACGCAAAGCGGGGCTGAGCAAGGCACCGTTCTTTTCCTCCTTGACGAGATTCTGCACGGTACGAACACGCGTGAACGCCTTATCGGTGCGCGCGCCATCCTGCGTGAGCTTCTTCGCCTTGGGGCGATGGGGGCCGTCTCGACGCACGATCTCGGCCTCGGAGACCTCGCGACTTCGATGCCCGACCAAGTCGTAAATATCCACTTTCAGGAGCAGGTCACCGGCGAGATCATGACGTTCGACTACTTGCTTAGGCAAGGCATTGTGCAAAGCTCGAACGCGCTGCGCCTTATGCAAATCGTCGGCCTTGATGTGAACGAGTGAACCCGGCGCGATCGCCTTCGTGTGTCCGCCTCTCGAAGCTCCGTGAGAACTGAAATTGGCTTTGTTGTTGTTGTTGGCGGCGTCACAGTCGCGTCATGAGATGTGCGTTCTGCACCGATTTAGTATTCCGCTCCAGACCTGCGACGTAGAGGCTGCGAATCCAGAGACGACCTTTCGGAAGTAACCGGGGGTTGATTTCAACGCCGTTATCGTCAATGCGCTCGACACGAAAAGCGAGTGGCCGATTGGGCGTATTGTGTTGCATGAAATCGGTCACATGCTCGGAATCAATCATCACGACCAAACGGCAGAATCGTTCGATGATTTCGGTAATAGCTAGATGGTGCAAGGGCAAAATGTGAGCAAGCTCCCTCAGCATGGGACGTCCTCGGCGCTCTTTGCGACCCATGAACGCGCGAGAGCGATTCGCGATGGCCTGAGGCGATAGCGCGCTTCGTTGTTCGAAACGCGGATCCCTTTGCTTCGTATCGGAACGTTTAGAGGGATGGCAAACGTTCTTGGTCGTTCGAGCGTTCGTGGGTAGGGCGCATCGTGAACGGATGTCGACGCACGCCGAGGTGACCTGGGCGTCGGCCGACCTTCAACGAGTCGAGGCCGGCGCGGCGCCTGGCTCGCAATAGCCAGAGGCGCAGCGGCTTGAGACCGGACTAAGTTGGGTTAGTCTGTCTCGTATGGCAGACAAGCAAGCCGTTACGATGCATGCCGAAAAAACGCACTTTTCTAAGCTCACTGAGAGAGTCGAGGCTGGTGAAGAGGTCCTCATTGCGCGCGGCAAAGTGCTCGTGGCCAAGCTCGTTCCCCTTGAGACGAGGGTACCCGAACGCAAGTTTGGAGCGATGAAAGGGCGGACTCAAGTAGGGCCTGAGTTCTTTGAGCCACTCTCGAAGGGGGAGCTTGGCCCTTGGGGCTAGGTCGCTAGCGAATAAAGCTACTGCTCGATTCACATGCACGGCTCTGGTGGTTGGATGGCGATAAAAAGCTGTCGACCCGTGCGCGGACACACCTCGCGGACGCGGCTAACGTTATGTTTGTGAGCTCAGCATCAGCTTGGGAAATTTTGATAAAGTTTCGACTCGGCCGGCTGGACCACGCGAAGGATGTAGCTCTCCATCTCACCGAAGTCGTTCGCGGCTAAGGGGTCGAACCGTTGGATATTTCGATGGAACACGGGACGCGCGCTGGCGCTCTTCCAGACCACCATCGGGGCCCATTCGACCGAACGCTTATCGCGCAATCGATGGTGGGGCAGATGAAACTCGTCTCGAACGAGGCATTGTTTGACCGTTACGGAGTCGTCCGGATGTGGTGAGCGCGCCGAAGCGTTAGGGCGGCGAAAGCCCCGGTACGGATCGACCACCGCGTGTCGCGCCACTCCGCGCTCCGCACTTTCGTGACGTATCGCGAGAGTGACGACGTGCCTATATACTTCTTGTAGGTGGACGCGGCGCCGCGCTCTCGACGGGCTGCGGTGCGGTCCTCGGCGAGGCTGGCGGGGGCCGCTCGCCAGTCGGCGAAGCTGGCGGACCTTGGAATGGGCGCGGGAGGATCGCAGACCTATCGTCGTTACCGCGCAGGATGACGCGATTCTGTTCGCGCGCGAGACATCGCCCTCTCAAACCATCGCGAGGTGACGCCACGTACCTCTGGGACGTCCGCAAGGTTCAGGCCCCTGCGAGCGCTACGCGTACGGCGTCGCGCTACGCGAGTGCCTTGTGGCTGAGGCTTGCCGGACACCGGGAAGCTGTGCTCTTCGCTTTCCATTTTGGAAAAGGAGCGTGCCGAGAACGCGCATTGTCACGTCCGGAGGGCGTGGCAGTGACTCTCCCACGACGGCGGACACCTCAGTGATTGACTGCAAGGGTTCGCGTTTGCCAATCCCCGCCTCTGCGCTCTGCAAGAGGGCTAACAAAGAATTGCGACAAAGATGATTAATAAATGTTCGAGTATATCCCGCTTTGCTGCTGCAGCTCTCTGTATCGTTGGACTCATCCATTGCGGTACAGAGGAAACCACGGAGTCTCAAGAAGGCAAATCGGCCACTGAGCTGACGCAAACAGCTGTAGCAGGCACGTGGCTTTCCAGCAGAGACGACTTCAACCCCTTCTTCTTCGAAGGCCCTCTGGTTCTAAAGACGAACGGTTCGTTCTCGGCGTCGTCAGCCATTACCCGTAGGCCATACCCGCAGCCCGCCGACCGGACGACACCCGTTACAGGCACCTATCAAGTCTCGGGGAACTCGATTTCCTTCAGCTACAACGGCCTTTCGCGTGTTTTGAGCTTTGAAACTGGGGTTACGGCGCCAGGTCACGGTCCGGACGTCGGAGGCGAAGGCTCCGGGCTCCCGGCGCCGCGTCGGTACTTGAATCTGAAGCCGTTCCCGAGCAACCCGAACGCGACCGACAGTTTTCGTTCCGAATAGCGGTCAGTCGGGCGAGGCGCGCTCGGTACCCGTCGAAACTAGCCGCCGATACCGCGCATGCTCACGTCGGCGGCCGAGGGTTCCGTACATCCTTTGAAGGAGTCGCCGTCCGGCTTCATCGTCCAGGCGAGAGCGATGGCCTGCTTTACGCCCTCGGCGTCGCCCGCGCGCGCGAACTCGGAGGCTTCGAGACCATCGTTGGTCGCGAGGCATGGCCGGAGCACGCCGTCCGAGGCTACGCGGAGGCGATCGCAGCCTTTGCAGTACGTATCGGACGTTCCGGTGATGAAACCGACCTTTTTCGTCCCATCGTGGCGCGCCGCAACGTAACGCGCGGGCCCACGATCGGCCTCACGAACAGCCTCTTGAGACTCGAGGACGTGGTCGAGCCGCGCGCGCATCTCGCTCCCGCTGACGACGCGGTCTTTGAGGTTTGCCCCTTCGCCTATCGCCATCACCTCAAGCAGGCGAGGGACGATGCCGCGACCCCACGACCAGCGCACGAGCGACTCGAGCTCGGTGTCATTTTCGCCGCGGACGACAACCGCGTTGAGCTTAATCTCGTCGAAGCCCAGGCCTACCGCCCCCTCGATTCCGCGGAGCACCCCGCGGAGATCGCCCCCGCGGGTCATGCGCTCGAAACGCACCGGATCGAGCGTGTCGAGAGAGACATTGAGGCGGCGAAGCCCGGCATCGCGCAGGGGTTGCGCGAGCTTTTCCAAGCGCGTCGCGTTCGTGGTGATGGCGAGGTCGTCGAGGTCGAGCGTGTGAAGAAACCGAACAACTTCGACGACGTCGCGGTGGAGGAGAGGTTCACCGCCTGTCAGGCGCACACGCCGAACGCCGGCAGCGACGAGTCCGTGAACCATCGTCTTCCACGCGGCAAGGTCGAGGCGTTCCTCGACGTAGCCGTCCTGCCTGTGAGGGCGACAATAAACGCATGCGAGATCGCACCGGTCGGTGAGGGACAGGCGCACAGATCGCGGCGGCATCTGTCCGGGTTTCATCGCAGCAGTGGCGTCGTTGCCGTGGCATTGCAAAGGCGCTCGCGACGAGAGGACGGGTAGCGAGCGCATCTGCCTAAGGTTCTAGCGCAAATCGAACGAGGCAAGGCTCAAAGGGCGCGTAAGCTGCGCAGATATGCCACCGCGCGTCATCACCGTAACGGTCAGCGACACCCGAACTCACGCCGACGATGTCTCCGGTCGCGCGTTGATTGAAGAGCTCCACGCGTTTCAGCGTATGCGCCATGTCATCGTCCGCGACGAGCCCGACCGGATCACCGAGCTTATTCGCGACGTCATGGCGAACGACGAAGCGGATGCTGTCGTGTTTTCAGGCGGGACGGGCATTGCGCCTCGCGACCAGACGTTCGAGGCGCTCGAGGCGTTGTTCGATAAACGTATCGACGGCTTCGGCGAAACGTTTCGACGTCTCTCGTGGAAGGAGATAGGACCGCGCGCGATTCTTTCTCGCGCGACCGCGGGGACGATCGGAACCCGCCTCGTGTTCTCCGTGCCAGGGAGTGAAAGAGCCGTACGGCTCGCGGCCCGGGAGCTCATCGCGCCGCTCCTCGTTCACGCGGTCGACTTGCTTCACGGTCGGACCGCCCACAAGGTCCAGCCGTGAGCGTCACGGTTCTGTATTTTGCCGCTATCCGCGAGCTACTTGGCATTGACGTGGAAGAGGTCGACCCACCGCCCGCAGTAAAGACGGTTGGGGATTTTGCGGCTTACCTCGGCGTAATTCACCCCGCCCTTGTCGATTGTCTGCACTACGTGCGTTTTGCACGTAACGAAGAGTTTGCGTTAAGGGGGGAGCCCATCGCGCCTGGCGACACGTTCGCGCTCATCCCCCCCGTCGCTGGCGGGTAACGCTTTCAACGAGATCGCATCAGATTCACTCAATCGGGGAAAATTCATCCTCAAGGTCCGGTGAATGAGACGCTTCCATCGGTCGCGCCCGGAGTTGTCGGTGCAGTCCGCTCCCAGAGGTAAATAAACCGTCGCACTGGAGCGGGCTGGGAACTCTCGTGTCTCGAACCTGAGGCATCCCCTCAGCTCACATCGGCAATCCCAACCAGCAGGACCGCCTGCTCTTCATCGCAGCCATTGCACAGGCGCGGCTCACGATGCTCGGCGCCGCCGGCGAGGCTTGCGGTATGGACCGGATGCTCAAATCGAACACGGTGAAAACATCGTACGATGTCGCTCCTCAACCAAGGTTGTTTTGGCATTCGACATCGCCTTATGCGACGCTCGCCGCACGGGACGTGCTGGTCACCTGATACGTCCGGCAGTAGTGTTAGAAGACCGCACCATCCCTACTGACATGTAATGTATTCGTTGACCGGCTGTGCATCAATATTAGAGTTGAAATCCGTTACGTGCGCAAATCCATAGGTGCCTCGATCGAATTTTTCAAGGATTAGCTTGTCAAACGTGTTGCCTTCACCGCCGACAGCTTTCATATAAAAGTATTCCGTAGCCGTGGCGTCAGTGGAACACTTCCAAGCCTTCTTATCTGGGGCTTCGTTACAGAAATACGTGGTATCAGAGTAATTAATGTGTTCGTACGAGGGGCCACCAAAACCGATTTGGAAAGGGATGTTTTCCGCTTCGACAAAAGGTGTCGCTTTGAAGATCGTCTCGTACCGCTCGGTGCAGGTGATGGCGCGCGTCTTGTTGGCGAGCATCATGGCTTTCGATGGGATGCGACTGGATTGGGAGTAGAAGCTCTTTCGGGCTTCGGTTAGTCGCACGCCGATAGGGGCCGTCTGCCCACTTTCACTCGATTCGCTTGATGGATCGACAACGTCGTTGCAGCCCGTCAGTGCAACCGACGCGAGCGCGACGCAAGTGACGGCAACGAATGATAAACGAAACGTAAATCCGCGGTGATTCTTCGTACTTCCCTTTTGTGTGAGGCTGAGTGTTGCAGAGGTGGTCGCAACCGATGCATGGCACGGCACGGATGCCACGCGACCGCTCGGGTGTTGCTTTCCCGTGGAGCAAAGTCGGTGCCAGGCTGTGCGCGGTGGTGAGATGCTTTGCGGAGCGCCGCTCTTGTGTGTGTCGCCCTCGCCAACGAGACCGCAGAATCCATCTGGGGTGGTCAAGTGAACCACCGGTAGGGTGCTCGGCTACGGGAGAATCGTGGCTTTCGCGATGGCGGGGCGTGGAGAGTAAGCCACGGTAGCGGCCCGTGGCTCGCAAGGGAGTGGCACCGAGGGTGCACGGGACGCGTTGCGGTCCAAAATTCCGCCTTCAGTGGACGTAGGGCGGTGTCAGGTCGAGGGTTTGGCGAAACGCGGCCAAGGCGCGACGTGTCGCGCGTGGCTCAGGCCGCGACGGGCGAATCGCGCGGGCGACGCTGCTCGCTGAGCAGTCGAGCGATGGACGCCGGGGCCATCACGACGGCGCGGACCGTCATCCGCCCTCCGCATGAGAGACAGCGTTTTACTTCCACGCACGAAGGTGCGGCGCAAAAGCCTGGCCCAGTCCACGCGGGAAAGCGGCGCGTAAAGCTCACCGCCGGGAAGTCGTTTCCCGTGCGCGACGGCGAGGATGTTCGGCGCGACAGCCATAGCCACGTAACCGTACGAAAGTCGGCGCCGTGCGCGATTCGTCGCGCAATGCTGGAGTGAGCCGATGAAAAAGCATGCGGTGGAGTGGTAGGCGAAGCGGGTCGAGGAGCGTGCGGACGGCGTCGACGCGGACACGATCGTGAGGCGCTATGGCGTGGAGAAGCGGACGCTGCTCGGATGGCGGTCGCAGTTCCGCGCGACACCGCACGCGACTGCGACCCGCGCGCCGCGTCTGCTGCCGGTGGAGGTTCGCGCGGCGCCGCTCAACGCCGTCGTGTCACGCGACAGCGCGCTGGAGGTCGTCGTCGACGTAGGCACCGTTCGCCATACCTTGCGAGGCGAGATCACCGCAGACCACCTCGGCGCGCTCGTATCCGCCTCGGCGCGCGCGTGCTGAGCCTCGGCCCGTGCGTTCAAGTCGTGCTTGCGACAGCGCCAGTCGATCTCCGACGCGGGCACGACGGGCTCGTGACCCTCGTACGCTCGCTCTGGCACGCCGATCCCTACAGCGGCACGCTTTTCGTCTTCTTTGGGCGGAGGCGCGACTGCGTGAAAGTCCTGTTTTTCAGTGCGGGTGGACCCGTCGTTTCTTATAAACGATTGGAGCGCGGAGGCTTTTGCATATCGCATGCTCCTGAGACGTCGTCGCATATCGAGCTCGACGCGGCATCGCTCGCGATGCTGCTCGACGGCATCGACCTACGCGTCGTGCGGAGCGCGCCGCGATGGGAGCCCAAGCGCGAAAAAAGGCGCATCGAGGGGCGAGGCTTTCAGCGCGCTTCATGATCAAAGCTACCTCATGGCTTCCGCCTAACGACAACGACACGCAGCACGGGTGTGAATGGCGGGATTTCGCCAACCATCTAAAGTGCCAACTCGCCACCGTCGAAGCGAAGCTCGAAGTGGTGATGCAAGCCTTTGCCAAGCGCTCCGGGAAAATGGGCAAGATGCCGAAGATTGCTCGGCCTCCGCGTACACCCGCGGAGGTTGCCGATAGCCATCTTCATTTCGTTCATGCGGATGAGCCCTCTTTCAAGCAGACGACGCGGACGTCGAAAGCGTTTATCTGGGCTTTGTTGGTCAGAGCCTCGCGGGCTACGCCTTCGGTCTCACGCGTGGTGGCGACCTTTCTCTCGCCGTGCTCGGCGGGTCGACAGGCGCCTTTCTTTGGAGGCGATTATCGCGGTTACGCGCTCGTTGGAGGAAAAGGGCAAACGTAAGCTTCGTTGGATGCCTCGCACATGCGCGACGGAAATACTTCGAAGCCGGTGACGTGCCCGAAGCGGTTGAGGCTCTCGAGCTGATTGCGTGCATGTATGGAATCGAGCACGAAGCCGAGCGTCGAGGAATTCTCGGCACGGCCGATCATCTTGCGCTTCGTCGCACGTATTCGCGTCCACTCTTCGTCGCTCTTCTCCAACTCGCGCGCCAGATTCGACAGGCGCAAGCACCGAAAACGCTGCTCGGCCGCGCGGCGAATGACACGTGATCGAACATGCTTTACCTCGGTCGCGTCGTGCGAGACGCGCGGCTTCCGCTCGACAATAACCTTGCTGAAAATGCCCTTCGCGTCGTGGCTCTCGGGCGCAAAAACTTCCTCTTTGTCCAGAGTGAAGCCGCGGGCATAGAGCTCGCTCTTCTCTAGGCAGTGTCTTCCATGTCGGCCAGCATATTCGCTGTTAATGTGAGCCAGGGTGTGATTCATAGCGGTGAATGCAGCGCCGACATGAGCTGAGTGATGAGCAGTGGGGGCGAATTTCGGGTCTCTTGCCCGCTAAGCGAGGGGCTATGGGTCCGCCGTTGAAGAGCAATCGGGTGATGGTCGACGCGATGCTTTGGGTTGTTCGTACGGGCGCGCCTTGGCGCGACCTCCCAGAGCGCTTCGGACCTTGGATGTCGGTGTACACGCGGTTCTCTCGGTGGCAACACCGTGGCGTCTGGCAACGCGTCTTCGAGGCGTGCGCAAGCGACCAAGATGGCGAGACTTACATGATCGACGCCACGATCGTAAGAGCCCATCAGGATTGTGCTGGCGCTCAAAAAAAGTGGTGCGGAAGCCATCGGACGTTCGCGCGGAGGACTCACCACGAAGATTCACGCTCGCGTGGACGCCCTCGGAAACCCTGTCCAGTTCGAACTTACCGAGGGGCAACGGCACGACTACCTCCTGGCTGAAACGCTCACGAAGGACGTGAGCGGAGCCAACCTGCTCGCCGATCGCGGCTACGACGGTGACAGTCTCCTC
>JANXOF010000027.1 GCA_025353725.1 Polyangiaceae bacterium | reverse complement strand
GCGGTCGCCACGCTCGCGAAGGTGACCGCGGAGCGAGATAAACTTCGACGCGCGTAGGAGCAGCTGAAGGGTCACCTCGAGCTGCTTCGCCGTCGCATCTTTCTGGCGCAAGCCGAGCGCATCGACACGGAGCAGCTCGAGTTCGCGGAGACGAAAGCGAAGCTCGATAAACTTAGCGATGCGATTGGCGCCGCCGCCGCCGTTTCGAGCGGAACGCCCGAAGGCAAAAACAACGGAGGAAGCGAGAAAAAGCGTCCCACTAGCAAGTCGCCCACGGGTCGTCGCAATCTTGCCGAAGAAGACATGCCCGAGGAGCGTGTCGTGATTGAAGACCCGTCGCTCGAGGGCGTCGCCGAGCGCATCGGATTCGAGGAGAGCTCCAAGCTTGGCCGTCGCCCGGGAGGTCCGGTTCGTATCGTGATGGCGCGCGTCACGTACAAGGTGACGCCCGAGGGAGAGCCGCCTCGGTTCGTGACGGCCGCCTTGCCGAAAGAAATCATGGCGAGCGGGCTGCTGGCCCCCTCGCTGGTGGCGCACATTCTGACGAAGAAGTTTCGTTTCGGTATGCCGTTTACGCGGCTCGTTCAAGAGCTCGCGAGCGAAGGGATTCGCTGCGACGACAGCACGATATGCCGCTATGCCGAGCACGTCGGCGCCAAGTTGGGGTGCATTGTCGACGCATGTCCAAAGGAGGCGCGAGAGATGGCATTCTGCCTCTCGACGGATATCACCAGCCCCGCCGCATCACTTCAGACAATTCGATGGGGTCCAGCACCGCGCTTGAGCTTTCCCAATCAACGTCCTCGACACGGCTGTACTTCGCGTCGAAGGGATTTTTCTTCAGGGCGGTCGTCCGGTCAATAAGCTTCTCGGCCTCAACCCGCTCGCCCTGCGCAACACTTACCCAGACGTCCTCGAGGGTGTCTGGGATCTGCCCGAATAGCGTGTGGATCGCTTCGAGCCGTTCGGACAAAAGCTGATGAACCCGGTCTTCCACCGATCCTCGGTACCGCAGGTTCGCTATCCACACCTCACTGTGCCGCTGACCGATGCGTTGGATGCGTCCCTTGCGCTGTTCGAGGCGCGTCGGATTCCAGGGCAAGTCGATGTGAATGAGGGTGCCAAGTCGCTGTAGGTTCAGACCCTCCGAGGCTGCATCGGTTCCCAGCAACAAACGAAGCGTCCCGTCGCGAACGCGCTGCTTCAACACCTCGCGGTCGCAACGCTTGAACAGACCCCGACTCCACACGCCCGACCGCATGCCGCCTGCATAGAGACCGATGTCGTCGGCCGCAAAAGCGCGGTGCTTCGACATCTGTTCTCCGACCCAGAAAGCGGTATCGAAGTACTGCGAGAACAGGATGCACCCGCGGTGGCGCCACGGCTCATCAATTCCGCGCGACGTCCCGAGAAGGTACCCCAGGACTGCCGCAAGCTTCGGATCCGGGTCACAACACTCCTCGAGCAGCTTTAGGCAGCGCGTCAGAGCTTTCAGCTCGGCTTGTGAAAAGTTCCGAAACTCAGAGACCTCGCGCTGCGGGGACTCGTCGGTCTCTTCATCGGTGTCGTCGTCGTCCTCCGCGGCAGCGTCATCGATTCCGAGCAACTTCCGAATCGTGTTCTTGCCGGCTTCGAGGGAGCTCCCGAGGCGACGCAAGAGGAGCGTTCGGAAGAACCCCGCTCCGCCGGGGATGCGCTTTCCGAGAGCCTCCGTGAATGCCTCGGCTTCCGCGTATGCATCCTCGAGGTAGGCGGTGAGGGTCAATGCGTCCTTATCCGCTTCGCCGAAAAGGCGCACCTTCACCGGTGTAAGCCACGGCTCCCGAGTGACGGGGTTGGTCGTCTCTTCAAGGTACTGACGCGTCCTCCTAACGATGCACCGGAGAAGCGGGTTGTGCTCGGCGCCGTATGCAGGGAAGAAAGACGGCTGGATTTGCGTTCGGCGAAGCGCTGCTGGCAGGCGCTCATAGTCTTCCGGAAGAAGCGTCCACTTGTCGTCTGCAAGTTGAAGTCGATCGCGGATCCTCGACGCGACTTCGTCCTCGCCTCGCGAAGGTAGCGGATCACGGACGTAGTTCCACGCAGCGTGGGGCTCTTCTGGAAGCGCCCGCACCCCTGTCGCGATCTCAAGGCATTCAAAGGGCGTCCACCACGGGCTGGTTCGGTACGTCTGACCGAGCACCGACGGGTTTCCCTCCGATAGGATCGCCAACAGATCCCAAGCTTCGACGGGATGGAGCTGCAACGGCGTCGCCGTAGCCAGCAACATGCTCTTCGTCTTGCCGGCCAACCGACACAGAAACGCCATGAGCTTGTTCGGGTCGGCGCGTTCGTTCACGCGGTCCGCGCCATCATCGATCTTAGGGATGGTTCTGCGCCGCGCCCGGTGCGCCTCGTCGACAATCACGCAAGTGTAACGGCGGCCGAGCAGCGCATCGACGACGCGCGCGTGACCTCGCGTGATCAAGCCCTGCGAAACGAGCCCAATTCGGCGAGGGCACTGGCGCAGCGCGTCGGGTCCGCCTTGATGCTCGATGTCATTTTCATCGATCCACTCGCTGCCCGACCACCTCGCCGAAGGTACGTGGAGCAGCTCCATGAGCTCTCCTTGCCACTGCTTCAGCAGCGGCTTGGGGGCCAGAACGAGTATCGGGCCGTCGTCCTCGAGCGCCATGAGGAGGGCGGCCATAGCGAGCTGCACCGTCTTACCGAGCCCGACCTGGTCTGCGAGCACAAGTCTGGCACCGCCAAGGCGGTGACGTTCGAGCGCAAGCTGCGCAAAGTACTTTTGGTGAGGCCACAGGCCTTGATCTCGCCGATAGATCGGACTCTCGACTGCAACCGCCGCAGGCTCTGACGCCTTCTTCCACTCGCCGATCCCGATCACCTTTCGGGCCGCGAGCCGCTTCAGATCGTTTTCGATAAAGGGGCAACACGCAAGGTCCACCGCGGCGGGGTGGTGCCATAGCGTGTCGAACTCGTCCCGCACCCACTCAATCGCCTCTGCGCTGTCATCCTCCCAGAGGAGTTCGTAGTTCAGGGTCCAGGCTGTGAGGCTTTCGTTGACGCTGCCGAGGAACGTAACCGCGCGTCCATCGGCGTAGCGCACGAGCCCGGCCTTTCCGTGGATCAAGCCGAAGACCTCGTCCGGAAGCACCTTCACATGGAGCTTCCGTTCCCCGCTCGGCAGGCGCCGACACAGCATCTCGTACAGCTTTTGGATTCGGGGACGAGCGGGCTCCGGTAAGTCCTCCGGTTTGCCCGCACACCAGCTCTTTCGGAGCGCGCTCTGCGCGGCCGCCGCCGTCTTCACATCGTCGGGATGGAGATCCGAGTTGCAGATGATGCGGATCGGCCCTTCAACGCCGTCAAGCTCCTCACCCGCCACCTCGAACAGGCTTGATCGGAAGTAGCCCGCGATCCTGTCATACGCGACGGCGCCACGAAGCCTGTCCCGCAGAACCGCTGCCGCCATCTGCGTCCGTCGAGACGAGTGCCTACGAAGCATTCGTCACCCGTGGTCCGAGCGAAGGCGACCCGCCAGGAGACGTGCCGCCTGACTGTCAACGCTCCAGTGCGACATAGTGTCGACCTGGCTGAGATTTGCAAGCCAGTCGAGGATCGTGATGAATCGTGGGCGGTCGGTCCAATAGCCGGCTGCGAGTTCATCTTTCAAGAAACGCATCCCCGCTTCCGGCTTCTCGTCCACCGCGGCAGTATGAACAGCGAATAATAGCTTTCGCAGCTTCGTACCGCCGAATCCGTCACCCTCTAGGTCTTTGCGTCCGAACTCGCCTGCCGCGCGCACCCGCGTGCTGTTCGCCTTATCCGCATAAAGTAGTGGCTTCACCTCGCGAACACCAAAGCCGCGGGCGAGCTCCTGGTACACGCCCTGCCGCCGCTCACCGCGGCTCTCCACGTCCAGTGCGCGCAGATAAAGTCGCTCGTCCGCCGCCAGGCCCTGCCAGACCGTCTCCAAACCGCGCGGCACGAGGTAGTCGCAGGCGATCTCGATGCCGCGCTCAATTACCTGTTCAAATCGCGACTTCTCAGCGGCCACAGTGCGTCGACCACGGCCTCCGGCCGGCGCGTGCGCGCGGAACAGTTCGTGGCCGATGTCTTGACCATCAAGTGTTTGATACTGGGTCAACACCCTTAGCGCAGCCGCATACGCAGCAAGCTGATAGTCTGTGTCACCGAAATTCGGCTCACCGCCCTCGTCCAGGGCGCGCATGGAATTGACCTGCTTACGGACCTCATCCTCAACCAGGGGATACACCTCATCAAGAAAACCGTCCTTCGTGTCGTGACGCTTGCGAAGTACGAGTAGGACGGTCCCCTGAACGTAGTTGCCCTTCTTCAGACCGCCGGCCGGGGTCTCAGTCGCAACCGTCCAGGCCGCGCTTACCCGAAGGCCGGCCGCCCAAAGAATCATGCCTAGGTCGGCCCACACCGACGGGTTTTGATGAGTGAACTGCACCATCTGAAGCCCGTTATCAGGCATATGCCGAGCGAGATTCGCGTAGACCTCCACCATGCTCTTCTTGAACTGTTCGCCGACACCTTTGACCGCGAGCGCGCGCCGCCCATCCGGCATCCACGTTGAGAAGAACTTGGGAAGTCGACGCTCATCCCAGGCGAGAAAAAAGTCGGCGAGCTCGTGATAGTTTACGGCGTCCGCATAGGGTGGGTCGGTTATCCAGAGGTCGACGGTCGCGGTGGTGTCGCGAGCGTCGGCAGGACCAACCTCCACATTCGTTTTGAACGCAGGAACGCTGAGTAACGCTTGTTCAAATAAAAACCACGATGTGGTTAGCTTTGTGAGCGGGCGGGCCGCGTAGTTCGAGAGCGGATTCAGAGCTTGATTCGTAAATACCTGATTACCCTTTTCGTTTCCCTTATGCGGCATCCAGGCACTGAGGCGCGAATTCCAATCGGCGCATCTCCCGGAGGCGAGCATGCGCGCCGCGTCCAAAGCACGATCGTGTGCTGGCATCGACGCGGCGAGCAAGCCGTTCACCAAGAGCTGCCGCGGAGTGAACAGGTGATGCCAGTGGGTCCATCCGCGCGTTCGGATGGGTTCTTCCGTCTTCTCGCCGTCGAGCGGCATTGCGGCGCTCGGCAATACTCCGCTCCTCCACCACTCTGACAGGCACTCCCGCAGCAATGCGAGCACCCTTCGCTCTCGCTCCAGGTCGCGGTCGTCGGGCGCCAGGTACACTCGCGACCCGTCTGGTCGAACCCAGCGAATGCAGTACAGGCGTTCTTGGAAGACATCGTCGCTGTGCGGAGCGAGGTCCTCCTTCTCCCAGAGCCTCAGTCCGCGCGCCCCGCGCAACTCCTCGATCGACCAAGATTGCGCCCGGTCGAAGGGGTCAATGATTCGACTGTCTCGAACCGTCCCTGTTCCCTCTCGCTTAGACCCCAGTGCCGCAACCGCCCACTCCGCCTCGGGCGGATTTGTTATGATATCGATCGCGACGCCTTCAGGCCGGGCCTGACGGCGGAGCCGACCGAGCACCTTCGTTCGTTCACCTATGATCCAGCTCGGGGCCAGAGGTATTTCATATTGGCGACCAGGCACTTTGACCGACGCGCAGTAGAGAAACGCATCCGCGCGCCAACCGAGCTCGTTGTGTTCGACGCCCCAGGCAGTTATCTGAGCGTCCGCCTT
Source organism: Polyangiaceae bacterium (assembly GCA_025353725.1). Lineage (GTDB taxonomy): Bacteria > Myxococcota_A > Polyangia > Polyangiales > Polyangiaceae > Labilithrix. The sequence continues at coordinate 5,768 of JANXOF010000027.1, read as the reverse complement.
CGCGAACGCCTCTTCTTGGGCCGTCCGAATTCGTTGTTGTACTTCGCGCCCCCCGCCAATCAAGTTCAAGCTCGCCCATGTCAATAGCGCTGCTACGGGGTTGAGATCGCTCGCTGAAACGTCGCAGCCAAGGCGAGCAGCTTCAAATGGGATACTCCCCCCTCCACAGAAACTGTCGCCAACGCGGGGGCGGTGCCCGAACCGCTTTCGTCCAAGTTCTTCCACAAGGCCGTGGAGGCTCGTCGCATGTGTCTTCAAATGCGCATTGATCTCGCTCCATGCGGTTTCATCCGGGCCATCTAGATGCTCGGGCCTTACGCAGTGTTTGAGCTTTTCCTCATACGGTAGTTGGTCGAACTTTGCCCTAGTGAGAGCAAATCGGCGCTTCGAGTCTAGGCGCGTCCGAGCTTCAGATGACAGCGACTGCCAGATCACTTCACGGAGTTCGTCACGTCCATCGTCGTTTGACTCTGCCCACTCTTCTGTGAACGCGGGTGCTTCGGCAAGCAGGTCGCGATCAGCAATGACCGCTTTCCGACGTCGCCAGAGCGACTCCGTATCCATCGTCATCAGCTGAAGGAATACCTCGCGGTCCTTTTTTGCGTCGTTGCTCGCAGGCATCAGCATGCCGAGAATGCACGCGCGTACTAGAACGAGCGGCTTGCGGCCCCACCATTTCCCCAGCCGCGTGAGGGTCTGGCCGAGGTTCGCCTTTCGCTCCTTGTAACTCTCGGCAGAAAGTCGGGCGATCGGGAATTGGGTCTCGATAAACGTGAGTTCGCTCACAGCAAACTCATCTGATAGCTATCGAGCAGTTGTTTTCGAACGCGGGGAGCCATGCCTTCGCCCTTGACGATCGGGTTTTCAGTCAACGCGAAGCGGAGCGCCTTCCGCCAGCCCACTCCGGTTTGCATCGCCTGACCGGTTGCCCCGGCGGTCATCGTGAAGAGCCACCAGCGCTCCTCCGGGGCCAGCCCCTCCCAGTTGCGAACGGCGCCCGGTATGAGGGTTGCGTCGGCTTCCTCGATCGCCCAGCAAAGGACGCATAGCTCCTTGCCGAGACTCGGGTGGATGGGGATGTCGCCCTTTTTCGGAAGTTTCACGGCGGCGATGCCCGCCTTCTTCAGCCGCCGCGAGCTCTCTTCCCAGAATGCCCCAGCGATCTCATTCCACTTGTTGCGCTTCAGCATGACGCGGAGGGTCGGGTCACTTGGCGTCACTGGAGGGAGACGCAGGTGCCCATCCTCGATGACGAAGTCTCGATACTCGGAGAGGCTGACATCCGCCGTCTCGGCTTGGCTTGCAGGGAGGTGAAGCACAAAGCCGTGCCGTGCCTCGTCGGGAAGGAACCCGAGGCCGAGAGTCTTCTTCGCCGGGCGGCCCGTTCCGGCTTTGTCAGCCATCGCGACGCTCCTGCTCGATTTCGGTCGGGTTCAACATCTGGCCGCTGGCCTGGAGCCAATCGAGCAGCTGCTGCCCGGTCGAAAAGTCGACGCGAAGGACCTTGAGACGAAGGGCGCTGGGGCCACCAACGATTGCCTGCGCTTGGTCGCAGAGGCCTCGTACGCCCGCCCCCGGATATCCGCTCTCGCAAGCACCGCTGAATTCGACGGTCTGGTCGCCAGATTCGGTCTCCGCCGTCAAACTCAACGTGTGGGCGCTGGCGCCATGCTTTTCGAGGCGCTCCACAAACGCCCATACCGAGGCCGTGTCGTCGAGCTTGTGCTGCTTCTTCCATCGGCAGGGCGCATGCGCGTCAAGCTGGAACGGCGGTCGCTCCGATCCTCGTTGCAACCCGATGGTCAATACGTCGGACTTCACGCCCTGCCACTCGGCCACTGCGAGAATGACGCGCGACGCAGTCGGAGGGAAGAAGGGACCTTCGTAGACGGCGCCGGCATCCGGCGAACTGCCATCGCTCGTATAGCGAATGTCTCCGGCTGGCAGCGCCCGCAGCTCAAGCCGGCTTGTTGCTCGCGGATGCTGAGGCGCATACCGCAATTCGATCCGACCCTTCCATTCCTTCGGAGCGCCTGCGGGGTGCTCACCCGTGCTGTCCGTGCATAGAAACTGATATCGGAGGTGCTTTGCCTGGAAGCGTTGAAAGTCAGCTACTTTCGACGACGCCGTCGTCGGCGTGTTGGCGCCCGTTTCGAAGTAGACGGTGTCGCCGTGCAACGGCTCGATGCGCAACCACGTCGTGCCGTCGTCGTCGCGAGACAGCTCCCGGAATGCCACGGATGTCTCGGCCTTCGGGAATGGCCCCTTCTCGATATATTGTCCTTGCTCGCGCCAGAGGTCCTTCCGGAGACATTCGGCCTTCAGGTCTTCGAGCGCTCGCGGCGCGTGGAAGGGCCAAGTGGTCGTCGTCGCAGCCTTTCGGCGCACCTCGCTCCAAAGCGTCGACTTTGCGGTGAAGAGCCTTGTCTCCGCCTTCAGACGAAAGCCATCTGCGCCGACATCGGCCGTGAACTTCTGCGCCGCTTCGAGCGTGCGCCGAACGACGTCCTCGCCATGCCAGTTGTTGCCGCGGAACTCGAGCGAAATGGCCTGCGAGCGCAGAGCGTCGTTGATGCTTGGAAAGACCAAAGTGTCGAACGCCTGCGTCAGGGCGGAGCTGAGCTGGTTGAGGATGCGGTCCTTCAGCCCGTCGAGCGCACGCCACTGCGGATCGTTCGGCGGCGTTCCCTCCGCATTGAGCTCATCCTCGATGCTCTTGAGAGCGCGCACTTGGCGCGCCGAGTCATTCACATTTTGCATCACCATTCGTGAGCCGGTCAGGAAGATGACGCGGTTCTTGAACGATTGATGTGACCACCAACCCTGCCACTCCTGGCTGATCGGCAAGCCGGCGTGGCCTCCGCTAGGTTCCGCGAGGACCAGGACGACCCTGTCCTGCTCGACGGGCACCTCGTCGAGTGCCGGGAGCACGGCGACGGATTGATAGGCGTCGCGAACTACCGGTGCAAACCGATCCTCGAGAAACTTTCGAAGTTCCTTGAGCACCGTTTCGTTATTGAGCGCCTGCGCAGTGCTACGGAGTTTGGCGGCGAGGTTCTGCTGATTCTTGAAAAAGAGCCGGCCGTCTGGCGAGCGATGGAGGTACCAGGCACGCGTATCGAGCAGATCGAGAACATTCGTTTTGAATGAGGACAGGTCACGACCGGGCCGTTGCAGGAAGTCGTAAACCTCGTATTCACGAAGGCCGTGCACCGCACCAGGCGTCGTCGAGAGCGATGCCAGTAGGATCAGCCGCGTCGCGTCGGCCGCGTCGGACGTCTTGTTCTTGGCGTCGATGGATTCAGCCTCGGACTGCCCGCCATGCGCGATATCGTGGGCGACGGCCTCAGATAGATGGGGGCTGATCGTGCGAACCTCGGATCCCACCTCCGGATCATTCAGATCCATGTCGTAGGGGTGAAGCAGATCGAGCGTATCGGCCCGCCCCGAAGTCCATAGCTTCGAGATGACCATCTGCATCAGGCGGATAACGCCTCGCGTCTGCTGGAATCCGTCGTTTTCCTTGAAGCGGCCAACCAAATCACGCCAAGCAGGATGAAACGGATAGGAGTCCAGGATCTGCTGATAGAGCCCGTCGGACTGCGTCGTCGTCAGTCCCATTTTCACTGCTTCGGCGTGGGACTTCCGATACCCGTCTGCGACCTTCTCGATGTCACCGCGCCCGGGGAGCTTCTCGAAAAGTCGCGACCGGAGGATGTGGTAAAGCTCGTCGCCCTGCGGATTTACCGGCGTGATGGGGACGGCGCTGCGCCGCGCTTCGTTCTTCAAGTTCGAGAGCGCGTGCTGGATCATGTCCCCACCCGCTTGCCAGTTCGCGCCCGCTAGGTCGGAGATTACGACACACACCGAATCCATCTCGCAGGCAGCGATGAGCAGGTTCGCAAGGGCGGTTGCGGTAACGACGGCAAGGTCGCTGTTGCCCACCTGTACTGAGCGCGCGTGCTCCATGTACGGCGGGAGTTCATCGAGCAGGACGATGACGGGCTGGCCTTCCAGGAGCTCCTTCCACGCCTGGGGCCCAGGCGCGGAGAGAGGCTGATAATAGTTCTTGAAGTGGTCGCGCCGGCCGAGTTGTTCAGCCAGGCTGCCCCACACGCCGAACGCCGGCTCCACGTTCCGCCCGTTGAAGCCGATGACCTTCACCTTGCCGAGCGAGGGGGCGGGATCGTTGGTCCCCAAGACGCGCTTTCGCAGCCCCGGCTCCCGCGCCATCAGACCGAGCGCCACCATGCTGTGCGTTTTCCCGCCCCCCATTGCCTGGGAGAGCAGGAAGACCGAAGAGCCTGCATTGCCGCCGCCAAGCTGCCGGAAGCAGCGGTCGACTAGCGTGCTCATGCCGACGGTGAAGTAGTTCTCCCGGAAAAAGTCGTCGCCCGGCAGCTTGCCACTGAGGAAGTTGTCGAGGTTCAGGACCGTGGCGCGGCGATCCTTCTCGAAGACCGATGCGCGCGGCGTGTTTAGGGTAGAAAGGGTCATCGTCTAGTTCCTTTCGAGTCGAAGTGAGAGGCTGCAGTGACATCGGGCGCAGCCACCCGCATCGCATCGCGAGTGCGAGCGCTGGCAGCCGAAGTAAGGGCGCCTTTGAAGGTATTCGCCGCGTCTCGTTCCGCTCTCTTTGTCGGTACCGAAGCCGCCCTGACGACGCATACAGGAATCGAACTCAATGAGCTGAAACTTCTGTAGGCGCGATATCTTGTAAGCCAAGTTCCCAACGTCCTCGAGCCAGCGGCACATCGAGTCCTTGACTACCCCAAGGTGATTCGCGACTTTGCTGACCGACGACCGGAACTCGGTCACGTGCGTTTCAGCGGTGAAAGGACCATCGGCCACCAAAGCTATACGAATCCACGTCCGCAGTGAACAATCGGAAAAGTCGGTGTGTGACGTGCGTTCCCGCAAGTCGGGCGACGGAGGCGTAATTCATTCAGCCTAAGGTCACCCTGGTAGTCGACCTCGGAACGAACACAAAGGTTGGTCGAGAAGGATCACGAAATCGCGTGCGCTCAGGGTCGGGTGCGGTGACGAGCGCCGGAGCCGCGGGTACACTTTGCCGTATGCTGCCCGCCAAGCAATCATTAGCCGTCCTCGTCGGAGCAGGAGCGTCGGTCGACCTCGGGATGCCTTCGACAACCGCTCTATCTACGCGCACTTTCGGCGCGATCGGCGCGCTAGACACGGAGACGATGGCGCTTCCAGGACCGCCAGCGCGTACCCGAGCGAATAGGTAGCGCAAACGGTCGAGGCGGAAGCCGAGAGAAGACGTAACGCGCAATTCACGACGATCGTTGCAGAAAGTTCCAGCCCCAGCGGAATGCCGACCGATCTGAGCGGCTCCAAGGCGCACCGCGGCCTGGGCAGTGGTGCTCGCGTCAGCTCGACGTGGGGGCCGCCCTCAGGTGTCGTCGTCGCGCGCTTCGTCGTCCGTCGGGTCGCGGGCCCGCGCGAGCGGCGGCGTTTCGTAGGAGAGCCCCAGCCGGTCGAGGATGGCGATGGTCGCCTTCGGCTCGGTGATGCTCGCGAGGAGGCGCAGCCGGCCGTGACACGTCGGGCATTGCTCCACGTCCTCGGCGAACGTTCTGCGGAGCAGTTGCGACCACGGAAGGCGTGGTGAGGCGGCGTAGAGCAGCCCACCCAGGAGGCGGTCCCAATGAGCGACGGCCAGGATGCTCGGGGACAGAAGCCTCGGAGCCAGGGCTCCGAGAACGGCAATTGTCGCCGCACGCGACGGCGCCGATGCGACAGCCGCG
>JANXOF010000014.1 GCA_025353725.1 Polyangiaceae bacterium | reverse complement strand
ATGGTCATCGAGCTTGAGCGACGCGCCCTCATCAGCCGCGTCCCTCATCAGGCTCGAAGTATTGCGGTTTGCGTATCCGAGGAAGAAATTCCCCGGCTACGCCCGCAATCGATCGAAATCACTGTGCCCCGGTACTAGTGCCTCGCGCACGTTTAGAGGGCACCGCCGACTACGTGACCGGCAGGGTTCGCCGGAGACGAAGCTGCGACTCACCACGCCGCCTTGATTACTGAAATCCTCCACGTTTCGTCTTCCGCGAACTAAATTGCGCCGCCTTGCTCCCGCGGCCAGGCTTATTGTGGTGTCCGACTGCGTCGTTCTGGCCGCTCCCCTGTCCGCCCTAGGCGGCTAACTTGGGCGACTATCCGGTCGCGAACTCAATCACTTGCTCGTCGGCTCTGTTCTGGAGGGTAACGGCGCGATACCGGCCGCTCACGTGATGACGACGCAACCCTGAAGGTGGCAGTTCGGTTAAGGTGCCGGTAGCGAGCCGTTGGGTCGTTGTTGCTTTTTCGTCTGATGTCCCCAGCAAGACCCACCCCACCCTTACGCCGCGAAGAATAGCGACAGGCGCGGGTTTACCTGTTGGACCCAAGGTCACTGGGCATGCCATCCGCCCATCAAGCTTGATAAAAGCCAAATCGAAAAATTAAAGCTCCAATGACCTAAAGTAACTAAACGGTCACGCGGAACGGACGCTCATCTCAATTTTAGATAAAAATTAAAGGGGAGCACAAGGCAGCCGACCTATGGCAAAATCGGCGTACGATGCACTCGGAACGTCTGAGGCCCCGAGCCCACACTTAAAGGGATAGTTTAGGCGGTTCGCTGCTTAGATTGAGATGAGGTGGACTGGGAGCGGGCGAAGTCGCACGAGATGTGTGTGTCGATAACGAATCAAGTGGATGATTTCTAAGAAAGGAAATCGTCGATCAGCGAACTAATATAAAGTAGGAGACGGGCGAGGTAGTGCATTGAGACTCAGGTCCCCGCGGACTGGTGTTTCGGCGGTTCTGACAAGTCGCACCTCGACGAAATCAACACCGCCGAAAAGTCGTAGACGAAATGCGCACCGCTAAATGCTGCGGAGTAGCGCCAGAGAATCAGGCGATATGTCGTTCCATTATGCGATCTCTTCCGTGACCCGTCCGTCGTGGCGGAACTACCCACTCATCTAGCTTCGATTCGTCGACCCGATGTTCCGCGCGCGCCGCACTTGAAAAGCTGGGTGCGTTTCTCCTGCTCCGAACGCGCTCCGTACGCTCCGTGTACCATGGCCCTCGTGCTTGACCGACCTTGGACGTGCTTACTCGTGGTTGCAATGCTTCTGACCGCGTGCCGGAAAAGCATAAGTCCCACGCTGCAGGGCGACGCCTCGACGCCGTACGCCTCCGCGAAGGCGCGCGAACGACGTTGGAGTGGCCTCGCGCTCGGCCGCGAGCATGCCTGCGCGTGGACATCGAAGGGAGAGGCATGGTGCTGGGGCGGAAACGCGCGCGGCGCCATCGGCATTGAGGCGCTGGACATCGTCGAAGACGACCGCCCGTCCCGCCAAGGTATGATCCACACCGTGACTCGGTGCTCTTTCCATCCCGTGCGTGTTGGCGGCCTAGCGAAGGTGCGCGCGCTGACGGCGGGCGAGGCGCACACTTGCGCGCTGATGGAAGACGGGAGCGTTACCTGCTTCGGGCAAGGGATCTACGGAAGGCTCGGCGCGCCAACATCACGCGGCGCGCTCTATTCTGTCGTGACCTCGGCCGGGGTCGCCGAGGTCGACGCAGGCGGTGACACCACATGCGCCCGTCTCGTGACGGGCGAGGTCACCTGCTGGGGTGACGATTCTCACGGCCAGGCATCCGGACTTCGCGAGCCGCACAACGTGCATCGCATAAAGGCCGTGACGGTAGCCGGCGTCGACGCCGTTCAAATCGCAATCGACGATGGAAGGAGCTTCGCGCGCCGTCGTGACGGCACGGTTTGGGGTTGGGGCATGGCGCCGGATGGAACGACGGGTAAACCTGCGCCGGTTTCAGGCATCGCGAACGCGACGGGCATCGTGGCGGGTTGGGGTGGCGCGGCGTGCGCGTACCACGCGGACGGCGTACCTTCGTGTTGGGGCTCGGTAATTCTCGATCAGGAACGTGCTGAATCGACGCCGATCCCCGTCCCATCGCTCGCGAACGCTCGCTTGACGTTTGGCGGGGGCAACCATTGTCTCTTGCGCGACGGAGGCGAGCTCGCGTGCTGGGGTTACAACCACGAAGGTGGCACCGGTACCGGTCCAGGAACTTTCTTCCGTACGCCCAGACGTGTCGACATTCGCGCCGTCGATGTCGCTCTCGGCGCAGACTTCGGCTGCGCAATCACCGCGGACGACAAGATCGCGTGCTGGGGCGCGAACAACTTAGGTCAGCTCGGAAACGGTACTCGGACGCCGAGCTTTATTCCGGTGATGACGCGGCTCTAACCGCCAATTTCTGTTCGCGCGCGAGCGGTCTACATCTCCGATGTTCATAAGAACCGGACGAAATTCGTTTCGCGCTGAGCCTAACTCTCACCCGGCTCCTCCGTCGCGATGTACCCAAGAGCTAGCCGGAACCACGCGTCAGGAAGCGCCAAGTGCGGTCACGGCGCGAGGCTGCAGCCAGAATCGCCATCGCCATCGCTCGGCACCGAGCCGCCTTCGAAGTTTCTAGGAACTTCGCACGCGGACGGGGCCGGGAGGACGCGCCAGCATCGGTCGTCGTCGCCGGAGGGGCGTTGCCTTGCGACCCCATGGTTCGTGCGCCCCGCCGAGCGCCCGATCGGTCTCACCGTGGATAGCACCGACCAAGTGCCGGTGGCGGAGAGTGAAAATCACACAATCCGCTCGATTTTGCCCGCGGGCGTCGTGACCACGCTTGCCGGTATGGCCGGCGCGCCGGGCGCCGTGGATGGCGTCTGGACAAGCGCTCAGTTCCGTTTACCAACCGCGCCGGCGCTCGCGGATTCAGGAACGATACGCGTGGCCGACAGCGGCAAGCACGCGGTGCGGGCCAGCGACGCCACCAGGCGAGTGACGACCTTCGCTGGCGTGCTGGGGAGGCCGGGCACGGCGGACGGGACCGCGGCGCTCTTGACGGATCTCTTTTGCATTGCCGTCAATGCGAGGGGGACAGTGTTCGTAGGCGATTGGGACAATCACGCGGTGCGCCGCATTCCGGGAGGAAACACGACCACTATCGTGAGCATCGCGGGAGTTGACCGACTTTTGCCCGGTCCGCTTCCCGGACAGCTCCGTGCCGTGACTGGAATTGCGGCGCCTGCACCGGGCATGCTGATTCCCACGACGCCCCATGCCGTGCTCCGCGCGATCGGTCCCTTTTAACGTCACGACTTCACGGTAAACAAGCGCTTGCAGGACGAGCCGTAACGCCGCGAAGGCAGCGCGCGAGCGAGCAGCCAAGCTAGATGACGTGCGTGACGTGCGTGACGTGCGTGACGCCTTCCACGCGAAAAATGCCGCCTTCTCGCCTACGCAGGTTGCGGCCGAACGCTCGCTCCACAGGACGAGAGCGGGGTCCGGCTCGGTCGAGGAGTGCCGGCGAATGGCATTGTAGAGGGCCGCGATGTAGTCGGCGATCGCCGCCGTTGCCTTGGCTCTCGCCTCAAACGTCTCATGATCGATCTTCTCGCCTTTGATGCTGACATAGATGCTTTCAGCGACGGCATTACCCAAATAATCGCGTTTGCGACTCATGCTCTTCACGGCACCGACAGTGAGGAGCGCGCGGCAACAATCGCCGCTCGCGTAGACGCTTCCGCGGTCCGAGTCATGCAGCAGGCCATTCGCAGGCTACCGGTCGCGAATGGCGGTCCTCAACGCCGCAAGCGCTCGCACGTAGCTCCCACGGTCTCGGCCAGCGAGTGCACCTGCGCGGGACGAAACTCGAGGAGATCGGCAACGCCTTTGCGCTCTGGGAAAAAGACTGTCGATCGTCCGCGACCCGAACACGGGAGAAGTGCGCTTCGCTTTTACCGATGGCGCGCGCGAAGTCTCGTGGTCCTCGCTCAGCGAACTCGACCTACGAGCGACGGTGCGTGGCATTGGTCGTATGCACGAACCGACCATGAAACAACAGTTAGAATTCGCGCAGACACAGCTCGTGCAGTGAGGGGAGAGTCGCTGAAGCTAACGGCATACGGATGGCAAGGGGCGTCGCCGCTCCGTCGCAGGAAGCGTTTCGGGCCGACTTTTTCGCTCGACGAGAGATCTTGCGCGCCTCGACGTTGTGAAGCTCCACCGCGACGGCGTCGACTCCCTCGTCATCGCCGCGATTCGGCGAAAGACCTGGAGGCATGTCGGGAAAAGTTCGGTCTCGTCCCACAAGAGCGGCAATACCGCGCACGGGGGCGTACGCGAGCATCAGCGCGATGACAGGCGGCTATGTCGTCGACATGAAGACTACGACTGCGAGGCTACCCCTGCGCGCGTCAGCGCCTCGCTCGGAGACGGGGCTTTCGACTTGCTCGGGGGCGCATCACACGCCCGAGACATAGACCTCCTAGAGCAAAGGGACTGCCGCTTTGCGGATGTTGAGTGCATCGAGCGTCGCGCGCAGACCCGCGCGCCCAAACCGCCCATAACCATAAGCGCCCATCCAAATAACCGACCGTGACGACCGCCAGTTGGGGCATCACCAAGGGCGCATTTTCGGCTTGCGTGGAGCCGTGCGCTCGACCGTCACGTTCACACGGATGTATGATGTGCACTAAGGAAGGGCGTCTAGGTCAAACCTTCGGTTGCCAACCTCCCGGTCGTGCGCGCGGCCACACGAAGAAAAGTCGACCCCTGCACGGAGGCACGTTCTTTCATCGATAATGGCTTGACGGCATACTCGCGTGAATGAGGACGAGTGCAGAGGAGTGGGCGGAACGTGTACGCGCTTGGCGCGAGAGCGGCGTGACAGGAGAGGAATTCGCGAAGTCCATCGGATGTCGCGTCGGTGCACTTTATTCTTGGAAAGGTGAGCTTGCGCGTCGGTCCGCGAAGGGGGTCACCGCGCCTCGCGCCGAGCTGCCGAAGATCACCCTCGCCCGCGTGCTTCGTCGCGAAGATTCAACTCGAGAAGTATTTGAAATTCGCGTGGGGAACGCTGTTATCGCCTTACGTCGAGGATTCGACCCGATCTTGCTC
>JANXOF010000013.1 GCA_025353725.1 Polyangiaceae bacterium | reverse complement strand
TTTCGTCGTTCGCGTCGTTCGCGTCGTTCGCGTCGTTCGCGTCGTTCGCGTCGTTCGCGTCGTTCGCGTCGTTCGCGTCGTTCGCGTCGTTCGCGTCGTTCGCGTCGTTCGCGTCGTTCGCGTCGTTCGCGTCGTTCGCGTCGTTCGCTCGGAGTCCAGCGCTCGAGTGCCCGAGTGTGCGTAACTCAGGCGCCCCGAAAGCGTACGAGTTGCTCTAACGTCGTCGCGTGCGTTTCACTCACTCGCTTGGCGGGTCCTCACTTACACGACGTGTACGTTTCAGGACTTCGCTCGTTTGAGTCCCCGAGCCCTCTTTCGCGCGGCGTTCGGCCTCTCGATCGCCAGCATCGTGTTGCCGATTCTGGCCACACGCTACTTGCCGTTCACGGACGCGCCCGAGCACGCGGCGGCGATGGCGACGCTCAGGCACTGGGGCGATCCGGTCTTCGCAGGCCCGTATGAACTCGTTCTTTTTAAAAGCCAGTACGTCGTTTATCACCTCGCCGGCGCGGCGGTAACGGCGCTGGTCGGCGACGCTGAATTGGCGAATCGATTGCTGCTTAGCGTCGCCGGCGCGCTCCTGCCGCTCTCGTTTCGCGTGCTTCTTCGCGCTGCAAGTCGCGATGAGCGCCTTGCTCTCTTCGCGTGCCTGCCTTTCTGGAGCCGCCCGCTCGTGCTCGGATTCCTTCCGTTTGTGGCCTCGATTCCACTCGCGTTCTACTCGCTTGCTCTTGTTTTTCGCCTCTCGCGTTCACCGAAGGCTCACGTCGCGAAGCTCGCGTTCGCGTCGGTGCTTCTCTTTTACGCGCACGTGAGCACGTGGATGCTTTTCGTTGTTTCCGCGGCGGCCGTGTGCGCCGTGGCGGGCCGCCTTCGCCCGCTCCTCGCGCTTGCCCCGAGTGCTTTCGCGGCTGGCGTCTGGCTTCTTGTCGGCAGGCTCACGCTCGGGGCCGGATCTATCGGCGATGGCACTGAAATCAGTCGAATGAGCATGGGCCGGTCCATTCTCGCGATGCCGCTCTGGATCTTCGACGTGTGGCGCAGTCATGGCGATGAGCTCGCGGCAGGCGCCTGGTGGCTCGGCTTTTTCCTCGTCGCCATGGTCAGTGTCGGCGCCGCTGCGCGCTACTCGCGGAGAGCCCTTCTTCTGCTCTACGCGCCGTTCGCGAGTGTTCTTTTCCTTTACCTCGCGACTCCCTGGCGAATGGGCAGCGCGCTTATGCTCAACGTCCGACTCGCTCCGATTCTCGTTCTCCTCGCGCTTCTTCCGACGCGATTGCCGCGGCGAGGGTACCTCACGTCTCTCGCGCTAAGTCTTGCGCTGTTTGCCAATCTGGCCGGCGGGATAAGCGCGTTCGTGGCGTGCCGTGCGGCCGCTCGAACCGAGCTTGGCGATCTCGACCGCGTGCTCGCTTCGATGCCCGGAGGGACGCGTCTCCTCACCTTGACGTTCGATCTTGGCTCGGCCTCCACCCATATCTACCCATGGGCGCATGTTGGGGCCTACCACCGCGTCCGCAGCGGCGGCGTGGCGGGCTTTTCATTTACGGAGTTAAGCCATTGGCCGTTGCACTACAAGGCGGCAGAGCGCCCGCCCATCAAGGAAGGAGCGACGTGGGATATCCACCCATGCAGCTTTCGAAACGCGGTCGACGGCGCCTACTACGATTTCGTCCTCGTGAGGGGCCGCGTTGACCCGTTTGCCGGTGAACCCGAAGGGCCGGTTTTTCGACCTCTCGTGACTACGGGAACAATGACGCTGTTCCGGAAGGAGGCAGGTACGTGGCCGCCCAAGGCGAGCCTCGACGGCGGGCCGTGCGCCGACGAGCGCCCACAGTGATGACCGCGGCGCGGGACTCGGCTTTCGCTCGCGTCACTGCGTTTCTTTGAGCGCGAAGGCCTTAAAAGTCATGGTATGAGCCGGGACGAAGCATCGAAATCAGGCCCACGGCATGCCTTTCAGCACTCTTCTCTTCGTTTGCGGGTTCCTTCCCTGGTGCCTCATCACGTACTGGCTCGTTCCGGCGCGCTATCGAAACTGGGTTGCGCTCGCGTTTAGCGTCGCTTTCTACGCCTGGGGCGGCCCGCGGTTCTTGCCGGTGGTCCTCGCGCTCGGCGCGGCAGACTTCTGGCTCGCACGGGCCATCGCTCGAGCCGAAGGCCGCTCGAGGAAGACCTTGCTAGCCCTGGCTCTTGCGGTGCACGGAGGTATCTTAGTTTACTTTAAATATTCAAATTTCGCAGTGGCGCAGCTCAACGAGCTCACGGCTATTTTTGCGATGAATCCCTATCACTGGGTGGATGTCGCGCTACCGATTGGAATCTCTTTTCTTACGTTCGAAGAGGTTAGTTATGTCGTCGACGTCTACCGCGGGGATGCCGAGCCCGCGAAGCGAGGTGGCCACTATCTTCTCTTTTTGATGTTGTTTCCGCACTCGATCGCTGGCCCGATCTTCCGGTGGAAGGATCTCGCATCGCAGTTCACGGGCCGCGTTACCTCCGCCGAGCAATTTTGGGCGAGTATGGCTCGATTTTCGTTCGGGCTCGCGAAGAAGATACTCGTCGCTGACAGCGCGGCAATTCTTGCCGACCACGTGTTTGGCCTCGTGCCCGCGGAGGTGAGCAGCGCGTTTGCGTGGGCGGGTGCAGCGGCGTATGCGGTTCAGATTTATTTCGATTTTTCGGGCTACTCAGATATGGCCATCGGGCTAGGTGGTATGCTCGGCTTTACCTTCAAGGAAAACTTTCGCGAGCCTTACGCGGCGGCTTCTCTCGCCGAATTCTGGCAGCGCTGGCACATTTCACTCTCGTCGTGGTTGCGCGACTATCTATACATTCCGCTTGGCGGGAATCGGAAGGGGAACGCTCGCGCCGAGCTCAACGCCTTGTTGGTCTTCGCGGCGTCGGGGATTTGGCACGGCGCTGCGTGGAATTTCCTTGCGTGGGGGCTTTATCACGGCATTCTCGTGGCGCTCGAGCGGCGGTCGGAGCCTGCTCTGTCTCGACTCCCAAAGCTGCTGCGCTGCTGCCTGACGTTTTTGGCGGTCGTCGCTGGCTGGGTCATCTTTCGTGCGAAGGACCTCTCGCAAGCGCGGTCTATGCTCTCGTCGATGGCTTTTATGAGGTCGGCGACAGAGGTGCCTACGTTACTTCCCGCGGAGCTGTTCCCGCGGGTCGCTACACTCGCTACGGCGGGGGCGCTCGCGTTTGTCCTATGGCGGATGGTTGTCCGCGTGCGTGACGAGTCGAGCACGTGGAACTCGCCGACGCTCTGGAAGTATCCGGCCTTCTCCCTCGCTCTCCTTGCGCTTACTCTTGGGCATATGGCGAATACGAAGTACATGCCTCTCATCTACTTCAAATTCTAAGTGATTCGATGCGCACTCGCTGTTGGATAGCACTGCACGCTCTCGTCGCGCTCGCCCCCATGCTTGGCTTCGTGGCGCGCCGATGGGACGCACGCGTTGCCCAGGTGGTGGACGTGCGCTTGTGGGGGGTCGAACTCCCTCCGGCCCTTCCTTCCTTGAGCTTCGAGGATTGGCAGAGCGAGAAAACTCAATCCGCGTTTCAACGTTGGTTCGAGGCTCGCGTCGGCTTTCGTGGCGCGATGGTTCGTACGGACAATACGATTCAGACGCTCGTCCTTGGCGACGCCAAGCCAGGCAGTTACGTCGCGGTCGGCGAGGGAGGAGTGCCGTTTGCGGCTGAGGACTTTCGATACATGGGAACGCCTCGCCGCGAACTCCCCTCGATCCTCAAGCGCGTCGAGGAGCTGACGTCGCGTCTCGGTTCGGTGCACCGAAAGCTCGCGAAGCGTGGCAAACAGCTCGTTGTCGTCCTCTCGCCGAGCAAGACGTCCGTTTATCCTGAGGCGGTTCCTGCGCGCTGGCGAAGACCTGGCGGAGAGCGCGTTGACCTCGACGTTCACGCAGCGCTGCGCGCCGGCCTCAAGACGAGCGGCGTCCCCTTCGGCGATGCCCACGCGCTCTTCACTGAGGCTCCCCGGTCGGCGCGTGGTTTGCTTTTCGCGCGCGGGGGTAGGCATTGGACGTCCGTCGGCGCGTGCCTTACCTTGCAGGCCGCGTTCGTCGGCGGTCCATCGGCGCTGTCGTGCCCATGGAAACCGATGCCTGCCGACCGCGGGTATCACGGCGATTTTGACCTCGATTGCCTCGAAAATCTCTGGGGGACTGACGTAGGCTGGGAGCATGTCCCGATCGCGCAACTTTCGCCTCCGCTGACGTTGACTCCACTCCCTCGGCTTCTTCTCGTCGGGACGAGCTTCATGTGGATGCTCGCCGACCTTTTGCGTCCGTTTGTCGACAAGCCGGTCGCGCTATTTTACAACAACACATTCTTCGACCTGGCCGTCGGACGGAGGCTCGGGACGGCCGACGCGACGACCCCCTCGTGGGCCGAGTACGTTCTCGAGCGCGACCTCTACGTCGTCGATATCCTTGAGACGTTTGCGCATCACGACGAGTGGCTAGCCTTCGTGACAGAATTGGATCGCAGACTCGACTGAGCGTGTGCCCGACCCGCGGCGCGTGGTTCAACTTCGACACTTTTTGAGGCACGTGGTTGACCTCTGGACGGTCGACGACTATCCCAAAGGTGCCGTCTTATGGTCGATATACGTTGGCCAAGAGCTGTCATTTTCGATATGGACGGCGTGCTCGTCGATTCGAGCGAGGTTCACGCGGAGGCGTTCCGTCGAACGCTTGCGGCACGCGGTCTTCCATTTCCGCTTTTGCGCTATGACGCGGTCGCGGGTTTGCGAACCGAGGCGGCGTTCCACCATCTGCTGGCCAACGGGGACACAAGCCGTGGTTTCGACGAGGCCGAACTCGAGGCTTGCGTTCGTGAGAAGCGCGCACACTTTCGCGCGCTCACGGGGGACGCCGCGCCGCTCATCGTCGGAGCCGTAGACACGGTCCGCGCGCTCGCGCTTCGAGGGTTAGCCCTCGGCCTCGCTACCTCGGGTTCGCGCGCTTCGATGCTCGCATTTTTAAGCGTTTCTGGCCTTGAATCGGCTTTTTCGGTCACGCTCTGCGGGGAAGACGTGGTCCACGCCAAGCCGTCGCCCGAGCTTTACGTACGCGCCTTCGCGGGTTTGCGCGTCGAGCCGTCTGAGGGCGTCGTCATCGAGGACTCCGCCGCGGGTTTCGCGGCCGCAAAAAGTGCAGGTGCGTCTTGTGTTCTCTTCCGCGCGAGCGAGGAAACGCGGGCGCGTCACGGGAGCGCGGCCTATGCCGCCGTAGACGACCTTCTGCGACTGCTCGACCTTTTTCCCGAGGTTCATTCGTGAGCGCCTCTTTTTCCGAGCAGGAGGCTGACGCACTCAACGCACCTGACGCACCGTCGTTTTCGTTTACGGCCATCGTTCCGGCGGCGGGACTCGGGACTCGCCTCGGCTACACTCAGCCGAAAATTCTTTATCCGATTCTCGGGCAGCCGATTCTGGCGATCCTCCTTCGTTTGCTGCTCCGCCGGTGCGAGCGCGTCGTTCTCGTCGTCTCGAAGGTTGGAAGGCCGGCGATCGAGCGCGCGCTCGCGGAACACTTTCCGCTCGCTCCCGTGACCCTCGCAGAGCAGGCGCAGCCACGAGGCATGGGCGATGCGATATTGGCCGCAGAGCCGTATGTGCCTTTCGCGACGTATCCACACTGTCTCGTTGTTTGGGGAGACCAAGTTACGCTCGAGGAGAAAACGTTGGAGCGCCTTCAGCGTCTTCACGCGCATCGGCCGAACGCGAAGCTCACCCTCGCAACGATCGAGCGAGAAAATCCCTACATTCACTTCGAGCGCTGTCCAGAGGGTAAAATTATCGCCGTCCACGAGGCGCGCCGCGGCCCGCTACCATGGGCGCGGGGGGAGAATGACTGCGGCCTTTTTGCGTTTCACACGCACTCTTTGTTCGATATTCTTCGCAGCGCGCCACGTTCACCGATGGGCGGCGACGAGCTCAACCTGCTTCCGCACTTCCCTCGGTTTGAGCAAGGTCGAGGCAGCGTCGCGACGTTACGCCTGACCGACGACACGGAGACGTTGGGCGTCAACACTCAGGGCGACGCCCGGCGTGTCGAAGAGATTCTCCTGAAACGCGGACGCATCAAGGTGCCTGAATGAAGCCGTCGGAACCGAAACTAAACGTAGTGGTGTTTAGCGGAGGCCGCGGTACGGCGAGCATCACCGACGCGCTTCTACGGCACGCGCAGATTGAGCTTACTGTCGTGGTGAATGCCTACGATGATGGCTTGTCGACGGGCCGGCTTCGCGCGCTCCTTCCAGGCATGCTTGGGCCCTCGGACGTGCGGAAGTGTTTCGCGCGCCTCATGCCGACAGACGATCGGAGTGACGTCGCTTTGCGTACGCTTCTCGAGCACCGTCTGCCGACGCCCATGGCCTTCGATGACGGGATGCGGGCGCTTCGTTCGCTCTGTGACGGAACGACGCCTTCCGCCTTAGTTTCCATGTTGGGCGAGCTTCGCGTTTCTCAGATGCGGCAGATGGGCGGCGCCCTCGAGGCCGTTGCGGCACGACTTGAACAAGGCCGCACCTTCGACTTTTCAGATTGCTGCATAGGGAACCTTATTTTTGCAGGGATGTATCTGTTGCGCGGCGAGTCGTTCAACGCGGCCATTGACGACTTCGGAGAGTGGCTGCGTGCCCGCGGCCGACTATGCAACGTCACCGACGGACAAAACTTGGTGCTCGTCGCGCTCAAGGAGGATGGAACGTTTCTCCGCGATGAAGCCGCGATTGTGGCGCCGCAGAACAGTTCGCCGATTCGAGATATCTTCCTTCTTGAGCGTTATCCGTCGGAAGGAGAGGCAAGCGCCTTGGCGCTGCTCGGAGTCGAGCCGGTTCGAGAGGTGCTCACGCGTCGCGAAATTTTTCCGGAGATCGCGCCGTCGTGCCGTGAGGCGATAGCGAGCGCCGACATCGTCGTTTACGGTCCGGGAACGCAGCATTCGTCTCTCTTCCCCTCGTACCTGACGCGGGGGCTTGCAGAGGCGATCGCCGCGAACACCGCGGCGGAGAAGGTCCTGGTGACCAACATCGCGATGGACCACGAAATCCAGTCTGAAACGACGGAATCGCTCGCAAAAAAAGTCCTCTACTTCATGAGCCGTAAGGGCGCTTCAATTCAGAAGCCTGAGGCCCTTATCACCACGGCCTTCGTCCAGACCACGCGCAACGAAGCCGGCGGTCGTTCTTATCTCGAGGTCGCCGACACGGCGGGACGCCTCGTCGGTGCGCCCATGGTTTCGGGAGATTGGGAGGCTCGACAGGGCGAGCACCGTGGCGGACGCGTCGTTGCCGAGATCGTGAGCCTAGCGTCACAAAGGGCTCAAAAAAAGCTGAAGCCCCATCACTTCAAGGTCTCGATCGTCGTTCCGTGCCTTGATGAGGTTCGCACCGTTCGCGGCGTACTCGAGGACCTAATGCTCCTTGATCTCTCGCCTTACGATCTCGGGAAGGAGGTTCTCTTCGTCGATGGCGGTTCGCACGATGGATCCCCTGATGCGGCTGCCTCCGTAAGGGGCGTGACATGCCTTGCGTCGCGCCTGGGGCGCGGACGGGGACGGGGACGCGCGCTTCGGACGGGCATTGACGCTGCCACTGGCAATCTCATCGTTTTCTTCCCGAGTGACGGCGAGTACCAAGCAAACGAAATCGTGCGGCTCGTCGAGCCTATTGTACGAGGCGAGACGCATGTGGTCTTTGGTAATCGCACCGCCGCGGTAAGCAGCTTTAGCGACTACATGCGAAGTATCTACGACGGTCATGTCGGCGGTTCTCTGATGGGCAAATATGGTGGGATGACGTTGAGCGTGATGGGGCTCGTTCTGCTCGACCGTTATGTCGGCGACGTTCTCACCGGCGTAAAAGCGTTTGACGCGAAGGTGCTACGCGACCTGAATCTGCGCGCGGATGGCGTTGACCTCGAGACCGAACTGCTCGCGAAGCTCGCGCGGGCGCGCGAAACGATCGTGGAGATCCCGGTAAGTTATCGCGGGCGGACGCGAGCTCAAGGGAAAAAGACGCGCCTCCGGGACGGCGTAGGGGCTCTTGCGATGCTTGTGCGCTCGGCGGCGACCGACTGAAGGATAAACCCATGAAGATTCTCTCCATCGTGATCCCCGCCTACAACGAGGAGTCGAGCATCGGCTTGCTCTTGCCAAAAATTTTGGCGGTGGATACTGAGTCGCTCGGGTTCCGCAAAGAGATTCTCGTGGTGGACGACGGCTCAAAGGACCGTACGTCGGAGATCGTCGGTGGGTTCTCCGAGGTGCGGCTCATCCGACAGGAAAATAGCGGTAAAGGGAGCGCCGTTCAGCGTGGAATTGCGGAGTGCACGGGGGACTATGTTCTCGTGCAAGACGCGGATCTCGAGTACGAGCCCGAGGATTACATTCCCATGCTTCGCGCGCTTAGCGAGCACCCTCACGCGTTGGTGTACGGAAGCCGGACGCTTGGCGTCGCGCGTCACTCTCGAGGGTTTCGACTTTTCCCCGGGCGCCATGCGGAACAATCGCTCGGACCTTACGTAGCTGGCGTAGCGCTCACGGCGTGGACGGCGCTGCTCTTCCAGCGGCTCGTGACGGATACGCTGACGGCCTACAAGGTGTACCCGACCGACGCGCTTCGCAAAATGGTTGTGCGAACGCATGGCTTCGAGACCGATCACGAATTGACGGCGAAGTTCTTACGACTCGGCTATCGGATTATTGAAGTGCCCATCGAATACCGCCCCCGGTCGGTAGAAGAAGGGAAGAAAATTCGGCCGCGAGACGGCCTTATCGCCGTGTGGACACTGCTTCGCTATCGTTTAGCCAACTGACCCAACTGAACCTGAGCGTTAAAACGCGTGTGGTTTTCGAGGCTTGAATTCAAGGAGTCGTCTCTCTTGTACCGCTTCCGGTGGCGCGCTTGGTGATGATATAAATAAGATTTTCGCGGTCGACCAGCTCGGCATGCATGTCCGGCCACGGGATCTTGTGCTTCTCGTCGTTGGCGACGAAGTATACCGGACGATCGTTTGCGAACCAGTAGTCGAGCAGCGGCCTGACGTGCGCCCAATGGTCCACATCGCGTGCGCCCTCGGCGAGGTCGGCGTATTCGACATCGCGCTCAAGGCTCACGGCGAGAACCGGATCCAGAGCGGGGTGGTAGCCGAACATCGCAAAGCGCGAGGGTGTTGCCCGACGCATGGCATCCGAGCGCCCATCGCACCATCGCTTACCGTCCAGATGAGACCGGAAGTCGTGACCAATCCCGATGCCGATGCCGATGCCGAGGGTCGCAGTCAAGGCCGCGACGACAACGGAAGATCGCAGCCAGCCGCGTCGATTCATGACGACAGCGATCGAGCTCACGACCGCTGCGGTCACGGGGACTATCAGCACGAGCACTTGCCGATACAGAGGCTCGTCCGACCAAAAAAGGAAGAGAACCGTCACCATCACAGTTCCGATACACCCCGCGACGATCGCGTGGCGCGGCTTTAGCTGCGAATCTCGCACAACGCGCATGGCGGCCGCGAGGAGCAGCGGGAGGCCTGGTGTCGTGTAGCGAATATACGCGTAAGGAATGCCAAGCGCAGAGAACATCGGAAGATTTCCGCGCAAGACGAGGTACACATAGAGGGCGGCGCAAGGCGCGAGCACGACCAGCGTGTTTTGCTTCGCTCGGCCCGAAAGCCGAGGAATCATAAGGCCAACGAGCAGAATGGGCGTGCACTGAAGTGTGGATTTGACCGCCCACTGGCCGTGAAGGTTTGCAAACGTTCCCGGCGCGTGGCGGTACGGCCAGGGCATGGTGACGAGGCTTTGGTCGAAGACGAACGCAAAAGCGACAGTGGCGTAGGTCCACGTTTTTTCGCGCAGCACGGGGCTGACGACCAGCGCGGCTACGGCGACGGCTACAACGCCCGCACGCACGTGCCAGCGACGTTTCACCGCCGAGGCTCCGAGCCAGCCGGTGACGCCCCAAAGGACCAACAACAGGCAGGGAAGCGCGACTTTGACGTGGGACGCTATCGTTTGGTCCGTTCCGCCCACCGTGTCCATGCCGAACCAGGGCACGGGGCCGTACGAAAAAGGATTGTACGAGCCAAAACGAAAGTGGTTCAGGTAGGCGAGCGGAAGCGTCAGAAGCGACATGACGCCGAGAGCGACGCCTGCGGTGAGAACCGTCTCGGGCGTCGGCAAAAGCGACCGCAAGACGGTTTTTTGCACCCACGTCGGCCCCCGCTCGTGGTTCGTCCCGTCGCAGATGGCGAGCGTTCCGATGAGCGCCATCGACATGGGCAGGCAGAGCAGGTGAGTGCCCGTTCCGGCCGCGAAAAGCACGCCCGCCACCGCGGCGTAGGCGAAGCGACGATGGCCTGCCGCTCGAACCGCCTCGAGCGTGACGGCCACTGCCCCGACGGCCAAGACCATCGCGAGCGGGTACGCCGAAAGTTCAATGGCTTTCCCCAGCGCGGGTGTCGAAACAACGACCAGAATTGCCGCGGCCGTGGCGTACCCTTCGTCACGGTCCGCGTTTTGACTACCAAGCGGCGCCGTACTCGGCTTGTCGCTCGCGGTACGCACGCCCGGCGGGTCGCTCGTCAGGAGGCGACGCGTGACAACGAATGTCAAAAGCGCGAGCGGAATGAGAAGCATGCATGTAGCGACGCTCGCGAGGCGAAGTCCTCCAAGGAGGAAGGGCAGAGCCGCGAAGTAGGGATAAACCGGGCCGTAAATGCCCCAGAGGTGTCCATGACTGTAGAGGTTGAACGGCGAGCGGAGGGCGAGAAACTGGTCGGCAGGGCCGTTGTCGAAGTAGGGCACGCCGTGGAGCGCGATGGCGCGCGTCATTTCCGCGTAGGTCCGCACGTCAACAGATTCGGTGCTTCGACCCGTGCGCGTGACGGCAAACACGAAAAGGCCAAAGCAAAAGGTGCCGAGTACGGCGCGCGGTTTGAGCCACCTACGTTCTTGTTCCGCAAGCGCCGAAAGGATCCGCCGCCCCAACGTTGCTACATCCACCACCGGCGGTCGCGTAGTGGCGCGCCGCCGCGGCGTAAAGAATCTTCCCTTGGACGCCCGCGTCTCTGCACGAAGGCGCGGGTTTCTATGCCCCGAGCACGACGGCATGCAAGCCGGCGCGCTTGGCGAGGTCGCGATGCCTTTTGTCCGCCGTAACGAACTGCGACGCCCCAAAGAAGCGCGCTACCGCGCAGTGCAAGATGTCGAGCGAGCGGCACCCTAACTTCGCCGTCAACCGAGCGGAGAGTTCCGCGGCGTCAAGGTAGATTCGTGACCAATCCGTATGCGGCTGATCACAATGGCGCACGGCGCAATCTCCGTCAAATGGCGCCTAACGCGAGGCTTCGCGCCGCTGCGTTATTTCCCTTTGCGCGTGAGCTGCTGCCGCGCTGAGGTCTGCACCGCGCCGGGCACGTCTTTGCTTTTCGATACGGTTTTCAAGTCGTTGTCGCGGAGGTGCATCACGAATTTGGCCGAGTGGCCGAACGGCGTGCGCGGGTTCGCGACCAGGTTGAACTTTACTTGGTACACACGTGTCCACTCGCGGCTGTTGGCGATCTCTCGGAGCACGTCCTCCGAAACGTTTCGCATCGCCGCGATGCGCACGACCTCGGTATCGCTCATTCCTGGCGCTTTGAGCGCTGCGACCGCGACCAGCGGATTCGGGTCCCGCACGCCGAGCATCCGAACGGCCTTCAAGTCGAAGCTGTGCTCCTGCTGCCCTCCGCCCTCCTTGTCCGTCTTCACCGAGCCAAGCGTGAGTAAGCGAATCTTCGCGGGGGGACGCAAATCGGCCCACACGGCGTGAAGTGGCTTCGCCTTTTCGACGACTTCCTCTTTGCCCGTCTCAGGGTTTAAGGCGTGGGTGTCTTCGTCTTCGCCGAGGACCACGGCCTTCGCGAGCGTTTGCGCGCCTTGAAACTGCACGTCATCGAAGTTTGGCGCGTCGCTAGGCTCGGCGATGAGTTCACCCTCGATGGCCTTTTTTGCCTGTTCAAACGCCGGAATTCCCGAAATTTCGACGTTATTGCGGACCGCGAGTTCCAAGATGCGGTCCGCCGTCGACATGCGCGTGTTCTTGTTGAGATAGAGCTTCTCGATAATCTTCGGGTGTTTGAGAAGTAGCTCTTCGTTCGTCGCGATGATTTCGCTCACGAGCTCGGAGCAGCTCCCAGCCATCGAAGCGACCGTCTCAGGCAACACCGAACGGTGCTGGAGAATCTTCTCTGCAACGCTTGCGTCCTTCGCGTACGTCGGCCCTAGGATATCGAGCACCCCCGGCTGCATGTCGGTGGCGAGCGCACCGTTCAGCAGCGGGAGGGGGAGACTCGCGAGCGTCTTTCTCGCCGTCTCCGCAACGGCGTCTGTGCCGAAAGACAGCACGCAAAGCACCGCGAGCGCATCGCCGGGCTTGAGGCCTGGCGCTAGGCCCTTCGCGGCCATAGCCCTCAGCGGCGCAGGGCCACTCGGGTCCAAGATTTTCTGCGCGTTCGGCGGAAGGCTAGCCGTGTGGATGATCGAGGTCTTCACGTCATTAAAACAGTACCGCGCCCTGGCGCTCACGCGTTCGTCGATTTACCTTCTCCCGCGTCGCGCTTAGTCTTTCGAGCTAAGCGTGAAGCAGTATTTGCGGACCGTCCGGTCCATCACAAGGGAGTGAGAGCGATGGGCGTGTTCGATTTCGTGAAGAGCGGCGTGCGCGAGATGATGATTGCTCGGCCCGACCACCTCAAGCAGCTCATCGTCTTCAAACACCCCGACCAAAACTTCCCATTTTGGTCTCAACTCACGGTCGACAGCGACGAGTGCGCCGTTTTTTTCAAGGACGGAAAGGTCGTCGGTGTGCTCCCCCCCGGTCGCCACACGATGTCGACGCAGAACATCCCGTTTTTGAACAATCTGATCAACAAGTTCACCGGCGGTGACGTGTTTATCAGCGAAATCTTCTTCGTTAAGACGACGCCCGTTCGCAGCATCCCGTTCGGCGGGCCCATCGGCGACATGATCGATCCGTTGACCGGCGAGCAGGTCATTCCGCGTATTTTTGGCGAGTTTTCGCTCGTCGTGACCGACCCGGTGCGCTTTATCGTCGGCTACACGGGCCAAGCGGCGCAGGGCGATAACGACACCATCCTGAACTGGGTCAAGGGCCTCTTCATGAACGGGGTCAAGATGACCCTCGGTGAGCTCTGCGAGGTCGAGCAAAAGAGTGTTTTGCAAGCCGTCGCGCTTACCACGAAGCTCGCGACCGCCTTCGTCGCCAACGCGCCCGACTTGAATGACATCGGCGTCCGTATTCTGCAGATGGGGCAGTTCAGCCTCAACTTTTCCGAAGACGACCGGCAGCGCCTCGTCGAGGCGAACGCCGAAATTGCCAAGGCGAACCGCGGCGTGAAGGTTGCGGAGGCTCAGGCGAAGGCGAAGCAGTTCGAGCTCGACCAAAAGTTCGGTCAAGACGCCAAGTACGTCCAGCAGCTTGCCGGGAACTACCAGAACTACGCCGCAGGGCAGGCCATGATGGGCGCCGGGCAGGGGATGGCCGCGCATGGCGTCGGCGATGGCGGACTCGCGGGTGCCGGTATGCAGATGGCGGTCGGGCTCAACATGGCGAACGCGATGCAGAGCGGCGGGGGTGGTGCGCAAGCTCCGCAGGCTCCGCAGGCGCAGTTTACTCCCGGCGGCGCGATGACAACGTGTGCAAAGTGCAACACGCGGCAGCCCGGCGGTAAGTTCTGCGCCGAATGCGGCGGCGCGCTCGCGCAAGCGCGGAAGTTTTGCAACAACTGCGGACAAGAAACCGCTCCCGCGGCGAAGTTCTGCGCCAATTGCGGAACCTCCGCCCTCCCAGGAACGCCCTAGGCGGGCATCGGCACTTCGACGTTTGGTTAGGCGCTTCGTGGTGGGCGCTCGAGAAGGTTGACCCGGGGCGCCAGGGGGACGATCCTTACGGGAGCTAGCTTGGCGCAGAAAAAGCTTCTTCTCGTCGACGCTGATCCGCGCAGCCTGCGGGTCATCGAGGTCAGCCTACGGAAGGCCGGCTACAACGTTACCTGCGCGAGCGACGGTAACGCGGCGCTCGCGACCCTCGAGCACCAGCTCCCGGACCTCGTGATTGCGGACACGACGCTTACGGAACTTGACGGATATGGGTTCGTGCGATGCCTTCGCGACCGCGCCGAGTGGTCCGCGCTACCCGTCATTTTCCTCGCGAGTCAGCTCGCCGTCGAGGACAAGATTCGCGGCCTCGAACTCGGAGTCGAGGAGTACCTCGCGAAGCCCGTGTTCGTGCGGGAGCTCCTCGCGCGCGTCGATGTGGTGCTCGCCCGTCGCGCGCAAGAGCGCTTGTCGGATCCGCACCTTGAAGCCGAGTCGTCGGATCGCGTCGTCGGGTCGACGCGAGAAATGACCGTCATCGACCTCCTTCAGACCTTCGAGGTCTCGCGCAAGAGCGGCTCGATTACGTTTTCGCGCGGCGGCCCCATCGGCAACTTGTGGTTCGACGCAGGTAGCCTAGTCGACGCTGAAACGGGCAATCTGCGCGGTGAAGAGGCCGTCTACCGCATGCTCGTGTGGGGTGACGCGGACTTCGAGATCACGTTCAGCCAAGTTCAGCGTGAAGCCCGGGTGGACGTCTCCACGTCGGCGCTCGTCATGGAGGGCATGCGCCGTGCTGACGAGTGGGGTCGCTTGACCGAGCAACTACCGCCGTTGTCCTCGACGCTCGATGTGGACCACGAAAAGCTTATCGACCGCCTCAGCGAGATCCCCGACGAGCTGAATGGGATCTTGCGCTTGTTGGATGGCACGAGGTCGCTGATGGAGGTCATTGACGCTTCACCGTTTGAGGATTTGTCGACGCTTACGACGCTTTCTAAGCTCTATTTCGAAGGCCTTCTGGTGCCTTCGAAGGCGTCGTCAACCATGCCGGAGGCGGTCGTCGCGGTGACACGAAGCGCCGTCGGTCCCGCGGTCGCTCCGCCTCCCCGTCGCAGCACCTCCGCGCGGCCGCTTCCAGCCCCACCGGGAGCCCATGCTGCGGCCACGACGCCTCCGCCGCCGGTCGTGGCGCGCCGTTCGAAAACGAACCCCCCACCCGCGTTGCCGCTGCATGGTCCGTCGGGGCAAGTTCTAACGCTTCGTCTGGCTACGATGCCTCAATCGCCGCCTTGGGTCGATCCCGCGAGCACGGCGGGACCCGACACGGAGCCGTTGGTCGACGACGATACCCTGCGCGTGCTTCGACAGCAGGAGGCCGCGATCGTAGCCGTCGTCGAAGACGTGAGCGCGGCGCAGGCACCCGTGGCGGAGGCTTCATCGCCCGATACGCTAAAGGAGCCTGGCTACGACGATCCCGAGAGTCCCGCGCTCGGGCCGCCATGGCTCGAAGACGAAGTCGACGCGCCAACGCCGAAGCGGGCGAGTGGCAAAGCCGTTGCCATCGGATTGATGAGCGTGACCTTCGCCTTTGCCGCGGCCGCGTTGTATGCAAGATACAGTTATCGAGGGGACCACGACACGGCCGCCGGCCTGGGACTTCCCCTTCGCAACTCGAGCGACGCCAGCGACGTCCGTGACGCGAGTGACGCTGGCGTCTTGCCTGTACAAGACACTCGCGTCTCGCTGGAGCCGGTACGCTTGCCGGAGGCGGCTCTCGGGCCGTCACGTGAGTCAACGCGGCTCACGCGTGCTTCCGCGCCGCGTCCCACCACCGTGACGCCACCGAGCTCGCCCGTGCGACCAGCCTTGCCGGAAGGGGCAGGCGTCGGGTCGTCCGAATCGCTCACGCAAGAGGCGCAAAAAGCGCTCGAAAGAGAAGGTGACGCGCGTTCCGCCAGCCGGGCGGCTGACCTCGCCGCGAAAGCCACGAGGCGTGATCCGACCAACGCTGAGGCGTGGCTTACGCTCGGCGGCGCGTACCATAACCTGGGAAACAAGACCCAAGAGATGAGCGCTTACCGCTCATGCGCCAAGCTTGCTACGGGCCCTCGTGTGTCCGAGTGTCGGGCGCTCGCAGGCCTACCCGGTGAGTAAATCCCGAGGTAAGTTACGCCCGCGCGCCGCGGACACGCGGGTCGAGGAGCGCGTACGCGAAGTCGACGACCAGTGATGAGACCACGACGGCGACGGACGTGACCATGACGCAGCCCATCAGCACCGGTCCGTCGCGGTCGAGCATCGCGGTCACGCTCAGCGAACCGATGCCCGGCCAACGGAAAATAGATTCCGTCACGATGGCGCCTCCTACGAGCGTCCCCACGTCGACGCCGAGAACCGTGACGATAGGCATGTACGCGTTGCGTAGGGCGTGACGAAGCGTCACCGCGCGCCCCGAGAGACCCTTGGCGCGTGCCGTACGAATGTAATCCTCGCTGAGCTGTCCTATCATCTCGTCCCGCACAATGCGCGTGTAGTATGCAGCACCGAAAAGGCCGAGCGTGAACGCCGGAAGCACGACGCTCGCGACGTGCCCGCCTGACGAGTCGCCCCACCCGTCGAGTGGCAAGAGGCCGAGCCGAAACGCGAAGAGCCATTGGAGAAAGAGGCCGATGACAAAGGTAGGCGCGCTCGTCCCGAGCAGACTTGTCGACACGGCGAGGTGATCGAGCAGCGTTTTCTTATGGGCCGCCGCGAGCACCCCCGCGGTCACGCCGAGCACCAACTGCACGCTTGCTGCGGCCAGCGCTAGCCAGAGTGTCCGCGGTAACCGTTCGCGGAGGATCGTCACCACGGGGCGACGCTGCTGGTAACTCTTGCCGAGATCGAGGTGAACGGCCCAGAGAATCCGAGCGCAGGAGGCGTGGTTTTCACCCGGACTCGCATCGGCGTGCGGCGCGCGATGAGCTAGGCGACCCAAAAAGCGTGCGTACTGCACGTAAATAGACTTGTCGAGCCCGAGCTCCTCTCGAATCCTGACGACGTCGGCCGGTCGTGCCTGGGGCCCTGCGACCATCCGTGCCGGGTCGGAGGGGAGCGCGTGGTGGACGAGAAACGTGAGCGAGACCGTTGCCCACACCACAAAAAAGGCCCAACCAAGGCGAAGGCAAAGCCGCGCTACCACGTCGCGCGCCCACGGATTCGGGTGCCGAGGAGCTTCGCGAGGGCATCGCCCGAGAAGAGAGCGCGAGTCGCCAGCGGACCGGCCGCGTGGTCGAGCCAGACGCGCGCGGCGTCCAGCGTCCACGTCGGGTGGGGGCGGTAGTCGCGCACGTACGGCTGCCACTGCACAAAGAAGCGGTAGTAGTGCGTGAACGCCCAGGGCGCTTCGTCGCAGATAATCTCCTGCGCCTCGCCGTAGGTCTTTTTGCGACGTTCGGGATTGAGCTCGTGGCGCGCCCGATCGATGAGCTCGTCAACGCGAGAGTTCGCGTAGAACGACGCGTTGTTCGACTCTTCGTCGTTGATCGACTTCGAGTGAAAAAGTGGCTCGAGAAAGCTGCCCGGCTCGGGGTAGTCCTGCTGCCAGAAACCGGGTCCGGCCACCGTTTGTTTACGGCGTCCACGCAGCGCGAGAAAAGTCGGGTAATTGACGATTCGAACCTCGAGCCGAATCCCGATGCGCGCGAGCTGCTGCATGACGATTTGAACGAGGTATTCGTCGAGTCCTTGCGTATACGTAAGATACGGAATGATGTGCGGCCAGCCGCCGGTGCGCGTCGCGGGGTCGAAGGGGTACCCTGCGCGCTTCATGTGATCGAGAGCTTCGTTGAGGTCGAAGTGCTGCCCTTTCAACGACGCGTCGTAGCCCTCGACGCCAGGAGGCACAGGCAGGTACGCGGGGCGAAGGTTCGACGCTCGGACTTGCTGAAGTTGGTCGCGGTCGAGCGCGGTCGCGACGGCGCGGCGAATTTCGACGTTGTCGAACGGCGCGAGCTCCGTGTTCATGGCGAGCCCGGCGACTTGCTTTTCGATTTCGTACTCGCCGTATGGCCTCCAGCGGGGGTCGGCCTGGAACTTGAGCAGCTCCGGCGCGAGAAAGTCGCGCAACACGTCTTGCTCGCCTGTCGCGAATTTAAAGCGCTGGCTCGTCGTGTTGACGTTGAACAGGTAGGTGAACGAATCGAGATACGGCAGCCCCGGCCGAAAGTAGCCTGGGTGCCTCACCAGCTTGATTTGTCGGCCGTGATCCCAGCCTCCCGGGAGCAACTTGAACGGTCCCGCGCCGCACGGGTGCCAGGTGTCTGCGTAGCGCGTGCCCGCGCTTTTGCAGACCGGCCGGAGCGGCTGCATCGCCAGCAAGGGGAGAAACGAGGAGTCCGGTCGATCGACGTCGAACGTCACGACGTAGCGGCCCTCGACGCTCACTCCGTCGAGGTGTTCGGCTTTCCGCGCGATGAATGCCGCGTACCCTTTGATCGACGCGTAAGACGCCGAGCTTGGGTTGGGCGACGTCGGATGGAGCGCGCGTTCGACCGAGCGCTTGACGTCGTCGGCCGTAAGCTCTTCGCCGTCGTGGAACCGGACGCCCTCGCGCAGGACGAATCGGTAGTGCGTGCCGTCGCTCGATACGCTGTAGCGCTTGGCGAGTTCTGGCTGAATCTGACCTTGGGTGTCGTAGTCGACGAGCCCTGCGAACATGGCTTGAAGAACCTGCGGCGCGATTCCGTCGGCGACGTTCGCGGGGTCGAGCGTTCGCATGTCTCCGAAACTCGCCAGCGTCAGCGCCCCTCCGCGTCGCGGCAAAGCTGCCTCGGAGTGCCCAGAGGGAAGGGGCGTAGGTAGCTCTGGTGAGCACCCCGCGTTGAACCCGAGGAGCACAAGATGCACTTGCCGCCCGAGCCGAACCGCGCAACGCGTGGTCTTTTCGCGGCTAGTCTTTTCGCGGATCGAGCGCATCGCGCAGTCCTTCGCCGAGCAGGTTGAACCCGAGAACGCTCGCCATGATCGCGAGGCCGGGGGCGAGTGAAATCCACGGCGCCGTAGAGAAGTAGTCCTGTCCCTCGAAAAGCATGTGTCCCCACGTCGGGGTGGGCGGGGCAAGACCGCCTCCGAGAAAAGAGAGTACGCTTTCGGCTAGAATCATCTGCGCCACGGAACACGACGCGACGATAAGAAGCGGGCCTGCCACATTCGGAAGCACGTGGCGCCTCAGTAGACCCCACGTGGTTTCGCCAAGGGCTCGCCCGGCCGTGATGTAGTCAAGAGCCCGGATTTGCATCGTTTTCGCGCGAATGATCCGCGCCGTGCCGAGCCATCCCGTGAGCCCCAGAGTGAGGAGGATGGTGCCTGGCGTGGTCCGATCGAGGGAGGCCGCAATCGCCATGATGAGGAGGAGAAAAGGAAACGCGAGGCCCACGTCGACGATGCGCATGAGCACCGCGTCGAGGAGCCGCCCCTCGTACCAACCGGCGAGGACGCCGACGAGCCCACCGAGGGCCGTCGCAACGGTTGTTGCCGACAGGCCAATAAAGAGAGAAGTGCGCGCGCCAAGGGCGAGGCGGCTCAATTCGTCACGGAAGAGGCGATCGGTGCCGAGCCAGAATCTCGCGCTCGGTCCGACCGGGAACTTCGCAGCCGTCATGCCGTGCTCAAAGTCACTCGCGTAGGGATCATGCCCTGAAACGAACGGTCCCAGTATGGCGAAAACGACCAGTACCATCACGAGGGCGAGGCCGACGGTCATCGTCCAGTTTCGACGCATGGGTGTGCGTGCGATGGGCATCCGAACGTAGTTCACGGCACGTGCGGTAGGGTTCGCGACGTTGGCGCACGAGTCGAAGGCGCCGATTGAAGGAAAGACGCTACTATTTTCGCGAACGCTAGCGGCTCCTCGTCAGGCGGGCAGCGACCGCACTCGATCACTTCGAGGCGGCCCTTGAGCGCGCGCGCAAGGCGGCGGCCGTGTTCGACCGGAGCGACCGTGTCGGCGCGCCCCCAGATGACGAGGGCGTCGGCCGTCACACGCGGAAGGCGAGCGACGAGCGAGCGCGTATCCGATTGAGCCACGAGCGTTGCGTGCGCAGCTTGACGCGCGGAGGGTTCGTCGAACGCGGCGAAAAACGCATCCGCACGGCCTGCCGGGACGTGGGTGGCTCCGGCGAAGACCGACGCCTCGAGGTACGCCCGAAAAAGCCTACGCCCCATGACCTGTCGCCAAAGCAGGCCTCCGGCGAGCGGGAGGCGGCTTGCCCACGCGAGAGCGTGCTCGTCGACGGGATACACGAGCGCGTCCACGAGGACGAGCTTATGGACGAGCGCGGCATGCCGCGCCGCCAAGGCCAGCGCGACACCTCCGCCCATCGCGTGCCCGCAAACGTGGACGCGGCCGAGGCCGAGGCCGGCGATAAGGTCGGCGACAGAGTCCGCGAAGCCGTCCCACCCGTACGCGTAGCGGCGCGGGTCAGGCTTTTCGCTTGCGCCAAAGCCTGGCAGGTCGGGGGCCACGAGGCGAAACGGACCTCCCGTGTGCTCTGAGAGGTGAGCTGCCGCGGCGTGAAAGGTCTCGTGGCTTGCGAGGGCGTCGTGCAACACCACAACGGGCGTTCCAGTCCCTCTTTCGACGAGCCGAATGCGAGCACCACGCGCCGAAATGTCCCGAACCACCATCCGGTTCGCACGCTACCACGACGCCGGAAGTTGGACGCGAAGCCTACCGGTCTGCCACGAACCTTCGTCGCGGCAGGTTTGCGTGGTCGTCGGATGCATGAGGTTCCACGTCGCGCCGACTCGAGAGAGCCAAAGGCGTGACATTGTCTGTCAGCGCACTGACCTAAATGTGCGAAGACAGGTCCATAATGGAAAGGTCCAAAAAAAAGGTTCATGCGTCGTTGACCCGAATCTTTGGCTCGGAATAGAGTCCGAGGCGTCAGACCTACACCGGCAAAACTTTCGGAGAGAATTGCTCGCTAGTCGCGGTGCAGTCTTATCCCAACGGGCCATCGGGCTGAGGGCGGCCGTGTGAGTGGCCTTTAGGCGCGCTTAGCGGGGTCGGATACATGAAGGGGACGGTGTTCTTTTGTGGGACAAGTGGTTCCCAAAGAGACTGCCACGGCGTGCCTGTTTCCCAATCGCGGGAGAGGGGTCGCCAATGCCGATGCTGTCGAAGCGCCTTGGAGGAGCACCATGGACCCGAAGAACCGAAACGTTGGTGAAGCAATGGACGAAGCGGCCGAAACGGCGGCGAGCCACGTGGAGGGGGCGCTTGCGCGCGATCTCCGCACGCCGATGGCTTCGGATGGCGGCATCAGGGTCAGCCACGCGTCGGATTCCAGCATGAGCTCATTGAGTGGCCAGGAAAGCCTCGATGAGAAGGGCGTCACCCGCGAGCAAAAGCGATCCCGTCGGAAGCGTGACGTGCGAGCTCGGACCATTAGCGTCAAGCGCATGACGAAACGCGAGCTCGAGATGGGTCGCGCGCTCTATCCCGATGTCGAAGACGTTCACAAGCCGGTGATCCGCGAGCATTGCGCGCAGGCCGAGCGTCCTTGCCCGTTCGTTTCCTGCAAACATCATCTGTATCTCGATGTCTCGGCGCGCACAGGCGCTATCAAGTTGAACTTCCCCGACCTCGAAGTCTGGGAGAT
The DNA here is from genome assembly GCA_025353725.1 of Polyangiaceae bacterium. Taxonomy (GTDB): domain Bacteria; phylum Myxococcota_A; class Polyangia; order Polyangiales; family Polyangiaceae; genus Labilithrix. The sequence goes on along the minus strand of JANXOF010000013.1, from coordinate 45,595 downwards.
GACGGAGAGCTGCGCGCTCGATGTTTCCGACCGCGGGGGTACGACGCTCGAAGAAGTAGGGGCCATCATGAACCTCACCCGCGAGCGCATTCGTCAGGTCGAGGTAAAGGGACTCGCGAAGCTCGAGGCTCTTAAAGACATGAGCGCGCTGCGCGACTACATTGACGAAGGCCCGGTCGGAAAGCGTCGGCTCCCCATTCTCGCGAAGCCGGCGGTGGTCGAGGAGGAGGAGGACATCGAGAACGAGTTCGACTCCCCTACGGTCGTTCGAGAGATCTCCGATTCCATGGACGCGGAGTAGCGCGCTTGCGCGAGCGCGCATTCGCGTGCGTGCATTGACCACGCGCAGGCGGATTAGTACATGCGCGCCATGGCGATTCGCACCGCGCTTCTCTCCGTCTCAGACAAAACGGGTCTACTGAGCTTCGCTGCTGCACTCTCGAAGTGTGGCGTTCGCTTGCTTTCGAGCGGTGGGACCGCCAAGGCGCTTGCCGCAGAGGGCATTCCCGTCGAAACCGTCGAGAGCTACACCGAGTCGCCGGAGGTGATGGGCGGTCGAGTTAAGACGCTTCATCCGCGCGTTCACGGCGGCATTCTGGCACGAGAGGGGGTCGACGATGCTGACCTCACGCGCCTCGGTGGCCGATTTATCGACCTTGTGGTCGTGAATTTGTACCCGTTCGAGCGAGTCGCGGCCAACCCCGCGGCGTCGTTCGCGGAGGTCGTCGAGAACATCGACATCGGGGGACCGTCGATGGTGCGGTCGGCTGCGAAAAATCACGCGCGCGTGACGGTTCTCTGTGACCCTAACGACTACGCGGCCGTGCTGGTCGAGATCGAGACGACGGGCGACGTTTCGCCCGCGACGCGGATGCGCCTTGCGGCGAAAGCTTTCGCTCTCACCGCGGCCTACGACGCAGCCGTGAGCGGCGTGCTTTCGGGCGCCCGAGCGAGCGCTAAGCCTTTGGTCACCGCCGAGGCGGGAACCGTCGCGGTCGAGAGTGCCTTTCCCCGTTATCTCACGCTTCCTTTCGAGCGCGCGTACGCGCTGCGCTACGGCGAAAACCCTCACCAGGCGGGCGCTTTTTACGCCGAGAGAAGCGCCCTTGCCGGTTCGATCGCACGGGCCGAGAGTGTCGGAGCTGGCGGAAAGGAGCTTTCGTTCAACAACCTCGTCGACGTCGATGCGGCGCTCGAGGCCGTGCGTGAGTTCGATGGCCCTGCGGCTGTCGTGGTCAAGCACACCAACCCTTGCGGGGCGGCGGCTTCCGGGTCGCTTGTCGACGCTTATCGAGCCGCGCGCGACGCGGACGCGCTGAGCGCTTTTGGCGGCATCGTGGCGCTGAATCGAGAGGTTGACGAAGCCACGGCCAAGCTCCTTGCCGAAACGTTCCTCGAATGCGTGGTGGCGCCGTGCTTCAGCGCCGCGGCCCTCGCTGTGTTGCATACGAAGAAAAACCTGCGCCTCCTCGCGACGGGGGCGTGGCTCGCGGGCGACCACGCGGCACTGCAATACAAGCGGATTGGGGGGGGCCTCGTGGTTCAAACGCGCGATGCGACGAGCGCCTCCGAGGTCACGCGTGGCAAGGTCGTGACACGACGCGCGCCGACGGCGGAGGAGCTTGCGTCCCTGGAATTTGCGTGGCGTGTGGCCAAGCACGTCAAGTCCAACGCCATCGTTCTCGCAAAAGGGGAACGAACGGTCGGCGTGGGAGCCGGTCAAATGTCTCGCGTGATTTCCGTGCAGATTGCATGCGAGAAGGCGGGGGAGGCGGCCCGCGGAAGTGTCCTTGCCAGCGACGCTTTCTTCCCGTTTCCCGACGGGCTCGAGCGAGCCGCGAGCCATGGCATCACGGCGGTAGCCCAGCCGGGCGGCAGCGTGAAAGATCCCGACGTCATCGCCGCGGCGGACGCGCACGGGCTAGCGATGGTCATGACCGGCGTTCGCCACTTTCGTCACTGACGCGCGTGAAGGAGTCGCGGCGCGTGGGTCTCGCGTACGCTCGCAAGCCGTGGTCGCGAAGGTTCTGCGCGACTTAAGTCGTCACTTATTTGGCCCGCCGGCTCGCGCTCTGACATTCCTTGCGCATGGCCGGAATCAGCGAGACATGCACGGTGTGCGGGCGGGGCTTCGACGTACAGTTCCGCTACCAAATGGAGGAGCGCGACAACGCGTTCTCGTTCTTCTGCTCCCAGGCGTGCCATGGCAAGAGCCTTCGCGGGGAGTCTGCCGGCGGCGTCGTGTGCGATTGCTGCAACAAGCGCTTCAGCGTCGAACTCGTCTCGCAAGTCGTCCGTATCAAGGGTGAGGCCCGCTACGCGTGCTCTGAAGGGTGCCGCGGGCAGCTTGTCCAAGAGGCCGGCGGTCTCCGTCTCGGAAGCATGAACGCCCCGGCACCCGCCAGTTTGCAACCGTTGCCTCCACCCGTGCCAGTCACGGTGCCAGGAGAGGAGGCCGCACTGCCGGCATCGGGCGTGATGGCGGTCGCGTCGGCGGCACCTGCCTCCGCGTCCGCGTCCGCGTCTCAGCCCGATTCTGCTCCGCTCGCGACTCCGTCGGTTCAAGCGGGTCGCACGGAGAAAAGGCTCGCCGCGCCCAAGAAGCTCGCCGTTTTCAATCACAAAGGAGGCACCGGCAAGACGACCACGTCCGTGAGCGTGGCGGCAGGCCTCGCGCTCAAGGGCTACAAGGTCCTTCTCGTCGACACGGATTCCCAAGGCAACGTTGGCGTTTCGCTCGGCGTGAAGGCAGAGCGCACGCTCTACCATGTGCTCGTCATGGGTCTGAAACCCCAGGACGTCGCCGTGAAAGTTCGCGAAAATCTCGACCTTTTGCCGTCAAACGAGACGCTTGCGGCCGCCGAGCTCTATCTTGCGGGGCGACAAAACCGTGACCGAATTCTCAAGGATCGTCTCGCTGCGGCCGTCGGTCACTACGACGTCATCGTGCTCGATTGTTCGCCGTCACTTTCGCTCCTGAATCAAAACGCGCTTGTTTTCGCGGATGGCATTCTCGTCCCCGTGGCGTGTGATTTTCTCTCACTCGTGGGCGTTCGTCAGGTCATCAAGACCGTGAAAAACGTCAACGCATTGCTCCACCATCCCGTTCAAATTTACGGCGTATTGCCGACCTTTTATGACTCGCGCGCGCGCATTTGTCGCGATGCATGGGGCACCATGAAGGAGCACTTTGGAGAGCGCTGTTTTGAGCCCGTCCGCGCGACGACGAAGATCAAAGAGGCTCCCTCGCAAGGAAAGACGATCTTCGAGTACGCGCCAGATTCCCACGCGGCGACCGACTACCAGCGCGTGGTCGAGCGACTCGTCACCGGGCGCGCGGGCGAGGCCGCTGCGAATGAGCCTGAGGCGGACGACGCGGAAGAGACTCGTGCACGCACCGGCTGAGGCGGCGCGCTGTCGACCTATCCCAAACTTTAATGACCCGAATGGTTCGACCGAGGAGAACGCAGTGATGGTAGCGCGAGATGACGGTGGATCAGGGCTCGGAGCGGCGCGCGTCTTAGACGCCGACGAAGTGCAAGGCGTGCTTTCAGGCGCGTTTTATCAGGCGCCACCGGCGAGCGACCGGCTCCTAAAGCCTGCGCGCGACGCTTCGAAGACGAAGCCCACGCACTACAAAGTGATTTGTATCTCGATGTACACGAAGGATCTCGACCACCTCGATGACTTGGTGGAGAAGCTCAAGGTCCGTGGAATCACGAAGGCGAATCGGAGTGCGCTCATCCGAGTTGCGCTCGAGCAGCTCGATCTCGATAAAGTTCCGCGCGGCATGTGAGACGCGCTAGGCCGCTCCGGAGCTCGTCGCTCGCGAGTCCCAAAACTCGAGGAGGTCCGAAGGGAACGGAGCTTCGACAACGAGCGGCTCGTGGGTCATGGGGTGCTGAAAGCCCAGGCGAGCGGCGTGAAGCGCATGGCGGGGTAGCTCGAGGCGGACAAGGTCTTCCTCCGTGAGTTCGCCGTCGGCCCCGCGCGCGAAGCACGTCTCGTCGGGCCCGTAGAGTTTATCGCCGACAATCGGAGCGCCGAGGCTCGCAAGGTGCACGCGAATTTGATGTTGCCTTCCCGTCTCGAGCTCACAGCGTACGCGTGCGTAGGGCTCGCACCCTGAGCGCGTGCGCGTTTCTTCCACACGAAAGCGAGTCGATGCGGAAAGCGCGTTTTCCGATTGGCCTAAGCGCATTTTCACTCGGTAGGAGCTCGTCGGATCGAGCTCTAGGGATCGCTCGAATCGGAAGGCTCCGGGACCGTCCGCAGGCGCGTTCGAGACCGTGCCCTGCGCGGCCTTCGCGCGCTCAGGGTCGGGTCGGCCCCACGTAAGGGCGAGATACGTCTTTTCAATGCCTCGATTTTCGATGACTTTCTTGAGCGCGCGATCGCTTTCGGGGGACTTCGCGACAATGAGAACGCCGCTTGTTTCGCGATCGAGCCGATGTCCGAGTGAGAGAAATTGTCCCGGCCGCTCGGCCTTCAGGACGTTGATAAGGGTGTTCTTGTGGTAGCGCGCGGAGGGATGAACGGGGAGGCCCGCGGGCTTGTTGACGGCAAGGAGGTACGCGTCTTCGAAGAGCACGGGGACGTCGGTAGGGACCTGCACCTCGTCCCACGGGGCTCTCCAAAGCAGTACGTGCTCCTCGGCCTGCACGCGGTGATTCGACCGGAGGCGATTTCCGCGAAGTCCGTAAGCGCTCACTTTTACGATGTATTGTGTGCGCGTACGGCTGGTTCGTTTGAGCTGCCCCTGCAAAAAGACGTCGAGTCGCTGCCCCGCGAGCTCGGGCGGTACGCGGAAAACGCTGAGCACAAACCCCTCATCGACGCCCTCGGGTCGAACGATCTCCACGCTTTCGCGAGCCTCCGATACGCGTAATCGTGTCACGGTCTCGTCTTACCTACCGCGTGAGGCGGGGGGAAGACGGCGTGAAGGTCGGCGCGCGCGAAGCGCCGAAAAATGGTACGAAGCGCCCCGATGGAGATCCTTTTCGCCACCACCGAGCTCGCGCCCTTCGTGAAAGTCGGAGGCCTCGCCGACGTCAGCGCCGCGCTCCCGAAGACGCTGAAAGCCCTTGGGCACAAGGTCACCATCGTCATGCCGCGGTATCCGGCTTTCGAGGAGTCGGGTCTCCTTTTAGCGCGCCGCCTCACGCCGCTGAAGTTCGACCTCGGGGGTAAAACCCACGCGATCACCGTGTTTGATGGTCGTTTGCCGTCTCAAGTAGACCTCATCGTACTCGAGGCGCCCGGTCTGTTCGACCGCGCGGAGGTCTATGGCGAGGGCGGGGAGGATTACCCCGACAACGCCCTCCGATTTGCCGTGTTCTCGCGTGCTGTGGCGGCCATCGCGGAGCAGCGCGCCGCGGCGGGACAGCCCGCCGACGTCGTGCACCTGAACGATTGGCCGACAGCGCTCGCCGCAAAGTACATGAAGGAGTTGGGCGTAAACGCACCGTCGGTCCTGACGCTGCACAACGTGGCGCACCAGGGCATCTTCCCAAAGAGTGTACTCAGCAGTATCGGGTTTACCGCCAACGACTTTGGCGAGGGAGGAATCGAGCTTCACGGCTCCGTGAATTTTCTCAAACAAGGCATCCTATCGGCGGACGTTGTCACGACGGTAAGTGCCTCCTACGCACGGGAAATCCAGACCGAGGCGGGCGGATGCAAGCTCGACGGGGTACTCCGCACGAAGCCTCGTATCCTCGGGATCGTCAATGGCGTCGACTACGGCGTCTGGAATCCGTCCACGGATTCGGCCATCGTGGCTCGCTACGACGCCGAAGACACGACGAACAAGGCGCGATGCAAAGGCGCGCTTCAGCGTGAGCTTGGTTTCCCTGCGGAAGAGCGCGCTCCGGTGCTCGCGTGCGTAGGCCGCGTTGTTCACCAGAAGGGCAGCGATCTCGTCCTTGAAATTCTTTCGCGGGTCCTTCGCGCGAGTGACGCGCAAGTGGTTCTCGTGGGCGATGGCGACGCGGCGCTCGTTGCCAAGCTTGAGGCGGCCGTCGAAAAGGGTCGCGGTCGCATCGCGTTCCTCCGTGGCGCGCCCGAAGCTCAGGTTCATCGCGTCTTCGCCGGTGCAGACGTTACGCTTGTTCCGAGCCGATTCGAGCCTTGCGGTCTCGTCCAGCTTTACGCCCAGCGTTACGGTGCGGTGCCGGTCGCTCACGCCACCGGGGGGCTCATCGACACGATCGTCGACTGCGACGCGCGACTCGGAACAGGCACGGGGTTTCTCTTCGAGTCGCCCACCGCCGACCTTCTCTACGCCACGGTGCAACGCGCTATCGCGGCATTCGCAAGTGACCGATGGCCGGTGCTCCGCCGACGCGTGATGCGGCTCGACCGCGGTTGGGAGCGCGCGGGCAGGCAGTACGATCAGATGTACCGCACGCTCGTCGCCGCCCGCGGATAGCGGGAATGCGTTGCCTCGAGCGCGCCGCGCGCGAGGGGCCGGCGCGCGCATACGTGGGGATGAATCGCACGCCTACAAGCCATGTCGGGTCGGCGCTACGCCCTCGCTCCTGTCGCGTCATGTAGAGTGGCCTACAGGTCGGGGTTAGAACGCTCGGGTCCATCCCGTAAGAGCGTCCCAAACGACTGCGACTCCTGCGCCGAAACCCGTGACGCTTTGCCAGAAGCCGTTCCAGTCGATGTTGATCTCGTTCGCGGGCGGGGGCTGCGGCCGGGCGTTTCCGAGGACTGCCTCGTTCATCTTTGCTGCCTTTTTTCTACATTCGGCTTCCGCGACCGCGAGCTTGTTGAGTGCGCCAAGCGGAACTTTGGCCCCCGGATTCGGCGCTGCCGCGTTGCCGAGGTTCGCACAGATGATGGTGCACATCGCAAGCTGCCTCACCTTCTGCAGAACGACTTTGCACGTCGCCGCAGCATCGCTCGGCGTGGGCAAAGAGGTGAGATTCCCGTCGGCGCCGTCCATGTCCATGCTTACTTGCGCGAGCTCTTCGTAGACGTCCGGCACCTCGCTCTGGTCGCTCTCCTCGCCGACGTCAGCGCTCGGATCATCCAGGTTCGAGCGCGTCGACGACTGCGATTCGCCCGAGCGGGCGCAGCCGATGCTGATGAGGAGGGCGATGGACGCGAGGACGGCGATTTTCCGTTTCATGGGTATCTCCTTCAGAGCGTTGGCGCGCACGGGTTGGGCAGTATCGCGAGAGGCCTGGAAATCAGCCTCTTCCAAGTAGACCTCGCGTAGCTGTGTAAGCTTTTCGTGACTGGGGCGAATTCAAAATTGTTTTTCACGCCATTTTGGTCTGAAGAATGGGGTCCGCTTCAGTTCGCGCCGTCGCCGTCGCCGTCGCCGTCGTCGGCGAGGGCTCTGCCCCCGCCCCCTGCACCTCCGCTACCACCTGCCGGAGCCGCGCTCACGTACTGATCAATGAAAGCGACATACTTGTCGACGCGGGTGTTCACGTTACCTTCCAGGCATTTGTTTTCCGTACTAACCGTCCTCCAACTGGTACCGATGATCGTTGGAGTTCCGCCAATGTCTGCGATCGACGGGCCGCCTGAGTCGCCGTGGCACTGCGCGCCGGACGCAGCATCGCCGACCGAAAACGAATCAGCGGTGATGTTCGAGATGGTGACGTTCAATGCCAGCTTCGTACCCGCCGATTTGTTGTCTCCATCTACTGACTTTCCATAGCCGACCACGCGCGCGCCCGCGCCGTTGAGCTTGAGGCCTTCCATGGGCGCTCGATTGAACGCGACGGGCTCTGCGTTGATCGTGCTGGCAAGCAGGATGATTCCGATGTCATTCGGGCTGATAGTATCCTTGATGTACTTGTAATCCGGGTGCGCAATTGCTTGGCGCACCGCGACAAATCCGCCCGCCTTGTTAGCCTCCGCGACGCTGCCCATGTTCGTAACTTTGGATTCCGTCGGAGTGAAACCAATCGCCGCCGGATCAACGCAGTGGCCCGCCGTGAGCACGACATCCTGAGCGACGAGCGTTCCCGTGCAAATGTGCGATTTCGGTCCCCCATCCGACACCAGGATGAGAACGACCGCTGGATCGCTCGCCACTTGGCCACCAACCACGCTGGCAGCACTGGAGCCGTTCCCTTCTTGCGACTGCGCGGTGCACGCGGAGAGTGCAGCAACGAGAAAACAGACCGAAAGCCGAGATGACATGCGGGGCGTCCTTCACGCGGGATGGAGTGCGAAGATTCCGATTCGCTTCGTCGGAACGAAGGTCAAGCAACGCGCGCGCCAATCGCTGAGTCGCCTCGAATCGCAGACATTTGCCAGCGATCAAGTGCAGATGTCGAGCCGTGCCGGGAGGCGTATGTTCGCTCCTCTGGATCTTACACAGCAGGATCTTCCCGACACCGGGGGGCCGCTAGACCAAGTAAAAACATGTTGGTTCGTTACTCTTGTATCTCGCTCTGATCTGTTGCCCGCGCAACTTGTCGCGTTGCGTCGGCTAGCCACGATGCTCGTAGCGCGACCCGACCCAGGATGACGACTTGATGGATGACGACGAGCGCGACGAGCGCGCCGCCCCCGCGCCCGCCGAGCGCGAGTGCTGCGGAGGCCCCAACGCCCACGAGGCCGACTCCGAGCGCGAAACGCCACGACCATGCGAAGACCGTGCGCGCCACGCTCCCACGTAGCGTGCGGAACGCTGACTTCGTGGCGGTGCGCATGACTGTCCAGACCCCGATGCGCGCGTGGGCGCCCCACGCCATGCCGCACTCGCGGGCTATGGCTACGCGGATGAGATCCGCGGCTACGGCGAGGGTTGCCGCCGCCGCGACGAAGAACACGAGCACGAAAAGGGTCAGTTGAAACGCGCGCGCATCGCCGAAGCGCGGTGTGAACGCGTGACCGATGGCCGACGACGTTGCGACGCCGATGGCCACGACGATCCCGACAGCCAAGGTCCCAAACGCAAGCACGCCGATAAGCGGCACGAACGTCACGACTCCCGCGCGCAGCGCATCGACCAAACGAAGCTGTCGTCGTCGTCCGGAGGCGCCTTCGACGTCACGATCGGCAGGCGGATCGTTTGAAAACGCGAGCGAGGCAAGGAGCGCGCCCAGCGGTAGTTGCATCAGCAATGCGCCAAGGAAAAACAGCACGATCGTGGTCCGCGCCGTGACACTCATTCCGGTGTCGGTTTGACTCACCCAAGCCACGAGTTCGCGGCCGCTTGCTCGAAACAGCAATGCGTCGCCCTCCGGATGAGCACCCCATGCGCGCTGCGCCCAAGCATGAGCCGGCGTCGCCACGACAAGCGCGGAAACCACCTCAACGCCGTAAACGAGAAGTACGGCTGCGGGACGCGTGCGCGCGCGAATTTCAAAAGGCTTGAACGGCCTCATGGTGCAAGGACTCCCATCAAAAGTTCTGCCCAATAAGTCGCGCGTTCGAGGGTTCGCGGCGCTCCGCCGCCGTTCGTCCCGGCGACCGTCGCGAAGTTGTTTTCGGGGTTTTGATCCAGCAAGGCTCGAGATTCTGGGTCGATGACCGCCGCGCGCAGCGGCGAGCTACCCTCGTAGGGCACACGAAGCGAGTCGGCCGAACCGTCCCACGCCACGCGCGTCTTCGTCCCGTCCTCGGCGACGAGCTCGATGTCGACCGGAAGGCGCAACGTACCGCGCCGCTGAACGAGTACCCACCCTGAATAGCGACCAGGGACGGCGGGTTCCGGTGCAGAGGTGGACCGCTTTCCCTCACGGTCGAAGATCCCCGCGGGCTCGCGCTGGGCGTACGAGCCTATGGCCTCCACGCGAAAGTCGACCCATCCTTTGTCGAAAAGCGCAGTGCGCAACACTTCGCCCGCCTCGTGGCCGAGTTCGCGCTGAAAAGTGTCTAAGAGGTCTTGGGGAGCCGGATGCTGAAAGCGAAACTTTCGCGTGTAAGCAGCCATCGCGCGACGCATCGGCTTGTCCCCGTAAACGCGGCGTAGCGTTTCAAGGAGGGTCGCCGTGCGGCTGTAGACGAGCGAACCGTAGGAGCTGCCGCTCCCGAACGCGTACGCCGGCTGCGCGATGCGATCATCGTGAACGTAACGCCCCGCGCGCCCCGCGTTGCCTTCGGCGTCACCGATGGTCAACCCGAAGAGGTCAACGAGACTCCCCGCGCCCTTCCACTCCGCCATCGCCCGCGCTTCCGCGTAACTGTTCAGTCCCTCATCCAGAAACGGCCATTGCGTTTCGTGCGAGGCGAGCAGTCCGTAAAAATACTGGTGTCCGAACTCGTGAAGGGTGACGAGTTCGATAAGATTGAAACCGTTTGGGATATACGATTCTCCGCCCGTCGTGATGAGTGTTGGGTACTCCATTCCGCCTGCTTCCGGGGCACTCGCGGGAGGGTGCACGATGGTCAAAAGCGGGTAGGGGTACTTGCCATAGTTTCGGCCGAAGTGCGGGAGACCGAAACGAATTGCCGCGAGTTCGCGCTCGGCGTGACTCTCGTAGCCGTGCGGATAGAGAATCGTGCACGCCACGCCGTCGATGGTCTCGCGGCGAGTTTCAAACTTGTCCCACGCCGTCCAAGCAAAGTCGTGGACATCGTCTTGAACGTGGCGCTCGATGCGCCTACCGTTTGCCACGCGCGTCTCGGTGGCCGTACCCGTCGCCCCGATCACATAGCCTTCGGGGACGTCGAGCGTGACGTCGTATTGGCCATAATCGGCGTAAAATTCGCCCAGATGATGAAAGGGAAAGTGCGCGAACGTGCCGTCCTCCTCCAGCTTGGCGAGCTTCGGAAACCACTGAGCTACCATATGAAAGCTGCCGTCAAAGCCGGTGCGTTCGACAATGGAGGGAAGCTTGTCGTCCCACTCGACCTCTAAGGTAATGGTCTCGCCGGCGGCGACAGGACGAGGAAGTGGAATCAGTGCATCGGTCTCATCGAGATCGTCAGGGCGATGAAGTTGTATGCCGGGCGCAAGTTCGAAGCGCGCCGCGCCATCGACCCACGTGAGCTTGCGAACGTCGATCGTTCCCCATTCGCGCGGTAACGCCGACCCACGGAATCCGCCTACGGGAGCGCGCATAAAAACCGAAGACTGATTTTTAAAGGCGTTGAGATAGAGGTGCATCCACAGCTCGCGGACGGGCTGCGAAGCTACGTTCTTCCACGTTATCGAGCCCTCGCCGTGCAGCGTATGGACCACGGGATCGAGCGTCGCGCGTAACGTGTAGTCGACAACTCTCGGCGGATGCGCGGCCATCGGCAGATCCGCGAACTCGGAGGCTTCGCGGGCTGCGCTCGGCTCCGAATTTTTGAGGGAACGTCCGGACCCGTCCGCGCTTGGTAGCGGCGCGTCTCGCTCCGAAAGCGCGGACCATGCGCCGAGCGTCCCTACCACCGCGAGAACCTTGCTTAGCTCCAAAAGCCACATCGGGCCGCACCCTAGCAGCGCCCGCGCGAGAGCGTCTTGCTCGCTTTCAATTCGTGCTAACGACGAGCTTATGTTCAAAAAGGTCCTCGTTTGCAACCGAGGTGAAATCGCGCGTCGTGTTCTTCGGACGTGCAAGCGATTGGGCATCGCGACGGTCGCTATCTATTCGGAGGCGGACGCGGAAGCTCCTCACGTGGCTGACGCCGACGAGGCGTTTCTTGTTGGCCCGCCGCCCGCGAAGGACTCTTACCTCAACGTGAACGCTATCTTGGCCGTGGTGCGCGCGTCGGGCGCCGATGCCGTTCATCCGGGGTACGGATTCTTGAGCGAAAATTCGGGCTTTGCGCGTGCGTTAGCGGAAGCAGGGGTCGTCTTTGTCGGACCGCCTCCCGCCGTCCTGGACGCCTTTGGAGATAAAATGAAGGCGCGCCACGTCGCGCTTCAAGCCGGCGGGCGGCCCGTACCCGGAACCGATGAGCCGATTGCGGTCGGCACCCCGGAAGGGGTCGCGCACGCCAAGGGCGTCGCCGCGCGTGTTGGCTATCCGGTCGTCATCAAAGCCGTAGGCGGCGGTGGCGGGATCGGAATGCAGGTGGTGCACGACGAAACGGGCATTGAGCGTGCCCTTACGTCGTGCTCGGATCGGGGGAAGGCAAGCTTTGCAGACGCGCGCGTCTACCTTGAACGCTACGTGAGTCAGCCGCGCCATATCGAGGTTCAGGTTTTTTGCGACACGCACGGTCAAGCGTTTGCGCTCGGCGAGCGTGAATGCAGTGTGCAGCGACGTCACCAAAAGATCGTGGAAGAGTCCCCCTCGCCGGCTTCGTTTTTTTATGGGGAAAAGGGGGAAAAACGACGTCACGATCTCTATGCCTCGGCGCTTCGGATCGTTCAAAAAGTCGGTTACGTCGGCGCGGGAACATGCGAATTCATCGCGGATGAGGCCGGCAATCTCTTCTTCTTAGAGGTCAATGCGCGACTTCAAGTGGAGCATCCGGTGACCGAAATGGTTACGGGGCTCGATCTGGTCGAGCTCCAGCTCCGCGTGGCGTCAGGGGAACGCCTCCCCGATCTTTCGTCCGTCCCGCGAACGGGCCACGCGATCGAGGCGCGTATTTACGCGGAAGACCCTAGCAAGGGGTTTATCCCAAAGCCTGGGCCTATCGACGAACTGGTTTGGGCCGGTGGTGCGGGGGAGGTGCAGTCCCGCGTGCTGCGCATCGAGTCGGGCGTGCGCGCAGGCTCAAAGGTGACGCCGTTTTATGATCCCATGGTGGCCAAAGTCGTGGCCTGGGGCGAAACGCGCGAGCGCGCCATAGCCGAACTCGATCAGGCGCTCGCGGGGACGACCTTGAAGCCTGCGACAACGAACCTCGCGTTCCTACGGAAATTGCTCGCGAGCGAAGAATTTCGTGCGGGCCGCTACGACACGAAATTCGCCGAAGTTCTCGCGAAAAGAACCTAGCGCGGGGGGTGCTCGACCGTGGGCGACAGAGTGTCCCTTGCCTACATGAGTGCTGGCAGCTAGACCTCGAAGGGCATGGTTTCTTCGCACGACGGGTTGCCCCATTGGTACGTCTACCAGCACGATGGAGATCCGCTCGGTCCGTGGTCCACGAACACGATCGCGACGGAGATTCTTGCTGGAAAGCTCGCGCCTGACGTTTGGGTGGCGGCCCCGGGTGGGCCACGATGGCTTCGCGCGCGCGACGTTCCCGTCATAAGCCGTTTGGTTGATGTCGTTCCGAGTGTGCCCCGCCGCCGCGAGTCGGGCTTGCGGCTCATGCCGAGCTACGTTCGTGAGAGCGTTTTAGGCTCGTTTGGTTCCACGATGACCATGGGGCGCGACGACGAACTCGAATACCGTGGACCCGCCTCAGGTCTGGTGTCCTCGAATCGGTCTCGTCCTGCGCCGATTCCTCGGGTCGCCTCTCCCGCAGATCAGACCGCGAAGATGTACGGGTTCGCGCCTGTCGAGGACGCGCCGCCCACGGACCGCGAGCTCGCGGCCCTCGCGGCTCCGCTACCGAATGCTGGCGTCACGTCGCTCACCAAACAGCCAAGGGTCGTGGGCGACATGGCAGTGACCGATCGACGTCGGCGCCGCAAAAACGCGTAGCGCTTGGGCATGGCCTATACTCGGGCCCATGAGACGATTCCGCACGAGTATTCCCGCCTTGGCCGCCGCCTTCGTTCTGCTCGCACTCGCGTGCGGTGGAACCACCAAAGTCGCTCCGACGTGCGCTCAACTTCAGACCCAGATTAACGCGTGCGCCACCGTGTCCAAGTTTTTGAAGGACAACTTCGCGGCGACGTGTGCGCCCTTGTCGGAGGCGTGTCGCGCGTGCGTAGACGGCGTCGTCTGTGGAATCACCGAACAGTGCGACGGCGCATGCGGGAAGCTCGGCGACGCTGGCGCGGATACCGGCACGAACAACGGAGCCTGCGGCCAGCAGCCGGTGGGCGCGACGTGCAAGAAGCCAAGTGGCGGATGCGAGTCCCAACTCTGCGTCGGAACAGCGTGGTCTTGCCCCGCGGGCGACGTCGCGGTGGGCCTCACGCCGGGTAGCTGCACGCCGGACGGCGGCTAGCGGAGTCATCGCTGTTACCGAAAAGCGTGATCGGAAGTGTCTCGCCACGCGCAGACGACTACGGGGCGACATGAACGGACTCACAGTCGTTCGGCGTCTTCGGCCATCGTCCTTGCATGGCTTCTTCTTTGAAGAACGCGAAGAGCATCCAGCCCGCATTGGTCTGCGCGCGATCGAGCCAGGCTTGCTGCGAGCGGTTGTCGATGGGTAGGCCCTCCGCGTTGAAACCGAGCCCATCCACGATAGGATTGTCGAGCGTGGCGACGCGTTCAAAAATCTCGTAGGTCTGGTAATACGCGGGATAGGGGTCGCTCGCGCCAGGCAAAAGTCGAGCAAATTGTGCTCGAATTCGGTTTAGCATGTTGGGACCATAGGGCCCCACGAGGTCTGTGAATGCGGGCGGGAACGTAACGTTCGTTCCGCCGCTCGCCATCCAGATCATGTAATTGCCTGCGAGGTTTTTGACGACGCCGTCCTGTTCGGTATTGAACGTCGGCAAGGTTACGCCTCCCTGCCTAAAAAGACCGTCGCGCAAGTTTGCAACGCGCACCAAGCCACCGGTTTGCTGAGAGAGCATTTTCGCAAGGCCACTCTCGCCGTCGGCGCGTGCTCCGTGGCACTTCTGGCAGACCGTCGAAAAATAGAACGCGCCAGCAGTCTGCGTGAAGACTTCCCCGTAAGGACGTTTCGGGTCGCCGCCGGACGTGAGCATCCAAGGTCTACGTTGGTCCGGCGGGAGAGTGACGTCGGGGAAACTGCAGCCGGGTTTCTTGTTCCAATATCCGACGGGAATCGAAATCGCCGCGAGCGAAGCTAGTGACGGCGTGAGTGTGGCGGCTTTGAGAGCGGCTGGAATCCCTTGCCCGACGTCGTTCCAGTCGAGGCGTCGAGGTCGGTAAGTGGTAGGTTCGGTGAAGTCCTCCTCGAGCCAGTCAACATCGTTCGTTTGCGCACACGAAGAGGTAAAAGACGCCGCCCGGGCCTCAGCTGACGCATCTGCGCGAGCCCGCTCCTCCGCGGACGGGTTCGCGGACGGGTAGTTGGGCAGGCCGGATATCCACCGGCCGACAAGGGATACTGCGCGGCAGTCAATGCCGGCCGTGTGAAGCGGCATGTGCTCTATGGCCACTGCGCCCGCGAGGGACGTCGCGTTCGCGACGCGTGCGAAGAGCTCGCTCTTCTCAGGCTCACCGGCCACAACCCGCGAAAGGCCCGACGATACGCCGCGTGCGGTCAGATTTAATCCGTAAAGCATGCCCGCGCTCAAATCGAATGGAAGCAAACGCCTGTCTTGCCTTGACGCGAACCCTGACGGATTGTGGCAATGCGCGCAATTGCCCACAAAGTATCCCTGAAGAGCGACGTCTCGGTCGTTCCGAGGCGGCACAGTTCCGGAGGACTCCAGCCCTGGCTCTGGACTCGGCGTGTTCGCCCATAGCCCATATTTCCTAAAGCGCGCCCCTTGCGAGAGTTCGTCGACGCCGACAGGACCCAATACGCCTCCCTCACCCTCGGGCCTCCGCCGCAGTTGGAGCGGCGTAAAGCCGAGGACAAATTGGCCACCGGACGACCCTTCGTGGCATTCCCCGCAGCGATGCTTCGCGGGGATGGCGTACTTCCTCACGGCGAGGGTCGTTTCGTCGCTCACGACATTAAAAACAGTATCTTTGAAGGGTCGCCCGTCGCGGTAAGGCGCCGTCACGAGCGTCGCCTCATCTTCCGCGTCGTTCCAGCGATAGCTTCCAACCGTCGGGCTGGCGGGAGGCGTACGAACAACGATAAGACGCGTCTCGATCTTTCGCCAACGTACACTCCCACTCACCGTGCGGACAGGCTTGAGAAAAGTTTTGTAGAAGCGCGTGTTGTCGGGGAATCGAAACTCTTGATTCAAAGCGCCTCCACCGAGAGATGGTCGGCTCTTGTCGGGTCCAAGAGGGATATGCACGTGTCGTATTTTCTTCGCGCCATCCGACCACAAAGGATACGAAGGAGCGTAAGCGACGGTTCCCTGCTTTGAGAGTGCGTAGGAGTCGAGGCTCCAGAGATCGGTGTCCGAGAGTTTATCCGGAAGGCTCGAAGTCGACGCGAAGCGCGCGTCAGCGCCCGGCTCGACGCCGAGCGCGTCGGGGATGCAATCGCCCAGGTTGGTCATGGCCACCTCGACGTCGTGACCGAGGCGGAGCGGACCTTTCGAGGTGTCACGTGTCATCACGAAAGTGCCTTCGGGGCGCCCGGCCCGTACCCACTCCGCTATCTTGCCGCCGAGCGCGACGTTCTGCGCGCGTGTCTCGCGGGGTAGCGGTTCTGGAGGCATCGCCCCGGCGACGAGGGCTTTCGCCATCCGTTCGCCAACGTCAAAGAGCCCAGGAATATACCGGGTCGTTCCTTGGGTTCGGATGTCCGAACCGTGAAGGTTGTCTTGAAACGTGAACCCGCCCGATTCCGTCGGAAAGAGGTGACATCCGCTGCAGGCAGACACCACCTCTAGCCGAAGGTCATCGAAACGAACCGTCGTGACGGCCTTCGCGTTGGACTCGCGCTGAGGCAACGCATCGCTTGATTGTGCGGGAGGACAATGAATTTTCTTCTCAGCAAGGTAAGCGGCTTGCGCGCCGTCGACCGCAGGCTCGTTCGACGCAGGCTCGTTTGACGGAACGGAGGTCGAGGGTTCACCGCCTGGTTCGCCCTCTGCACATGCCGCGGCAAAGCAAGCCACTGCACAAAGAAAGCAAAGAACAAATTCCAGAAAGCGTCGACGGTGAACCATGCGACTCCTCAAAAAAAGAAAGAATGGGGCTCTAAGCTAAGAAAGCGCGACGCCTGAAGTACCCGCGCAAAGCATGCAGTCTACGGGCAGCCCGCGACCGGAAGACCCACGTTCGCGCACGTTACAAACCCATTTGCAACGAGAATGGGGTCCGCGAAAGACGGGTCGAGCAGATTGTCGACAAGCGTTGTTTCGGACGCCGTGAGGCCGCGCGCTGCCGAGGTCGCTACGTTGATATAGAGTCGACGGGTAAGCGGGTAGCTCAAGTCGCGGACCGTCGCGATCGATCGCGTGATGAAGGAGTCAGCGGCTGTCTTAGCAATCGGAAGAGCCCGATTACCGGTGGGATTCTCGCCGCTTTCACCTGCAAACCCGAGTGCTTGGGCGTCGGTGGATGTCTCGTTCTTGATTTCATCCGTGGTCGCTTTCACAGCCACGTCGGCGCAAAAAGCTTTGACGCCCACGAGCGACTTGAACGCATCCGTGGTTCCGGAGTCGTCGTTTCGTCGAAGCGCGTGAATGGGGCCCGTCTTCATCGTGACGTTCGGAATTTGCTCGAATCGCGTAACGCGACCCGCTGCCGCGCAGGCCGTAGCCGAGCCCGTTCCGTCTTCACCGCCAAAAATGCTCCGGAGGGTGGGAATAGAAACCCCCGGCAAAATTTCGGTGCGCTTGACGAAAATCGAAATGCCGTCGAGCCCAATTGCGTTTTGTCGCAACGTAATTCCCTTGGTTGCGGCTTCCGTGACTGCAGCCGCCGAGAACGGACGCGACATGGGCGCGATTCCCTGGCTGAGACTAAGGACGGCCGCCTCGCCAAGTCCACTGCCACCGCCCGAGTATTGCAGTGTGGCCTCGAGGCCGAGTTGATTAATCGCGTCGGTGACGACACCAAACATGGTGTCCGAGCCCTTGAATGCCTGAGGTGCTGCGCTTGCGGAGTTCGCAAGAGCGACGACCGCGCCGAGCGTCACGAGACTGAAAAGAGGTTTCATCGATTGAATCCTTCGTAGACAAGTTGCTCGCCGGGTTCATCGGCGAGTGAGAGCGTTCTACGACGCCACGAAGTCAGGTTTGGCGAACAGGCGGTGACGTTTCGATGTCTACTCTCGAACCGATGCCGTCGCCGAACGCGCGATTCGGCGTTGAGCGGGCGTAACCCGCGCTAACGGCAATCCCGCTTAGCGGTGTGTGGCTCGCTTCGCGAAATGGGCTTCGACGGCGCTCTTGTGCGCGGCGCTGCTCCACGTGTCGACGAACCTCTCACGCTCAAGTCCGCGGACATCGCTCGCCGCGGCGCCCGCGGTCGACGCGCGAAGCAGGCATTTCATCGAGGCGACCGCCTCTGGCGAGCCGAAAGCGATGTCGGCGGCCCACGCGAGCGCGGTCATGCGCGCGCAGCCGGTGGACGTCACGGCGTCGACGAGACCGAGTGTCTTTGCTTCGCTTGCGCCGACCTCTTGGCCTGTGAACAGCAGCCGCGCGGCGGTTCCTGCGCCGACGAGGGACGTAAGCCTCGGGACGCTGCCCCAAGCGGTCGTCACGCCCATTCGGACGTGCCTGAAGGCGAAGGTCGCGCAGGGGTCGGCCACGCGGAGGTCGCACGCGAGGGCGAGCTCGGCGCCTCCGCCGATGGCGGGACCAGGCAGGGCGGCGATGATGGGAAAGGCCGCTTCACCCATCGTTCGCGTCAGGTCCCATCCCAGATCGCTGAAGTGTTCGGCGTCCGCGCGCGTGTTTCGGTCGCGCAGTTCGCGGAGATCGCCTCCGGAGGCAAACGTTGTCCCGCTGCCTGTCAAGACGACCGCGCGAAGGGTGGCCTCCGAATTCGCTTCGCCTACCGCCTCGGCAAGAGCGCGGAGCGTGGCGTGGTCGAGCGCGTTGCGTGACTCGGGCCGATGGATCGTCCAGACCGCAACGGCTCCTTCACGCTCTACGATCAGCACGCGCTAGCTGCCGGCTCGAAGCTTCCGCGGTCGGTCGCTTGCGTCGTGGCGTACCCGCGTCAACCGCTGCTCGGACTCGACGACGGCGTCACGTCCCTTCCTCTTCTTTTTTCGTGCTCCAAGAAACTTCTCAGCGTGCGCGATGATCGCTCCCGCGACGTCGAGCCCGCTGGTTCGCTCAATGCCCTCCAGCCCGGGGGAGCTATTAATCTCCAAGATCTTCGGCCCTTCGCGACCCTCGAGCATGTCGACGCCTGCGACCTCGAGGCCCATGACCTTCACGGCCCCCATGGCCGCGACGCGGTACTCTTTCGGTAGGTCAACTCGGACGCCGAGACCGCCGCGGTGGAGGTTCGAGCGGAACTCTCCCTTTTTCGCCTGGCGCCGCATCGCCGCAACGACGCGGCCACCGACACATATGGCGCGGTAGTCTCGGCCTTTTGACTCGGCAATATATTCTTGAAGAATAATGTCTTGCCCCATGGCCCATAACGTTTCGAGCAGTGACGTAACGGCTTGCGGAGTCTCCGCGATCATCGTCCCGATGCCCTGGGCGCCTTGCTGAAGCTTGACAATCGCAGGCGTGCCGCCGACGAAATCCAGGGCGGCACCGACCGAGTCCGGGGAACGCGCGCAAACCGTCCGAGGGACGTCGATATCCTTCTTGGTAAGGAGCTGCATCGAACGAAGTTTGTCGCGTGAGCGTGCAATGGCGATCGCGTTGTTGAGGACCGGCACTCCCATCATATCGAACTGCCTTACGACCGCGAGTCCGTAATTGGTAATCGACGCGCCGATGCGAGGCAGGACGAGGTCGACGGGGGGTAAGAGCCGGTCGCCGAGGAACATCGCTGGTCGCCCGCGTGAGATCACGATTTGGAAGTCGAGCGGGTCGGCGACCGTTACATCATGCCCGCGCGCCCGGGCGGCGAGAACTAAGCGACTTGTGGAGTAAAGCGCTGCATTTCGCGAGAGAACGAGGAGGCGCATTGCAGGGGAGCGAAGGCTACGGACTTTCGCCACGGCGACAAGGTGGCGCGGTCGATTCACGAAATACTGAATTAAATCAATTGGCTGCGCGTGGCTCATCCTCCTCAGCGAGCGCGAGGTTGGCGGCTCGTGCCGCTTGGGCATCGAGCGTGTCCTGAAAGGTGGGGCTCACTACGCGTACCTTTCGGGAACGGTGCGGCCAGAGGGCTGCGCCGAGGAGCAGCACGAGCGCTGCGCCGCGGAGAACGGAGTGGGACTCAGACGACATCTCGGAATGTCGGACTGCATTCGCTGTGCCTTGCTATTTTTTCGGGAGTGTTCGCGCGGAAAGCTCGCCAACGGCGAGGACTCCTGTCGGCGGTCGAGGACGGCGCGTCTCAGGTCAGCCACGTTTGCGTCCCCCACACCACGCTTCCGCGACACGGCGATCATGGAAGGCTCGGCGCGCAGGGACGTTGGTTGGCGTCGTTCCGCCTGGTACGGTGCACCGCGATGCGGACTACGCCTGCCGACGACGACTTAGAGCTACCGCCGCTCGACCATGAAAGGGAGGACGATTCGGCGCCCGGAGGTGAGCTCGTTCAGCCGCCGAACGCTGGCGTTCCACGGCCTTCCGACCCTACCGAAGCCTTCGACGACGACCTCCCGCTTACTCATGAAATAGCTGACGCCTTCGATGACGCGGCGCACGGAGGCGCGTGGGTCGACGAGCTCGGTGCGGCTGCGCCTGAGACCGGGTGGCTCGTTGATGCCGACGAAGGGGGCAAGGCGATGGATGTCGGAACCTTTGCGCTATCGGTCTCTAACGAAGACGAACGCCTTGAACCCGACGAGCCCGAAGTCCGGCTTAGCGATGACGAGCTTGGGGACGAGGAGGAAGTGGTTCACAACGACGGTGGTGAAGAGGGGCCGCTCGCCGACGACGAAGAGCTCCGCGAGGAGGACCTTCCGGCTCTCGATGCCGATGATGACGGCGACGTCGCGGACGACGCACTCTTCGAGCGAGGGTCTATCGACGTAGGCGAAGAGCTTCGTTGGGAGGACCGCGCCTGGGCCCGTCTTGCAGGCGTCGCCGACGGCAGTGAAGGGATGGATGCGGAAGACGGAGGCGTGTCGGAAACTCCCTTCGAGGATCCAAAGCACGCGTCGCGCGATGCGGTGTGGAAGCGCCTCGAAAAGAGCGGCAACGTGACGGCGTTCGCACACGTCCCCGGTGACAGCGTGGTGGTCGCGGTCGAAGGTCCAGACCGCACGCGACTGGTGCGCGTCATGACGGACGGCGTCGCCCGGATTATCGCGGAAATCGAACCCACGAGCACGGATGACGACGGCTCCGCGTGCCGCGTAACCGCCGTGCGCTGGGACGTGGCGCGAGGGTGCCTCGTGGCTACGGGTACCTTTGGAGTGCAGGCGTTTCGGCCTGTTTAAGCGGCGACCATGACGATCATCGTTCAAAAGTACGGGGGCTCGTCCGTAGCGGACGTCCCTAGAATTGGACGCGTCGCAGACCAAGTCGTCGCCGCAAAGCGCAGGGGCCACGACGTCGTGGTGGTCGTGAGCGCGATGGGCAAGACTACCGACGGCCTCATTGAACTTGCGCGCCGCGCCGCGGAGCCTCCAGCGGCCGCCGGAAAGGACCAAGGCGACGATAAGCGAGAGTCGCCAGGTGAACCCCCGCGACGCGAGCTCGACATGCTCGTCTCCACCGGCGAGCGCGTGACGATGGCGCTTTTGTCGATTGCCATACAAGCGCGTGGTCACGACGCCATAAGCTTTACGGGGAGTCAGTCGGGCATTCTCACCAACGACCGGCACTTCGACGCGCGCATTGTCGAGGTTCGCCCGCACCGCATCCAAGACGAGCTTGCGCGAGGCCGGATTGTGATTGTCGCCGGCTATCAAGGAATGAGCGACAAGCGCGAAATCACGACGCTGGGGCGTGGAGGTTCGGACACCACGGCGGTGGCACTCGCGGCGGCTCTGAACGCCGAGCGATGCGAAATCTACAGCGATGTCGATGGCGTGTATTCGGCCGATCCCCGTGTGGTCGAAGGCGCTCACCATTTGCCCGAGGTGGATCTCGCCATGCTTGGCGAGATGGCGGAGGCCGGCGCAAAAGTGCTGAATGCGCAGGCGGTCGAATGGGCGCGGCGCAGCCATATCGCCATTCACGCGCGGAAGACTGAAGACCCCTGCGCGCGTGGCACGACGCAGGAGCCTCGGCCGTCGCGTGAGACAGTCGCGAGCGGCGAATCAGAGGGCGCTTTGGCGCGCGATCAGAACCGCAACGTCCGCGCGGTGGTCGGCCTCGGAGGCGTGATGGTCGCTCGCGTCGCCGCTTCGGCGTTGCCTTTGTTTCTTCGAGCCGTAGCCGAAGAAGCGCTTCCGGTGGGCGACGTGATCGCGTGTGGCGACGCGGCCTATGTGCACCTCCCGCAGCTCAACGTCCCTGATTGGCAACGTCGTGCGAAGTCTCTGGAGCGGTCGGTGGGTGACGTCGCGTCGCTCCTTAGTGCCCGCGCCGTCGTTTCGGTCGTTGGGTACGGCCTCACCGGCACGAGTGGCGCGTTGGAGAAGGTCTACGCGTGCCTCGACCTTGTCAATGCTCCGCCCGTATGCGTGAGTGCGGGGCCCCTCCGCATCAGCGCCACGATCGACGAAGACCGGCTTTATACGGCCCAAAATGCTCTCCATGCGGCGCTCATCGGGTGATTCGTCAACCTTGAGCGTGCGCTCAGGAGAAACCACGCCTTCGCTTAGCCGCCTCGCCGCGCAAGAGTTGCGACGAGCTGTCGAAAGGGGCTTGCGCCCGGCGACGGCTGAGCCGCAGGGTCGGCGGGGCCAACAAGAATCACGAGCGCTCGAATCATCGCGCGAGCTTCCCGTACCAGTGCCTCGTCATGTCTTTCTTCGGCGCCCGCCTTAATACGCCTCCAGAGCCTCAACTGCGCGGGGGTATGTCCGTCCTCACCGTGCCAGGTTGCGATGGTTCGAAGCACCGCGGGGTCGTCTTCGGCGCCGGCAAGCAGGTCGTCGACGGCGCCTTCGGTTGCGGCTCTGGCGCGCCTAACGTGCGCGCGTCCGACGCGTGCTGCCCGCAACCCCGGAAGATGCGCCAAGGCTACGTCGTAGACGCGTTCAGCTTCTCTGAGATCGCCGCCCTTTGCACGAAGGCGCGCGAGCGCGAGATAAGCCTCTGCGCAGGTGGGGTCCAGGGCGAGTGCCTCGGTGTAGCGCCTCAGGGCAAGATCGTCTTCGTGGGCCTCCTCGTGGGAAAGCGCGCGCCCCACTAAGTCGAGGGCGCTCGACGCGCAGGCGGCACCGGGCGTCGCGAGCGCGGCCGCGAGGGTCATGACGACGGCCCGAACGACGAAGCTGACGCGAAGAGAACGTCGCATGGACCTCAGCGTAGCGCGGGCCCTACGCTTGTTTTGACTTTGCGCTACGGCGTTCCGGGTGCCTTTTCGACCGCCGCGAGCTTCTCCTTCGCGAGCGCGTAAAATTCAGCCTGGAGCTCCGCGAGCTCCTCGTCGGCGAGGTCTTCGAGCCCCATAAGTCGATTGCGAGCGCCCGTATCAGAGCGGATGAGCTCGTCCAGCTTGAGGTGGAGCGCGTGAGAATCGCGGTTTTGCGTGTTTTGAATCAGGAAAACCATCAGAAACGTCACAATGGTTGTGCTTGTGTTGATGACGAGCTGCCACGTATCCGAGAAGCCAAAGAGCGGCCCTGTCACTCCCCACACGACAATCACGCCCGCCGCGGCGATGAACGCCCAAGGGCTCCCGACACCGTGAGAGGTTCGAGCGGCAATGCGCCGGAAGAGCTCGTTCGATCGATAGGGGCCCATGCGCCCTCCTGCGTAGAGATCAACGTTCTGTTCATTTGGGGGGACGGCAGGCTTCATGGCGCTTCTCTACGCTCGCGCAAAGGAACGCGGTGAGCGGATGAGCGCGACGCTTGCACGGTTGCGTGGCGTGCGCGAGCGCACGTGTGGCAGTGACGCGAGGTGCACGGCGTGCTCCCTGGCTTGGAGGTAACAAAAAGCTCGTCTTCGCGAGCCGGCACGCTTGTTGGAAGATGTAAAGCGTTAACCTTTCCCGAAAGGTCTCAGCGAATGCAATCTCCGGTACACATCACGTTCCGAGACATGGCTCCATCGCCCTCGCTTTCAGAGCACGTGAAAAAGCGCGCGGCCAAGCTCGATACCTTCTTTGACCGCATTCAGACATGTAGAGTCGTCGTCGCGAATCCAAACAAGCACCCCAGCCGCGGACCTCAGTATCACTGCCGCATCGACCTTCACGTTCCCGGAAAAGATTTCTCCTTCTCACGGAGCCCGGCGGAGGCCAGGGAAGACGCCCACGCGGCGGTCGATGACGTCTTTAGCGATGCCGAACGCGCTCTCGAAGGACTTGCAGACCTCCTTAGGGCTGACACGAAGATGCATCTCAAGCCCCCGTACGGGATCGTGGCCAAGCTTTTTCCTGACCGAGGTTACGGATTCATCGTCGACGACGCGGACGGACATGAGGTCTATTTCCACGAGCACAGCGTTCTCGATGCGCAGTTCGACCGCATCGAAGTCGGAACCGCCGTCCGATACGCGGAGGAGGAAGGGGACAAAGGGCCCCAGGCCAGCACGGTTCATCGGCTCGGTGACACTCGGCGCGAGGGTCTTTCTCGACCATCCGCCAGGCGTTGAGGGTCAAATTCGCTCACTTGCCCGATGTTAAGCGCTTGCGGGAGGGAACGACAAAGTTTCAGTAAGGTCGTTCCCCGCTCGCCGCAAAGGCGCGCTACCCTGTCGGCCGCATGGAAATCGAGACAACGCGCGGGCGCTTCGACGTGATTGACGAGGGGAAGGGGACGACGCTCGTTTTGGTGCATGGGTTCCCCTTCGATGCGGGGGCGTGGCGTGCCGACGTAACGGCGCTGTCTCCTCGGATGCGGGTGATAGCCCCCACGATGCGAGGCTTCGGCGCCACCCGTGCCGATGCGTCCGAGCCACTCACGATCGACGGGATGGCGGACGATGTGGCGGCGATCGTTGCGGCCATTGATGTTCCGGGGCCGATCGTCATCGGTGGAATCTCGATGGGCGGCTACGTCGCGATGGCTTTTGCGCGAAAGTATGGCGAAGTGCTTCGCGGGGTCATTCTCGCGGACACGGCAGGCGAGCCCGATGACGAGGCAGCCCTCGCGGCGTTGGAGCAAGGCATCGCTCAAGTCGAGCGCGGCGACCTCAGCGGTTTTGTCGACGGTTTCCTAGAATCGGTGCTCTCGCCTGACACGCGCAGCGAAAGCCCTGCCGTGGCGAAGCAGATGCGAGACATGATGATGAAGGCGAAGCCGGCCTCCGTGGCGAGTGCGCTGCGGGCGCTTCATGACAAGCCGGAAGCGATGTCTGGGCTGAGCGAAGTGTCGGTACCCGCGCTCGTGATCGTCGGAGAGCACGACGTGACGACTCCGCCGGCTGCCGCGAAGGCGCTCGTCGCCGCGATGGCCGAGACGCGAACGCAGCTCGTGATTATTCCAAAGGCCGGTCACTTCTCCAACCTCGAGCAACCGGCGGCCTTCTGTAAGGCCGTGACGAGCTTTATCGCCACGCTTTAGGGTTTTCGGCGTCGCGTCAGCCTTGAGTCCGAAAGTGGACGAAAAAGGCTGGTCCGCGGCTCTGCGCTTTTCGCCTTGCATGTCAAAGAATACAAAGCCTCGGCGGTCCTTCTGGGCCGGTCGGGGCCTAGTCTTTTGGGACTTGAGCGAGCCTCACGCCTCACGCCTCACGCCTCCTGCGCGGCCAGGCGCTTTCAACCCAGCGACATCAATAGCTCTTGCAGCTGGCACGCGGTCCAGTTAGCCCCACAGCCTCGATGCAGCGTAGGGCACTTATTACAGGCATCACTGGCCAAGATGGATCCTACTTGGCCGAGCTTTTGGTCGAAAAGGGCTACGAGGTGCACGGTATGGTCCGCCGATCGAGCTCGCTTAATCGCGGCCGGATTGACCACATCTTCAAGGCCGCGCACGGTTCGGCGCCAACCCTGCATTATGGCGACTTGACTGACGCAAGTAGCATCGGTCGAATTTTGCATAAGCTCCGACCGGACGAGATTTACAATCTTGGGGCGCAAAGCCACGTGAAAGTAAGTTTTGAGGTGCCCGATTATACGGCCGAAACCGCCGGAGTCGGGTGTTTACGCTTGCTCGAAGCGGTGCGCGAATCTGGGTATTCGCCAAAGTTTTACCAAGCCGGCTCTTCGGAGATGTTTGGTCTTGTCCAAGCCGTCCCGCAAAACGAGACAACACCGTTTTACCCGCGTTCGCCCTACGCCGCGGCGAAGCTGTACGCCCACTGGATTACGGTCAACTACCGTGAGGCGTACGGAATGTTTGCGTGCAACGGGATTCTCTTCAACCATGAGAGCCCCCGCCGGGGCGAAGCTTTCGTCACACGCAAAATCACCCGCGGAGTCGCAGAAATCAAATGCGGCATGCGCGAAACGCTGCATCTTGGCAACCTCGACGCGAAACGCGATTGGGGCTACGCGAAGGACTACGTCGAAGCGATGTGGCTCATGCTCCAGCAGGACAAGCCTGATGACTACGTCGTGGCGACCGGGGAGACGCATACGGTGCGCGAGTTTTGCGAGGTCGCTTTTGGCCACGCCGGCCTCCGTTGGGAGGACCATGTGGTCGTCGACCCAAAGTACTTCAGACCGACGGAGGTGGACCTTCTCCTCGGCGACGCGACCAAAGCGAAGACCCAGTTGGGTTGGACGCCGAAGACGAAGTTCGAGGAGCTCGCACGGCTTATGGTGGACGCCGATCTCGCGTCCCTGCGCAAGGAATCCAGCCCATGACGTCTGATTCCGTGATTTTGATTACCGCCTGCCGCATCTGCGGAAACACGACGCTCGCGCCGATCTTGGACCTGGGCTCGCAAGTCCTCACCGGTGTCTTCCCAAAAGCGCGCGGCGCGACCATCACGCGCGGGCCGCTTAGGCTCGTCAAGTGCCATGGCCCGGGAGACGGAGATGCGTGCGGCTTAGTCCAACTCGCGCATTCGTACGATCTCGGCGAAATGTACGGCGATCACTACGGCTATCGCAGCGGGCTGAACGCCTTGATGGTGCGACACCTCGCGGAGAAGGTGGCGACGGTGAGTTCCGCGAAAGTGCTCGCCAAAGGCGACGTCGTGCTCGACATAGGAAGCAACGACGGCACGACCTTGTCGCATTACAAGACGCCTGGACTACGGCGCGTAGGCATTGACCCCACGGCACGAAAGTTCGCTCACTATTACGAGAAAGATATTCAGGTCGTACCTGATTTCTTCACTAAAGAGAGCTACGCGCGTCTCGAACTGCCGCCAGCGCAGATCGTCACAAGCATCTCGATGTTCTACGATTTGCCCGCTCCGATGCGTTTCGTGGAGGACGTCGCGTCGGTCCTTGCCGACGGCGGGGTGTGGCACTTTGAGCAAAGCTACTTGCCGATGATGCTCGACACCACGTCATACGACACGGTCTGTCACGAGCACCTTGAATACTACGCGCTCCGGCAAATCGTTTGGATGACATCGCGGGCCGGCCTTCGCATCGTCGACATTGCGTTCAACGATGTGAACGGAGGGAGCTTTGCGGTGACTGCGGAAAAAGCCCCGGGTCCTCACGCGCCCGCGGTCGCTTCGGTGCTCGCGGCGGAAGAGGCTTGCGGCTTGCAAACGCTTGCGCCTTACGAGGCGTTCGCAGCCCGTGTGGAGCAGCACCGACGAGACCTGCGCGCGACACTTCTCGCACTGAAAGCCGAGGGCAAGAGGGTCGTGGGGCTCGGGGCCTCCACCAAGGGCAACGTTGTGCTCCAGTATTGCGGCATTGGTCCGGACCTCTTGCCGGTTATCGCCGAGGTGAACCCAGACAAGTTTGGAGCATTCACTCCGGGAACTGAGATTCCGATTGTCTCGGAGCAGGAGGCGAAGGTCACGATGCCCGATGTCTACATGGTGTTGCCGTGGCACTTTCGCAAGGCGTTCGTCACACGCGAGGCGGCGTTCATCGCAGGCGGTGGCAAGCTGCTCTTTCCATTGCCTAGTATCGAATTCGTGCCTTGAAAAAGTCGGCACTTGTGGTCGGGAGTGGGGGCCAAGACGGACGAATCTTGTCGGCTCAACTGCTGTCGCAGGGGTTCCGCGTCGTGGGTGTCGATGTCGCCGGCGCGCCTTGTGCTGTCGGCACGGAACGGTCGGGCGTGGAACTCACGGATCGGGAGGGGATGCACAGATTGGTGGAGGATTTGCAACCTTCTGAGGTCTATTACCTCGCCGCGTTTCACCATGCTTCCGCCGAACGCGAACAGGTCGAGATCGCGCATCTTCTCCGCCAAAGTTTTCAAGTCAACGTGGACGGCCTTGTCAGCACCGTCGAGGCGTTGCGGGTTCATGCGAGAGATAGTCGTCTTTTTTACGCTTCCAGCTCGCACGTGTTCGGGGCCGCTGAGACGTCACCGCAGGACGAGGCAACACTTCGGAAACCCCAAAGTGCGTACGGCGTTTCGAAGTGCGCGGGCATGGACATCTGCCGGATTATGCGTGAGCAACACGGTATGTTTGCCGTCTCTGGTGTGCTCTACAACCACGAGTCCGTGTTCCGCGGCGCGGCGTTCGTCACCGCCAAAATTGCTCGCGGCGCGGCGCATGCCTCGCGAGCGCTTGCACGCGGTGAAGTACCCGCACCTATTGAGCTTGGCAGCTTGGAGAGCCTCGTGGATTGGAGTGCGGCCGAGGACGTGACGCGCGCGATGCAGGCGACCCTTCGCGCTCCTCTCGCGCAAGACTACGTCGTCGCAAGCGGCATTTTGCATAGTGTTCGAGATTTCTGTCGCATTGCATTTGACGAGGTCGGCTTGGACTGGGAAGCCTACGTGCGCGAGCGCCCTGGGTTGCGCGTGCAGGCGGGCGTGCCGCTCGTCGGCAACGCGGCTAGGTTGCGGCAGACTACCGGTTGGGAGCCTCTCGTGCCGTTTGAAGGGCTCGTTCGTCGTTTGGTTCGGGAGAACATGTCATGAAGCAGTTGATTTTCATTCCGACGTACAACGAACACGAAAACGTTACGCCGATGCTTTCGCAGCTCCTCGCGCTGGGGCTGGACACCGATATTGCATTCATGGATGACGCCTCGCCAGACGGTACCGGGGCTTTGCTCGACGAACTCGCCAAGGCGGCCGGCAAGCGTGTGCGCGTCATCCACCGCACCGGAAAGAACGGGATCGGATCCGCGCACCAAGAGGGCATCGCGTTGGCGTACCGCGAGGGCTACGACGTGCTGGTCACCATGGACTGCGATTTCACCCACGCCCCCGAAGACATTCCGCGACTTCTCGCAAAGTGCGGAGTCTCTGATCTCGTGGTGGGCTCACGCTTTTTGGCCTCGAATTCGCTCCCGGGTTGGACGGCGGTTCGTAGGGGGCTGACGCACTTAGGCCACGCCGCAACACGGACGATGCTTGGCGTCTCGGCGGACGCGACTGGCGCCTTCCGCGCGTACAACCTGCGCAGCATCCCGAAAGAGGTGTTCGAACTCGTCCATGAGCCCGGGTACGCCTTCTTTTTTCGCAGTATGTTTGTGATGCAGGAAAACGGCATTTCGGTGAGCGAGATTCCGATTGTTCTCTCGGCGCGCACGTACGGTCACTCGAAGATGAGCCTTACCGAAGTCGGCCGAAGCGTGCGCGAGCTGGGGCGGCTCATGACGGCGCGCGCCGTCAATCCGGCTCAGTTTCGCGTCGCCAAGAACGTCAACATGGGCTTCGGCGAACTTCAAGACACGCAAGGTTGGGACGTCTACTGGGAAGGAAAGGAGAAAAAGACGCTTCTCGCCTACGATCTCGTGGCGACTCTTTACCGTAATGCGTTCATCAAGAGCATTCTTACCGCGGTCGTGAAACGGGAATTCGCAGAGGGGTCTAGCCTCCTGCACGCGGGGTGTGGCTCTGGACAGGCCGACACGGACGTTCAAGCCCACGCGCAGGTCACCGCAGTCGACATTTCGGTCCCGGCGCTACAGATGTACGCACGCGAAAATCCGACGGCGACCACCCTTCGCGCCGACATTCTGAATCTGCCGTTTCCCGATGCGAGCTTCGACGGCGCGTACAACCTCGGCGTCGTTGAGCACTTTCAGGGCCAAGAGCTTGCGAAGCTCTTTTCGGAGCTCGCGCGCGTCACCAAACCCAATGGCAAGGTCGTCGTGTTCTGGCCCCACCGACGCGCCACGAGCGCGGCTGTCCTCGACGCGGCCCACTTTGTACTCAACGATGTGATGCACAAAAACGTGCGTTTACACCCCGCAGAGCCCACGCGCCTCGGGTCGAAAGCGCAAGCCGAGTCGTACCTCAACGAGGCAGGTTTCGACCTACACAGCTACGACTTCGGACCGCGTGACTTGTTCGTTCAGGCGGTGGTCGTGGGCCGGCGTCGCGCGAGCGTCGCGAGTGCCTGAGCGCGGGCGAGGGGTAGCTCCCGCGGGGGCCCCGGTCAACGTCGCGCTCGCTGTGGCGATTGTCGCTCTCGTTTGCATCCTTGAGCTCACGTACGGGCTGTACGACCCCTATGGGGTGTGCGCGATGGTCGCGTGCTGGCTCCTGACGCTCTTTGCCTTGTTCGGAGGCGTCTCGTTTGGCGGCAAGCGTTTCGGAGGATCAATACCTAACGAACGCGTCGTCACGTGGATGTCTGCGTGGGCGATCGTTCAACTTGCGATGTTGGTTCTCCTACCCCAAAGGGCGGACGGTCGAAGGTTCGATGCCGCGCACCAACTGGGGTTTCGCTCGTTTATGGTCGTGGCCATCGGAGCTTGCGTGGCTCTTTGGGTATGGCGCGAGCGCACCAAGGTTCATCAGCCGCTGATTCTTTTGGCCATAGCTGCCTACCTCGGCGCCGGCGTGCTGACCATTCAGATGGCGTCGAACCCCACCATCGACGTCTGGGTCGTCGAAATGGAGGCCGCGCGAGCGCTGCTGCGCGGCGTGAATCCCTTTACGATTACCTTTCCTGATCTGTACAACGGTACGTCTCCCTATTATCCGCCGGGCGTGTCCGTCGGCGGTCGCTTGCTTTTCGGATTCGTCTATCCGCCGCTGTGCCTGCTCTTGTGCTTGCCAGGGTACGTACTCGGCGATTCGCGCTATTCGACCTTGGCGGCGGTCGCGATAGCGGCGTGGTTGCTGGCTCGCGCAAGGCCCGGGGCGCGGGCCTCCCTGGCCGCGGTGCTCATCCTGTTCACCCCGCGAACGTTTTTCGTGGTGCACCGCGCGTGGACCGATCCGTTCGTCGTAATGCTCACGGCCGCGGTGGTTTACGCCGCGCTTCGTGCGCCCAAGTACGTGTATGTTGCGGCCGGCCTCTATTGCTCCGTGAAGCAGCACATGTTTATCGGCGCGCCCGCGCTTCTGCTCCTGCTCCCACGTCCGTGGTCGTGGCGCCAAGTCTTCGTTTTTTATGCCAAAGTTGGTGCCGTTGGATTGAGCGTGACCTTGCCGCTAGCGCTCTGGGACGCGCGCGCATTCGTCAACAGCGTGCTCAATATTCGCGAAGTGTTCCGCACGGACAGCCTCGGCGTGCTCGCACTTTTGGCCAATACGGGAACAGTCCACCTATCGAAATGGACCGGGATTGCGGTGTGCGCGGTAGTCGGTGGAGTGGGCTTACGTTTTGCGCCCCGTTCCCCTGCGGGCTTTGCGCTCCTCGCCGGGCTAACGCACTTCTCTCTCTACCTGTTTAGTACGCACGCGTTCTGCAACGAGTACTACAACGTGTTGGGAGCGCTCTGTATCGCGTTTGGCGTCTCTGAGTCCCAAGCAACAGCGCCCTCACCTCAGGTCGCGTAGTGGCTTCGAGAGTCAGGAGTCCGTATTCCCAATCACCACGCAGTGAAGCGCAGCTTCGGGCGATACGCGTACCACGCGTATTTGTCTGCGTTCTCGGCTGCGAGTTGCGGCGTTAGTCGCATCTTCGCGTCATCCTTCCCATGCCACCAATAGGAGTTAACTTGTGGGTCGGCCACGGCGAGGTAGGCGACATCACGCGTTAGTGCAAATTTGTGCGAAAACTCATGCACCATGGTTCGGGACATCGCAGGGTCGACACCGTTTCTAAATTCCCATGATTTGTAGACGTCAGGGCATAGGTAGAGCCGGGCCGACTCTCCCTTTACCGCGAACGCGCGGGTGCCATAATCGCAATAGAATTTGCTGCTCAAATCGTTGCCGCTGCCACAAATCAGAGTTGGTGCGGAGGGGTCCACAGTCATCGGTTTTTCGTCGACTCCGTTCACCGCTCGCGCGAGACCTCGGAAGCCAGTCGCGATCTTTCGAAACGCGCTTTTCCGTCGGCCGAGGTCCAGGTTGGCAGACGTTTTGAATGACCCCCCAGTGAACCAGAAATCTTGTCCCTTCAAAGTAAGCTTTTGCTGCAATGTCTTTCGATATCGAAAATAGTCGGTGAATGAGGTTGTGATGAACAGCCTTCGCTTCTCTGACATCTACCACATAGAGACCGGTTTTCGCCGTTGAGCACGGTACTGCCGCGACCGTATCCGTGAACGCGTCGTCGTACGTTGAAGCGAGGTTCGGTAGTTGCAGCTAGTGAGAGGGCGGGAGGCTTGGGTCCTCAGTACCAAGCTCTGCCTCGACCTGCGGAAGGGCGCTCGTGGCCATGAGGGCCACGGCTGCTGGGAGAGCAATTGCAGCGCTTTGTCCGACGCTACGGCAGTTGGACGCCAAAAGGTTGGTGGGGGCGTCGGCGAGGAGACTCCCGGTGGGTTGGTCAGCGCGCAGCGGTTCGGCGACGTCTAGCATGATCGCGTTCAGGGTCCGCGAAGAAGAGGACGGCTGGCTTTCCTCGAGGGATTCCTCGTAAGGCGGCACGTCAGCGAGCTCCTGCTCTGACGTCTGCGCAGCGTACGCGCCAACGGCTTGCAGAACTTGCTTGGAACCGGACGCAGCAAGAGTCGTTCCAAGCTTCAAGCGCTTCGAACATGCTCTCGCCTTGCCCAGACCTGTTTAGGTCCGGGCGGGGCGGGGCGTTTTTATCGACTCAGGCTATCGCCGGGTCGCGTCGCGTCGCGCTTCACTGGGCGGTCGGCTAGCTGCAGCCCATCGAGTTGCCGCAGTTGAGGCACCGGTAGCAAGCGCCGTTGCGTACCGTGATGTGGCCGCACCCGTCACACACCGGTGCGTCTCCCATCATGGCATCAAGCTGTGCATCGAGCGGAGACGCGTGGGCGGCATGCTCGTGCGCGGTGTCAGGTGCGCCCTTACGCGCAAGACTTGGGGGCGCCTGACGGACGTGACCCGAGCTTGACGGCGACGCGAGATTTCGCGTGGGCGGGCGAGCCTCGAGCGACTCGGCTTCCGTCGCACTCCGGGCGAGTGCCGAATTCGTGTACCCGAACGCGGCTGGGACCTCGGAGGCGCTTTCTCGGTCTTCTTTTTGACCTCCCCCAAGGAACCCGACGTGCTGAGCGGCTTCCTCGGCGTCGGGCTTTACATGCGCGAGATCGTACCTGCCGAGGTACTCACACCCGAGTACGCGGAACAGATAGTCCACAATTGATGTGGCCATTCTGACGTACGGGTGACCTTCCACAAGGCCTTGCGGCTCGAACCTCGTAAACGTGAATTGGTCGACGTAGGTTTGAAGCGGAACGCCGTATTGAAGTCCGATGGAGACGCTCATCGCAAAGCAATTCATGAGGGAGCGGAACGCCGCGCCCTCCTTGTGCATATCGATGAAGATCTCGCCGAGCGTGCCATCCTCGTACTGCCCCGTGCGAAGGAAAATCTTGTGACCGCCGACGCGCGCCTCTTGCGTGAACCCTACACGTTTTTTCGGGAGGCGGACACGCAGTCCCTTTGGCCTCGAGCCGCTCGTGTCTTGATGGAGACCGAGCGTGAGCTGAGTGACGTCTTGCGGTTCGGAGGTCCGAGGAATCGGAAGGAGCGGGCCATCGGCGTGGGCTTGCGTCGCGCGTGGGCTTCCGAGCTTGGCTTCTAGCTCGGGAGACATCGTCGTCTTGTTGGACTTGGCGACCGCGACGTCGTCCGTGTCTTTCTCCTTGGTCGTCGTGGAGAGCGGCTGCGAAGCCTTGCATCCGTCGCGGTAGAGGGCCACGGCCTTCAAACCGACGCGCCAACCCTCCATGTAGATATCGCTTACGTCCTCGACGGTCGCGTCGTTCGGGAGATTGACGGTCTTCGAAATCGCGCCCGAGAGGTAGGGTTGAACCGCCGCCATCATTTTGACGTGGCTTATCGCGGCGAGGAAACGCTGCCCGTTCTTTCCGCATCGATTCGCACAATCGAACACCGGATAGTGAGAGGGCTTGAGGTAGGGAGCTCCTTCGATCGTCATGCGACCGATGATGGTGTCCTGCGCCTCTTCGATCGCGGCTTTCGTGAAACCCAAGTGCTGAAGGATGCTGAAGCGCTTGGCGCTGCGTAGCTCCTTCGTGACGCCTAGGCGCTCGTACGCCTCCTCGCCAAGGACCCACGAGCCAAAAGCGTTGTCGAGTTCGAAAATGCCAGCCAACGCGGCTTCGGCCTTCGCGAGATCAGCATCGGTAAGACCTCGCTCTTTGAGTGAGCGGCGGTTAATATGCGGTGCGGTGAGCAGCGTATTCGTCCCGCTCACGTAAGCGACGATTTCCTGAACCTCGCTCGGACTATAACCGAGTTTCTTAAGGGCGCTCGGAACGGACTGGTTGACGATTTTGAAGTAGCCGCCCCCCGCGAGCTTCTTGTACTTCACGAGCGCAAAATCAGGCTCTACGCCTGTCGTGTCGCAGTCCATCAAGAGTCCAATGGTGCCCGTCGGTGCGAGCACTGTGGCTTGCGCGTTTCGGTAACCGTGCTGCTCGCCCAGCGCGAGCGCCGCATCCCAATCTTCGCATGCCGCGCGATAGAGCGCAGGCGGACACTTATCGCGATCGATCTGGTAAGCCGCATCGCGGTGCATCGCCATAACGCGAAGCATCGGCGCGCGGTTTTTCGCGAACCCGTTGAAGGGGCCCTTCGACGCGGCCATCGTCGCGCTGGCCGCATACGCCTTACCGCACATAATCGCCGTGAGCGCACCGGCTATCGCGCGTCCCTCGTCTGAATCGTACGGCACGCCCA
Organism: Polyangiaceae bacterium; assembly: GCA_025353725.1. Taxonomy (GTDB): domain Bacteria; phylum Myxococcota_A; class Polyangia; order Polyangiales; family Polyangiaceae; genus Labilithrix. Next base: position 10,744 of record JANXOF010000013.1, on the reverse strand, counting down.
TCTGCATCAGCAGTGAGCCGAGATTGGCGTAGCCAAGCCCGAGAGGCCTGAAATCATGGCTGTTGCGCGCAATGTCCGCGGTCGGGTAGCTGGAGAGATCGACCAGGATCTCTTGCGCCATGAAGAACACCTTGCACGCGTGGCGGAAGCCTTCGACGTCGAACGTTTGGCGCCGCGATGTGCCGTGGTCGCCGGAAGCGTTCTCTTCTTGATCCTCGCGCAGAAACTTAATCAGATTGATCGACGACAGGTTACACGCCGTGTCATCCAGAAACATGTATTCGGAACACGGATTCGACGCGTTAATCTTTCCGCTGTTCGGGCATGTGTGCCACGCATTGATGGTCGAGTCGTATTGAAGTCCTGGGTCGGCGCACGCCCACGCGGCTTCCGAGGCCTGACGCCAGATGTCTTTCGCGTTGTACGTGTCGCAGACCTCGCCCGTCGTGCGCATGAGGGTTTGCCACGTGCCGTCGGCTTCGACAGCTTTCATGAACCCGTCGGTCACGCGAATCGAGTTGTTCGAGTTTTGGCCGGCGATGGTCTTGTAAGCCTCGCCGTTGAAGTCGCTCGAAAACCCTGCGGCGATAAGCGCATGGGCTTTCTTCTCCTCGCGGACCTTCCAGTTGATGAAGTCGAGAATCTCCGGGTGGTCCATGTCGAGGCAGACCATTTTGGCCGCGCGACGGGTCGTGCCGCCCGACTTGGTGGCCCCCGCCGCGCGATCAAAGACCTCGAGGAAGCTCATCAGGCCGCTGGAGGTCCCACCGCCCGAGAGCTTCTCTTGCCGCCCGCGGATGGCGCTGAAGTTTGACCCGGTGCCCGACCCGTACTTGAAAAGACGCGCTTCCGACTTCACGAGCTCGTAGATGCCCATAAGGTCGTCGCTTGCAGATTGGATAAAACACGCCGAACACTGCGGTCGTTCGTACGCGTTTTTCGTCTCGGTCACGACGGAGTCTGCGGGCTGCGACGCATCCCAAGCCCAGTTTCCGCCCGAGCCCGTGATGCCGTATTCGGCCCAAAGTCCGCAGTTGAACCAAACGGGTGAGTTGAACGCGCCGATTTGGTGAACCATCATGAAAGAAAGTTCAGCCTCGAACGTGTCCGCGTCGGCTTTCGACGCGAAGTAACCGCCGAAGTTTTCGGCGCCGCCGCGAATCGTGTGCGCGATGCGGTGAACGACTTGCTGAACGCTTCGTTCGCCTTGCTTCGCATCACCGTGAAGACCGGCTCTCCGGAAGTACTTCGAGATGACGATGTCCGTCGCGAGTTGGCTCCACGTCGCGGGGATCTCCGCGCCCTCCATCTTGAAAACGATGGACCCGTCCGGGTTCGTAATCATGCTCGAACGGCGCTCGTAGACGAGCTTCGTTGGGTCTCCGGTCATGGACGCTGGACCCGGCGCCCCGTCGGCGAGAGGGTCAACGCCGGCTCGCGTAAAAAATCGTGCAATGGGCTTCATCGCGGGGGTCGACCTGCCGGGCGCACCCGGGAGACCCGAGCGACTCGCCTTCGCGTCCGCCGACCGAGCGCTGGCGGAGCCCGCGGTCAGCGCGTTTCGTCCGCGTCCTGCCGCCTTTGCGACAGGACCCGTCGCGTGCCCCTCAAGGGCGGTCGTCGCGACCGTCGGATTCGCACTGGGACGCTTCAACCCTGCGCTCTCGCGCGCGGCACTCGTATCTTTCGCGTTTCGCGCCATCTTCTCCACACCCAAGCCAGTACCGAACGATGTAGCCATGATGCGCGCTCCAATCCAATTGCGATGGCCGCGAGCTGAAGCTCCGCGTGGTCGCAGCTAAAACGTGGTTCTCAGCCGCCCCGCAGGCGGGCGGACGTGAGTGAAAGATTTGAAGAAAACGAGCGATTCAGAACCGAGATTAAGTTTCCACGCGACCACGCTCGGGCAGTTGAATGCGGGGCAGTTGAATGCGCGGCATCCGGGCTACTGAACGCTTGTCCTCTGACATGGTCGATAGCCTCGAGAAGTTCGTGGGCGTGCGAGATTCGAGATTCGAGATCCGAAACTGTCGTGGCTCATCCATCGGAAGGACTTCGCTCACATGAGTTCGGGGATGACTCGTTCTATCATGTCTACATCTTGTGGTGTCCAATGAAATGAAGCACTCCAGCTTGTACGTTCAGTGGCTACCTACGGAGGGGCCGAGCGTCGCCGTCCGACATCGTTCTAAACCCCCGACATCACTGAATTCTGTTCAGTAACACCAAACAACTAGTCAAGAGGTCAGTCCCAACCTGTTCAGGGGTTTTCCACAGGTACACGGTCGGACGGGCCCGACGGCGAGGTGCCTTTGCGTCGGTCTCCACTCGCTTGGGTGGCAGAAACGGAACCTGGGCGCCTACAGGCGTGGCGTTCGTGCTACGGAGGCGCTCGGCGAGAGCCGGAGGAACGGCAAAGACGCCTTTCGCTACGGTCGCGGAGGGCGAGGCAGCCTCGATCGGCGGCGTACTTGCACCGATCGGCGAAGTCGCCATGTTTTACTCGTCCGGAGAAAGAACCAAGACCATGCGAAGGCTTCCCCAGGTGTCGAAATGAGCGTTCCGAGCCGCGGAGGTGGCGGTCGAAGCGGGAAGAGTGACGTCGCGCGCCCAGGGGCTGCGCCGGAGGGAGGCGAGCGGACGCCGAAGAAAAAGGCCGGCGGTGGACGCCGAACGCGCGTAAAGCAGCGTTTCGATAAGAAGAGCGGCGACGTGCGAAACAAGCCCGATACGCGTGCTGACGGGTCGACGAAGCCAAAAATCGTCGGCCCGATCACGGGCGGTCGCATTCGCCACCTGCGTGGCCTCGGGCACCATCTCGATGTCGTTGTGCAGATTGGAAAAGACGGCCTTACCGACGCCATTCTCGCGGCGACCGGCGAAGCCCTGCGAACCCACGAACTCGTGAAGGTGAAAGTGGGGAGCGAGTGTCCGGTCGATCGCAAAGAGGCCGGTCCGGAGCTGGCGACCAAAACGGGGGCGACGCTCGTACAGGTACTCGGCCGCACGGTGCTTTTGTACAAGAGGCACCCAAGCAAGCCGAAGATCGAGCTGCCTCGTTAGGCATGGGCCGTAGGCGAGGCGAGCTGGACCCCGTGTTCAGCTCCCAAGATCTTCACGTTCGTAGCCGTGGCGCAGCGGTGATGTAGAACGCGATGTCACGCGACGGCGTCGGCGACGAGCGGCGCCGGCGCGGCGGGGACCCTCAGCGGGGACCCTCAAAAGAGTCGCGACGCAATGTCGTCGGCGAAGAGCCACGCGGGGCGTGGGATGGTTAGTACGTCGCCCGTTCGCGTGAGCCGACCGCGCGCTTCGAGCCGCTCGATCGCTCGGAGTCGCTCAGGGGTCCAAGGGTCGAGACCGAGCTCGTCGCCTGCACGGCCTACGTCGACCCCCTCCGCGAGGCGAAGCCCAAGCATCAGGCGTTCGCGGAGAAGAGCCGTTCCATCGAGCGATTCGGCGAACATGCTGACGCCGTCGCCCTCCCCGAGCATGTCGGTTCGAAGATGCTTCGTCGCCTCGACATAGGCCTTGGGGTCAATGGCATTTCGCCAGCGCACGCCACGACGCGCACCGGGACCGCCGCTCGCCGTGTCACGCGTAAAACCGAAAGCCGCGCACCCGAGGCCTACGTACTCATCGCCGCGCCAGTAGGCGAGATTATGACGCGACTCTTCGCCTGGTACGGCGTAGTTCGAGATTTCGTAGTGCCGCAGGCCGCACGACTCGAGCGCTGCTTCGACGGCGAGAAACGCGTCGGCGACGACGGCGTCGTCGGCCATGGGCAGCAAGCCGCGCTTTTTTCGCTCGCCAAACTGCGTGCCCGGTTCGATCGTCAGTTGGTAGCAGGAAAGGTGCTTAAGTCCCGTAGCCGCGAGGGCGAACGCCTGGTCCCGTGCGTCCTCGATCGATTGATCAGGGAGCCCGAAAATAAGGTCCGTCGAGACGCGCGGGATCCCCGAGGCGAGCGCCGCCGCGATCGCGAGGCGAGCACCGTCGGGGTCGTGCAACCGACCGAGAAACTTGAGCTGTTCCGCACGTAGCGATTGGGTGCCAATCGAGAGTCTGTCGACACCGACCCCGTGCAGCGCCCGCGCTCTCGCCTCGTCGAGTGAGGTCGGATTGCATTCGACCGTAACTTCGAGGCTTGTTGTCGTCGCGAAAAGAGTCCGCAGTCGGGCCAATACGCGGCCGAGCTCTTGTGGTTCCCACAGGCTTGGGGTTCCACCGCCGAAGAAGATGCTGCCGAGGGTGAGCGAGTTTCCCCGCGCTCTCAGCTGCCGCACGCGACCTTCCGCCTCACGGAGTACCGCGTCGGCGTAACCCGCGTGGTCAATGCTCTCTCGGTCTGTCGCGTAGCTCACGAAGTCGCAGTACGGGCACTTCGCGAGGCACCAGGGAAAGTGAATATAAAGAGAGGCCACGGCGACACCTTAGCGAAGCGGCTGAGGCCGAAGCGGCCGAAAGTGACCTTGCAGGCTAGAGTTCTCAGCGTGAGATCGTGCGGTTCGCGCCCGACGCTAGCGTTTGCCACCCACGGCTCGAAGGCGCCGGCTACCCGTCGCGCTTTGTCGTTCCTTTGCCGAGAGATTGGCTGGGTGATACCGTTCCTTCTAGGGTTTTCGTCGTCTAAACGTCGGGTCGTTCCGCTTCCCCCACCGCCATGCTCCAGGTCACGGACATTATCGACCGCGTTAGGGCCTACCAACCGGCGGCGGACACCGACCTCATTAGGCGTGCGTATGACTACAGCGAGAAAGCGCACACGGGCCAAAAGCGAAAGTCGGGCGACCCGTACTTTATCCACCCGGCGTCCGTGGCCGGCATCATCACGGAGCTGCGCCTCGACACGGCGAGTGTCTGCGCCGGGCTCCTCCACGATGTCGTCGAGGACACGTTAGCGACCAGCAAGGACATCGAGCGCGAGTTCGGGAGCGAAGTCGCCTCCTTGGTCGACGGCGTCACCAAGCTCGGTAAAATCAACTTCACTTCAAAAGAGGACCGCCAAGCCGAAAATTTCCGAAAGATGGTAGTCGCGATGGCGCGCGACATTCGCGTGTTGCTCATCAAGCTCTGCGATCGCGTGGACAACATGCGCACGCTCGAGCACATGAAGCCGGATTCACAGGAGCGTATCGCCAGAGAAACACTTGAAATTTATGCCCCGCTCGCGAATCGGCTGGGTATCCAAGCGTTCAAGAGCGAACTCGAAGACTTGTCGTTTCGATGGCTTGAACCGGACTCGTACATCGAAGTCCAGCAGGCGGTTCAGAAGACAAAGAAAGAGCGTGAGAGATACATTCAAGATGTCTCGAAGACGCTCGCAGGCCGCCTCGCCGAGCAAGGATTTGCAGCCGACGTCTCGGGTCGCTCGAAGCACCTTTACTCGGTGTGGCGCAAGATGAAGGCGAACGAGTGCACGATCGAGCAGATTCACGATCTCATCGCGTTTCGAATCTCGGTCGAGAGCGTCAGTGACTGTTATGCTTCGCTCGGGGTTATCCACTCTCGTTGGACGCCCGTGCCCGGGCGATTCAAGGACTATATCGCACTTCCGAAACCGAACATGTACCAGTCGCTTCACACGACGGTCATCGGCCCGGGGCGCGAGCGCATCGAAATTCAAATTCGCACGCACGAAATGAACCGCGTGGCCGAGCGCGGTATCGCGGCTCATTGGAAGTACAAGGAACGCCACGGCGGGGGTATTGCCGACTCCGACGCGCAGCGATTTGGCTGGCTTCGTCAACTGATGGAGTGGCAAAAAGACCTCAAAGATCCGGCCGAATTCCTCGAGGGGGTGAAGGTCGACCTCTTTCAAGACGAAGTCTACGTGTTCACTCCGAAGGGCGAAGTGCGCGTTTTTCCGAGAGGGTCGACGCCCGTAGACTTCGCGTTCGCGATTCACTCGCAACTCGGCGAACACATCACGGGCGCGCGCGTCAACGGGAAGCTCGAACCGCTTCGCTACAAGCTTCGCAACGGCGATGTTTTGGAGATCGTGACGGCGCCGCACCAGCAACCGAGCAAAGACTGGCTCGACATCGCGGTAACGACGCGCGCGCGCGCCAAGATTCGTAACTTTCTTCGCCAGGAGCAGCGCGACAAGTCGCTCAAGCTTGGGCGCGAACTCGTGGAGCGTGAATTCCAGAAGGGAAGCGTCTCACTCACGAAGCTACTCAAAAACGAACCTGAACTTCGCAAAGTGCTCGAGGCGCTCAGCGTCGCGCACTTGGACGAACTCTTTATCGCTATCGGTTACGGGAAGATTGATTCGAAAGACGTTCTCGATGTGGTGGCCCCACCGTCCGTCGATGGGGCGAAAAGCTTTCCGCCTGAGCAGCTCCGCGAGGGTCGACTCGCGGGCTTTGTTCGGAAGGTCATCAAAGGCGATGACGGCGGCATTCGTCTCAACGGTATCGATGACGTGTTGGTGCGTTACGCAAAATGCTGCAATCCGCTCCCGGGGGACGACATTCTCGGGTTTATTACGCGCGGCCGCGGCGTCACGATTCATCGGCGCGGGTGCCCTAAAGCGTTCGACACGGATCCCGAGCGTCGCGTCGAAATTAGCTGGGATTCGAAGGCGAAGATCAATCGCTCCGTACAGCTTCGCGTCGTGACGGCCAACCGGCCGGGCATTCTCGCGACTGTCGGCCAAACGTTTAGTACGCTAAGTATCAATATTAGCGAAGCGAATTGCCGCGCCGGCGACGACGGAAAAGCGATAAACGTTTTTACCTTTATTTGTTCCGACTTGACTCAGCTCAAGAGCGTTATCCGAGCTCTGCAAAAAGTGCCGGGAGTGGTGGCGGTCGAGCGGACCTGACGCGTCTCGGCTCGCTCGGCTCGGCTCGGCCGAACGGCGGCGGGACGGCTGCCGGCGCGGTTTCGAGGCTTGTCCGCACGGCTGCGCAGGGCTACACGGAACAGCCTATGAAGGTTGTTGTCGTCGGTGGAGGGTTTGCCGGCTGCGAGGCCGCGTATCAGCTCGCGGAACGCGGAATCGACGTCGAGCTGATCGAGCAAAAGCCACACGCGCGCACGCCAGCGCAGCATAGCGACAACCTTTGCGAGCTCGTCTGCTCAAACTCAATGCGCGGGGCGGCGCTCGTCAACGCCGTTGGGCTGCTAAAAGAGGAGCTTCGACGGTGCGGTTCGATCGTGATGGCGGCGGCGGAGGTTGCGAAAGTCCCCGCGGGTGGTGCGCTTGCGGTGGACCGCGAAGTGTTTTCGGTCGAGATGACCGCGCGCATCAAGGCGCATCCGCGCATCACGCTGCGCCACGAGATTCTTCGGGCGATCCCCGAGGCAACGGCGGAGGAGCCCGTGATTTTGGCGACGGGACCGCTCACGGGGGACGACCTCGCCGCCGACATCGCGCGGACTGTGGGCGCGCAGCATCTCGCTTACTACGACGCGATTGCCCCTATCGTGAGTGCGGAATCGATCGACGAGTCGAAAGTTTTTCGCCAATCGCGATGGGGAAAGGGCGCGCCTATCGACGCAAGCGAAGCGATGCGCGACGGCGCCGAGCATGATGCCCGCGACGCCGAAGCGCTCGGTGACGAGGCGTATATCAATTGCCCGTTCGACGAGGCTGGATACAAGGCGTTCGTCGCGGCGATCGTTGGCGCCCAAAAAGTAGAGCCGCGGTCGTTCGAGGAAGTGCGGTACTTCGAGGGCTGTTTGCCGGTGGAGGTGATGGCCTCGCGGGGAGAGATGACGCTCTCGTTCGGGCCCATGAAGCCGGTCGGCCTGACGGATCCGCGGACCGGCCGAAGGCCCCACGCCGTGGTCCAACTTCGCGCGGAAGACCAAGCGTCGACCGCCTACAATCTCGTCGGGTTTCAAACGCGCATGACGTGGGGCGACCAAGCTCGCGTACTCCGCATGATTCCTGGTTTGGAGGAGGCGGAGTTCCTCCGCTTCGGAAGCGTACATCGCAACACGTTTGTCGATGCGCCGAAGCTTCTCGACGAGCGCATGCAGCTCAAGGCCCGGACGAACGTCTTTTTGGCGGGGCAGATCACGGGCGTCGAGGGGTACGTCGAGAGCTGCGCAGGGGGCCTCGTTTGCGCTATTTTACTCGCGCAAAAGCTCCTCGGGCATCCGCTGACGCCGCCTCCGGAAACCACGGCCCTTGGCGGAATTCGTACGCACTTGATGCGACCCAACGAGCGATTTCAGCCCTCCAACATCACGTGGGCATGCATGCCGCCGGCCGAAAACCCGCGGCTCAAAAAGCGCGATCGCTACCAGCTGTTGAGCGATCGGGCGCTTACCGACATCGACGCGTGGCTTGCTTCCGCACCGCTCGCCCGGCGCGCGGCAGGCTAGCCCGTCACGACGGCATGCTCATGCCGCGAATGGGCCGCTTGGGAGAGCTCGTACGACGACGCTCGCGCGGCCCAAAAGCGGAGGAACGTGTGGCGGCACGGAAGTCCAGTCACCGTGTAAAACCAGCTCACAAAACCATAACCGCAAGTTCGCTGACTGGCGTTCTCGTTCGCGGGGCCAAACCAGAGCAGCCTCATGAGCTCGCTCGCGAGTCGCCGCGGAGGACCTCGTCCAGCTGGGACTATCCGACCACACGACAGGGGGCTCTACCGCTCCGGGCGGCTTGAGTCCGAAGGACTCGAACAGTCTACTTACGAATGAGGCTACGCAGCTCTTGGCGATAAACGTCGACGCACGGACGATCGGCGACATGGTCGCCTGCGGTGTGCTCAAGGAACTCTCCAGTCTCGCGCACCCGTTCTTTTTCGGCGTGCTGAGTGCTGGGCTGACTGGGGGCTACGGCTTCGGGGGGGTAGAAGGCGTCGTCGACGTGTACGACGAACAGGTGTTGATGTTCTGGTACGCCAACGCGAGCATATCTTTGAATGTTGGCATTAGCGGGGCTCCTACACGGGTATCGCAAGAGACACGAGTGCGAGAGAGGGGGCGAACTTGAGCGACATATGAAGTGGCATAGTGTCTTCAGTTTCAGTCTCTTTCGGAATTAGAAATTGGGTAGGCGTAAATGCATCCAAGTTCAGGAGCATAGACGGAAGCATCGAAGGGGCTTCCGTGGGTGGCTACGCCGGCGCTGGAATGAGTTTACCCGTGTCGCCTTCCGTTGCTGGGCTGTGTCGCACGTGACGTGAGCTCGGTGCTCATGAGCACCACGAAACGCTCTCTCCCTGGCTTCGCGTCGAGACCGGCGAAGAGGGCCGCCCGATGGTCGAGTTTGCGAAGCAAAAGTCTTTCTCCCAGAGCATTGTCGTACACCCTCGACTCCCGCATCACGCGCTCGAGCTCGGTGCGGGCCACGGGAATTTCCGCGACCAGGCTCAATAAGGCGCGACCCGAAGGCTCGCTACAACGCGCTTGGGCTGCGGTGAGAGCCGCGTTGCCTTCTGGAAGCGCGCGGACGAGTTCTGAGGCTTCCGCTGCAGACTTCGCGTGGCACAAAAGATCTGCCGTCATACCGACGAACGCGTCGCGAGCCGCGTCTCGCGTCGACGACACTCCACATTCAATACCGGCGACGGCGGCCTTAGGACCTGGGTTTTGAGTGGCCGCTTTGAGCACGGTTTCCGAGCGCCTGTCATCGGCGCGGCACAACTCCGCGATCACCGATGCGCGTGTCTCGTCGGGCTCTCGGCTGTCGCTCTCGTGCTTTTCTAAAAATGGGACCGATTCGTCCAGGAGCCATGTCGCAGCTTCGATAATGAGCGCTGCGCGACTGTCTGCGCCGTGTTCCTTTGCAAGCGCAGCCTCGTAATCCGCGATTAAGTCGAGCTGCGGCAAAAGGAGAACGCGTCCGATCGCCTCCGGCCCACCGTCGCTGCCGATAGAGGCTTCGGCTGACCGAACGATGACCGTCTTGCGCAGCTTCTCAAGGGGTAGGGCACGATAGTAACGAATGCTCTTTTCAAGATATTTGGCGCTCTCGATGAACGCCCCGTTCGCGTCGAACCGCGCGAAGTACGTGAGCTTCCCATTGTCGATGACGCTGGCTTCGTCAAACTTCGTGGGAAAGAAGGCGCTGACGAGCTCGACGGGTACTAGGAGTATGCAAGCCGCCGAATGTCCGCACCCAGCGCCGCCCGCGGCCTGCTCCCTACGCTTGACGTCGACGACGACGCTCCCGTCGTTCGCAAGCTTCCTCACGTCATCGAGAGTCACGGGCACATCGACGTGCGACTCCGTCGTCGTGCACGCACGGCAGCCGATCCATGACGCCGCCAACGCCGCCGTGACGGCCACGCCGAGGAAGTGAGGACGTCCGATAGTGGCTCCGGATTTCCTCACGCGATGAGCCTACGCCCCCTGCACTCCGAAGAGTCACGGGACCGCGTCGGCCACTCCGTTCGTGCGGTTCGTACTCGTTGCGTTGACAATCATGACTTCTGAAGTCATTCTTCCTAACTGTTCGATTTAAAAGACAATCTACCCGTTTCGTGACCACGGCGGCCCGGCAGTTTTCGGCCGTTGTCGTGACTGGAGCGCGCCAAACGGGGAAGACGACGCTGTTCCGCGGATGCTTTCCTGATCACCACTACGTGACGTTAGAACTTCCGAGCGCGACAGACCTCGCGGAGCGCGAGCCGGAGCCGTTCATCCGAGCGCACCCTTTGCCTCTCTTGATTGTGGCATCGATTTTGCGTGAGCGCAGCGTAGCGCCTCACGTCACCTCCGCCGTGGTCTGCCGAACTCCGCACGAGTCGCGCAGCGTAGACAAAGCGCGTATCGTCAG
>JANXOF010000012.1 GCA_025353725.1 Polyangiaceae bacterium | reverse complement strand
CGCCCAAACGCGGCGCACCTTGTGCTTGAAACCGCATCGAAAGGCGCGAACCAGCGCTCAAACTTTGCTTCCCAGAGGTCCTTCGTCGCAGATACGAGAGCGGTCACGCTGACTTATGAAGCACTGCGATGAACCGATGGAAAGAAAAAGGTGATGGAGTAGTGCTAGACCTTGTCGTACGCGGCCCCCTTCCCGTGTGTCGCGTACTAGCTCGTTTCGACAGGCAGCGCTCGCTTGGTCCGGCGACCGCTTCGGCGAAGCAGGTCGTCGAGCGTTGAAGCTTCGTCGTTTAAGTCTTCGTCAGCCGAGCCGGGGGCGTGAGACACGTCGGGCGAAGCGTCGTCGCGATCCGCGAGAGCGCGTATCATCGGCTCTGTCGGAACGAGTTCGGGTGTTTTCGCGCTATACTCCCAGCGCTCGGCCAAGTCGTGCGCTATCCGCGTCAGGAGAGGTCGCGTGGTTTCGCGGTCGGTCGCGGACAGGACAATGGCCTCAGGATACCGCTTTTGTAGCAGCTTGACGGCGAGCGGAGCCAGCGTGTCCGCCTTGTTGAAGACCACAATGCGTGGGATCTTATCGAGCCCCAGCTCCTCGAGAAGCTCCGTCGTGGTCGTCATGTGCTGATCACGCGCGTCGTCGCTCGCGTCGACCACGTTGACGATGAGATCCGCATCGGCGGCCTCCTCAAACGTCGAACGAAACGCGGAAAAAAGATCTTTCGGGAGATCCCGAATGAAGCCGACCGTGTCTGTAATCACGACTTCGCGATCGCCGTATCCGGCCCAGCCGACTTTTAGGTGACGCGAACGCGTGTCGAGCGTCGCAAAAAGCTTGTCCTCGACCAGCACGTCCGCACCCGTAAGCGTATTGAGAAGAGTGCTTTTCCCGGCGTTTGTATAGCCGACCACGGCAATCGTCGGAACGCCCTCCCGCGTGCGTTTCGCCCGGCGCAACTCACGCTGGCGAACGAGCTTTTTGAGCTGATTTTCAAGATGACTCACGCGCTCTTTCGCGCGACGACGGCCAATCTCGAGTTTGGTCTCGCCGGGTCCACGACCGCCAATGCCGCCGCTCAAACGCGAGAGCGAGTCGTCTTTCTGGCCGAGACGCGGCATGTTGTACTTCAATTGGGCGAGCTCGACTTGCAACTTCCCGTCGTTGCTTTCGGCGCGCTGCGCGAAGATATCTAAAATAAGCTGCGTACGGTCGATGACCTTGAGGTCGCTTTCCTTCGCGATCGAGGACGACTGCACCGGTGTCAGGTCCCGATCAAAAATCAGAACCTGGGCGTCGAGCTGCATGGCGCGCACAATGACGTCGTCGAGTTTGCCTTTACCGAGGACGTGCTTCGGGTCGATACGCTCACGAACTTGAATGATCGTATCGACGATCTCCACGCCCGCCGTGTAAGCCAGCTCGCGCAGCTCACGAATGCCGTCGGCCGCTCGCACGTGGGCGTCACGCTCCGACTTATCTCCGACGTGGAGCAGGATCGCGCGGCCGTCTTTGGCCTGAACCTCCCGCGCGCGGGACTTTCGAGCAAACTCTGTTTCGAGCCCCGCCATGAGCGCGGCGACATCGACGTCGACCTGACCGGGTGGCAGCGGCCCCACGTCTCGATACGGGAGCTCGCCAGCCTCGGCGGGGACGTTGTAAGCATAGTGCAACGTTCGCAAATCGCCATGCGGGCTTATCTGAAGCGCGCAAACGAGATCGAGACGGAGGCGGACGAGGTCGACGAGGTCGTCGCGCGTGAGCGCCTCGCCGCGCACATGTGTGTGGACAAGCCGTAACCCTCGGAACCGCCCCTCCGCCGCGCGCAGCCGCCCAATGTCGGGGAGCATGAGCTTCCCGGCGTCGCCTACGATGACGTAGTCGACCTTGCCTGAGCGGTGGACAAGAACGCCAACCTGGCGGCCCGTTTCGACGCTGGCCTCGACAAGAGACCTTATGAGCTCCGGCGTAGCAATGTCAGAAGCGGGTACGCGGCGCCTATAAATGCGCTCGAGCGTTTTTACCGCAGAGGGAGAAAGCCCAGTGGTGTTGCCATAAAGTTCGATGCGCGCACGCTAGCCCAAAAGAAGAGTCGCGACCAACTGTCTCGAATCACAGACGTGTAGCTCGTGGGCACTCAGGCAAAGCTCGATGCGAGCTAGCGGACCCGCGAACTCGCTTTACTCCCTGCAGGTCGACGCCGCCGCCGGAGCCGCCCAGCTCCACAACGGAGCGCTGACGCGTGGGTAGTAAACGGTGAACGAGTAGCACATCTCATCCGCCGTCTTTTCACCGAAGCGCACCGCGTCGCCCGTCGCGTTGTTCCACGCGCACCGCGTGCGGATGACGTCGTTCGCCTTCGTCACGACGCCTGAGGCGCCGGTGATGGGCAACCAAGCTTGCGTGTTGAAGCTAAAGTTTGCCGTGGTACCGAGGTCGGTCGCGGCGCCCGCGGGCCCACCGCTCAGGAGCTCGGTCGTCATCGACGTCCCAAGCTTGTGCATGTGCGGCATCGACGCAATTAAGTGCAGCCCGGCAAGCTGGGGCGGCACGGTGATGGAACACGTCGACGCGTAAGTAGGCCGATTCGGAGGAATGGTAAGTTCCTGCGTCCCGAACGCGAGTACGTCGGCTTCGTACGTGCGCGGGGTTGATGTGCACAAGTCGAAGCCACTCGTGTCGCGCTGGTTGGGTAGCGCCTGCGGATTCGAATAATGCATCTGAACGACGTAGTGGGTACTCCCGGTCGTTTTGAGAGGAAACCCCACGTCTGGCGGCAACTCAAACCCAGCTCCTCCCGGAGCCCACGCCGAAACCATGCGCCATTGAAGCGATCCGCCGGCGCTGCATTTTATAGGCGTCGGCGAATACGCTTTGTCGGATTCAAAAAGCACAATGTGGTGAACGATGCTGGCGTTGTCGATACGTGGCGCAAAGCCAACGACGTGCGTGGGCGCCGCAGGCTTTAGCTCGACGCCGTAACAGGCATATTCGTCGCCGCTGCTCGCCGGCATCTCCCACGCGGCTGCCGGAGCGATCGGGAGATTAGGTTTGCACGTCACGCCCTTCGCGGGCTCGATTGGCTTTGCCGCACACACCGCAGCGCCCGCGGGTGCGCCCGCGGCGACCCACGCAGTGAGCGTCGCGCGCTCTGACACATCGAGGCGTCGATTGGGCGGCTCGGGCATCGGTCGCCTATCGTCGGCGATGCGCTCGGTCACCAACTCGTAGACCTTGCGTCCGGGCGCACTGGGCGCGTCAGCGCGGAGATCGCCGAGGGTGACGAGCGGCATCGGGGAGCCGAACTGAGGCGATGACGCGTGACATTGGCGACAGTTCGCGGCGAGTATCGCGTCGACGTCGCAAGGAAGGGCGCCGCCGGCGCTGCCATCGAGTGGGAGAGACGTGCCCGCGTCGCTCTCACCTGCAGTAGGCGTCACCGTCGCGGAGGTCCCGCACCCGGACTGGACGATGAGAGCGACAGGCGCGGCACCAAAGGCTGCGGCCGATGCGACGGAGAGCAGTCCGAAAGTGCGCTTCATGGTCCACATCGATCGTGCGCTACTGCCGACGTCGGCGCAATCCAATCAGCACACGTCGAAACGAGTGACTGACGTCACGAAAGAGCGCACGTGTCAGACTCGAGATGCGCAGGTCGCCTTTGGTATCCGCAGGCACGAGCGTGAGCGTCGGGCGTGCGGCTCACACGGTAAGTCTTACGGCTGCTTGTTGACGCGCTCGAGGTACGTGCCGTTCACCGTGTCAATCTTGATCCACTCGCCCTCTTTGATGAAGAGGGGCACGTTGATGGTCGCTCCGGTCACCAGGGTAGCCGGCTTGCTCGCACCGCTCGCCGTGTCGCCCTTGATGCCCGGCTCGCTCGCGACAATCTGCATGACGACGTTCGGGGGCAAATCGACGCCGATGGGGCTCCCGTTAAAGAGCGTGACGGCGCACTGCAAGCCCTCGGCGAGGAAGGCCTGCTCCTCGCCCACCTTGTCTTTCGGGACGTAGATTTGGTCGCCCGTGTTCGTGTCCATGAACACGTAGTTGTCGCCCTCTTCCCAGGAGAAGGTCATTTTGCGGTCTTCCACGTCCGCGAGTTCGACGGATTCGCCGGATTTCCAAGTCTTTTCGACCACCATGCTGTTGAGCAGGTTTCGAACGCGGCAGCGCGTAAACGACTGGCCCTTGCCGGGCTTGACGAACTGGTGCTCCACGACGTGGAACGGCACTCCGTCAATTTGAATCTTGAGCCCCTTGCGGATGTCAGTCGTGCTTGCCATTCCGCACGGTGGTTACCACGTGACAGCGGAGCGCGGCAAGGCTGGGCGTCTGGCTGCCTCGTAGAACGCGCGCCGTGCTAAAGCTCCGCCCTCGATGGTCCACGAGTTTGACGAAGAGCTGCGGGAGATAAAGCACGAGATTATCGAGTCGCGCGGGCTCGTCATCAAGACCAACAACCTGACGAATGCGCTCAGCGCCGACGTTCGGTCCATCGCCAAGCGCCAACAGACCTACGAGCGGCGGATCTCGTGGAACAGCGCAACGTCGTACGTCGTCTTCGTCCTTGTCGTGTTCGCCGCGCTCAAACTCGCGATGGATGCGCGCATAGACCAACTCAAAGGCGAAAACGAGCAGCGCCTGAAGGATGTCGCACGTTTGAAGGACGAACTCAGTCGGTCGACCGAGCGCGAGGTCGCACGGCAAACCGCCGACGAGCGCGCCGGGAAGTTCTACGAACTCGTGCGGCAGGGCAAACGCGCGGACCTCATTGCGCAGTGGGAGGCGCTCAAAAACCAGCCGCTCAGCAAGGCGGAATCTGCCGTTTTCGGAGACGCCGTCGAGCGCGCGAAGACGGAGCTCGCGGCTCAACTTTACCAGCAAGGCATGGACAAGGTGCGTGTCCAACGATGGCAAGAGGCCGCGTCGGCTTTCGAGGAGTCCATCAAGCAGCGCGAAGATTCCGCGATCGGCCCGAGCGTGCGGTTGGGTCTCGCGGACTCGTACCGGCATCTCAACAGGCAAAAAGAGGCGATTCCGATCCTCACGTTGCTCGCGGACAACGCCGTCGACAAGGAGGTTCACGACGACGCGCTTTACCTTCTCGCCTGGTGCCAGATGGACATCCAAGCTTGGAACGACGCGAAAAACACGTGGCGCACGCTCATTCGACGGTTCCCCGAAGCCCGCTTCACCGGCGAAGCCAAGATGCAGCTCGCGCAGCTTCAATTGACGCATTGACCCCCGTGACGTCTTCACCGACGCTCGCGCGCGGAGCCATCTCTAAGCTACGAGCGCGCGGTAGGCCGCCGTGACTTCGGCAAAACGCGAGCACATGGTCGCTCTCTCGGCGTGCGTGGCGCGCGGGTGCAAATCCGGGTGATACGCACGAGCGAGGCGGCGGTACGCGTGTTTGACCTCGACGCTATCGGCCTCAAAGGCGATTCCTAGCGCACGGCAGGCGCGCGCGCGCGACGGGTCGCAGCTATGCCGCGTGGACGTGGACGTGGACGCAGTCCGATACACGTCGCGCTTTGGTTCAGCGCCGCGATCGCGTAAACGCGCACGACCGACGAGGAACTCGTTCGCGGCGAGAGGCTGGTCGACGAGCGCCCCGCGCGGCGGGCGGAGCGTGACGCGAAACGCGATTTGCGCGTCCCCGAGCTCTTCGAGCACGTGGAGCCGAAGCATGATTTGCCGACGAAGCGCGCGGCCGATAACCGACGACGCGAGATGAAAGTCGCGAACAAGCACCTCTCCGTGGAGGCGGCGCGAGGCTAACGCGCGAAGGAGCGAGCGACGGAGCATGTCTTCGTCGACGTCTTCCTGACGCCGCAAAATCTCACCAAGCGAGGCGCTCGCGCGATCAAGCTCCGCGGCCGTAACGAGTCCGTTCGCGAGGTAAACCCGGTGCACGCGACCTGAGACCTCACGGAGCTCCAGGGTCCCTGTCGAGCGCTCGCGGTGGAGGGCGCCGAGCAAATCGCCGAGCGTCGTCGCCTTGAGGCGCCCCGGAAGGTGCATCCTAAAAGGCGTACCGTGATCGCCCTAAACCGGAAAGAAAGCGACGGCCTGGACACCGTGGGCCGAAAGAACGCTCGACCCCCACGCATGTCCGATTAGCGTGACGTGCCTTGCTGTTAGAAGGTCAGGCGTTCGCGCATTACGTCATTGAGCGGCCCATCGGTGAAGGAGGCATGGGGGCGGTCTACCGCGCCTACGACACCAAGCTCCGGCGCAAAGTTGCTCTCAAAGTGATTCATCCGGACCAACACGTGCCCGACGCGGCCGCGCGCCTCGTGCGCGAAGCACGGGCGGCGGCGGCGCTTACGCACCCGAACACCATCGCCATCTATGATCTGGGCGAGATCAACGGGACAGTGTTTCTCGTGATGGAGCTCATTGAAGGCGCGTCCCTCCGCGCCTACGTCGGTGACGACTCGGTGTCTGTCGCGAGAAAGCTGCGGTGGCTCGTCGACGTCGCCCGTGGGCTCGATGCGGCGCACAAGGCAGGTCTCGTTCACCGTGACGTCAAGCCTACGAACATCATGGTATCGACCGCGGACGTCGTGAAGGTGCTCGACTTTGGGCTCGCCAAGGCGCTCGAGGCCGCGAGCTTTCATACCGAGGCAGGCATGGTCGTCGGAACGCCGCGTTATATGGCGCCGGAGCTCTTCGCAGGCGTTCGCGCGGACGCGCGCAGCGACCAATATGCGTTCGGGGTCACGGCGTACGAACTGCTGTCCGGCGTGCACCCCGGGGGTCAAGGGAGCCCCGTCCCGGCGGCGCTCGATGCGCTCGTTCCCGAGGTAGGTTCAGAGATCGCACGAGTCGTCGCGCGTACGCTCTCGCGCGGAGCCGCCGACAGGTTTGCGTCGATGAGCGACGTAGCGACCGCGCTCGAGTCTCGTCTTTTTGCACTTCACGCGGGCGTCCGCCACGAAGCTTGTCCGACCACGCATCCCGACGGGGCAGGACTTCGTGCCAACGTCGCCCTAGCCCCGACGGCGCTTGCTTCGTCGGAGGATGAGCCGGGAGAGCGCGGTGAGGCTTTTCACGCTCGAGCCCAGCGTAAACGATACGGCGGCGCGCTCCTATTTGTGGCGGTGCCTCTCCTGGCCGCACTGAGTCTGTATGGCGCCTCGCACTTCCTTCCCGACAGCAGCCTTGGACGCGACGACGGCTTTGTCCCGTCCATCATGGACGCGGCAGGCGTCGCGACCGACGTGTTCGAAGACGCCGGTGGAGACGCGAGCGGTGACGGTGGAGACGCGAGCGATAACGACGGGAGTCGACGAATTCAAGTCGACGACTTTCGTGACCCTTGGACGGAGCCCACTCGCGTGTTGCCAGCGAACTGACGAACTGACGAACGGACCAAACCGTTCGCGACGTCAGCTGCCGACGGTCAACGGCGTCTCGATATCGACGCTCGCCGGGGTACACTGGCTTCCTTCGCACGACACGAACCGAACGCGTGCCCGCACGCTACCGTGCCCCGTGCGACGCGCGACGAGAGCGAGCCCCCAAGTCGTTCTCGTCGCCTCGCGCACGAGAGCATCTTGCGGTCCGATGCGTCCTCTCAATGGCGCGGCGAAGTCAGGCAGCGCGACGATCTCAACGTCCGCCCATGACAGCGTACGTTCACCCTCGAGGCGCAGCTCGACCGTGCATCGCACACGACCAGGTTCGGCCGAGCGGTCGCATTGCATCGAGGCGTACGCGAACGCCGGTGGCGTGATCTGAGCGCGCGCGAGCGACCCCGTCAAAGCCAGTGCACCTACACACACGGCGACAGCATACCCGCGCATACTCATTACGTTGCGACCCCGCTTCGCCGCGCAGACCGGCGATCGAACACGTGCTTGGGCGCGTGGCTTTCGTTCACGACTGTCACGATAACGAATCTGCGGCGCCTACGCCTAGCGCGGCCTGCCTTCGACCGTCAGAGCGGGTCGAACACCGCGACAACGACCCGGCCGCTGCGGTTTACACACGCGACACGAGACGCGTCGTCGTTCGTCGTACATTGCTCGAGGTCGGCATAGGGTTCGAGTTCGAGCGCCTTGTAGCGCGCGAACTTCGTGGTCTTCACAAGCACGCCTTGCGCCGTCGCGATCGCTATCGCCCGACCGCTCACCGAGCGCGGAGATCCCCACTTCGAGACTTCGCCGGACAGAACGTCGACGGATAGGGCCGTCAGAGACTCGGGGCGCATTAAAACGGGCTGGCCAGCGACGAACGCTTCGAGGCCTCGCGTTGTCCAAGCGATGGGAACGGCCCTCACCGCCTCCCCTCGCCCACCCCCGCACCGACTGCCGAGCGGTGGCGCCACGGGAAGAAGCACGTCGCGCATGTCGCCGCCCTCTCCCGTCGGCGCGAACGTCGCGCGGAGCCCAACGCCGTCGCACGCGTGATAGGCCTCGAGCCATCGGCTTGCGCCGTCCGGCGACAGTACTTCCGCAGACCAACTCGTGGGGGTTGCGTCCGCCGATTCGCCGGATTCCGGATCGATGCGCGTCACCCTCGAAGGCCCACGCACGAGCAGCTTGCCGCTCGCCTCGAACGCGAGAGCCCCCCACACGGGATGAGCCGCGCGGACGGCCTGCACGCTCACGTCAAGGACGCGCGCCGAACGCGCTTGAACGAACGGCGCGACTTCGGCGAGCAGCAAACCGAGCTCGGTCGTTCGAGCCGAAGTTTTCGTGGCGGGGGCAAGCTGCGCAAGCGAGGCGGCGGCCACCGCGCGCCAGCCGTCGCCTTGCGTGACGAATGCACGCACTTCGGCCAACCCCGCGAGCTCGAGAGCCTTACTGGAGCCGCACGACACAGCGCCTGCTCCGCTCGCTTGACCGTTCAAAGACTTGACAAGGCGCGGCGTCCCGCCTTCGACGCACATCGCGCGATAGAGCATGCGCAATTGCTGCACGAGTGCGGGAACGGAGGCGGCCTCTTGAGATTTTCCTGCGCGCGCGCGGGCGAGCGCCGCAAGGACGCCAAGGGATGCTTCAGGCTCTTCGACATCGCGACTAGGACCGGCGGAGCGATCGAAAAACGCGACCTTTGCCTCGAGCTTCGGACCCGCCGCGAACGGAGGTGAGCCTCCCTCGATCGTGACGCGGAGCGTGACGTCGTCGAGACCGTCGTTGTCGCGATCGGCCGTGTCGACTCCGACCGAAAGGGATGGCGCGCCGTGCGGGTCGAGCAGGCCCAGCTCGAAGGCGATCGACGGATCCTTGCCTAGCCGTACGACAAAAAGCACACGAGAAGACGCGCCGCGCGTACACGCCGAGCCAAGCTCGACAAGCGCCGTGCGCAGTCCTGCTCGTTCGAGTCGTGCTACGGGCAAACATGTGGAATCTGCACGCACAGAGGGCACAGAGGGCACAGAGGCAATCGTGACGGGGGCACTCAAAGGCGAAGCCCCGACGCCATCGACGCCCAGCGGCCGCAAGTTTCCGTAGTAGACGATCTCGGCGGCTATCGCGTCCGTCGGTTTGTCTACGCTCGCCGCAGGCTTTACAATCGCGAGCGCATCTTGCTTACCGTCGCCGTCGAAGTCGCCCACGAGCGCGAGGACAAATTCGCGTTTGTGGGGCGCGACGAGTTCGAGGCCGTCGACAGCCCAGGTAAGCGCGTTCGGCGGAGCCACGCGCGCGGTTGCGCCGACGCTCGGGCTCGCATCACCCGGCGTGATGGTCGTGCTTGCCGCGCGGCTCCCGCCCTCGGGAGAAGCTTCGGACGTGGCATCGTCCACCGCGTACGGGACGTACGGATGGTCGTTCTTGCAGGCCCGAGCGCAGCCCGCGAGGGTCATAGCGAAAAAGAGGTAGAGAGCCCCGAGCAAGCGCAAGTGAATCACCTCCCGACGTTCTCGCACAGGTCGGCTCCGAACCGATCGTTGCCTTGCGTCATGAACGCTCGACGACGGTATCTCCCTTCCCATCCGCATGCTCGCGGCGGAGGCGCCCCGCCCAAGCGCGCCGACTCGTAGACAAAGCTATGGATTTATGGGATTTTCGGGTCTGTGCGTGCGCGTTTTTTTGTGGCTCTGACGTACGCCGCCTTGCACGGGCTTGCGGTCACGATCACGATGGGCCTGGCATCGCCGGCTTACGCTGAGCCGGCGATGCGAGACCGCGCGGAGTCCGCGCTCGACCTGGCGGAGAGAGAAGACAGTGCATTCGAGCTTTTTCGCGCGCTCGAGCACTACGATGAAAGTTTGGCACTCGACCCGACGAATGTGGGCGCGGAGCGACGCGCCGCGCTGCTCCGTTCCCACTCCGAGGGTTCGTTCCTTCCGTTTGCGGCCCTCGAACGCGTGAGACGCGACACCGCCCTTTCGAACAGTCCGCGAGCCATTGACGCGCTCGTGCGCGATGCCGATAACTTTCCACCGGGACAAGTCCGCATCGAGGTCTGGGTGCTCGCGGCGGAAGCGCTAAGCCAACGATTCGACCGCCCGAACGACGCTCAGCATTACCTTCGCAGGGTGTTGGAAGACCCGCAGACCGACGACGTGACGGCGCAAAAGGCAGCGCGCGATCTCGTAACGTTAGCGCTCGCTCATGGAGACTTCGAGTCGGCGAAGTTCGCGGTTGTCTCCGCGGGCTCGCGGGCCGATGCTCACCTCGCACGTGACGTCGCGCGGGCACTTTTGCGACAACGCATTCATCGCGCGGTCGTCGCGATGATGACTGCCTTTCTCGTGATGGCCACAAGGTCGCTCATCGCAGCAGCTTCGCGCGGTGAGCTCTCGGCGCTGCGCGCGGCACTCGCCAAAACGTGGTCTTTCGTATTCGGGTACGCCGCTTACGTAGCTATCCTTGGTGCATGTCTCGCCTCAGGCTACGAAACCGGAACAGCGTCGCCGTTTCTCCTCTTCGGCGCCGTGCTGGTACCCATCGCGATGCTCGCCCGCGCCTGGTCCGCTGTCGGCCTCAACAGCGACATCGTGCGCGCCGCACGCGCGGTCCTCTGCGGCGCGGCGGTCTTCGGTTCCGGGTTCTTAGTGCTCGAAAACGCTTCGGGAACCTATCTCGAAAGCCTAGGCCTTTAGCGGTGAGCTATACTTCTCGGTGCCGATGCTCGAAGTCGTCGCAGCGCTCGCGAGTGCCCGTCGATGTCCGTGTGATTGCCACGCGACACTCACACTCGATGAGCGCGTGGCGGGCATTCGTGCCATCTACCGACTCGACGACGCACTTCGAGGCTGGGGCTACCTCCCTACTTACGAGATTCACGGGGACGTCTTGTGGCGTGAGGCGCAGCAAAGAAACGACGCTACCTATCGAGGTGTGGCGGTTCGCTTCGGCGAATGCATTTACCGTCGCCTCTTAGGGAGCCTCCTGCACGAGTGTATCCACGCCGTATGCGGCGACGTGAACGAGGCTAACTACGGTGTGCTCTTCGGCCTCCCGTACGCGGTTCCGAAAGAGGTTCCCGAGAAAGACGAAGAGACGTTTCTCGACCCTTTCAACTTCGCCGAAGCACGCGCGTGGCTTGGCGTCGGGCTTGTCGGCCAAACGATGTTCGGTCTCGACTGGGACCTCCGAACCGCGCGCGAGGTCGGAACCTATTGTTTTGTGGGGGGCAACGCGCTCGTTCCGGGCATTGCCGGATATCGCTCCGTGGCTCACATCGATAGACAGCACCACCCCGCGCGCTACGCGACACGAGCCTCCGCCATTCAGGAACGAGCACGCGTGTGGTTCGATTCGGGCAACACCATGGCCGACGTCATCCGGCAAATCGACGAAGCCTCCGCGCGGGGAGCAAAACGACGCGCGCGCGCGCATGCTGACCCTCTGCTCGTCGCCAAAACGCCACCGAAAAAAACGAGTGGCAACGACCCGTGCATCTGCGGAAGCAGAAGCAAGTTCAACCTTTGTTGTGCGACGCAGAGCTCGGCGCCAAGCGCCCAAGCGCTCTCTCGTTAGGCGTTAGCCACCGTGCGAGCGCGTTTCGGTGCGCGCAGCCCCGCCGGTTATGGCAAACTTCACGCAATTCCCTTTCGCGCCATTCGGCCGCCGGCCCTCGCTGAGAGAGAGTGATGCCGAGTTGGCAGAGAGTGATGCCGAGCGGTGAAAGGCACGACGACTTCCCTTGAAGACCCAGGTAAATTTGAGCCGCGAGTCGGGCTTGAACCGACGACCTGTGCTTTACGAAAGCACTGCTCTACCGCTGAGCTATCGCGGCGGTATCTGACTCGTGTTGATTAGGCCGCGGAGAGCGCTTCGTCAAGAGGCTTCCTGCGTTCCAGACCTTACAGCACGATTCTTGCTCGCGATGGGCGAACCAAGTCGCGTCGACTAGTGCACGCTCGCGGAGCTGGCTTGCGCGTCGCACTCCGCCCGCTAAAACTCATGGCGCGTGTCGACGAATCCACTCTGCGTCCATCGCGTTGAAAGCGGCGCGAAGGGTCGTCCGCGCAGATTCGGGGTCGCCCGCCTGGACGAGCGCTATGAGCGCACCGTAAAACGGTAGCGACTCCTCGCGCTTGTCGTAGAGCTTCGCGACAAGCTCCGGCTGTTCTTCCGGATAGCGGGCGAACGAGTTGAGAATTAGCTCGAGCCCAATGTTGCGCGCCGCGCGCACCAAGACTCGCTGAAAGTCGAGATCACCTCGCGCATAGGCTTGAGGGTCGTCAAGCCGCGTCGTTTGCTCGTCCGCGATAGCTTGCATCGCGTTGATGTCTTCTATCGTGTGCCTTTCGCACGCGAGCGCGACGGCCTCGGTTGCTAACACGCGGCGCACCTCGAGGAGCGACGTCAGCAGTTCGATCCACGCGGGCTCTTCTGGGCTCAGCGCTCCAATGACCAAGCCGAGTGTTTCGAGCCCCGCTCGCTCGCGCCACGCAGCGACCTCCGTGCCCGACCCGTGCCGTGTCGTCACGAGACCCATCGCTTCGAGGCGAGCCAATGCGGCGCGTAGCGTGAGGCGATTCACGCCGAGCGCAACGGAGAGCTCTCTCTCCGACGGAAGACGCGACCCCGCACGAAGACGACCGGCGAGAATTTCAATGCGCAACCGGTCGGTCACGGCGTCGACAACACTGAGGCGCGCCACAGGTCCAAGGACGGCGAGCGTCTCGGCCGCCTCACTCGGCACACTCGGCACACTCGGCACACTCGGCACGCGTCCAGTCAGAGCTGTGTGTGGACGATTGACTGGCTTCTTCATGAGAACGTGGAGTGGTTGAACCACTTACCAGCGGTCGCCCGAGTGCACAACCTAGTTCGCAGCGAATCGGGTTCGGCCTTCGTGCCACGCAACCAGCCATTTCGTGCATCACGGCGCTGTTGTACCCTCGCTTAGACGCTTGATTTGGAGTCTCTCGATGATCGACTTACGAAGTGACACGGTCACGCGCCCTTCCCCCGCCATGCGCGCAGCGATGGCAGACGCAGAGGTCGGCGACGACGTTTTTGGCGAAGACCCGACCGTCCGCGCGCTCGAGGAAGAAATAGCCGCGCTCACGGGCAAGGAATCCGCTCTTTTCGTAACCTCGGGAACGATGGGCAACCAGCTTGCCATCGCGCTGCAGACGCGCCCCGGCGACGAAGTGATCGTGGGTGAAGACGCGCACGTGGTGGTCTACGAGAGCGGAGCCTCACCTGCGCTGTCCGGCGTACAATTCGCCGTCGCCGGTTCGGGCGGGCTTTTCAATGCCGCAGCGATGGAGGCGCGGATCCAAGGCGCCGACTACTGGTCGCCGCGCACGAGCCTCGTGTGCGTCGAAAACACTCACAATCGATCGGGAGGTCGCGTGTTTCCCCAGAGCGACGCCGTGGCGATTGCCGAGCGAGCACACGCGCGCGGGCTCAACGTTCACCTCGATGGGGCACGCCTTTGGAACGCGTCTGCGGCGACGGGGCTATCGATAAAGGACCTCGCTGCGCCTTTCGATACCGCGAGCGTCTGCTTCTCGAAAGGCTTAGGAGCTCCCGTCGGAAGCGCACTTTGTATGCCTCGCGCGTTGCGCGACCGAGCGAGGCGCCTCCGCAAAATGTGGGGAGGTGGGATGCGCCAATCCGGCATTCTCGCCGCCGCCGCGTTGCATGCACTACACAACCATCGGGAGCACCTTCGCGAAGATCACGAGTCTGCCAAACGATTCGCGCTCTGTGCCTCGCAGCTCCACGGCGCCCGCGTCGACCTCGCCGGCGTCGAGACGAACATCGTGAATGTCGACCTCGAATCACCGCTTACGAGCGCGATGGTCGTGCGAGCCGCAAAAGAACTGGGCCTCTTGATCAACGCGTCGGGTCCGCAACGCCTACGCATCGTGACCCATCGCGATGCGACACGCACCGACGTCGACCGCGCCGCGGTGATACTTGAACAAGCCCTAGCTACCGCGAGGTCCGCTCAAGCGTGAAGCCAACCCTCGCGAAGTCGCTGAATGGGATGCTCACGCTCATGACGCTCCTTTCCGGATGCGGAGCGCCAAACCGCGGCGAACCCTTTCGAAGCGCGATGGCGAATGCGCGTCGTAGCTACCACAATGGACAGTTTGGCGAGGCCGCGGATCACTTTCAACGTGCCGCCACAAGCGCCCAGGTTCCAAGAGACACCGTTTTCGCCCGCTACGAGGCCGCGCTTGCCCGGGCTAGGTCAGGCGACGTTGCGCACGCCGCTCTTGAACTCCGAGCCATCGCCTCCGAAAAACCGACGTCCGCCTACGCAGCGCAGGCCGCGTTCAAAGCGGCCGAGCTCGCGAGGCTGAACGACGAGACGTCGGGCCTCCACGAACTTGAAGGCGTGGTCGTTCGGTTTCCCAGCAGCGGTGTGGCGGGCGTGGCTCTTGGCCACCTTTTGCGACACGACGACACGCTCGGAGAAGCCGTCGCGCTCGCGCGCCTCGACGCTCTGAGGCCGCAGGTGCGAGGTAGCGAGCTCGAGGAGCGCGTCGCCTACGAGCGCGCACGGCGCCTTGACGCGCTGAACGACGCCCCCGCCGCGCGCACAGCTTACCTCGCCGTCGCGAGCCAATGGCCCTACCCCTTCGGCGCGTTCAACGACGACGCGCTGTTTCGTGCGGCGGGCCTCGAAGAAACGCTCGGCCGTCCAGTGGAGGCCGTTTCGCTCCTCGAGCGCCTCCTCGCTCAACGCGAAGTGTCCTCGTTCCTCGGAAGTTACGAGCGGCCCCGCTATCTTCAGGCGATTCTCCGAATCGCTCAAATTTACGAGCGAACACTTCACGATAGGTGGCGCGCGAAAGCCGCTCTCCAGCGCTTGTCGAGCCAATTTACGACGTCGACGTCGCGGGACGATGCGCTCTGGCAAGAGGCCAAGCTCTGGTTCGAGGAGGCGGAGGCAACCACAGCGTGCGCGCGCCTCGCGACGCTCGCTCACGACTTCCCAGACTCGCGCTACGTCCCATGTCTCGCCGATCGCTGCCCGGCCGTCTTACGACCGCCCCACAGCAAGGCCCCAACGAAGTGTCGCGCCTATCTCTCGCGTGACGTGGTCTCGTCAGAGCCCTAGGACGTCACGGTTCCTCGTCGACCTCTTCAGTTTCCTCCGTATCGTCGTCGTCGTCTTCATCTTCGTCGTCGAGCTCATCGAGCTCGTCTTCGACCTCCTCCTCGGCGTCGTCGGCGGCCGCGACCGCCTTCCGCTCAAACTTTACATCGACACCGATGTCGCCGAGCTGCGCGTCGAGGAGCTCGAAGAGCTCGTCCACGTCGTCGCCAGACCACTCGTCGAGCATCTCTGTAAGGAACTCGTAGAAGTCGCCGTTGTCGAGGCGCCGCTCCACTTCCTCGACCTGTTCTTCCGTAAACGCTTCGAGAATGTCCTCCCGCAACGTCTCCGTGTCGCCCTCCTCAATCGCGTCTTGCGCCGAGAGGCGAATCTGCCGAACTGCACTTTTTCCGAGAACGATCTCCATCCGTCTTCTCCGACACCTGCCCAGGACTTGAAATCTGCGCCCACGAATACGCAAAGCCATCATCCCGTGTCAACGGCGGCATTGTGTGATTCGTTAGGCGCGATGCATGAAGCAGCTTCTTCGAGCGGTTCGCCGAGCGAACAAGCGGCGCAAAACGCACCTCAAAGGTCGCGACAGCGAGCGAGACGCGCGTCGTGGACCGCGCTCGCCGTCTACTTGGCGAGTTCACCAGCGCAGGCCCAAGCGACCCCTCCGGTCCGCGTTCCCATCGAGGGGGGGGTCGAGCGTGACGCGCCCGCCGCGGCAGCCTCGACGCCAAGGCCAAGGGTCCCCGATAAAGGGCAAGCGGTTGGACCTCCGACCACCGAAACCCCACTCACGGACCAAGGCAGCCCACGACGCAGTGGCGTCGACCTTCAAACCGCCCCGCCCCCTCCCACCCACGTCGTGTACGTCCAGTACGGCGTGGCGCTTGCCGCAGAAGTCGTCACCGCGGCAGGCCCCATTTGTTCCAATGTAGGACTGCCGTGCATCCTCGGTCCGGGCGGAGGCTTGGCCGCCCGCGTGGGGTTAAGAGGAGCCGGCCCGCTCTATCTTGGTGGGGCGTACGAGCTCTCGAAGCAAGACTCAAACAAGCTTTACCGCCTTGCCATCCTGCAACAAGGCCGTGCAGAGGCGCGGTACTACTTCGTCTCAGGCCGTATGACTGACCCCTACGTGACGCTTGGCCTCGGCGTAGCCGCGTACGGAAACGAGTGGGGCGTAGACACCTGGGGACCGACGCTTGCAGCGGGTTTTGGCCTCGAAACGCAGATGACTCGCCGCACAGTCGTAGGCGTCGCACTGGCCTATCGACTTGTCTACTTCCAGACGTTTCGCGACACGACAGGTGCCCCGCGAGAAGCCGGAATCACTCAACTCTTTGGTCTCGAATTCACCCTTGAACAAAGAGAGCCCGTCACCGCCGAAGGTGCCGCGCCGCCCCCCCGATGACCTTTCTGCGACGTTTTTGCGCGCGTCCGGTGCGCGAGGGGTCGTCGTAATCGCCGAGCGAGCGAATCGCTTTTGGCCTGCGCAGACGCGGCGAGGGCCTCTTTTCCCCCCTTGACGATGACGCGTGCGTAGTGTCCCATCCTGCTAGGTTATGAACTGCGCGACGTGCGGGCGTGAAAACTCGTCGCACCTGACGTTCTGCGACGAGTGCGGCCAAAAGTTACCGCCGCCTGTCGCACCAAAGCCGATGCCGGCGCTCCCACCAGCTGTACGACTTGACAAGAGCGCACCAACCGCCGAGGCCGCCTGCCGTGTCTGCGCGACCCCGAACGGCGCGAACCTTCGCTACTGCACGTCGTGTGGGAGCACGTTGGTTCTCGCGGTCGCCCCTCACGCCCCGCCGGCCCTGCCCCTCGAACTGTCAAGCGCGCCGAATGCGGCCGCCGTAGCACCGTCGCGCGTCATCGATGTCGTTCGCGCGTTGCATGACCCTATCGAAGCGATCCGCACGTGCGGCCGGTGCAGCGGGGTGGTGGAGGGTCGCGCGCATTTTTGCAAGTTCTGCGGCGGGCCTTTGGCGCTTGTCGAGGGGTTGGCCCGCGCGCCGACCACACGCCCGCCCCTGCTGCCCGTTCCGGCGCCTCCCGCAAGCGTCGTGCGACCCTCGGCGGGCCCCCCGCCTCCGCCCTCGAGGCACACGCACGTTCGAACCCCCGCGCGGTTAGTTGTGATTGCCAAAAGCGGCGCCGATGGTCCGAGCTATCGGCTCGCCGATACGCTCGATATTGGGCGCTGCGAAGGGGACATCAAAGTCGGAGAAGACCCCTACCTGTCGCCGCGGCACGTACGCGTGGTGTGGGCTGGAAGCAAGCTGATCCTCAGGGACTTGGCGAGCACGAATGGCGTGTATCTTCGCATCGCGGCGTCTCGTGACAAGGACTCCAAGAGTCCTCGGGCGGATCTGCCCGCCAACGTCCAAAACGGTCCCGAAGAGGTCGCCGTTCCTTTGAACGACCAAGATCTGATACTTGTCGGGCAACAGGTCTTGAGGTTCGAAAGCGTCAAAAGCGGTGACGTCGGTTTCGGTCCGGCTACGGAGCACGGAACCCTCTTGTTTGGCTCCCCGGCATCTCCAAGGTACGCTCGCCTTTCACAACGGACCGTCGAGGGAGTGACCCGCGACGTTTACTACGTTCGGAAGGTGGAGACTGTGCTCGGCCGAGAATCGGGAGATGTGGTGTTCACTGAGGATCCGTTCCTGTCGCGCCGGCATGCCGCCATTCGCGTCCTGGGGGCGGGTGCCGGCCGGTTACCTTCGTCAGCGGCGCCAGAGTGCGCGTTCGAGCTCGTGGACCTGGCGTCGTCGAACGGCACATTTCTGCGTATCCGGCGTGACACTGAACTGGCGCATCAGGATCAGTTTCGCGTTGGGCAGCAACTCTTCAGGGTAGACTTTGATTCGCGTGAACTTCTCGGAAACGCGAGTTGAGCTTGCCCGTGACGAAACCCCAGCCCGTTCCTCCAATCACGTCGAGCACGCCCTGCGAACCGTCGGCTTCCACCGCGGCGCCTGACAACCACTCGCCCGCCGACGCGACGGACGTGCGCGTAAAGCTTTTCGCGCGAACGGACGTAGGTCAAGTTCGCGAGCACAACGAAGACAACTTCCTCGTCGCCGACCTCACACGGCGTTCGCGCGGGCTGCTCGAGGCGAATCGGGCGACCGGCATAGGCACGCAAGGTGCTGTCTTCGCGGTCTGCGACGGGATGGGCGGCGCCGCAGCCGGAGAAGTCGCGAGCCAACTTGCCGTCGATATTCTCTATGAAAGTCTGGTCGACGGACTGGACGAGCGCGCTGTTAAACGCGACGACCTCGCGCGGCGGCTCGTACGCGCCGTCGAAACCGCAGGTCTTCGTATCTTCCACGAAGCCAAAGCCGACCGTTCGAGACGCGGGATGGGCACGACCGTCACGGCGGCGGCGCTCGTCGACGATGTCTTGTTTATCGCGCAGGTCGGTGATTCGCGCGGGTACATACTCCGTGGCGAAAAGCTCGTTCAGGTCACGCGCGACCAGTCGCTCGTCAATCAGCTCATCGAGGCAGGCCAGCTTACCGAAGAAGAGGCCGAGACCTTCGAGCACAACAACATCATCCTCCAGGCGCTTGGGACGTCGGACACGGTGCAGGTCGACCTCACCTACGCCGAGCTGCGAAGGGGCGATATTCTTCTCCTGTGCTCTGATGGCCTCTCGGGCATGGTGAAGTACGATGAGATCCGAGAGCTACTGAAGTCTTCTGTCGAGCCGCTCGACATTTGCAAGTCGCTCACCGAGCGGGCGAACCAAGCCGGTGGTCACGACAACATCACCGTGATTATTGTGCAATTCGACGGCGAAAGCCTCAAGCCACTCGCAGACGACGAGCCTGAGCCGCTGAAATATCGAAAGTACACGCTCGGCGACGAGTCGTTTTCGGACACGGTCCCACTCTCGAGCGGTCAGCTCGGACACTCCGACGACACCGACGACACCGACGGCGCGATGAGGGTCGCGAGCCATCGGCCGCCTTCAGGCTTTCCCGCGGGCGCCCCGTACGCTCTTCGCAGCGGAGCGGGACCTTGGCCACCGCAGGCTCCGCCGAGACCGCACGAGCATGACGATCGGATCGACATTCCAGGTACCTACGTGCCGGTATGGCTCGTCATCGGTATCGTCATCGCCGTGGTCGTCCTCCTCGTGGGCACGGCTTTCTTACTGCTTCGCTGAAAACGCTCGTCGCGGCAGGCATCGGGACACGGGCGCCGTGAAAATACGCG
The DNA here is from genome assembly GCA_025353725.1 of Polyangiaceae bacterium. Taxonomy (GTDB): domain Bacteria; phylum Myxococcota_A; class Polyangia; order Polyangiales; family Polyangiaceae; genus Labilithrix. The sequence continues at coordinate 293,892 of JANXOF010000012.1, read as the reverse complement.
CGCGGTCAGCTATGCTCCCCGGAGCGTCAATGAGCGAACTTCCTGAAGGTTTCGTCACGGCCAGCCACATCATCCTTTTCGAGGAGAGCGAAACGTCGCGGTGCGATGTTTGCGCGAGTGAACTTTCGCCGGCTGGGGAAATGGAAGAAAGTCATGACTTGCCTGGTCGCGGGCTCCTCGTCTGGAGCCGCGGTGCGGAACGTCGGTATCAAGAGCCTCCCCTCTGCGCATCGTGTGCCGTGGCTATTGGCGTCACGGCTCTTCAGCGTTGGGAGACAGAGGAAGACGAAGGCTAAAGGCCTGTCGTTGCGCGCTGAAGAACCCTAAAAGCCCAAGTTAATCGGCTTTTCTTTCGGAACAGGCTTCGTGGGTGGGGGTGACGAGGCCACGGCAGTGACTCCAAGAGGCGTAGGCTGCGGCTTTAGCAGCCCGAGCGACCCGCCTGATCGCAACGGCGCGGCGGTCGGTCGACGGTCTCCGGGCGTGTTTTGCGGCGGCGGGGCCGCTACGAGCGACGACGGAGCCGCAGCCGACGCTTTCGGCGAGAGTTCAGCCGATTCCGAGGGTGAACCCATCGACGACGCCGCCACCGTAACTGACGCCTGAGGTGCAGTGGGCACACCGGGCGGACTGGCTGCCCTCCGTTCGGTTAGCGCGGTCTCGGCCTGGTACCGTTTCACCATCGCGAAGCCACCGAGTCCGAGTCCCACGAGCGCGAGCAATCCGATGAACAGAAAGACCACGGGCGCGGACTTCCGCGGGAGGCCATGCAGCCCGACACCAGAAAACGTTGCGGCCACAGGATTCGCCGTGGTTCCCTGAAGCGACGACGTCGGGGCGACGTAGGGCATGGGTGGCCCCACCGAGGCCGCGTCCCGAGGCGCGACACCTGCGCCGGCGCCCGCGCCCGCCTGGCCACCGAAACCGTGAGGCGTAGTCATCGCCGCGGTGTCCACACCTGCGGGTTGCGAGGTCATAGGAAACGGCGAGAGACCGTCGCCTCCTCGGGAAGGAGTCATCATGGCCGTGGCGCCCCCGGGTCTCTCGCTGCCTCGATGCATACGCCCGCGCGGTGAAGACTCCGACAACGACGCCGTCGGCACGAGCGCGAGGTTTAGCTTTTCTGCGAATTCTTTCGCCGTTTGGTAGCGGTTATCTGGGTTTCTGTCTGCGGCGCGACTCCACCACGCGTCGACGCCAGGGGGTACACCGGGGTTGTACTGAGACGGCGTCGGAATCGGCGCGACAATGATTTTCACGAGGAGGTCGCCGAGCGCTTCGCTCTCAAACGGCAAACGCCCGGTCAGGCACTGAAACACGATGACCGCGAGTGACCATAAGTCACTGCGCGCATCGACCGACTTGATGCCCTGAGCTTGCTCCGGACTCATGTAATAAGGCGTGCCTAGCATCGCCCCGGTCTTGGTATTCGACCCGTCAATCGATTGGAGCGCCGACTTCGCGACGCCAAAATCAAGGATTTTTACGATGTCTCGATCATCGTCTTTCACGACGAAGATGTTGTCCGGCTTGAGGTCACGATGAACCACGCCCGCTTGATGCGCGCGAGAAAGGGCTCGGCACACCTGCTCAACTACGAAGTTCACGTCTGCCGCAGGGAGTCTGCCGCCGCTGTGGATGAGTCGCTTGCCGAGGTCTTCACCCTCGAGAAGCTCCATCGCGATGTAAGGATGTCCCTCCCACACGCCGTGGTCAAAGATCTGAACTACGTTGGGACTGCGAAGCTGGGCCGCGGCTTTCGCCTCGCGCGCGAAGCGAGCGTGGGCTTCTGCGACATTCGCAAGCTCGCCCTCGATGAATTTTACGGCGCAAGGGGTATCCAAGCCAAGGTGCATGGCCTGCCAAACGGACCCCATGCCTCCGCGCCCGACCATGCGAACAAGGCGAAACCTGTCCGCGACAACCATGTTCTCTTCAAGTGCGACCATCGCTGTTCTCCGGGCGCCTGACGCCGGCGGCCTCTGGAGGCTAACAGTCGTTTGGGTGCTACGGAAGGGACCGGAACGGGCCACGCACTTTGCGCATCCACGCTATCTTCAGAGTCTGCAACGCACACCTCCTCTATGAGCTCCCCGTTCCCTCTTGCTCCCTCCATGGCGTCAGCAGTTTGCGTGCGAACTGCGAGCTGCGAGCTGCGAGCTGCGCCGTGCACCCACGGCCACCTACGCGTCAACGCTTTCACGTCTTCCACGTATTGACGCATCCACGCACGATGAGCACCTACACGAAGTCGTACCCGATGTTTTTCGAACTCCACCGGCTCACGGACAGCGCCAAGGCGCGCGCGGCCCCGCATGCGTCTCGTAACTTTAAGTACACGGCGGCCGAGCCGGCGCCTCTGCGGGGGAAGCTCGCAGCCTTGGTTTGCCTTTGCAGCGGCGGAGAAAGCCCTTCAGATCCGTCGCCTCCGAATCCGGACGGCGAAGACGGAGATACGGGCGTCGAGCTCGAGGACAAACCGATCACGGCGACACCTCGCCGCTTCAAAGTGCTCTTTCACAACGACGACTACACGACGATGGAATTCGTCATTGAGGTGCTCAAGCGATTTTTTCGCAAGTCGGACACCGAGGCCATTCACATCATGTTGATGGTGCACAAGTCTGGTGCGGCCGTCGCGGGCGTCTACACGCGCGACGTGGCCGAGACAAAGTCTATCCAAGTCATGGACCACGCCCGCGAAAACGGCATGCCGCTGTTGCTCACCACCGAACCCGAGTGAACCTATGCGAATCAGTCCCGAGGTAGAGATCGCGCTGTCCGTGGCCGCCAACGAAGCGGCGCGGAGGAGGCACGAATACGTGACGCTGGAGCACGTGCTCTATGCCTTGCTGTTCGACGACGCCACGGCCAAGGTCGTGCGTCATGCGGGCGGAGATCCGACCGTTATCAAGAAGGAGCTCGAGCAATTTCTGACGGAGCAACTCGAAAGCGAACCCGAGGAGACGTTCGCAACCCCGACCGCCTCACTCGGTGTCCAGCGAGCGATTCGTCGGGCGATGAGCCATGTGCAGTCGAGTGGCAACGAACAGGTCACGGGCGCAAACGTGCTCGTGGCCATGTTTGCCGAGCGTGACTCGCCGGCCGTGAGCCTTTTAGAGAACGGCGGCGTTACGCGGCTGGACGTCGTCGCGTACATGTCCCACGGGACCTCGAAGCTCGACGAAGATGATGGCAAGGTCGGCGCACCCGCAGCCGTGGGCGGGGACGAAAACGCACCGCGTTCGCGGAAGGACCCGCTGAAGGCGTACACAGTAAATCTCAACGACGAGGCGCAACAAAAGCGCATCGACCCGCTCGTCGGCCGCGCGAACGAGGTCCTGCGGATGATTCAAATTCTTGCGCGGCGTAAGAAGAACAACCCCCTGCTCGTGGGCGATTCGGGCGTCGGGAAAACGGCCATCGTCGAAGGGCTTGCGCTGAAGATTGTGAACGGCGAGGTGCCTGAGGCGCTCGCGAAGTCGACCGTCTATTCGCTCGATATGGGATCTCTGATTGCAGGCACGCGCTACCGAGGTGAGTTCGAGGAACGCCTCAAGGGCGTCGTCAAAGCGCTTCAAAAAATCGAGGGCGCGATCCTCTTCATCGACGAGATTCACACGATTGTCGGCGCCGGCGCGACCAGCGGCGGGAGTATGGACGCGTCGAATTTACTCAAGCCCGCGCTTGCTTCGGGTCGTATGCGCTGCATCGGCTCGACCACGTTCGAAGAATTCAGGCAACACTTCGAGAAAGATCGGGCGCTTGCACGGCGCTTTCAACGCGTGGAAGTGAACGAACCGTCGATCGAAGACACGAAGAAGATCCTCGCCGGGCTTCGCCCACAGTACGAGGAATTTCACGGTGTAAAGTACACAGACGAGGCGCTCGACGCGGCGGCGACGCTCTCCGCGCGGTACTTGAACGACCGACGTTTGCCCGACAAAGCCATCGATCTTTTGGACGAGGCGGGAGCCGCGGCAAAGCTTGCACTCTACAAGGGAGAGAAGCCTCCGAACCTCATGCGTGACGAGCCAGAAGCTGGAGACGCGGCAAGGGTTCAGGCTCTCCCGACGCCCGACAACGCCGAGGTCGCGGCGAACGAAACCGTAAAGTCCCCGATTATCGTCGGCGTCATCGACGTCGAGACCGTGCTCGCGCGCATGGCGCAAATCCCGCCGCGCGAAGTGTCATCGAACGACAAAGAGAAACTCCGAAGCCTCGACGTTGACCTCAAAAAAGTGGTCTTTGGCCAAGACCGAGCGATGACGCAGCTCGCCGCGGCCATCAAGCTTGCGCGCGCCGGACTCCGTTCGCCGGAAAAGCCCATCGGTAACTTCTTGCTTACCGGCCCTACCGGAGTTGGCAAGACCGAAGCCGCAAAGCAGCTGGCGAAGGTGATGGGGATCACGTTTCTGCGCTTTGACATGAGCGAATACATGGAGCGCCACACGGTATCGCGCCTCATCGGCGCGCCGCCCGGGTACGTCGGTTTCGACCAAGGTGGTCTGCTCACGGATGCCATCGCCAAAACCCCGCATGCGGTTCTGCTGCTCGACGAAATCGAGAAGGCGCACCCGGACGTGTTTAACGTGCTCCTTCAAGTAATGGACCACGGGAAGCTCACGGACAACAACGGCAAGTCGACCGATTTCCGCCACGTCATCGTGTTGATGACAAGCAACGTCGGCGCGCGTGACCTTGGACGAAAGGCCGTCGGTTTTGGCGAAAGTCGGGCCACGGGCGACGCCGAGCGCGAGTACAAGTTGCTCTTCAGTCCCGAGTTTCGAAACCGCCTGGACGCACGCATCGCGTTCGACCCGCTGTCGCCTGCCACGATGGGCAGCATCGTCGACAAGTTCATGGCGGAACTCGAAGGGCAGCTGAACGAGCGGAAGGTGAGTATCGAAATCACCGACGCCGCGCGGTCTTACCTAGCGGAGAAAGGCTATGATCCGGATTTCGGCGCGCGTCCGCTCGGGCGCATCATTCAAGAAGAGGTGAAGACCCCTCTTGGCGAAGAGCTACTTTTCGGTGCGCTCGAAAAAGGCGGCCACGTCGTAGTTTCGACGGAGGACGTGACAGGAGCCGACGCGCACACCGGCGAGGCGACCGCAGGGAAGAAACTCACGTTCAAGGCGACCGCGGCGGAGGCTGCACCGGGCCTACCGAAAGTGGCCGTAGTCTAACCTCCGACAACCACGCGATTTCGGCCGAGACGTTTGGCTTCGTACATGGCGGCATCGGCGCGTCGCTCGAATTGGTCGGGCGGCTCGCGCTTGTCCCACGTCGTGACGCCGATAGACACGGTCTGGTGAATGCGGACCGTGCCGTTGTCGGCCTCAATGGCGTCAGTCGCAAGCGTTTGCTGAATGCGGTGGCCTGTCGCGTGAGCTTGCGTTGCGGTCGTGGCGGGCATGATGAGAACGAACTCGTCCCCTCCCCGGCGAATGAGGACGTCAATGCGCCTGACGGCTTTGCGCACGCGGTCGGCGAACATGCGAAGAACGTAGTCGCCGACGGCGTGCCCGTGCTTGTCGTTCACGGATTTGAAGCTGTCCAGATCCATGTAGAGCACACTTAAATGGCCCTCGGCGCGACTGGCGCGCTCCATTTCTTCAACGAGGCGAGGCATCAAGTAGCGATGGTTGAACGCCATTGTAATGTCGTCAAACATCGCAAGGCGACGCAAGCGAGCTCGATCGACGGGCGGCGACGAGCAGTTCGCGAGCAGCCGTAGCATAAGGTGGTCTTCATCCGAAAACGCAGAGGCGAGAGGCGACGATACGGACAAGACGCCGATCACTTCGCCACTCGCCCACAGGGGCTCGGCCATGAGCGAACGAACCGAGAAGGTCTGACCCTGCGGTGCGAGCCAACGTGAATCCGTCGCGACGTCGTCGAGGCGCGCCGGCTGACCGTGCTCGACGACCCACCCCACAATCCCCTCGCCGCGCTTGAAGTCCATCGGCGTATCTTCCTCTCCCGTACCGGAGCGGGCGCCGGTGAGGAGAGACGTTCGCGCCTGGTCGAGAAGACGGACCGAGGCATGGTCTGCTATCAGAAGCGCGCGCGTCGCATCGGTCACTGCCTTTAGAAAGTCCTCGAGTGGACCGTCGTCGGTAAACCGAGCCGTCAGCGCCAAAAGAACGGCGAGTGCGCTCGCTTCACGCGTGGGCGCGGACCAAGAAAGAGGCGGGGTCGAGGCTGGCGACACGCGAAGTACCATCCCCCTTCAAACACTACTGCAAGCCGAGACATTAGTGAAAGTCGCGGCTCATACTTCCCATCGTAGGGAGACGTGGGTCGAGAGTTTCAAGGTGGTCGGCAACGACATAAACGACACTCTGCGCCGGATGGCTATCCCGTACCGTGCTCGTGGCCGAGACGCTCTGCGGCAACGAGACGCCTTTTGCCTTTTTCGGGTCGTCACTGCGCTCGATGCGGCCATGGACCATGAGCAGGCTCGACGTCGTGACCACGGAACGATAGGCCTCGAAAACACGCGACCACAAGACGAGATTCAGGAATCCAAACTCGTCTTCCATCGTGAGAAACACGACGCCACTCGCCGTGCCTGGTCGCTGCCTACAAATAACCATGCCTGCGACGCAGACGTGTGTTCCAGAGGAGACAGAAAGGAGCTCACAGGAGGACCGGACCTTCGTGGGTAGACGTGAGCGAAGGAGCTTCATGGGGTGATCGGCAACGGAGACTCCGGTGCGCTCGTAATCGAGGACGAGCTGCTCGGCGCGCGACATCTTCGCGAGCGAAGGACGCGGTTCGTCACTCGCAACACCCTCGAACAAACCCGTCGCACGCGTTGAAACGACGTTCCAAAGGGCCTCACGGCGACCGCCGCAGAGCGCATCGAGCGCGCCCGATTCGGCAAGCGCGACAAGCTCCTTTTTCCCGATATTTGCGCGCGCTCGCAGGTCTTCGAGGCTGGAAAAGGGCTGCACAACGCGCGCCTTCGCGAGGCGTAGAGCCGCGTCACGACCGAAACCGTTGACGAGGCGAAGCCCAAGGCGCAGCGTCGCCTGCCCCTCGCGTTCGGGTCTGACGCACACGCAGTCCCAATCACTCACGCCGACATCGAGAGGCACGAGAACGACGCCGTGACGCTGAGCATCCTGCAACAGCGTCGACGGAGAGTAAAAACCCATCGGCTGACTATTGACGAGCGCGGCGGCGAACTCTGCCGGGTAATGTACTTTAAGCCAAGCGCTCGCATAAACGAGAAGGGCAAAGCTCGCGGCATGACTCTCGGGAAAGCCATATTCGCCGAACCCTTGAATCTGCTTATAGAGCTGCTCACCAAAAGCCTCTGAAATGCCTCTCTCACGAAACCCTACGAGAAGTCGCTCATGGTGTTTTTCGAGTGATCCGCTCTTTCGCCAAGCGGCCATGTCGCGGCGCAAACGGTCAGCCTCGCCGCCTGTATAGCCCGCACCAAAAATGGCAATCTGCATCACCTGCTCCTGAAAGAGCGGAACTCCGAGCGTGCGCTCGAGAATCGGCGCGAGAATCGGATGCGGCGGATCGTGTTTCTCCTCGCCGCTGCGGCGTCGCAAATAAGGATGTACCATGCCGCCCTGAATCGGTCCGGGACGCACGATTGCGACCTGCACGACGAGGTCGTAAAAGCATTGTGGCCTGAGACGCGGGAGCATCGCCATCTGTGCGCGGCTCTCGATTTGAAAGACGCCGACGGTGTCGGCACGGCATAGCGCGGCATAGACGTCCGGATCCTCTGCAGGAATGCAAGCGAGACGCTCGATCGCCGTTCCCGTCGCGAGAGGGTTGCCCGGCCCTGCAGCCGAATCAGGCCCGCTCCGCACCGCCTCCTTGACGAGATCGAGACACTTGCGGATAGCCGTCAGCATGCCAAGGCCGAGAACGTCGACTTTGAAGAACCCGAGGGTATCGATGTCGTCTTTATCCCAGGGAATAATGGTGCGATTTTGCATCGTCGCAGGCTCGATAGGCGCAACCTCGTACAGAGGTGCGGCCGAGAGCACGAAGCCACCGACGTGGATGGCGAGATGCCGAGGAAAGCCCTGAAGCGCACGGGCGAGAGCCACCGTGCAACGAACGCGCGGATCGCTCGCGGACAAGTCGATAGCTTTGAGGCGCGACTCACTCACCGCAGACACGCCGTCCCACCACGTCACGACGCCGGCAAGCCTGTCGACCTGCTCGAGCGAAAAGCCAAAGACTTTGCCGACCTCGCGCAACGCGCTCTTGGCCCGGTAGCTGACGACCTCACACACCATCGCCGCGCGATCTCGCCCGTAGGTTTCGTAGATTTCTTGGATGATTTCTTCACGCCGCTCGTGTTCGAAATCCACATCGATGTCGGGTGGCTCGCGCCGTTCCGCCGAGAGAAACCGTTCGAAAAGCATGTTCGACCGCGCGGGGTCAACCGCGGTAATTCCAAGACAATAACAAACGGCACTATTGGCGGCGCTGCCGCGGCCCTGACAGAGGATATCTCGCCGACGAGCCATATCGATAATGGCACGAACGGAGAGAAAGTACGGCGCGACCTCGAGGGTTGCGATAAGCGCGAGTTCCTTCTCGATTTGCGCGGTGACCTTCGCAGGAATCAAGCCGCTGTATCGTTCGCTCGCGCCGAGAGCCGTGAGACGCCTCAACGCCTCATCAGCGGTCTCCTTCGGCGCGCTTTTGTCTGAGTCCGGGTGTTGAAAATCGCGATCGACGAGGTCGCTTATCTCGTACGGAAATTGGTACGCGAGCTCTTTAATCGAAAAGCGGCAGCGATCCGCGATGGTCCGCGAGCGGGCGACCCAATCGGGATGAAGCGAGAAGAGGCGCACGATTTCCTCCTCACTTTTTAGATGAGCCTCGGCGTTGGGGGGCAATTCGCGCCCGGCCTCGTCAAGCGTTTTACCCTCACGAATGCAATGAAGCACGTCGAAGAGCGGCTTGTCGGTAGGCCTAGCGAAGAGAACACGGTTGGTCGCGCAAAGCGGAACGCCGTGAATACGAGCGGCGTCGAGCGCGCGGGTGACGCGAACGCGGTCTTCGCCGTCCTTGTGCAAATGAACCGCGATCGAGAGACGAGCGCCGAACGCACGATGCAGCTCTTTCATCGGCAACGTAGCGTCCGCGAGAACCCAAAGGCCCGCGGCGTGTGCGCATACGAAGGTCAGCGGAATACCGGCAAACGTGTTGCGCGGGAGTTCGTCCTCGTCGAGGTTGTCTGTCCGCTTTAGAGGCTGCGACTTGGGGTGTCGCCTGTGGCTCTCTGTCAGGATCTTGCAGAGATTGGTGTATCCTGCATGATTTTCGACGAGAACCGTAAGCGTGGTTGGCTTGCCCGGGACCTCAGGGACATCGAGTCCCTCTTGCTCAAGCGTGAGCTCGCACCCGGCAACAATGCGAACGTTTTGCCTTACCCCCTCCTCGTGGGCGCGCACCAAGCCATACAGGCCGTCGCGATCCGCGATGGCGATGGCGTCGTAGCCGAGCTCGGCTGCCCGGGCGACCATTCGATCTGGAGGAGTCGCGCCCGCAAGAAAGCTGAAGTTGGTACGTGTCGTCAGTTCGACGTACTTGCTGGGGCGTGTCTCAATCGCGCGCCGGAGGGCTAGAAGCTCCTTGGTTGCCTCATCCTCTGCGTCCCCCTGGTCCTGCGCGTCAGACTCAAAAGGCATCCGCGTCGAGGGCTCGATACGGACGCGGCGGCTCACGCATCAGTCTTATCACGTACTGAACGCGCGATCAGTCTTCATCGCCTCTCATGAGCTTTCTGAAGATGTACGTCTCCGGGCCGAGGCAGGCGTTATCGTGGGTTTTCGCTCATTTCGCACGGCATCAGGCTTCAAAAAGCGCTTCGAGCGACGCCGTGGTCGCCGACTTGCGGGTCCACGCGTCAAGAGTTTCGGCGTCGGTGCAAGTGACGATGCGAGCCCTCTGAGCTTCGGAGACCTTCAGACCTCTCGCTTCTAGAAACTTGATGATGGAGAGCGCTTCGCCCTCGAGCCGGCCCTCCGAACGGCCCTCCGAACGACCCTCTAAACGACCCTCTGAACGGCCCTCTGAACGGCCCTCTGAACGGCCCTTGGCCTGATGACTTTTGGCAAAATCGCTCTGATACTCGTAATTGCCAGATGCCATGAGTTCCTCCATCGCGATGCGAGTGGCCTCACTCAACGAGGCCATGATCACGTCCGAGTATAGCAGGGCTCGCTCCTCGTCGAGACCGACGGCCGCGGAAAGTGCAGCCAGGGCAATCTGCGGTCCGAATTCGTCCTTTCCGTGAGCCATGATGGAGAGCACCGCAAGCTCCGGATCGCGCTTCGCGGCTTGAACATCGAGCACGAGTGGAATCGCTTTTGGACCGACAACAAAAGGGACAACCCGCGAGCCCGGCCCTATCTCGAGCGAGGCGCGAGCCCAGTCGGCAACGCCTTCACTGGGCGTGACGACGAGAAGACAGGCCGCGCATTCAAAGCGAGCGCGTAACCCCGTCACGTAAACCGGCCAGGTGAACGCCTTCCGCGCGTCCTTCTGAAGCTGCACTTCGACGACAATGGCAAGTACAGGCTTGCCCTCGACGAGTAGCACCACGAGGTCGGCTCGATATTCGGCAGGATTGACCTCCGACAAATCGGCGGCCTCGACGCGCGCCTCCGCGTAGACGGGCAGCGAGACGCCAAGCACGTCGCGAAGGAGTTCCGGTGCGAGTTCGGGTCGGTTCCGAAAGAGCAAAACCAATGCCTCGTGCGTGATGGAAGGCATGGCGCGTCTTTTATCACGACGCGGTATACGGGCTCCTATCGTCTCGTAGGAAGGTTTGCAAAAGTGCGACCACTCCACACCGGTGGGTTACTGAAGGCAAATCGACCAATTCTGCTTGAATGAGGAGGTGTCCTTCGCCCGATCGGGTGGATCTAGCGCCCCACGGCAGCGGAGCGCGGTCATCTTTCGCCGCGCGTAGGAGGCGTGATTCTACCCATACAGCCTCGCCTTCTTGTAGGGTGATGCCTCCTAAGGAGATTCTGCTTAATGGCTCTTTTTCCATTTCCAGTTCCGGCTCCGCTTCCGAGTGCTCGGGCCCACTTCGTCGTTCGCCCGCGCGCCCGTCGTACGGCGTTCGCGGTCGCCGTGTTTAGCGCGATGCCGCTGCTCGTCGCTTGCCCGAAAAAGGAGCTGCCGGCGATCGTCGACGCCACCCCGGCTCCGGCGCCTGTCGAGCAAGACTCGGCGCCGCTCATCCTGACGACGCTCGAAGAAGACGCCGGCGTCGACGCAGCCCCTGATGCCGCCAAGAAAGCGACAGGCCCCGGGATCTCGACCAACGTGGCGCGGCTCCGTCAGTGCTGCACGCAGCTTCGCACCCAAGCGAGGGCGATGGGCGCCTCTCCCGAGGCAGGCATGCTGATCGCCGCGGCAGGTCAGTGCGACGGACTCGCCTCACAAGCTGGCTTGGCCAACGCTCCCGAGCTGAGTCTCCTCAAGACCGCACTCGCGGGGCGCAATCTTCCTCCCGTTTGCGCTGGATTTTAGACGCCTACGCGAAGTGATCAAAGCCGCGCGGCTCGAGGGGAACGACACCTCGAGCCGTTTGCATAAACAGACGCGGACCGCTTTCGTAAGCCTCAACCCTGCCAACCAAGAGAAACCCGGAGAGCGGAACGGAGCTCGCCGCGAGGAGCGCGTAGTCCTCGCCGCCTACCAGCGCCAGCTCTAGCGGGTTCTCGCCTCCCACCAACGCCCCCATCACGAGCGCTTCCCCGCCGGCCTCAAGCACCGCAGCTTGGTCAAGGACGAGTTGCACGTCGCTCGCTTCGGCAAGCTGCCACGCATCGTGCGAGAGTCCGTCGGAGATATCGATGCACGCGTGTGCCAACCCCGCGAGGGTCAAGCCGTCCTCCATGCGCGCGATAGGTCGCCGCCACGCACGAAGGCACGCCTCCGTCTCCACGTCTTGCATGCGCGAGTCGGACCTGTTTTGACGGGTGAGGAGGAGACCGACGCGGGCCAGCCCGACGCTACCCGCAAGCCACAATCCGTCGCCAGGACGTGCGCCCGTTCGCAGCACGGGCTTTGCGCAGCGTCCAAGAAGCGTTGTCGTAATCGACGTTTCGGTTCCGCGGGAAAGGTTGCCTCCAACAATCGGCGCGCCTACCGCGGCCGCGGCGTCGGCTTGACCACGCGTCAACGCATCGAGCGCGTCGTCGTCCACACTCGCCGCGAGGACGAGCGAAGACAGAGCCGCCACCGGCGAAGACCCCATCGCTGCGAGATCGCTCGCCGCAGCCATGAAGCTGCGCCAGCCAATGTCCGCCCACGAGACCCAATCTGTTTTGAAGTGCGTACCTTCGACCTGGGCGTCGACGGTCCAAACGAGCGAGGCATCGTGCTCCTCCGGCGCTCCCTGCCCCCCGCGCATGCGCGACGGCTCGAAAGCCGCTCCCAGCGACGCGAGCGAGAGCACGGCCGCGTCATCACCAATGCCCAGGGTGATAGCCCTCGACATCGGCTGCGAAGAAAAGAGCGAACGTAAACGACGGACGCGCGCGAGCTCGTTCACGGAGTGGCTCATGGGCGCACCGCGGGCGGCACGCGCGAGGGCATTACGCGACGTGCATGGGCTGACGGAAGTGTAACGACGAAGATCGTCCCTTGTGGCTCGTTGGCCTGAACACTTACAACGCCGTGGTGAGCTTCCACAATCCGCCTCACGATAGACAATCCGAGACCCGTGCCGCCGTGCTCGCGCGTTGCGGAGGAATCGACTTGATAAAACGCATCAAACACCTTTGCTCGATCTGCAGGTGGGATGCCAATACCGGTATCGGTAATGGTTACCTCGACGGCTTTTTGGTCCAGGTGGGGCGCCGCGAGCAGGACAATTCCGATGTCGTCCACATCGGAAGTGCCTCTCACCTCGCTTAGCGCGCCGGGCTCGATCGTGCGCACGGTCGCAGTTACAGTGACTTTGCCGCCTTTCGGCGTGAACTTTACGGCGTTGTCGACGAGGTTCACAAACACCTGCCGCAACCTCTCCGCATCTCCTGCAAGCTCGCAAAACGTCCGATCGAGCGCGAGCTCGACTTCCACGCCCTTCTTCAAAGCGCCTGGAGCGAGCGTCGAGACGACCTCCTTGAGGGTTGGCCCAATCTGCATCGGTGCGTAGCGAAGCGACATGGTTCCGCTCTCCAACTTCGACAAATCGAGCAAGCCCACGATAAGCGCAAGCAGCTGCTCTCCCTTTCTGTGAATGGTGTCGACGAACTCTGCCTGCTCCGTGGCGAGTGGACCCGCGATACCGTCCGCGAGCATCTCACTGTAGCCAATAATCGAGGTCAGCGGAGTGCGCAGCTCGTGGCTCACCGTACCGAGGAAGTTGGATTTAAGGCGATCGAGCTCTTTGAGACGCGCGAGCGCCTCTTCAAGGCGTTCGTTCTTTTCTTCGAGGGTGCGATAACTCTCGCGAACACTGTAAAGATGCATTTTGCTCGTCAGGTACGCTTTATGACTACTAAAAATGATAACTTCCAATGCGGTCTTCAAATGCTGGGCTATTTGCGCGAGCGCCGATGGCTCGAACCGGGGGAGGCCCAAGAGACGCGCGTTCGCCTCCTGACGGTCGAGCGTGGGTAGTGTACGGACGAGCAACGCGGGCGCCTCTTTCATATCCGCAGGCGCGTAAGGCCCAAGGACGATGCGGCCGACGTGACGCGTCTCGTAGACGAGTGGGACAATTCGGTAGGCGAGGCCGGTAAAGCAAGCGTGCACGACATGGTCAGCCCCGAGGGCACGGCCGCGAGCCAGGTACCCATCGGAGACCTCGGCGGAGCTCAAGGGGTCGACACTCTTTGCCCGGTTCACGGTCGCGCCGCACGCGGCTCGACCCGCCGCGGTTTCGTTGACAAGTCCGCACATAGAAAGCTCGCGGCCCTCGTTCGCGAGCAGCGCTCCCTCGGAGGAATAGACGCGCACCCCGAGGCCAAACAAGGCCTGCGCACTTCGGCACATTTCAAAGAGGTCTTCGCGATCGACGACGTCCTCGATACGAACGTTGAGGTCACCGACGACATCGAACGCAGGGGGCGGCACGCGAGAGGCTCTCATGACCCACAGCAGCGAACAGACGCCGCGGAAAGCGCCCGTGCCGTCTCGTCGTACCCAAGGCTCGCGGCCGCGCGTTCGAGAAAGAGGTCCGAAGGGAGCCCCAACGTGGACGCCAAATCATGCTCCTTATCGAGACTTCGCCAGGCTCGTTCAAGGAGTCCAAAGAAGCACTCGATAACGCCTTCCCCGCGCGTCGCGGAGGCCTTGTAAACGGGGTCGGTGCCGCGTCGCGCGAGGTCGTCAATCTCAGCGTCGCGGCGAATTTTGACGAGATCACGTTTGTTGAACTGAATCACCAGGGGTACCTGCGCAAGCGAACGTCCCATGTCTTTGAAGTTGGCGCGCAAATCAAGAAACGACGCCGCGTTGTTCTCTGTCTCACTGACCTGCGAATCCGCAACGAACACGATCCCGTCTGCCCCTTGGAGCACGAGCCGACGCGTGGATGAATGAACCACCTGCCCGGGGACCGTGAACACTTTCACCCTCACACGGATGGTAGCGCCGTCGACGTCCGCTCGGAACACGAGCGGCAGAACGTCAAAAAAAAGCGTTCGGTCGTCCTTCGTGTCGAGCGTCATCAAGCGCCCGCGACTCTCCTCGGCGACCCGCGCGTGGAGGGCTTTCAAGTTTGTCGTCTTTCCGCTCAGTGCAGGGCCGTAATAGACGAGTTTGATTGCGACTTCTCGGGCGGCAAAGTTGAGCTGCACGGCGGGCTTAAAAGCGTATCATAGCCGCGTGGCAGTCGTACCCGATGGACTCGATACACCCGACACGCGCGACAGACTCGAAGATGGCGATGCTATCCCGCGCGCGCTCATGCACGGCCCTCCGGCCGCGTTGGAAACCGTCTACCGTGCGGCTGACGGCGCCTCTGCGACGAAGACTGTTTCACTCAGAGACCTCTTACTTGAGGGCAGGAAGAAGAGCCTCGTCGTCTTCTTCTATCCGAGAGACAACACGCCCGGCTGCACGCGCGAGGCACAAGAGTTTTCGGCCGCGAGCTCTCTGTTTGCCGACGCAGGCGCCGTCCTTGTCGGCGTGTCGCGTGATTCACTAAAGAGCCACACGTCATTTCGCACCAAGTACGACCTGCGGATCCCGCTCATGTCCGACCCCGATCGAATCCTGCTCGAGGGTTTCGGCGCGTGGGGCGAAAAGTCCATGTATGGGAAAAAGGTGTTCGGGACGATTCGGACCACGTTTCTGATCCACGCAGGCGGCGTCGTGAAGGTTTGGCGAAGCGTCAAAGTCGTGGGCCATGTCCCGGAGGTCCTCAAGGCGGCAGAGGCGCTCGGGAGGTGAGCGACGCCGCCGAAGTCGCCGTCGTTTGGGTGGACGTCGCACAAAGCGCCTCCAGTCCAGGCTCGGCGCTTTCGCCCGCCGCGTCGTTCGCGCCGATGTCCCGCGCAGAAGCCTCAAAAGCTCTCGAAAGCTGGGCGCAGGCGCGCGCGATTCGCCTTCGAGAGCCCCCTAAAACCCCCAGCGAAGCGAGGGAAGCCCCTGACGCGACGGTCTCGGATCAAGTCGAGAAGGCGATCGAAACTGCACGCGATGCCCTCGCCGCCGCGGACGCCGATGCGGTCGAGCGCGCACTCGCGCGCGGGGAATCGCTGTTGCGCGGTCACCCAGAATTACCGCACGCCGCGTGGCTTCGCGCCGAAATTCACCGGAGCTGGGCGGCGCGATGGTCACGCGTCGTCCCTCGCGATGAGGCCCGCGCGCGAGCGGCGTGGCAAGACGCCGACGCGCTCGACGGTGGCAGGCTCCCTGGCGTCGGTGAAACGACGTATCCAGCGCGCGCCAAAGAGCGCCTAACGCTTGCTATTCAAGGCGGTTTTGCGCAGCGGATGGTCGTTCGACTCGACGGCCAGGAGGTGGAGCAGTCATCGTCCGACAAGGGCGTAAAGCTCGTGACGGTGGATGTCGCGCCGACAGAACACCACCTCGTCATTACCCTCGAAGGTCTGCCAGCGTTCGCGGCGTGGGTGCCCGTCGCGGCCTCCAGGCCAGGCGCCGCGGAGGCGACGCTCGCGATCCACGTCGGCGACGAGAGTGCATGCTCAGCCGCTGCGCTTTCCAGAGTCCTACGCACCAGCGCTGGGAACGTCTTAGCGGAGGGCGTCGCGTGTAATCTTTGGGTCGCCGCAGCCGTTTCGACCCGCACGCAAGGCATTGAAGTCGCCCGATGTTCGGGGAGCTCTTGTGGCCCGTTCGTCGAGTGGGGACACGCGCTCGCGCTCGAGGTTCCTGCCGTGCGATACGCTCCGGTGCCGACGCGACCTGCCGTAAGCTGGGCTACCTGGACAGCGCTCGGAGTCGGCGTCGTCGCGGCCTCTACACTTACGCTCATCGCGGCGGGCGTGTTCCGGTCGCGCTCGGGGACGTCCGAGTCGGACACACGCTTCGTCGCGGGCGGTGTTCGCATCGAGTAGCGCGCCCGAAGTCGACACGCCCCCGCGTACGTCGCGGCGGACGTTGCGAAGGCCCGGTGCCACGCCTACGCTAGGCATCGAGGTATTCATGGCCATCGCCCCTACACTGGACTTCAACGCGTTTGTCGACAAGCGGAAGGCCGCTCGTGCGGGCGGCGCCATGGAGGGCGCACACGACTACTCCTACGTGCTCGACCGTCAGACGCGCGCGACGTTCGAGTCCGCCAAACCCATCGAGCTTGCCGTCGCGAGCGCCGTGCGTGTCTTCAAGGAACGCGAACGGGGGCGACTACTCGGAAACGCAGTCAAGGTTTCGGAACGTCAGTTTGGGCGCATCTACGGAATCGCTCGCGAGTGCTCCGAGACCCTCGGGATACGGGTACCGCAGATCTACATCGTCAATAGTCCGACGCTGAACGCCGGCACGTTCGGCACCGACGAGGAATCGTTCATTGTCGTGCACTCTGCACTCGTCGACCAATACACGGACGAGGAGCTGCGCTTCGTGCTCGGGCACGAGTGCGGTCATATTCATAACTCGCACGTCGTTTACCTGACCACGCTCCACTTTCTGAAGCTCGTCGCGGAGGCGTACCTTGGGCTCCTCGTGATGCCCGCGATTTTGCCTCTCAATGCCTGGTCGCGCCGGGCGGAGATCACGTGCGACCGCGCGGGCATGATGTGCGCGCGCGATGCTCACGTCGCCGCACGCGCGCTCACGAAGCTCGTGGTCGGCTCGAGAAAGCTCTACGAGGAGTTTAACCTCGAGGCGTTTCTCGAACAGTACGAAGAGGGCAAAGAGTCGATAGGGCGCTACATGGAGGCGCTTGCGTCTCACCCCTTCCTTCCCAAGCGCGTGCTCGCGATGCGCGTCTTTGCAGAGGCCGAACTGTACAAAAAGCACGCCGCACGAAGCGACTCCGCGCAAGCTGGCCTCTCGATGCTTCAGGTCGATGACCGGGTCAAAGGCCTTCTGAAGGGCGATGCCTGAGCGCCTGTCTCTGGGAACGAAGGCGCCTAGGAGGCGCGCATGCTGCGAACCCGCTGTCACTGCTGAATGGCTGAAGGAAAGAGTCAATGCTCGAAGGATTTCGTGAACGGAAGCTCGACGTCACCGTGGCGCTGCAGGAGCTCTCGGACATCGCAGGTGAGCTCGGGGCCAAGAGCCTGAAGGAGCGTCTCGACCGCGATTTGGTCAAAAAGATGGAGGAAGATCGGTTTCATCTCGTCGTCGTCGGCGAGTTCAACCACGGGAAATCGAGCTTCGTGAACGCGCTCCTCGGTGAAGCCGTATTGCCGGTCGGAGTGACACCGACCACCGCCGCGATTCACCACCTGAAGTACGCCGAGACGCCCGAGTCGACGGTGGTTTACACGTCCGGAAAACGCGAGAGCCTGCCATTTGGCGACGCGCGAAAGTTCGCCGTCGGGGGGGAGCACAGTCAAGACGACGTCGACTACCTCGAAGTGGGGTATCCGGCTGCGCTTTTGAAAGAGCGTATCTTGCTCGTCGACACGCCCGGCGTAAACGATCTGTCGCTGCAACGCGCCGACATTACGTACAGCTACATTCCTCGTGCCGATGCCGTGCTTTTTCTCCTCGACGCGGGGCAAATCCTAAAGGAGAGCGAACGGACCTTTCTGCAAGAAAAGCTGCTGAAAGCCTCGCGCGACAAGATCGTTTTTGTCATCACGAAGTGGGACATTCTCAACGAAGACGAGCGCAAAGAGGCGCTCGGCTACGCGCGCACGCAACTCGCGCACCTCGTCAAAGATCCCGTGGTCTTTCCGATTAGCGCCGAGACCGCACTCGAGGGGAACATGGCGCAATCGGGTATGCCCGAGCTACTCGCGCACCTGACGACGTTCCTCGCCGAGGAGCGCGGGCGCATTTTACTCGATAATGCGCTGGGCGAAGGGCTCAACGTCGCCGCGCTGCTCGCCAAAGGCGTCGACGCGCATCGTCGGTCGCTCGCGATGAAAACGGAGGAGCTGGAACGACGCATCAAGGTTCTCGAGACGGATTTGCAAGGCGCCGCGGGCACGATCGAGCAGCGCCGGATGCGCATTCGTGAGGAAATAACCGGTATCAAGGTAGGCGCGCAGAAGAACCTCGAGCGGTTCGTCGAGGAGACGATTCGTCAACTACCGAACGTCATTGATTCAGCGAAACGCGACGATTTGCGCAAGTTCCTCCCCGCGTTTCTCCAAGACACGTTTAGGCAGTGGGCCGAGGCTGAGGGGAAGGAGATAGGCGGACAGCTCGAGACGCTGGCCGAAAAGACCATCGCGCTTATCAAAGAGGACGCCAACGACGCCACACGAAACGTCGCGGAGACACTCGGTTATGAGGTGAAGAAGCTCGACGTGCAGATGGACACGTTTCGCTACGACGCCGGCGTGGCCGCGGTGTTGCTCGTCGGGATCGGCACGGCCGTGGCGGGGAGTCTGATGGCGGGCGCGATGATCGCGCTGCTCGGCGCGCCCGCACTCGCGCTTTTTGTCCGCGACCGGATGGATGCGGAGTACAAGAAGCAGGCGAAAGAGCAAGCGCCCGACGTCATCCGGTCGGCGGCCAAGCACGTAGGTCCGAAAGTCGACGCGATGATCGAAGACTTCGCGAAGAAACTCGACGTGTGGGTCGTGACGGCGGGCGAGGAGCTTTATCGCGAAGTGCTCGAGGTACTCAACGCCGCGCGCGACGTGCGGCGCAAGGGCACCAAAGACGACGTGACGCTCAAAGCTGACGTGGAGGCTCAGCAGGCTCGACTTACAAAGGCCACCTCGCGCGTCGTCGAACTACGCGCGAAGCTCGAGGTGCCGAAGGTCAACGTTCGCGTCGCTGAAGCTCGCGGTTAGGCACTTGAAACCGCTAACGCCTTGGCGAAAACCAAGGCGTCAGCGAGGCGTATCTCAGCGGACGACCGTGGCGCAGCCGACGGCGACGCTGACTTCGCCTTTCAGGTCGAGTGAGATCGCTTTGCACGAGGCGTCGCAGAGTTCGATCTCGGTCGGGGCGCTGTTGTTGTTGTAATACCAAGCGTCTCCGGTCGCCGGGCACTTCGATTTATCGAGGACTTTCGGGAGAGTGACTTTCGCGCCGACGCCGGGCGTATATTCGACGTTTACTTTGCCGAAGTCGAGTTCGCCGCCGCCCGCTTTTGCGGCGGGTATCTTGTATTGGCAGCCGAGCGCCGCGCCGCGCACCTTGTTGAGCGCGTCGAGAAACTGCTGCTGCGTATTCGCTTTTACGTCGACGAGGTAAGCATTGCTCGTTCCGCCCGCTTTTGCGATGCCATTGAGCGCCTGAAGCTCGTCGCCGACGCCAATCACGAATGTCAGCACTTTGGGTGTACCGGACACACCAGCCGTAGCAACAGCGTTGATGGTCCCCAGATCGTTATTGCACCTACTGTCCGGCACACCATCCGTGGCGAGCAAAACAATAGTAACGCGGTCGGGGTGCGCCGCTGCCCACGCTTTGCCGTGTTGCACCGCACCCTCCAGCGCGGGCAACGTCGGGGTCGACGTGCTCGGGCAGTGCCTTCCGATGGTTCGTATGATCTCCGCAGCTACGCCAGGTAGCGCAGCGATAGGAACTTCGGGCGATGCGTAGTCGACGGCCGCGCACGACACGTTTCCGTCGACTGGCTTCGTGCAGTACGCGTCGTGGAACCAGTTTGCAGGAATACACCTGTTGTTCACGCCGCAGTCTGCATCTACTTTGCACGTACCAGGGCACACGATGGCGTCGCCTCCTGGCGGAAGTCCAAAAAATTGGATACCGACGCCGACCCCGACGAGTGACGGCTGTTTGACAAAAGCCGCGAGCGCGCTCGTCACGGCGTCCCACTTGTTAGTCGGTCCGGCGCGCTCGGACATCGAGCTCGACTGGTCGAGCATGATGTAGATGTCGAGCTGCTTGAGTTCGGCTTTGGTCGACTGCGACGCGCACGAGGCGCCCTGGTTCGAACCATCGCCTGGGGCGCCCTGAGCGCCGCCGAAGTTCGGATCGCCGCTGCCACCTGGGGTGTTGCCGAGCACGGCGCCGCCGTTCTCGTCGTCGAACGAAGCGCTTCGTTTCGAGGAGGACCCGCAAGCCAGCAGAATGCCTGCGCAGGTTAAGGCCACAAGGGACGTACGCAGCGGTGAAGCGAGAGGACGACGCGTCATGAAAACCTCAACGGTGTGGGTTAGGGCCGCAACGGTACGCTTAAGCGCAAACCCGCAACAAAAAATCGGGCTCGAGCGTCACTCCTTGGAATCCAAACAACGCGTCGTTCCACCCGCGTTGGAACTTATGGCTTTTTCAGGAATACGCGGCGCTCGCCGACGGCCACGGGAACGACCTCGCGCGCGCCAAGCGACCACCTAGTCTTGGCCAACGCGAGCTCTCGGAGCGCATCGTTCGGGTCCTCTGTCCCGTTGATGAACGTGCCGTAGTGAATCGGAACCATGCGCTTTGCACCAAGATCGAAGAACGCCTGAAGCGCCTCGCCCGGGTCCATATGGGTTCGCCGCATGAACGCGCGTGGCTCGATGGGACCTATCGGAAGGAGCGCGAGATCGATGGCCGGAAAGCGGTCGGCCACGCTTACGAAGAGCTTCGGGTCGTACGCCGTGTCACCACCAAAGTAAACCTTCAGGCCGTGGTACTCGATGACGTACCCCGTGAAGGCGCCTTGCATCCAAGCCGCGTCGATACCGTAGCGGAAGCCCTCGTGGTCCACGGGCGCCGCCGTAACGCGAAGGCCGTCTTTTTCCCACGCCTGCCACGCGCGCAATTCGAGCACCGGGAACGCGAAGTCCGTGAGGTATGTGACGCCTTTCGGAGGCATCAGCAGCATCCTTACTTTCGATTCGATAGCGCTAAGGCTCCCGAGCGAGAGGTGGTCCAAGTGCATGTGCGAGATGAGCACGGCATCGACCGGGGAGAGGTTTTCGGGGTCGAGTCCGGGCTCGACGAGGCGCTTCGAGAGTTGACCCACGGTCGACGTGAACACGGGATCCGTGAGAATGACCTTGTCGTCGATCTGCACGAGCGCCGTCGCGTGGCCTACCCACAACACGGCGAGACGCGCGTTCTTGTCGATGGGATGCGAGAGCTTCACGACCTTGCGCGGCGTCGCGAACAGCGCGGCCACGGAATTTCCGGCGGCCCGCGTGAGACCGCATCCGCTGAGCATCGTCGCGCTCATGACCGCCGCCGCACACACAAGTACGGAAACAAGCGAGACTCGGAATCGAGACAAGCACGCGACGCGAAGCATTAAAAATACCGAATCCGGATAGTGCCTATCGTTGACATTGGGCCGTGCTCCGGAGCCACCGTGATTTGCACGCCGAGTAAGCCGTACAGGACATAAGCACCGATGTCATACGCGACCCGAAGCTTATCATCGTACGTATACGCAGATGTACCGAACGAGACCGAGAGGTATTCTCCGCGCTGCGCGACAGGAAGGTAGGCGCGCACGCCCGGCCTCACAATCCATCGGTCAATTTGACCGAAAAGCAGCTCGAACGTGCCTTCGAGCTCGAGCGAACCGCTATGGCGCGCCAGAGGATCCACGACAAACCACCTCCACGGAGAGATGCGCCTGTGGGTTCCCCAGGACCACACCATTGGAGTCAACTGCCAGCGAAGGCCGAACGTCGCGTCGGTTCCTCCCCCGCTCTCCCTGCGACCCACGACGACCTCGGGGCTCGGCAACAGCTGCAACGCGGCCCACGCGAACGACGGATAGACGTGAGGTTCGCTGAATGAAAAACGCGCGTCGGGCGGCACAAGCACTCGCGCGTGAGTCGGCTCTCCTTGGCCTACTGCCCCGGCCGTGGCGGGCGGTACCGACGGAGTCGCGTGTGCCGCATCCGCCAAGGCGCACGAAGCCATGGATGTGAGCGCCACGTAGCGAGCGCACGACGCCTGCCTCGAACGACGCCGCATCGGAGTCACAGCCCGAACGCTTCGCGAACGCCTGCGGGGCCGAGTTGCTCGAGGGCCTCACGACGCGCCACGAACCGTTGCCAGCGCTTGCCCACGCGAATCGCGTCGTCCGTGATGCGCGTCACCGTGAACCGAAGCGCCGCAAAAACAAGCTCGGCGTAGAAGCCCTCGAGCTCAACGGGGAGGAGTTCGCGAATGCCGCGGTAGCCTGCGACGAGCGCGCGGGCGACGCCGACATCGAACGTGTCGCGGTAGGCCCACGAAAGGATCACCACGGCCAGGTCGTACGCCAACGGACCCGCGTGGGCACTCTCGAAGTCGAGGAGCGCTTTGAGCTTGCCCTCGTGCCACAAGACGTTGTCCCGGAAGAGATCGCCGTGCACCAGGCCTTTCGGCAAGTCGGTACGCCTTCGCCGATCGATGCGGATGATCGCGTCGCGGAGTGGCTCGGACTGCAAGCGAGCCTCCGCGTCGGTCGACTTTGCGACGCGATCGCAGCGCGCGACGAGGTCATCGGCGCCAAAGCGGCCGGCACCGAGAGGCGGCAACGGCGCGGGCGCGGGACCCGCGAGATGCATACGGGCTAACGCCCCTCCGAGGACGTGCGCGACGCCAGGCGTCACGGACGCGAGGCAAAGCATCGCGCCGTCGACCCACGGAAACATCGCGGCGGGCTTACCCGCCAGAGTGCCAATGACGCCTCCGTCGCGACGCGTCATTGGCGCAGGTGTAGGCACACCGGATGCGGCGAGGTGCAGCAGCAAACGCCCTTCGGCCTCGGCGCCGAGCTGCCCTTGCTGCTCGTAGATGCGTAAGAAGTAACAACCTACCTCTCGGTCGATTCGATAACTCGAGTTGACCGTTCCCGAGGGAATACCGTTCGCAAAGCCCTTTGGGGCGAGACCGTAAGACGCGATAAAAGCCTCGAGTTCGGCGTCGGAGGGCACGGTGAGCGTGGCCATGGGCGGGCCGACTATACAGGTGCGAGCGCCATCGCGGAGCCCGTGCAGCAGCCGTTGTTCGGATTTCTGAAGGGCGCCGATCATTGATTTGTAGACCTGGTGATACGCACGATGGTACTCGCAGAGGGTCAGTAAATGTCCGGAGCGAGCCCCAGCTGCGGTAGCTGATGTGTTCTCGGGCCGGCCCCGGACTACCTCATGAGCGTTACGGAAATGGCAGCGACCAAGAAGCCCGCGAAGGCGAAGTCGGCAGAACCCAAGGTCCCAGGTAAGGGCGGCGCCAAAGCGGCGGCCGCGAAGGCGGAGAAGGTTGCCGCGGAGGCACCGAAGCGAAAGCTCGGTCTACGAGGCGCGGCTCCGTGGGCCGCACGACACGCCGCAAAACACGCGGCAGAGGCTCGCGCACGCGCGGCCGAGCCGCCTTTGCCAGGCAGCGCACGGGCGACGATCCGTACGCCCGTGATGGCCGAGGACATCAAAGCTAAGATTGGCGAGCTTCATAACTGCCTCCAGCAGATTAAAGGCTTCCGTAAGAACCTCGCGAAGGGCTTTTATGACATCGGCCTAGTCCTGCGGGACATCCAGGCTCGTCATCTTTATCAGGCGAAAGGGTTCGGGACGTTCGAGGCTTTCCTAGAGCGCGAGACCGCTGAACTCGGCAAGACCACGGCTCTTCGCCTCGTGCGGATCACGGGCTTGTTTCTCAAAGACGGCGCGCTCGAACTGGGCATGGATCGCATCTTCATGGCGCTCATGTCGATTGAGGCCGGCGACGGCTTGAGTCCCGATGCGCGCGCGAGCGGAAAGATTCCGCCGCCTCCCATGTCGTCGTCGGTATTGCCGCTCAAGCCACCCGGCCGCTGAACGCGACTTACATACGTGAGGTCTGAGAAGACCCCGCCGAATTTCTGGTCGCCGCGAACGCGCGTGCGCATTGGAGAATTGGCGGGTTTTTTCGTTTCAGAGTTGGAGTCGAATGTAAGCGAGTGATGCGCGCTCGCTACAAGGTAGTACCGATTTGAGGGGAATGTTACGGACGGGCTGTACTACGCCTTAGGCGCTCTCGTAGCCTCCGTCGTATGAAATGTTTGAGACTCGGTTCGGCATTGCTCGCGGCGGCCGCGGTGGCTGTCGCGTGCGGAAGTAGCGATACAGGCGGAGGGGGAACAACAAGCAGCAGCGGCGGAACGTCTGGCAGCGTCCCCGTAGATCCGAAGCCCTTTGGAGCCGACGCGTCCGTCGACGCGGCGGTGGTGATTCCGACCTTTAGCGTCGGCGGTTCGGTGAGCGGGTTGAGCGGAACAGGCCTCGTCCTTCAAAACAGCGGCGGAGATGACATTCCCGTGGCCGCGGACGGTTCGTTCACGTTCCCCACCAAGGTAGCGCCCGGAACCGCGTACGACGTGACCGTCAAGACGCAGCCCACGGCCCCTTATCAGACCTGCTCCGTGGCGGCCGGTACCGGCATCGTCGCAGCCGGTAACGTCACGAGCATCGCCGTTACGTGCGACTCGAACAAACTCCCCGTCGGAGGCACCGTCACCGGACTCCTTGGCGCGGGTCTCACTCTTCAAAACAACCTGGGCAACGACCTTATCGTCAACAACAGCGGTAACTTCGCCTTCGCCGAAGGCGTCACTTCGGGCACGGCGTACGCCGTCACCGTCAAAGCGCAACCGGGCACTCCCAGCCAAACGTGCACTGTCACCGGCGGCGGCTCAGGCACCATCGCCGGCGCGCCCATTACGGACGTAGCCATTGCGTGTGTCACCAATACGTACGACGTCGGCGGCACCGTCGCCGGACTCGTGGGGGCAGGCCTAAAGCTCAAGATTAACAACGACGAAACACTCCCGGTCGCCGCCAATGGGACCTTTAAGTTCCCCACGAAGATTGCCAGTGGTGCCGCCTACGCGGTCACCGTGGATACGCAACCCAGCAACCCGTCGCAGACCTGCACCGTGGTCGGCTCGGGCACGGTCGGCGGGGGAAATATCACCAGCGTCGCCGTCAACTGCACCACCAACAAGTACCTCGTCAGCGGGACCGCATCCGGCGTCGCGGGCACGGGCCTGGTGCTTCAAAATAACCTTGGCAACGACCTTAGCGTCAACGCCAACGGTACCTTCGCTTTCTCCACCGCCATCAGCAGCGGCGCCGCGTACTCCGTCTCTATCAAGACGCAGCCCACCAACCCGAGCCAGACCTGCTCGCTCAGCGCATCGTCCGGCACTATCACCGCGGCGAACGTGAGCAACGTCGCCCTCACCTGCGTCACGAACCCCTATAAAATAGGCGGTACCGTCACCGGCCTCGCCGGCGCTGGGCTCATTCTCCAAAACAAGGCCGGCGACGACCTCCCCGTCAACGCCGACGGAACGTTCAAGTTTTCGACCTCCATTCTCAGCGGCCAAACCTACGCCGTCACCGTCAAAACGCAGCCCAGCAATGTCAGTCAGAGCTGCACCGTCGCCAACCCGAACGGGACCGTCGGCGGAGCCGACGTCGCCAACGTCGCCATCACCTGCGTGACAAACAAGTACACCGTGAGCGGCACCGCCGCGGGCCTTTCGGGTGCGGGCCTTGTCGTTCAAAACAACCTCGGAAACGACCTGGCCATCGCCGCCAACGGAACGTTTACCTTCACTACAACCATCGCTAGCGGGCAGCCCTACAGCGTCTCGGTCAAGAGCCAGCCCAGCAACCCGAGCCAGACGTGCACGCTCAGCGCGCCCTCCGGCACCGTCACGAATGGTAACATCGTGACCGTCGCCCTGAATTGCTCGACCAACAAGTACACCATTGGCGGAAGCGCCAGCGGCCTTGCAGGCACCGGTCTTGTTCTTCGCAACAACAATACCGAAGACGTCACCCTCAATGGCAACGGCGCTTACGCTTTTGGAACTCCGATTGCCAGCGGCGCCGCTTACTCGGTCGCCATCAAGACTCAACCCACCAACCCGAGCCAGACCTGTGTGCTCACCACACCGTCGGGCACCGTCAGCTCAAGCAACGTATCCAGCGTCGGCGTCGCGTGCACCACGAACACCTACTCCGTTGGCGGAACCGTCACTGGCGTCACGGGCGGAAGCATCACGCTCCAGAACAACGGCGGAAACAACCTCACCCAAGCGGTTGATGGTACCTTCACCTTCACGACCAACATCGCCAGCGGCGCGACTTACGCGGTGACCGTCAGCAGTGCGCCTGTCGGCAAATTCTGCTCCATCACCAACGGAACCGGCACCATTGGCTCGGCTGCGGTCTCAAACGTGTCGATCGCATGCGTTGTCGGCGACGGCACGGTTCGCGACGTGGCAGGCTTGCTAAGCGCGGTAAAGTACGTGCCCTGTGGTGACGGAACCATCGGCAACTGCAACCAAGCCAAGGCGGAGGCCTCGTGCACCGCCATCGGCAAAAAGCTCGTCAGCCACGCGTCCGACGGCACATCTGGCGTCGTCTCACTCGGCGCAACCTCGTCGTGTAATTGGTCAGTCTCGTACTTCACGAACTCTACTCCGGCGTTCGCTGCAGCGGGACAGTGCCTTGTCGCTGCTTCAAACGCTTCGTGGAGCGGTTGCTGCGGCATCGGTCAATGGCATGGCAACACGCTGGCGTTTCCAACTACGGTGGGCACGCAATTCGGTTATGTCGACCCGACCAATTCTGGATACAACGCCGGCCTAACCAACGCGTCAGGCACGACCTGGGGCTGCAATGGTGCAACCGTAGCAGGCGGCGGGCGCGGTGGTTGCACGACGTACAACGTCGCGTGCAAGTAACACTCGCCTAGTCGAGCGGTACGTTTAGCCATCTGAGACACGCGGCCGCGTGAGGTAAAAACCTCCGCGGCCGCGTGCTTTTAAGCGGCCGCAAGCGCCTACTGAGGATAGTCATGCCGCGAGAAGACACGCCGAGACGTTCGTCGCGACACTCCGCGCGGCATGCCTTGGCGCTGGCGGATCCCCGTCTCGGAGTTGGAATCGGTACAAGCTAGTGATGCACGCTCGTTACAAGCCACTACCGATTTACGAGAAATGTTACGGACGGGCTGTACTCCAGCGCCTATCTCTTCAGCGAGGGACACAACGCGGCCCGTGGCTTTGAAGTAGTGGCTTTGAAATAAAGTCCAAGCCGGTCGATCGTGCGCGTTGGCCGTCGGGTGGAGCCGACCTTCGGACATCGCCAGCCGAGGACCGTAAAGTGTATAGTACACGCGCTCGAAGAAGTCCTCACGCACGCGTTTTGACCTGGCTCGCCACTCATGCACCAACGGTCCTACCGGGAGCGGCTCGGCCATCCGCGGCGACGGCGGGGAGTCACCTATAGTTTATCGAAGAACGTGTTTCGACCGAGTTTATGTTACTCTGGCACGTCGGGTCGACTCTCGCGGCATTCTGCGGAGGAGGCGCCGCCACGGGAACACGAGGCTAGCGACCCATCGGAATCGAGACGGTGACGCGCGCCCCGCGACCTTGAACGCTGTCGATGATGACGTCGCCCCCGTGCTGGTCGACGATTTTTCTCACGATTGAGAGACCGAGTCCCGTACCGGCTTCTTTCGTCGTGAAAAATGGGTCAAACACACTCGTGAGCACCGCCGCGTCGATACCGGGCCCGGTGTCGTCGACGACCAGAACGACGCTCTCACCCGCGTGTCTCACCGTCACGGTCAGCACGCCGCCGTGCTTCATGGCCTCGAGGGCATTGACTACAATGTTGATAGCCACTTGCTTTAGCTTTTCGCGATCGCCAATGGCGACGCAGCCATCGTCGGGAATGTGACGGAGAATAGCAATTCCCCTCCCCGTCGCGCTTTCTGCCTCGAGATCGAGCACTTCGTCAATCAAGCGCGGGATGTGCACCGGCTCACGAGCGATGCCGCGCGGGCGTGCGAGTTCCAAAAACTCCGTCAGCAAACGGTTTAAGCGCCCGACCTCGTCTCCGACGATACGCACGCGATCCTTCAACGCCGCACGCGTTGACGCCTCAGCCTCGAGGCGATCGAGGTTTCGGTTCAACAGATGAAGCTGCAAGACGGCAGCATTGAGCGGGTTTCGAATTTCGTGCGCGAGGTTCATCGCGAGTTCGCCCATGGCCGAGAGCGCCTCGGCGTCGGCGGCGCGCTTTTCGAGCGCCCGCCGCTCCGTGATGTCGATACCAATTCCATACACGAGCCCTGCCGGTTCGGGCGAACACGATAAGTGCCAGCGGACGCGGCGCCGCGAGGTGGAAGGCACGCTCTGGTCGACGAACCCTGTCTCGACGTCATGCGGACGGTGGTGACCGAGACCTGCACGGGTTCCGGCGATCGCCGCGCGCAATCCGCTGCGGTCTTCCGGCGGCAACCAAGCCTCGAGAAAAGGCCTACCGAGGGCGTGTTCGGGCACCGTATGGACCATGCTCGCCGCCTTTCGATTCATGAGGGCTACCCGATCTTCGCCATCGAGCGCGAAGACAAGCACGTCGGTCACCTCGACGAGATCGCGGTAACGTCGCTCGAGCTCTTCGCGCTCTCGTTTGAGCTGCACTTTACCTATGGCCTGTTCGACAAGGGAGATGAGCTCCTCGGGCCTAAAGGATTTGAGAACGAACGCAAACGCGCCGCTCCGAAGCGCTCCGAGAGCCGCGTCGACACTCGCACATCCGGTGAGCAACAAGACCTCGCCGAGCGGTGAGGCCGCGTGCAATGGGCGTATCAAATCAATGCCGCTTACGTCTGGAAGTTTCACGTCGACGATGGCGACGTCAAACCCCTTTTTCGCGATATCCAAAGCGGCGACGCCGTTGGCTGCGCTCTCGATGTGAAGACCGGGCAGACCTGAGGCGAGCACTCCGCGGAGCGCCTCTACCAGCTCGGCGTTGTCGTCGACGATGAGCACGCGGCCCCTCGCGACAGCGACACCAAGAGGCATCGAGAGGGGCGGAACAGGAAAGCCTGAGGGTGACTTGTTCATCACTTGTAAGCTTGGCTCTACGTCGCTCTAGGTCGCTCTAGGTCGCCGCGAGAAGGCGCTTCAGCGTGTCGTTGACGAGTTGTGGGTGGGCGCTTCCCTTCGTCGCCTTCATCACCTGGCCGACGAAGAAGCCGAACAACGCCTCCTTCCCCGCACGAAGTTGCTCCGCCTGCCGCGGATGCGCGGCAAACGCCTTCGCGCACGCCGATTCGATCACGTTTACGTCTGTCACTTGCGCCATTCCGAGCTCCGCGACAACCGAGGCCGTGGACACCTCGGAGCCTCGTGCTTTCAAGAGAAGATAAAGTTCTTTTGACTGCTTTCCGCTTACTTTTCCGGTCGCGACAAGGGCCACGATCTCTGACACCTGGCGCGCGACCACGGGGAACTGCGCCACCTGTCCGTACGTCGTGACGTCACGCAGCACCTCACTCTGGACAAAGTTAGCCACGCGAACGGCGTGCGCGGGGTCAGTCGAACCGTTCGCCGCCGCCTCGAAAAACGATGCAACCTCCGGGTGCTGAGTAAGCACCTGCGCTGCGTACGGCGTTAGCCCGAGCTCGGTGACCCAGCGCTCGCGTTTTGCGCGCGGCAATTCTCGGAGATCGGCGCGCTTACGGGCAACGAAAGCGTCGTCGAGAATCACGGGCAACAGGTCCGGCTCGGGGAAGAACCGGTAGTCCTGCGCGGCCTCTTTGCTACGAAGCGAAGACGTCGTTCCATTGGCTTCGTCCCAACCGCGCGTTTCTTGCGTGAGGTGACCTCCGGCGTCCAACACCTCTTTTTGACGCTCGATTTCGGACGCGATCGCTTTCTCGACGAATTTAAAGGAGTTGATGTTTTTGAGTTCAACGCGCGTGCCAAGCTTCGACTCGCCGATGGGGCGTATCGAAACGTTGGCGTCGCAGCGGAAAGACCCCTCTTCGAGGTTTCCGTCATTGACCCCAACAAAGACTAAGATTTCGCGTAAAACACGCAAATACTCCGACGCTTCGTGCGGACTCGAGAGATCCGGCTCTCCCACAATCTCGATGAGCGGCACGCCCGCACGATTCAAGTCGACGACCGACGCCGAGCCCCGCGTGTGCGAGTTTTTGCCGGCGTCCTCCTCCATGTGGATGTGGTGGATTCGAGCTCTCTTCCAGCTGCCTTCGGACCCATCGGCAGCCCCTGACGCTCCTTCTAAATCGACATGCCCGCCTTCGCTAAAGGGCTCGTCAAACTGGGTAATTTGGTAGCCCTTTGGCAAGTCAGGGTAGAAGTAATTTTTACGCGAGAACGTACTCTTCGCGCGAATCGTACAGCCGAGAGCAAGTGCAGCGGTCACTGCCATAGCGACCGCCTCACCGTTGAGGACCGGTAGCGCCCCGGGCAGGCCGAGGCACGTCGGGCATACATGGGTGTTGGGTGGGGCCCCGAACGTTGTCGGACAAGGGCAGAAAAGCTTGGTCCGCGTAAGAAGTTGGCAGTGCACCTCAAGACCAATGACCGGCTCCCAGCGTGGTGACATGTGCGCGGAGCGTATCGTTTTTCGAGACGATTTTCGCCGCGAACTGGTCCGTCGACCGACGGCGCGAGTACGATACGTGTTCGATGGCGCACGAGTCCCTCCTTCGCGGCTTGCCTCTCGCCGTCTTAATGCTCTCGCTCGTCGCGGTTCCTATTTTGCTGCTCGAGCCGCAAGGGCTACCGCGAATGCGGGCGTTGGAGACCGAGCTCAGCGGTGTTGAGGTCGAAAACGCGAGCCTTCGCGGTGACGTCGGGCGCCTCCGTACGGACGTGAAAGAGCTCAGGGAAAACCCCGCGGCGGTGGAGCGCATCGCGCGTGAACAGCTGGGCTTAGTGCGGAAAAGCGAGGTCGTCTTCCAGTTCGAGCGCAAGTGAGCGCCTGATAGTCTGAGCGCGTGTCCGACGACTTTACCAAGGCACTGCTTCGCGAAGAGGCCGCACCTCGACGAGCGCTCGCAGACGCTCTCTTTGCGACCGTCAAAACGGGTGTGCCGTTCGTTCACGCGCTGGCGGCAGCCGAGGTCCTAGGATTCGAGGTACTCGAACGATACCTGGGTCGCAGCGACGTACCTTTCGTCCGTGAGGTCGTGCCCGATGCGACGCTCATTGCGCAACTTCCGCCCGGCCTCTGCGGGCGCTTGCGAGCGATTCCCGTTCGCCGCGACAAGACCGCCGTGTGCGTCGATCCCGTGGATGTCGTCGATGTCGTCGTGGCGGACCCCACCGACGCTCACCCAGCTGACGAAATTGCCTTTCACCTTGGGGCTCGTGTCAGGCTGTTTCGCGCGACGGTCGGCGCAATCGAGGAGGCTCTCGAAGCGCGTCGTTCACGTGCGACCCCTCCGTGGGGTACGCCCATCCACGACGCACCAACCCTCGCGGACCCCGAACCCGCGCCGAACAGTTTGGGCTCAGAGATTCCGATTCCGCTCACGCGTCGAGCGTTCTCGACGAGTGCGGTTAGCGGAGGGACGCAACGGCCGCCGCCGTGGGTCGACCCGACGGACTCCGCGCTTGGCGAAGGATACGCGGTCGAACCCGGGGCCTTCCGGCAGATCGTCGAGGTCAATGAGCGGAGGCATGACGCCGTCTTTGCGCGGGCGGCCATCACCCAACGCCCTGCGCTGGGGCCGTCCTTCATCCCTAGTCCGCCGTCCGTTCCGACCGAGATGGCCCCCAGCTCGCACGCAGGTCTTGCCCGATCGCCGGAGGTCGCCGCGGTGGTGGACGCGTTGCGCGAAGCCGCCTCGCGAGACGCCATGCTCGACCTCATTCTCACCGGCGCGCGGGTCGTGGCCGTCAAAGCCGCGCTGTTCGTGGTGAAGAGGGACGGCTACCACGGGTGGACGTGCACCCCGGAGTTCAGCGACGAGGCAACTCTCCGCGCGCTGCACCTGCCCTTCGATGTCGGCAGTGTTTTCGACCAGGCGGTTCGGGACGGTTTTTACCTTGGTCCGATACCGCCCGACGACGCGCACGGGTCGTTCGGCGCGCTCCTTCGCGGTGGGTCGGACAACGTGGCCCTCGCACCTATTTTCGTGAGCGGCAAAGCCATCGTAGTTTTAGTCGCTGATGACCTTACAGAAACGGGGAGCGCGATACGAGCGCTCGAAGAACTCGCCCGCGCCGCGGCAACAGCGTTGATGAGAGTCGTCCGCGCGCGTCGGTGAGCGACAAGCGTGCCCGACACGGACGTGCCGCGTGGTTAGGGCGATTTGGGCTTTCGCGCACTGTCTCGGGACACCCTTCGAGGCAACGGCGCCATGCGGCTAAGAAGAGTTTTTCGCGAGTTTGCTAGTCCTTCACGCACGGCACGAGAGCTGCCTTCGGCGGTCCATGCTTCTCCCTCCAAACGACCGCCTCTGCGTGCTGCGCTTCGCGGCGTCTTTTCTATGGGCCGATCTTCACGTAGACGACACGGAGCAGGCGTTTTTCGTCGGGCTCGCGCGTGAGCTTGGCGTACCTGACGCGTCGCTCGCAACCGTCGCCGCAATCCTTTCTTCACCGCCCGCGGGAGAAGAGGTTGACCCGACCCGCGTGCCACGAAATCTTGCAGAAACCGTGCGCGCTGTCGCGCTGCGCGCTATCGCCTCCGACGGTCGCATCATGGCGCGCGAGATGGAGCTGTTCGCCCTGCTCGATGAGCTCCTTCCCCCCGACTCCGTGCCTCAGGTACCTGACGGCGACGGGGAAGAGTTACGACACGTGGCTCGCGAGCTCCTCCCGCGCGCCACCGCGCCTCAGGTGCCGTCGTAAGGGCGCAGCTCGATGGCCACGGGCTTCGCGTCCCAGATTTCACTCGCGTACTCGCGAATGGTCCTGTCTGACGAGAACATGCCCATTTTAGCAATGTTCCGAACACACATCGCGTGCCACGCGGCCGGGTTGAGAAAGGCGTCGCTCACGCGCTTTTGGCAAGCCACGTAACCGTCGAAGTCCTCGAGAATCATGTACGGATCGTGGTCGAGCAAGGAATCGGTGAGCGGGCGGAAAAGAGCCGGATCCTCCGTACTGAAAAACCCGTTCGCGATGAGGTCGACGACCTCGCGCAGTTTTTCGTTCTTCTCGTACACCGCGCGCGGTCGATACCCCGTTCGCTGAAGGTCGCGGACCTCTGGCGTCGTGAGCCCGAAAAGAAAAAAGTTTTCAGGTCCCACGGCGTCACGGATCTCGACGTTCGCGCCGTCGAGGGTACCGATGGTCAGCGCCCCGTTCATCGACAGCTTCATGTTGCCGGTGCCGGAGGCCTCCTTTCCCGCGGTCGAGATCTGTTCGGAGAGGTCTGCGGCTGGGATAATGCGCTCGGCGAGGGAGACGCGGTAGTTTGGCAAAAACGCTACCTTGAGCCGACCTTGAAGGTCGACGTCACTATTGACGACGTCTGCAATACTGTTGATTAGTTTAACGATTAACTTTGCCACGCGGTATCCGGGCGCGGCCTTCGCGCCGAAGAGCACGGTGCGCGGCGGCGTCGCGGCGAGCATCTTCCCGTCACGCTTCGCGTCAAGGTACAGGCGCACGACGTGAAGGGCGTTCAGAAGCTGCCGCTTGTACTCGTGAAGACGCTTTATCTGTACGTCAAAAAGCGAGTCTGGGTCGAACCGGAATTGCCACGTATCTGCCGAGTACTTGACGAAGTCGACCTTGTTCGCTCGTTTGATAGCGCCCACACGCTCAACGAAAGAAGCGTCGTCGGCGAACTTCGAGAGGTCTTCGAGCTTGTCGAGGTTCGTCACCCACGAGGGTCCGATAGCCTCCGTAATGAGCGCGGCGAGACGCGGATTGCAAGCCCACAGCCAGCGACGCGGCGTCACGCCGTTCGTCTTGTTTGAGAACTTTGCCGGTGTCATCTCGGCAAAGTCGCGCAGCACGTCACGCTTGAGAAGATCCGTGTGCAAGGCTGCAACACCGTTTACCGCGTGCGAGCCGACGACGGCGAGGTGCGCCATCGCGACGGTCTTTTCAGCTCCTTCCTCGATAATCGACATGCGCCGAATGCGCGCGTCGTCCCCCGGGAACCGTGCCATGACGGAGCGAACGAACCGACGGTTAATCTCGTAGATAATCTGGAGATGCCGCGGGAGAAGCCGTTCGAACATCGCCACGGGCCATCGCTCGAGCGCCTCAGAAAGCAGCGTATGGTTCGTATATCCACACGTAGCCACAGTGGTCTCCCACGCACGATCCCAAGGAACGTTGTGCAAATCGACGAGTACGCGCATCAACTCGGCAATGGCGATAGCCGGGTGCGTGTCGTTCAGCTGAATTGCGTTTTTCTGCGCAAAGTCGTCAAAGTTTTTATGCGTCTTTTTATACCGGCGAACGATATCGGAAATGGCGCACGCGACGAAAAAGTACTCCTGCTTGAGACGAAGGTCGCGACCCGCTTGATTGCTATCGTTCGGGTAAAGCACTTTCGATATGACCTCACTCGAGTTCTTGTCTTCGACCGCGCGCACGTAGTCGCCGTCGTTGAACACTTTGAGGTCAAACTCGTTACCGGCCCTCGCTTGCCACAAACGCAGCGTGTTTACCGTGTCGTTCCGGAATCCTGCGATAGGCGTATCGAAGGGAACGCCGAGCACCTTGTGCGTGTCGACCCAGCGCGCCGAGGCGTCGCCCGCCGCGTTGGTGAACGCCTCGACGCGCCCGCCAAACTCCACGCTCACGGCGTATTCGGGTCTTACGTATTCCCACGGGTTGCCGAACCGAAGCCATGCGTCCGGGCGCTCGACCTGCCACCCGTTCTTTATTTCTTGCTCGAAAATGCCGAACTCGTAACGAATGCCGTAGCCGTAGCCCGCGTAGCCGAGCGTCGCCATCGAGTCGAGAAAACAAGCGGCCAAGCGGCCGAGGCCGCCGTTCCCAAGACCGGGCTCGGGCTCGCCTTCCAGCACATCGGCGAGGTCGAGGCCCGCGCCCTTGAGAAGCGTCTTTGCCTTTTCGTGGAGGTCGAGCGCGTGAAGGTTATTGACGAGTGCGCGACCTAGAAGAAATTCGGCGGAAAGGTAGTAGATGCGCTTGGCGTCGGTGCGCGCGTAGGTCTCCTGAGTTTGCGCCCAGCGATACGTGAGCCTGTCGCGGACGGTCAGCGCGAGAGCCACAAACCGGTCGAGCTCTGTCGCGTTACGAGCTCCTTTGCCGAGAGAGTACGAAAGGTGATCGAGAAACGCGCGGCGAAGGGTCGCGGCGTCCATCCCCGTGCGATCGTCTTCGATGCGCGGAGTCGAATTCGGATCGCTGCCGACGGGCGAAGGCGGGCTAAGAATGAGGGGCGTGCTGCTCATGCGGCAGAGGGAAGCAAATCAAGGGCGGTACTGACAACCCCAATCGCAAAAAAGGGGTGAATTTGGCTCATCGCCTCATGGGGTCTCAGGTTTCGCAGAGGCGCGATCAGGGGCCGCACCCTCCGCCGAAGGGGCAAAAATAAGCACAAAC
Organism: Polyangiaceae bacterium; assembly: GCA_025353725.1. Lineage (GTDB taxonomy): Bacteria > Myxococcota_A > Polyangia > Polyangiales > Polyangiaceae > Labilithrix. The sequence goes on along the minus strand of JANXOF010000012.1, from coordinate 258,038 downwards.
GAGCGCTCCCCGAAACGATAGAGCGTCGGTAGGGCCCTTCCCGCGGGTGTTCCCGGCTGAGAACCGTCCCGCGCACGGAGCGCTTGAAACGACGCGAACCAAGGAAGTTTTTGCCAGACCTCGGTCTCTTTTATGTATTCGGGAACGATGAGGTCGAGCTCAATCATTTGCCCGCCTGTCAACGCCGCGAGTTCGGGCCCAAAGCTATAGCGGCCGAGCGAGCCTGCGAGCTCGAGGTCGTTGTGCATGGCGCCGCCGTACGTGACGACAAGCTTCTCCGCTCCAGCGCGTTGATTTCGCTCGAAGAGCGTCGTCGCTCTCTCCTGGGTCAGTCGCTTGATAAGCCCGAGAGACCACGTGACGACGTCCGGGCCTGCGTCGGCGAGGTCTGCGAAATCACCGCACGTCGGACGCAGAAGATGGGGAGTCATCCCCAACGCTTTTGCGCGCACTCCGAGCGTGACGTACTCGTTCGTGTTGGTCTGCGCTTGCGCCTGAGTGACTGGCTTCTGTGCAGAAGCGACTTGTTTCACCATTCCCTGACACGCCGGATCGGCAGCCCAAGCCTCGACGAGGAGGTCGCTAGCTCGACCTTCCAGGAGCGGAAGCATCGACTCCGTGAATCGGCGTGTGGCCGAAGCGACCGCCTCGGTTCCCTTTTGGGCATGAGCTTCTCCAACCGCAAGGAGGAGAGGCCGCTTCGACAGAATCCAGCGAAACGCGGCCTCATTCGAGTCGAAACGAAGACAACTCAGCCCCGGGGCGTCACAAGGGACGCCTTGCGTGACGAGCGGCGGCGAAGTCTCAATGAGCGAAGCCGCGACCTGAACTGCGGACGGTGCTGTGCTTGGCGACTCGCTTGTCCCTGACCGCCGACCGCACCCCAATGCAGTGCAGACGACAAGCCCGGCAACGGGGAACACAAGACGTAAGTTGAGTGCGAACGGCTTACGGGTGCCGAACCTTGAAGATCGTGCGTAAAACCTGCGAGACAAGTCGCGCTACAGGGGCCGCTGCACGGAGAGAAACGGGTTGATTTTCGTTTGCTCTTCGATGATTCCGACTTCTGCGTCGACCGCCGCCGCCCTAGCAAACGAGATCATCTCCTCGCGGGTACGGTAAATAAGGTGCCAATCAAGATGCATCTCCATTAGCCACCGGTCCGGGTTTTCGGGCACCATATTTCCAATGTAGGCCGTCCCACCTGGTGCGAGATAACTGTAAATCGTTTTTGTGGTCCTAATCGCGCTATGAACACGCAAGTAATCAAAGAATCCGGCACATATAATCGCGTCAAAAAGCCCTCGGTCACGAAAAATCTCTGGATCCACCAGCAGCCGCTTTATCGAGTCGTGAAGGTACGTGACACGAACGCGATCCTTCCATCGTTTGGAGACGATGGACGTCAATCGCCTGTGAGCGTGGGCAAGTGCGCCAGCGTCCTGATCGAAAAGCAGAATTTCAGTCTCCGGACATTCTTCGATGTCACGAAGCAGCTCATAGAGCTCCTGGGCAGGACCCGCGGCGATCGAAAGAATACGCACCACTCCGCCCGGCGGAAGCGCCCCTTGCGAGTCGCCCGAGCCACCTAGCTTGGCGAGGAGTTGAGCTTTAACGAGCTCCTTGCGCTGCCTCACCGCTTCCGACGCGGGCACCTCGAGAAAGGCGAAGTGCAGCGCCTTCGCGAAGAGCGTCGGCCCGACAAGCTCGCGGCCGTAGACAAAATTCATGACCTCGAAGTCACCCGGATAACCCAGCGGCTTGTGGAACGCTCGGTGCATCCAGGGCGCTTGCAAAAGATAGCTTTGCAGATGCCTCAAGCTAAATTCTTGAAGCCCGGCACGGTCGGCCTTCCCAGCAAGTCTAAGCGCGGCATCGAGTTCGGCCGAGTAGTGAATCACGCTCGGAACAACATCCTCCTGGATGGCTCGAAAAAGTGCTTTGCGCGAAGCCGAGTGAGACTCTGCGTAAAAGCTCTGCGGAGAGAGAGCCGCTTCGACCCGGCCGAGGTTCTCTGCGGTGTCGGCGAGAAACAGAGCAAAATCTCCGACGGCGGCCTTGAATCTGTCGTGTGTCACGTCGCGCCAAGCGCCCCTCGACGAACGCGCGACCTCGGAGCGGACGGTTTGCAGGTCGCGGAGACGCAAGACGTCGTCGAGGTCGATCAGCGAATCGAGAAAAGCCACACCGATGACGGGCTTCCCCTGCTCCTCGCGGCTCCACTGAACGCGAACCTCACCGTCATAAGCGTCATGGTCATCGGTTTGAAGGGTAAGCCGAATGAGGTCGCCATCGCACAGCTGGACACCCAACGGCAGGACCAGCGACGCGCCGTTTTGCGAGATATTCAAAAGCGCAGCCGAGTAAGTCGCGTCTTCCACGTCGACGCGAGCTGCCACTCGCACGGGGGCAAGGTCGTCGAGACCAAAGCGCTTCGGCCGGAAGAAAATTTCGCGCCCGCTCCCCCCGTCGAGCCCCTCATACTCACCTACGTCGACTGAAGCTAGGCGCTTTAACTCATCATGACTCATAGGACATTACCTCAAAACTAGTGTCGTGTCGGACAAGGTATGTGCAAGAAGAGGGCACCCGTCGGAGCCATTCGCGGTAAACATCGGAGGCGAAACGCTTCGATGAGCCGATACGCTTCGATGAGCCGATACGTGATTCCGAGGCTAACGCTCGGGCGTTCCGGTACGTGGCTTCCCAGATCGGTCGGTGGGACGTCTTGAACGGCTCTTTGAACGGCTCTTTGAACAACGGAGACACGACAGCTTAGGATGGTGAAGTTGGCAATCCGCAATGACGATTCGACAGTCTCATGATGGCTCCGAGAGCGCAACTGCTGCCCTCACGAACCTCCGCGCGTATCGATGCCGAGCATCGTGAGCTCTTTGAGTGTATTCAGGCGGCGATTCGCGTCGCGCTCGTGGCGTGGCCCGCGTTTATCCTCCTTGACATCTTCGTAGCCTACGTCGTGTTGCCCGGTGCTTCGCTGAGACCTCTCGTGATGTACCGAGCGTTTGAGCAAGCGCTCATGGTCTTTGCCTTTTATATTCTACGCCCTGCGCGTACCGCCCGAGGCGCAGTCCATGATCTCCCCTCGGGCCGCCGCATTTTGGGGGCCGAGGCACTCGTATTCGTCGGTTCGGCGGTCATGATTGCGCTGATGGCGCTCGAGCTAGGGGGCCTTCGGAGCAACTACCTACACGGGGTGTCGATCGTAATTCTGGTGCGAGGCGCGGCCATGCCCTCTCGTTGGCCACGCACGCTGTTCGTCGGTGGGCTGTGCGCGCTTGCCTTTCCCGGCGTCATGGCGATAGCCGCCCTCACAAGCTCCGAACTTTTCACGAACTGGACGACAAAGCAAAACCTGGCAGGCTTCGCCTCCGACTACGTCTTCGTGCTGGCCACCGTAATCCTTGCCGCCGTCGCGAGCCACACAGTCTGGGCGGCTCGAAAGTCCGTGCGAGCTTCGAGAAAGCTTGGTCGTTATGTGCTCAAGGCGCGAATCGGCGTCGGCGGAATGGGCGAAGTTTGGCACGCTCGCGATGACATTCTCGGACGCTTTGTGGCCCTTAAAATGCTCAGCGTGCGTGCGTCAGAGCAGGCTATCGCGCGATTCGAACGCGAGGCGCGAGCCGCGAGCGCCCTCAAGGACCCGCACACCATAAAGGTGTTCGACTTTGGATCCGATGAGGACGGAACGTGGTTTATCGCGATGGAGCACCTCCTCGGTGCCAACCTTGATAGCCTCATACGCGAGCACGGAGCGATGCCGCCGGCGCGCGTCTTGAACTTTGCCCGGCAGGCCTGTGCCTCGCTCATGGAAGCGCACGAGGCGGGCATCATTCATCGCGATTTAAAACCAGAAAATCTCTTCGTCACCCGAGTAGGCGACGATTATGACTTTCTCAAACTCCTTGACTTCGGGATCGCCAAAGTAGCCAGTGCAGGTGGCGATCTAACGCACGTGGGTCTCGTCGGAGGTACACCGCGGTACATGCCGCCAGAACTTTGGGTGGGAGGTCCAGCCGACGCGCGGAGCGACGTGTATTCACTAGGCTGCACGCTCTACATGCTGCTTGCGGGATATCCGCCGTTCCGAGCAGAGACGTTGACCGAACTTGCCGCGGCACACGCCGTTAAAGACGCGCCTGCCCCGTCTACGGTCCGCGGGGATACCGAATGCGACGCGCTCGAGTCCGTCGTTCTCAAGTGTCTCGCGAAGTCGCCTGCAGATAGGTTCCAAACGATGCGTGAACTCGACGATGCGCTCGCGTCTTGCGCGCACGACGCGCCATGGACGCCCGACGACGCTCGCCTCTTTTGGACGCTCACGCGACCCCAAGTCCAGGAACGGTTCCTCAGCACGGCGCCGCCACCCGGGCTGGGAACTACGGTCATCGTGTCGCGAGCGGCGCTGCCCCCTACACCAAGAGACGCATTTCAGGGACTTTGACCGGGCCTCTCACGGCCTCATCGAACGGTGCGAGCGGCGTTCATTTCTGTCACTCGTTGGACGAGTTCAAGCAATCCACCAGGCGAGGCGCGATCGACACGACGTTCTCTTTTGGAAGTTTTTGGCTACCCGGGTGCGAATCGGTACCCATGATCGAGGCAAACACGCCCGACGCCATCAACGTTTCGTACGCGTCACCGGGCAAGACCAGGTGACTGGCAATCGCGTGCACCTTCGTAGCCCCGGCGGCTTGGTAGGCTCTCGCCGCTTGAATAAGCGACGAACCGGTCCGAATCATATCGTCGTAAATGACCACCTCGCGCCCTTTGACGTCTGCGTTAACGCCAGTGACCGAGAGTCCTCCCGACGCCGAGTCGCGCTGCTTATAGACGAAGGCCGGTTCGACATGGAGATCGCGCGCTAGGCTTTGAACCCACTTCGCGCGGCCGGCGTCACAGGCACCGAGCACGAAGTTTGTGTTTCCCATGCGCTCTTGGATCTTCTTCGTGACAATCGATGCGCCGTACACGTGCCGGGTGAGCACGCGATCGTCGAGATAGAACTCGATCCCGTCCGTGTGGAGGTCGAAGAGGAAAAAGCGCGTGCCTCCCTCCGGTGCCGGGATGGCCGAAAGCAAACGCGCACGCGTCTTGGCGACCACCACCTCGCCAGGCCGAACGGCGCGCTCCATGGTCTGGTACCCAAAATACGGAATGACGATCGCCAGCGATCGTGCGCCGCCGCGCGCGATTCCCGAAGCTAGATCGAAGACCTCGAGCCAGTCCAAATCGGTCGGCGTACCGCCAAGCACGACAACATCGCGCCCCCAAAGCTCCGAAACGATACGTAAATAACGTTCGCCGTCGGGGAAGTGCTTGCGCTCTGTTTGGCCGGGCTCAAAGTCTCCGTGCGCTAAAAATCCGGGCTCGAGATAGGCGTAGGACGGGATGCTGAACAGCAAGCGGCGAGACATCTCATGGGTACTACCATCGCTCGGTGTAGCATTCCCAGGTGACATCCTTTTCACCTTGTCCAGGTCTACGTTTCGCCGCGCGAGGCACCAGACGCCGCTCGTGGCTTTCGCGGGCGGCCTCGCTCTTCCTCGCGCTCCAGCTAGGCTTTGCGTTGCCTCTTGGATGCGCCTCGAAGCCGACGATGGCGCTCAAGTCCGCCGAGATCAACGGCGTGCGGTTTGGGTTCCCGCCGCAGATAGGAGTCGTCATGACCGTCGTGCTGGACGTCACGAACACGAATTCCTACGACGTTGCCGTGCGCGCCGTACGAGGCACGTCGGTCATCGCGGGCAGGTACACCCTACCGATTGACTACAGGCCCGGGGGCGACGGCGTATGGCTCACGGCGAACGCCACGACGACCTTACGCGTACCCGTCACGATACCGCTCGACCTCGCACTCCAACTTTTGCGCGAGTCGTTTGCCGCTCCCGCCGTAAGCTTTCGCGTCATTGGCACCGCCGACGTCACGGCGACGCGGACGTTTCGAGTCGAGAAAGACAACTACTCCGTCGACGAGCAAGGCTCATTCTCTCGGCAGCAACTCGAGCTCGCCGTACCTCACTTTTGAGCCGTCCTACGGCGGCCCGCGCTCTCTAAAACCGCACGGATCCGGGAGAGAAGTTTCCAGCGGGCGCAGCGCTTTCCGTGGAGAGCACGATCGCGGTCGTGGTCACCCCCGCGGCCACGACGGCAAGGCCCGTCCAAAACCACCAGCGTGCGAAAACGGTCGGCCGCGGAACGGGGTCGAGGACAAGCTCCTTGCGCTCTCCGGCCTTGAGGACGATGCGCGTGCGGGCCGGGTCGAAGCCTTCGTGGTCCACTTGCACGGTGTGCTCACCGGCGAGAAGGCCGGTTTCGGCGGGGACGAGCCCCACCACTTGACCATCGACCTGAACGCGCGACGCTGCGACTTTACTTTTCACCACGAGAAGGGCTGACGTGTCTCGTGAGGCCAGGGCAACGACGACCGTCATGGCACCGGCCCCGGGCAGCGTGAGTTCGCGGTGGAATGGGAGATAGCCCTCCGCGAGGGCCTCGAACGATTGAAGACCCGCGCCGACAGCCACCGGCGCCGCGAAGGGACATACGCCAAGTTCACGGCCGCCAAGGAGGATGCGCGCGCCAAAGACCTCACAGACGATAGTTAGCGAAGCCACGCGTGACTCGAGATCCGCGACGAGCTCAGCGAGCCCCGGCACACGCGCGCGGAGCTCCGGCGAGGCGTCCTGCGAAAACCGTCGAATCGAGGCAAGCGCCTCGGGGTAGCGCGCGAGGAACTGTAGCGCGCGGCCTCGATTGTAAAGAAGTGCGGGGTTTGGATCGGCGGCATACGCCTCGTCGTACGCGGCAAGGGCTTCGACAAACCTCTTGGCCTCGAGGAGGTCATCGCCGCGACGTTTCGACAGCTGCGACGCGGTTGGCGTAGGCGCCACCTGCTGCGCGTGCGCCGGAGAGTCGAGCGCGAGCACGAGCGCGAGCACGAGCGCGAACCACGGCCGCAACGCCGCACGGCGAAGGGGAGCTACGAAAGAGGAAAGGTTCATAGGTGGTCCGGAATGAGGGAACGGTCTGGGACACGAGGTAGAGTCGTCGATGGGACGCTGGCCGTAGGCGCCCGACGCGGGAGTGGCGACCGAGCGCCGAGTGACGCGCTCGAAGCGGGAGGCACGGAAGCAACGGCGGTTGCGACCGCCGAAATCGTGGCTGACGGCGCCGTGGTCGGAAGCTGCGGGGGCGGCAGGATCGTCGCGGCGTAAGGTAAGTCCGACGTAACCAACGCCGCGCTCGATGCGCTTCCGGCAGCCGATGGCCCTGACGGCCGCCGTGTCACGGCGAAAAAACCTCCCGCGAGGAGCAGAAGTGACGTCGCGGCAAGCGGCGCGAGGTAACGCCTCCGGCCAAGGGCCGCTTGGGGTCGCGAGAGCGTCTCCGCGGTAAGTCTTGTTCCGGCATCGGGGTCGGGCTCAGACGCCAGATCGACGCGCGAAATGCGAGGACGAGATAGAGCTGTACCGCTCTCCACGTCCGCGACGACAAGATCGCGAGCGCTCAGCCGTGCACGCGCAATGTCGGCAACCCACTCTCCGACCTGCCCGGCGTCCGGCAACTCTACCGCTTTCGCCAGCGCAAACGCCATTTCTCGAGCCGTTTGAAAGCCGGTCGAGGGGTCGCGCGATAGCCCCTTCATCACCACTTCGTCGTAGGTCGTTCCGAGGCTCGGCCGAAGGATACTCGGCTTTGCGATCGGCGCTCCCATCACTTTCATGACGGTTTCGGCATCGGTTTCGCCGCGGAATAAGCGCGCGCCCGTGAGCACCTCCCACAGCACGATCGACGCGGCGAAGATATCCGTGGCGCGAGAAACACCACCCTGCATTTGCTCGGGTGACATGTATGCGAGCTTGCCTTTGATGTTCCCGTCTCGCGTCACATGAGAGCGCCCAAGCGCCTTCGCAATTCCGAAATCGAGAACCCGCGCGACGCCGTCGACGCCGACGATAACGTTTTGTGGTGACACGTCGCGATGAATGATTCCGAGTGGCTTTCCCTGCTCGTCTTTGGTCTCGTGCGCCGCGTGGAGGCCCGCGAGGGTATCCCTCATAATGGCGGCGCCGATGGCCGCCGGGACAACGCCTCCGTCCTCCGACGCGAGTTGGATTAGTCGAGAGAGTGTTTCGCCCTGAACGTATTCCATCACGAGCAGCAACTCTCGGCTCGTGGAAACGACATCAATGACGGCAACGACGTTCGGGTGACGAATCCGGCCCGCCAACCGCGCTTCATCCGAAAACATCGCAATGAAATCCGGATCGGCAAGAAAGTCCGATCGGAGGCGCTTGATAGCGACCGTCCGTGAAAACCCGGCGGGCCCGACAAGGCGGCCGAGATGAACCGTCGCCATACCTCCGGCCGCAAGCGCCCCATAGACCGCATAGCGGTCGACGATCTCAGGGTAATTCTCGGAAGCCATTGACCCGTTCCAAGCGTACACGAGTCGCGACTACGACAGGCTCAACTTATGGCCCCCCAGCACGTGTAAGCCTCGCTCGTACACGACTCGCAGACCCAACGAGAGATAACGGGAAACCAGGCGCGAATTGAAGAGCGTCAAAAACTACCTGCGCGACCTGGCAAGACCGGCGAGGCTGTACCCGCGACGACAGCTTCGAATCGGGCGACGACGTTACTGTTGCTCTCGGGAACGAAGTACATGAAGTGGCCATCGAAAACGATTCCATCAATACGACCCACCTTCGCGTCGAACGATTGCCAAGACGTCGCTTGGGTGAATGGGGACTTCGAGTCGTAGCGATACGTTGTCTGCCCGCCGCCTGCTCCAAAATAGAGGTAGCGACCGTCGAAGGCCGTGCTTCGAACGCTCTCGGGAAGCACGTATTCGACCCACGACTGCCGTTTTACAAAAGGCAACGCAGAGTCGTAGCGAAGAATGAGATTTGAGCTGTCCGAAGGCATATACACGTAGCGCCCGTCCGAGACGGACCCGCGAAATCCGCCGACAAAGCGCGCATCGAAAGGAAGGAGATCGACAGAATCCCACGAAGCTTTCGCGGCAAAAGACTGGCGCGTATCGTAGCGCACGGCGATGGAGCTGAAGTCGTCGGGCGTAAAGTAGATGTGGCGCCCGTCGTAGCCTCCGAGCAGCATGCTCGAGAGGCCTGGCGCAGGGAGGTCGGTCGTTACGTCAAATTGCGTCCAAGACGCATGGCTTTCGGGCGCACCTCGCGTGTCAAAGCGATTCACGACCGCCGGGGGAAAATTCGCTGAGGCGTTTGGTGAAGCGTAGATGTAGCGCCCATCGAACACGCCACCCGCAGTGGATACGAAGTGGGTAAGAGAATCCGGTACCAGATTCCAAGCCGAGGCGGCATCGAACGGCATCAACGGGTCGTGACGGAGGAAGCCCTCCGCTGTAAACGGCAGGAAGTAAACGAATCGCCCGTCGGACACCGCACCGCCCCAGCCGAGCGAGCCTGTGCGATGGGTCGACCAAGAGCTTGCAACCGCAAAGGGCGCGTGTGTGTCGTAGCGCACAATTCGTTCCTGGCCCCGAAATGCAGGGCTGAAGTAAACGTAGCGGCCGTCGTAAACTCCGCCGGTAAACTCGCTGCCGCCTCCCAAGGGCGCAAGGTCGAAGCGCTCCCAGTACGCCGGGTTTGTGATGTCCTGGTAGGCGGTTGGCGGCTGGCTCGCGTCGGGAAGGCCAGGCAGGCGAGGCCCCCCATCGGCGACATCCGCATCGGCGATTCGTGGGTCTTGCGCCGACGCCCCGGCGTCCGCTTTGACGTCAAACGTTCCGTCGTCGCAAGAGCGACCGCAGGCGAGCTCCGCGGCAACGCAGGTGCCTTTGACGCACGTCTCGTCGGTCGCGCAAAGTACACCCAAGCACGACAATCGCATGTCGACGCGCATGTCGCTCCGAACGTGTCGCCCGAACCGCAGCTGACGCTTCGCGACGATGCACCCCTTTGACTGAAGAGGGTCGAGGCAGCCGTCCGCGGGCTGCCCGTCCGCGCGTTGCATCACGGCGAAGGCGACGCTCTCGTCTTTCGAACCCGACGGCAGAATCGCGACGCTTCCCATGCGCCCGTCGGCGTCGCACGTTGCCGAAACCGACGACGGAGCCTTCCCAATAAGCTCGCCCAACGACGCGGCTCCGACCAGCGCGACGGCCGAACCTTTCGTGCACGCAAGTTCGCTATAAATGGTCACGGTAAGGACGGTTGGCGTGGCGCACTCGATCGCGACGACTGCGCCCAACCCTGAGAGCGGCAGAAACCACCAGCGCGTCACGCGGAGCCTCAACATCGGGAAGATCTTACACACAATTCAACGCGGCGACGCGGAGCGAAGGACGCACCCGCTCACGCACGGAGTCTGGCTGAATCGGAGCCATCGCGCTACGCTAAGGACTACCCTTCCTAAACCGCAATACGACGATCCTCATATTAGCGGTCGTCGAGTGGGCCCGACTCTCTCCACATCGCGCACGGACAATGGCCGCGCGCGAAGACTCGAGGTTTTGTGTCTTCGCGCCGACGCTTCGAAATCGAGAATGGAAGCGCAGTGGGCAAACGCCGTACTTACTTCGCGCGCACGAACGTGCGATTCATCATGGCACCTCCGCGGTAGACGCGGAGCGCGAAGGTGGGTCTGCCATCCGTAAGCGCGCGACCAAGGCCTGGGAGCGCATCGTCGTTCGCGGGTGCGCCGTCGACACCTTCGAGGAGATCGCCTTCACGAAGGTCGGCCTCCGCGAAGAGGCTGCCGGCTTCGATTGCGCCGAGCTTTAAAAGAGTGCGCCCGTAGAGTTGAGCCGATTCGGCTTCCGGCAGAGTCGAGGGTGCGGCGCGCGCCGCCTCCGTGTCGACGGCGTAGCGGTGCTTCCCCAGTGGTTTTGCAACGACGTCGAGACGATGCTTCACGAGTCGAAGCGGAGTGCTCGCTCCAGACTCGATGACCACATCAAAGCTCGGGCCGCGGAGCGTGACGCGGTCATGTCCAATCTGACTCACATGCAGACCCCGACCCAACGAATCACCCTCGTGGTAGGCGCGGGTCGACCAACCTGGCGCCTCCGCAAGAATCGCTGAGCGCGGCGTTTGCCCGTCACCCTCCTCGATACCGAACAACTTGTACGCGGTCTCTGAGGCTACGTAATCGGTAGACACGAAAGCGTCATTTGTCCGTAGATTCACGACCTCCGAACGCCGCACGGGTGCGGGTGAAGGTGCAGGCGACACAGCCGGGTTCACCGTCGTCGGCTCGTCGTGAGGCGTGGGCGAACCGCTGCAGGCGCTCGCAAGGCAAGCAAATGCTAAGACAGAACACGACGCGACATATTCGAGTCCGTGATTCATGACGTTCATGGTGTCCTCCTCTGCTTTCTGTGTGCGCAAGCTCATCGTTTGAAGCAACCGGCATAGGGGCCCGCGCCATCAGGGCTCTTAGCCCAGGCGACGCACGCAATCCGCGCTTGACCCGCTACGTTTGGATGAAAGCAATCGCTTCCGTTGATGTCGTCCGCACCGAACCGAAACGTGCCGAGGGAAGTGTTCTCATGACCCGAGGATGTGCTCCCGACCCAGTCGCTCACAAACGCAATCCCACGGGAATTTTGCCCATTCAAGTTGCGTGCGTAGCTGTCAGCCTCGGCCGCGAGTGCGTCGTTGTATTGGTCGATGCGCGCACCGATTTGAGCGCGACGGGAGGCACTCGTCTCGGCGGTTACAACGCGACACACATTCGCGATTGGCCACACGCCCCAGCTACACCATCCGCTCTTCGCATTTCCTGCTTCGTAGATGCCGTCGACCCGAGGCACGCTGAGGAGCTGAACGACAGAGCGCGGCGGGAGGCATGCCGCAAGTTGGTCAAGGCCCGTACGCAGGGCATTTGTCCAGGTCGTCACGCTGTAAAGGTTCGCCGCCGCATCCTTACTTGACGATCGCGGTCGGTTGCACACGTCGTTCGCACCGAGCAAGACATGGACGCGCGTCGGGAGCGGGCGCTGCGCGCAAATGCGCGACGCTTGAGCGGCGAAATTGTCATTCCCACCGATGAGTTCAGCGCCGCTGACAGACTCTGAGTCTTGCGTAAAATCCGCATAGCTCGCACGAGTACGTGAAGCGACAGAATCAACCCCCACGTCACTTCCTTGGACCCAACTTAATTCCGTATGATCTCCAGGCCAACCGTTCGCGGAAAATCCCTGTGAAATACTATCTCCGGCGTTCGCTTGCTTCGCGGGCGGCGCCCAAACATCGGCTGTCGCTTGGCTAACGAACAAAACCACACCTGTAGCAATCGCTGGGATTGCACAATGCATGAGCCTCATCGGTGCTCCTTTTTTTCGGATCTTCGAGTCGTGCTCAAACGCTCTGCAAGTCACGCAGCAAACGTCGTCGCGATCGAACACTCTCCGCTCGTACGCCTAATCACGAAAGGCACAGACGCGTCTCAGCACCATCGAAAGCGCTGTTTTGTAGGAGTCGCGCGCCGATGTCCGTAGTCGCGTGGTCGACTGCGATAGGCGGGGCGCAGCGCGTTCTACACTACCTTTTTAGATCGCGAGTACGAGACCTGCCCCCAAGCGAGCTTTCGTCGACCACGGCAGTGATTGGCCATTATACCAACTCATTCCGGCCGCGCGCGCGTAGCTGGACGTCAAAAGCAGCCTTCGCGCGGGCCCTCCCCATGGGCCGTAAACGCGGTTGGCGAGCCACGCACTTTGGAGCATATGACGCCCCATACGCGACGATCGAACCTCTTCCGCATATCCGTAAAACGAGCGGAGTCCGGTCCGCAGGGCGCGCGCCACATGGCGCGCCGCGATGGCGCCCATCACGATGGCTTGGGCTATTCCTTCGCCCGTCGCTTGGTCAATTCCGGCCGATTCTCCCACCAGCAAGGCGCCTTCGAGCGCGAGCGTCGACGACGCAACAAAAGGCCTGGTGCTAAACGGCCGTAACTTCGTTTTTTCGATATCGACGCCTCGTAGCGCGAGCGCGCGGCCGAGTGCACGCTTGAGGTCCGAGCTCGGACTCAAGTTCGCGTGGTAGATGCCGCGGCTCACGCTGGGGTGGCCGTTAATGACAGTCGGGAAGTCCCAATAATAGCCCTGCAGTCCGTCTTCGAGAATCGACAAATCGAAGTCTGCAAACCCACGCGCGACCCCTGTGTCCGTGGCGAGCGCCGCCGTGTCAAGGACGTACAAGTGACCCTTTCGTGCGGGCTCGGAAATACCGAGAAGCTTCCGAGTCGGTCCCCCCGCCCCATCGGATACGGCCAAAAGGCGCGTCGTCACGATGCCTTTGCTCGTGGTCAGTTGAAATCCGCCGGGAACCCGCCGGATCCCGCTCAGCGCCTCACCGTCCCGCACGTGCACGCCGAGGGTGCGGGCATGGTCGAGCAGCTGCGCGTCGAACGCGAGCCGGCGAACGACGATTCCCATGGCGCAGGACGTCTCACCGACAGCGCCGTTCATGAGAACCCGCACGCCGCACATCGGGACGTGCGGCACGGTGATGGTCACTCCGACGGCACGAAGCGCGTCGATGCCGAGCTGGCTCACCGCCCCCGCGCACGGCTTGTCACGCGGAAACTTCGCTTTATCAAGGAGCGCGACGCGGTCCGCTCGAATGCCTTGAGTGCGTCCGAGATGCAGCGACGTGCTCGCGCCCGCGGGTCCTCCGCCGACGATGACTACGTCGTAGTCGAACGCCACTTTACGCGTCTTCGAGGGGAAGAATGCCGTCGAACTCGGCGGCCAAGTCACGCACGAGCTCGTCGAGCTCGGCTTCCCTCCCCACGGGCGCGGCAAGCGTCAAATCGCCTCCTTTTTCGGCGAATACCTGCGCGAGGCCTTCATGGGCTTCGACGATGCCCTTCAAAAAAGCGACGTCTTTGGCGCGAACGACGAGGCGACGCCAAATCATTCCCTCGCGCGAAACATGAGTGAGCGGTGCAACGGCGCGGCGAGGCATGGCTACGTTGTAGCCGACCTCGCACCGAAACGAATCCGTAGAGTGATCCCTCGCCGCGTCCGCCGAGTTTGCCCGGACGGATTACTCGTCCTTCATCCTTGGTTCGGTGACGCACGTTGAGTTACGCTCTTGACCGATGCAGGATGCACACATCAACTCCGTGGTGAACGCTTCACCACGAAACGGCATGGCTTCTTTCGGTGACGCTTCGGCACGTATCCTGGGGAGCGGCGCTTCGTTTCCGTCGTGTCGCACGCCCGACGGAGACATGGTTTCGTCGATCGCGACGAGCGATCTCCTCGAGCGGCTTACGCCCGATCTGCCGGCGGACCGTAGAGCCCCTGTGTTGGCTCACTTCGAGGAAGAATTCGGGATCCAACGTCGTTCATGGGCGCATTGGCCAGGCCGTCCCTTCGACGACCATGAAGAAGAGGAAGACGCCGCGACGCTCGCTATCGAGGCTGGGCGCGCGGCACTTTCGGACGGAGGCCTCGCGCCATCGCAGTTGGGCTTCGTCGTTGTCGCGACGTCGACGTCACCGCGATGGACGGCAGCGACCTCCGCGCTCGTCGCGGGAGGTCTCGGCGCTCCGTGCGCATTTTTGGACGTTCGGTCAGGTTGCGCGGGCGGCCTCTACGCGTTGGCCATCGGCGCCACGCTCGCCGCAGCCTCGAAAATGCCGGTCCTCGTTGTCGGCTCGGATACGTTTTCCAAAGTCACGCCCGCGTCTGAACGACTTGCCGTGATGACCGCTGGCGACGGAGCCGGAGCGTTGCTCCTCGGTCGGAGCTCGGAGGCAGGCGAGGGTCTCGGCGCAGCGGCCTTTGGCGGAGATGGGAAAAACCACGATCTCGCGACTGTCCCGGGTCGGTTGCCTCCTCGCGACGGTACGGCCACGTCGTGGGTACTGGCCGGCGATCCGGTAGAATTTTCGCGACGCATCGAAGCTGCGCTGTCGCAAGCACTCGAACGCGCGTTGGCCAGAAGCCTCGGTCCTCCTTCGCTCACGCTTATTCACTCTGCCCAACGCGCCACGTCGCGTCGTCTTTTCACGGCCGCGTCGACGCCGGGCCGGCTTTTCACCTCGACGCTGGAGCGCCGCGGCAACCTCGGCGCGGCGTCCGTTCTGGTTGCGATGCACGAAGCGCGGGCCGAGGGGCTCCTCACTCGAGGCGCTCGCCTCGCCATCGCAAGCGCCGGGGGCGGTCCGTCCTGGGGCGGCGCGACGTGGACCGTGTGCTGACGCTCGCCGCGCTGGCTCCGAATCTCGGCACGCTGCACCAGCATGGCAGGTCCTGGAGCCGCGCAGAGCTCGACGCTGAAGCACACCGTCTGCGCGCAAGCGTGGCGGCGGTTGCAGGTCGTGGTGAGGTCGTCGAGGTCCCCGCGCCAGATCCGGTGACGGCCCTCGCTTTTCTCGAAGCGGCATGGCTCGAGGGGCGCATTCCAACCCCACGCGCCCGCGCCGTCGGACCGGCGAGAGCGCTCGGATGCGACGCGCCAGATCCGAACACGGCGCTCGTCATCCGGACGTCCGGGTCGACGGGTGAACCGAAGCATGTCGCGTTCGACGCCGCGAGCGTGCTCCGAAGCGCCAACAAAATCGCGTTGTACCTCGGACTTGAAGCTCGCGACTGCGTAGGTATCGTTCAGTCCTTGGAACACGGATACGGCTTAGTGGGCCAGCTTTTCTCGGCGCTCAACGCGGGAAGCGATGTGGTTTGGGCGGGTGCGGTCTTCCCGGCCGAGCAGGCCTCCACGCTCGACGCCGCGGCCATCACTGTCCTCGCGTCGGTGCCTTACACGCTCTCGGAGCTCTTGCGGGCAGGCCTTCGCGGCGCGCGAGTTCGATGTGTGGGGTCGGCCGGCGGTCCGCTCAGCGCCCCCCTCGCCGCGCGTCTCCGCGAAGCCTTTCCCGGAGCCGTTCTCTGGAACCAATACGGATGCACGGAGGCCGGGCCGCGCCTCACCGCATGCTCGAGTGACGATCCGGCGTTTGCGCGCGGATCCGTGGGTCGCGCCGTCGACGGCGTCGAGTTGGTGGTGAGCGCGGACTTTGAAGTCCTTTTCGCGGCCGACACGACCATGCTTGGATACGTAGGAAACGCGGCTGCGACCCATGCCGCGCGCGTAGGGCGCTTCGTGAAAACGGGAGATCTCGGCAGACTCGAGAACGGACATCTCTTCATTACGGGACGAAGCGACGAGGTGGTGAAGGTGCGCGGTCAAAAAGTACCGCTCGCTCTTGTCGCGACCGCCGCCGAGCACTGCGGGGCACGCGTAGCCATCGCCGTCGCCATCCCACGTGAAGGCTCTGGTGAGCTCGAGATCTGCGTTATTTATGAAGCCGACAGCGACCTCACGCGCCTCGCGCTCGCGAAGAGGCTTCCGTTAGAGTGCGCCCCTTCGCGCCTCCTACGCGTACCGCGCCTACCGCGCCTCGCAAGTGGAAAGATTGATCGCGACGCCGCCGCTCGGCTAGCGCGCGGAGGACCGCCATGATTGCCAAAGTACTCGCCGAAGGTCTCGAAATCGTGGGCGCCGACCCCTCGTCCGCAAGCGACGCCCTCGGCCTCGACTCGCTTCAAGTTGTCACGCTCGTCGATCACTTGGAGAACGAGCTCGGAATTCTGTTCGACGGCACCGATGTCACGCGCGAGCACTTCTACTCGAGGGCAACGCTCACGGACCTGCTCACGAAAAAGGTTGCCGGATCGTGAACTTCACCCGGTTTGACGTCCTCGGCGACGTGCGCTTGCGCGCCATCTCGGCACACCTTCCCGAGAAAGCCATCACCACCGCCGAGCTGTTTTCCGACGACCCAACCCTCGCGGCAAACCTCATTCGTTTGACGGGGATCGAATCCCGCCGATACGCCGCGCCGTCGGAGGCGACGAGCGATATGGCCATAGCGGCTGCGCGTCCCCTCCTCGCGCTCGGCCCGGTCGATCGCTTGCTTCTGGCCACTGTGTCGCCGGATTACCCAAGTCCCGCGACCGCGCCTCTTGTGCAGCACGCCCTCGGGCTACCGCAAATCCCCGCAATGGACCTGTCCGCCGCATGTGCGGGCTTTGGCTATGCCATCGACCTCGCGGCGCGATGTGCACTCACCGGCGACAGAGGCGTCATAGCCATTGCGGCCGAGGTGCGATCGCGGGCAGTCGCTGCGGCGCGCCCTGGCATTCGGTGCCTGTTCGGCGACGGCGCCGCGGCCGGGTATGTCGCGCTCGGAGGAGGCGGATATCGAATTTTGGCAACGATGGTTGGAGCCGACGGCACCGGGCACCAGGCCGTTCGCGTCGAAGCGGGTGGGACACGTCACCCGACCACGACCGAAACGATTGCATGCAACATGCACTCTCTTGCGATGGAGGACGGTCCGACGATTTTCTTTACGGCCATTGATGGGTTCGTCGATCTCGCGCGTAAATTCGTAGCCGAACTCAGCCTCACGATGGAGGACATCGATTTGCTTGTTCCTCACCAGGCAAACGTCCGAATCCTCGAACGCGTCGCCCGCAGGCTCAACTTACCCACGGACAAAACCATCGTCTGCGTGCAGCATACAGGCAATGTCGGCGGCGCCTCGGCTGGCCTCGCCCTCGCGCACGCCGAGGCCTCAGGAAGGATTCGGCCCGGAGCTCGAATCCTCCTGCTGACCGCCGGTGCCGGCTACACCATGGCCGCTGTGTTGCTCGAAGCGCCTACCGCTTCGGCGTAATTTCGTCCGCTACCGTCTCAAAGGTGGTCGTACCCTCGCAAGCATGCAACGGCGAATCGATGTTACGGCTCTCCAGGTTCTTGCCGAAGTTCAGCGCGTGCCGGAGGCTCTCAAGTTCGAGTGCGCCGCACAGCATCCGGCACGCGCTCAAGAAAAGCTTTTGAGGCAAATGGTGCGCGAAAATGCGGACACCGCATTTGGTCGCGCGCACGGCTTGGCCGACGTCCGGACACTCAGCGATCTCCAACGCCGCGTACCTGTTCAGACCTACGCCGACATCGAGTCGTGGGTCGCACGCCAGATGAACGGCGAACCGCGCGTGCTTTCGAGAGAGAAACCTGTGTTCTTCGCCTCGAGCACGGGCACAACGGGTGCGCCGAAGCGAACCCCGACGACGCCGACGTTTCGGCGTGAATTTCAGCGCACCGTCTTCGTCTCACTCGCGCAAGTCGCCGCGCGGTTTCCGTCTGCCTTCACGGGGCAAATTCTTTACTTTGTCGGCCCACACGAGTTCGACCGGACGCCCGACGGGACACCGATTGGTTACACGAGCGGATACAACTTCAAGACGTTGCCCCCGCTGGTTCGAAGGCTCTACGCTTGGCCCTATGAGCTTTTCCTCGTCAAGGATCTCGACGCCCGCACGTACGTGGCGGCGTGGCTTGCGGCGCTAGGGAACGTGACGATGGTAGCGGCTATCTTCCCTCTCGCGCTGCTCCACCTGCTTCGTGCGATCGAGGGGTATGCCGAACCCCTGGCGCGAGACCTGCGACGCGGAACACTCCGCGACGACATCAAACTAACACCGGAGGAGCGAGCGTTTTTCAATGCGCTCGCGCGGACCGATACACGCGCCGCCGAGCGTATCGAACGCGCATCGAGGAGCGACGGCAACCTGCCCGTGGATGCGGTCCTTCCCGATTTGCGCCTCGTCTACTGCTGGATTGGCGCGAGCGCCTCGTATTACGTGGCGGAACTTCAGCGCAGGCTCGGACCCAACGTCGCTGTTCGTGACGCGATCTACGCCGCCAACGAAGCGTGGGCCAACGTCACGTTCGGCGAGACTGTGCTCGGCGGTCCGGTCGCTGTCACAAGCCATGTGTTCGAGATGATTCGGGAGGCCGACTGGGACCGCGGCGTACGCGAGGGAACCTTCGCCGAGAGCCTCGTCGAGGGCGAGCGCTATCGTATGGTCGCGACGACGAGCGCAGGCCTCTATCGTTATGACTTGGGCGATATCGTGGAGTGCACCGGTCACTATCGAAAAACGGCACGCATCCGTTTCGCGCGCCGCGCGGGAGCTTCGCTCAGCGTCGTAGGCGAGAAGCTCGACGAGTCCCACGTGACGGCCGCCGTCGCAGGAGCTCTCGCGCGAGCAGAGCTCGTCGCCGCTTTTTTCACGGCGGTTCCGCGCTTCGTGCCAAGTCCGCGATGGCAGATAGCCCTGGAACTCACGTCGATGCCGAGCGACGCCGCGCTCGAGGCGCTGCGTGCCGACGTCGATCGTTCCCTCGGTGTTGCTGCGGCTGACTACGCTGTTTATCGCAAGACCACGCTCGACCCCGTAGCCCTCGTGCTTCTCGCTCCCGGAGAGTATGACCGCGTACGTCGCTCACTTATCGAACAGGGCGGCCAAGATGCACAGCTCAAGGTCGTTCACCTCTCCACCGACCCCGAGGCGCTCGCGCGCTGGCGCATCCAACGCGTGGTTGAGGCGCTTGCTTAATGCAGTTACCAAAGGTTGTTTAGACCTGCGATCCGCAAGTTTGCTCATAGCGTTGCGACTGGCGATAGCTGACGTGCACGCGGCGAACATGCTATTCTAGCTTTGTGGAGTCGAAGGCGCTGTTTGATTCGCTCTCGCGCGTTATGGCTGGGCAGAGCGATATCCGAGTGGCTCTTGTTTTTGGCTCGCGTGCGCGCGGAATGGCGCTCGCGCACTCCGATGTGGACCTTGCGGTCCTCGGGCGCGCTGTCGACTTGCTTGACCTCGGCGCGCGCGTTTCGCTCGCGACGGGTTTCGAAGCGGATGTCGTGTCTATCGAAGATGCCGGTGTACCGCTACTCGACCAAATCCTACGCTACGGCGTTGTCGTGCACGAGGGGGTACCACACGCGGCAGCTACGTGGCGAGGGCGTGCCCTGGCGACCCTTGAGACCGATCGCTCGTGGTACGCCGTGATGCAGAATGCAATGTTGAAGCGTCTCGCGGCGTCGACGGCAGGCTGACTGTGGTGGATCGGACACTCATCGCGGCCAAGCTCGCCGAGCTCGAAGACCGCATAAGCCGCGTGCGCGCGAACCGAACGGCAACGCCTGAAGGGCTCGCTGAAAGTCGCAACGCTCTCGACCTTGTCGCGTTCAACCTTATGCTCTGCGTTCAGGCCTGCGCTGACGTCGCAGCCCACATGATTGCGGACGAAGGGTGGCCCGCGGCCGCATCCCTTGCTGAAGGCTTCTGTCGACTTTCGGAACACGGCGTAGTCTCCACAAAAACGAGCGCCGCACTGGGGCGGGCCGTGGGGCTTCGCAACGTTGTCGCGCATGGGTACGCAGGCGTCGACACGACGCGCGTTCACGCTGCCGCGACCGATGGACTAACGGATCTCGAATCGTTCGCCGGCGAGGTCGCCGCGTGGATAGCGACGCGAACTCCAACCGACGCATGACGGAGCGTCGAAGGCGGTTCCGCGTTATCTTCGTCCAACGCGATTCGCGCGAGTAGGTTTTCGCGGGAGGTCGCTTGCGTGAACCGCTATCGTCGCGCGAGACCGGTCACGCTATCGATTCTCGCTCGCGAGCGACTTCATGTCGATGACGAACCGAAACGGCACGTCTCCGTCCTCGATCTTCTTTTAGGCGTCGTTGATTTCCTGAATAGGAATAATTAGGATATTCGGCGTCACATCGTTCTTCGCGCAGAAGTCGAGCACCTCCTGGCAACCTACGCCCACGAGATCACCGACCTTGTGACGCGTGACGGCAGCACCCGCGCGGCGCACTCGGCCCACAATCTCGTGGCCCGGCATGCTGGGGTAAAGTCTCTCATGTGTCGCGCGCGTCGTCGTCAACACGTACGCCTTTGACCTGTCAGTTCGCGATCGGGCACCGGAAAGCATGCTTGTTGCGATTGCGGCTGCGGCGATGCGCGGCTTGTGCTGAAGTCGCGGCATGAGCGACGGACCGGCCCGTTTCGCCCGCATCGTCGGTGCATGCGTGCTTGGTGGAGTGACGTGGGGATGTCTCGCGTCGGCTGCACTTTGCTACCGAGAGGCCGAACGATCCGATGGTTTCGTCGCATGGTCTGGCGCAGCTACGTTCTCTGCGGCTCTTGCCGTCGGCTTCGTGCGGCGAAGAGGACCGTTCCAGCACTTGCCACGGACGATGAGGAGCTGCATGGCGCTCACCGCACTCGCGGGCGCTGCAGCGATGCTCGCCCAGGTGGCTGCGGCTGCCTGGCAGTCGGGTCAGCCGGACTTCATTGTGGCCATTTTCGCTCTTGCGGCGTCACTCCTCGGCGCGGGTGTCGGCGCGTTCGGGGGACTCGCGTTTTTTGGAATCGATCACGACGTGCCGGCGCGCATCCATCGTCACGCCGTAATGCGGGTTTCGCTCCTTTGCGTGCTCGCTTCAGGACTCACGGCGTATCCGCTTCGTTGGACTACGCTTTTCGCGATGCCAGTCCTCGGGGTGGCGCTTGGAGCTGCGAGTTTGCTGGCTACGTATCGCGTTTCGCCAGGTTCCAACGGCGATCTCTCCGAGACGAGGCGAGAAGGAGGTGTCGCAGCTCACGGGGTGATGCGTATTTTCGGAGTTGTCGTCACCGCCGCAGCGGTCACCGCGTGCGTCGCTGCGTTCGCCGTGGGCCCCGTGGGGACGCCGCTGCAAGTCCAACGTCAGTTCAGCGGCCAGGGCGGTTACAGTTACCTCGGCGACGGTCCCGGTCACGTTCGCGTGTGGCGCGTCGTGGACCGAAGTCCCAACTCGGGGGACGACGTTCCGCACTCGGTGACACTCGAACTCCCTCGTTGAGCGACTACCAAAGGTTGTTGAGATGGGCGCCCGCCGTCGCATCCACGACGGCACCCGTGATGGCCGACGCCCTGGTGCTGCACAGAAATGCGACGACGCTCGCGATGTCTTCGGGCGTCGGTAGCCTTCGTGTCGCCGTTGCTCGGACGAGACGCTCGCGCGCGCCTTCATCGCCCGCCGTACGCATCGCGAGGCGTTCGGTATCGGCGAACGAGACGGCGACCGTATTCGCGGTTACGCCGCGCCGCGAATCATCGAGAGCGATTCCGCGCATCAAGCCTTCGAGGGCGGCCTTACTCGAAGCATAAAGGCTCCCGCCAGAGACGCCGCTACGCGCAGCCACGCTGCCCACGGCAACGATGCGTCCGAAGCGAGCCTCCGTCATGCCAGGCAAAAGCAAGCGACATAGGTCGACTGCGCTCGAAACATCGGTCCGAAAGAGGCGATCGACCTCTTCGTCACTCACGAATTGAAGCTTTTGCGGCACCCACACGGCCGCGACCGCGAGGGAGAGAATCGTAGGAGCGCCAAGGTTATTGATGGCATTCGACACCTCCTGGCGAAGCATGGACTGATCTGCGACATCCACCGCAACGACCGCGGAGCGGCGACCCAACCCGCGCACGCCTTCAGAGACCGCGTCGAGCTTCTCGCGGCTCCTTGCGAGAAGGATCACGTCGACCCCCTCTCGCGCGAGCTCCATCGCTATGGCTCGACCAATTCCCTGACTCGCGCCGGCAACGAGCGCGACGCGTCCCGCAATTCCTAGATCCATACGGGTGGAGGTTACACGGCCGGCGCTGTGTCCTCGTTAGGAACCGCAAGCACCTCCGTACGGCGCGCGATATACACATAATTGCCGACGACTCCGCCAGGAGCCACAGTCACGTTGCTATCGAGAAAGGAGGAAGCACCGATCCGAGCGCGGGAACCGATGCGCGTGCCTACATTGATATCAACGCGAGCCTTCACGATCACGTCGTCGCCAATGGTCACGGACGGCGCGCACATCACGTCGGCCGCGAGCATCGAATTCTTTCCGACGCGAACTTCGCCGAGTACAAGGCAACCCGCCTCGACGAAGTGCCCTGTGATGATGCAGCGCGCGCCGAAAATCGAGCCTGGCCCGACCGCGACGAGCGACGGGTCGAGCAGGTCGACGTCCGCAGACATGCTCGTGGTGAAGGCGACTTTGGCGCCGAGCCCTCTCAACGTGAAAAAGCGAAGCACGTTCGAAGCAAAGAGAAACCACTTCACGCCAGGCACGAAGAGAACGCGACGCAGCGCAGAGCGAAAAATCCAGCCATAAAAGACTAGCCCTCCAAAGAGCTTGTAGCGACCGGGCGTGAGCTTCGGGCAAAGCGCGGTCAGCACAGACACCTCGGCAACGAGGACAAAAAAGCCTACGTAGGCCGCCGGAAAGCATGCGAGAGGCCACGGAATCAGGGCGGCGAGCCACGCGAACGCTCGAACGACGGCGGCAAGTGCGCCCGCGTAAATCCCAGTGGCTAGAATGACAAAAATCAAATCGTAGAGAATTAGTCCTAGCGACATTTCGTTGATTGTTTATCCTCGCAGGTAAATCGATGACAAGTGAAGAAGCCTTTGCGAAACTGAAGGAATTGCTTGTCACTGACTTCCGTATACCGCCCGCAAAGGTCACACCTAGTGCGACGTTTCGGGGCGCGCTCGGACTCGACTCCCTCGACAGCGTCGACTTCATCTACCTCGTCACCAAAACGTTTGGCGTGAAGGCCGACACGTCCGACTTTCGCGAGCTCCATACCGTGCAACTCGTGGCCGACTTTATCGCGGCGCGCGTCACCGCGCTCGCCGCGCCGACCGGCCCCAGCGCGCCCACCTGAGCGAAACAGCGCTTCGGATGCTCGAACCGTCGTGGAGTGATTTGTACGCACAACTTGCGGCGCGCGAGCGTCAAGCGTGCGAAGGCGGCGGTGCGGCCCGGCAGGCAAGGCAAGTTCGGCTCGGACGGATGACCGCTCGCGCCCGGATAGACTGTCTGCTCGACGCGGGATCCTTCGTCGAACTCGGTCGACACATCCTTCATCGGCATTCCGCATCGAGCGAACAGCTCGCCGCAAATCGTCATCCGGGCGATGGAGTCATTGCGGGTGTAGGCCGAGTCGCGGGGAAGAACGTCGCCGTGTACGCTCATGATCCAACGGTTCTCCGCGGCGCACTCGGACTCGAAGCCTCAAAAAAAGTCTGCCGCCTCCTTGATATCGCGGGGCAGCAACGCATTCCGGTGATTTGCCTGGCC
This sequence comes from Polyangiaceae bacterium, assembly GCA_025353725.1. Taxonomy (GTDB): domain Bacteria; phylum Myxococcota_A; class Polyangia; order Polyangiales; family Polyangiaceae; genus Labilithrix. The sequence continues at coordinate 234,022 of JANXOF010000012.1, read as the reverse complement.
GACTCCGACGGCGTTCGCATCGACGAAGGAACCGACGCTATCGACGCGTATGGCGAAATCATCCGGCGCACAGTCCGCCTGAAGGGGAACGTACTTCAACTCACGTTAGCCTGCGGCTTGTGCGTGGGGGCCGCCGCGTACACGGCAGCCCTTGGCGATCTCGTGGCGATGGTGAGCGGTCAGAGCTACCTCCTCATCACGGGACCAAAGGTCACGAAGGTCGTCACCGGGGAAGACGTCTCACTCGAAGACCTGGGCGGCTCCGAGATGCACGCGACAAAGACCGGGCAATGCCACGCGATCGTTTCGGGCGAGGCCGCGGGCATTGAATGGCTTCGCGCGGTGCTCGCGTTCACGGACGGAAAGCCTGTCGACGCGTCGGCGTGCGGCCAGCCCTCACCGCACGTCGAAACCATCGTACCGACCGCGCCGCGTCGCGCGTACGACGTAAAGAAGCTTATCGCCGCGCTCTCGGACGAGGGCTCGATGGTCGAACTGTCGCCGAAGTTCGCGCGAAATCTTGTGACGGCCTTCGTGCGTTTCGGCGGCGGCCCCGTGGCTGTCGTCGCGAGTCAGCCGCTGGTGCTGGCGGGTTGCCTCGACGTCGATGCTTCGCGCAAAGGCGCGCATTTTGTACGACTCGCGAGCGATCTCGGGATCCCGGTCCTCACGCTCGTCGACGTGCCCGGCTTTCTCCCGGGGAGGAAACAGGAGGAGGCCGGAATTCTACCGCACGGCTCGGGCCTGCTCTCGGCGTACGGCAGCGCGCGCGTTCCGCTCGTGTGCCTCATCGTTCGAAAGAGCTACGGCGGGGCGAGTGTGCTGTCCTTCGCAGCCGCGATACGACTCGCGTTGCCGACGGCAAGGGTGGGCCCGATGGGAGCCGACGCCGCGCTCGAGGTCGCGATCGGTCCGGTGCACGCCGCCATGAGCGAAGAGGAAGTTAGCGACCGCGCGCACCGTCGCAGCGCCTGGCTGGAAGCGCACGACCACGCATGGGCTGCGGCGGCATCGGGCTACGTGGACCAGGTGATTCACCCTGGAGACGCCCGTAGCGCTGTCGCGTCTTCGCTTGCAGCGCTTGCGTCAGACCGCGGAAGGTAAACTCTTTGAACACGCCTAAAAGCATCAGCAAAGCACGCGTCGTACCCGCCGCACGCGCGTCGTCGCGAGCCGTGCCCCCCGCGGCCGCAAGCTCACGGCGTTCGACGCAATCGACACACGCGACACACGCGACGGACGACCGAGAGTCGCGTCGCTTCCGTTCGTCGTTCCCTACAGAAACGCCAGACTTTCGTTCAGGGTCGTGGAAGGCCGGTGTTCCGGGTCCTTCGGAGCACCTGTCGCTTCTCCATCGGACTACGCTCGACGCGCTTGCGGCAAGTGCGCGATCGGGCTCGAAGACAGGAATCACACTCTACTTTGACGACGAAGACCGTCCGGCGGAATTTCGACGGTATACCCAAATCTTCCGTGAAGTCCAAGTCGCTGCGAGGGCGCTCTCCGCGCGCGGCGTGCTCGCGGGCGACCGCGTACTCATCGTTTTGCCGACCTCCTTCGAGTTCGTCATTTCCTTTTTTGCAGCGCAGCGTCTTGGGGCGATCCCCGTACCGTCCTACCCTCCTGCCGCGCTCGAGCGCGTCGAAATGGGTCTCGACCGAATCGCTCACATCGGGAATCACGCCGGAGCCGAATGGTGCGTCACGAACAAAGCTCTAAGGCCCGTGCTGGGCGACCTGGGACTGCGAATTCGCAGTCTTCGCCGCATCTCGTGCGCTGAAAACCTCCTCGAGGGCAGCGCGCGCGACGGTCATGCGGCTCAGGATGATGAAGAGACCGTCTTCCGTGAGCTCCCGCCACTCGATGCCATGACGTCGCTCATGCCTTGCTTTATTCAGTACACGTCCGGGTCGACGGGTAACCCAAAAGGCGTACTTCTCAGCCACGAGAATATCTGCTCCAACATCCACGCGATTGGCCAGGCGATGCAGCTGACGCGGAAGGACTCCGTGGCATCTTGGCTGCCGCTCTATCATGATATGGGGCTCATCGGCGGCTTGCTCACGAGTATCTACTGGCGCTTACCGCTCGCACTCATGTCGCCGACTGCGTTCCTCATGCGGCCTTCTCGCTGGCTTTGGATGTTCCACAACCATAAAGCAACGCTTTCTCCGGCACCAAACTTTGCCTATGCACTCTGCACGAAACGCGTGCGTACGGCGGATCGGGAAGGACTCGACCTCTCCTCGTGGCGGCTTGCCCTCAACGGCGCGGAGCCCGTGAGTCCACGCACGGTGGAGGAGTTCACCACAAAGTTCGGCGCGAACGGATTCAAGGCCGAGGCCATGTATCCAGTGTACGGATTGGCGGAGTCCTCACTCGCCGTTTGCTTCCCACGTCCGGGGCAGCCGTACCGTACGCAACGCGTCGACCGCGCGGCGCTCGCGTCGGGCCACGTCGAACCGAGCGACCCCAGCGACCCCAACGACATGGATGGCTCGGTCACGATTACGTGCGTCGGAACCGCCGTGCCCGGACACGAGGTGCTCGTGGTCGACGAGCGTGGCGTCACGTTGCCTCCGGAGTCCGTCGGTCACATCATCACGAGCGGGCCGTCCGTGATGCTCGGCTACTTCAAAGACCCTGTAAAATCGCGCGAAATCTTACGCGAGGGGTGGCTCTGGACCGGCGATCTTGGCTACCTGAGCGAGGGCGGCGTGTACATCACCGGACGCGCCAAAGACTTGATCATCGCCCGCGGCAAAAACTACTACGCCGAAGACATCGAGCGGGTGGCCGAAACGGTCGAAGGGCTTCGTCCGGGAGGTGTGGTCGCGTTCGCGATCTACGACGAAGCCGCCGCGCGCGACGCGGTCGTATGTGTGTGCGAAACCAAAGAAACGAGTCCTGAAGCGCGCGAGCGACTCGCCGCGTTGGTCATCGAACGCATCGGGGAAGAATCAGGGCTCTCGATCGAGGAGGTCGTTCTCGTTCCGCCGGGCGCCATCCCTCGAACGTCTTCGGGCAAGCGGCAGCGATCGCTCACCCGCGAGCGTCATTTAAAAGACGAGCTCCTGGTCCGAAAGACAGGCAAGTTAAAGCTCGCGCACGTCTTTGCACGATCGGCGGCGGGCCTTCTCACGCTCCTCTCGCGTCAAGTGCGGGGCTCACGGCGCGAACCGAGCTAACCGAACGAACCGAGCTAATGGCAAGTTGTCACGCGAGGAGAGCGTCGGCGACGCGCGCTTCGCAGCGTAACGCTTGCGAGGCGAGCGAAAGCAACGCCGAGGCGCCTTCCGCTACCTCCGGCTGACCGAACACGAACGCGAGCTCGGTGAGCCGCATCGCGAGAAGCGGCGCCGCGTGCGCCGCACAAAGACCGACACACGCGTCAAGCACCGACGCTGCTTCGGCTCGCCCCTCGCGACGGGCGTTCTCGCGCACCTCGACGAGCGCCGCGAGGGCGGCCAACCAACCGGCCGCTTCGGAGACAAAAAAACGAATCTCCTGAGGCTGACCGCGCAGCACTCGCGCGAAGTCGACAAGCTTTCGCGCAGCAGCGGCCACTGGCGCGAGCGCCTCGCCTCCGAACCGCGCAAGTACCGAAGGCGGACTGAGACGCGCCACGAGCCCTCCGTCGTCGGCATCGCTCGTGAACGGCCGGACGCGCTCTCGATCCCAAAGCTCGGCGCTGTCGGCGCGCAGTTGCTCGTCGGTCGCGTCAACCGCCCACCCGCTGGCGTGCCGCCACAACTCGTCGAGTTGAAGCTGGCTCGAGCCGTCGAAAATGGCGAGAACGGGAGCCGCGCGCCGAAGCCTGCCAAAGGGCAAATCGTTTCGAAGCGAAGCCGCACCGAGGATCGTCCCCGCGTCGTGAACGCTCTGCTCCGCAAGCCACGGGCACATCAGCTTTGCCGCGCTCGACCATCCACGTCCGCCAGCGCCGTAGGCCGCGAGCGTTCGGACAGCGCGCCGCGCGAGTGCGCTCGCCAGCACGAGCCGCGCGCCGACGTTGGCGAGCAGTCGCCGCACACCGCCGAGCTCACCGATGCGTGAGCCATACAAGTACCGGCCTTTCGCATGGGCGACGGCTTGGGCGAGGGCGGAGGCATGCGCACCCACCGCCATGCACGCGACGCCCGACCGCGAGATCTCGAGCGCCCGTCGTGTCACGAGAAACCCTTCCCCAACCTTCCCGAGCACCGCGTCCCGACCGACGCGCGCCCCTTCGAACCGCGCTCCGGAAAGGTCCATCGACCGGTAGCCGACGGAGTCAAAGGGGGCTCGGGCTTCGAGACCGCGCGTTTCTCGCGCCACGAGAAAAAGCGTATGTGACGAAGCGTCGGCAGCGTCGGTTCTCGAGGTGCGCGCGAGCACCACGAGGTTTGCCGCGCGCGTGGCATTGTTGGAAGGCGCTTTGTCACCGTCGAGGAGAAACCCGGTCGCATGGGCATCCGTCGTTTCAGCTCCTGCGTCGTCGACCGCACGCGCCATGCATTGGCCCGCAAGCAAGTCCGAACCGGAGTTCTCCTCCGACAGTGCGAGCGCGCCCATCTCCCCCTGAAGCACTTTGCCAAAGTACTGCGCGCGTTGGGCACTCGAGCCCGCCAAAAGAACCGGAATCGAGGCTAAAACAGTGCCTCCGAGGCAGAGCGCAACATCGAGATCGTGGGCTGCCAACCGCGTCGCCGTTCGCATCGCACGCGCCCAATCGAGGTGACCTCCTTGATCCTCGGGCACAAACGACCGCACAAATCTCTCCGCCGCGAAGGCGCGCAGCTCCGCATCGGGGAAGGTCCCCGTCGCCTCGAGCCAAAGCCCGCGCGCCGGCGGCAGCACGCGCGTAAGGAACTCGGAAAGTCTCGTGGCCTCGTCGCGTTCATCGTTTGCGGTCGGGTCGACCCAGGCTTCGACGCGCTCAACGACCGCAAGAGGCGTTTTCATCGCAGGAGGGTAACCTGGGGACCTTGCTCCTCTCAACCCTCGCACTCTTTGTCGTTAGCCTTGGGTACGGCGTTGTCATCCCCGCGCTGCCGCGGCTCGCTGGAGGCGGAAACGCTGTGGCGAGCGCACGGGATCTCTCGGTGGTGTACGCGTCGTATGCGGCCGCCAAGCTCGCGGCGCAAATCCCAGGCGGCGTCTGGGTCGACCACAAAGGCAGTCGCGCAGTTCTCGTCGTCGCGCTCGTTACCTACATCGCGTCACTCGTCGCGTTCCTCGCGCCTTTTGGCACCGCTTGGTTTGCGTGCGTTCGCGCGCTGGAGGGCCTAGCCACGGGCCTCGTCTACCCCGCCGTTTTCGCGCGCGTGCTGCTGGCAAGCGAGGGCGAACATGCCGGCCGGCGCCTCGGGACCGCGGTCGGAATCGGGAGTTCGGGCCTCCTTGTCGGTCCGGTGCTCGGGGCCCTGCTCGGGAACCAAGGCATGGCGTTGCCGATTGGCGTCGTCGCCACACTCGCCACGCTTGTCCTTGTTATGGCCATCCTCGATCGGAAGGCGCCCCAGCAGACCGATGCAGGCCGTGCACCACGAACGACCGCGGGCGAAATCGCAGGGCTGCTCAACCTCGCGCGCGACCGCGCGTTCGTCGCAACGATGCTCCCGATCGCCTTCAACAAATTGACGTTCAGCGCTTTTCAAGGCTTGCTGCCTCTTGTCGGCGCCGAGATCTTTGGCCTTGGCGCGACTGGCGTAGCGCTGCTTTTCGTTCTTGTCGGCGTCGTCTTCGCGATGGCGCAACCCTTCGGCGGAGTGCTCGTCGATAGGTTCCCGGCGCGCCGCGTCGTGGTCCTTGCGCTACCCGCGCTGATAGGAGCGCTCGCCGCGCTTGCCCTGCCGTCGGGTGTCACCGTCTTCGCGATCTTTTTCGCGCTTCACATCTTCGCGCAATCGGTCGTCTTCGTCGCGACGATGACACACGCCGCAACCGCCCACGCTTCCGCGTCGACGTACGGCGGAGTCTTCGGCCTTCTCTCTACCTTCACCGACACGATGACGGTGGCGGGGCCACTCGCGTTCCTCAACCTTTACGGCCTCATCGGACGCGCGACGTTCGCCGCGATGGCTGTCGTCGGCGTTCTTTTCGCGGTGCCGTTCTGCCGAGGGCTCAGGCTCTCAAGCGAAGGTAGCGCGAAAGATTCGGGTAATGGTTGAACTTCCAAATGCGCGCATCGACGTAATAGTGAAACGTAACGACAAGGGTTATTGGTAGCTCCGCAAAAAGCACGTCGCGCAGCCCGATTCGAGGAACGAAAACAACCAAACCGTAAACAAACGTCATCAGCGCATACGGAAGAACACGGCCCGCCCGAAGCCAATCGAGAGGGAGGTTCCGTCCCAGGGGAAGCGCTTCGCGGTTTGAAATCTGGGCTCGGGTCCGGTTGTGGAAGAGGACGAGGCCCAAGTATTGAATGTTGTGAAACGACGTTACAATCGCAATCGCCACGATAATGTCATCGATCACTAGACCGGCGAGCCCGAAGGCAAGGGTCACGGAGGCAAGCAACGTGGCACGCGGAAGCAGATACGTTCGACCTCGCGCCGCGGCGACGACGTGATGCACGACGGCCGCAAAAATGGACGCCCCGTAAACGAGCGCGACGGCCTTCCACGCGAACTCTGGCAGGAGCGGGTGCCAAATGTGGATCGATCGGCCCGCCGCGCGAATCGTCATCAGGTTCGGGTCGCGAAATCGAATAAGAAGTGGCGCGTAAGACACGAGGTCCAAGTAGCGCGCGTAGAGCTTTGACTCGAGAGGCGACGCCTTCGACCCGAGAACCGCCATACGGCGCTCGTAAAGTCGCTGGAATCCGTAGTGCTGCCGAACCAAGTGGTAATACCCCCAGTAGACAATGGCGTCGCGCACCCAAGGGTAAACGCCCTTTGGCGACAGCAGCATCGTGCCGCCAAGGAACACGGCGAGAACGAGGAAGGCGAGAAGATAGCGCCGGCCGTTCGTCTTCCGGTCATCATGGTCAAGCACCGACATGGTCCATGTTTGGACATTATGCGGCATGTTGAACGCGAGCTGAAACACGGCATAAACGCCTATTCCCGTAAGGAATCCATGAGCGAACGCGGCCCACAGCGCGATCGGCACCGCAACGCTTCCGCTGAAGAAAGAGAGGTCGTACGTGCGAGAGACAATCCAGGGAGTCGGGGGCGGCGCTGCTGAAACGACGAGGGGCTCAACCGAAACGGCCATGGGGGCGAGTCTCTACTTTCTCATGGCCGCAGTGGCTGCCTAGAACGCACGAAGCGTCGCGCCTGATGCACTCACGACCTGGTGCGTGCCATACCCAGGATTGGACCAAAACCTGTCCACCGACTCAGCATAGGGAGCCGAACCGAGCCCTACAACATGGATTCAACGCGGCATACTACGTGCTCCTACATCTCGTGAGGTTTGCTGCCATGTCCTTTCGTCGTCCTCGAATGGTTCGCTTCCTTGGGCTTGTCATGACCCTTTGTGCCGTAGGGGTCGCCGCTAGGGTCCTTCGACCCGCCACCGCGAAAGCAGCGTTAGCCATCTCGGGACCTGCCGCAGATATCGTCTACGCCACGGGCAGCATCGAACTCGACAACCGTATTCACCTGCGCGCGCGGACCGCCGGAACGGTCAAGGACCTACTTGTCCGCGAGGGCGAGACGGTACGGGCTGGTGCCGTCCTCGCGCGGCTCGAAAGTCCACGGGTCACGGCGAAGGCCACGAAGACTCAAAGTCTCGTCGCGACGGCAAAAAGCAAAGTCCGGCGGGCAGGTGCGGGTGGCTCGAATACGGCCGCCGTGCGAGCCGAAATCGCCCAAGCGCAGGCCGAACTCGCGAGCACGCGGAAGCTCGTTGAGTTTGGCACACTGGCCCCTATCGAGGCCGAACGCGCGCGGCTTCGCCTTGACGTTCTAAACGCACGCCTCACGTCCTCCCTCTCGTCGAAGGGCGCGGCGAGCGCCGACGCTCGCGAGGCTGAAACTCAGGCCGAGGCGGATTCGCGCGCGGCCGAGGCGGAGGTCGCGGATCTCGAAATTCGTGCGCCCTTCGACGCTTTAGTGCTCGAATCAAGCGCACACGTCGGAGACGTCATCGAAGGGGGTTACTCCGCGTTTACGATAGCTCGCGCCGGGGCGTACGTGGTGACACTCACGGTCGATGAGGTGGCCATGGGCCGCGTGCAGGCACGCTCGGGCCAAACGGCAGGGTCGCCTGCGAACGTGACCGTCTACGCGCTCGACCGACGCGTTCTGACGGGCGAGGTCATCGAAGTCTCGCCCGAGGTGGATCGCGGCAACCGAACGTTTCGCGCGAAAGTGCGTATTGAAGGTGATACACGTGATCTGCGAAGCGGTATGACCGCGGAGGCGAACATCGTCGTGCGCCAGCACCAAGCCACGCTCGTGCCGAGTGAATCGGTCGAAAACAACGCCGTCTGGGTCGTCACCGAACCGTCTTCCGTGCTCGGCGCAAAAGTGGTTCGGCGCGCGGTCGCGGTGGGAATACGCGATTTATTGCAAACGGAAATCGCGACCGGGCTTCGGCCTGGCGAGCAGGTCGTCGTGAGCGCCACAAGTTCTTTGCGCGAAGGAACACGCGTAAGAATTCAATGAAACTCCTCGGCAAAATCGTGCTCAGGCAACTTTGGGCGCGGCGCGGCCTGAACGCCATCGCGGCCGTCGGGGTACTCCTGGGCGTTCTCACGCTCGTCGCGATTAGCGGAATCATGGACGGCGCAGGGGAGAAGTTCTTTTCCACGATTTTGCAGGTGAGTCCGCATATCGTCGTTCGAGCCGAGCGCCTCGATTCAGCCACGACTCCGAGGCCCGCAGGCTTTGAAGGGCCAAGCGCGATAGCCTACGTCACAGCGACGGGAGGAGATCCGCGGAGGCGAATCCAACGCCCGGTGGAGATGGCCGATGCTATCGAAAAGCTAGAAGGCGTCGTGGCGGCCTCGCCTTTTGCCGTCGGAACGGGCATCGTGGCTTCGAGCTCTAAAACGAGGCCTGTGGAGCTACGCGGGGTCGACTTCGCAAGGCAGGACCGCGTGACACCGCTTCACGGCTACGTCGTAAGTGGCAGCTACGCATCGCTTGCCGCGACGCCCGACAGTGCGCTTATCGGAACGCTCATCGCCGCCGACCTCGGGGTCAAAGTGGGCGACAGAATCACCTGCGTCGCGCGCGGGCAGACGGCGAGCCTGAGGGTTGCGGCTGTTTTCGAAACGACGATCAACGCTGTCGACAAGGGGCGTTTGTATGTCAACCTCCGCCAAGCCCAGAGCCTGCTTCGCAGGGGTGACGGAATCGACGGAATCGACGGAATCGAGATTCGCGTCGGCGACCCGACTCACGCCCCAGAAATCACGACGCGCATCGAGCGCGTGTTTGGCTATGACGCGGAGAGTTGGCAGCAGGTGAACGCAAACTTTCTTGGGCTTCTCGCGCAGCAAGGGTTCGTTGTCAACCTTGTCATTGGCGCACTCCTCGCGGTGGGAGGGTTTGGAATCTTGGCCGTGCAGATCATGATTGTCGGACAAAAAAGGCGCGATATCGCGATCCTGCGAAGCGTTGGATTTCGCCGTGCGGATATTCTTCAAATCTTCCTCGCCCAAGGCGTTGCCATCGCTTTCGTCGGTTCACTTTTCGGGAGTCTTTTTGGCCACTTTGCACTCGTATGGCTGCGCACTGTCAAAGCCGGAGGAGGCGGAGGTACGATTTTTCGCGCGGAGTTCATGCCCATTCAGGAGACGTGGCAGACGTACCTTTCAGCGGCCGCGTTTTCGCTCGTCGTCGGTGCACTCGCCAGTTTACTCCCGGCCTGGCGGGCTTCGCGCGTCGACCCGATCGACGTTCTTCGAGGCCAGCTATGACGCAGAGCCCGGTCATCGAAGCGCGCGACGTGGTGCGGGAGCTCGGCACCACGGTGAAGCAGCGCGTGGTGGACGGCGTGAGCCTCGACATCGCGGAAGGAGACTTTGTCTCACTCACCGGAGCGAGCGGCTCGGGCAAGAGCACCCTGCTCTACCTACTGGGCGTCCTCGACCGCCCGACGTCGGGCACGGTCACCGTCGCGGGCACGGACGTAAGCGCACTGAGCGATGACGCACGGGCACGCTTTCGTAGCGAGAACATCGGATACGTATTCCAATTCCATTTTCTGTTACCGGAATTCACGGCCCTCGAGAATGTCGTTCTTCCTCTCCTGAGGCGAGGCGGGATTCGTGATTCGGAGGCCAACGCTCGGGGTCTCGAGGCGCTCACCGCGCTCGAACTCGGTCATCTCTCGGCGCGACTTCCAGACCAACTTTCGGGCGGGCAGCAGCAACGGGTCGCTATCGCGCGGGCGCTTGCGGGGCGACCACGCGTCTTGCTTGCCGATGAGCCGACGGGCGCGCTCGACAGCGCCTCTGGGGAAATCGTCATGCAAATCTTCGAGCGACTCTGGGGCGAGGGCATGACGCTCGTCATGGTCACGCACGATTCACGATTCGCGAGGCGCGCGCCGCGCGAGATCTCACTCAAGGACGGGCGTATTGTCGAAACGCGCAGCCACGACCCACGCTAGTCAAGCGTCCTGACAATCCTGATAACGCTACCCAAGATACTCGAAGGCCTTTTCAGCGAAGCACTTTGTTGAAGGAAAAGCCCCGCGGGTTCATGCACTCATGTGAAACATTCGCGAGCCGCCTGACCGAACGGCAAAGCCGAACCGCAATTTATCCGACCTCGGGCCACCGCTCACCGGTAGAGTGATGGGGTGGAGCCAACGGTCATCCGAACAGTCGCCACGTGCGCCATGTTGATTGTACGTGGTGGGCGCGAGGGACCTGAGGGACCTAGTGCGGAAACGCTACAAAGCCAGCGGATCGCGGACGCCGTCGTGACGGGGTTCGAGAAGGCCAACGTGCGCGTGGTCCGCGTCGGGCACACCGCGGCGGCTTGCGAACGACTCGCTATCGTCATGCCTCAAGTTGTCGTGGTTCTCGGCACGCTTCGTGCGGACGAGCGTGACGCACTCACGGACAGAGCCACGGCCGTCGGCGCTCTCGTCATGTACGTGGATCCCGAACTGGACTCCGAAACGCTCAAGCAGTTGATCGAGCGAGCCGGTCAGGCGGCCTTCGCGCGCCAGTTCGTGCGCGACCAGCAAAACCGCGGGAGTACGGACTCCGACGCACCTCCGAGCGGGCGTGGTGGCTCGGAGGACGTCGACATCGACTGGTAGCCCTGCCCGGTCCGCCCACATGACTACGGGAGATGCGGGATCTCCTCGGGCACACGCCCTTGAAGATGCTCGACGAGGCCCTCGACATAACTCTCAAAGGTTGGGCATCGAATAGGGGTGTCGGCGAGGAGTTCCGTCGTGTTTGCGAAGCTGTACGACACCGGCGCCGCAAGGGCGTCGAGGAAGGCCCGCGGGCTCTTTGCAAATCGGTCGTAACCAGGAGTCCGCATAAGGGCTTTCGCCAGATTCGCAGGGAGAAAGCCCCGTGGTGCGCGGAGTCGACTCGCCGACCCCACAAGCTCGAACACGCGCGTGGCCGTGAGCGGCTGGGGGTCGCCAATGTGAAACGTCCGACCGACCGCGCGTGCGTCTTTCCCGAGCGCAGAAGCCGCGCGCACGTAATAGTCCACGGGGACAACATGGAGCGACATTCCAGGACGGCCCGGAAAAAGGAGGGGAAAGTCGTGCGGCGAGGTCATCAGCAGCAACACGAGAAACGACGTCCCTCCCTCGCGCCCAACGTCAAACGTCGTGGAGTCACACGAGACGGTCGTTGGTCGTACGACGCAAACCGGCAAGTTCGCCATAGAGGCGCGCATCATTTTTTCGCCGCGCGCCAGCGTCTCTTCAACGACGTTACGAAACGATTGTCCCTCGTCGAGGTCGCCTTCGAGGACGAGGCCGACGCGATCGCCCGAAACATGCGCCGAGGAGTGGTAGACCGCGCACTTTAGAGAACGGCAGGCCCGCGCGACCTCGAGAAGCTCACGCGCTCCTCCCAGAACGACGCGCTCTGCGAGCTTTCGATCGGCGCCCAAGGACGGCACGACCGCCATGTGATGAATGCGATCGATCTCGGGCGCAAGCGACGCGAGCTCGGCCCCCGATAGGCCGAAATCCATGGCTGAAGCGTCGCCTTCGAGAAGCTCGACACGAGCGCGCGCTCTAGGTTCGAGCGCTTCGAGCGCCGAGCGTGCTTCTTCCGCAAACGCCTTGTCGACTACCGCGTACACCCATGTTCGTGGATCAGCGCGGACAAGCTCGAAGCACATCTTTTTTGCCGCAAAGGAGGGAAAACCCGTGAGGAGTACAACCTCGTCGTAGCCATGGCGCGTCATGCGTGAGTCTCACTTCCGCTAGCGAAACTGTCGATCACGGCCGACCGGCACCGCAAAAATACTCGCCGACAGTGCGCAGCCAGGATCCATAGTTTGCGCCATAGGTCGCGGGACTACATAACCCACCCGGTCGCAACGCGGGGAGTACGCAGGCGGCTTGCGCGATGATTCGATTGCACTGGCCGCCGCCTCCGTTGACCTGAGAACGACACAAATTTTCCGTCCCCAGAGGACAGGAGCCACAACTCGCGTCTTGGCAGTCCGTCGCGCAGCCTGTGGTGTGGTTGCAGGATCGGTCGACGAACGGAGCCGCGCACCGATAGAGTCCGCCGAGCTGCGCAAACGGCTTGTGGAAAGGCTCCAGGCACGTGGCGCACGCGGGGTGCGTCGCGACCAGCACACGAAAGGCGGCCGCACACGTCCCTGCATCGTGACCCGCGCCGCAGGCCGCTTGAAGCGAATCGAGATCCGAGGCCGCGTCGCAAACTCCCTGACGCGAAGGAGAAACTGAGGTCGTCACGGCCGCCGGACAGCTCGTGTACTTCGCAGGACACTGGCTTTCTTGGTTTGCGCAGACACGCGGCAAAGAAAGCGTGTTGCAGGTTGACCCGTCGCCTGCGCAATCGCGGCAGGCGGCGCCGCCGGAGCCACACGCCACGCCGGTAAACCCGAGCGAACACGTCCCAACCGCGGTGCAACAGCCTTCGCAGGTAGCCGGTCCGCACGCCGGGCGGCCTTCGCACAGGCCCCCTCCGCGGGGGGCCGTACGGCACGTCTGGCCCAGAGCCCCGCAGCTCGCGCACGCTTGGCCCGCCGAACCGCACGTCTCGTTCTCGGTGCCGGGAACGCAGGCGTCACCGACGCAGCAACCGTTGCAATTCGACGCGTTGCACATCGCCGAGCGGCACGATCGGGAAGCGGCTTCGCAGGAGGTTCCCTGCGCCGAGCAATCCACGCAGCGCTCGCCGCCCGCTCCGCACGCCGACGCGTCGGTCCCGGCCACGCAGGCAGGGACGCCACCCGAGTCACGGCAGCAGCCCGACGGGCACTCGGTCGGCCCGCACCGCGCGACGTCGCGCGCACAAACGCGTCGGGCGTCACACGCAGAAAAGCCCGTGGCGACGCAATCGGCGCAGCGAGCTCCGGAAGTTCCGCACGCGCGAGCGTTCGCGCCGACCTGGCAGAGTCCGCGGCCATCGCAGCAACCGGTTGGACAGCTCGACGCCCCACACTCGAACGGCGGGCTCACGGGCGGCACGCCCGGCGGTGCGGCGGCATCCAGGTAGTCCACGGGCTCGACTTCGAGGCTCGAGCGCCCGCAACCGACGACGCTAACGCACGCTACCGCGAAGACGAGCGCTCTCTGAGCAGCGCTCGCATGGCCCGCGAAGGAAGCACAAAAGGGCCGACGAAAGCTGCGACGCCGGCCGCGTGCACGCGACGGCAGGAGCGAGGGCAAGTGCATCCGAGGAGCCTCCAACACGAGGGTACCGGAAACCGTGGCTCTTCTGTTAGCTCGCATCCGTTCCCTTGAGGTGCCGGCCCCAAAGGGCAAACCTTTGTTCTGCTTCCGGTCTCCGAGGAGTGCAGGTAAGGTTGCCCTAGCGCACATCTCACACGGAACTACCGAATGCTCGACGACGTACACAAAGAGTTAGTCTCCTCGATCGCGAAGGCCCAAGACGTGCTGCGGCGAGACCTCGCCAAACTCCGTGCGGGTCGTGCAAACTCGAACCTCCTCGACAACATCCGCGTCGATTACTACGGGACGATGACGCCTCTCGCGCAGATGGCGAACATTGCCATCCCCGAGCCTCGAATGCTCACGGTCAAGCCTTGGGACCGGGGTGTCATCAAGGCTGTCGAGAAAGCTCTCCGCGAAAATGACGTCGGACTGAACCCGATGGTCGATGGCGATCTGATTCGGATTCCACTGCCACCGCTTACTGAAGAGCGACGCAAGGAGTTCGCGAAGATCGCGAGGAAGTACGGCGAGGAGTGCAAGGTCACGATCCGCAAGGCGCGCCACGACGCCATCGACATGTTCAAGGAAATCGATGACTCCGGCGGAGCGAGCACCGACGAGGTCGATCGCGCGAAGCGGAAGGCCGAAGAGACCGTCGCCGACGCCGGCAAAGTCGTTGACGGGATTATCGCCGCAAAAGAGAAGGATATCATGGAGGTATGACTACCTCCTTGACACGAAGAGTCATGGCAAAAACGCCTTCTTCAGAGTGGAGCCGGTGATCTCATGCGGGCAATTGCAGCAGGCGTGAGCGATGTCGGGCTCCAGCGAGAGCACAACGAGGATTCGTTCGTCGTCCTCAAAGAGTACGACTTGTTCGTCGTGGCCGACGGTATGGGGGGACATCGCGCGGGCGACGTCGCTTCGAAACTGGCCACGGAGACCATTAGCGAGTTCTTCAAATCGACCGCGAATGACGACGTCACGTGGCCTTTCCACTTCGACACGAACCTTTCCGAGGAGGAGAATCGACTTCTCACGGGCATTCGCGTCGCAAACCGACAGATTTTCGAACGATCGACGCGTTCGCGCGAGCACCACGGCATGGGGACCACCGTGGTTGGCGCCATGTTCAGCCCGCGTAAAAACCGGATGTACATCGGTCACGTGGGAGACTCGCGCTGTTACCGCGTGCGCGGAGCCGCGATTCAACTGATGACGCGCGACCACTCGCTCATCAACGACTACCTTCTCGCGATGCCCGACCTCACCGAGGAGCAGCGCAGCGAGCTCCCGAAGAACGTCATTACGCGCGCGCTGGGAATGCAGGACCAAGTCGTTGTCGATATCCAGCACGACGACCCCCACCCCGGAGACGTCTACTGCCTGTGCTCAGACGGCCTTTCAGGCATGGTCCAAGACGACGAAATCTTGAGAATTGTGGTCAGCGCTCACGACATCGGCGAGGCTTGCCGCACCCTGATCGCACGGGCAAACGAACACGGCGGCGAAGACAACATCACGGCTGTCCTTATTAAGATTGAGGACCACCTCGACCCTTCCACCGAGTACGCGCGCTCGCGAAGCACCGCACCGACGGGTACGGACGAAGACGAAGGGCTCGGCATGAGCGACGAACCCACCGCCCCCGGCATCCTCGGCTCACCGGCCGGCCCTCGCAAAACGCTCCCCAACTCGTAACCGACGTTCCCGAAATGCACGAGCTTTTAGACCTCTTCCGCAGCCTCACGAAGAACCTCGACGCGTTCACAATCGAGCACGGAAACGCGACTTACGCCATTCTGATGGCGATCGTTTTCGTGGAGACGGGCTTTGTCGTCATGCCGTTTTTGCCTGGCGATTCGCTGCTTTTCGCAGCAGGCGCGGTCGCGTCGCGCGGGTATTTGAGTGCACCGCTGCTCGCGGTAGGCCTGATCGCCGCCGCCGTGCTGGGCGACACGGTGAACTACCAAATTGGCAAGGCCATCGGCCCTCGCGTCATGAAGAGCGAGAATTCGAGGTGGCTTAGCAAGAAGCACCTCGTCAAGACGCATAAGTTTTTCGAGAAATACGGCCCGAAGACCATCGTACTCGCCCGATTCGTACCGATTGTTCGCACGTTCGCGCCGTTCGTCGCGGGCGCGGGCGCGATGAACTACCGCACGTTTATCGTCTACAACCTGGTCGGAGCGGTCGCCTGGGTCACGCTCATGCTCGGTTCAGGCTACGCGCTCGGTCAAGTTCCGTTCGTGAAAGAGCGCTTCGAGCTCATCGTGGTTGGGATTGTCGTGCTCTCGGTTCTTCCGATGGCCGTCGAGTGGTGGCGAGCTCGCAACGCGAAGCCCGAGGCGTCGTCACCTTCTCTCTAACTCCCTCAACTTCCTTCAGGCTTCCTCCGAAAGCGCCACGCCGGGAGGAATGGACACGCGAGAATGCGAGGAGAACGAGGGCGAGTGTGCTTGATCCTGTGAACTTCTTGGCCTCAGCCGACTAGAGTCGAGCGCATGGCTCAAGACGTCGTGCGCACCGGGAGTTCCGTGCCTCTTTCTGCGAGTTCTCCGACTTCTGCGAGTGACGCGCGTGCCTATGCGGCCGACGGCGAAGTTCCGGGCGATCTCGCGGCGCTTCGCGAGGCGACGCTCGAGTGGCGAAAGGGACCGTTGGCTCGGTCGCTCGCGAAAATGCCCGCAAGACATGCGCGCTTCGCGACGTGGAGCGACATTGACGTGCGGGACGTGCTCACGCCGTCGGACGACCCCATCGACTACATGCGCGACTTAGGCCTGCCCGGGGAATATCCCTTCACGCGCGGCGTGCAGCCGACGATGTACCGCAGTCGCCTCTGGACCATGCGCATGTTTGCGGGGTTCGGTACCCCCGAACAAACGAACGAGCGGTTTCACTACCTGCTCGCCGAAGGGCAAACCGGCCTCTCGACGGCCTTCGACTTTCCAACCCTCATGGGCTACGACTCCGACAGCCCGCGATCCCTGGGCGAAGTCGGTATGTGCGGCGTCGCTGTCGATACGCTGCGCGACATGGAAATCCTCTTCAAGGATATCCCACTCGACAAAGTCACGACGTCGATGACCATCAATGGTCCAGCGATTGTCCTTCTCGCGTTCTACATCGCACTGGCGGACGTTCGAGGTATACCCCGCAGCGCCATCGGCGGGACGGTTCAAAACGACTGCCTGAAAGAGTTCATTGCGCAGCACGCGTGGCTCGTGCCGCCGCGCCCTGCCATGCGCATTGTTACCGACATGATCGAGTTTTGCGCTACTGAAGTGCCGCGGTGGAATACCGTGTCGATTAGCGGTTATCATATCCGGGAAGCCGGTGCGACGGCGGGGCAAGAACTCGCCTTCACGCTCGCCGACGGCATCGGCTACGTCGAATCGTGCCTTGGACGCGGACTCGACGTCGATGCTTTCGCGCCTCGCCTTTCGTTCTTCTTCGACGTGCACAACGACTTTTTCGAGGAGATCGCGAAATTCCGCGCGGCGAGACGGCTCTGGGCGCGCTTGATGAAAGAGCGTTTCGGCGCGAAGAAGGCCGAGAGCATGAAGCTCCGAACGCACGCCCAGACAGCGGGCGTTTCGCTGACCGCCCAGCAGCCCTACAACAACGTCGTCCGCGTGGCGCTTCAGGCCCTTGCCGCCGTGCTCGGCGGTACACAATCGCTTCACACGAACTCGCTCGACGAGACCTACGCGCTGCCCACGGAAGACGCCGTGAAGATTGCGCTCCGCACCCAGCAAATCATTGCCGAAGAGACCGGAGTGGCATCGACCATCGACCCACTCGGCGGGAGCTACTTCGTCGAAGAGCTCACGACACGCCTCGAGACCGAGGCCCTCACCTACATCAAGCGTATCGACGAGATGGGCGGGATGGTCGCGGCCATTGAAAAGGGCTATCCGCAGCGCGAGATCGCCGCGAGCGCGTACAAGTTTCAGCGGCAGCTCGAGGCCGGCGAGCGCGTCATGGTCGGGGTGAACAAATACGGCGACGGAGCCGGTGGAAAGGGTAACGCGAACATTCCACTCCTCCGCGTCGACGAAGACGTGCAACGTCGTCAAATCGCAAACCTGGCGGCCGTCAAAGCCTCTCGTGACGTGTCGAACGTCCAGGCCTGCTTAGCACGTGTCCGCGAGACGGCTCAAACCAAGACGAACCTGATGCCGCCGATCATCGAGGCCGCGAAAGCCTACGTCACTCAGCAGGAGATTTGTGACGTGCTTCGCGAGGTTTTCGGCACGTATACAGACCCCGCGGAATTCTGATTCAGCCCTTCCCTTCTTATCGTGACAACACTCTAAGGAAACCAAGAGATCCCATGGATATGCAGCAGATCGCCGCGGCTTTTATGAGTTCACCCCAAGGCCAGCAGGCGCTCGGTGCGCTCGGCGCGCAAGGCGTCGGGGCCGCCGACGCGACGCGCTTCCTCGGTCACGCAACGGAGGCCGCGGCCACCCACGCGAACGAGCACCACGAGGCCGAAGGTCTCCTTGGTGAGCACGCCGGTCGGAACTTTTTCGCAGCGTTCACGGCCGGCCTGATGAAGGGCGACGGAATCATGGGCGCCTTCAAAGACGGGGCGATCGGCGTCGTTACGGGCCGCGTCACAGAAGCCTTGGTCGAGAAGGCCGGGCTCGAGGGCGGAATGGCAAGTACGATTGCCGCCGCGGCGACGCCTTACATCACGACGTTCCTCAAAGAGAAGTTTAGCGGCGGCGCCTGAACATGCCCCTTCCCTTCCGCGTGAGCGCCACCTGCCCCGGTTCGCGCGCGCGGCGGGGCTCTTTTCTCACGTCTCACGGACGTGTCGAAACGCCTGTTTTCATGGACGTTGGTACACGCGCCACCGTGACGGACTGCGCCCCCGCGGACCTCAAAAGTGTCGGAGCGCAGGTGCTCCTCGGCAATACTTACCACCTGATGCTGCGGCCCGGCGTAGAGGCGTTTCGGCGCCTCGGCGGCATTCACAAGTTCATGGGCTGGTCAGGACCGGTGCTCACCGATTCCGGCGGCTATCAAATTTTTTCGCTCCCCGGATCACGTACCGTGACGGAGAAAGGCGCTCGGTTCAAAGGCTACACAGATCAGCAGATGCATATGCTCTCGCCCGAGCGCGCCATTGAGGTCCAGACCGCCATTGGGTCGGACATCATGATGGTGCTCGACGAGTGCATCGACTCCATGTCCGACGAGCCCACGACGCGCGCCGCCATGAATCGCACCCACCGCTGGGCGCTACGAAGCCTCAACGCACGAACGAACCCTGCGCAGGCCCTCTTCGCCATCGTTCAGGGCGGAGTCGTACCGCAGCTTAGGCGCGAGTCCGCTGCGTTTTTGACGCCGCACCCGTTCGACGGGTTTGCGATAGGCGGGCTTGCCGTCGGCGACTCTCGCGCCCAGCGCGAAGACGTTACCGCGTTGGCCGCCGAGCTCCTGCCGCCGGACAAGCCTCGTTACTTGATGGGCGTTGGGACGCCCCCAGATCTCCTGAACGCCATGCTCGCGGGCGTCGATATGTTCGACTGCATCATTCCCACGCAGCTCGCGGCACAGGGAACCGCATTCACGTCCACCGGGCGCGTACGCCTCACGCGGACGCAAAACTTTCTCGCGGACGAGCCGCTCGACGCAACGTGCGCGTGCGCGACGTGCACCACGTTCAGTCGCGCGTACCTTCACCACCTCTTCAAGGCGAGAGAGCCCCTCGGTCCGCGCCTTGTGTCGATGCACAACTTGCACGCGTACCACGTGCTTATGGCGGAATCGCGGAGTGCCATCGAAAATGGCACGTTCGCGTCCTATGCCAAGGAGCGTCTCGATGCCATCGATCGCCACGAACACAGCAGCACGAGATTCGGCGAGGTCCGCTAACCGCCTCGACGGCCTGTTGAGGATGTAACCCCACGAATACGCGCGGCCATCTCCTCTCCTTGTTTGATCGAGTCGGGGATTCCCGTGCCGACGTAACCGTTCCCTCCGACCTCGAGGCCAGGCCAGGTCGCGACGCGTTCCATCACGCGCCGCATGCGGCCTAAGTGACCGACCGCGGGCTGCGGGCTGGCCTTGTCGAAGCGAAAAACCTTTGAAAAGGATGGCTCGTTCTCAATTCCGAGAAGATCATGAAGCTGTTCGCGAGCCAAGCGTATGAGCCCGTCGTCGTCGCGCCCGAGGTAGCCCTCCGCGCCCGCACCGCCGAAGAACACGCGCAGGAGAACCTGCCCGGACGGCGCCCGATGCTCCCACTTACTCGAGACGAACGTACACGCAAGAATCGGACGGTTTTCGCTCTTCGGCACGAGGAACCCAACGGCATTGAGCGGGTGCCGAATGTCGTGGGTCCGATACGCGAGAAACACCGTGGCGGTCGACACGTATCCGACGTCGCCGAGCATGTTCGATAGCTCGGGGTCGAACCCCGCGACGAGCCGTGAAGAGGCATGCGCAGGCACCGTGAGTGCGACGTAATCGGCGCAGGTCGTCTCTTCGTTGGTCTCTACGGCCCAGGCGCCACGAGGGTCGCCCTTGGGCAACGGGCTTACCTTTCTTACGGCGTGACTCGTCTTGATCTCCGCATCGCGGAGACGGTGAGCAACATGGGTAACGAGATCTCCCATGCCTCGCTCTAACGACAGAAACGCGCTCTTCTCACCTTCTTCCGAAGCCGCTTGCGCCCGTCGACGGGCACGTAGCGCTCTCATCGCGAGGACGAGCGAGCCATACGTAGCCTCAGCCTCGACCAGCTGCGGGACGCACGCGCGCACCGAAAGCGACTCCGGATCTCCCGCGAAAATGCCTCCTAAGAGCGGTCCCGCGAGTCTTTCGCAAAGGTCGGACCCGAGACGGCGCGTGATGAACGACGCGATGCTCTCGTCCTCGTCACCTTGAAAATGCCGGGCTGGTATGAGAGGCTCGAGGAGCGCGCGAAGCTTGGTGTCAAATCCGAACAGGTCAGACGCTGCGAAAGCGCGGAACTCCGTCGGAATACCGAGGACCAAACCCTCCGGCATGACGTGGAGCTTTTTCTTCCAAAGAAGGTAAACTTTTCGCGTGTCGGGGCGGGTGCCGATAAGCTCATCGCCCAAGCCCACCGCGAGCGCCAGCCGCGCCGCATGGGGCTTCGAGGCGACCCACGAGTCGGGCCCGCCATCGATCGTAAAACCGCCGTAACGAACGGTGACGATGTTACCGCCGAGCCGACTTGAGGCTTCGAGGATCGTGACGTTACAGGGCTCAGGCCCCTTCTCGAGGGCGTGAGCGACCGCCAGCCCGGCAATGCCCCCGCCGACGATAACGACGCGCTTCATCGCGGTTCGCGGAACCCTTTTGGAGCTACGCTTTCGGCGACAGCAACGAGCGCGTCGAGAAGTCCATCGCTCGCATTGAGTGACGGAGTGCGATGAATGCGAAGGTCTACTTCGCTTGCCCACGCGCGGGCCTCGATATCGAGGTCGTAAAGAATCTCCACGTGATCGGCTAGAAACCCGATGGGAGCGATGACAACATCGGTGCGCCCGCATTCTTTGAGAAGGCGAAGTGTCGCGCGTAACTCTGGACCGAGCCACACCATAGGCCTTCCGCCGGGTCCGGAGGACATCCCCTGACTTTGAAACGCGAGGAAATGGTCGAGAAAATGGTGCGGCGCAAGCTCTCGTACCCGTGAGGCCACGGCTGCGGCACTCGCGCGAAACTCGATCTCGTACGGGTCGCCAGCCTCGATAACACTCAGTGGAAGACTGTGCGCGGTGAGAAGAAGGCTCGTACGCTCACGCTGCGCGGCGGGAACCTTGTCGAGGGTCGTCACGATCGAGCGCGCGAAGGCCTCCGTCAGTTCAGGAAGGAGCCCCCAGTTAGGCGCCGTAAACACCTCCAGTGGTAGCCCGCCTTCGACCACTGCGGCTTTGACGGACTCGCCGTACAGTGGCGCGGAGTGCTGCGCGAGTGGAACGACGATGAGCCGCTTCACCCCAAGTGCGACAAGTTCAGGAAGTACGTCTTTCGGATACGGATAAAACTGCCGATTGGCGATACGCACCGGCAGCCCAAGCCGGAGTTCGAGCCGCTTCGCCACCTCTTGATTGATGGCATTGAGCGGAGAGCTACCGCCGATAGCCTCGTAGCGACGCCGAACTTCGGCGAGCAGCTCGGGCGGTGCGGCGTGCCCTCGGCGAATGTTCTTGAGGAACTCAGGAAGCTCGTCGACCGAATTCACGGTCCCGTGTGCGATGAGGAGAACGGCCGTGTCGCTCATGTGCATGCCGACGTTCGATGAACGAAATCGACCACCGCCTCAACCGTACCCGGAGGCGTCTCGGGTAGAATGCCGTGACCCAAGTTGAAGATGTGACCCGGCCGATGGCCGGCCGCCTCGAGAACGCGCGCCGCGTGTTTCTCAGCGAGTTCACGAGGCGCGAGCAGCACCGTGGGGTCGAGGTTTCCTTGGATGGCGCGGTCCGCGCCGACCTTCTCCCAGCCTACCTGTAGGGGCGTACGCCAATCGAGCCCGAGTACGGTTCCGCCCGACTCGCGCATCGCCTCGAGCAGGTGGAGCGATCCGACGCCGAAGTGAATCACGGGGACACCGCGTTTCTCAATGTCTTGCAAAATGTTCATGACGTGAGGCTGGACGTAGGTTCGATAGTCGACCGCCGACAACTGCCCCACCCACGAGTCGAAGAGCTGCACGGCGTCGACGCCCGCGTCGACTTGCTTGTGAAGAAACTTTTTCACGACGTGGCTCAGCTTTGCCATGAGGATGTTCCACGTCTCCGGGTCGGAGTACATGAGCCGCTTCGACTTCGCGAACGCCGCACTCTTGCCTCCCTCGATAAGGTAGCTCGCGAGTGTAAAGGGAGCTCCGGCGAAGCCGATGAGCGGCACCTTGAGTTCTTTTTTCAAGAGTTTTATCGCCTCGAGGCAATATCCCAGTCCCTCCTCGATCTCGAAGTCGTGGAGTTTTTCGACGTCCGCACGGCTCTTGATCGGCGAAAAAATGACGGGACCCTCGCCCTTCGCGAAGTCGAACGGCGCGCCCATCGGTGCGAGTGGGAGGAGAATGTCGGCGAAGAGAATCGCGGCATCCATCCCGAACTTGAGCGGTTGAAGGGTGACCTCGAGGACAAGCTCCGGTGTCTTGCAGACCTCGAGCATCGTGCGTTTTTCGCGGATCGCACGGTATTCGGGCATGTATCGCCCGGCTTGCCGCATCATCCAAACAGGCGTGCAATCCACAGGCTCGCGGCGGCACGCGCGAAGAAACCGGTCATTCATGGGTGCGAGCGTAGCATCATCCTTTGAGCGTCATGATCGTCAGATCACGCCCAAAGCGTCGGCGCCCTCCCCGCTCCTACGCACGGACTTACCGAGCGTTTTAAGGCACGGGAGACGGCCCGTGATACTTTTTCATGATGGGGTTTGCCAATCGGCTCGTCGTCGCCGTGTCGCTTGCCGCGGGCCTAGGCGCGATCGTGAGCTGCGGGTCGCGAACGGGGCTTTGGGGCGCCGAGGGTCTTTTTGAAACGGCCGACACCCGGGTTCTTCAACGTGAAGACGCGGCGGCCTATGGCTCGGTGAAGTGCACGCCGGGCGCGTTTGCGTTTGCGCAGGCGACAGGTCAGCTCATGTTCGTCCTGGATCGTTCCGGCTCGATGGCTTTTTCACTCGACGGCCAAAGACCCGATGCCGATGGCAAGCTTCCGCCCGGCGTAAGCTCGCGATGGCGCACCCTCCATGACGCACTCGCCACAACGATGGCGCCTTTCGACGATGCACTCTCGATAGGCGCAAAATTCTACCCCGAGTCGCTGGAGGAAGGCCCCGAGCAGGACACGTGCCAGGTGGACGTGGGCGTAGGCATTCCGCCGGCGCGAGGCAATGCGGCGGCGATCCTCGGCGTTTTCGATGCCACACTTCCCAACGGTGGCACGCCGACCTCCGAGGCGATTCGCCTGGCCGCCAAGTACATGGAAGGGACCCGCGGAATCGCGCGAACGATGATTGTGGCCACGGACGGCGCCCCAAACTGCAACGGCACCGAGGACGCCACGCGATGCACGTGCACGACGGTCGAAAGCACCTGCGCTACCGCACCGAGCGGCGCCTATAACTGCCTCGATGACACGCGTACGGTCGACGTCGTTCGCGACGTCTTTCAAAGAATGAAGATTCCAGTTTACGTCATCGGCATTGGCAGCACCGAACGCCCCGCGTTCCTTGACGTACTCGACACCATGGCAGTCGCTGGAGGTCGACCGAGGCCAAATGCACCCCGCCACTACAACGTGCAGACCGCGTTAGAAATGAAAGAGGCCTTCGCATCCATCCACCAAAGCATTGCAACCTGCACGTACGTGACGCCGTCGTCGCCGACGAATCCGAACGCCATTCAGGTCACCATCGGCGGCGTTCCCATGGCGAGAGACCCTTCTCACAAGGACGGTTGGGACTGGGTCGACCAAGCGTTCGGCACGCTCGCGTTCTTCGGCGCGGCCTGCACCGCAGCTTCCACGCATCAAGGTGGCAACATCCGCGCGCCTTCCGTCGAGGGCGTCGTCCGCTGCGAGTAACGCGTGGTTTTTTCGCGGCGCGACGAGCCAAGCTCCCGCTTACAGCCAGTTCATTTACGGTGTGCCACGCGGGCCCACCTCCGAGCTTCGTCATGCGGTCATGGATCCATGACAAAGCTCACGCGAAAGTGGTAGGGCTGAAGGCGCTCTATCACCGCCGCTCCTTCAAATTAGCTTTGTAAGCTACTCGCAACCATCAATGCGACAGCGCTCAGGCATTAATCGAGATAGGGCTTGAGGCTGGCGATCGTTGCATCTACGCAAGCTTCAACGGTCGGCAGCGGGGACACCGCATCTTCCGCACGTTTGCCTGGAGCGCCGACCGTACTCGTGCCCAGCTTCGCGTCACCTGGCAACCCGTCGATGATGCAAAAGTGATTGACGCCCGCAATGCTTGGGGCGACCTCGCTATTCGGATACTTGCTCGAAAGTGCCACGACGTCTAGAGCCTTCGCTAGGCCATCTTTGTCGCCGCGCAAGAAAACCAGCGGTACACTGGTCGCACCATCGATTGGCGGAACGAGACCGAACGGGAAGCCGGCGTCGACCAATTTGCTTACGCCGAGGAGCACAATCCGCGAAAGGCCAGTATCGGAGCGCGACGCGGCATTGCCCAAGACTGCTCCGCCGAGGCTGTGACCGATAGCAACTAGTTTCGGGCTCCGCGCATTGTTCCAACCTTGATGCACCGCCGCGATCGGCGCAGGTAAGTTTGCTATCGATGAAGGCTCCGTCGAAAGCTGTTGCGCAAAGTTTGGAATCAAATTGCCGACAAGGAGAGGAATTGGCCCTCTCGCCGGACCGCCCTGGTCTTCTTTTACGTCACCTACTGCGTTGCTCGCGAAGTAAGAAGTGTACTTCCTGGGCTCGACCGTCGCGTGCCGCGTCTTGGCGCATCGTTGAAAGGTAAGCCTCATGAAAGGACTACTCCCCCTCAACCTTATTGCCTGTCTCGTATCGGCAGTGTCCACCCAAGCTTGCACTGCCGTCGCCACTGCCGTCGCCACTGACGACGCTCGAGTGCAAGCGGGCGCTATCGCGACTGCCCCTACAAAAGTCAGCTTGAAAGAGGAAGTCAAGGCTCTCGCCTTCCCCAACGCATCACGGTGTCGTTGGTCGGTCACCCGGCACCAAGGGCGCAATGGCACGGAGCACGAAACGCAAGCTTATGTTGCTGCCGCCTGACTCAGCTCCAATGCCACGTGCGTGCGCCGGTTAGACGGTCCGTTGGGAGCTAACGGCGCTGCTCGAACGTGGTTAAGGGGCTCAATTATGCTCATACCGTGCAAGCGGCGACGGGTCACGGGGTGCGGCGCACGGAACGGCAGAGAGGGAGGACCACAAGAACACAAAGACATCCAGTGTCGCATCGGGCGACTTCCCGCAGCGGCGCCGCCCGTGAATGACTGTTCCGGTTGGGTGGCGCGAGCGGGGTTTGTCGAACTCTCGCGCACCCGTGCGCACGCCGTTCGAGCTTGGGTCATTTCCCCAACCACACAACGATCCGTTCGACCGCATGCTTGCCGCGCAAAGCCTTCTCGAAACGTTAACGATCGTGTCCGCGAACTCCCAGCTCCGAGCCATCGGCGCAAGTGTCATCTGGTAGCGCCCGAGTCAGTCGGCGGTATACCCGTTTCTTCGTGCACAGCGTGAGGGACGCCTCCCGCCGAGGAAGGCAACGCGGCTGAGAACGGCAGACTCGAAGCCTGGGCCGCGGCGAGTTCCTCCCGCTCGTCCGCGGTCGGATCGTTCGGATCCGCCGGGTCCGTCTCGAGCAGCGGGTGAGTCTCGTCGTCGGCGTCGCTTCCCGCGACACGCGGACCACGGCGTTTTGGTCTTTGAGCAACACCCGAGCTCTCGAGAAGCTCTTTCAGCGGAGCCAAGGCAGCCTGAGCCAAGAGGCGTGCCTGCCTGCATGGCACCTCGAGAGCACGCGCCGCCGCGGTGAGCTCGCTCTCCACGGCCTCCGCTTCGGCGTCGGTGAGAGGTCTGGACGTGAAGACGCTGCGCCACGTCGCGAAGGCTTGGCGTTGCGCCTCGAGCGCGGGTCCGACGACCTGGTAAGCAGGATCGCCGAACATGCGGCGCGCATACGTCGACTTGAGCCGCTTGTCGAAATCGGCGCTGAATTTTTCGAACTCTTCGCGATCGCATCGCCTTAGCGCGGGGAGTTTGAGCTTCCAGTAGAGCGCCTCGAGCAAAGGCGCGCGCGGGCCACCGGCGAATGCGATTCCCGCGTGAAGGCGCTCGAGTGCGTCGACGGCGGCACCTTGGAGAATCCGCGCATACTCCCCTTTCAGCGAATCGAGCTCTGGCAACCGAAGCGCGCGTAGCGGGAGATCGCTCGTGCCCTCACGTGACAACCCTACGCGCTGACGCGCGACGTCAAGCCAAGCCTTCTCCTCCACCAGCGCTGGAACCTTCGCGAGCTCGACAGCCGCGGCGTCGAGACGGAGCTGAAGCTGTTCCGAGTGTGCCACGAGCGAGAACGCGTCCAGAAGAGACGAGGACATAGCGGCCCGACATACCATGCGGGCAGCTTGGAGACTGCACTCAAGCCTTCGCACGGTCCGCGTTGAGCGGCTAGCGCCCTAGCCGGTAGCGGCTACGGGGACACCCAAGGTCTGGCGGCCGGCTCGCCGCCCTCTTTTCTGTCGGAGCGTAACGACGGCCGAGAATGCGCGTTGGGGGCGAGGCGACCTTCGTGCTGCCAGCGACGAAGCCGCGGCGTGGGCGCGGCCTTGCATACGCGACGCACGAAAACGTCAACGTCCGCTTTCACGGCTTTCGCAGTCTTCACGCACGCCAAACCGGCACATCTTGGTCAAAAACGCCACGCCCGCTCGCGCCGGGCTCGGTACAACGTCACGCGCGGGATGGCGGGGCTCGCATGCGTTGGGTAGTGCTCATCGTTCTTTCGTTGCACGGGCTGATTCACCTGCTTGGATTCGCAAGAGCGTTCGACCTGGCCGAACTAACCCAGGTATCGCGGCCCATTGTGCGGGCGATGGGGCTCGCATGGATCGGCGCGTCGGTGCTGATGCTCTGCGCCTCCGTGACGTTCATTGCCGCTCCTCGCTGGTTTTGGGTCGTCGGCGCATGCGCGCTCGTGCTGTCGCAATCGGCGATTTTCGCCTCATGGAGCGACACAAAATTCGGCACTTTTGCCAACATCTTTCTCCTGCTCGCCGTCGTCTATCGCTTCGCGTCGCACGGCCCTCCAAGCCTCCGCGAAGAGTTCTCAGAGACTATTCGCGCGGGTCTGGCGACGGCCGCGACGCCGCGCCTCGTCCGCGAAGACGATCTGCGCGGGCTTCCCGAGCCCGTGCGCAGGTACCTCCGAGTCACGGGCTCGGTGGGACAGCCGCAGGTGGTGAATTTCCGGGCGACCTGGAGAGGCCGCATCCGGTCGAACGCGGCAGCTCCTTGGATGAAATTCGACGCCGAGCAATATAACTTCTACGCGGGTACGCCATCGCGCCTGTTTTTTATGGACGCCACGATGAAGGGCCTTCCCGTCGACGTGTTCCACCGATTCATCGGAGCAGCCGCGACGTTTCGCGTGCGACTGCTTTCCCTCTTCACCATGGTCCGCGCGAAGGGGGCGGTGATGAACCGCGCGGAGACAGTCACGGTCTTCAACGACCTCTGCGTGCTCGCTCCGTCGAGAATGGTGGACCCGGCGATCGAGTGGCACGGGGTCGACATGCACACCGCGTGGGCACACTATACGCGCGGCGCCGATACCATCCGCGCCGACCTCACGTTCAACGATGCCGGGGAGCTCGTCGACTTCGCGTCGGACGACCGCCCGAGCGCTTCAGCGGACGGAACAACGTTCACTCCTCAGCGGTGGACGACGCCGCTCACGCAGTACCGCTCGTTCGGAATGCGACGCGTGAGCACCGTCGACGAGGCCCGCTACGATGCCCCTACGGGAAGCTATGCCTATGGTCAGTTCGAGCTCCTGTCCGTCGACTACAACCTCGGCGTCACGGGTGTGGAGCGTAGCCGTCACTTCTACGGTGCAAGCTTTCGCATTCGATAAGCGGTACCCCCTTGGACGAGGCTGACCGTCACCACGATCAGATGCTGCTGTGGTCCCGTGTGCCCGTGCGGTCCGAACTGCACTTGCCAGCCCTCGTGCGGCTGCGCGAACGCTAAGCGAACTTAGCTTTAGGCCTGTAGCTTCCGTGCTTCGTCCGCGTGTGACGGTAATGGAGCCAGGGTTAGCGATCCCGCGGGCGGCGGCACAATCATCGCCGCATCGGCGGCGCGGAGTTCGCCTTCCCCAAACCCCCGAAACGTCACCGTCCGATGAGGTCGCATGAAAGACAACTCGTAGAGTTCGTTGTACGCCTCGAAGATGGCGGGCTTCGCCTTTACTCTCGCAAAAGCCCGCCCAACTGCGGCCGGGTACTGACCCCTCGCCTGCGCCACCAGATCGGCAAGCCCGCCGCGGCACCCAACGCGAGTTGTAGCGTATCGTTCGACATCACGAGTTTTCCTCCTTTAGAAAAAGTGCGCGAGATTCACTCGTCACCTCGGCGCGCCTCCGCGCAACGTACGCATCCAAAACGCCTCGATTTTCTAGCTCTTCCAGAAACGAGGTGAGCCCCAGGATCTCGACTTCGATGGCGGTCGCGCGCGTACGCGAGATCCGCACTCCGTGCTCGGAGGCAAGAATGCGTTGTTGGCATTCACCCTCAGCCCTAAAAAGCTGAGCTTCAGCCTCGCTCTGCGCCTGCATCACGGCATTCAGGGCGTCCGCGAGTTCGTCGGGGAGCAAAATGTCCGCGAGGTCGACAGCCACAAAGTGCACTCCGTAGCGGTGGTCAATCTTGGAGTGACAAAACTGCTGGATACGCTCGTTAAGGAGACGGCGCTCGAGGCGAATCAGAGCGTAAGAACCAGCCTGCCCCCCAAAATCAAACCTCGTCGATAGCGAACCGCCAGCCTCGTCCTGCTCGGACTCACTCTTGCCGCGAAAGTTGGCAATCTCGTTACGTAACAGACACGTGAAACGGGTGCGCAGCTATGGCACTCGATCCGGCGGTCGAATACACCTTTAAACGCAAACACCTCATGCGTTGTAAAGTGCAACGTCGAGGCAAAATACATCTGTCGCGTCAGGCAATTGAGCGCGTGGAAGCTGTTGGATTTTGCAACACGTCGAGGCGCGCGGGCAGACTTGGCAGTCCGCGAGAGTGCGGAGGCTCGAAGCAACGCTGCCCGCGGCTCCTCCCAGCCAGCGCAGGCTAAACTTACGGCAGCAACGTTAGGTGGCCCGACGATGGGCACGAAGCCACGTCTTTATGCTTGCCCGGCGCGAAGTTCGAATTGAACAGGTCTTTCTGCGTAAACGCCAAGGTCACATGCGGGTGATACGGGTCGTTCACGTCTTCGAAGGCGCCCGCCTCGGCGGCGAGCTGGGCGCGAAAGGACTGAATCGCCGTAGATTCGACGACGACGTAGTACGTTTGCAGCTTCGGGTTTTTCTTGTCGACGCCGACGCCGACACACCGGGGCTGCCACGCCCCCTCGACCTGCAGCGATGAGGCGAGCCTCGTGATGGTCGCATCCGCGCGATCGCCGAGAGACGCGTACTCTTGCGGGGTCAGAAGCGTGATGTGCGCATCATTTCCGCGATCCGCGAGCTTCCCGCCTGCGCCAAACATGGCCTCGTTGAGTTGGGCTCTTAGGGCCTTAGTCGGCTCGAGAGCGACGGTAAGCCCGACGTAGCCACCGCTCGTAGTGACGCGGCCAGGAGCAAGAATCGCACGCGAAGTGGTGAAGACCTTCTGTGCAATGCGCGCGGGGTCGGCTCCGCTTACGAGCTCCTCGTTGACGACATCATCCCCTGCCTCTTCGAGGGCACAACCCGTCGCCGAACCGGCCGCAAGAGTGAGGACGATCGCCACCTGCGTTGTGGCGCGCACACGGGCAACAAGGCCCGCGAACCGTGTGAAGTCATTTATCATCGCGTGAACGTGACCGTTCGCGGCGCCCGTGCGTGTGATCTCGATCACACGACGTGAACGTTTTTGTCACGCGATGACCCCTTCGAGTACGAGGCAACCCGATAGCCGCCGAACGAAGGGTTCAGGGTTTTGGATACGCTATCGAATCATCCGCTTGGAGGTCGTCGAGCGTCCCAATGTTCTCATCGACTGCAGCCGCGCCGATCACGACCGAGCCGAGTGGGTGGCGCCCTCCTTTGTAGTAGTTCTTTACAGCGAACCTCAACGAAGGGCGATTACCCGCAAGGTCGAGGACCGAAACCGCGAGCGTATACGCGCCGGGCTGAAGACTTGCGGGAAGCGTCACGCTCCCCGCCGCGGTGACGACGCCTGCGGGTTTCGAATAGGCGGACTTATTTGCGTCCCAGCCCTCGCCGGGTTGAAACGTTCGCACGTCTATCCCATCGACTTTACCCGCCCAAATCACCTCGCGAGTCGCCTTCGAGAGCAGACTCACCTCGACGGGCCAAGCGTAGTAGAAAGGTGCTGAGCCGACGTTGCGAACGTTCATCGAGAGCGAAAGGCGACCGCCAGGTTCGGCTTTCGATGTGAACGTCGCCTCGTCGATGAGCAGACGATATCCGAAGGTTTTTTGCAGCGTATCGATGCCGGCCGCTGTCGACCCATCGTAAGGCGCGGAGGAAATCCATCCGAGACCGGTCGTGTGAAACTCCCGAACCAAACCGGCGACGCGGTTGAAGTTGCCCGCGTTGCTCAGGTCCTCGACGGCACTCGAGCCTGCGGGACGACAACAGTCATAGGCGATTTCACCCTCGAACACGTTCGTCTTCCACCGATCTCCAAGGGCAGTCATCGCCTGGTTTTCGTTCGTTCCGAACGAGTCCCAGTAGATACCGAACCCGTATGAGCTAAACGATCCCGCATAACGGTTCACGACCAACTTGTTCTTGAATGCGCGTTGGTAGGCGTCACCCATTTCTTTCTGCAAAGCGGCTGAGGGGCTCGGGCTGTGTTGCTCCCCCCATTTCCCGATGATTCCGCTTTCGACAAACGCGACTCGCGGGTCGTTGTCCCACACTTGGCCGAGACGCTCGATCAGGCGCACCATTCGCCGATGAAAATCAGGACTATCGTAGTCATTGGTGGCGAGGTCGGACGGCCAATACGTACCGACTCCAGGAAAATCCAAGTAAACACGGGGAATTACCTTAATGTTCTTCTCGGGGAGGCCTTGCCACGTACGCTCTGAAAAGCTTTTTATCGTCTCAATCGTATCCGAGTCTTTATTCTCGATTTCGTTCCAACGAATGTATTGACGTGACAGCGTCCCGTAGCGATGAAAATCACCCACAGAGTCATTGCGAAATCCCATCATCGGATTTTTGAACGCTTTGTCGTACGGCTCGAGTTTCACCGTCGTGGTAGGTCCGGCCATCGGCTGGCCCGGTGCGTTGGCTCCGCCGCCTGCAGGAGCAGGAACCGGAGTGGCCAGGTCTTCAATGTCACATTGCTTCAGCTTCCCTACGACCGGGTCGCCGAAGACTTCGCGAGAGCACGGCGTTCCACCTGTCAGCTCTTTCGAGACAAAAACGCCGTCCAAACCGAACCTTACGTTTCGTGTTCCGACGAACGAACACTGTTCGTACTCTGCCGCGCACTTCGTCCACGTAGCGTTCGCCAACTTTGATTGGCCTTCCTCCGAATTCTCTCGCACATCCTCGCTACAAGCACCTGCGATGGCCGCGAGCGCGACGAGAGTAATAGAGCGGAGCTTCATGAAGTTGCCTTTCGCTGCGAGCGACGTGCGGTCTTGGAAACACTCGCGATGCAAAGACTTAGCCACCCGAGTGAGCAAACGACACTCTTATACCGTTGAGCGAACAATGCAGAATCGGCGGAATACGCATTATGGCTACGTCGTAAAATGACAACAAGCCAACGACGAAGTGTTCAATCTATCGGCTCTGACTCACGCGCCCCCATCTCACCCGAAACGCCTACTCCGTCCCCCGCTTGCGCGAAAAGTAGGAAAGGTGGGGCGGCTCCATTTGTTCCGTCCGCGGAACAGCCAGTTCCGCGACGCGCGGCCACGCTCGGCTGCGGCATCGCGAACCCAACACGACGGCCGACTTAACGAAACACCCAGGCGCTTCGGTCGCGACGCGCGACTTCGGCCGCCGTAACGACTCGTTTCGGAGCCTTCTTTGCGGCGTAGAAGAAGAGCCGGGTTACGGCCTAAATTGACTTGAGACAGCGTATACCAGAGCGTGCTTCCAAGGGCGTACATAGCTCCTCGGTCACCGTGACCCATCTCTTGGTTCAACAACTACAAACGCTAGCCTTACCTTCGCAGATTTTGAAGCCTCCAAGCTACGAAGCCGCATGATTCGTGGGGCTCCTGCGTCGAGCTGGCCTAGCTGAGTGAAGTGCTGGAAACCAACGTCCTCACGCGAAGATCTCGATGGCTTTCTCCTGCCACCGCGTGATGTCGGACGGGATTAACCAGGTGGGCGACCGCGCCATTCCGGCTTGGATCGTCCGCATTTGGGTCGCCTCGACGTCACTGAGATTCTTCATCGTGAGACGAGCTGACGTTTTCGTTCCAAGCGCGAGACGCACGAGCCTGACGAGCATCAGTCCGAGGACCGTCGCGAAGGTCTAAACGCGCAGCGACGCATCCGCCCACGGATGCGTCGAACCCCACGGTATGACATAGCCTTTCTTCGAGCGTCGGAAGCGTTCTTCGACGTCCCATTGCCCGCGAGAGGCGGTGACGATGCGGTCGTTCGACCAGCAGTCGTGGTCGGCAAGGATACGAGCGTGTAGTAGCCCGCCACGGCCAGGTAAAGATCCATCTGTTCGCTCCACGAGCCACCGTCGCGCATGATCGTGCGCTCGCCAGGGCGTTGGCGGCCCTCGCCATTGTCGAGCGCATCATGCAGGCGCGCGAGACCACCGAGACAGTCCTCAAGGACACGGTGGTCGGAGGCATCGCCCGCGTACGTGCGGTGCAGCAGCGGGACGTGCCCTGTCTCGAAGACCTCGAAATCTGCGAAGGTAGGGCTAGGTCTTCAGCGCGAGCGCTGGGGATCGAGCTTTGGCTTGATGAATTGGTTTAAAGAGGGGTGTCTTGATTTCGCTAACGGCCTTGGAAGCCAGCGAGAAGATGGCTCGTTGACCTCTATCGGTGAGTTCGTGCGTTTCCGTGATTGATGCCTCGATGAAGTCCTCCAACATTCCTTCTCTCCGATTGTCGGGCATGATCCAGAGCCCGACAGGGCTTAGTCCGTCAGGATGCGGAAACAAGAAACCAGATGACCTCGGCACCGTCGTCGGATGTCCGAATCCGCCTTCCACGAGGGCGTCCTTTACCTTTTTGAAAGATCCATCAAACCCTAGCCCATGCTCGAGTTTGTAGTCTGCGTCGACCACGACGCCAAGGCGCTCGACAGAACCATCTCTCAGCTGCTTCAAAATCTCAGGAAGCATAAACAGAGCGTTCGTCTTACTGTCAATCGTTGCGCCAACTGCAGTTGGTGGCTTCGTGTCGACCTTGCGTCCCGACTTGCTGCACCACGCAGTGTAGAACTCGGTGTCTGCACGCCCCTCTACCAGAAGAATTCGCGCCCCCACTGGCTACCGAACCTCAACCTCCGCCTGAGTCACGGCCGCAAGGGAGTCCCTGTCGAAGAGCGTAGCCACGCTCCTGCCAGCCTCGCTGGTCAAGACGCTCTTGCCAACCCGAACAAGCACAGATGGCTCACTCCGCTCACAGGCAACCTGAGCGAAGGCTTCTATGCAATCCCAGCTATGAGTCGCAGCGAAGACCTGAATATCGAGCGACTCGGCAAACTCGAAGAGCATGCTCCAAAGGTCTTTTTGGACGCTATAGTGCAGGCCGTTTTCCAACTCGTCGACAAGATAGAACCCTCCTCCTTTTGCTGGGAAGAGTGAGAGAATGAGCGGGAGTATGCGAACCATGCCGTCGCCCATACTGTTTAATGGTACGGGTCGCTTGATATCCTTCAGCTTAATAATCGCGGCACGGTCCAAGCCGAACCTAGGTAGGCCCAATCGCTCCTCAGCGCGCTTTACAAATGCCAAGCCTTGAACGCGAGGTTCGATAATTTGAAGCGCTTTAGTGATCCACTCATCGTTTGCGGTCAGCGCGACACCATCCCAGAGGTCCGCGAGATGGGCAGACGCCAAAAATCGAGTCGGCACGTACCCTACGGGAATGTCACCGCCTGAGGCTGCGGGAAATCGCCTTCGAGCTGCCCTATCATCGAGAGGAATCCATCTCGGCTGTTCGGCTCTACTAGTCGTGACGATGAGAGTCTGACCAGAGAATTCGGTCACGTCATCAGGCTTCACCAGTAGACGACGTTTCAGGCTAACACTCTCGCCGTGCGCTACGCGTTCCTCGGCATAGTAGGCGTGGGCAATCTGAACGTGATTTTTTCCTCGATGTCTCCAATTTAAACTGGAGCGTCCCCGGTCTTAGGAAACGCACGTCCGTGAAAGAAGGTTTGGTACGGAACGTCTTC
This sequence comes from Polyangiaceae bacterium, assembly GCA_025353725.1. Taxonomy (GTDB): domain Bacteria; phylum Myxococcota_A; class Polyangia; order Polyangiales; family Polyangiaceae; genus Labilithrix. The sequence continues at coordinate 199,114 of JANXOF010000012.1, read as the reverse complement.
CTCGTTAGACGCCGCTGATGGTTCCGTCTGACGGAGCGCCTCGTCGTGACCGTCGACAATCTCTCGGAGCAGCGCGGGCTCAGCTTTTCCTGCGAGGATACGAAGCGCTTCGAGGATGGTGCTCTTCCCGCTGTTATTCTTGCCAACAATTAGGTTGACGCATTCGAGTTTGGGAATGTCCAGGCCTGGAGCATTCTAAAATTCTTGATTCGCAGCGACCCCAGCACTTGCCGTCCTTGTCCTAGCTTCGCGTACTCGCCCCCAACGGAAGCCGATTGTTGTCACTCGGACGGGTCAACTTTATCGCCAGCAGCACGAGGAGGCTCGGTTGGTCATGTGCATCACTGGAAAGTCCGTGCCACCCTGCTACGCCAAGAGGCGATCCGCGCTCGAGGTCCGCGCGCTCCGATCTCTTCGTGCGCGACACCAGTCGAAGCAGGGTTGACCTTAACACCCCGCCGTCCACCCCTTTCGAGGCTACCAATCTTCGCTGGGAGCAATAAGTGGGGCCGTGAAGCGTGTGCCTCAGCTGACTCTTCTAGAGTCTAGTTCTAGGATCAACGCAATCCGACCTCTTGCAGGGACGCATCGGACGGTGGCCCGCCCGCGGCAAAGTCCGCTGCGTTTCTCTACTTTTCTCCACATTTCGGCTCGACGCGCGCCACAGCATCGGCGTCCGACCCGGCCTTTGCTGAGGGTTCGGCAGCGCCTTGCGAGAGAGCCTGAGGGCGCGCCCACGGCTCTTTTGCTTGTTTCAGCACCGTAGCAACCCAGGCGATAAGTCCAAGGATAACGGCCGCGGTCACAGAATAAAGCACGTTGGTCTCGGGCATCGCAGGACCATCCTAGGCATGCGACCATCCGCTCGTGAAGTCCGATTCTTCGAGGCGTCGCAAGACACCAAACGGTACGGGTGTGATGCCTGCCAAGCTCGCACCTTCCCGCCTAAGCCCGCCAACGGCGCGAGACGCTCCACCTGGACTTCGCGCGGCGCGCGAACGCATCGACGCTCTCGACAACTCGATCCTTGCTCTACTCGAGGAGCGCTTAGGCATCGCACGCGACGTGGCCGCGGTGAAGCGCGCCGCCGCCGTCGAAGTCTTCCACGACCCCGAACGAGAGCGACACGTGCTCGGTCGCCTCGTCAAACGGGGAAAGCAGTTCCCCCCCGACGCCATTCGCGCCGTTTTTCGCGAGGTGATGAGCGCATGCCTTTCAGTCGAGGAGCCCTTGCGCGTCGCGTACCTTGGCCCCGAAGGTACGTTCTCCCAAATGGCTTCGCGGCATCTCTTCGGTCTTCAAGCGCGCTACCGAGATTGTGCGACCATCGAGGCCGTCTTCGACGCCGTACAAAGCCGCGATGCCACCTACGGCGTCGTTCCTATCGAAAATTCGACGGAGGGGGCGGTAAGCATGACCTCCGACGCGCTCCTCGATGGGAATCTACGGATTCGGCAAGAATACGTACTACCGGTTTCGCATTGCCTCCTTTCACGCGCGCGGACGCTGTCGTCGATTGCCGCCGTCTATTCCCACCCACAGGCGCTCGCACAATGCCGTCATTGGATAGCGAAGCACATGCCGCGCGCGCAGGTCGTTCAGACCTCATCGACCGCCGCAGCCGCGCGTGAGGCCCACGCGGACGAACGAGCAGCCGCGATCGGCGCGGAGCTCGCCTCGGCGCTCCACGACGTCCCCATTTTGCGCGCACGAATCCAAGATCGCCCTGAAAATGCGACTCGTTTCGTGGTGCTCGCCCACACTGACGCAAAGCCGTCCGGACGCGACCGCACGACCCTCGCGTTCGGCGTTACGCACACCGAAGGAGCGCTAAGACGCGTTCTTACCGACTTCGAAACGGCCGGTGTAAGCCTCACGCGCATCGAATCACGACCCAGTCGCAAAGCGGCGTGGAGCTACGTTTTTCTGGTCGACATCGAAGGTCACCGCGAAGAGCCGGCTGTGGCAGCTGCGCTTCGACAGGTAAAAGCGAGCGCCGCGTTTCTTAAAGTTATCGGTAGCTATCCTCGCGCCGAAGCGCTGAAAACCACCCTTTCGTCGCGCAGGCCCAGGCGCGAGAAGTGACGCGTTGGCTTCTCACCCTGCTCGGTTGTGCGTGCGCGGCCGCCACGCGCGCCTGCGGCACCTTGCCGGTCGGCGGAGGCGACGATGTCGAGCTTATCTATTTAGCGCCAGCGCAGTCGCCCGCGCCGGCAACGTCGAGCTCCGCTGCGGCTCTTCCCGGCGTCGACGTGCGGGCGTCGGTCATGCGTAGGCTCGCGGCAGGCGGTACGCTGGGTGCGGACGTCGAAGAGCACAATCGCGAGATTCGCATTGTCGTTGACGAGACCCAAGGCACGGCGGTCGACGAGCTTGTCCGATGGTCTGGCACGCTCCTTCTTTTTCAACCCGACCCCGGGTACGCGAGCCCACCAGCGAACGAAAGCCACCTCACCGCGAAATCAGAACGACTGCCCGACGGCACGACGTCGGCCTTTTGGGAGGGGTCGCGCGCCGAAATCACCCGCGCTATTGGGCACTGGGTGACAGATGGGAGCCACCGCGTGGTCGCCGAAGCCGTCTGGAGCCAAACCCGCAGCGTGAGCGAGCCGCCTTACCGCTCGCGCATGGTGTGGGCGCAGCCTCTCGGTGAGCTAGGCGAAGGGATCCTGGTCGGGTGGGGAGATTCGGGCACCCTGCGCCTGCGGGCCACAAGCGGGTCGCAGGCCGAAAGCGTGCTGAATCAAGCGCTCGCGCGAGCCCCGCAAGCCATGCCGCACGGCGAGCTTTTGGTCCGCGGTCACACGTCAATCGGCCAAGCGAAGTTCGACCCCTCTGCGGCGATTCTCTCTTTCGGGTCGGGCATTACGGCCTACGCCCGTGCGCACGCCGAAAAGCAAGTACTCACGTCTCCTCAGTTTCCTCCGCTAACGCTGAAAAGCGCTCGGCGGAAACCACCCAACGGCGTACTCAACGCAGCGTGCTTAGGCGTGCCTATCGTGATCTCCCTCGCATGGCTCGTTTTCATTCGCCGCTTCGACCGCGCGCACCCTGAACCCGTATGGCTCATCGCCGTGACGTTTGTGTTGGGAGGCCTGGCAACGATCCCGGCGGGCCTCTCAGAACTTCTACTTATGTCACTCACACCGTGGTTCGATCCGCGGGTCGTCACGTTTGGCGGACAGCCCTTCGCGCTGCCTCTCGCGTTCGCCGTTTTCACGTTGGTTGTGGGTGTGTCCGAAGAAGGCGCAAAGATGCTCGGCGCCGGTGTCGCTCTGGCGCGGCGCGAGTTCGACGAGCCTGTCGATGGCATCGTCTACGGCATCGTCTCGTCGTTAGGCTTCGCCGCCGCGGAAAACATGCGCTACTTCGCCCTTGCGCGCCTCGCCGCACCCGTCGTGTTCGCACGGAGCTTCATGAGCGTCCCGGCGCATATGTTTTTCGGCGCCCTTTGGGGTTACGCGCTTGGCGCGCGGCTCGTGGAACGTCGGTCACGTGTCCTCCTTTTCTTCGGTCTCGCCTCCGCGTCTCACGGACTTTTTGACGCCCTTCTTTCAACCGACGGCGCGGTACTTTTTGCCGTTGTGCTCAACGTCGTCCTTGCGAGCGCGTTCGTGGCGGTTGTGCGCCGCTCGCTGCGTCACGGAATCGTCAACCACGCCGTCCTCGCGGTCACGCCCGAGGAGCGGCGCCTCTTCCGCGTCGGACGCCCTCGCCTTTTCGCACTTTCATCGTTCGCGCTTCACCTCCTCGCCTTCGGCATTGTCGCCTTTGGCGGTTGGTACCAGCTCGCGAGGCAGCGCCCGAGCGCCACGTTCGTCATCGGCTCGAGCCTCATGCTCTCGCTCCTTGCTGTCGCCGCTTACGGGATCTCGGCGACGATGCCGCTCGACGTCGTGGTCGACGACTACGGAATCACGTTCGCCGGAGCTGCCCGAGCCTGGTCACATATCCGTGCGTTCGCCGTCAACGGCGATACCATCGACGTCGACAGCGAGGCGGGATCGCTTCGTCTCGGACCCGCGGATCCCGATACGCTGTCCGAACTCGCGAGCTCGCTTAGCGAGCGACTTCCGCCCTCGCCGTGAGCGGGCCGCGGTCCGCGCGCGAAGCGAAACGCAGGCTCTACCTTCTTCCCGCGCGTTTCGGAGCGAGACCAGTGCCCTCTTTTGCGCCAGCCTCTTTGCCGCCATCGGCCCCCTCGGGGGCGACGATCTCCATGAGCTCGATGTCGAATTTCAAGGCAGCCTTGGGAGGGATATTTGCGCCGCTCCCTTTTTCGCCGTAGGCCAACGCCCACGGGATGGTGAGCTTACGCTTCATGCCGACCTTCATGCCCGGCAGCCCCTCATCCCACCCTTTGATCACCTGACCTGCGCCAATCGTAACCTGAAAAGGATCTTTACCCCTGGAGCTATCGAACTGCTTACCGTTCAACAAGGTGCCTGTATAGTGCACCTTCACGACGTCGCCATTTTTGGCCTCGCGTCCGCTCCCCGGAGTTTCGTCGACGATTTCGAGCTTCTCGGGCCCCGGCGGGAGGGGCGGCGCTTCCGCTGGCTTAAACTCGCTTTGCGGCTCATCGACGCGCTTCGAGCACCCGAGCGCCGTTTGCGTAACCACGACAGTCCCAAGGACGAAGGCTACGACAGATTTCGAGACGCGCCCAGGGCGGCCCACGCAGCTTAGGGAATTTGCTTTTTGCCAGTGGCGCGGCCGAAGAGAAGTTTTCATCGCGCCCTCGCTTAGCACGGTAACTCCTCGACTTTCTCGCGTTTCGCACAGGCGCGACACACGGACTTGTCCGCCGACCGCACGGCTCGACCAAGCGCAGAATCGACCATGGCTCTGCTTGCACAAGCGACGTGCGCTGACATCGTATGCGGGTGTCGCATCAAGTGCGCACAGAAGCTCGCGGCGAGCTTCGCTAAGGAGCCTAAAAACGTGATCTCACGAACCATTCTGAGCGGAATCTTGCTTCTCTCGGGCGCGGCCATGGTCGCCTGCACGGCCCCCGCAGAAACGCCTGCCGAGGGTGACACGTTGGCCGAAACGGCCACCGACGCGCTGTCTCAAATCCCCGCCACGGGGCTCTCGAAGGACCAGGTGAAGGCCAAAGTGCGGAGCCTGACGTCGGAAGACGCCGCTCAAAACGACGTCAGTCGCCTTGGCGCGACGCGGACACGCCTCAATCCCGTGATCGCCGACCTCGCACGTCTCTACAAGGCTCAGCCAGTGACCGCCGAACTCGAGAACGGACTTGCGGGCACGTGGAAGCAGCTCTGGACTGACGATTTTCGCGCCCCGCCGCCGGGCGCACCGAAAGCCGACGCGGCGTCGATTTTCCAGGTCGTAACGGGTACGTACGTTTACAACTTTTCCAACCAAATCATTCCGACTCCGCCGGGCGCGCCAAAGGTCGTCGTAGGCGCGTTCCTCCGAGCCGAAGAGTCCGTCTCAGCAGGGTCGAGCGTGCTTGATATCGTCTTTACCCGCTTAGGCATCTTGCCTACCGCTCTCCCCGCCCCCGCGTTGATAGCGCAGCTCGCGAAGGACATCGAAAGTGGCGCGGTCGGCGCAGGCGGACCTCCGGGCGCAGGCGGACCTCGGGGCGCAGGCGGACCTCCGGGCGCAGGCGCAATGCCAGGGGCGCGTGGACCGATCGGCGTCAAAGGCAAACTCCGCAACCTTTACCTTGATGGCGACCTTCGCGTAGTCATCGGAGGGACTGCAGACCAGAGCTTCAACAAGTTCTATATTCTTGAACGCGTCAAACCTTAAAGATTGTGGGTATATTCGGGACGCACGCGCCGCTCGAACATGAGCGCGCGCGTCCTACCCTAAAGCGTTCACTTACCATTTCGCATTCCACATTTCGACGCTCACGGTGTCGGTGGCTGAAGGTCCACGCCCTGGGTGGCTGCAATGAGTTCCAACAACGCTTGAATTTGCTCCTGGCTGGCGCTCACGTGCGACTTCACGACCTGCCCGTCAGCGGTGAACTTGGCGTTATTGAGCAACCCGCGCGACGCCAGGCGAACGCCCAGACTGTTGAACCCCCTCACCAAATCGCTCAGCGCACCGGCGACCTCGATCGCGGCGTCCTCGTCCGTGCAGTCGCCCTCGATAGAGACGTCCGCTCCGCCGTCGGTCGCGCGCGGTACGACCCAAAGTCTAAGCTGCTTCAGCGCGTTGCTAAACTTCAACCCGGGAATTGAGATCTGCTTCCATGGGTCATTGACGACCAGTCGCACGGCCTCGTCGGGGTCGACCTTTTTGCTAATGCCTACCTTCGCGAGCCTGGCAAAGAGCGACGCTTTGTCTTTCGGGACAATCACGAGCGTCTTCGGCGCTCCTCGTAGAAAGACGCGCTCGGCGTTGTCGGCACGGCCAAGCGATGCTTTCACGCCGGGCACGCCTGCGTCGTACGCCCCGCCCTTGTCATAGCGGCGCGCAATGGCGTCGACGGCTGTATCGACCAGCGCATCGGAGATGGCATAGCGAACGAACACGGCGTCGCGTTCGGTATGAATCAACGATGGCCCGTAAATGAGAATCCATTCCGTGTCGCGAATGGGGTCGATCGTCGTCTCTGCGCCCTTCATAAAGTCTGCCCACTGCGGAATAGCCTGTAAAATAGGTCCCATTCGCGCACCGACAGCATTTCGGCGAATCACGGCGACGTTCACTAGAAGAGACACGTTCACGACCCCGGCTGAGATGAGTCCCGGCATCCCAATCATCGCGCCGGGGTCACGCGGTCCGCTGCCAGAACTCGCCGAAGGCGCTGCGGCATCCCCCACAAACGCGAAAAGCCCTCCGTCTGTGGCGGTCTCCGGCTTGCTGGCGTCGACGACGTCGACAGCCTTCGCTCCGGCATCAAGCTCCGCCTTAATCACCGGCTTCGGCGCGCTCGCGTCTGCCTTTGCGCGCGCGTCGTCGGAATCTTTTTCGGCGCTAGGCGGCTGCAGATCGACCGGCGACGCGACCGGCGGGTTCGTTTCTACCGGCGGCGCTTCTTCGGCCAAGAGCTCGACAGGGATCGTCAGCTCCCCGGCCGGATCGTGGATCTCGAGACCCGATCGGTCGGGAAAAAGCCGCCACGGCGCAACAAGCCAGTGACTGCCAAGCGACACCGCACACGCGACGACGAGAGCCACCCGAACGGGCCGCGGACTCCAAAAGCGTTCAGGCCCAACGGCTTTCGACACCGTCGACGCTGCCGCGAGGTCCGTCGCGTGCGGCGCGGTCGGCGCCATCGAGGCCGCGCCCGCCGCCGGATTGCCGTGAAAGGCGACGTGTCCAATCACGCGTGCGTCGGCCTTCGGCGTGTCCGGCGAAACCCGCGGCGGAGGGATTTTTTCAGCCACGCTTCATCCCGATCACGGCGAGCACGGTAAGGCGAAGCCTTCGCCGAGATCAATCGGCGTCGGAAATTCGCACTTTTTCTCTACGTTTGGCATCACTGCGTACAGCTCCTCGCGACCATCTCGACACCCGGGAATGGCCATGCCAGGGCTAAGTGTTCGTATGGCCTTGCGCGCTGCCTCTCTTGTCCTAGGTTCGGTCGCGGCCATCGCCACGGGGTCGATGGCGTTGGCTTCGGTGCAGTCGTGCGCAGACGCGACAACCGACGCCGCTTCATCTCCGAAAAGCGACGCCGGAGCGCTCGGGCATGCCCGACTTCTCGACGCCTCTGCGGCCTACACGTCGGGCGATTCGGGAACAAAAGCCGCAGCCAAGCCTCTCGAGGTACTTCCCCCTTACGCGGGACCTTGGATCGGCGCACTTTTTCTCCAGACCCCCGTGATGAGCGACATGGAGTGGCCGAAGGAGGACAAAAAAACCGGCGAAAAGACTGGCGCTGTTCGTCTCGGGTACATTCGCCAAGGCCAACGGGTGCCGGTCATCCCCGAGCCTCACGCGAAATCGAATTGCAGTGAGGGCTGGTACGAGCTCGTCCAGGGCGGCTTCGTCTGTGGCAAGTACGCGTCGCTCGACCTCAACCACCCTCGCATCAAGCTTGGACCTCACGCGCCGGACCTCGCGGGCGCTCTTCCCTACGCGTATGGGTACAACGTCGCGAACGGCACTCCTCTCTATAGGACTGTCCCGTCGCGCGACGAGCGAATGACGATCGAGCCATGGCTCTCTCCGAAACGAGCAAGCGCGAAGGCAAGACGCGCACGCGACAGAGAGAGAGAGAGAGAGAGAGAGAGAGACGACGACAGCACGCAAGCAGACGACGCGGTTACCGCCGGCGGGTCGTCAGTCGCGCCGTCATCGACGACGACGCTCGGGGTAGCGAAGACTGCGGCGAGCGCCGACCCGACGCTTCTCACCGACGCGCTCGACGCCGGCGTTCCCTGGTACCTCCGCGAGTACGATGGCGGCAAGCCCCAGGTCACCCTCGACGATTTGCGAGGTGAAGGCCCAGTCGCACGGCGCATGGTGAAAGGATTCTTCCTAGCGCTCGACAAGGACTTCTCCGCCGGAGCGGGCCGCTGGTGGCGAACTACGGGCGGTCTTTTCGCGCCGTTCGAGCGGGTCTACGTCTACAAGCAGTCGAGCGAATTTCACGGCGTATGGCTCGACGAAAAAGCGCTTCCACCGGAGGGTGTAACGCTCTCAAGCGGTGTCTCGGATACGCACTCGGATCCACACTCGGATACGCATTCAGACGCCTCGACTCCTGAGGTCGTCGAAAAGAAGGAGATTAGGGATCTCGCTAAGCCAAATAGCAAAGCTCAAATAGCGATTGTCACGCAATACAAGGCAAAAAAGTACGCCCTCTCTTCAAGTCGCAAGGCCGTAACGACAGGCGACGCCATCCCGCGCCATTCGGTCCTGAAGCTCACCGGCGACAGCGTGACCGTCAACGGAGCCACGTATGACGAAACAGACGAGGGCTGGTGGATGAAGGCCACCGAAGGAACGAAGACGCACCCGCTTGATGCGCCGAGAGACCTTAAAGCCGGCGAAAAATGGATTGACGTCAATACGTCGACGCAGACGCTCGTAGCGTACGAGGGTGACAGACCGGTCTTTGCGACCGCGGTGTCGTCTGGGCTCGTTGACAAGGCCGACAAGGACAAAGACCACCACACGCCCCCAGGGTCATTCCGCATCCGCGAAAAGCACGTCGCGGCGACGATGGACGGTGACGTCGCGAGCGACGGCCCGTACTCGATCGAAGACGTTCCGTGGATCATGTACTTTCAAGGCAGCTACGCGCTCCATGGAGCTTTTTGGCACAACAACTTCGGTCGCACGAAGAGCCACGGATGCGTCAATCTGGCGCCGCAAGACGCGAAAGCGCTTTTTGCGTGGTCGGAGCCAAAACTTCCCGAAGGCTGGCACGGCGTCATGTCCACGCCCGAGCGGCCGGGAACGCGCGTCATCGTCCACGAATAGCGTCGATCGTCTAAGTAAACTCGTGCCTCGAGGTCTTCTTTCGACGGCGTGCCTCGTTAAAGAGCGACCGATTCGGGTCGCCAGTTTAATGAAGCGCGGCCGTGTATCTTACCTTAGTGCACGTTCGGACACATGCTACGGCGCTCGGATGTCAGTGCCCTCTTCAGTTCGCCTTCTCGGCCGTTTTACCCCTTCTTTCCTCGGTCTTGGTCTTGGTCTCGGGCTAGGTCTCGTCGCTTGTTCGACGCCCAAGGATGTGTCCGTCGCGGTGGGCGAGATTACGGCGTCTGCCAGCGCTGCCGCGACCGCGTTAGAGACAATTCCCGAGGGTGAGGACGCAGCCATCAAACACATTGCGGAGACCATCGCAGCTCAGGTGAAGCGCGAGTTTGAGGCGAGCCAAGAGGCACCCCCGGTCGCCCGTCGCGACGCACACGCAAAGCACCATGGCTGTGTAAAGGCTCAGTTCGACGTCAGCGCCGATGTGCCAGCCGATCTCCGTGCCGGGGTGTTCCAGCCCAGCAAGCACTATGACGCGTGGATCCGCTTCTCGAACGGCAACGGCAAAGTGAAGGATGACCACGACGGCGACGCGCGAGGAATGGCTGTGAAGCTCGTCGGCGTCGCCGGCGAGAAGATTCTCGACGGCGCCGATCGTAACGCCACGACGCAAGATTTTCTCATGATCAATCACCCCAACTTTTTCGTCCGGAATGCGGCCGACTACGTGGTCTTCAATGACGTTGTCGCGCGCGATGGCGATCCGCGGGGCTTTTTCTTCCCGGGCATCAATCCCTTCGCGTGGCGTGTTCAAGAAGGGCTTATCGCGAATGCCATTCAGAGTGAGAAAGTAAGCAATCCTCTCGAGGCGCGATACTTCACGATGGCGCCTTATCTCCTCGGTGCATCGGCCGTAAAAGTCTCCGCGAGACCCTGCACCGCGACCGCAGTATCCGACGTTTCGTCAGCATCCAAGGACTACCTCCGCGAAGCGATGGCGAGCACGCTCGCTCAAAAGAGCGCATGTTTCGAGCTCCTCGTGCAAACGCAGCGAAGCGCGTCTTCGATGCCTGTCGAAGACCCTACGGTCGAGTGGAGCGAGCGCGAGAGCCCCTTCCGCAAAGTCGGCACCCTTACGATTCCGAAGCAGTCCTTCGATTCCGCAGCCCAGATGACGTACTGCGAAAACCTATCGTTTTCGCCTTGGCATTCGCTTCCCGACCACCGCCCGCTCGGAGGCATCAACCGCGTCCGGCGCACGGTTTATGAGACCATCGCGCGTGTCCGCCACGAACTCAACGGCGCCGCAAAAAGCGAGCCGACGGACCTCCAAGTTCCAGGCCAGTGACCCGGCGCTAAGCGCGAACAATCGACGCCACCGAAAGCGGCAGCGGCGACGGCGGAACAGCGAAGGATAGCTTCGAGTCCGAGACGCGACGGGCGAAAGTCCGCCGCCTCTCTCTCGCCGTGCGCGTGAATCAGGTCGGATGAATCAGGTAGCGTGTAGAGACGGTCACTTCAATCCGAGCGACGGAGGTTACTGTTCGCACGCTCGTGCGACGACATGTAAGCCCGCTGTCGTTTGGTGGGCGTGAGGAAAAAGGCGAAAAATGTGAGCGTGCGCACACCTACCGTTCCATCTATTTTCAAGGCGACGCGCCTTGCGGCGTCAAACGGCGGCTCATAGCGTAAGTCGGATGCGACGAATCAGAACTATACTGTATATTCAACTAACCAGTTTAGGCTTAGTCGTAGCGGGATGCGGGGGAGTAGCTTACAAATCGGCCGATAAAGTCGCAAACGACGACGCCGGACCCTCGGCCGACGCCGGACCCTTGGCCGACGCCGGACGCTGTATTCCTGGAAGCAGCGGATGGGCGGAAGGCCACGTCGGAGAAAATCGCGCGGGCGTCGGGACGAACGCTTGGGGTGGTGTCAGCTCGGCGCTCGTCCTAGACGCCGAAAGTGCATCCGCAAGTGGCTTGAGCAACACAGCTGTCTCCACCTATCTTGTGGTCCGAGATTTCCGTTTAGGCGTGCCGTCAACCGCCAAAATCACGGGGATCGAGGCTGATATCGCGCGGAATTCTCTTAGCGAACCCGTCACACCAGGGGAAAGCAGAGGTCTTGTGGACTATTCGGTGCGCCTCACGCGAGCGGCGGGCATCGTCGGTGCAGATAGGAAGGCCGTCGGCGTATGGAACAATCAGCCACAGGTAGTTACCTACGGAACGACGAACGATCTCTGGAGCGCCGCGTGGTCGCCCGCCGACGTCAACGACGTCACCTTTGGAGTTGGCCTCGCTGTTACGTATACTTTTCCCGCCGGAAACGATTGGGCGTTCGTGAACCGGATGCGAGTCCGGGTCACATGGACGTGCCCAACGCCGTAGCGCAGCGTTCTCGTCTCGCTGCGGACACACACGCCTTGCACGACCGGTCCTAAAAAGGCCTCACGGATTGACGGCGCCAGGCGTGGAAGCGCTCGGTAGAAAATCAGCCACGTTGCTGTTCGTATCCATGCCCGGCGACTTTCGCGAAATCGAGGCCCCGCCCGCGGGGGATATCGCGGGCGCGCCCTCGACGAACACGCCGGCTGTATAGGTCCCATAGCCCACCGCGTCGACGACGTTGGCGGCATTGTCAAGAAGCGCAATCTGGTCGTGCGTAGCGTCGAGCAGCACCGAGTAGGACCCATCTTTCTGCCCAACGAAGCTCACGCCGCCAAGAAGGAAAAAGCCATTCGCTGCGATAACGGCCGCAGCCGGAAATGCGTAAATCACTGTTTTGGGGGTGCCAGTCCGACGGCGAGTCGCCACCTCCCAAGCGCCGACCGACACGGTACAAGGCGTCGGATTGTAGAGTTCGATGAATTCGTCCGCGGCATTCTGCGTCCCTTCGGCACGAACTTCGTTGATCACGACGTGGCCCGTACAGCCCGCATCCCCTGAATCTGTCGACGAATCGTTCGCATCCGTCCCAAGGCCCGCGTCGTGTGCGCCCGCGCCGCCGTCAACACCGGAGTCGCGGCTGGTGTCGCGATCCCCACCTGACGATCCGGAATCGAACACGTTCAACGAACCGTCGGGGATACCTACCGGTGCGGCTTCGCCGCCCAGGTCTGTGCTTCCTTGCGCACACGCCAACGCGAAGAGGGCGCTCACTACCCCAGCGCTCGCGATACGGGCCTCGCGGTAGGATTTTGTCGTACGCCTCAGCATCGCAAGACGATACGCCGATCGCACCTCTGCATTGAGCGAATTATGACGACTCCGCCGAGCGTCACACGAGAAGCCTTAGAGGCATCTGTAAACAGCGTTACGAACAGCCCTCCGCAAGAACTGGACGCAGGAGGAGGCCCGGATCCGTGTGCGGCTTTGACTGCTTCGCGAGCGGACGCACGCGCTCCAGCGCTTTGAGCATCCGCGGCAAGCTACGCCCGCAGGCGTCGAAAAGCTGCGCCATCTCGTCGTGCCCCGAACCGTAGGTTTTATACTGAATCAGCGTCGCGTTCGTCACCGGTCGCTGAATCCGGAGATCCGCCCGAAGCTTCTCAGTAATACGCCTCTTTTCCTCGTGTTTTTCCTCTTGCGAACGCGCGGACGCGTAAAGCACCTCGAGCTCTGCGTAGGCCTCTTTCATCCGATTTCCGCGAATCTCGCTCCTTTTTCGGAGCGCCACAAAACGAATGCGATCGGCCGATTCTGGTCCCTTAAGGTTCGCGAGGTAGTCCTCGGCGAGTTTGTCGCCCACGAACGACGCCATGCTCTCGTTCAGCGTGCTTTGACCCGGAACGTAGAATGTCGCGTGAAGAGACTCGTGCAGCACCACGTCGGCGAGGTCCCCTAGCGCGTCGTCACCGCCACCGAGCATCGTCGAGAGAATCGGGTCGTTAAACCAACCAAGAGTGGAGTACGCCTGCGAGCCCCGCACGTCGACATCCCAACCCTTCCCCGCAAGCTCTTTGGCGTAAGCGTCGGCTTCGGCGCGGTCAAACCAACCCGTGTAGGTAATGCTCCCGACGACCGGAAACGACCACGTTTTCGGGCGAAAGCGTAAGGGCTCGCAGGCGGACACCACCCACATCACGGCAGGGCGACCGATCCACAGATAGCGCTCGTAGTTTTTCGTCGCCCGGAGCCCGAGTTTTTCGCCAAACGACTTTATCCCAGGCACGGCCGCGAGGAGCGTTCGCGTTCGCTTATCGAGATAGCCGTTTTCAACGACCTCTTGGATGTCGATCCCCCGACCGTTTAGCTTTTCTTGACCGGCCGCGGCTTGTGTCACGTAGTGCAGGCTGGCGCCTGACACACAACCAACCTGTGCGGTCAACACTCCACACACGAACAGCCACGAAAAAGTTCGTGCGAACGCTTTGAGCCCGCGCGACCGCGAACGTTGCATCGTTGATGAGTACCACGTCGCTGGGCGACGAGAGCGTTCGCGATCGCACCCGCCGGAAGACAAAAGCGAGTAAAGAGGGGCTTGTCACGCGGTCTTGACGCGCGCCGCCGCGTCTTGTCGATTAGAGTAGGAAGAACGTATGGACCAGTTGTCAGCGCATCTCGACCGGGGCTGGGACCTCGCCCAAAAGGGTGATGCTCCTGGGGCTACTGCATGCGCAAAGCGAGCGCTCGAGCTCGAGCCGCAGTCGCCGGAGGTCCATAACCTCCTCGGGTACACCGCAGCGCTGGGCGGTGACTCTGAAGAGGCACTCGAACACTATCGCCAAGCTGTCGCGCTTGACGAAACCTATCTCGAGGCGATGCTGAATGCCGCTGAGGTACTCGTTCACCCGCTTGGGGAGTGGGACGAGGCCGTGGGATTGTGCGATGACGCACTGGACTACGCGGAGTCGAAGGAGGAGGTCGCCGATTGCCTTCTGCTACGCGTCGATGCTTTGCTTGGTAAGGGCGACGTTGAGGAGGCAAAGAGGTGTATGGCGCGACTCCCTGAGCCACCGTTCGAAAACTCGAGCTACGTGTTCCTTATCGGGCGGGCGTTCTATGAAATGGGCGAGTCGTCAAAGGCGCAGCCCTATATCGAGGAGGCCGTACGATGCGACGCGAACCACGCCGACGCCCACTATTACCTCGGCTTGTTACGCGACGACGCCGGCGACGTTCGTGGCGCGATTGAGTCGTTCCTTCGTGCGCGCGCTCTCGATCTCGCGACCCCCGCGCCCGCGTGGGCTCCTTCCCCCGACGCGTTCGCCGAGACCGTCCGAAGCGTGATCAATGGGCTCGATGCGCTACTCAGCCGGTGGATTCGTGAAGCAGACGTCTTCATCGTCGATTTGCCCGGCGCGGAGCTCGTCGTTGACGGCGTCGACCCGCGCGCGATGGTGATCGTTGACGCGCGCCCACCCGAAGATGACGAGGAGGAAGTCGGAGCCACGGCGTCCGACTTGCCGCAGCGCATGCAGGCGCGCCTCTTTATCTATCAGCGCAACGTCGAGCGCGGCGCGGGCTCCGTGGCGGCCCTCGAAACCGAGCTCTCGGAGGCTCTCGATCGCGAGATTACGGCGGTCTTCCTCGAGCGGGAGCCCGTGGCCGCGGCGGCCGAAAAACATAGCCTCAATTGATTCGCGCGCGCCCGACCGTGGCCTCTTTTTCACGCTCGCGCTCGTGCGTGGGCGTCGGACTGGGGTGGAGTCTCGCGCTCGCTCTTGGTGCGTGCGGTGCAACGGTTTCGCACCCGGCGCTGCCCGCAGCCAAAGCGTCGAGACCCGTGCCGGCAACGTCCCCGACCGAGGAACCGCAGCACGGGACGTTCCGTCGCGACGGAGCTGTGAGCTCGTACGTTTCCTCGCCGTGGGGGTTTTCTACCGCCTCCTACGTTCTTGAAGGCCCTGACGGGCTCGTGGCGATCGATACGCAGTTTCTCCCGTCGGCGACCGAGGAGATGATCGCTCGCGCCGAAGCCGCGACGAAAAAGCGATTTGTGCTGGCGATCGTCCTGCATGCGAATCCGGACAAGTTTAACGGAACAGCCACGTTTCAACGCCACGGCGTGAAAGTCGTAACCTCGGCGCAGGTTGTCGCGCAGCTCCCGGACGTACACGAAAAGCGGGTGCGCGCCTTTTACGACCGTTACGCTCCGGACTACCCGGCCGCGTTACCCGCCCCGGACGTCTTCGGCGATAGGTCCACCACGTTACGCGCTGCGGGAATGACGCTGACGCTGCATGTCCTCGGCGCCGGCTGTAGCGAACACCACGTGGTCGTCGAACATAGCCAAAACCTATTCGTCGGAGATCTCGTCGCCAATGAAGCTCATTCCTGGCTCGAAATCGGGAAGACCGATGCCTGGCTCAAGCGGCTCGTCGAGCTACGGGCGCTCAAGCCGTCGCGCATCTTTCCTGGTCGCGGCGCACCCGGCCCCGCATCGCTACTCGACGACGAAGAGACCTATTTGAAGACGGTCATCGCTCTCGTCGCGGCGGAGAAGCCTTCCGAGCGAACCCAAGACGCAGCGCGCGAGGCCGCGCTTGCTCGCGTCGAAGGTGCCCTTCTTGCGGCGTATCCGCGGCACCATTTTCCGGTCTTCTTGAAGATTGGCTTACCCGCGGAGTGGGCAAGGCAGGCGGTCGACTCAAGGCGTTAGGTCCCTCTGCGCGGAGTGTGTGGGGGGGGGCACGCGGCCTAGCCGTCGTCTACGAGACTCGGGCGGCGAGTCCGCGCGCGACATCCGCGAGTACGTCGCGGGCGCGGCAGTCAGGTACACCCTCAAGGCACGCGAGTGCGCGCGCCGTTTCCTGGAGCGCGCGGGCGCGGACCTCCTCGCACGCACCGGACGAACGAACGCGAGCGGCAAGGGTTTGCGCAGCTTGCGCGTCCCCCTCACGCACATCGGACACCAGCTTAGATACGCCGTCGTAATCGACAGAGGCCGCGCGGATGAGCGGCAGCGTGACTTTGCCTTCGCAAAGGTCGGCGAGCATCGACTTCCCGGTCGCGCGCGGGTCTCCTTCGTAGTCCAACGCGTCATCCACAAGCTGGAACGCCACCCCAAGATGGCCGCCAAGCTCACCGAGTGCCATCACTGCCGCCTCGGGAGCGCCTCCTTCACGAGCCCCGGAACGAAGCGCCCACTCGAACAGCGACGCCGTCTTTCCTCGAATGATTTCGAAGTACGTCGCCTCATCGAGCGACACTTCGAGGCGCCCGCGAAGCTGAACAACCTCACCTTCGACCAACCGCCCGAGCGTCTCGACGAGCTCGCGCCACGTCGTTGGGTCCGCCGTGCTTCCGAGACGCAACGCCTCGACGAGGAGGAGGTCTCCTGCGAGCACGCTCACCGCGTTGCCCCAAAGTCGACGCGACGTCGGGAGTCCGCGACGCTTATCGCCGTCGTCCACGACGTCGTCGTGCAGAAGCGTCGCCATGTGCACCAGCTCGGCAGCCGCGGCAAGCCCTCGAGCCTTGTCGTCTATCGGCGACCAACATGCGTGGGCCAGGAGGAGCCCCATGGGGCGCACGCGCTTTCCGCCGGCCTTGAAGAGATGCGCAGCAGAGTGCGTGGCCGGGGCCACTCCCATCGCAATACGCGCAGCGATGAGCGCTTCGACCTCGCTTAGTTCACGAGCCATGAGACTTCGCACGTCGTCAAGCCGCTGGGCGGCGTGGTCGCCCACCCGCTCCGGAACGGCTGCGTCGTGGAGTCCAGAAACGGCACTGCTAAAGCTCATCTAGAAAGCTCATCCAAAACTCGTCGTGCAAGCGTTCTGTCTGTGAGCGCCCATGGAGGAATAAGGCTCGGGTCATAGCCTGGCTCGTCGCTAAATAACTCCAGAGAATGTTATGGGCTCCGCGATAGGACCGGTCAAGGTTCGGGTCTGCAGGCGACCGAGTACCGAGTGATGCAATGACCGGATGACCGCTTGGAACGCGCCTCACGCGCTTTTAGGAGTCGCCCCCATCGGTACGGGGGAGCTTTGCCCGGTCCTCGAGAAACACTCAGCGACGCGGATGGTCTGACCCGTGATGCGTGATCCGGCCCGCGAGCAAAGAAACACCGCCAGCGCACCCACGTCTTCACACGCGTCCTCGGCCGCGACCTCGTCGGCCACCGCGAGCACGTTGCATGTCGTCTTCTCCCCGTCCAGCGTTCGTGCGAGCGCGACAATCTGCTCGGCAGACGCCGAGGTCGCGTCGACGACAGCGACCAAGCCACGCATGGGGACGTCCGACCGAGCGTGAAAGCCAGGAAACGAGCGGGCGGCGCTCAACATGCACATTACATCAACCACGTCCGACGCAACGGCAATGTCGAGGCGCCCAAACGTCTCGTGAGCTCGTGCGACTACCGCCGCGGCGTGCGCGCCCGCTTGAACGTCGCCCGTGATGTGACGGGCTTTCCCACCTGCGTGAACGATTTCGCCCACCGTTACACCAAGTGCCTTCTCGTCAAGGCCCGTGACGACGATTCGTACCCCTCGCGCGGCGAGTGCGAGCGCGACGGCACGCCCAAGGACGGAGCCTCCCCCCGCGACGACTGCGACCTGACCTTCCAAGCTCTTCATGCCGGCGGAGATTGACGCATGCAGCGACCGGGCGCTACACCCGTTACGTGAATCCAAAGCGCACGATGAGCGCGATCTACGCGAGCTTCACGTTGCTCGCCTCTGCTTTTGTAGTTTCCAGCATTTATCAGATTACTGTGGGTGTCTTCGCAGCCCCGCGCCTCGACGCTTCACCTTCCTCCATAGCTTCCGTTCCGTCAGACACCTCTGTCATCGTCAACCCCGTCAACGTTGCAAACTCATCGACCGTGTCGAACGTCTCGAACATGTCGGACGTCTCGGGCTCGATTCGCCAAAGCGCGTCCTGCGCGAGCGGCATCCGAAGTCTCGCAGTCGCCGTCGACCGCGGAATCCTCGCGGCGGCGGCCGCGACCGACCGAACCGACGCCGAGCACCGTTACCGGACCGCCCTGAGCCCCGAGTGGGACGAGGCGAAACAGCGTGACTTAGTCTTTCCGTGTACGTCCGATTCCCACGGCTTAGACGCTGTGGCCGCCGTCACCCGATTTGATCGCGCCGCTGAAGGCGCGATTCGCCGACAAACCGACGAGCTTGGACCCGTGCGTCGCGCGGTCGACTCGTTTATAAGGTAGCCCTGAATGACACAGCTCTCCGCCTCCCTGCCAGCATCTGAAGAATCTCCCGCGAGCGCGGGGACAGGCGCGCCCCCAGCCGTCACGTTCGACGCACTTCCGCTCAGCGCGGACGTCCGCAAAGCCATTGACGCCCTCGGCTACCTTAACCCGACGCCCGTACAGCTCGCCGTGTTCGAACCGGCAGTACGCGGTAAAAGTCTCGTGGTCCAGGCACGGACAGGGACAGGGAAAACGGCCGCCTTCGGCCTCCCGATTATCGACTCACTCATCCGAAAGTCACAGCCCAACGTCCAGGCGCTGATCCTCACGCCGACGCGCGAGCTTGCACTTCAAGTCGGTCGCGAGCTCGAAAAGCTCGGTCAATTCCGTGGGACGAAGGTCGTTCCGATCTACGGCGGCGCTCCGATGGGCAAGCAAATTGAAGCGCTTGAAGGCGGCGCCCAGGTCGTTGTCGGCACGCCAGGCCGGGTTCTTGACCACCTTCGCCGCGGCACGCTCGACCCGAAAAACATCCGCATTTTCGTGCTCGACGAGGCCGACGAGATGCTGTCGATGGGCTTCGCGAAAGAGCTCCATGCGATCATCGAGCACCTTCCGGCAGGCGAACGCCAGGGCCTTTACTTCAGCGCCACGCTGCCGCCCGATGTCGAGCGGCTGGCGAAAAAGCATCTGAACGACCCTGAATACGTAACACTTTCGAGCGATCAGGTCGGTGCGCTGCAGCTCGCGCACTTCGTTTATCTCGTTCGCGAGGGCGACAAGCGACAGGCCATCCTCTCGATCATCGAGGTGGAGGACCCGCAAAGCGCAGTGATTTTCTGCAACACGAAAGACGAGACCGAACGCGTCGCCGAAGCCCTGAAGAACCGCGGCTACGACGCCGATTGGTTGAACGGCGATCTCGAGCAGAAAGAGCGCGAGCGCGTCATGACGGCCACTCGAGAGGGAAAACTGCGCTTTCTCGTAGCCACGGACGTGGCCGCACGCGGAATTGATATTTCGCACTTGACACACGTTATCAATGCCGATTTTCCAGAATCGGCCGAGCAGTATGTACACCGCACGGGTCGGACGGGCCGCGCGGGCCGCACCGGAACGGCGATTTCCGTCGTCGGACCGAAGGACGTCGGCCACCTCTACATGCTGCGGCTCACCTATAAGATCCGCCCCATCGAGCGGATGCTTCCGACGCAGGGAGAGATCAAGACGCGCGCCGAAGCGGACATGGTGAACTTCCTCGTCGAGGCATACGCGGGCCGCACGGCTAGCCCCACGCACCGTGGTGTGGCGCGGCGACTGTTCACCCACGACCAAGCCGAGTCCATCGTGGCGGGTCTGTTGGCAGACCACTTGGGGGCCAGCGCTACGACCGATCCGCTCCAGGATGCCGCGGAAACCCGACGCGCGAAGAACCCTCCCGCGGTCGTTGCCGAGGCGAATGTGTCCCAGAGCCCGCGTCAGGAACATACTCTTACCGATAGCCGGAGGGGCGGGAGAAACACCTCGAGAGACAGTCGGCTTCGAAACGACGGGCCTGCGCCTCGCGACGCCGCTCCGCGCGTCAGCGGCCCAAGCGCCTCTGCGGCTGAACCGCCGCGCGTCTCCCGCGCAGCTCATGCCCCCGATCGGAGCCAGACCGAAGAACGCGCGCCTCTTCCTCAGGGCCCGCGCACGTTACGCGACGGTGAGCTGCCTGGCGACGGTCGAGGGCCACGACGGGGTGGTGCGCGCGACGCAAGGCGCGATGGACCGCGCGACACCTCCGGACAGGGCGTCCCGCGCGATCGGGGAATGGGCCCGCGCGAACGCGAGGCCGGTGCGCGAACCGAAGCACCACGCATTCATGCGCGAGCGCCTGGACGTGAGGGAGTCGCTCAAGCCACGCTCTCCGATTGGGAGCCACCGATGGATGAGGACGACGATCGCCCTATCCTCGCAGGTGGGTCGCGTCGCGGGGGCACGTCGCTTTCCGAGATGTCGGTGTCGATGGACGAAGCGCTCACGGCCGTCGGACTGCCCGACGACCTACCGCAGGGCTCTCTCAGTTCGGGCACGGACGAAAGCCGTGTCAGTCGCGAGTCGCGAGCGCGCAACAACGGAAACGTAAGCGACACGCGTGCACCACGCAGTCCCGCGATCGCGGAGCGTCCCCTTCTTCCGAACCTACCTGGCATCACCGAGGGTGAGGTTCTGCCGGCGGCGGCACCCGCCCGACGCGGCGCAGGGCGCGGTCCGACACGGGAGCGTGAGCGAGTCCGCGGAGGAGGCGCTGAGCGTCCGCGAGAGAACGGACCAAGTCTCGAGACGGAGCGCTTCGAGCGGCCACGAACGGACGCCGCCGTGGTTGTCCAGCGGCCGCCGCGCGACCTCGACGTGCGAGACGTGCCAGACGCGCGCGATGACGCAAGCCTCTCGAACATCTTCCTCAATGTTGGACGTCGTGACGGGGTGAACCCGGGCGATCTCCAAAAGCTCCTCGCCGAGACCGGCGGAATCCCAGAAACGGAGACGAGTAACATTCGAATTCGCGACCGGATCACCTTTGTCACCGTAAAAAAGGAGCTGGCGGAACGGGCCATCGAGATCCTTGCAGGCCAAGTCTTCGGCGGTCGGACAGTGGTAGCTGAGCACGCCCGAGACAGGCCGTAGCTCTGAGCGGTAACCCGACGTCCACTCACGTGTCACCACGCCTGGAAGCGGCCATGAGAGCGGCCGGCAGGGTGGTGACTAGGCGCGGCCGGACAGCTCGGGTACCGTAGTGCGATGACTGCCGTAGCTGCGCCAGCAGCGGGCGCGTATACCGCGCCGTCGTCGAAAACGTTTCGTTCCCTCCTCGAAGCCAAGCGCGCGGCCAACGGCCGTCTCGCGCTAGACGACGCCATCGCGGTGCTCGTCCCTGTATGCGTGGATTTGAAAGCGCGGCACGAACGCGGCGAAGCGCTTTACGTTCATCCTTCCGCCCTTGCGAGCGGGCCGGACGGGGTGATGCGAGTCGCGCCCGCACTCTCCGTGCCCCCCATAGCGCCACGTGACCGCGCGGCTCTCGCCCCCGAGCTCGTCGCGACGGGAGCGCCTGGAACCGCGCGCGCAAGCGTCTTCGCCGTCGGCGCTATGCTGTACGAGGCCGTGACGGGAAGCCCTGTCGGGCCCGGCATGCGCCGCCCGCGCGACGTCGACCCTTCCTTACCCGAGGCGCTCGAAACGCTTTTGGGCAAAGCGCTCATGGCCAATCCGTTGCATCGCCCCGACGACCTTGGCGCGCTTGCCAACGCGATGCACCACTTGGCACCGATGAAGACCGTCCCGCCGCCGGACGCCGACATGGCGGGCCTCGACCGTGCGAACGGCCAGCCTGTCGACATTCGATTGTCGCTGCTGCCGCCCATCGAGATCCAGTTCTCGCTCGCACCGCCTGAGAACGCAGTCCCGCGTTTGGGTCCGGAGGCGACGGCTGCGTTGAATGCCGCCGCCGTCCCCGAAGCACGCGCGACGCGCGACCCGACACGCCATCTGGCGCAGCTAAAGGCGCGCCTCGAAGCGGACACCCGGCCACGCTACGTCGTGAACAAGGACCGCATGGACCACGGTCCGTTCAGCGCCGTCGAGGTGCTCCAGCAGGTCGCCTCGAACCAGTTTGTCGGCGACGACGTTCTGCGCGACGAGCTCACGGGCGTCTCTCAGAAAATCAACGAGTGGGATGAATTCTCGCCGTTTGCTCAACACGCGGGGCTTCACCGGAACCTCGCGCAGGAAAAAAAGGACGTCGCGAAGGTCGAAAGCGCCGAAAAAAAAGCGGGCGCGGCGAAATTCATTGTGGGCGGTATTCTCGCTTTCGCGCTCGTCGCGGGCGGTGCGCTGTTCGTGATGCACAAGGTCGGCGAACGTCGAGCAAGCAGCGATCTCGAAGGCGACCCAAACGCCATGGACCTCTCGGGGGGCGGCTCACTCAAAGGCGGTAAAAAAGCAAACGCGGGCGGTAAAGGCGGCGGGGGCGGTGCGGGAGCGGGCGGAGGCGGAGGCGGAGGCGCCGGCGGAGGCAGCTACGAAGCCGCTCTTAACGGCAACAATCAAGAGATCAGCGTCGGCGCGAAAAGCGGCCCCGATCTCACCGAGAATCAGCTCGGAGCGCCGATGCGCAACGCCTCCTTCATAAGCGGCTGCGGAGCGCCTGAGAGCATGAAAGTAACGGTTCGCATCGCGGTGAAGAACGGACGAGCCTTCGGGGTGAGCGTGTACCCGAACCCTCCGAACCCAGCCGTCGCGCAGTGTGTCGACCGCCACGTGCGGGGCCTCTCGTGGCCAGCTAACGCCACGATGGACTTTTTGACCACAACGTACTGACGCAACGCTCGAATCACGCGGAGCGGAACGACGCGTCGAACTCACGCGCGACGCATCGTTCTCTTTGTTGAGGGTCAGGTTCCGGGCGGCTTCGGGATACACGCGGCAAGCGCGCCTCCCGCGAGGAAACACGTCGAGCCCTGAATGCAGTCTCCGTCGTTCTGGCAAGGGAACGCGCACTTTCCGTACTGCACGTTGCACTTATGCGTCATGCACGAAGCGTCGTTTTGGCAGGGCAACGCGGTCGGTCCGGGAACGGAAAGCTGACCTGCGGCGGGCGCCACGGCGGGCGGCTGCTGCGGGTAGCCACCCGGCTGCGGCTGCTGCGGGTATCCCTGCTGAGGCACCCCTTGTTGCGGATAGGCTCCTTGCTGCGGTGCGCCGTAACCTGGTTGGCCGTAGCCAGCCTGGTTCGGGGGCGGCGTTTCATCCTTTTTGCAGGCGGACACGAGAATCACGAGACCGACGCTCGCGACGGCCACCACTCCGACGATCACAGAAGAAAACTTTCGCATACGGTCCTCCAAGCTACAGCCCGAATCAGCACCTCTTCGGCCCTGCGGGTGACAACTACACCTATCGACGAGTACCCCGACCGTCAACGCCTCTGCGTCGGAGTGAGCCACACGCTTCCCTTCCGCACGCACCTTGCTGCGCTAAGGTCTCGCCGATGCATTGTCTTCGTTGGGCGACGATCGCCGCATTAAGTCTGAGCGCTTGCCATGGCGAGCCACCCGCACCGAGCGCGGTCGAACCGTCCGTCGCGCCGATGCCCTCTCCGGACCGCGCCGACGACGTTCGTAGGCCATCCACACGTAGCAACGACGCGAGTTCACCAACGGATGCGGGCGAGGGCAACAGCGACGCGGGCGTCGACCCCGGAACGTTGCCGCAAACTCAGGAAAAGCCTTCGTCGTCTAACGACGCCTTCGCGAGTCGCGCCTCCGCGCTTTGGGACGGCATCGCGAGCGACGACCCGGACAAAGCCATGCCGTTCTTCTTCCCCGTAACGGCCTACGAACAAGTGAAGGCTATTCCCAACGCCCCATCGGACTGGAAACGGCGCCTCGTAGCCGCGTACGCACGAGACATTCATGCACTCCACAAGCGTCTCGGCGCCCACGCAGCTCAGTCAAAGCTTCTACGCGTGGAGATCCCGCAGGAGCGCGCGCGGTGGGTCGAGACAGATGAGGAGTCCAACAAGCTCGGCTACTACCGCGTGTATGGATCGCGCCTTATTTACGAAGTCGATGGCGACGGCAAACGACGAAGCTTTGACGTGAGCTCGCTTATTTCTTGGCGCGGCGAGTGGTACGTCGTGCACCTCACAGGCTTCAAGTAGGCCACTCCCCGGCGAGAACCGACAGGCGGCCCAAAGACGAATGTGGACGCGCTGCCCAAGGAAAGGTAGGAGAAGGCTTGTTGTGGGGCTGATAGCTCAGTCGGTAGAGCTGCGGACTTTTAATCCGTAGGTCGCGGGTTCAAGTCCCGCTCGGCCCACTAAACCGTCGGAATTTTGGGGGTAGTTAGCGTCCGCTAGGGGGCTGGAACCTTCACTCAAAATCGTTCGCTGTTTCTCCGGATGAAATCGGGGCTGTGTACAAAAGGCGCACGGCATCGTCGGTCGGCTCGGGGGTCGTTTTCAAGGGCGGTCGTAGGGATGCCGGGGCAAGCGACGCGAGGGTCTCTAGCGAGTGGTCGCCGAAGCCAGCGTTTTCGTGCCTCGCACGCGAACGCGAACGCGAACGCGAACGCGAACCTCGATAGCTTCTGCAGCTTCTGCATGCAGCAAGAGCACGTGAGCCGTCGTGAGAAACTTGACTTCCGCACGAAGCAGGATAGCGCTTACTTGGCTATCGCTTCGATGAGTGCCTTGTGGTCGCGACGAATGCGCTTCATCACCTTGAGCATATCGGCATTGTCCGCCACTCGATGCGTCGCTGAAGATTCGTCGACCTGATGAAGCGCGGGCACGGGCTTCGCGTTCGTGGCGGGGTCAACCGGGGCGCCTTAGCGGACGCTCGTAGACTTGCTCATGACGGGTTCAACCTCGCTCACCAAAGAGCGTTGCGCACCCCCGATGGCCGACCCTAAAACGGCGCCGATTCCGCTTAGCAGACGCACCACTTTCGCGGCCTTGTACAAAAACGGACCGAGCCTCCGCGCGGAAGCCAGCGCAAGCGAAGAAGGAGGGAGCCGCGACGACACACGTCAGCCCGCGCGAAGGTTCGGTCGAAGGCCGCGCTTCGTCGCGATGCAGTGGTAGGGTGCCTCCACTCGAATGGTAGTGGTGGAGAACGCACGCAGATGATCGTTTGGCCGGAAGAGAACCCGATGAAACCCGCGAGCCGCGACGCCCTGCGGCGTTTTCGGCAAACGTCGGCGGCAGCCGACCTCGAGGCCGCGAAGGAGACGTGGCGTGTCGTCGCGTGGCCGTGGACCGCGGAGCTGCCTCAGCGGATTTTGCTCGAGAATGACCTTCACGGTGCGACGTCTATCACCATGGGCGAAGGCGGGATTTGGCTCCAAGCGTCCGAACCCCGGACCATGCAGGTCCGCTCGGTCGAGGCGCTTGACCGCGACGCACACGGCTTACCCAATCTGGCCGACGAGGAGGCCCGACATGCTTGACCGTGTACGGGTGGCTTGTCATCACGCGCTCACTACGCCTTTCGGAGACGGCTTTTTTCCCATCCGTGTACCCAAAGACATCGCGCGGCGCGTCAACACGGTGCTCGGTAGGCCGGCGTGTTCCACGGAGGAGTTGACGAGACGCCGCACGGCACGCGAGCAGCTCGCCTCACTGCGAGTCGGCGCTGCCCAAGGCATGACGTCGGTTCTAACACCGCGAGCTCCCTCCCCTGTCACCGTCTACTTTGAAAAAGACCGCAACGAGCGGCTTCTTGGCCGCATTCGCGAAACGCTCGAGGCTCGTTCGATCGCGTTTACCGCGCTCGAGGTGGACGAGGCTACGAAAGACTTCGTGATGCGCGAATCGAAGTGCAAAGAGGACGAGCTTCCCATTGTCTTCGTGGCGACGACGCCCGTTGGCGGATACACGGACCTCGTCGAGTGGGACGTCTCCGGTAAGCTTTTGAGCGCCGTGTTCGGAGCTCCAGCTACAGCGAAAGCGTGAACCTTTTCGTCTCCTCGACGTTCCGCTTCCACGAGTCGCACGAGCCTTCGAGTGACGTTTAATCAAACAACACTTATGTAAACGATGCGTTCGTGATCGAGAGGCCCGGGCGGACCAAGCTTAACATTGTTTGGGTTCCAGCCGGCGAGCGTCCACTCAGCGAAGAAGCTTTACACCTTTTAGCTGCGCAAATTTTCGGTCGAACGTCAGCGTTGTCTCACAACCTCGCGCGAGGCCGCGCCGATGGATAATGGCGTCGACGATGCCCGTGGGTCTATCCCCTAACGCTTGCGAGACGATGTCCGAAAATTCGACCTCAATTTCCTTTGCGGCGATGAGCAAAGTGAGGGCCTCGGCGATGGCCGCTCGAGTCTGACGGTAGGCCGAGGTCAGTGTCCACACGACCTCGCAAACGACAATGAGCGACACGAATCCAGGCTCCGCCGTAGAAAGGCGACGCTCAAAGAGGCGCGTGGCCGCGGCCGACTGCTCGGCGTCGTCTTGAACGAGATAGCGAAGGATCACGTTCGTATCGAGCGCGATCATCACCGTCGCCCACGTAACGCTACCGAACGTTGGATCGCGTGGTCGATTTCTTCAAGGGTTACGGGGGGACCTGCGTACCGGATTAACCCGCGCAAACCGCGAATGTCGCCCACTTTTGGTCGAAGTACGATGTCACCATCTTCGTTCTCCACGAAGTCCACGCGTGAGCCAGCGACGAGCCGGAGACGCTCTCTCGTCTCCCGTGGAATCGTGATTTGCCCTTTGGTCGTCATCGTTGCAGTAGCCACGGTACACCTCTGCTCCTTACTTAACGTAAGGAGGCCGATGGCGCAACGTGCGGGGTTTTCGCCAAACGTGGGCGGAAGCCGACCTCGACGCCGCGAAGGAGACGTGGCGCGTCGTTGGCTGGCCGTCTGGCCGTGGAGAGCCGGGCGGCCTCAGCGGATTCATCTCAGCGAGTGGCACGTCTCGGGCAAGCTCATAAGCGCCGTGTTCGAACCTCCAGCTACAGCGAAAGCGTGAGCCTTTTCGTCTCCTATAAGCTCCGATTTCACGAATCGCACGTGCGCGCTGTCCCCGTTTGCGACGAGGCAGGGCGCACGTTCAAGGGGCCTGGGGTCGATCTGCGAGGCGCCGAGGCAACGACGATCCTCACGCTCGCCGGACCCTACCGTGCGTGGATCGAGGAGCGGGAGCCCGGGGTGTTGCTTCGGTCACTGGTCGCCGACAGCGCAAAGGGTCGCGTACTGCTCACGCTCGAGCCCATGACGCCCGAACAGCGCCCGCGCGTCGTCCGCATTGACCCACCGCACGGCGAGCAGCTTATGGCCTCAGCGCGCGAGCTGGAGGTCATGCTGGCCGCCGCTTGTATCGAGAAACTGAGGCAGCGAGCGACCTAGCGAACGCGCTTGTACGCGATACTGTCACCGAGGTGGCCGAGAGCCCGCGCCTCGAGACACGCCGGCGACCCGGCCTCGACGATGCGGCAATCCTCTGGGCGCACGTCGTAGACCGAGCATGGGTAGCGCCCTTCGACCGACACGTCGAGTCCGCCACAGCGAGAACCCTCGTTTTTTACAAAGCGCATCCACGGTGGCTTCGCGTCGAAGTCCGTGTAAAGTGCAAGGAGTCGCTTGCCCATGCGTCCTTCATCGGACTCGAGCAAGTGGACCGTACGAGGACCGTGGTGGCAGCAACGCCCGCAAGCGACGCAGTCGTTGCCATCGGGATCAGGGGTACCGGAAACGGGGGTAAGCGGCATGACGCGAAAGCGAACCTACTCGCCGTTTGCCGGTGCACGGGATCCGAAAAGGGAAACGGGCCACGCCGCTCCCTCGACCATCGGCGCCACGGCCCGAAGGTCGCGCCGAAGCGCCTCGGCCGTCGGACGGTCTCGCGGATCGCGGCGTAGTGCCTTGACCAACACCTCCGCGAGTGGACTCACCTCAGCGTTCGCAAGGAGCGCGCGCATCGACGGAGGCGAGCCATCGTGTGAGACGTGAAGCGAGACTTGTGCGACCTCGTTGGGTGCGTCGAAGAGCACGCTCGCCGTGAGCAGCTCGAACGCGAGGCAGCCGAAAGAGTAGATGTCCGACGCCATGGGCAAGGGCTGAGGAAGATCGTCGGGCACAAGGCCCCATACCTCGGGCGCGCCGTAAGGCCCCGTCCCGCAGCCCGGTCGAATTTTTCTTCCCGAGAGCCCAAAGTCGACGAGCACGCCCTGTTCACCCTTCCGAAGGAGGACATTCGACGGCTTGATGTCGAGGTGACCGAGGCCGGCGACGTGCATCGCCTCGAGGCCCGCGAGGACGTCATCGAGCGCCTTCAGACACCGCTTTGTATCGAACGTTCTCGCCTCGATCACGCGCTCGAGCGTGACGCCTTCGACGAGCTCCATGACAAGGATCGGCAAAGGCCGTGCGGCCAGATCGAACGTCACGAAGCGCGCCAGGTTCGCGTGGTTCGGAAGCATAATCAGCGCGGAGGCTTCTTCGCGAAAGAGCTTGAAAAACTCGTCCTGGGAGAGGGAGCGGGCGGCCGTCGCGTTGTAATCGGGGACCTTCAACGCAAACCGCTCGGCGCGCGTCTCGTGGCGATCCTCGACGCGGTTGACCACGAAAACGGACGCCGTCCCACCGACGCCAAGCGAGCGTACGACGTAAAATCCGCCGAGCGTTCGCCTCGCCGAGAGCCATGCCGGGAGCGTGTCGCCCACGGCCATCGGCGTCCCCGCGCGCGAGGGTCGCTCAATCGGCAGCTCACTGAGCGACCACAGAATGCCCGCGGTTAGACGCGCGACTCCGTGCGGGAGCCCCGCGAGCAATTCGCCTATCGCCGGCGCCAATCGTTCCTCCGTGAGGACCAAGTCCGTTCCTGCGAGCACGCGGGACACGGTCGCACTGAGCAGTTTTGGTTGAGCAAGCGCCATCGCGAGTTCCAAGTCGGCGACCACGGGATCAAGGCGACCTCGCGCGCCGTGACACATCTGCGCGAGTGAGCCCACCCACATTTCGACCGCAGCCAACACATCGGGCTCGGAGGCTGCGTCGGTGCCCGCAAGGCCGCGAAGCGACGCCGCTTTCGCGATGCCGACGAGCGCCGCGTGCAGCCGAACAAAAACCGTTCGGAGCGCTTCCGTGCGCGCCGACGCTTCAGGGGCAAACTCACTCGCGAACGTCTCGAAGGCCCGCAGGCGCTCTTCGGACGGCGTACCTCGCGGCGGAGCATCTGAGGGCGGATAGAGGGCGTCTTCGGGATCCGCGTCGTTTTTGAGAAGAGGCCGAGTCCCGTCGGAGGCTCGAAGAAAAAGCGCATATTGCGTCAGCACGTGGCGAAGGTCGGGGTCCATGGACGCTTCGGCAAGCGTGTCGAAGTCTCCTGGCTGTCGAATACGGTGCGCAAGCGAGAGCAGCGCGTCGGCAAGGTCGCACACGCCAAGTCGGACCAAGGCGTCGAGTGCACGCGCAAGCGAGGCGAGAAGTGTGCGCTTGAGCAAAGGCGCGGGCTCGTTGTCGAAATGAAGGAGCAGCGCTTTCGCCGTGCGCTGCCAAAGCGCGCGTACGCGTTTGGCGCGCGGGGCCTCCGAAGCGTCGTGCTCGTTCGCCCGTCCGCCCCGAGCCCCGGCGTCCGCCCCCTCGCCCCAATCGCCGTCGACGAGGTGAAGCTGAGCCCGTAGGCGTCGTAGCCGCAACGTCGCGTGAGTGGGTGCGCCCGACGACACCGCAAGCTCGATGGGCACCTCGCGGAGTACGATCCAATCGGCGAGGCGTTCCCGGATGGCGTCAAGGCTGTCTTCGGCCGCCCGCACCTGTTCGCTAGACACGCTCAACTTAAGGAGATCGGCGACCACGTGCCGCTCGAGCAAGCTGGCGTCGAGATCGCGGAGGATTGCCATCGACGTTTTGCGCGCAAGCGTTCCGGCCGCGTATTCGGAATCGTCGTCGTGAGCGACGGCCTCGAGCGCATCCATCCCTGTTTTCGCGGCGGTCAGTGAGGCTCGCGCGCTCGTATACGCTCCGAGCGAGCTGTCTGTCACGAACGCGTCGAGCGCGGCGGCAACCCGGAGTCGGACGGGCGTGACGTCACGGGCAGCGGCGTCGCGATCGAGGTCGAGGTCAAGGGCCACTTCGTGAAGGAGCGCGGTGGCTCCGTCGTCGCCGCGCGCGCTCGGGGTGTCGCGCACGTGTACCTGAACGATCGTCAGCGCCTTTTTCGAAGCGCGGTCGACAATCTTCGACGGCCC
The DNA here is from genome assembly GCA_025353725.1 of Polyangiaceae bacterium. Classification (GTDB taxonomy): domain Bacteria; phylum Myxococcota_A; class Polyangia; order Polyangiales; family Polyangiaceae; genus Labilithrix. Next base: position 168,854 of record JANXOF010000012.1, on the reverse strand, counting down.
GTACTCGAACCGAAGCTCGCACACGGCTTCCGCGACGTCGGGTCGTGCCACCGCGAGCACCGTGTCGAGCAGCTTGGAAGCAGCCTCCGGCTCGGACTCAATGGTGCGCGCAATGCCCCAGACGAACGCGGCGGCGCTCGCAGGGTCTTCGCGGGTGAAAAACCCGCGTTTGACGAGCCCTTGCGTCACTTTGATGGCTTCGTCCGGCTTCACGGCGCCATACGCCGCGAGGGAGGCCACGCCGCGACGCCATTCGGTCGGGCTCAAGCCCTCTTTGAGACTCGCGTGAATTTCGTCGAGCATCGACGGCACCCAAGGAGCGCAGAGACCCCGCGCGGCGGCTACGTAACGCCAGACGAGGGACTCGCGGTCCGCGAGAAGACGCTGGTAAGCTACACGTATCGTGTCGCCCGCGAACACGCGCAGCGCATGCGTGTCGCCCATCTGCGCACGGTGCGCAGCCTCACGCGCGGCGCGCTCGAGAATCTTCGCGGCGAGACGGCGCGCCGGGAGCGAGCGGGTCGATGCCGCGGCAATCCACTCTCGGGCGTATTCACGTCGGCTGATGAGCGCGAGGGCGAGCGGACCGTCGGCGATGCCATGAGCAAGCGGTAGCTCCGTCACGAGCGCGACGCGCGCCCGAATGGCGGGTGCCGAAAGCCCCTTCCCTGCCGTTTGAGCCATGATCGTGGCTATCGCCGTGAACGTTTCGGCGTTCCCCGCGAGCATCCGCGCGAGCACGCGGCGGCCAAGCTCCCGCTGCTCCGTGCCGAAGGGCAGCGCGGAGGCAAGCGTGTAGAGTGCAATACCAGCGGCCTGGGCGGAGAGCCAATCGAGGTCGTCGACCAAGCCGCTGGTCAGCGCGACTTGCACCCCTTTGAGTAGGACATCAGGACGAAGGCCCTCGAGGAGACCAGGGCCGCCTTCGTTCGTCGCACGCGAGAGAGCGGCCATCGCTTGGCGCCACAGGCCGCGGCGGTCGTCAGGGCTTGCATCCGCGAGCTCGAGGAGGCTCGACACGTAGAAGGTTGGATCTCGCACCAAGGGCCGAACGGTAGCGTACCCGGGTCTGTGTGCTTCGCGCAAAGACTCACAACGCATCGCGGGCGCGCGAGACTGCCCACGTTTGACTACGGACGGAGCAAAGCACGAAAGTGCCCGACCACCTTACCGCGACCGAGGGAGTCGTGCTCCACCGCTCGCGGGCCACCGTTTTCGATGAGGAGCGGCATACCGCGCGGGCCGAGCTTGTCGCTGAGAATCGCGACGTGCGTCGGAGGCGCACTGCGTGCCGCTGGACGTGGGGTCACGAAGACGACGTCACCAGGGCGCCACGCGTCCTTTTCACGGAGATCGCGCGTGAGCGAGAGGGCGTTGCGTGCAAAGTACGTGTACATCGTTGACACACGCCGATGGTCGATGTGGGCATCGACGAGGCTCACTCCATACGCGTGCATGTCCCGCGCGACGTCGTCGTGGACGAGCGGCTGAAGATCGACACCGACTTCGCGGAGCGCGCGGACAACGACGTCGGTGCATGCGCCTCGGTTCTTCGGGACGTCGCCAAGCGGATACGATGACGTAAGCATCCACGTGTTGTCGTAGACATTGACGCGCGCAATCTCGAGGCGCGCGCGCGCGACGATCGCGCTCTCTTCGAGCGGTGAAAGCAACGTACTCGGTGATATGTTCGGCGCTACCGGCTCGAGGGAGGAGGTAGGCGCGGGACTCACGGAAGGCAAAGCCGCTATGGGAAGCGCGGGTGGCTGCGGTGAGGAGTGGTCAGAGACGCGGAGGGAAGCGCGCGCTTGCGTTGAAAACACGACGATGAGCGCCAGCGTAAAGCCGAACAGCACGCCGAAGACGGCATGCCTGAGCGAATCGTTCGCTTGGGGTCTGACCCGCGCCGCGTAAATCACTGGAATTGTACACGCAATGCGGGTGCCAGCGGACGCCCCGCGCAGGTTCGAAGAGCGACCACGTGAGTCCGCTCCTATTGCGCGAGCGCCGGCTAGCTTGAGTCGGTAGCGAGACAACGCGTTTTCTCAGGCGATTAACGACTCGCGAAGCACTTTCCCGTTCAGTGGTCATCTAACGAGTGGCATATCGTCCGTAAGACGCGCACACTGCACGATACAAAAGTCAATGTCAGCGACTTCGGACTTGGGCGTCAAAACCTGCGTCGACAAGCGCGCCGCGGATCGATCGCTTCCGACCATGGAACAGTGCATTCCGCAAAACCCGGCAAAGCACACATCGGAGCTTACGCCCCAGCGGCAAAAGCGACGCAAAAACGCGCAGACGGCGCGCCAGCATTCCCTTGGCACGAATGGTGGATACTCTCTTTACACACCACCGATGAAACGAACAGTACGACTCAAGCGCGGAACTCAGAGAGGATTCTCCGCCATTGAGGAACTGCTAACCGCAGCGGCATTACTCGGGTGTTTCGTATACCCACTGTCGCTCGCCGCCCGCTCCGTAGGGGCACGTCTTGCAGGCGAGATGGACCTCGCACACGCGACCATCCTCGCGCAAAAACGATAGCTTTACGTGGACTCTCGAAACGGCTTTCAAAAATCAACCACAGCAAACAACAAGGAATATAAAACATGAACACCTTCCGCAAAATGCTCTCCTTCGTCAAGACCCTCGGCCGTGACACCCGCGGCGAAGACCTCACGGAAAAGTCGAGTGCAGTTTCAAACGCCGCAAAGGGAGTCGGTGGGGCGGTCGCTGCGGTTGCTCTTATTGCTGGAACGGTCACTGCGCTTAACAACAGCAACGCGACATCGGAAAAGACACAGAACGACATTGCAGCCGCGAACGGCGCCCAAGTCACCTCGTCGGAAAAAGTAAGCAATCCGTTTCAAGGGAAAAAATAGGGGACCTATGCTACTCCGAACATTGAAAAAGTATCTTCGGTCTCTTATCGCAGACCGTCGCGGGAGCAGCGATCTGACAGTAAACTTGCTGCTGACCGCAGCTGGCGCTGCGATGGTCGGAATCACTCTCCCGGTGCTCTTCAAGTCTTCGGAGTCCGCGTCGCGCACCTTTGACGGCCAGGTAAAAGTGCTCGAACGGGGCAGTAGCAGCGCCAACGGAGCATCGGGAGGCGGTCAATCGCCGTGGGAACTGAGTTTCGGCCCTGACGGGCTTAAGGCATCGGGTCCCGTTGGCGGTGTGTCGGGGTCCGTGTCCATTGGGAAGAATGGCGTATCTGGCGGCGTCACGAGCGGCGCCGCCGGACAATCCTCAACGGGAGCAGGAGCCCATACTGCGGGAGGAGGAGGAGCCTCTACTGCAGGAGGAGGAAGTTCCGAAGGAACGAAGGCGAGGGCGGTCTTGGGTTCAGCTCCAGACCTCCTCAACGGCAGCGCCGCCTCAAAGGCGCAACGTCACGGAGATATGATATCTACCAATTGACTGCATACCTCGCACGGCGGAGCGATAGATGGAGAGTCTGAACAGTGCAGTCTGGACCTGCCTCGCCGTGTGCGCCGTCGCAGCGGGGTCAGACCTCGCTACTCGTAAAATCCCCAACCTGCTAACGCTAGGCGGCATCGTCGTCGGTCTAGCTCTTCACGGCGCAGTTGGGTTCGTCGATGCCGGGTGGCAGGGGCTGATCCGTGGCATAAGCCACTCGCTCCTCGGCCTGATTCTGTGCAGCGCCTTCCCTCTTTTCAGCTTCGCACGCGGGGAAATGGGCGGCGGTGATGTCAAGCTCTTTGCAGCCATCGGGACTCTGTGCGGCCCGACGATGGGCTTCGACGCACAAACCCTGACCTTTCTGGTCACCATCACCTTCGTTCTCCCGTGGCGCCTTATTCGGCAACGCGCCCTGATGCCCTCTCTGCGGAACGCGTGGATTTCAGCCTGCAACGCGGTCAGTCCTACGCCTTCGCGCCGCGAAATCGTGGCTGTAAAACTCGCGCCGGTAGTCATGGGGCCGACCATACTCGTCGGACTCTGCCTCGCAATCGCGCGTCGGGGGTTGCTCCCGTGAGCGTCCCGTCCCCCGCAGCAAGACTTCTCGCTCGACTTGCAAATGACGAGCTTGGCAATGCGACGACCCAGCTGATTTCATGGGCGCCGGTCTGGTTCGTCGTCTTCGGAGTGTTTATGATGAATATGCAGCTGGGTCGAAACTACATCCAGCGCGATATGGTCGACCATGCGACGGCTGTAGCAGCAGACTCAACGATGAAGACTCTCTGCGCGGACTCGAAGGACTACGGCGGGGTTCCGCTCGGTGAGTATAAGGGAGCGCGAGCAACGGCAATACGAGACTCAATCGAACCGCTGATTGGCCTTGTTTCTTCATCACGGGATGCGTGCAAGCTAAACGTACGAGAAGGCGCGGGCGGCACAGCGCCGGGCACAAGAGCTGTTGAAGTCGAACTGCGCTGCGACTTTCCGTGCAATATACCGATCGCTGCTGACCTGATGTGTTCCGGTTCGCCCAAGCGAGTGGTTTTTGTGGCCAAGCGGTCGACGGTCGCGATGGGCTGCGACGTGAACGAGGGTCGCTAGCCGATGGCCAAGAATCTTCGTTGCTGTGAACGCGGGACGATGACTCTCACCATGTCTCAGCTCTTTCTGGGAGCCATAACGTTCGGAATCGGCACATTTCGAGGCACGGAAGCCTACGTATCCTTTCACCAGGAGACACTCGTGGGGCACGCGAACTACGCGGCCTCGAAGATGTCAGCCGACCACGCCCGCGCATCCAACGTTATCGCAAACGACAACGCGATATCGGCAGCGATCATGGGGCCCCGATTTGCCGTCGAAGCCGACAACATTACGATGGACCAGAACGCCATGATCGCATGCCCGCAATGGGGCAACCCCTATATGGCGATGGTGTGCTCGCGGTACCAGCAAAATAAGCCTCGCGCACTTGCAAAACTCACGTGGGTTCGAGCCAAGCAGCTATTTCTGTGGTCTGCGCTGGGAAAGTTGTCCGGCGACATGGATAAGGTCGCGTCGCTCAGCGCAGCTGAACAAGTAGCAAATGCAATTCGCTCAACAGATAGCGACGTTAGCGTACGGATAGACGACCCCTCGTCCCGCCAGAGCATTTGGGGCGGTTCAAACACGACGGTAGCTTGTACGCTTGCGCAGAAAGATACCCTGTCGTCGCCCATGCCGGGCGCGGCCTTTCCCATGATGATGCCAACGTTGCTGGCAGCACTCCCGAAAGCACTCGTTCAAGTCTTGCCACAAGCCATCTGTGGAGCACTGTCGAACACGGGCTCGATTCGACTCCCTGAGGTCCCAAGCGTCGCCAAGCAAACGGACGCCGACTGCAAGACGCTCGAAGAAGAAATGCGCTGCTCGATCTCTCGCACCTCGCGGGGAGGCTCGGGAGGTTGCGGCGCGTTCGAGGCGCGCGAAGTAACCTCGCTTGAGGAGGATGACAACGATGGCTCGACGCGCACACCGACATTCTCGAAAGAAGTTCGACCGTTTCTCAAATGCGCTCCGATGACCCTTGGATCGGCGCCGCGCCAACTCGCGAGCGGTGGCTACACGTACCGCGCGGCGTCGAACGGGGCTCTCGTGACATGCACGTTCGACCGAGACAAGTGCGACACAGACAAGCTCGTTGAGAACACCGACTCGTATTTGCAGGAACTCGGATTACCCTCTATCCCTGATCTCTCTTCTCTCGGAGGAAGCACGAGAGAGCCAAGCGACGCAGACTGGAATCACTCAAACCTCCTCCGCGCGTGCGCCTATGCATCCAAACCGGTCGACGAGAAGGTCGCAGGCCTTTCAGACGCGGTGCGTAATTTGGCTAGTTTTGGTCAGGCCGCTTCGTCAAACGTGCTTCGGAAGCGGCGCGAGTACCGAACTTGCGGTAAGTGGTACTTTCCGGACGGACCAGGAAGCGATTTTAGCGAAGTCTCTCACGATCACCAGCCGTTCGTGGCTGCGTGGAAGTGGTCTCTCGTGGCAGGAAGGAAGTAAGCTAGTGGGACGACGCTTCTGCTCGCGACGCGGTCAACGCGGATTTTCTCACATCACAACGACGCTGGAAGCGGCTGCCGTACTCGGCTGGTTCGTTATCTTTATCCTGGGCGAGAAGCTCCTTAGCGACTCCGTGACGGCGAGACGGTCGGTCGAAGACACGGCGGAGCAGTCGAGCGTCGCTGCTGCAGCGCAATATTGCGAATCACAAGCCGTCGTCGCGTCAACGATTCCGGGTGCTTCACCGACCGGAACGACCGGCGTTCACTCCAATGGGAAACTCGATATCCAAAATCTACTATCTCTGATCGCCGGCCTCGGGATAGGGAGTCAGCGAACGATGACGCTCTATACAGCTCCACTTCAAGCCACGACGTCACGGATTGGGCAGGGCGGAGTACAAGGTGCTGCTGCAGTAGGCGGCGGTAGTCATACCTTTTACGCGGAACGGTCGCTCGCCTGTCAAGAGCGGCCCAAAGATGTCTCCCAGACCAGCATCGACCAGTATCGGAAATCAATTTTCGACATCAACATCGCCGGCTTCTGACGCACTATCGATGGTCTCCGCAGCCGCTCGCACCATTCTTTGCACAACGCTCATGACTCTGTGCGGCGGTTTTGCTGTCGCCCGTGCGGTAACTGAAAAGCGTAGGGAGAAGAGCGATCGCGCTTCGATGACGGTGCTTCTCCAAAGCGTAAAGTTCATTGCGCCGACTCTTCATGACGGCGAGCGGGTGACCATCAACGGCGCAGCCGTGTTTTTTCGCACGTCGACCGTCGCGGGCAATACGACCGCGGCAGTTGAGAGCGTACTTCACGAGTGCGCCGCGGGTGATCGGGATCGAGCGTTGGGAATCGTGGGTTCGACGGGCGAGGGTGCCGCTCGAGACTTATTGAAACTCGAACACGTGCGACGCGAAGCGACAGAGGGCGCGTCGGCAGGGCTTTGCGTTTTTCAACGAGATAACGATAACGACCAAACAGACCACGCGCCGCGCGTACGCTACGTGCTGGCCACGCGGATCGACGACAAGACAACAAGCGTTCTCTCTATCTCGACGATCGACGAGACGTCTCTCAGTGACATGTTTCCTGCCGTTTCGGACGCGCCAGGCGGAGACTTCGTAGGCATTCCGCGCCCGCGAGAGGCTCGGAGGTCCCTCGTCGCGACCATTGGCGACCACGCCGTTCGCATCTACGAGACCCGTGTATCGCTGGCCACCGCTCTTCGCAGCTACGATGAAGATATGGCGGCTGCGGGCCTCGTTGGGTCGAGTGCAGTGGCCAACTCACTCGACGACGTACGCGCTTACAGAAACGGCACAACAGAAATTGTCGCTTCGTTTCAAGTCGTTAGCGGAAGCGCTGTAATCACAATCGCCCCGATGCCGTCGCCAAGCTCAAACCCGGTAACCCGCGCGGCCGTCCTCGAGTAAACGAATCGTGGCGAATCGGTCTGTGCAGAACGTCGCTAAAGTTCAATCTACCGACTGGACACCGCTCGCGCGGCTTCGTACATCGACTCGGGGAGCTCGTAGCCTTGAGCCTGAATATGTTCGAGCGACGAGGGGAGAAGGCCCGTGGGTAAAAACGTGCTTTTTACCTTGTCATCGCGGTCAAGACCTTGAACCCGACGCACGAAAAGATCGTGAATAATGTAGGTTCCTTGGACGATGTCATAGCCTGCGATCTCGGAGATGTGAGTGACTTTTCGAGACCCATCCCGCATGCGACCCACCTGTACAACGATGTTGATAGCGGAAGCGATTTGGGCACGAAGCGCGAGCAGCGGCATCGAAATGTCACTCATCATGGCCATCGTCTCAAGTCGAGCAAGCACGTCGCGCGGGTAGGTTGCGTGAAGAGTTGTGAGGCAACCACCATGCCCGCTCGTCATCGCTTGGATCAAGTCGAGCGCTTCACCACCACGAATCTCACCCATCACAATCCGATCGGGCCGCATCCGAAGGGTAATTCGAAATAGCTGTCGGATCGTCACCTCTCCGCGCCCTTTTGGGTCTGCTGGGCGGGCCTCGAGTGTGACGACGTGCTCTCGTTGAAGCTGAAGTTCTTGCGAATCTTCGATAACGACGACACGTTCATCCTCCGGAATAAACGAGGAAACAGCATTTAGAAACGAGGTTTTGCCGCTTGCAGTCCCGCCAGCGACTACGACATTCTGTTTACAAATCACGAGCGTCGACAACAAATCGACCGCATCGGGGGTTATAGAACCAAAGTCTACGAGGCGCTGAACTGTCAGTTTTTCCCTAAAAAATCGACGAATCGCAACGTAGGGCCCCCCCGGGCCCGCGGGCGGCAACACGGCGGCGAGCCGTGACCCATCGGGGAGCCTACCTTCGAGCAAAGGTCGTTCGGCATCCACATGCTTACCGACGTACTGCGCCGCATTCCGGAGCGCCGCAAAGAGGGCCCTCTGATTCGGAAAGGTGTCGGGTACCCTCTCCACCTTCCCATGGCGCTCGACAAAGATAATCCCGGGGCCATTGATCATGACCTCGGTGACCGTTGGATCATCAAGGTAGCTCCGAATAGGAGCGAAAAACTCAAGGAGCGTCTGGGAAAACGCAATTTCGGGAATCATCGAAGTCGCTCCATCGAGGATGCGCGGGCCTCCTCTGCGTGAACGCCGCTCGGAGCGAGGCGTAAGTACTCCCTAAAGTAGCGGTCAGCGCCAACCGTATCCACCAAATCGTCTCGAAAGAACGTTCCGACCGAAAATTGAATTTCAGGATCAGCATTCAGCTCACGCGCGGTTCGTTCGAGTCTCTCTCTTGCTGCGGCGTGGGCACCGATAAGGCTATGCAGGGCACCGCTTACGAAGCGGAGCCGTGAATTCGTTGGATCGCGAGCAAGAGCTACTTCAACGTGGTCGATAGCATATCGATAATGGCTAGAAGCGACACAAACACGCAATAACAGCGGGAGAACCTTCCGATCGTCAGCTCCGGCGCCTAACGCCGCTGCAAAGTACTGCTCGGCGCGAAGGAGATCTCCCGTCTCGGCGTGCTCACGACCGCGCGCGACAAGCAACTCAGGATCGCGGTCAGCCGCTGCTACCGAATTCCGCCCTTCGACGCTAGAGGACACTCGGGTCCTGCACGCGGTCGCGCCCAACATGAAAGCCAGGAATAGATGCGACGTTCTCATCGTCGACCAAGTCCACTACTCATTCGCTCCTCGACAACTTTCGACGCGTACCGATCCAACCACACCATCCAATCAATGTAAGGTCCCCGCAAGTGAGAAGTCATCGGAATGAGGACCCCAAGTTCCCTCTTCGCACCAAATGGATCGCCCACGCGAAACGCGTGCTCCATGCGCACCCTCCGAGCACGATATTCATCTTCCGTGCGCCTACGTAACGCATCGCCTGCCCCCCTCGCCTCAAGCTCTTCCTCGTGCGAGCCCGCCACACGGAAGCACACGGCAGCGAGCTCAAAAAGCGGAACCGCTTCGATGCCGTCGTGTGGTGAAAACGGGCTTCGCTCACGTTTCGCAAGTGCGACGCGTAGCTTCTCTGAGGCAAAGGCCACAAGTTGTTCGCCGCGGGGCGAAGGGCAAGCTTCTACCGCCCTATCGAACAGCGGAGGTGCTTCGGGAATTGTCGCTTCACTAGGAGGGGGAACGCGGCCGTACATCACAGCGGCCGCCAACGCGACGAGGGGAACCGAAAGAAAAAGTAGAAAGGGAGAAGTCCCCTTTCGCGATGCTCCTAGGTTGATCGCCTCGGCCGTGAGCGACAGGCTGCCGATCACGAGCGAGCGCCCTGGCTGCCAAACGCTCGCGGCGCCCGGCGCTGAGGCAAGACCTGCCGCTGGCTCCCCGCCACGGGTCGAGAGGCAGACGACGCCCTTATCTATGAATACGTCTGCATATTCCGAAGGTGATTCCTCTGGTGGTAACCGCACTTCACAGTGAGCCGCGCTTCCGATGAGTGCGCGCTCGGAATCGACGACGAGTTGCTCAGATCGCCCATCGGACCAGCGGAGCACGAAACGAAGCCCGACTTGAGATTCAACGCTCATTTAGACGCGCCAACTGGTGCTCCGGTGAACTTATCCATCATCATTCCCGTTGGAACAGCGATGATTATGAGTCCGACACCAATCAGCATCATCGTGGGCAGCACCATATTTGCTCGCATATCGGTCGCTGCCTTTTCGGCGAGCTTCGAACGACGAGTTCGCGCCGTTACCGCTTGAATTTCGAGCACCGCGGCCACGGGATTGCCGCGCTCCTCCGCTTGAATGATGGCTTGCATAAATTCACGAACACTCTCGATAGGAACGCGTGCCCCGAATTCTCGTAAAGCTTGGGACCGAGTTCGTCCAAGCGACAACTGCTGAAGAATGTATGCTAGCTCCTCGCGAAGTGCCTCGTTAGCCTTCGCCTTGTCTACGACCTGAGCTAGCGCTCCTGGAAAGTCGAGTCCCGCACTAACCGAAAGAGACATCAGGTCTATCGCCGAAGGAAGTCCCCGATTGATGGCGCACATTCGCTCTACGCGCGCGCCGTCGACCACCATGTACGGGAGATTAGCACCAACTCCGATGCAAACCGGTATAGCTGCTAACGCAACACCAGACCCTGTCATGTGCGCCACGGCACTAGCGATGCTGCCCGCGGCGACTGCAGCAAGAACGATCAGTCCAAAATACTCGTCCGCCGTAAGGCCGAGGTAGTCACCGGCATACGTCAACTGTGCATCGAGCTTCGCGTGAGTCGCCGACCCCAAGAGTCCACTCACGCGAACACCCATCCACCTTACAAGAGGCTCAAACGTCGCCCACACTGGTCGGCGAAGAAGCGCCTGCTGTCTTTTGCTTCCCCGCATGCCAAGCCGTGACATCGTGCGTGACGGACGCGCGGCAACGACAAATGCCAAGACCCAAGTGAGAATCGCTACGAACGCGATGAGAACGATACGCATCTGTCGAAAGCCGAACGAGGTGAGGGTCATATCGACTTTCTAGTAAAGCGGTAACCCAAGAAAATTGCGAAAAAGTAGGCCGCGGCGCACTGCGCCGCGATCAACTGTCCCTTGAGCGTCTCCTTCATTGGATCCAAGAATCCCGGCATCGCGTACGGCAAGAACACAACAAACCCGCCAGTTATCGAGGCCGCCAGGAATAGGGATTGTTTTGCTGCAGTCGCGACGCCATCCGTGTGCTCTTCTAACCGCTTTAGCTCACGCAGCGAATTTGCCGTACCTTCGAGAATGCGCGGGAGGTCGCCGCCGGTCTGACGACCGATTAGCAGGGCCGATACGACGACGTCGAGGGCTCCCGATTGCGCGCGTGACGACATCGCGAGAAGAGCTTCGTCGAGCGAGCTTCCGAGCTTCATCTGCTTCATCGCGGTTTCCAGCTCATTGCGAAGCGGCTCGGCACTCACACTCACCGTGGTGAACAGCGCGTCGCCAATGCTTGCAGTGGTCTTTAGCGCGTTCGCGAACGCGAGAGCAAAACCATGGACTTGATTATCGACACGCGTACGTCTCTTGGCGACCAGCCTGCGCACATAAAGCGGCGGTCCAACAAGAGCGACAACTGCCGCGTAGACGAGCGCGTCGATATGAAGGAACCCGTAGATCGCAAGAGAAGAGAGCGCCGCGCAAAGCTGGCCCCATGCGAGAGGCACGCCGCGCGGCGGCATAAACATACTTCTAAAACTCGTATCAAGTCCTGCTGCATAATCGGCAGACGAACGGCGGGCAATTCCGCGAGGGTCGGTGCTCGTCACGTAAACGAACCAAGCGATTCCGACCCAAGTGAGCGCGAGGCCGCCGACGGCGAAAGCGGCGGGCGGCGGCGCGCCGTGGCAACCCGCGCGGAGCCATGCGAGGACCGCGATCATAGGCATGGCTCCCCGGGCTTGAGCACGCCGCGAATGTAGAATTCGTCGAGAAAACTCGGTAGGTAGCCCGTGGCTTGAAATTCGCCAAGCACCTCCCCCGAAGTGCCGACGCCCGTACGCTCGAACTCGAAGATGGTCCGCACCTCAAAGCGACCGCTTTCGTCGAGCTCGTCGATCTCCGAGATGTGGGTCACTTTTCGTGTGCCGTCGCCGAGTCGAGTCTGTTGCACGATTACATGGATCGACCGAGAGATTTGCTCCCGAATGGCACGCGCGGGCAGATCGAGGCCGGCCATCAAAGAGAGGGTCTCGAGTCGACCTAACGCCTCGACAGGAGAGTTGGCGTGAATCGTGGTCAGCGACCCATCGTGACCCGTGTTCATGGCCTGCAGCATATCGAGCGCCTCACCACCACGGCACTCACCGACGATGATCCGGTCGGGACGCATACGAAGCGCGTTTTTGACGAGTTCGCGAATCGTGAAGGCGCCCTTTCCTTCCATGTTCGCGGCTTTGGTCTCGAGCGTCACGACGTGCGGCTGCGTAAGCTGCAACTCGGCCGCGTCCTCAATCGTCACAATTCGCTCGTCCGCCGGAATCGTGCTCGAAAGCACATTCAGCAGCGTCGTCTTCCCACTTCCTGTACCGCCCGAGATGAGGATGTTCTTCTTTACGAGGACGCAACGCGCAAGAAATCGGGCCATTTTTGGCGTAAACGAGTTTAGCGCGGTCATATCCTCCACGGTGAGGCGCCTTTTTGGAAATTTACGAATCGTAATGCACGTGCCACGAAGCGCGAGTGGACGAATAATGGCGTTCACGCGCGAACCGTCACGTAAGCGCGCGTCCACAAGGGGTTGTGATTCATCAATCCTTCGCCCGAGCGGCGTCACAATACGCTCAATGACCGCCCGCACCCGCTCGTCGTCCGTGAACATCGCGCCCGTAAGCACAAGACGGCCCGCTCGTTCTACGTAAATCGTCTGCGGGTCGACGACCATAATCTCAGTCACCGTCGGATCTGCCAGCAGCGGCTCAAGGGGACCGAGTCCCAACGCCTCTTCTACCAGTTCACCAATAAAGGCATCGCGCACGATGTGCGCAGGAATCTCTGATTCAAGCTCGCGCACAATGCGCTTTAGAGCGGTGATAACCCGAGGCCGCAGCGCCGCGTCGTTCGAACGCATGGCGTCCATTTTGGTGAGGTCGACGTTCTTCAACAGTTCCTGGTGGATTCGGCGTCGGAGCCCCACGGCGTCGAACGCCACTGGCGTCGGCAGTACTCGCGCGGGTGCGGCGTCGGGTACACCAGCCCGCACGACCTCGCGTTCATCGTTGCGGGCGCGGACTCCCGTCGCGGCGACCGACAGCGCGGTCGAGGGCTGCGCGAGCGCCGCGCGTGTCGGTCCGGTCACACCAGCCGTGGGATGCGCAGGCGCAAGAGTTGTTCCGACGAGCACGGAATAAAAGCCGATATTCACTGACGTTCCGTAGGCGACCTCGCGCGAGCCACCGTACAGAATCTCGCCACCCGAAAGCCCTGTCCCATTGCTCGATAGGTCTTCAACGACAAAGCTTCCCGCACCTAGCAGGAGTTTCGCGTGGACACGGGAGACGTTGTCACCGGGCAAACACACGTCGCAATCCGACTGCCGCCCAATGACCACAACCGCGGGCGCCGTGACCGCGAACGCCGAGAGGACCCCTGCGGTCTGATGGGTAATTGAGATCGGGATCTGCACGATACCTCGCGTTCAGCGGTACGCCGGAGGCGCGTGCGGGTACGCCTCTACGCCTTCTATCTTTCCACTAAACTGTTCGTATTCCTTCAACGCCGCTTCGATAATATTGTAGGCGCGCCGCGGGACCGATTCGACAATACTTGGAATAATAAACACAGCGCCCTCAATTTCGGTATCACTATTTGTATGTCCTCCGAAAAGTAGGCCTAGAATCGGAATAGCACTCAGGCCCGGAACACCCGTTACAGAGTGTGTCTCGGAGGTGGAGCGTATGCCTGACAAGACGATTGATTCGCCGAGCTTGAGGTGCACGAACGTCGAGACAAGCGACGTCTTCCGCCCCGGGAGTGAAGTTGTTCCAGCGGGAGCCGTAAGATCGCTCACGTTGGCTTGCACCTTCACTTCGAGGGCGCGCGTCGACGCATCGTAGCGCGGTAGCACCACGACGTTTGTTCCGTATTTGATAGACTGAACGCTGCTCGTGAGGCCTGAAGCGACCGCAAAGTTCTGTTCTCCACCGTTGTCGAACGTGGCCTCGGACCCGCTGGTCGTGATTACCGTCGAATGTTTGAGGACCTTTGCCCACCCTCGGGTCGCCGCAAAGTCGAGCGAGGGGAGAGGCTGACTCAGCGAGCCGGAGGCCGTATTCACGTTCGCGGTGAAGTCATGAGAAAGAGCAAGCGCGGCCGGCCCAATGCGACTCGGCCAGGAGATTCCAACACCGTAGTTCGAGGTCTTATCATACTGAACGAAGTAGAAGTCGACGCGCACGTTGATCGTGTGTTCGACCCCGACGGAGCCAACGACAACGAGGGATTCAACTTGCCCTGGATAGAGCCCTGCGATGAGTTGCACGCGTTTTGCATCGGCCTCTGTACTGACTCCGCCCTCGACGAAAAACCGCGTGCCGACTTTGCGGATACGAAGGCCCGTATAGCCCGTGAGTAGCTGCTCCAGCTCGCTCTCAACCACGTTGGGGGCGCGGGCATAAACGGTTACCGAATACGTAACCTCGAGCCCACTTTTCTTGAGCATCAGGATAGACGTCGTACCCGGACGCAACCCAACGAACACGAACTGCGACATGTCAGGCGTGACTTTGACATCCACGATGCCCGGCGCGCCCACTGAGTAGCTTGTTACCTCCTGCGCCGAGATTGTTTTGTTCTCGCCGACCACAAGGTTCACATCCGTGGTTGAGGCTCGCGTTGGCCCGCGCGCGGGCGCGGCGGCGTCGGGCGCTGGCGAATGGCGTGTTTGCGCGAGCGACGGCGCCCCCTGGATGCCAAGTGTCGCGACCACTATCGCAAAAGGCAGGCGCTTCATCGCGGCGCTGACTCCATCTTCGCGGGACCGCGGCGACCGCTATGCACCGGTGCCGCCGCGCGCTTTTCGGCCTCGACGAGAATCGCGGATGAGATGTCGACGAGTCCCTCCTGGATTCTCACGTCGTCGGGACTGCGAAGCGCAATCGAAATCTTGCCCTTGTCCGCGGCAACGGCGAGCAGCTGCGCGTTGTGGAGCGAGAGACTGAGTGCCATATCTCCTCCCTCGGCGGACCCATTGGTCCCAGTTCCCGGATCGCGTCCCAAAACAAGCACATTTTGCATGAGAACAACGCCCGTCCTGTGCTCGGCGCCCGGCTGCGCGAACGTGGCAATCACGTCCACGCGGTCGCCTGGGCGAGCTAGCGTCGCAGCCTTGCCCTCCGCGTGAACAGTAGTCGCTCGCATGCTCGGCTGCACGAGCGCGCTCAGGTCCCGACGGTCGTTGGCGACGACGATAATATCCGTCCACATGAGCGTTTGCTGCGCCTCGAGAGGCGCTGCGATGCGAAGGTTTGCAATTCGCATGCGGTCTGTCGCTCGCACCGCTCGCGACTCGACGTACGCCTGAGGAACGGGTCGCTCGCCGATGTCTTCGTCTTTCAAAATGCTTCCCGGCTCGAGCGTCTTCAATACGATAAGAACCAAAATGGGAGGTCCGCCTGAAGCCTCCGCCTCGAACCGCTTTAGGTAAACCCAAAGCAGTAAACTACCTACACTTGCCACAAGAATAGCAATCAGCGCAGCTCGGAATTTCATGGAAGTGCCTCGACCCACACGCCGTACGTGTCATGAAACTCGTCACGCACCGCGCCGAGGAAGGACTGTCGTAGTGCTTCGTCGCGCATGCCGTAAAGAGATGGTAAACCTACCAGAAGATGTGGCGCGACAAATGTAGCGCGTGGACGCGGGCGCTATCGTCGAAGCGCGCCGCACGCTCGCTTACCCTCTTAGGCGCGCTCACCTTAGCGCCTCATTGCTCACCTTCGCCTCCCTCACCGCCGACGCCGATCATCGTTCGCGTTCGTAGCGATGCCGGCGAGCCCATCGCAGAAGCTTCGGTTTTTTCTGGATCAAGCCTCCTCGCAACGACTGACGGGCAGGGCGTGGCGCACCTCGAAGTGCGAGGGCGAGACGGTGAGTCCTTCTCGCTGCAGGTGCGATGCCCGCCAGCTTATAGCTCACCAGAGCAGGCGCTCGATGTGCGACGTCTCGACATCGTGACCAAAGCCAAAGTGCCCGAGTACGAAGTGCGTTGTGTAAAGCTCAGGCACTCCTTGGTCGTCGCCGTCCGCGCGGAGAACGGACCCAACCTGCCAGTCATGTACCTCGATAAAGAAGTCGCTCGCACCGATGCGTTTGGTGCAGCCCATGTGGTCTTCGAAATGAATGTCCACGAGCGTGTCGAACTCACGCTTCAAACCGAGGGAAAGGAATACACTAAGGCGCACCCGCAAAACCCCATGTCCGTCTTCGAGATGGCCGGGCACGATGATCTCCAGGTGTTTGCGGTGACGTTTACCAAAGACCCGAAGAAGCGCCCGCCTCGCGCCGCCCCCGCGCCGACCATCAGTACCTTCTGACCCGCCGTTGACCATGGATAAACCTGCTCGAAAAAAATACGATTCCTACAGCGAGCTCACGAGGTTGCGCCCGGAGCCGCGTCGCCCTGAGACGCACCGAGCCGAAGCCGCAGCCTTCCGTTTGACGATCGCCCGTGGTCCCGAAGCGGGGGCGCTTTTCAACATCGACGGAAGCGCGGCGTGCCCTGCCCTGCTGGGTACGAGCGAAGCTTGCGCCATGCGCCTCAGTGATAGCGAGGTGTCACGAAGGCACGCGAGCGTCGAGGTCGTCGGCCCGATGCTTCGCGTACGAGACCTTGGCTCGCGGAACGGTACGTTTGTGAACGGGACGCAGGTGGTTGAGGCGCTACTTAGAGGGGGCGAACAGATTGAGGTGGGCTCAACCGTCGTCAACGTCGAGATGGAGGCGACGTCGAAGCCGTTCGCCGTTTCGAGCGACACAAGCTTCGGGCCCGTGCTCGGTCAAAGCTTATCCATGCAGCGGCTTTACCCAATTTGTCATCGCCTGGCGCAGTCGGACGTTCCACTGGTCATCGAGGGTGCGACAGGTACGGGCAAGGAGGTTTTTGCCGAAGCCATTCACGGAGCGAGCCGGCGTTCGGCGGGCCCATTCGTGGTTTTCGATTGTACGGCCGTACCGGGTTCGCTCATCGAGGCCGCGCTTTTCGGCCACGAGCGCGGTGCGTTCACGGGAGCTGCGACCTCGAAAGAGGGAGTCTTCGAAGAAGCGAACGGCGGCACGCTGCTCATCGACGAGATCGGCGATCTCGAATTATCCCTTCAAGCGAAGCTCCTGCGCGCGATTCAGAAGTCGGAGGTGCGTCGTCTTGGCGGTAGTCGCTGGGAGAAAGTCGACGTGCGCGTCATCGCCGCGACACGTCGCGACCTCGACGTAGAGGTACAGGCCGGTCGGTTTCGCGACGACCTTTTCTTTCGCCTTGCGGTCGCGCGCGTAGCGCTACCGCCGCTCCGAGAACGACGGGAAGACATCGAGCCCCTCGCTCGGCATTTTTGGTCGCTCTACGGCGGCGATCCCGCCCTCTTTCCCGAACCCATTCTCGAGCGGTTCCTCGCGCATGCCTGGCCCGGCAACGTTCGCGAACTCGCGAATACCGTTGCACGCCTAGCCGCCCTTGGCGAGTTGAACGACTCCTACAGCGAAATGCGCGCGCGGGTCCCAGCTCCGCTCACGATGACGCAAACGAATGAAGTCGCGAGCGTGGGTTACATCGACCAAGTCATCTCGAAGAGCCTGCCGCTCGCTGAGGCGCGAGACCTGGTGCTTCGTGAATTCGAGCGGAGGTTTGTAGCTCACCTGCTCGAGGTCTACGGCGGTGACGTCGCGCGGGCCGCCGCAGCTTCAGGCATTGGCGAGCGCTACATGCGCATGATCCGAGCGCGGGCCCGCCGCCGCTAACGTGGAATCGACTGAGCGCGACTGAGCGCGACCGGATCGTTCGATCCATCGCAGTTCCGTGACTCAACGCACCACATCGCGCATTCTTGACTACGTTTTATCTATAAAGGAGGCCGAATTCGATACCGAGCCACGCCGCCTTGTCCGACTTAGCGGACCGGTAGGCACTGGCTCAACGCTCGCATCTCGGTCGCCGGTAAAAACAGCTCCAACGGAGGATTACGTTGCCTATCGAACAGCAGCCGAGTGAAAAGCGAGTTACGGAAGGTAAGAATCTCTCCTACGCGGTGAGCTTCGCCATTCTCGCGTCTGTCTTGGTCGCGGCCGGCTGCAGGAGCAGCACGCCGGAGAATTTGCCAACAACGACCATCGAATGGTCCGCCTCCGCCGAAACAGCAGCGTCACTTGGGGTGGTGACATGGAAATCGTCGGCTATCAATGATACGGTGACACAATGGGAAGGTGTAGCCGCGGGAGGCGAGCTTTTATGGCAAGCCGACATCACGCGTAGTTCGGTTGACACAACCGCGCGCTCGTTCGCTGTTGACGTTCGAGTGCCAAAGGTTGCGCATCTCGCGTGGAGCGAGGCTGGCCTTATAGACCGACCTGAAGGGTCATTGGATGACATCGCTCTAGCGCTCTCCACTAGCACCAACGACCTGCGGGGCTCGGATAAGCTACCTTCCACAGAAGGAGCAGATTCGACACCAACAAAGGCAACGAACGTTCGTATCCGAACGAGCTTACTCAACCCGGGAGGCTCCTCGCTCCTCGCTCCTCGGCGACGAGCCGCGAGCCTTGCTGCAATGTGGGGGAATGGAAAAAGCACTCGTCGGCGCCTCCTCTGCGCTTTCGGCGTGCTCGGGTGACTCAACGAGCGAAGCCTGCGGAGACGCGTCGCGTGAGCTCGTCGGGAGCGAGGCTTCGGACGAAGTGCCTGCGAGCGTGTGTCCCGTGCTTGTCGCGGGCAAAATCATTCAAGTGTGCCCCAACAAGACTTACGTAGACCCGATAACAGGAACGGTACTTCTCGGGCAGCTCGCATTCTGGTCGACATGTTTCGAGAATCCGGTCGCGAAGTTGCTCGTGCGGAACTATCTGTCTTGCTCAGGCACGAAGGTGCACCTCACCAAGAAGGGTATGGCGGACATTCACCCGACGTTTGATATTTCGACAAGTCCTGAATTCGCCTCTGCGATGAATACCGCGCGCACTTCGTTGGCTAAAGGCGGAGT
Source organism: Polyangiaceae bacterium (assembly GCA_025353725.1). Classification (GTDB taxonomy): domain Bacteria; phylum Myxococcota_A; class Polyangia; order Polyangiales; family Polyangiaceae; genus Labilithrix. The sequence continues at coordinate 149,696 of JANXOF010000012.1, read as the reverse complement.
GCAGTTTGAAACGGCTATCGCCGGAAAGGCACTTGCTTATGCGACCGCGGGAGCCACGCTCGGCAATTTTTGGGTAGCTTATCAAGGTGGGTTTAAAGTCTGCCGCGACGGACGCTACCTTTTTACGGGAACGGGGACCTTCTCGGACTACTGGGACTTCGACCCAAAGCCGTCGGGTAATGGGCGCTCCGAAATTGGTGAAGGACTTACTCGCTTGGGAGACAAGTTTCTGTCTGGAACACCTTTTAACATTGATTCGGACTCGATCGCGATTCACCAGACGGAAGCTTCAAAGTTTAAGATGACGGACAGTCGCGCGGTCGTCGAGGTTCAGCCAAGTACAAACTTGCAAGGCCTTTCGGGTGCCTGCCGCCAGGCAAAAGGTCGGATACGTGAGCCACTCGTGACGTCTCCAGTGCCGCGGTGCCCGACGCTTGATTGCGGGAGGTAGAACAGCGGCTCGCATGAGGCTTTCTCGACTCTTCTGAACCTTCACGAGGGGCTGGCTCGTCGACTGACGGGCGGCCGTTTCAAAAGGCGCGATCCGTCTGCCGCTTCGGTGACCGCGTGCTATGCACGGCCGCGTGATCGTCCTCGATAAGGTAACCAAGCGGTTCGGCCCGAAAATTCTGTTCGAAAACGTGTCGATGCAATTCGACCCGGGCAAGCGGTACGGTCTGACCGGCGCGAACGGGGCCGGCAAAAGCACGCTCCTCAAGATGCTCGAGGGCAACGAAGATACGGACACCGGCGCTATCACGATCCCAGGCAATTTGCGCCTCGGAGTGCTTCGTCAGAACCACTTCGAGTACGAGCAGGAGCGGATTCTCGACACGGTCATCATGGGCAAAAAAGCCCTGTGGAGCGCGATGGCCGAGAAGGAGCGCCTGCTCCTCGCCGAGGTAACCGACGAGGTTGGCGTTCGGCTCGGTGAGCTCGAGGGGACCATTGGCGAAGAAGACGGTTACACCGCGGAGGGTGACGCGGCAGAGCTTCTCGTCGGTCTCGGCATCCCGGCTGACAAGCACGAGTCGAAGATGAACGCGCTGAGCGGCGGCTACAAGCTGCGCGTTCTCATCGCGCAAGTGCTCTACGGGCGGCCCGACGTCCTGCTCCTCGACGAGCCTACGAACCACCTCGACCTTGAATCGATCCGATGGCTCGAGCACTTTCTCATCAACGAGTTCAAAGGCACGCTTGTCGTCGTCAGCCACGACCGTCACTTTCTCAACTCGGTCGCCACGCACATTGCCGACGTCGACTACCAGACGATTACGGTTTACACGGGCAACTACGAGGACTTCGTCGACGCGAAGTACGAAAACAACCAGCGCGCGGCATCGCAGGCCGCAAGCGCAAAAAAGAAGGTCGCCGAGCTTCAAGAGTTCGTGCAGCGCTTCGGCTCTCACGCGTCAAAGAGCAAGCAGGCGCAGTCGCGCGTGAAACAGATCGACAAGCTCAAAGACGATATCGAGGCAAGGGGCCCAAAACGTTCAAGTCTCGTTCGTCCGTTTATCAAGTTCGAGTTTGACAAACCTAGCGGTCGCGACGTCGTTCGGATGGAGAACGCCTCGAAGGCCTTCACGGACGAACACGGCAAAGTCACCGTGGTCTACAAGGGCGCGAGTCTACATGTAAACCGCGGCGACAAGATTGCCGTGACGGGGCCAAACGGAGCCGGAAAATCGACGTTGCTCAAGCTCATCGTGGGCGCGTTCGGCGGCCTCGATAACGATACGAAGCTCGATACGGTTCAAGCCGACGCGGGCGAGATTCGTTGGGGCCACGACACGTCCGTCGGGTACTTTACCCAAGACGCGCATGAGGCGCTCAACCGCTCGGCGTCCGGCATGAACGCGTTCCAGTGGCTCTACCAGTGGGACACCCTCGCGCCGCAAGAACACATTCGCGGAATTCTGGGTCGATTGCTGTTTAGCGGAGAGGCGGGCCTGAAGGCGGCCGCGACGATGTCAGGCGGCGAGTGCGCGCGCTTGCTCCTCGCGAAGCTTCTCGTGCTCAAGCACAACGTACTTGTCCTCGACGAGCCGACCAACCACCTCGACATCGAGTCCATCGAGGGCCTACTCGACGGCTTGAAGAGCTTCACGGGCACCATCGTGTTCGTCAGCCACGACCGACACGTGGTCTCCGAACTCGCGACGCGCGTAGTCGAGCTGCGCACGCGCGAAGGCGACCTCGGCGCGGAGATTGATGACTTCGGCGGCAACTACGAAGAGTTCCTCGAGCGAAAGGGCCGACAGTCCGCGAAGAAGGGTTGAGTGCGTGAGCGCTCGTTTCACGCCGTCGGGTCCGCGCGACGTCATCGTCGCGACGGAATCCTCGGTAGCTGACGTACTTGCCGAAGTGCGCCGTTCGCCGTCTGAAAGACTTGGCGTCTTCGCGCGCGCAAACTCCGGAGGGATGGGAGCGATTGATCTCGCGTTCGATCGCGCGCTCGACCGACGCGTCGCACTGAAGACGCTCCACCCGCACCTTCGCGCGAGCGAGAGCGCAGTGCGTATGTTTCTTCGCGAGGCTCGGCTGACCGGCCTTCTCGATCATCCACATATCGTTCCCATTTACGACGTCGGAGAGCGCGATTCGGACGACCTTTACTTCGCTATGAAATGGGTCGAGGGCGGGACGCTTGCGGACCTCCTTCGCGAATTGCCGCGCGGGCCGCTCGAAACCGCAACCCTCTACGCGCTACTCGATATCGTAACAAAGGTCTGTGACGCACTCTCGTTTGCTCACAGCCGTGGTGTTTTGCATTGCGACGTCAAACCGAGCAACGTGATGGTCGGCGAGTTTGGTGAGGTCTACCTTATGGATTGGGGCATCGCGCGGCTGCTCGCCTCTGAGCGCGCCGCGGACGTTCCGCCTAATCCTCCAACGCTAGCGCTTCTCGCCCGAGGGCAAACGCCAACGCCCCGTCAGAACCCCGGTTCGGCCACGGACGACGCGGTACTCGGGACGCCTTGCTACATGTCGCCCGAGCAAGCGCGCGGTGAACGCGCAACACTGGACGTCCGCTCCGACGTTTTTCTGATCGGCTCGCTACTCTACGAAATCCTCGCGCGGCGCCCTCCCTACGCGAGCCTTGACCGCGCCGAGACCCTGAAGCTCGCCCTTGCCGGAGTGTTCCCTCCCCCGCGTGAAGTCGCGCCGGAAGCCGATGTTCCTCCCGAACTGGAGCGCATCGTCCTTCGCGCGATGGCAAGCGATCTTCGTGAACGCTACCCAAGTGTTTCTGCGCTTCGGGAGGACCTTACTCGCATGATTCGAGGCGGCGGAGACTTCCCTCGCAAAGCCTTTGAGGCCGGCGAGGCCATCGTTCGCGAAGGCGATCGCGGCGACGCCGCCTACATTGTTGTCGCCGGGCGATGCGACATCCAAAAAGCTACGCCGAGCGGGCCTGAGATATTGATGTCCGTGGGTCCTGGGGCTGTGTTCGGTGAGATGGCCATCCTCACGTTGGGGCCGCGAACTGCGACGGTGGTAGCGACGGAGCCTACGACCGTTCTCGTTGTCACATCCGCCACGCTTGACCGCGAAATGCAGGCCCTGAAGCCATGGATCGCGACGCTCCTCAAGTCACTCGCCACGCGCTTTCGAGAAAGCGACACGAAGCAGCGCGAGGCGTTCGGGACTCCGTTCAGCCCCACCCAAGTCGCCCATCAACTCTTCATGACTATCGTAGCGTGGGGCGTCGCCGACGACAGCGGAGGCATGTCGATGGCGTGGAGCGCGCTCTCCCAACAAGTAGACCGACAGTTTGGGGCACTCAGTCCGACCGCCAAAGCCATGGTCCCTGCCGTTGCCAAAACCTTCGGCTTTCAGCGGGTGCACGAGGGCCTAGCGGGAGACTCGTTGACGATTGCCAACGTGGCTGCGCTGAGGACTCAGTTGTCCTCAGCGCTTGCGCCCTAAAGCTTAGACCGAACGCCTGAACGGAGCGTGGCCCGCGTAGACCGCGCCGGTGCCGAGCTCGAACGTGATGCGGAGAAGTTGGTTGTACTTCGCGACGCGGTCCGACCGAGAGAGGCTTCCCGTCTTGATTTGACCGGCATTCGTCGCGACGGCAAGGTCCGCGATGAAGGTATCCTCCGTCTCGCCCGAGCGATGGCTAATGATACTGCGGTAGCCCGCCCCTGCGCCCATTCGAATCGCGTCGAACGTCTCCGTGACGGTGCCGATTTGATTGAGCTTAATGAGAATGGCATTCGCAATGCCTTGCTCGATCCCGCGCGATAGGCGCTCTACGTTCGTCACGAAGAGGTCGTCACCGACGAGCTGGAGCTTCTTTCCGAGCTTATCGGTGAGGAGCTTCCACGTCTCCCAATCGTCTTCAGCGCAACCGTCTTCGATCGAGATAAGTGGGTACTTCGACGCGAGCTTCTCGTAGGTGGAGACGAGCTCCGCGCCGCTGATCTTCTTTTTGTCGAACGTGTAGGTCTTCGAGGCCTTGTCGTAAAACTCACTCGCCGCGCAATCGAGCGCGAGAAAGATATCCTTCCCGGGCTTGTAGCCGCTGTCCTCGATCGCGCGGACAAGCGTGCTGACGGCTTCCTCGTTCGAGCCAAGACGAGGCGCAAATCCGCCTTCGTCGCCGACCGCTGTAGTCAGTCCTTTTTCTTGGAGGTTCTTTTTGAGCGTCGCGAAGATCTCAGCGCCCGCCCGGAGTGCCTCCGGAAACGACGTCGCGCCGGCCGGCACGATCATGAACTCTTGGATCTCGAGGCCATTGTCGGCGTGTGATCCGCCGTTGATCACGTTCATCAGCGGCGTCGGGAGAACGCGCGCGTTCGTGCCACCGAGATAACGCCAAAGCGGCATACCGATCGCGTCGGCGGCAGCGCGTGCGGCCGCCATCGAGACACCCAGGATGGCGTTCGCGCCCATTTTCGACTTGTTAGGTGTACCGTCGGCCTCGAGCAGTACGCGATCGAGCTCGGCTTGGTCGACGGCGTCGAGCCCTATCACGCTGGGTCCAAGCGTCTGCATGACGTTCTCGACAGCCTTGAGCACGCCTTTTCCGTGGAAGCGCTTCTTGTCGCCGTCGCGGAGCTCGATGGCTTCGTGCGCGCCTGTCGAGGCACCGCTTGGCACGGCCGCGCGGCCATGGCCCGACTCGGTTTGCACCTCGACTTCGACGGTTGGGTTTCCTCGCGAATCTAGGATTTCGCGCGCGTGAACAGCGGTAATTTCGCTCATTGCAAAGGGCATATCACGACCCCGCGTGCGGCGTCATCGATCGGGCGCTTTGTCGCCGTGTCAGCCGTGAAGGTTTCGTTACGCGTCGACGTCGATGTCGTGCCAAAACTCGCGCACGTCATCGAGCGTACGGACGCGGCGCGCCGGCGGAAGACTCGCGAGGAGCAACTTGCCGTACCCTTTTCGCGCGGCGCGGGGGTCGAGAAGCGCGACCAGCCCGGCGTCTTTCTTCGTACGAATGAGGCGCCCAAACCCCTGCTTGAGCGTGATTGCCGCACTCGGCACCGAGTACTGGGTAAAGAAATTTCCGCCTTCGGCCTCGATGCGCGCGCACCGTGCCGCGACCACGGGATCACTGGGAACCGCAAAGGGGATCTTGTCCAAGACCACGAGCCGTAGCGCACTCCCGGGTACGTCGACGCCCTCCCAGAAGCTCATCGTTGCGACGAGTACAGCAGCCCCAGAATCACAAAAACGCGCGAGCAGGACATGTTTCGGAGCTTCCCCCTGCACTAGCAGAGGGCCGGGTACACGCCCGTGAAGCGCGCCGCGAATGGCGCGCATGGCGCGGTTCGATGTGCAGAGTACAAACGCTCCGCCCCCCGTAATCGCGACGAGCTCGGCCACGCGTTGCGCCGACGCGGCGTCGAATCCCGGCGCTGTGGGATCCGGAAGGTCTTCGGCAACGTAGAGCGCGGCGCGCGTCGCGAAGTCGAAAGGCGAAGGAACGACGAGTTCGACGGTCTCGGAAAGCGCGCCGAGGCGCGTCCGAATGAAGTGAAAGCTAGGCCCCACGGACGTGGCCGTGGCGAGCGTCGCACTCGTGCAAATGACACTCGGAATGCGCTCGAAGAGCTTGCTTCTCAACAGCGACCCAAGCTCTACGGGGCTTGCCCCTAGCGACACGGTGCGCTCGCGCGAGTCGATCCATACGACGCCGTTTTTGAACGACTCCGCGGCCTTTGCGAGCGCTCCGGCAACGGGATCGTCCTCCTCCCAGTGGCGCGGCTCCGTTTGACCCGTAGCCCGAATGCGCGCGAGATCGGCACGGACTTCACGGGCGCGCCGCGCGAGTATGGCCACCGCGTCGTCCCGATCGTGCGCCGTCGCAAAAAGCTCGAGCATCTCGAGAGCGGAGTCGAGGCGAAAGGTCGCTTCGACGCGACTTTGAGTCCAGTCTTCCGCACCTAGAATGCGTCGGCTGTCCTCCACGCCTCGCGTTGGCAAGCGCGCCGACAGCGGCTCGCATACCAAGGAAGCGCGCCCAGGGCCGCCCGTCTCCTGCCACGCACGGAAGAACGCGTGAGCCGCGAGCTCGACAGCGTCAACGCCTTGCATCGACGTCGAGTCGAGAAGCTTGACCGACGCGATGCCGCGACGCGCATCACGCAAGAGCGAATCGATGCGCGCGCTCGAGATTCGAACGCCGAAAAAGTCCGTCGCAACGTTCTCGATCTGGTGAGCTTCGTCGAAAATGACAGCGTCGTAATTCGGAATCGCCGAACCGCCCCCCGCGGATTTGCCCGTCCGAAGCGCGAGGTCCGCGAAGAAGAGATGGTGATTCACGACGACCACCTGGGCGTCCTCAGCCTCGCGGCGCATGCGTGTGACGAAGCATTCGTCATAATAGGTGCATCCTGCACCGATTCGGGTTTCGGTACTCGAATTGACGTCGCGCCACGCCTCGGCGCTCTCCTCGAGGAAAGCGAGCTCGGAGCGATCGCCGTCCATCGACGTGAGCGCCCACTGCTGAATTCGCGCGAGATCAGGCGACACCAGGTCGCCGCTGCGAAGTCGCTCCTGGAGCCGACGCTTACAGACGTAGTTCGACAGCCCTTTCATCAACGCCGCTTTGAATTCCACGCCGTGCTCGGCAAGAACCTCGCGGACCAAAGGGAGATCCTTGGTAAAGATCTGGTCCTGCAGCGCATGCGTTGCCGTCGACACAACGACTTTGCGACCGCTCAGGATCGCGGGGATAAGGTACGCGAGGGTTTTCCCGGTTCCGGTCCCAGCTTCCACGAACAGATGTTCGTCGCGTGCGAGGGCCCTGTAGACAGCGCGCGCCATGGCAAGCTGGCCTTCGCGATGCTCGTATCCAGCAAGCCTGCGCGCGAGCGGAGAATTCGGACCCAACACGTCATCCACGGACGATCCGCCAGCATCGACGTCGGAACCTAGCCCCGACGACGAATCCTTCCGTGCCGGAGAACTCAGGACGAGGTCTTCGAAGGGCTCAAAATCGTTCTCAGTAGGATCGGTACGATCGACGCCAGCGGGCAAACCGCCGCCTGAAATCATGACAGCCTCTACCCACGGGACCCAAGCGGCGTCGAGCAAAGTCACGCAAAGTCGCGTCGCGCCGCTCGGATTGGTAGGGTTAGGGCCCTTGAGCCGGACTGGCCCGCCTTCCCTCGTACGTCCGAAAATTGCGCTGCCATTGGGTGCGCAGGCCCTCGCGCGCGCTTCGGTCCGGTCGTCGTCTGAGCCGCCCGCCGCGCGTTCGTTCGAGAGCGACAGCCATCGCGGAGGTTCTGTCGCCCAGCTTCGCCTCGCGATCGGAAAGGAGGGGCTAGGCCTCGAACTCGCAGCCCCCGTCCGCCTCGCGTGCTTGGACATCGTCGACCTCGTCGTGCGCTTGCCGCAAGTGCGGTTTCCCTTCGAAGTCAGCGGCGGCGTCGCGCGGTTTCGCCACAAGCGTGGTGAGCTCGATCGCATGACGGTCGAGCTCGACGCCCGACGCACAGCCCGCTGGGCCGAATCTCGCCTTCGCGGCCTTCTTTCGCCCGACCCATGCGCCGTCAGCCTTACCGCAAGAGCGTTTGGCGCCACGGTGACCGTTCACGCGCAAAGCCGCGTGCCCAAAGCGACCCTCCACGCACATGACGAACATGACGCGCGGGTTGCCGCGCTCGCGTTCGAGGTCACCCTCGTGCCGTCGCACGACGCACTTGCGCTCGTCGTCGGATCAGCGCGCGGAGCCCACTTGCCGGAACCGGCGACAACGCTCGCTCTCCGTGCGCTTACCGCGTTGCTTGCTGGGAGCGCCAGGCGTGAAGGGTCTCGCTTTATCGTCGCGGACGCCGCTGGACTCATCGCGCGCTGGCTGCTGCCCGACGCCGGCGTGCGCGTGCCGAGCTCGGATGAGGTGCGTGTCTCGGCGTCGGGTGAGAGTGACGGCGTACTTGTTGTCGCGTTCACACGCGGAGGCGCCTTAGCGACGCTTCCGGATGACGCGACCCTTGCGCTGGAGGCGGCCATACTCACGCGCGACGGCGACGACGCGCGCATGGCACGCGATACCGAACGCGCTCGGCAGTACGATCTGAGCGCGCTTCAGCGTGCCCCGAGGCATCCTGAAATCGCTCGACGCATCGCGGAAATCGACCACATTGTGGGAGGCCGTGCCGAATCCGCCTCGGCCACGCTGCGCGAGAGCGGCGGGTCCGCACATCTCGGACTCCTCTTTGGTGAGCTACGGTACGAGGCGGGCGACGCCGCGGGAGCCATCGCGTCTTTCGTGCGCGCCGGCGAGCGGGAACCGTCACCCGTCGTGGCCGCGCTCGCCTTCGCGCGGGCCGCAGAGATCGCGACCGATCCTCACGACGCACTCGCGTGGCTCGACGCGGCCCTTGGCCGTGCGCCACTCCTCGCGGAACTTCGCTGGGAGCGCGCAAAGCGGCGTTTGCGAGCAGGGCGACTCGCTGACGCGCGCGCGGATTTTCAGGAACTCGAGGCGCTTGCCCACGGACCACGCGAACGCCACGACGTGCTTCGACGCGCAGGCGACGCCTATCGCTCGTCCGGACTCGGCGCCGACGCGGCGACCCTTTACGAGCGAGCGCTCCTTTACCAACCGGACGATCCCGAGGCACTCGCGGGGCTGGGCGCGTCGCTCGCAGCGGGAGGTCGCGCGGCTCGCGGTGCGGCGATCCTTGCCCATGCCATCGAAGCCGGCGAGGCGTGCGGCGTCGCGACCTCGTGGATGCAGCTCGAACTCGGCCGAGTTCTGGGCGAGCTTCTTGGCGATCGACCTGCGGCCGTGGCACGCCTCCGCTCGGTCACGGATGACGCGCCGCAAGCCGTTGCAGCGCGCGGTCTCGAAGGTCGTTTACGAGCGCAACTCGGCGACGTGAGCGGTGCTTCGCTCGCATTCGCACGGATGCGCGAACGCGCAGGACGCGAGCCGAGCGCACGACCTTGGCTCGAAGAGGCCGCAAAGTTCGAGCGTGATCGCTTTGAAATGCAAGCCGCCCAGGCCCACCTCGCAGCGGCGATATCAATAGCGCCCGAGGACGAAACATTGACCGCGACGTACCGCGAAGTGAGCGCCCTCATCGCTCACAACGCCCTCAGGCCTCCGGTCGAACCGCTACCTGCATGGCCCCGTCAAGAAGAAGTGGCCGAACCGGCCGCAACCGATCTGGACACAGGCGAACTGCCCACAAGCGATCTGGCCGCAAGCGCCGCCGCGCCCTTTGCTTTTGAATCCGAGCGCGATGTCGGGTCGGATGACGCCGAAGCGGCAATGCGTGTCGAGGCACTGACCCGCACACTCCAAGGCGATCCAAGTAACGACGCCGTCGTGGACGAACTCGTCGTCCTCCTCACGCGGCTCGGTCGAAGTATGGACCTCCTCGCGCTGCTTTCGGCACGCCTCGAAGATGCGCCCGAAGGTCGGCGCGAGCTTCTTTTGCCAAGGCATCGCACGGTCCTGGAGACACTCGAGCGCGAGGCGCGAAGTGCAGGGCGTGACGCCGAAGCCGATCTCTTCAAAATGGCTCGCGACGCCAGTTGAGCGTACGCCCGCGGCTCCGCTCACCTCCACGTTTCACGCCTTAGCGTGGCTGATACGGCACAAGCACTTCGACCTCGCCCGCAGCGTCGGTCATGGCACGGCCGACTTCGAACGAAGGAACGACCTTGTCGTCGAGTTGCGCGAACACGCGGACCATCGAATGAACGATCGGATTTCCGAGATCGCTAGGGTCGACGAGGCGAAACGCAAGCCGAGCGGGAGGCCCGATTTCAAGGAGGCCGACGTCGGCGGCGCCCTCGGCGAAGGTAAAAGGCCGCAGGAGCCAGGGAAATCCCAAGCCTCCCTCCGGCTGTACGACAAGCTCATAGTCGCCTTGATCGACCTCGAAACGGAAGCGACCGTCATCGTCGGTGCGCGTCTTCGCTGGACGCGGTCCTAGCGGCCTCTGCGACCCGAGCGGAGTTACGGCCGCCGGCCGCGCCGACGGAAGCGCCAAGACATCGGTGCGAATCAAGGAGCGCCCATCCCCGAGCGAGACACGGCCGGTCACCACCGTTCGGCGAGGCAACGGATACGTTTTCACAAGCCCAAGCGCCGTATCGAACGTAGCTCTCGCCTTCGCGAAACCAGTCCCCTCACTCGGCTCGACAACCACATCATAAAGACCCGGAGGTAAGACAGTCGCAAAGCGACCGACGGAATCCGTGGAGACAGACGTGCTGTACGCGAGCAGCGGCGTTCGCGCACCTTCGAGCGTACGAAGCCCGATGCTTGAAAAGAGCAGCCTCGACGGAACGCCAGCGCCTGGGCTGGCAAGCCCGACGCGAAGGCCGTCGACCACCATGCCCGACGCAGAAGCTGGCTTAGGAAGTCTCGGGATATCAAGCTTTTCAAGGCCCTGGCCATTGATAAGTTTGCTTTGGAGCCGGGGCACGGCAATCCAATCCTCGGGCGGCGCCACGACGACCTCTACGTCCTCCTTGAGGGAGGGTGACGTGCTCTGACTCCACCCGACCGTATGAAGCGTGACAGATTCGGACTTTCCAGCGAGCTGGTGTATCGACGATATGCGGCGTTGCGTAAGCGAATCGACGAGCCAAACGCGCCATCCATCGAGCCCTTCTGCGCGCGATAAGGCGGCGCGCCGCGACTCCCCCGTTTCATCGTCTAACGGCGTTTTTACATCGCCTAGTAAGAAGTTATCGACGAACGTATCGCTAATACCGATACCGGTCATAGCCGGAGGAAAGTACGCGTCGAACGGCGGCTCTGGATACGCGACGCGGAGATAGCTACCGACGGAAAGCGCGTCAACGTAGGAGACCTCGGCGGGCTTCGCCAATTCTTTACGGACGAACCGCGACACGGTCAGTAAAGGCTCGACGGGCAGTCCGAACGCCTCGGCCTCGTTTAGGGTTCCCTCTACCAGCGGAATAAACGAAACGCGCAGCGGCAACGACGTGCCGTCCGGCAGCGGAAAGCCAACCGCACGCGCGGCGCGGGCGCTGACGAGGTACTTCCCCTCACCTCGCACGAGCGGCGGCAACGTCACGCATGCTGGCGCCACACACGAGCCGCGTATCGGGGTTCCGGGGTCGCCGCTGAGGTCGGCGCGACTTAGGACAAAGCTCCGACCCGGCGCAAATACGGATGACGTCGGGACGTCGACAACGACGTTAAACGGGTAGTCAGGGCGGCCGAACTCGCACCGTCCTTGATTGCATTGCGGAACTGTTTTCGCCCCGGGGACTACGGCGTACGCCGTGCAGCGATTGCGGTCAGGACACCCCTCGTTTCTTGGAGCTTCGGTGAGGGAGGCGCCGCGGATAGGCCCACACGCCGCAACAGGACAGACCACCGCGAGCGTACCGGCGAGAGCAAAAATCGCCAAGCAGCGGCTCCGACGCGTCAACGAACAGCTCCGTCACCTGCTTCGGCGTCCACGGGCGCGGAAGCGTCGACGTCGAGCGCGGGACACCCCTTCAAGTCTCCTGCCGGATTATAGAGCCATGTCGCAATATCGCCCCCCGGATCCGCGGGCGTGTGCGCGAGCTTCGGATCTTTTTCGGATTCCAGACGAAGTGCGACGACGATTTCAATCTTATGGCAACGAAAAATCTCCAGCGGCGCCGGCACGGAGATAGGAATGACGCGAACACGATCTTTTAGACCTGCCAAAGCGGAGGGAGGGTCGCTATGCCCGGGCGTATCGACGAGTCCTTTTCCTGTATCTGGATTGTAATCGACAAATACTGCATACGCGACACGGGAGCGAGGGTCAGAGAGCTCCACCGGCACGAGGAATGTCGAGGGAAATTGCGTAATGAGCGGCCCTGAAGGCACGAGAGAAGAGTGCAGAATCGTAGGTCTAGACTCCGGCAGCCGCGCAAGCTCACCCACAGGCGCGGCGAGAATGCACGCATCTTGACCCACAAAAAGCACGAGAGCTGCCACCACCGTCAGCGGCACAACCGCGCGGCCTAGAGTGGCACGGGCGACCTTCGTCATGTTCAAGTCGCACTCGTCGGCACGCCCGAAACCGATGGCGCGCGAAGCGACACCGCGGAGGGCGCGTACCATCGCGCGTCGGCGTATTCAGGTGTAACGGCAAAGCGATAGAGGTCGGTGAGCACCGGAAGGGAGTGGCAAAGGCTAGCCAGGCCGCCCGGTCGGTCGAGACAGGTTTGGTCAAGCTCGGGATGCTCCGCGAGCACCGCGCGCGCCGCCGCATCGAAGTCTCCCCCAAGAAATAAGCCCAGACGGTGACTGCTGAGCACGGCCCGCTCGACAACGGTGTCGAAAGCGGGGGAATCCACGAGGAGGAGATCCGCAATGCGTTTTTGGGCACGCGGAGGGAGCGTCTGCCATAGAAACTCGGCGAGCTGCGGATCCGCGCGGTCAAGCTTGACGCATCCCTTCGGTCCGAACGCGGCGAGGAGCGTCTCCCAGGTGCGGCGCGCCTCTCCAGAGGGGACCCCGAGGGTGAGCGCAATTTGAGGCACCGACATCGCGAGCGCATGCCCCAAGGTCCAGCGCAGCGTCGCGCTGTCATCGTCAGCTCGGCCCTCGACGATCGCCGAGGGATGCTGAAGGAGGGCGACACGGAGCGCGAGAGGGTGGTCCGCGCGACGATGAAACAAGTCGAATCGCGGTGTGGCGAGCAACCTCCGCGCGACTTCGGAGAGTCGCGAGAGCGTTCCCGAAGGCCCAGGTGACACGCGCTCGAGCCCGGTCATCCGATAGGCCGAAGGCGGCTTTGCGAGGAGCACACGCGCGCCATCCCACACTTCGCGAAGCGCCTCGCCGGCGGGAGCATTCGAGTGGCTCGTCAGCCAAGAGAACATCCCGGGCTGCGCGTTCTGTATCCCCAGCGGCGGAATGGCGACCGGCGCCGAATCGGCGGCCTCAGCACGGTCAAACGCGCGAAGTACGTGATCTATCGCACGCACGGAGTTCGGGTTGTTGTCCGCCTGCACGGCATCGCGAAGCGCGACGAGCCGGGACCTATCAAAGGGTTGTGAATCGATAGCCCGCCGAAGCTCCTTGAGCCGCGATGCGAGAGGCGGGAGAGACCGAACCTGTCCGATAACGGCCATCGCTCGCAGTGCGGCGCTCGGGTTCGCTTGGCCCTCAGCCTGGCGCGGCGCGGGCCAGCCCGGGGGCGGCGTCGGCAGTCGGCGATCCTCGAGCAACTCCCCTTCGGGCGGATGACTTCGTGGCGCCTGAACGTCGCGAGAAAGCGAAGGCGGACGCGAGCGAAAGCCGTCGAGCTGATCGCGGAGACGGCCCGCGATCTCGTCAGGGGCGAGGTCAATCGCTTCGCGGAAGGTTCTGTCGGCCTCGATTCGCTCGCTCGGCAACATCGACTCGAACAAGATCCGCGCGAGCTGTGAAAGAACCTCGGCTTTGTCGGAGCCCTCGAGCCCACCGGCAAGTTCCCGGAGTAAGTGACGCGCGCGCGAGACGTCATGAACAATCAGACCAAACTGGTTCAGGCGACTCATCGCAACGCGACGCGTCTCCGGATCTCTCACCGCGCGGTCGAGGAACCCAAGGAGCGCATCACCGTCGCACGCGTGCTCCGCGGCCTCCGCCGCAGAAAGCGCCACGCGACCCTGGACGCGCAGTCCGAGAAGATCGCCTTCGAGTGCGCCTGCGAAAAAGCGAAGCGCATCGTCACTACGACGGTCGACCATCGCGCGCTCCGCAAGGCCCAGCGCGACGAGCGCGTGCGGTCCAATCGCTCCGAGACACGCGCGGAGCGTGGCTTCTCCCGTACCAGGGGTAATCACGTCTTCCGCCTCGGCCAAAAGGAAGGCATGCAGCGCAACATCTTCGGGTTCGAGGCTTTCTAAGCCGTCGAGACCGCGGAGCTCGGCGACCATCGCGCGAGCGTTCTCCACAGAACCGACGCCGCGAAGGCGGTAGTCGAGTCCGCGGGCGAAGAGCTGCGTCGGTGCCAAGTCTGGCGCGAGCGACGCCGCGTTCTTGGCACGACTTAGCGAGGCAGCGGCATCCCCGGCGCGAGCCGCAGCCTGCGCCGCTTCGACGAGCATCTCGCTCCTCGTCCGCGGATCACTCTTTGACACCCGCGCGAGGTCTTCGAGCGCGGAGCCAAGCCCACCCGCCTCACCGACCGCCCGCGCAAGCTCGACGTTCACTTCTCTCACCTCCGCAGAAGCCTCGGGACCAAGGAACGGTGCGATGACATCGGACGCACGCACGACCTCGCCGATTTCAAGCAGCGCGCGCACGCGACGTAAGCCGACAGTGACCTGCTCGCCGGGATTCGTCGTGGTCGCCGCAATCTGCTCGAGCGCGTCGAGCGCGAGCGACGGCTCTTTTGCGCGCTCGAGCAGATCGGCGAGCCAGCGTAGGGCACTTGGGTGGTTAGGCGTTTCGACGAGGACTTGCCGGAGCTCCGCCGCCGCATCCAAGAAGCGACCCAGTCGCTGCTCGAGGACAGCCGCGCGTCGCAAACGGAGCGCGCGCAACGCGCCGTGATCGACACCCGAAGCTTTAAGAGCCGAGAGCCGACGGGCGAGGTGCTCAGCCAAGTCGTCGTAACCGTGTCGCGCGACAAGCAAGGCCTCGAGAGCGGCATCGGCCTCCACGTCTCCGGGCGAAGCTTGGAGGACATCACGCCACACGCTCTCCGAAGCGACTCTCGAGCCGTGAGCACCTTCGGCACGGGCGAGCCGCTTTAGGGCATCGAAACGGCCGTCAAAGCCATGGAGTTGCGTGAGGTTCCGCAACGCTTGAATCCAGATCTGGTGGCAGGCGGCGGAATGCGCCGCTCCCTCGACCGCAGCCCAGCGGGCCGCACAGGGGTCGTCGGTCGCAGCACGAAGCAACGCCTCGACACCTCCCACAGTGTCCCCGCGGCGCTGCCGAATGCGCGCGAGCGACGACCAGAGCACCGCGCGCTCCTTGGGTTCGCGTTCAGGCACCGCAATCTCTAAAAGGCGCGCCTCTTCGACGCGACCTGCGCTCTCGAGAGCGTCGGCAAGCTCCCCCGTCACTTCACGCTTCTGGTCGCCCGACGCGAGGGATAAGGCCCGCTCAAGGGAGCTCACAGCGGCGACGAAGTCACTACACTCCGATTGTTTTCGGGCTACTGCGCGGAGCGCCACGACGCGCCGCGCACCATCCGCGACCCGTGCGAGGCGCTCGGCGAATTCGACTTCGGGATAGGCAGCCACGGCGGCATCGGCGTGCACGATGGCCAGATCATCGTCAGGCTCCTTTTCCGCAGCCCGGACAGACGCGCGCACCCGCCGCGCGTCGTCGCCCCTCAGACGCGCAACCTCGCCGACCAGACGAAAGAGCGGACTGCCAGCGTTGCAAAAAGGCCCCGCACAAGCCGCATCCACACGAGCAAGGCTTTCGGAGGCCCCCTTGGCTCGCGCGAGTGGGATCGCAAACGGGAGGAGCTGAGCGTATTCGTCCACGTCGCCGTCCGCGGCGAGCGCCCGTTCGATGGCGCGCCATGCCCACGCGGGGTCGTCGAAGAGCTCGAGTGCCATCGTTGCAAACGTAACCGCCATGCGGGCGCCGTCAGGTCCTGAGGCCACACGCGCGAGCGCTTCGTGGGCTCGCTCCAGGCGAATCGCGAGAGCTTCATCGTCGTCCGCCGCGAGTGAAACAAGCTCGCGCGTGGCGACCGACACCATGCCCAACGTGGCCGACGCCGGCATGGCCACAACCGCTTTGAGGAGAAGGTCGACTTTTTGGCGTGCCCCCTCGACGTCGCGCGACGTCAGACGTGACGCGCGGACGAGCCACTCCGCGCGGACCTCGCGGTCGCGGACAAAATCCGCCACGTACTCTAAAGTCCGTACGGCGACGGCTCGGCGGCCCGCACCGACAGCCGTTCGTTCGAGGAGACTCAGGGCCATCCCTTCGGACGGTACGGCGATAAAAGCTTGGGCGGCGTGTTTCAACGCCAGCCGCGGAAGGTGTAGCTCAAAGAAGCGCGCAGCCCGACGATGCACAGCGCGGCGTCCGAACCGACCGAGCGCGCCTCGCGCCGCGCGCTCGTAAAGAGGAGCCATCTCCTCGCGAAGGTCCAAACGATCGCTTGCGACCTCCGCGATAGCGAGGGCCTCCGCATGCGAGGCGAGACGTCCAAGCGCCAGGCGAGCAAGGGAGAAGGCGCGCGAGAACGAGCCCGATTGAATGGCTGCGTACGCGGCTTCCGTGGCGATCGAGGAAGCTCTCGAGCTGTCAGCTTCGCGAGGAACGAGTTCTGCGAGGCAATCGGCCGCGTACCCGACATCGGCAAACGTCGACAGGTCATGCCGCAGGGTCGCGTAGCCGCCCGCGGTATCGAGCTCGGCGGCATGCAACCAAGCTTGCAACGCCCGCGGTCGATCGGAAGCCATGTCCCACAGGGCCGCTCCCCATGCTCGAAGATCACGGACGGCGTCGGCGCTCGAGCCATGCTCCACGCTTAGTGCGGCGCGAACGGAGGCGAGAGCGAGCTCGGCGTCCGGCGACAAATCGCACGCGCCGAGTGCGTCGACACGCGCGCGAAGACTTCCGGGCTCGAGCCCACATCGCAAGGCGCGCGCGTAGGCGGCGAGTTCAAGCTCAACGTCGCCCGAAGCCGCATACAGAGTCGCAAGCGCCACGAGGAGGGACGCGCGATCAGACAAGGAGGCACCGGCGGCGACCCACCGTTCGATCAACCGCACACTCAAGCGATCATCTTTTGCGGCCTTGGCCACGCCCTCGATCGCCTCGCGGAGCGATGCATCACGCGGACCAAGGGTGTCGAGAGCAAGGCGCGCGATAACGACCGATCGCATCAGGTCGCGCGCCGCGAGGGCTTTTAGCGCGGGTGCGAGGCTTGTCGCCGTATCGCGCGCGGAGACTGCCTGCGCGAGCGTCCACTCAAGCGCATCGGCAAGGCCCGCGGAATCGCCCACACGAACGGTAAGGTCAATAAGCCACTGGATGACCTCGCCGTTGGACGGGCTAAAGACAACCGCGCGGCGTGCCCAATTCACGGCAGCGACGCTTTGCCCGTCCCGCTCATAGGCCTGCGCGAGGCGGCGACACGCCGACGGCGTCAACGACCCTAGGACGGAGGCTTCGCGCTCCAGCGCCGCAATCAAAACACGATCCTCCGTAGGCGAGGCGGAGTCCGCGAGGGCACGAAGCGCGCGAGCATCCTCGGCGTTCGCTCGACTGCCGCGCTCGGCGGCGTTTCGCGCAGGCGCGGGTTCGCCCACGTGGGCAAGCTGCTCGGACGCTATCGTGAAGAGAACGCCCGCAACGTCCGTTGAGCACGAAGCCGCTATCGCCGCGAGAGCATGGCCGCGCATCGTAACGTCGCGCGAGACGACGGCGCGCCCCCAAGCCACGGCACTTCCCAAAGCACTTTGGGGATCGAAAAGGCGCGTAGCCGCGTTAGCCGCGGCCGCGGCCCCTCCCGAACGACTCGATGCGGACAAGAGTGAAAACGCGACCAGCGAAGAGGCTCTTCCGACGATAGGAAGCGTCTCGCAAAGCGCTAGCATGCCGTCAAAGTCCGAGTGCCGCTCGGCGATACGAAGCGCGTAGGCGCGGAGTTCATCATCGAAGGGACGAAGAGAAACGAGCTCTTTCAATACAGTGAGAAGTCTTTGGGAACGTGCCGGGTCGCTTCGTAAGAGACCTGCCAATCGCTCAAGACCCGCCGCACGGTCGCTTTCGTCGAAGCCGTCAAGCTGGCACTCAGCGCGCTCGACCGCTTCGCTATGGCAACGCGCCGACTCTTCCAGGCGAGCACGCGACAGCGCCGAATCAAAGTCGTCTGGGTCCAGCAAACCCACCATTCCATACGCCCACGAAGCGAGCGCAAGGTCGCCCGCACGTTCGGAGTAATCCGCAAGCGCGCGCGCTCCCGCAAGGCGAGATTCAGCGACCGGAGACGCGCCGCTCGCGTCAGCTCCCATGGTCGCCCGGATAAACGCCTCGACCACGGAGGAGGAAGCGTCGCATGTCACGCTTAGCGCAAGGAGGGCTTGCCGGACGTCAACGTCGGTCGCGTCGGCTGCGAAACTGTGCGCGTAGGCCTCGATCGCACGCTCGGGCATCGCGAGCGGGCCCTCGAACAAGCGACCGAGGTCTGCCCACCTCCGAGCGACAATACCGTGATCAGGCTCTTCGGAACCCGCGCGCATCGAGAGGCGTACCGCGAGCATCTCGAAGAGGCCGGCACGCGCGAGCAGCGCATCGAATTCAGTGGCACACACTCCGTCGAACTCCGAGTCGAGTTTATCGTCGAACGCAGCCGCCAACGCGCGCGCAACGTCTCCCCGTTCGAGCGCGCGCGCGCGCCGTCGCGCATGAATGCCACGTACTGAGGGGGCCTCTGATTCGGAAGCCGTTTCGCCTTCTGTCCGAGCGCTCCCGTCAGAAAGTAGCGACCCGTGCCGACGAAGCACTGCGTCGGTGGCTTGAAGGTTTCCGCGCGCCGTGTACGCGGCGACGAGCGATGCCGCGGCGATCGCGTTCGAAGGACCGAGTTCGAACGCTCGCTGCAAGTCTTCAAGCTCTCCCACGACGTCGCCCGCCCGGGAGCGCCTCTCGGCCGCTCGTACGTAGGCCTCTATACCGACCTCGCTCGCGAACGTTGTCCGCCCCGAAGCGACATAGGCGCCAAGAAGTTCAAGTGGACGCGCATCCCGTTCGTCGCATCCGGCCGCGTCCAAAAACGCGTCTCGAGCGCCAAGGGGATCGTCCGCGCGCGCGTGGAGAATCCCGATTCGCACGAACCGCGACGCCGAGCCTCCGAGGGTTTCCCGCGAAGTCGACTTTCGCAATTCGGAGGCCGCAAGTCCGGGTTCACCAAGCCCCTCAAGCCATCCGACGAGCATGCCCCGCAGCTCAGCGTCCTCGGCACGCGCGAGAGCGGCCGAGGCAAGTTCGATCGCCTCGTCGATCGCGGAGCCCTGCGCGGCAAGGCGCACCGCAAGCGCACGAGTCACCACGCGCTCCTCTGTGACGTCGCCAAGTTCGCGCGCCATGTCCATCCGCGCGCGAAGCTGAGCGGCCTCCGCGAAGCGCCCAGTCCGACGCTCGATCGACACCCGTGAGGTCGACGAAGCGCGTGGTTCTGATCGCACTCGGCGAGGCCTCACCCCATCCGCCGACTCGAGCCGCGCGCCTGAGGCATGCGAGGTCATGACGCCTCGGCTATTCGAGCCGCCGTCCTTCGACACGTCTACGGGTCACTCGGCGCAGGCGAGTTAGTCGAACGAGGCGACGAGAAAGAGGGTGGAGCAACAGCTTCCGGGGCCGACCCTGCAGCCTCGACGCGACGTTTGATCCGAATCGGATAGGAACTCTCGGGGAATCGGTCGACGATTTCCTTGTACGTTTTCATCGCAGACCCCCGATCCCCCGAGTCCCAGTCGACATCGCCGAGGCCGACGAGAGCCGGGACGTAGCTCGCGTTGACGGAGAGTACACGCTTGTAGGCCGCACGAGCCCCAGTCAGGTCACGCCGCGCATGCGCGACCGACGCGACGCCATTCAGAGCCTCCGCGTCTCCTGGGCTTCGCTCGAGTGCCGCGGAAAACCACTTCAGCGCTCGGTCAAGGTCACCGCGTGCGCGCGCGGCATCGCCCAGCGCCACAAGCTGTCGAGCGTCCGTCGGGCGGAATTCTTGTCTGTCTGCACGCTCCGCGAACACACGCCCACCGTCCGCGACCTGAGCGCTGACTCCCGCGTCCTTGCTGTCCGTCCCCTTCGTTCGGTTCGCAAAGCTGACGAGCCACGGTAAAAGCGGATGCGGTCGAGGCATTTGAGCCAGCGCCGAGAGTTCCCTTTGCGCGCGCTCCCTATCGCCCGAGCCTAAGAGCGCATAGACGAGCATGGCCCGCGCACGCCCGGGGCCCGACTCGCTCTTCGCCGCAAGCCTAAGAGGTTCGATAACTTTCGGCCACACGGGCGCGGATTCTATAAACTCAAGCGTTGCGAGCGCGTAGGCCGTCTCGGGTTGTGAGGCAAACGGCACGAGCTTCAACGCGAGAGCGCGTGCACCGACGGTATTGCCTGCCATCCGCAACGTCTCAAGCTTGGTGCGTAGCGCCGTCGGGTCCCCTTCTGCGACGGCCAAGGCATCGTCCGCCGCTTTGCGCGCGGCGGCCAAGCGGTCCGCCAGCTCCGCCGCCGCAAGTCGATGCTCAGTCACTGCGTCCGGCGGGAGCAGCTTGAGTTTTAGCCACACGATGTCTGCCCGAATTGACGCGAGCCGAGCCGCGTCGAGCAGCACGCGAGGGTCGTGCTCAGCGAGAGCGCTCGCCTTGTCGAAGCTTTCCTTGGCCGATTCAAAATTCCCGTCGGCAAGTGCCTTTTCCCCGACCTCGACCAAGCCAGCGACACGGCCGTCGAGCGCGTAAGATGGCGCGGACGGCGATGCGCGTCGCGACGCGATCATGCTGCGTAGACTCTCGCGTGACCACACCGCGCCCGCGAGACCGGCCCCCACCACGACAGCGAGGGCCACGAGGCCCGTGCGACTCTTCCGAGGGGGTAGAAGACTGTCATAAAGCGATGGTCTCGACCCTCCGACCACGTTGGCAGAGCCGTAAAGCGCCTCAGATTCTGTTGCGGACGGCCATGGCATCCGTTCTGCATCCTCCGCCTCCGGTGGGCTGCGGGGCTCGGGCGAATCGGTCGGCGCGAGCTTCGTAACGCCCGACGTCGTCGGCGGGAGGTCGACAGACGCACCTTCGTGAACCGTCTGTACCCCAGGATCCGCGTGTGGCGCTGCGGGTCCGGGTTCCGCCGTCGCCGTTTCGGCTCGTTCTTCGATGGGGCGGTTCGAGAGCGTGCGCTCCGTCGAAAGAACGCTCTCAAGCGGCGACTGGCCCTCCGGCCGCAAAGGAGGAAAGTCCGTCTGTGTGCTCATGCGTTGCCGCACCGGTGGAAACGACGCGAATTCGGGCGCAGCCCCGTCGAGTGCCGGCGGCGGTTGGGAGGGCCTCGCCGAGGACGCCGAAGGCATCGCGCCCTCCGCGACGGGAGACGCACGGTCAACCGGCTGAAAGAACGGCGCCAACTCGGGGATACTTCCGATGGATCGCTCGCCGAATCCGGGCCGCGAAAGAAAGTCTCCTCGATCGACGACCTGCGCGTGAATCCCGCGCTGCAACTCTCGAAGAGAACCGAAGATGAGCTGGCGACCATCCGCCGTTTGAACGTTCCAAAAGTCTTCGCCGACGTCCGCCCCCGGCCGCCGGACCTTGAACCGATGACCGCAGTTCGTGCACTTCACGGTCGTCCCGCGACCGCTTATAAGCGCGTCGTCGAATTCGTACTCCGTGCTGCAGCGTTCACATCTGACGTCCATATCGTCAGGTCAGTCCTCCAGCGGGATCGTACCATGGTGCCCTTCGCCGTGGGCTACCCGTTCGAGCGTTGTGCCTTGGCCACGTGGCATCGTGAACCGCAGTCAACGATTTCCGAAACGTTCGACGGCTTCTGCGGTCATCCCGCGTGCCGATGCGCGCTTGGTTAATGGCACGGCCATTGCTAACGTCCCAAAACGACGTTGAATCGGTCGCGGAGGAACGCGCCATGAAGAAGACCAATCCCTTGCTCTACACGAAGCTCTCCGCGCTGCGAACCATCCTGCGTCCCGTGCGAGCGGCGCATGCGACACCTCCGACAAGGTCGCCAGTCTTCGCCTGCTTGGTCAGTGCTGGCCTTGGCCTAGGCGTGGCTCTCATGAGCGGTTGCCCCATCTATGAGAGCGACGACCGTTACAACCGAGTGTGCGATAGCAGTCAGTGCTACATCTGCCCGGCTCCGTATTTAACGAGCCAATGTGACTCTTACACCTGCTCCGCCGACGCGGAGTGCCCGACCGGTTTCGAGTGCAGCACGCGTTCGAGGTGCGCTCCTTCGGGCACCTCACCTACGTCTCAGCCAACGGCCTGCAAGCAGCGCTCGGACTGCGGTACCAGCCCCGACGCGGTCTGCGGTTCGGACAATACGTGCCACAGCGGCGACTGCTCGCGCTGGGGGTGCAGCTCAGACTTCGTGTGTAAGGTCGGTAGTGGCGCGGCCACGTGCGAGCCCACACTCCCGCTGGGCCGCGTTTCCGAATGCAAGGCGGATCGCGATTGCTCATCGCAAGCGGGAGCGCCAGCAGGCTCGAAATGCCTCACCGGCACGTGCGTCGCGCCCGGCGATCAGTGCGCCGACGCCACGCAGTGCGCCGCTGGATCGCAGTGCGTTCAAGGGTCGTGCACCCCGTCCTGCGCGGCCACACGGGCGTGCCCAACGGGGTACGGATGCGATGTGGCTACCGGGGTCTGCACGGGCTCAAAAGGAACCTGCTCCGCCTCGTCACCGTGCTCAAGCGATAGCGTGTGTGTCGAAGAGCACTGCGTCGAGCGATGCCGCGCCGGGTCGAGCTGCCTCGCAGGGCTTACGTGCGTCGACGGTGGTTGCACGCCTGAAGAGCGCCCCGTCTTCACGTGCGGCATCGACGGAGTCCAAGACAAGTGCCAGGCGGGCAGCGTTTGCCTCCGCCACAGCTGCTACATCGCATGTGAGGCGAGCAGCCCCGAGGCATGCAAGAGCGCCGACGCGTTCAACGTCTGCAAAAGCGTCATGACAACATCCGGTGCACATGCGGTTTGCGGCTCTGCCACGAACCTGGGCAGCGACTGCGACCCGACGCAGCTGAAGGTCTGCAAAGCCGCTCAGGTTTGCATTGACGGCTTCTGCCGCTAGCGAACTTCGTCCGAAGGCAAGCCGCAACGCCACATCGCTACGGTTGGCAGGCTTCTCAGCATCACACTCTGTTCAGCTTTTGCGTCGTCCGCTCACGATGCCGACATGAACGGTTAGCTCGAAGGGTTCGCGACTCCAGTACTTGTCGATGGCCTCGCGCACGTAAGCGAGCGAGGCGTGGTTCACGAGCGGGATCGCCTGTCGAAGCTCGGGGATCACGAGTTGGCGCATCGCAGGGGCCTCGAACCACGCACGGCTATCGTTGAAACGAAGCGTGCAGCGCCGCTCTTGGACGTCGACGTACTCAAATCCGGCATGCTCGAGTTCGTTCGCGAAGAGCGCGGCCGTCGGACGAAACAGCGCCGCGGCTTCCACGGCTCTCGTTAGCGCGGCAAGCTCGTTTTTGAGACCGCACTCGCAGAGCAAATCGCTCAGTTCGACGAAGGATTCCCGAAGCGGCATTCCGACCAAAGCCTGACCGCGAGGTGCGACGAGGCGTGCGAGTTCGTCGAGCAACCTACGTCGCGAAGGCGGCGACGCAGCCGCGTAGAGCGTAAAGGCGTGAGAGAAGGCGCCTGCCGGAAACGGCGTCGTGCTGGCCTCGTGAACACGGTAATCCGAGAGACATCCCGTGAAGCGAGCCGCATTGGAACGAGCCGTTTGGATCGCGTCGGCCGACACATCACATCCATACAGATGCGCGTTGGGCAGCTTCGCAAGAACCCCTTGGCCGGGGTACCCGGTCCGGCAGTCCAGGTGACACACGCGCGCCTCGGTACCCGGCGCGATGCTTTCGACGAGTGGCTCTGCGAAGAGGCGTAGATAGTCAGGAACCACCGACGCCTCGAACTCTTCCGCGTCTTTGACCCCAAAAGGAGCGCGCAACGCCACGGGTGCGGAGGTCGACGGGGGCTCATCCATCGCGGCGGGCGGCGCCGCCAGCGTTGGCGGCGTGAATGTCATCGGCCTTTTTTGGGGGAACCAAGTCCGCGACCGCCGCCGCTGCTTACCGCATGACTTTGAACCGCTTGGGCGCCTTTCGAGAGCTCCTCAAGGATCTCTCGCGCCTCGAAGGCTAGCTCGCCCAGGCCGACGCGTTCCCCTTCCCCCTCGCCTTCGTCCATCTGCACTTGGCGCGAATCTTTTTCAAGTGGAGCAAGCAGCGGGATCGCTGCAGGATCGCCGAGTTCGGCGAGCGCCTCAATGGCCGCGGCGACGGCTTCCGCGTCCGCGTGCTTGAGGAAGCGTCCGAGGAGTTTGACGCACCCCGGCTCGCCGACTTCGGCAAGCAAGAAGGGTAACTCGGTGAGGGCCGGGCTTCCGTTCGGCAATCGGTCGACAGCGCGTTCGATGCCGAGAGCGACCTCCTTGAAGCGGTCGAACGCGAGACCCTCGAGAGCTTCACCGGCTTGGACGCGCGCTTCCGGGGAGTCACTGCCAAGAATGTCCACGAGGAGGTCGACGACCTCCGCGCCGTCGAGATCACCGAGAAGAACCGCGACCCGCGCGAGCCGAAGCGAGGACTCCTCTTCATCGTCGTTGGCAAGTGCGGCGTGGGTTACCTCGCGTAGTTCTTTGACGAGCTCGTCACGGCTCCGACTCAAAAGGCTAGCGTGGAGCTTACGCGCGGTGCGCTCAGCGTCAAAAAGCGCGGTCAGAGTTGCGGCCAGAGTTGCGGAGGTCGATGACATGAGGGCGTGCAGCCATATCACGTCTTTGAGAAAAACTTCGACTGTGGCTGGTAGGCTCGCCGAGTGAGTCGATGGTTTTTTGCAGTCTCAGTCACGCTCGCATGCGTGGCGTTCGGCGCGGGCCGACCACTTGAGCCGCTGCAAATCGCTACGGCCGCAGCAGGAACGATCGACAGCGCGCGAGCCTCGGAGGCTCAGACTCTTGCGCGCACAGCATGCGCCCCGGGTACGGCCCCAGACCATGACGCGTGCATCCACCTGACGCGGCGCGGCGCGTTTGGGCCTCTTCCGCCGGAGGTCGCGAACGCCCATCGCGACAAATCTGGGCATTGGGCTGAGTACGAGCAAATCCCCCGCCTGCCAGATCGCCCCTCAGACTACGACGCCTATCGCTATCCGATCCCTCCGGGACTTCCTAACGGCCACCATGTCGTCAGCGGTTATGATCTCGACCGACCCGACCCCGAGCAACGCCGCGGAGCCACCTTGTCTCACGTCGGCCATGGCGGCGTAGATTTGCCTCAAATTAAAGGCACTCCCGTCAAAAATGTCACACTCGAGCACCAAGAGGGCGAGGCTGAGGTGTTGTTCACGGGCGCGCTTTTTGGAACGACAGTCGTGACGCGACACACGCTGCGCGAAGGCGGACGCCTCCGCGATTACGTCGTTCTTTTCGGTCATCTTGATTCGATAGCCGTTGGCATCGCGCGCGGTGCTCAGGTGAAGGGCGGCGAAATCGTCGGCGCAGTCGGCGACACGGGTTCTCCGTCACTCGTTCACCTACACTACGAAGTGAGGCGCGTCCGCGAAGGCGTGGACGTGGCCACGGTCGTCGGAGGCGCGCCGCTTATCGCCGAAAGTGTCAGCGTAGTCTGCGACCCGCGAAACGTGCTGCCGCTGAGATAATCGTCCGCTTGCTCCGCGGCCTTCAGAACGTGCTCCGCGCGGACCCGTGGAAACCGTAGCCCACTTCAAAAACGGCTCGAGTACCGCCTCTCGAGGTCAGAAAAAAGAGGGCTGCGGCGGCACCGCTTGCGTCTACGGCTCTGCCGAGCCACGGTCGCGCGGCGTGCTTCTTTCCTCAGCAGCTCGCTCGTCCGACGATACGGTTCCCGCCGAGCCGTGCGCCTTGGTTTGCCCGCTTTGCCGTAGGCACTGGCCCGAAGCAGAAGCGCCTTCGAGCTGTCCGGCCGACGGACTTCTGCTCGTGAGGCCCCGCGACCTGGTCGATATCGGCGATGATCCGATGGTCGGCCGAACGCTCGACGGGCGATACACTATCCTCGCGAAGCTCGGAGCGGGGTCCATGGGCACGGTGTACCGCGCACGGCAGCACGCCATGGGTCGCGAGGTCGCCATCAAGATTCTCCGCGGCGACCGGGCCGACGACGACTCGGCGAAGGCTCGTTTCATGCGCGAGGCCCACGCGAATAGTTTGCTCGCTTCGCCCAACACGGTCACGGTCTTTGACTTCGGGCAAAGCTCGGAAGGCGAATTCTACCTCGCGATGGAACTGCTTGAGGGAGAGAACCTCGGACAGCGCCTCGCACGCGTCGGGCGAATGTCCGCACCACTTGCCGTCGATGCTTGTCGGCAAGCGCTCCGGTCGCTTGGCGAGGCCCACGCTAAGGGGATTATTCATCGGGATTTAAAGCCCGACAACTTGTTCTTCTCACGCGTGCTCACCAGCTCGACCGAATCAAAAGACGGCGGCGACGATACGCGCGAGCACGATGAACTCGTCAAGGTCGTCGACTTCGGCATCGCCAAAATGATCGACTCCGACAGCCAAGACCCGATGAGCGTGATCGAGACGCAGGCCGGCACCGTCTTTGGCACACCGCGCTACATGTCACCCGAGCAGGCGCGCGGGTTACCTCTCGACGCACGCAGCGACCTCTATTCGCTCGCCGTGATTCTGTATCAAATGCTTACGGGGCGGCCGCCGTTTACGGACAACGATGCCGTCGTCGTGATGGCGCGGCACATCAAGTCCACGCCGATCCATCCGAGCGAGGCAGCGCCCGACGCAAACGTACCGAGCCCACTCGGTGACCTCGTGATGCGGACACTCTGCAAGGACCCACGCGGTCGGCCGTCGAGCGCCGAAGCCTTCGCTAGTGAACTGCTCTCGGCGCTTGAGGCCTCGCGCGCGCAAATTAGTGGAGTGCACGCCTCGCTCGGTACATCCGCTACCGCCGACGTGGGTGGAGCCGGGGCGAGATCCTCGCTTTCCGCGCTCGTCGGAAAAGCGAAAACCAAGCCGCGAGCGGTTGCGTTGGGCCTAGCCCTAACCGTCGTCGCAGCCGCAAGTAGCGCAGCCTACCAAAGCCGACTTGGTCGTACACAAGGGCCAAGCCGCGATTCAATGCGGAGCCCGGACGCCGCGACCAAAGCGAGACGAGAACCCGAAACCGCGTCAAAGCCGTTACGTTCTGTCACCGCGGCCGTGCGGACCGAGCCACCGTCGTTCACCCCCGAGTCGCTTCCCTCGGCCATCCAAAGCACGGCGCCTAACGCGACGCTGTCGAGTTCAGACCTTGTAACGAGGCCCTCGGCGAAGGCGACAGCGACCGCGCCTGGCGGCCACACGACGAAGCTCGGCACGACTTCGCGGTCCGAGCCGGAAGTGACGGGTGGTCCTCCCGTCGAGACACCTGCCGAGTCGACCGCGCCGAAGTCGCCGAGCATCAACGGTTACGGAATCTTCGACTGATCACGTGTGCTTCAACGAATTGCTCGTGCCCATCGCGTGATGTTAGCCTCTCGAGGGAATGGATCGCCCCGCGATGGATCGGCTGGTTCAGCGTCTCGTTGACGACCCCCACGACGAGCAGTCGCTCGCGGACGCTCACCAGGCTGGAGAGCAAGACCCAAAAGCGTACGCGATGCTCCTTGAGCGGGTAGGGTCGGAGACTCGCGACGCGGCTCATGCCGCACACTGGCTCACGGAGGCCGCGAACATCTGGTCCGGCGCCCTCGACGATGCCCATCGCGCGGCTCGCGTGCTGATGATGGCAATCGACAAGGACCCTACGGCGCAAGTTGCGGCGGAACGTCTTGCGCAGCTCTACCGCGACAAGAGCGACACGAAAGCGCTTGTCGCCCTCCTCGAACGCCGCGCGAAGGCACTGGCGCCGCAAACCGCGTCGAACGACGAGCTCCGCGGCGAAGTCGCAGGAATGCACGAAGAACTGGGTCGTCTATGGGCCGAAGAACCGCTCGTGCAGCCAAGAAAAGCGCTCGAGAACTATAAGCGAGCCATCGAGCTCGACCCCACAAGCGCGTACGCAATTTACAATGCGCGTGAACTCTACAAGCAACTTGCGGAGTGGCACAGTGCCATACCCCTCTATGGCGCCGAGCTCGAGCTCGAGCAAGATCCGGGACGACGCGTCGGACTTCTTCGCGACGAGGCCGCGTCGCGGAAGCTCGCAGGGGACCTCCAGGGAGCCACGCAAGCGCTCGGGTTAGCCCGTGAGATCGACGCACACGATCCCGTATTGCAGCAGGAATACGCGTCAAGCGTGCTCGAGCGCATCCAGTCCGGCGAAGCGGTCTCTGGTGCCGAGCGAACGTACTCGGCCGAGCTCCTCGTGGCCCTCGCGGAGACGTACGAGGGCGAGCACGGGCTCGCTTACGCGGGCGCCGCACTCGACATCGAGCCTGGGAACGACCGAGGCGTCGAGCTCTACGCTCACTACGCGCGAGCGTTGGGCCAAGAGAACGAGATCCCGGCACGCTATGAGGCACACCGCGCGGCGAAGTCGGTTGACGTCAGGCCCGCGGGCTCTGCCTCGAGCGACGCTAGGCTCGAGATTCCCTCCAGCGACGCTCGTGTCGAAGCTGCGGACGCGGCATCGAGTCTAGCTTCGATGGTTCTTGGGTCCTTCGTAGGCGAAGAAGAAACGAACCTTCCGCCGACAAGGTCGCTAGAAGGCGAGAGGCGTGACGCCGGCGGGGGCTCCGAAGCTCACACCCGAACGACCGCGTCGAGCGTCGGCTCCTCGAAGCGAGGCCTCGTCGCTGCCGTCGCTGCCGTCGCTGCCGTCGGGGCGACCTCGGCATCAAAACTCCCAACTGCATCGCTCTCGAGCCATCGCCCGTTGGTCGATATTGAGCCGCTCTACAAGCGCGGCCCAACGATGACTCCAGAGAAACTGCAAGGCGTCCTCGACGCCGCACAGATGCTTTCCGGAAAGGGTAAAAAGGCGGAAGCATTTGCAAAGTACAAGGAGATTTTAGAGGGCGAACCCGCCCACGACGAAGCCCTTGCGTGGACCGAAGATTACCTACGATCGAAGCGTGATTACGGGCAACTCCGCGATGTGCTCCTCGCAAGCATTCGAGCGACGGCAGACGACCCTGCTCACGCCGATACGCGCAACGAGCGACTTCGCGAGGTCGCCGGACTTTGCGAAGGTAACCTTCGCGACGTCGACGGAGCGATCGCCGCCTGGCGGCAGCTTCTCAGCCTCGACCGCGGCGACGAAAGCGCTCGGACGGCCCTCATGCGTCTCCTCGAAAGGTCGCAGCGATGGGACGATCTCGCGCACTTGATCGAGCAGGAGGCCGCTATCGAAGCGGACATCGACACCAAAGTATCGCTCGAGAAGAAGCTCGCGAAGCTCCAAGAAGAAAAGCGCAAAGATCTCGTCGCCGCCGGAAACGCCTGGTGCCGGATCTCGCGCCTGACGAAGGACGACGACCAAAGTACGCTGACGGCTTCGCGCCTGTTCGAAAAGGGAGAACGTCTCGACCTCGCCGCGAGCATCCTTAGCGAAGGGTCACCCCGGGTCGTAGATTCTGTGGCGCGTGGACAACTGCTCCAGCGGCTCGCCGAGCTCCGAGAGCAGCTTGGCGACGCGTCGGCCGCCGGGGACTCGTTCGCCGACGCCGCCGATGCCCTCCGAAGCGGTAAGCTTTGGGAGGACGCCGACCGGCTCTACGCGGGCTCCGAAGCGTGGGAAAAAGCAGCCAACGCGGCTCAACAACGGGGCCTTCTCACAGGTGACGTAAAGCAACAGGCGATGTTCTTCGCGCGCGCGGCCGACTACCTCGTCAAGGCAGGTCGTTTGGATACGGCGCTCGAGCGGCTCGAAGAGGCGACGGACCTCGATCCGCTCAACGACGACTACGCCGAGCAGCTCGTGGCTAGCTACAACGTCGATCGCCGAGTCGACAAACTCGTAGCGTTTCTTTCGAAGCGCGGCGATCGCCTCTCCGATCGCGGCAAGCGCACCCTCCTGCGCCGCGAGGCCGCGAACCTCGCGGTGACCGGGTTGCAGGACAAAGAGCTCGCGCGTGAGCTCTGGCTAAAGCTGCTTGAAGACGGTGACGACCGCGAAGCTCTCGAACACTTGATCGACGACGCTGTCGAACGTGAAGACCACACAGAGGCGGCGACGTTACTTCGGCGCCTCGGGCAAAACACCGTTGATAAGGCCGAAAAAGCACGCGTCGCACTTCGCGAAGCCGAGCTCCTGGCCGAGGGCGTCGGAGACATCGACACCGCGATCTCGCGCTACGAGCTGATTCTTGCCGATCTCGAACCTACGTGTCGACCGGCACTCCAAGCGATTGCTGACCTCCAAGAAGCTCGCGGCTGCATGTCCGAGGCGGCAGAGGCGCTCGAACGCGAGTTGAAGCTCGTGGCGGATGTCCAAGAACGAGGGCAGATTGCGGCGCGCCTCGCGCGTCTCTACGAGAAACTCGACGAGCCTCGGAATGCCATTCGCGCCCTCGATCTCGTGCGTAAAGCCGACCTCGAAGACTTCGACGCGCTCACTCGCCTCTCCGAACTTTGCGAGCTCACCGAGCAATGGGGTCGCGTCGCCGAACTCCTTGTCGAACGCATCGAAATCGAGGCCGATGATCTCGAAGTTGTCGAGCTAACGAAAAAGCTCGCCACGGTTCTGGCGGAAAAACTAGACCGCGGCGATGAGGCCCTCGGCGCGCTGACTGACTTGGCAGACCAAGGCGACTTGACCGTCCGTCATGCGTATATCTCGCTCGGCGACAAGCTCGGATGGAAAGGCATCGTCGCGAGCAAACTGAAAGAGTGGTGGTTCGACGCTCGCCATGGGTCCGCGCGGACGGGGGCGCTGCGCGGCGCCTTCGAGCGCTTCGCCGAGGTCGGGCGCGACGCCGACGCCGTGCAAGTTGCCATTGAGCTCATTCGCACCAAGGGCGCTGACAAGAGGCTGGCCGAGCATCTCGAAGAGCTTTCCGTCAAAACCGGCGACCACGATGCCGTGACCGTCGCGCATGAGCTGCTCGCGCGCGAAGTTCACGGCGAAGAACGAGGACACGAACTGGTGCGGCAGGCCGAGGTACGCGTTCGCGCCGGCATGCCGCGCACGGATGCCATTACCCACGGCGAGCAGGGTCTCCCGTTCATTCCACCCGGCGAGGCCGAACCGCTCCTCGAGCGTCTGTCGCAACTCGCTGCGAAAGCCGCGGACGTCATTGACCTCTACGAGCGCCAAGTGAGTCGCAGTAAGGTTCCTGCCGACCGCGTGCGTGCCTTAGCGCGAGCCGCGCAGGTGGCCTCGATGCGCGGACAGCCAGAACGCGCGCGTGGGTTTTTCGAGCTCGCGCTTACAGGCGCTCCCGCTGAAGAGACCCTCCTCGCACTCGAGGGTGCGGCACGCGACGGCGATAAGTTTGGGGGCGGCGACCGACTCCGCCGCGCGCTCTGCCAGGCGCTCGCAGCCGGCGGACATGGCGCGCGCGACGGAGGCCGTACGCGTGCAAACCTTCTCCGTCGTGCAGCCGTGATGACGCACCGCGATCTCCACGATATCGAACAAGCGTTTACGTGGTTGGGCGACGCCCTCGTCGCGCATGTCGACTCGCTCACCCTAGATATGCTCGAGTCGCTCGGCATCGAGGGCGGCGACCCGCGGCGCGCGGAATCCGCCCTTACCTACGCCCTCGGCGAAGTCTTTGACGGCCCCCTTGTCAAGCAGCTGCTCGGCAGGCGCGCGAAGATCCGACGCGACCAGCTCGTCGAGCCCGTCAACGCGGCCAGCGATCTCAAGCGACTCCATGACCTATCGCCGCAAGATCAAAGCGTGATGGATGAACTCGCTGGGCTTTTCATGGAGCTCAACGACTACAAATCACTCGTCCATCTCTACGAAGACCAAATCCTGCGGAGCAAGGACATGAACGCTCGCGCCGAACTCGCGCGTAAAGTGGCCCGAATCTGGGAGGAACAGCTTGTCGATGGTCGCGAGGCCGCTGACGCTTGGCGCCGCGTCATGCGGATGAGAGTCGGAGATACAGAGGCAACCCAAGGACTCGAGCGTGCGAAAAGCGCTCAGCTAAAAAAGCCCGAAGGTGACCCGAAGTTCGTTTACGCACCTCCGAAACTTTTGAGCGAGCAGCCCGTGGCACCTCCGTCGCGTTCCAAAGAAAGGCCGGCGACCTCTGGATTCCCGTCCGCGGGTCCGCCGTCTGGCGGCGCGTCCCCCTCTTCGCCGCCGTCGCACGGCGCGCAGGGCGCGCAAGAGAACCCGCCTCGGCCTTCCATTCGCGCGTCTGTGCCGCCTCTCGAAGCGGTTCTTACGACAGCGCGTCCCTCGCGCATCGCACCGCCTCCGTTGCCATCCAACGTTGCAAAAATGGACCCGGGGATGGCGGAGACCACCGCGCGCCCTCGCGCAGGAGATGGCGCGCTCGAATCCGAAATCGAAGCCTCGCTCGATGGCCTCGAAATGGGCGGTGTAAATGCCCCTCCATTCCCCCAAGGCGTTCTCTCAACCGGGTACGAACCTGCCGCCGCCACGGAGC
Source organism: Polyangiaceae bacterium (assembly GCA_025353725.1). Classification (GTDB taxonomy): domain Bacteria; phylum Myxococcota_A; class Polyangia; order Polyangiales; family Polyangiaceae; genus Labilithrix. The sequence goes on along the minus strand of JANXOF010000012.1, from coordinate 116,999 downwards.
GTCGGAGTCGGCAACACGGGTCCCTCATGCCTGCTGGAGCCGCAGCCGCGACCTTCGGCAGCGGACGCTATTCGAAGACGCGCGAATCCTTCACTGTTCCCGAATCGCTCGAGTCAGGCGATCTCGTTATCGCGGACGACGCGGACGACGGAACCTCTCCCCCGATCCTGACGTCCAATCACGTCGACGACGACGAGCGTACCGACGCGGGCGCGCTTCCGTTCCGCGGGGCTCCCCAAACCTAAAGCGTTCGTTTACGCGAAGGTGAGCGTCGTTCCCAAAAGCGTCGCAACGCCGCCTGTAACAAACGGCGCATTGCGAGGTCCGTGGCCAAAAGGCGCGCCGGCGACCACGGCAATGCCCAGGTCGGCGGTCAATCCTTCGAAAACCTGGCGCGCGGTAACCTCGTCGGGCCCTGCGTCGCACGCGGTAAAGCTACCCAGGACGAGCGCGGCGACGTTCTCGAAATAACCGCCCAAGCGGAGCGACATCAGGATGCGGTCGAGCCGGTAGGGACGCTCCGTGACATCTTCAAACGCGAGAATCGCGCTCGGCGGGATGCGCAGCTGGTTTGCGGCTGCCATCGCCGCGAGCAGCGAGAGGTTTCCGCCTACGAGCGGGCCGCGCGCCACCGGACCCGAGTGAAGGCGTTCGAGATGGGTCCAAGGTGATCGAGCAAACGCCTCCAGCGCGGCGAGAAGCTCATGGCGTTCCGCCGTGACGGTGGGTGTGCTCCGACCCCAGCCTGAGGCATTGGCCGCGTGGACGGTCGCGATTCCTCGGGCGTTGGCCGCGACGTGAAGCGCCGTCACGTCGCTGAAGCCGACGATCCACTTCGGGGCAGCACAAAAAGCGTCCCACGGGAGCGCATCGACGATCCGAAGTGCGCCGTAACCGCCGCGCGCGCATAAAATCGCCTCGACCTCCGGATCGAGCATGGCAGCTTCGAGCTCCTGCTTGCGGCGCGCGTCGGTTCCGGCCGTGTAGCCCGTGCGTGTCAAGAGTCCGCCGTGAATACGCAGCCGATAGCGAGTTCGGAGCCACGCCAGCCCTCGAAAGAGCTCGTTCCGATCGACTGGGCTTGCGGGCGCTACGACAGCGACGAGCGACCCGGGACGAAGCGGAGGGGGAAAAGCAAAGACCAACGCAAGTTAGCCTAGTGCCTCACGGTGCCCCTTGACCAACGCATCGGGTGGGGCGATAGCTTTTCCGTGGGAGCGGAGTCCAAGTCACTCGTGCGCCGTTGGTCGGGGCCCGTAGGCACGCTTCGAGCGCTCGCACCGCTGGCACGACGACTTGTCGAGTCCGCAGTCGGCGGCATCGATAGCTGGATGACAGGCAAGCTTGGTGAAGAGTTCAACGAGCGCCTTGCGCGCGTTCCGCTAAGCCTAACCCCGACGGGCGTCGACGAATTCGGACTCGATCCACAATGGACAAAGTACGCCCTGGCGTCGGTTGCCTTGCTTCACCGAAAGTACTTTCGCACCGAGGTCTTCGGGAAGGAAAACATCCCTGCAGGGCGCGTTCTCCTGATCGCGAATCACTCAGGGCAAATACCGATGGATGGTGCACTTATCGGTGCCTCACTGTTCATGGATGTCGAACCGCCAAGGTTCATGCGCGCGATGGTCGACAAGTGGACGCAGACCTTGCCGTTCGTCTCACTACTTTTTTCGCGTGTGGGCCAGGTCGTCGGCGTACCCGAAAACGCCAAACGGTTGCTGGAAAACAACGAAGCGCTACTCGTTTTTCCCGAGGGGGCGCGCGGGATCGCAAAGCCGTTTGACAAACGTTACCAGCTCGTCGACTTTGGCCTCGGATTCATGAGGCTCGCCCTGGAGACAGGTACGCCTATCGTGCCGGTAGCGGTGATTGGCGGCGAGGAGCAGTACGTCTCGTTAGGCAACTTCGACGGACTCGCGAAGTTGCTAAGAATGCCCTCTATGCCGATCCTTCCGCAGTTGCTCCTGCCGTTTGGCGTGCTGCCCCTGCCCACGCGCTACCGAATCTACTTCGGTGAGCCGATGCACTTTACAGGCGATCCGGACGACGACGACTCCCTCATCGAGGAGAAGGTTTTTGTCGTAAAGTCCACGGTCCAATCGATGGTCAACCGAGGCCTTCAGGCTCGAAAAGGGGTCTTCTTCTAATGACAGAGACGGCGCGCGTGCAGCCCCCGAGTGGCCGTCCTGGATCCTCCCCTCCTTCGTCGTCCTCCCCTCCTCCGTCGTCACGCCCTTCGCTTCCGCGAGGACAAGGGACAGTGCTGGTCACCGGCGCCTGCGGTCGACTGGGAAAGCATGTCGTCCGCGAGCAGCACCGCTTGCGTCGGGTGATTGCGGTCGACCGACGACCTTTCCCCGACAAGCCGAAAGACGTGGTCCACGAGCAAGTCGACATGCGGCGCAAAAAGCTGAAAGACGTTTTCCGCGCCGAGCCGATCGAGGCCGTGATTCATCTCGGTGTGATGCACGATCCTCGTGCGTCGCAGGCTGAGCATCACTCGTGGAACGTGGCAGGCTTTCAGAAGCTACTCGAATACGTCGCACAGTTTAAGATCCCGAAGCTCGTTGTGCTGTCGAGTGCCAATGTCTACGGCCCGCAACCCGACAACGCGCAGTTCTTGAACGAGGACGCACCTCTTTTGGGCGGCGCGAGGTTTAGCGAGATTCGAGATCTCATCGAAGTAGACATGTTGGCTCAGGGTTTCTTCTGGAAACACCCAGAAACCGAAACCGTCATTTTGCGTCCGGTGCATATCGTCGGTGCGGTTCACAACGCGGCATCGAACTTCATGCGACTGCCGACGATCCCGACACTCCTCGGGTTTGACCCAATGGTCCAAATCATCCACGAGTCGGATGTCGTGGCGGCGATCGGGTGCGCGCTGACGCCCCGCCAGCGAGGAATTTACAACGTGGCGGGACCGAGTCCGCTGCCACTCTCGCATATTGTCAAGCTTCTCGGAAAGCCTAGTTTTCCTATTCCATATACGTTCGGCAAGGCGATTCTCAAACGACTCTGGTCGCTCCGATTGACGACGTTCCCGGCGCCGGAGCTCGACCACATTCGCTACGTTTGTATGGTCGACGACAAGCTTTCGCGGACCGAACTAGGCTACGCGCCGCGCATGCCCATCGCCGAAACCGTCCGTAGCGTGGCGGTGGAGAGCTGGTAAGCGCCCTTGAGGGGATGTCGCCCACTGCCACTCAGGGCAGCCAGGCGCGCGGCGAGGTCAAAAGCTCGAATCGCACGCGAGCGGCGTCGCGAAGACGTGCGCGGATTGTGCCGCAGTGGCGCCGAAGAACGCCACGAGCGCACGCCCGTCTGCCGCAACGGCGATGGCAGGCTGCCCGGCATTGAGCCCCTCTTGAGACGCAAAAATGGGCCCTCCGCGAGGTTCGAGATGACGGCCGAGTCGCTGGACGAGGACACGGTGCGCGCCTGGCTTACCGACCGTAAAAGCGAGCAGCAAGTCGCCATCCGGCAAGCTCACGATCGACGGAGACATGCCCGCACCGACAGGGCGAAGCGACGGGGCTTCACGCTTGCCTTCATCGGCTCCATCAAACGAAGCGACCATCACCGCCCACTCCCTTTCGCCTGAGGGACGCTCCGCCCATGCCGCGACGCCCCCGCCGCCCCACGGCGTAACCGCGGGCATCCCTATTTCCGCGCCAGGACGAATCAGCGTCACGAGTGGCCCGTCGGGGGTGAGCGAGCCGTCGGCGATCCCGAGCCAAAGCGTCGAAGCTCGCCTTAGCGCGACGACAACGCCTCCGTCGTGGCGCACGGACGCACGAACGTCTGGGGCTGGTACTGCGAAGAAGGGAACCGCCGCGGCGGGGACACGGCGCTCGACCTTCACCACCCGCGGGGCTGGCACCGGCCACAGTGCTCTGACCTTTCCGGCGGACGAGGCGTGCACCCATCCGCCAGCCACCGCGACGCGATATGTGGAGGTCTCAGCGTCCTCAGAGAACAGGCTACGCGCACCGTCTGCGTCTATTTTCAGATCGATCGCGTCGTCTTCCGCCCGGCCCCCAACGGCCGTGACGTGGCGGATCGCGGTCTTGGTTCTGACGTGAATTCGCTCCACCACGCGAGACGAACTGGCGGCGAGTCTTAGGCCGACGCCGTCCGTCGCGCCCGCCGCAAAGGCCACGTTAAACTCGCGGTCGACCACCGTGATTTCAAGACCCGGCGCGAAATTCGCGCGCGTGGCGATCACCTTCGATTCGCCGATCGACGCGCACGTACCTGCCGTCGGTAGGGCCGCCCCTGGCGCCGACGGCATCGCGCGAGGCGTGCGCTCGGAAACGACCTCGTGCGGAACGGCCCCGCGATTGCGTAGTCCTTCGCTCACGCCTGTCGCCCACCCGGTCGCGAGCACCGCGGCTTCAGAGACACACGCGGCAGCAACAAGCGACAGCCCAAGGAACGACGGCAACCCCCCCGAACGCCACGGTCTCCACGTCGCGTGAGGAACGATCGCGTCGAGAGTGGAACTCAGCCCTTCGCTACTATCGAGCGCGGCCGCGCTCACGTCGATAATCTGCGTATTGCTGTGCCCAGAGCTGGGCGCATCGACAGGCGCGAGCGTCTTTAGAGTCGGGCGTTCGCTCGGGCGCGGCGCCGCGGGCGACGACGAGCGCGGTGCCACGGGGGTCGAAGACCTCGGAAACATCAACGTCTTCCGCGTCGGTCCCGCGAGCGATACCCGCCCGCCGGTCGTCCGGAGCTCAGCGTCCGCCGTGTGCGGTTCGCCCTCAAAGGCTCGGTCGGCGTTGTCTCCGGTACGAGGCACGCAGAGGAAGCATGCACATACGGCGCCATCTTACATTTCCCTTCAACCACCGAAAAGAGCGCTGTTCTCCGCCCCAAACGCAATGGCCCGAACGCCGAAGTGAGCCGTGATGGACCCAGACATGAGTCGCCCACACACCACCCTCCTTCTCTTTTTTCCCGCACACGGTGTATACCGGCGAGCCCGTGGCGTCGCACGTCTTGCCCTTCGAAAAACCCGTCGTCGAACTCGTGCAGCGCGTTCGCGAATTGCGTTCGCTCGCGGAAAGCGACCGGCGCCTCGAGCCAGAGCTTCGAAAACTCGAGGAGAAATGCGGTCGCCTCGCGCGTGAGTTGTTTGCTGATCTTTCACCTTGGCAAAAGGTCCAACTCTCCCGGCACCCGAACCGGCCTTACACGCTCGACTATATCAACGCGCTCTTCGAAGACTTCGTAGAACTCCACGGCGACCGTAGCTTCGGCGAGGACGCGTCCATTGTCGCGGGTCTCGCGCGCTATCACGGTCGCAGCGTCCTCGTCATCGGACACCAAAAGGGCCGAGGCGCGAAAGAGAACGTCAAGCGCAACTTCGGCATGCCAAACCCAGAAGGCTATCGAAAGGCACGACGCCTTTATGATCTCGCTTCGCGCTTCGGATTACCGATTTTCACATTCATTGACACGCCGGGCGCCTACCCGGGCCTTGGCGCCGAGGAGCGCGGCCAGAGCGAGGCTATTGGAGCTTGCCTAGCGGCGATGGCCCGGGCACCCGTGCCCATCCTTGCGACCATTATCGGCGAAGGCGGTTCGGGCGGAGCCCTTGCCCTCGGCGTTGCGAATCGCGTGAACGTCCTCGAATACGGGACCTACAGCGTAATTTCGCCTGAGGGTTGCGCCTCGATTTTGTGGAAGGACAGCGCCAAGGCCGAAGAGGCCGCGTTGCGCCTCCGCATTACGGCACCCGAATTGCTCCATTTGAAGATTGTCGAAACGATTATTGAAGAACCCGCCGGTGGCGCTCATCAGGATCCAGCTCTCGCGGCGCGCCTCGTCGATGCTTCGCTCACCGAAGCGATAGAGCAGCTACAAATGAAGTCCCCCTCCGAACTCGTGAACGAACGTTATGACCGATTTCGAGCACTCGGCTCCTTCGTCGGGCCAAGCGCTCGCTGACACCTTGCGAGGGCCTCTGGTGACTACACTCAACGTCGAAGGAAAAGTCGCGCTCATCACCGGAGCAAGCCGCGGCATCGGTGAGGCTATCGCACGATGTTTTGTTGCTCATGGGGCAAAGGTCGTCCTTGCCGCGCGAAAGCTCGAAGGGCTCGAGGCCGTCAGCCATTCGCTCGGCGAATGCGCTTACCCCTACGCCGCACACACTGGACGTGAGGAGGATTGCAAAGCGCTCGTCGCCGCAGCGGTTCGCACGTTTGGCAAAGTCGATATTCTGGTGAACAACGCGGCGACGAATCCTCATTTCGGGCCACTCATTGACGCAGGAAGTTCGCTCGACGAGGGGGCGTGGAACAAGACGTTCGAGGTAAATCTAAAAGGGTATTTTTGGATGACACGCGAGGTCGTCAAGCACTTGCAGAGTCGCGGCGCGAAGGGATCCATCGTAAACGTCGCGAGCGTCGCGGGGCTCAACGCGTCGCCGCTCCAAGGCGTTTATGCGATGACCAAAGCCGCCGTTATTTCGATGACGAAAACACTCGCTTGCGAGCTCGCAAGCTCACAAATCCGAGTGAACGCCATCGCTCCCGGATATGTCGAGACACGCTTTGCCGCGGCGGTCTTGAAGAACGATACGCTGTTCGAGGAGGCGATGCGCATGACGCCCATGAAGCGTGCTGCGGCGCCCGACGAGGTCGCCGGCGGCGCGCTCTACCTCGCGAGTGACGCCGCGAGCTACGTGACAGGGCACACTTTGGTGATCGATGGAGGTCTGACGGTCGCGTGAGCGCGACGGGCTAGCACCATGGTTTCCGGTCAGATCATCGCGGGAAAGTACCGCCTCAACGAGCTACTTGGGCGCGGCGGAATGGCCGACGTTTGGTCCGCCTCGCACCAGTTTACCGAGCGCGACGTCGCCATCAAATTCATGAGCCCGCACGTCGCTAAAACGGACGATGCGGCCTTGCGGTTCCTGAAAGAGGCCAAAGTATCCGCGCGTGTCAATCACCCCAACGTCATCGAGATTCATGACGTGGGTCAAACTGAAGAGGGCCAGCTTTTTTTGGTGATGGAGCTACTTCAGGGCGCGTCGCTCGACGTCGCCCTGAGGCACGAAAGCCCGCCGATGACGGTGTGCGAATTTACCCGCTTGATGGCCGAGATAAGCGACGCGCTCGCCGCGGCTCACCGGAGTGGGGTGGTTCATCGTGACCTAAAGCCCTCCAATCTTTTTCTACAGTCAGGGCGCGACGGCGTGAGCACTCTTACGCTGCTCGACTTCGGGGTCAGCAAGTTCGTCGAGGACGGGCGTGACACCGCGCTGACCGGTGCAGGCACTGTCCTCGGCTCACCACTTTACATGAGCCCGGAGCAAGCCCGCGGTGACGCAGGACTCGACGGCCGTACCGACGTGTTCGCATTCGGAGCGATTCTCTTCGAGGCTTTTTGCGGATATCGCGCTTACAACGCGCGAAATTTTAACGCGCTTATCTTAACCACGGCGACAACGAACCCGAAGAGCATCGATGCATGCGCTCCGCTTCTCCCCGAATCGCTTCGCTCGATCGTACGAGGTTGTCTCGAGGTAGACGTCACCGCACGAACGCAGACGTTTAACGAGGTGACCGCCCGACTCCGCGAGGCGACCCGTGAACTCAGCGACTCGAGGATGCGACTCCCGCCGCCAGCCCCTTCGTTCGAACCCTTGCATTCGGCGAACCACCCCTATTCGCCAACCCCGCGCGAGGGACAGCGGAGCGGTGCAGACGGCGCCTGGCAGACGCCCCCTTCTTCTTGCGTCTCGCGAGGTCCTTCGGCCCCAAAGGTGATTCGGCGGCAGTGGCTTCGAACGGGAATGGTTCTAGTACTAGGGTTTTTAGGGCTGGGCGTCGGAGTACGGCTCGCCTGGATCGTCCAGCGCGGAGGCACGGCCCTCGCCGATCGCATGGCCCGAGGGCCAGTGGCGGCACGCGTAACGCCCGCGGCAATGCCGATGCAAGCCGCGAAGCCGCTTCCAGTCACTTTCGAGCCGACGCCGGTGCTGCGATCGATAAGCGTGGACTCGCTGCCACGCGCATCGTCACCATCGGGCGCAATTCCGCGCGGCTTCGGGCGCGTACGAGTCACGGCGAGCGCGGGCGGCTGTGCCGTCACCGTCGATGGGTTTGAACTTGGGCGTACTCCGACCGCCGGCATCGACCTGCCGAAAGGCGCTCACATGCTCCGCTGCGATGCCGTCGGCGGACGGATCATGACTCAGATCATTGTTGTGAAGGAGAGCGAAATTTCGCTTATCAGCCTTTCACCTGAGGGCTGAAGAGCAAATCTCCTACGCAACGCGGCGGGCGCAACTCGTCGGGTCCGGCGGCGTAACTCGGGAACGCACAAGCGCCTGGTTTCGCGTGAGGAAGAGCGTGCTAAGCCCGATCCATGACGACGTACGAGGTTCAAAAAGGAGCCTGGCTGGCAAGGGTTGAAGCCGCCGAGGCGAAAGACAAGCCACGGCCGCGCGTACCCAACCTCGCGGGGCATCAAGATGTGGCTCCTCTGTACGGCCCCGACGACCTGGGTGTCTTCGACCCCGCACGCGATCTCGGATTCCCGGGGTCGCCTCCCTTCACACGCGGCGTTCAAGCGAACATGTACCGCGGCCGCGCGTGGACGATGCGCCAATATGCGGGTTTCGGGACAGCGGCCGAGTCGAACGAACGCTACCACTACCTTCTGAAGCAAGGACAAACCGGGCTCTCGGTCGCGTTCGATCTCCCGACACAAATGGGCCGCGACTCGGACGATAGCCGAAGCCTCGGCGAGGTCGGACGCGTCGGCGTGGCCATCGACTCGATCGACGATATGCGCGCTCTGCTCAAGGGTCTCCCGCTCGACAAAATATCGACGTCGATGACGATCAACGCGACGGCGTCGACGCTGCTCTGCCTCTACATTGCCGTCGCCGAAGAACAGGGCGTACCGCGCGACAAGCTACGTGGCACGATTCAGAACGACATCCTCAAAGAATACATGGCTCGTGGAACGTATATTTACCCGCCGAGGCCGTCGCTCCGACTCATTACAGACATTTTCGCATTCTGCGGAAAAGAAGTACCGTCTTGGAACACGATATCAATCAGCGGATATCATATCCGCGAAGCCGGTTGTGACGCTATACAAGAGGTAGCCTTCACGCTCGCCGACGGCATCGCGTACGTCCAGGCCGCGGTGGAAGCGGGACTCGACGTCGACAAATTCGGAGCGCAGCTATCCTTCTTTTTCAACGTCCACAACAACCTCATTGAGGAGGTCGCAAAGTTCCGAGCCGCACGACGGATGTGGAGCCGCATTATGCAAGAAAGGTTTGGCGCCAAAACGGATCGCGCGCGCGCCCTTCGTTTTCACGGACAGACCGCAGGCATGACACTGACGGCGCAGCAGCCGCTAAACAATATCGTCCGCGTCACGATGCAAACGCTCGCCGCCGTGCTTGGCGGTTGCCAGTCGCTCCACACCAATAGCTACGACGAGGCACTCGGTTTACCGACGAGCGACGCCGTAACGATAGCGCTCCGAACGCAGCAGATTATCGCCAACGAATCCGGAGTTGCAGACTTTGTCGACGCCCTCGGCGGCGCCTACGCCGTCGAAGCACTTACGGACCGTATCGAGCAGGACGCCAACAAGTACCTCGCGCGTATCGACGAGCTCGGCGGGATGGTGTCCGCCATCGAAGAGGGATACCCCCAGCGCGAAATCCAAAATAGTGCCTACGCGTACCAAATCGAAGTCGAGAAAAAAAGGCGCGTCATCGTCGGCGTAAACGAGTTCGTCCAAGACTCTCCACGCGTCGAGGTGATGACGATCGACCCGAGCATCGAACGCGACCAGGTGAAACGCCTGCGAGCGGTGCGCGCGGGTCGCAACGACGCCACCTACGCCGAAGCGCTTCGGCGCCTCGCGGCTGCCGCGACGCGCAAAGACAACTTGCTGCCCCTCGTGCTCGACGCCGTGAAGGCCCAGGCCACCGTCGGTGAAATCGCGGGCGTCTTCCGCGACGTGTGGGGCGAACATCAGGAAACGCTCGTTTTGTAGCGAACTGCGTCGGGCTCCGCGTGTGAACCGAAGAGCTCACCGTTCATGATAAGCTCTCAAGCGGCACAATGCGCGGCGCTCCCCCCCACGAGAACGATAACGAGCGGCGCACCTTGATCATCGAGTGCGCCGCGCGCCTCTTTCGCCACTACGGATTTGCCAAAACCACCATCGCCGACATCGCGCGCGAGGCGCGAATGGGAGTCGGGACCTTTTACCTCGTGTTCGCATCGAAGGACGCCATCGTCGAAGAGCTCTCGGCTTCGGCCCACAACCGCGTGCTCGAAGCCATGCGCGCGGTCGCAGAAGCACGCGCCGACGAGTCCCTTTCCGAACGGTTGAGGGGCGTTCTCGAGACGCGCGTCGCTACGTTTTTGGACGTCGCGGATGAAGGAGAACACGCCTGCGAGCTCGTCCACTGTTCGAGCGGCGCCGTGCGCGCGGTTCACGCGAGGTTTCGAGCCGACGAAGCCGAGCTACTCCGTCAGGTGCTTGAGGAGGCGAAAGAGCGAGGCGAGCTCGCGGAGGCGGACCTAAACCGTGCGGTCGCGCTCGTGCAGCGCGCGTACGCGACGCTCTCTCCACCTTGGGTCTTCGAGCTTACAAAGGTCGAGGCGCGTCGGACGGCTTACGACATGTGCAACCTGCTGTTGCTCGGCTTGACCTCGCGCGCAGGGCGCTAACCGCACGCGATCACAGAAGCCGAGTTGACGGATGAATGAAGCAACTTAGCTTTCATTCACGGGTCACCGAACGAAGTCTTGTTCACGCGAACGGTCGTGCGAACGGGTCTCGTTCTCGCCCTTTGGAGACGATCACCTCTATGCCTACTACGCCAATGCTCTTCGACGGCGCCCCCGTGCCGATTAATTCCGTTTCGGTTTTACCGCTGCGTACAGGCGTTCTTCTTCCGGGCGCGACGTTGAGCTTCGCCGTCGGCCGCCCGCGCTCGCTCGCGCTGGTACGGGATCTTCACCCGGGCGATGTCATCGTCACTCTAACGCAGCGCGATCCACGCGTTTCAGAGCTCGGCTTGAGTGATGTTTATCCTTTCGGCACATTCGCTCGCGTAAAGCACGTCAACCGTCGCAGTGAGCGCGAGTATGAGTTGTCCCTTGAAGGCCTTGGGCGCGCTCGACTCGACGCCATCGACGGGACAGGAGCGTTCTACAAAGCCGATGTCACGCACATCAAGGACCAGGCCGAGGACGCCATCGAGGCGAAGGAGCTTGCTCGCGCGTTGAGCGCCGAGGTGAAAACACTCGTTCGGGAGGCAGGCGGCGCGCTCGCACAACTCGAGCTGGACGAAGAACACCCGTCCGCGTTTGCCGACCGGGTCGCGGCGCTGCTCCAGCTCTCTGTCGAAGGCGAAATTGAGATCCTCGGCGAACCCGTGGTCGCGGCGCGAATCCGCCTTCTCGTCACACGGATAGCCGAAGCCAAAGCGCAAGCCGAAGTTCGCTTTACGATCGAAAACGAGGTGAAGCGCGAGCTCGGGAAGAACCAGCGTGAGCATGTCCTTCGGGAGCAGATGCGCGCCATCCGCAAAGAGCTCGGCGACAGCGAAAGCGGCGCCGGGGAACTCGATGCACTCCGCAAGCGTCTTGACGACGCTGGCCTCCCTGTAGAAGCACGCAAGGTCGCCGATCGCGAGCTTAAGCGACTCGAATCGATGGGCGGCCAAGGCGCTGAGACGCACGTCATACGGAATTACCTCGAACTCATCGCGGACCTTCCGTGGTCGAAACGCGCGGAGGCCTCCGCCGACATCGACGTCATTGAACGCCACCTCGACGCGGACCACTTCGGCCTCGACGATATCAAAAAGCGAATCCTCGAGCACGTCGCGGTACAGAGGCTCGCGGGCACCAAAGGAACGGGCACACTCCTCTGCTTGGTCGGCCCTCCGGGGGTCGGTAAGACCTCGCTCGGACAGTCGATTGCCGACGCCACCGGTCGCCCGTTCGTACGCATCGCACTCGGAGGCGTGCGCGATGAAGCGGAGGTTAGAGGCCACCGCCGGACGTACGTAGGCGCCCTTCCCGGGCGAATTCTAAACGCGCTGCGTAAAGCGAAAGTGAACAATCCGGTCGTGCTCCTCGACGAAATCGACAAACTTGGTACCGGTTGGGCTGGCTCGCCCGAGTCCGCTCTTCTCGAAGTCTTGGATCCCGAGCAGAACAGAACCTTCACCGACCACTATCTCGAACTGCCGTTCGACCTCTCGGAGATCATGTTCATCTGCACCGCCAATACGCTGGAGACCATCTCGGCTCCCCTCCGCGATCGTCTCGAGATCGTCGAACTTGCCGGATACACACCCGACGAGAAGGTGCAGATCGCAAGGAAGCACCTCATCACGAAGCGCACGGAAGAACATGGCGTCGCGGAGGGGAAGCTCCTTATTGATGACGACGCACTCACGGCCATCGTGCGCGATTACACGCGCGAAGCCGGCGTACGCCAGCTCGACCGCGAGATCAAAAAGCTATGTCGAGGCGCAGCGCTCGATGTCGCGAGAACCCAGGAAGCAGACGTCGCGCTAGACGACTCGACCCCCCTCAAGCCTATCGCGATCGGCGAATCCGACCTTCTCAAGCGCTTAGGAAAGCCAAAGTTCGAGCGTGAAGTATCGGAACACACCTCGATGTCCGGAATCTCCACCGGTCTCGCGTGGACTCCCTTTGGCGGCTCGATTCTTTTTATCGAAACTTCGCGAATGCCAGGCAAGGGCCACGTCGAGATCACGGGACAACTCGGTGACGTCATGAAGGAGTCTGCGCGAGCAGCTCTCACATACGTCAGGAGCCACGCCGAGCAGCTGGGCATACGCCCCCAAGTCATCGAGGATCAAGACATTCATATCCACGTACCAGCGGGCGGAATACCGAAAGACGGTCCAAGCGCGGGTGTGACCATCTTCACCGCGCTCGTCTCCCTCTTCACGGGTAGACGCGTCCGCTCGGATACCGCGATGACCGGTGAAGCCACACTCCGCGGCAGGGTACTACCCGTCGGCGGCATCAAAGCCAAGGTGCTGGCCGCGCACCGTGCAGGCATCAAGAGAGTTATCCTACCTCGCAAGTGTGGCGCAGATCTCGACGACATCCCGATCGAGGTGCGCGATGGCCTCGAGTTCTTCCTCGTCGATGACATGAGCCAAGTCCTTGAGTACGCACTCGAAGCAACCCCCAGTGATATGCCCTCAGTCTTCGGCACCTCCGCACGCCACGCCCCGCTGGAGCGACCCGACGTTACCTAAGGAGCCTTGGGTATGCTCAGGCATGCCCACCCCGAACGGCTTTCGTCACTCGCGTCACGGCGGATTCGTAGAGTTCTTGATTTTCCGCGGCAGACTTGAAGAGGTCGAGCATCGGGTTTGGGTAGTCACTACCCATCCGCACTCCAAACCGCTGCTGGTCTGCTGCGCTCAGCGAACTAGGATTGTGCACGCGGTCCGCGGGAATGGCCGCGAGCTCAGGTAACCACGTCTTTACATAACGACCTTCGGGGTCGTAGTCTTTCGCTTGCTTTTCCGTGTTAAAAAAACGAAACCCACGGGCGTCATTGCCCACGCCAGCCGTATAGTTCCAATTTCCCCAATTGCTCGCGACGTCATAATCGACCAGCAGCGACTCGAACCATGCGGCGCCCCAACGCCAATCGATGCTGAGGTTTTTCGTAAGAAAGCTGCCAACGTTTTGGCGTCCGCGATTTGACATAAACCCCGTAGCGGAAAGCTCGCGCATATTGGCGTCGATTAGCGGAAAGCCCGTCTTTCCGCGACACCAGAGGCCAAAGCTAATGCGATCGTGTGTCCATGGAAGTACAATCCCCCGAAGACCAGAAGCCCGAAAGAGCTTTGTGCCGTGCTTCGACGCGATGAAAGCAAAGTAGTCGCGCCAGAGCAGCTCGAAGGTGAGCCAATAGGTCGAATCGTTTTTGACGCGCTCCGCTTCGTACCGCTTTATTTCGGCATAGACGGACCGCGGAGACACGCAACCGTGGGCCAACCACGGTGACAATTTCGACGAGTAGTCAGGCCCCAAAAGCCCGTTACGCGTTTCTTTGTAGCTCTTCAAACAATCTTTTTTCCATATGTATTCGAACAATCGAGCCTTTCCCTCGAGCTCGCCACCCTTGAAAAGAAGGACCGCACGAGGGTCGACTTCGGGAGGCGTAACACCTAAGTCCTCGATCGACGGAATACGGTCTGTCCCTACGTTCGTACGTAACGCTCGAATGTGAACGGGCGCAGCGATGGGTGCGCGAACGGCACAGCCTCCTTCGACGACTTTACGAAAGTTTGTGAAAACTTCCGGTAACGCGCCAATCTCGAAAGGGAGGTCTTCGAGCGCGTACAGCGTATGTCCCCACCAACTGCGGTAGGGCACCCGCAACCGCGACACGGCCGCGCGCTCCACCGCAAGCTCTTCGCTGGTCGGATACGTATGGAAGTAGACTCGGTCGACCGCAAGCTCATCGACGAGCGCCGAAACAAGCTCCTCAGTTCGCCCCCTGCGAACGATGAGGTCTGAGCCCAGCACACGGTAGGCTAGGCGAAGCGCTTCGACAGTTTCGAGCAAGAAACGAGTACGAAAAGCTCCCGTTTTGGCAACCGCTTCAGGCGTTGCCGTGAACTGCCGCTCGTCGAAGACGTACAGCGCGACAACTTCGGCGCCGTCGCGACAGGCGGTGGCGAGCGGAGCATGGTCGGTAACGCGCAGATCGAGACGGTGCCACACGAGAATTCGTTCAGCCATATCCACTCACCTTACACGCCGGTCCTTTCAACGTGTGACGTGGTCATCGAAGCCCCTTGGTCGTCGGCAGGAGTACGACTGGGCGTCCTACGGTCCGAACGCTTGACCCACGGAGAAAAAGAACCCCACGGGGTCCACGGGGCTCGTCACGCCGGTCTCCGGAAACGGACCACGCTTCAGCGGAAACGCAAGATCGGCGCGAAAGACGAGACGATTGACCTGCGGAAAGAGTGCGCGAAGGCCGAGTCCCAAGGACTGTTTTGCGCGCAGCGCGTCAAAGCCTTGGGCCGCGTCTCCCGCGTCGAAAAAGGCGACTCCCCCGATTGCGCACTTCAGGATTTCAACCGATTTGGTCCGAAACTCGAGGTTGTAAAAAAGAGCGTCCTTCCCGAAAAAAAAGTTGGATGGGTATCCGCGGAGGCGATCGTCGCCGCCAGTGATGGTCCTTGCGCGAAGATAGTTCTGGTAGCGGTTCACGAACGTCGCGTTCATGACAAGACGGCCGAATCCAATTCGCGGCGTCACGACCGTAAGCCCGCCACTTACCGACGCGTCCGTGAGTCGTCCAGTCTCGAGATCCTGTTCCCCGAACGTCGATAAACTCGCGGCTGTTAGCCCATCGCCCATCGCGATTCCGTAGCCCGCGCTTGCACTGAACCCAACGAGGTCGCGTGAAGACCCAATCGCTTTAGGCGCCGCGTAGACTGAGGCGCTCAACGTGTGGCCAAGTCGGTAGTCCTCTTGAAGCGCTAGCGTATTAATCTCTAGCGTCCGTAAGTAGCTATTTGCAAACGTGGTCCATGACAGAGCAGGATAGACTCGCGATTCACACACGGGGACAATCCGCTGTACAAAGTCCGCCGCCGCTTTCGGGTCAAAGCGCTCAAGTCCGATGGTATCACAGCTCGATGAGGCCGCGTTCATCGTCAAACCCACGTTGGTCTTGGTAGCCCACCCGAACGATCGGGTAAGCCCGACGGACGCTCCGAAAATGCGAGTCTTGTATTGGTTAGGTATCGCATCGCGCACGCCAGGGGTCTCGCGAGAATCAAAGGTGGCTACGCTCGCATTCACATAGCGACGTGTCACACCGACCGCGTACTTCGCCTCTGCGCCCCAAGCCCATTCCGTGCGCGTCGAATAAAGCGGGCGTTCTACCGCTACGGAAGCCGCCGACCCCTCCGCATCGCCAGTGCGCCGGTTGAGCGTGATGCTCGCCCCTGTGGACGCTCCAACCCACGAAGAGCCGAAGCGAGGAATCTTGTAGCCTGCACCGAAGCTGTAGGTCTCCGGCTGGTATTCGATCCGAACCTGCCCGGTATGATGCAAGCCGAAGAGGTTCGTTTCTTGAGGCACCAGGAGGAATTTTTCGACCCCGCCCGCCGTCGCCGCGACGTCGAACGAAAGCCTCAGGCTCCATATATCTTTCGTAATGACAAGCAAGCCGACTCTATCAGCCGTCGACCCTCTGACCGGTACGAGGATGACGACCGAGACTTGAAGCGGCATCCGCGAGCGCATGTTCCGAGCGGTCTCATCGGCCAAGACCTGTACGAACGGCTCACCCTTCTTGAGGAGAAACTCACGCCGAATGACGAAGTCCTGAGACCGAACATGAAGGCTATTGAGGAAGCTTCGCGCCGGGATCCCGATAACCCTTTCAGGAATCGGGTCACGATCTTCCAGGACTTCGAGTCGCAGTGTATCGATGCGCTCTACGATCTTGCCTTCGGGGGCTGAGTCCATCACGAGCCGGGTGGCCTTCAGCGCGCGAGCTATCGTCTCCTTTTCATAAGAAGAGTATTCCGTCGTTTGAGACGTGGGCCGTTGCGCTCGCGCAAACCCGGGCGCGAGCATCGACAACGGGAGCGATAGGGAGAGCGAAATCAAGAGCGACGCGGCACCGCGCTGCCTTGCCCTACGAACTCTACGCACGGCGGCTAGCCTACAAGACCCGAGCGCTCCGTCGTGGAGATTACGAAGCGTTCATGTAGGCATGTCCTCAACGACCGGCGGACACCGTTGTCACCACGCCGAAGTGATCGCTCGGGAATGTCCCCTCGTAGGCTTCGTCGAAACACACCCGAGCGTCCGTGGGCTCACCGCGCTGAGCCTCGTCAGGTCCGCGCACGAAGACGTAGTCGATCCGTCGCTCGGGCTCTCGAAGCGGCTCAGCGAAAGGATTTCGCTTGGAAAACGTGGTCCCCGCCCCCGTTCCACTCACTAGAAAGCTGTCTGCAAAGTACACGGATGAGCCGCCCAACTCCGTAAGGCCCCTAAGGTAGCGCATCTCGTCGGAGTCCGGTTCGGCATTAAAATCGCCGACCACTACCGGCGGGAACGCGCCTTCCGGGGCGAGTTGGGAGACAAATCCGACGAGCGCTTTGACCTGCTGTTGTCGAACGTGGCCATGATCAAGCCGCCAGTTGAGGTGTGTGCAAAATACAGGCACTTGACCGAATGGCGCGTCGAGCTCGGCGAAAAGCACACTGCGCTGCTCGTCGCTACCACCATCGGGAAGGACGAAAACTTCGCGACGGAGGATGGGCCATCGCGAGAGAATCGCGTTTCCGATGGGGAAACCGTGATTCTCCGACGACAACCCCCACGCATTGTCGTAACCGAGGCCGTCCCCGAGCAGCGCGGCTTGATCCATTCCTGGCACCTTGAGGACCTCTTGCAGACCAATGACGTCCGGTAGGAGGGTCGCGAGACCTGACCGAATCGCGATAAGCCGAGCCTCCCACGGCCCAAAACGACTCCAGATGTTTAGTGTGGCCGCCCGAAAGGTACGCATACGACGCACATTAGCTCGAGTTACGCGGCGGCAACGTGGTTTACGTACACGCGACGCTCGGGAGCCGGATAACCAGCGGTACCGCTGACCTCGACGATCACTTTATTGGTATCGAAGTATACCTGCCAGTAGTGGTCGGTATGAGCGTAAGGGCGCACGGCAAGCACGGGCCCCAAGTCCGAAAAGCTCAGAATTTCGACGCACGGCGCCATGGTCGTCGACACGTTGGGGATTTTCGCAAGGGCTGCTTTCAAACGCGCGATGGCATCGTGAACGTCGACCGTCTGGTGAAGCTGAGCCACAAGGTCGACCCGACGATCCGGATTTGCGGAGTAGTTTTGAATGGTGCCCGAGAAAATCTTGTTGTTTCCAACGTAGGTTTGAACGTTGTCGGGCGTATCTAAGGTCGTTATGAAAAGGCCAACATGACTCACTGTCCCGGTGACCTCTCCGGCCATCACGAAGTCGCCAACCTTAAAGGGCTTAAGCACGATGATGAATGCGCCGGCCGCGAAGTTCGCAAGTAACCCGCCCCATGCCGTACCGATAGCGAGCCCTGCGCCCGCGAGCAGCGCCGCAAAGGTCGTCGTTTCGACGCCGAAGAAGCCCAAAATTGAGACAACGAGCGCGATATTGAGCAGAACCGTGATGACCGTCCCGAGGTAGCGAAGGATCGTTGGGTCAACTTTTTGGCGCTCGAGGGTTCGCTGCACGGCACGCGCGACGACGCCGATGAGCCACCTACCGCCAATGTAGAGCACAATCGCGCCCGCGACTTTAAAGAGGACAGAAGTTAGCGTAGCTATTGCCGTCTGCAACGCGAGTGCAGTGTTGGCCTGATGAAAGTCCATGGCGAGCGACCTATCACGGTACTTCGCGGTCCGGTCATCCCAAATGACGCGACCGCCTCCGGCGGACGAGCGCAGCTCTCGATTTCGATTGAAATCTGGGCTCACGCCGACCCTGAAGCCAGGGGCCTCGCCGTTCGCTCCGCCGTACATGTACCCGCGAGCGCGAATCGCAGCGTGGGCGATATTCAGCACGAGCAGCGTCGGGTCCTTCTTACCTGGCTCGACCTCCAAGTCGGCTAGCGCGAATTCGTCTCTTCCTTGGATTTGCTGCGCGACAGGACTCAGGTCTTTGACAAGTTGCCGTTGTCGGGTTGCGTCGTTGACTTCCTCGCCGACGAGCGCTGGCCTCGTCGCAACGGGGCAGCCCTCGGGTGGTCTCCGTCCCTAATCCGAAAGTCAAGGGTCACCGTGCTCGACGGCGCTCACGCGTCCTCGCACCCGGGCGCTAGCTCACGGGCGCTAGCTCACGGGCGCTCGCTCACGGGCCCGCAGCCTCGAAACTTCGGCGTCTCGAGATTACGAGAATGCCAAACGTTGCGCAAAGAACATACGTCAATTCCATCGCTTCAGGGCACGAAAACGATGGCTTGTGCTTGAGTGAATCGACGGTCCGCTCGTGCCGGTCGGATGATATCAAGGAGGCTGTAACTAATGAAGGCAATAGCAAACGGATCGCGAAAAGCCGTCATTGGGCGGTTTTGCACGCTTCAAAACGCTTTCGTTTCAGTGGTTGTGGCGTGCTTGCAGGTCGCCGTCGCGTTTCACGCGGCGGGATGTGTCGGGTGTTCCAAAAAACCTTCTCCACACTCCTCGAATCCAGATACGCGGGTTTCGATCACTCCGGGTATGCGCGTTACTCTACCCACCGCGCGTGCGGCCTATGTAACGAATAACGGCTCCGATTCTGTAAGCGTCATCGATCGGGACGGTGACGCCGTCGTGAGCGTTCCAGTGGACCTCGACCCCGAAGCGCACGAGGCCCCGCATCATCTAGCCATTGACGCGGCGTCGCGACATGTCTTCGTCGCGCTTGCTTTTCCAGCGCGCGACGCAAAGCGTCGCTCGGGGGACCCCCATGCGAGCCACGGCAACGGATCGGCACTGGGAAAGCTTGTCCGACTCGACCTCGACACCCTTGCCGCGCGTGAAGTCCGTGACGTTGACGAGAACCCTGGCGACGTCATTCTCACCCACGACAAGCAACGCGTACTCGTCACTCACTTCGACATAAAGCGCGCTATGGACGTCGCGGCGCGCGGCCTTGCAAGCCCTTCGACCATGTTCGCGCATCTCGCCGTGTTCGACGCGAACACCATGCGCAAGCTCGGGTCTCGGCCCATCTGCGTCGCCCCCCACGGCGTCACCGTAACGGCCGACGACAGGATCGCCTACGTGGCGTGCTACGGGTCCGACGAGCTCGCCGTCGTGGATCTTCAGAGCGACGGCTTTGCGACGTCGCGAATCCCGCTCGGTCCGACACAAGGAGTACCCGGTGTCCCGCGTTTTGGTCCGTACTCAGCAACCCTCTCGCCGGACGAGCGCGTCGTGCTCCTCGCGGACCTGGAAGGCCAAGATTTGCGCGTCTTCGACCGGGAGTCCAAGAGGTTTATTCCCGAGAAAGCCATATCCCTCTCTGCGAAAGCGTTTATGCCAGCGTTTGTCGATAACGAAACGATACTCGTGCCCATGCAAGCGCCGGACGGCGTTGCCCGCGTAAACCTGCGCATAGCCAAAATCGAACGCCGAGTATCCTTTCCAGCGGAGCAGTGCACCCTTCCACACGCTATTCGAGTATCGAAAGACGAACGAGCTTACGTCGTTTGCGAAGGTGACCACCGCAACCCAGGCACAGTGCTGCAGCTCGACACGAACACTCTACGTATTCTTGCCTCATGGAGAGTTCAAGTTTACCCGGACGGTATCGCGTTTGGTGATGACTGATTAAATCCCACTGATCCAATTTATCTAATTCCTTGCGCCGGACAAGCCGATTGCCGATGCGACTCCGCAGCCCCTTTAGGGAATCAAAAGAATTTTTCCAACGCTCTTACGACTTTCGATAAGATGATGTGCTTTCTGGCCTTCGTAAAGCGGAAAACGCGCACCAACTTCGACCCTCACGCTGCCGTCGCGAAGCCACGCGAATACGACTTTGGCACGCCTTTCGCGCTCGGTCGGCGAAGTCAAAACATTCCAGAGACCTCCTCCCGAGAGCGTCTTCGACCCGTCCATCAAAACGCGAGGGTCGACGGCTTTGGGGTCTCCGCCAGCCATCCCGAAGAAGACGACATGGCCCCCCGTTCGGATGGCCTGAAGGCTGCTGTCTAGCGTCGAGCCCACCGAGTCGTACGCGACATCGACACCGCCGCTTTTGCCGAAGGCGCGAGCCGCAGCCACCCAGTCGTCGTCATACCGAAGGGCGCACTCGGCCCCCGCGCGCACGGCCACTGCTCCCTTTATTTCGGAAGAGGTAAGCGCGAGGACGCGAGCGCCAAGCGAACGTGCAACTTGAACGAGGAGCAACCCGACGCCCCCAGCGGCGGCGTGAACCAACACGCTCTCGCCTGCTCGAAGGGCATAGCTATCGGTGACCAGATAGTGAGCCGTAAGTCCTTGAAGAAGCGTCGCAGCCGCCGTCTCAAACGAGATATCCGCGGGGAGCGGAATGAGCTTACCGACAGCAACCGAGACTCGTTCGGCATTGGCAAAGGGGCTATCTGCGAAAGCTACGCGGTCGCCGGGCTGGTGGTTCTCACACCCGGGACCGACAGACTCGATGGTGCCGGCAGCCTCGTAACCAAGGATATACGGTGGCGCGCCAGCGAGATGGTAAACGCCATTTCGCCGATAGACATCCGCAAAGTTGAGCCCAATAGCTGCGGTTCGGACAACGACGTGTCCCGTCTCCTCAGGTGGGTCAGGTACATCAACGTAGGCCAAGACTTCGGGGCCGCCAAAACGTTCAAAGACGAGAGCCTTCATGGGGACCTCGATCAAACCTTAATTTTACCCTGCAGGGGCAAAAGTCTATTCCAAAACGGTCCTCGACGGATCAAGCATCGCCGCGACGATATCTTGGTGACCGAAGGCTAGCGTCTGCGGCATGGCCTCTCTTGCGAAGAGCCGCACGTCGCGTATCTCCAGTCGATTCAGAGGCGCCTTCACGGGAGGAGCCACAATGCACTCGACCCCTATCGTCACGGCATGAAACCGCATGTCACGTGAGGGCTCAGACCACGCGCCTAGAACTCGTACGAACTCCGGATTCACGACTCCGGCCTCTTCCTCGAGCTCACGGTCGAGCGCGACGCGAAGCGTCTCACCCCATTCGACCGTCCCGCCGGGCAGTCCCCACGTACCCGTGTCACCCCTACGAATGAGAACTAGTTGACCGTCGCGTGTTCGAGCCACGGCTGAAATACCAACGACAGGTCGTTTGAGAATATGACGCGTCGCCTCATGGAGGATCCCGAAGGCAGCCTTTGGTAGCCAGGAGAGAAGCACAAGGAGAGCCTACCTCGTCACCACGGTTTGGGAGTAGCTCGAATCGCTCACGACATGTGGTAAGCCGGCTCCCATGAAGCTCGTGACCTACACTACCGGACACCACGGCTCGCTCAACGCAAACAACGCAAACAGCGCGCCGACGGCACGCGCAGGCTTGCTGGTCACTTCGAAAGGCGAAGACCCAGGTTCCGCCCAAGTCCTCGACCTCGCGCGGGCGCTTTCTTGGGTCGAGCGTCACCGCGCTGGCGGCGCGCAGCTAGCGCAGGACCTCACAGAAGGGTTTGGCAAGACAGTGCTCGGATTCATCGAGCACTCAGGTGATGCACGCCCACTCGCGGTAGAGGCGCTCTCGGCGCACAGCGGCGGCCATTTGCCGACGAAGATGGACTCGGGCCCCCTCACTCTGTTAGCGAGCGAAGTGACGCTCCTCGCGCCCGTGCCACGGCCGCCCTCGATGCGCGACGGCTACGCATTTCGCCAACACGTCGAAACGGCACGCCGCAACCGGGGGTTGGCGATGATTCCGGAGTTCGATGAATTCCCAGTTTTCTACTTTACCAACCACCAAGCCGTCATAGGTCCAGGCCCGCTACACGTTCGCCCAAGGCAGCTCGACAAGCTCGACTTCGAACTCGAAGCAGCGATCGTTATTGGCCAAGAATCGCGCGATCTCACCGCTCAAAACGCCGACGCCGTAATCTTCGGTATGACGATTATGAACGATTTTTCAGCGCGAACTCTTCAAATGAAAGAGATGCTCATGTCACTTGGGCCAGCAAAAGGAAAGGATTTCGCGACAGCTCTTGGGCCCTATCTGGTCACGATGGACGAACTCACCGACTGCACGAGCAAAACGCTGAACGGCAATGTCTTCGACATGGGGATGCGCGCGTTCGTCAACGGCGTGCAAGTTTCGTCGGGCAATGTACGAGACATGACGTGGACATTCGCGCAGATCCTCGAGCGAGCTAGTTACGGCGTCACTCTGTACCCGGGCGATGTCATCGGGTCAGGAACTTGCGGCACCGGGTGTTTCCTCGAACTCAACGGTTCGAAAGTCACGAACGATCAGTGGCTGAAGCCCGGCGACACCATGGCCCTCGAGATCGACGCACTAGGTCGCCTCGAGAACCACGTCGTGGCAGGCTAGTGTCGAGCCGCCGCTAGAGACACGACATCGGAGCTACCCAGGTCGGAGGTACGACCCGTCAAACGTAGGCAACAAACGTGTTGGCTTTGAATCGTAGGACGACGAGGAATGTCTCCGTACCGCTTGAGACGCTATTGCGACTCACACGGACGGAGTTCTCGCCCAAGTGCGGCGGTCGTGGTGGACTCGGAGTCGACTGCGGTGCGCGCGTGACAGCCTGATACTCATTTTTACTCACGCGATGTAATTAGGTAATTAGGCTAATCAAGCCATCGTAAAAAGATGGAGTGGCTTTCCTCGTCGCGTCGGTCCGAATTCGCGAGTGGGCTGCACGGAGAGGACTTCAAGCGCTCCTTCAGGTCCTTGCGCTAACCGCGGCGAGCCTCTTCACTCTCAGCATCGACCCGAGAGACGCGAACGCGTACGTGGTGAAGAGAACGGTAAAAGGCCACCTCGTTCATTGGGATGAACCCAGCGTAAGCTTTACGTTCGACCCGTCGGTACGCGCGAATGTGGCCGACGCCGTCGAGGCCACCACGGCCTCGATGCGAAGCTGGAGCGGCACGGTGGGTGCGCCTGAACTTCGTGGCCACGTAGCCGCAGAGGTCGCCGACCCCCCCCAAGTACCCGCCTTTGATCAGAAGAACGGCGTATTTTTCATGCCGGGCGGCTACGCCCCCGCAGGGCGAGCGCTGGCGATCACCGTACTCACTTACGACAACAACTCAGGCCGCATCCTCGATGCCGACATCATCGTCAACGGCGCGTACGCCTTCGCTGTCCTCTCCAATGGAGGGGCAGTGGAGGCACAAGACACTCCGTCGTCGGCCATCGCCATTACCGACGGCGTGACGCATGACGAACCCTCGAAGTCCTCCAGCGCCGTCTACGACTTGCACCATGTCGTCGCGCACGAGCTAGGCCATTCGCTCGGCATGAACGACGAATTAGACCGAAAAGACGCGCTAATGTACCGCTACTCATCGCCAAACGACACGACACTAAGGGCGCCCGCCTCAGACGACATTGCCGGGCTCGCGGAGCTCTATTCGACCAAACTCGAAGCGGTAGGTGGCGGGTGTGGCAACGCGACCCTTGCGCCACGTAAGCCATCTTCAGCTGTTTCGCAGCTTGCCTCGGTGACGATTTTTGGGTTTCTCTTTTTTCTAATTTTTCGTGGCCGCACATCGCGGCACGCGCGTTTCGCGTTCGTTGCCGTCGCTTCTCTCGCGAGTTACGCCATGTTTCCACGCATTTCAAAGCAACAAGGAAACGTGGCACGCGCAACCACGCTCGCTCCGGGTCACGCTCGAGCCTCGGTAACGTCCACGTTTAGCGCCTTCGAGGGAGGCTTCGTCAAGACTCACTTTACTCTTGCCACCGTGGCATGCCGAGCGGCCTTGTGCCCCAACGTGGGGGAGGGCGTGGCCTGGGGAGGGACAGTCGGCTCCGTTCGTCAAGACGTCGGGGAAGAGTTTTCCCCAAAGACTGGAGACACCGTCAACGTCTCCTTCGCTCGCCTTCCGAGCGCGCTCGCGCCGCTCACGCAGCGATTGGGCATGGCCGATTCCGCACTCACTTACGCAAAGGTACGCGTCATCACCCTCGCAGAGTGAGTTCCTGCGGCACAGGTCGTAAGACCTCTAGAAGTGAGCGGACGGCCGCCACGACCCGCGCTCATGAAAGACACGTTTCAGTACGACCATCGTGTTGGAATCGAGACTCACGATCGCGTTGGCTTCGTATTCCGGGCCACGCAGCATCCGAGCCTCACGGGTGTCGATTCTAAGCGCCCAGCGAGCTCCCCACTCACGGGAAGGGATCGTGAAATCAACCTTTTCGCGCGAGCCATTGAGCAACAGCAGGAAGGAGTCATCGACGACCGGCTCGCCCAACGCGTCGCGCCAATCGAGCGCGTCCCCAGCCACCATCATGCCGATGGCGCACCGCGAAGGATTTTGCCAATCATCCGGCTCCATTTCACGAGCTGTCGGGTGAAACCACGCGACATCCTTGTGTGCGCTCTCTCCTACCCGCTCTCCCTTGAAAAATCCTGGACGACGGAAGACGGGATGACGCCGGCGGAAAGCGAAGAGCGAGCGAGCGAAGTCACGAAGCGACTCTCGGTTTTCATCAAGCTCCCAGTCGAGCCACGAGATCTCGTTGTCTTGCGCGAATGCGTTATTGTTTCCGTCTTGTGTTTTACCCATCTCGTCGCCAGCGGTGAGCATGGGTACACCCTGCGAAAGTGCGAGCACGACGAGGAAGTTACGTTGTCGGCGCAATCGAAGTTCGACAACGTTCGCATCGATTGTTTCGCCTTCGACGCCGGAATTCCACGCCATATTGTGGTCGTTACCGTCGCGATTTTGCTCGCCATTCGCGTCGTTCCGCTTCGTTTCGTACGACACGAGATCACGGAGTGTGAACCCATCATGCGCCGTGATGAAGTTGATACTGGCGTGAGGATGTCGTCCATCGTCTTCATAGAGGTCGCTCGACCCCGTGAGCCGATAACCGAGATCGGCAATGGCTTCTTTTTTTCCCATCCAGAACTGGCGAACAGTATCTCGATATCGGCCGTTCCATTCGGTCCAAAGAACCGGGAAGTTGCCCACTTGGTACCCCCCATCGCCGAGATCCCAGGGTTCAGCAATGAGTTTTACATTCGAGAGGACGGGGTCCTGGTGAATAATGTCGAAGAACGCGCTCAGCTTGTCGACCGCGCCTGACTCTCGCGCGAGGGTTGACGCCAAGTCAAAACGAAAGCCGTCGACGTGCATTTCAGTAACCCAGTACCGCAGGCTGTCCATCACAAGCTTGAGGGACTGGGAGTGCAGCATATTCAGGCTGTTTCCGCAGCCAGTGAAGTCGTCATACAGTTCCCGGTGAGCGGCATTGAGTCGGTAGTAAGTAGGATTGTCGAGGCCGCGCAGGCTAACGGTCGGCCCGAATTGGTCGCCTTCCCCTGTATGGTTATAAACGACATCCAAGACGACTTCGATGCCCGCGCGATGCAGCGCCCTGACCATCGCTTTAAATTCGCGCACCTGTGCACCTTGCACGGAACTAAAACGCTGACTCGGCGCCAAGAACGCAAGCGTTGCGTAACCCCAATAGTTCACCATTCCGCGGGAGGAGACGCCCCACTCATTCATCGCTTCATGGACCGGAAGGAGCTCCACGGTCGTGACTCCCAGTTGCACGAGATGCTCGATCATCTTGGGATGGGCGAGTCCAAGGTAGGTTCCGCGAAGGGCTTCCGGAACTTCCGGATGGCGCATTGTCGCCCCCTTAACGTGAGCCTCGTAAAGCACCGTATCCGCCCAACGTACGCAGGGATGGAGATCTCCCTCCCAGTCGAACGCCGTATCCGTCACGATGGCCTTGGGTACGCCGCGCGCGCTGTCACGAAGGTCTTTGACCCGATCGTCGAGAAGGCTCTTGGGCGTTAGCGCGACGGCTCCGTCCCAAGGCGCACCGACGTAGCCAAAAAGGGGAAACGCGTAGTCAACCTCACCCTCGAGTGCGAGCGCGTACGGATCGACGAGCAGCTTGTTCTCGTTGAAGCGCTGCCCCTCCGCAGGATCGTAACGCCCTGACGCCCTGAACCCGTAGCGCTGTCCAACACGCAACGATGGAACGTAACCGTGCCAGACATAGTTGCTTCTGTCTCTGAGCGCGATGCGCGTCTCCACGCCCGCCCCGTCGAAAAGACAGACCTCCATCGCCGTCGCATTCTGAGAGAACACGGCGAAGTTGACCCCTTCGTGGGGTGATTCAGCGTTGAACGAAGCCCCGAGTGGCGCAGGTCGCCCCGGTCTGGCAGTGAGCGCGCCGTCATGCATGGCGACGGTTATACCAGAGCAAAGCTCACGTTGCTGAGAGGCGCCCCGCATCGGCTACTAGCGCGCGAATCTTCGAGAATCGCGCTGCGAGATCGTTGTCCTCGCGGAGTTCCTCGATCGTGCGCGGCAAACGCCATGTCCAGTTTTGATCGTTTACTGTGCCGGGCATGTTGATACGGGTCTTATCCCCGAGCAACTCATTGACCAATACGAGCGTGAGCTCCGAACGAGCCGAGAACAGAAGCTTAAGTAACGCGAGCTCGCGCGATGGCTCGGGCAGGTCGAGCGGGATCTGGTCAAGGGCGGCGAGGCGCTCACGTTCCCAGCTCTCGAGGGTATTCCACCACGCCGTAATGGGCGCCGTGTCGTGCGTACTCCACGTCGCGACGGACAACTCAGGAAAGCTGCGTGGATCCCTAGGCATGAAGTTCGCGTCGTTTTCCCACGGAAGGACCTTGTAACCGGGGAGTCCGAGACGTGTCATGGCCTCATGCACGAACGGCGGGATCACACCGAGGTCCTCACCGATGACCGTCCCTGGACCGGCGGCGTCGAGAAGCGCACGGAGCACTTTCTCGCCACGCGCCCGCTGGTCGCTTTCGGACGCGGGAACGAAGTATCCCGCTTCGCCATCTCTCCTCACCCACTGACGAAAAAAGCCCACCAAGTGGTCAATCCGAAATCGGTCAAAGAGCGCCGACGCGTGGCGCGCGCGGAGTCTAAGCCAAGACAGGTTGTCTGCGTCCATGGCCTCCCAATTGTAGACAGGCAGTCCCCAGCTTTGACCATCTTTAGAAAAGTCGTCGGGGGGTGCGCCGAGCGAGACATCCGTGCGAAACTCAGCCTGGTGCGACCACACGTCGGCGCTCTCGCTACCGACCACAAACGGCATGTCTCCCATGAGGGCGACTCCGAGCGAACGTAGCTCGGACCGAGCGACTTTCCACTGCGTATGCGCGGTCCACTGAAGATACATGTGCTCGAGAACGCGGGTGCCCAGGCCACCATCGTCGCACCTGTCCTTTGCGACGTCCTTTGCGACTCTCAGGAGGCTCGGATGGCGGTCGCGTTCCGCCGCAGGCCACGTGCTCCACCCATGACCATCATGCGACGCGCGAAGAGCCATGTAGAGCGCGTAGTCCGTGAGCCATGCGGATTCACGCTCGATAAACGCGAAAAAATCTATCGCGCGCGGTCCGGTGCGGCCCTCGAGCTCCCGTTCACGAAAGCGGCGGAAGGCCGCGACGAACACGCGCGCTTTTAGCCGACGCACGGTCGCGTAGTCGACACGCTCTGCCGCACGTACGCGCGCGAGGTCGGCGCAACCGTCGGCGCCGAGAAGTTCGCTTATCGCTGCGGCGTCGAGGTCAACGATAGCCGACACCGAAATGTAGATGGGGTCGAGGGCGAAAGCGGACAAAGCGCTATATGGACTTGTTTCACCGTCCGCAAGCTCATGCGCGGGCAGTACCTGAAGAAGGCTCTGGCCTGCACCTTTCAGCCACGCGGCACACGCGGGAAGGTCCGTGATCTGACCGATGCCCCAATCGTCGCGCGAGCGGATGGAGAAAAGCGGGACCGTCGCGCCCGAAACCCTAGACATTACGCTAGCTTTCTCACGAATCCGACGTGCGTGCAAGATACGCGTACCTCACCCATGAGTCACGGGACCGCATGGATACGTGACATTCGACTTCACACGTAACGCCGACGCGGGAACTTCCGCAGAACTGAAGCAGACTGTGGGGGATGCGTTGGCAGACAACACTCGCGGCGTCACTCGCGGCCCACGTAGCCGTTGTCGTACGGCTCATGACGCCGGCGGTACCCGCGGAGCTCCCACGCCAAACAGCACCGTCGGGCGAACTCGTAGGCGAGACGTTCGACCTGCCCACTCCGGATGTCTTCGAAGCCATCCGACCGCAAGAATTGGCGACCGTCGACGTTACGCGGACGTCGAGCCAGCGTCTTTCAACGCTTTTGGGCTCCCCCCCTCAAGACTCGACCGCGCCTTCCGACCAGCCGCCCTCAGCAGTGGCCCCACAACGTCCAAGCCGCCGGGCGACGGGCCGTGCAGACGGGCCTGGACGCGTTGAAGCCACCTCCGCCGCGGCGATGTACGGCGCCGTAGGAGAGCGATCTGCCATCGAGTTAGTACGCGCATTCACGCGAGGGTTCCCGCAAGCCGCAAGCGGAGATCCCGCGTGGCGAACCGTTGCGTTTGGTCCGGCGGGTGACGCTACCGTGGTGCTCACGCTCGATGAGTCGGGACACCTGGTCGACACGCAGATTCTTGGCGCCGCAACGTCGGCGCTCGAACAAGGGATCCGCCGAACATTTTCAATCCTCGGAAGCCGACCCTTCGTCGCGAGGCGCAAAGTAACGAAGCTTCACCTAAGCGCGCGAGTCATCCCGAACAGCGTGCCCGACGGTCTTCACGGCGACGTCTTTGCCATCGGCGCGGGTGACGACAGCGCGTTCTTCGCCCTCCGAGGGGGCCGACGCATCGAACTGCGAGTCGGCACTCCGTAATGCCGAAGGTATCCTAAGGGCTTCTCAGCGGTGGGCGGCCCGCACGTTCTCGCCACGCTCCAAAATCGCAAGGGCCCCCTTGCGGTACGTGATGGTGTACTCAGGCGGTACGCATTCGAGAGCCTCGTCGGATGGCTCCCACAAAAGAATGTGGTCGTAGAGCGGTGTGGCATCGGTCCAAAACTCGGCCCAACGTTCGCGGTACTGACCTTTGCAATCACCGGAAACAATTCCGATCGACGCGCAGAAATTCGACGACGTGATCATGGTTGCGGCAAAATTTTCGAGGACCAAGTCGTTGAACCGCGCGGGGGGCGGCGTCATGTACATGACTGGAAACGAGCGCGAGTGCGCGAACAGAAGTGGCGCACTCGTAAACTTCTCCGTTACGTAAAACCCCCACGCGTGCAGGACACTGCGGGTGTTATCGCTCGCCCCCTTGTGACGGAACACAAGTGGCAAAAGTTTCGCGCCTTCAGGAACGGCGCGAATGCCGGCAGTAAACTGCTCGCGATCCCTGTCGAGCCGCACGAAGTCAGCCCCCATTCCGGCGCTATAGAGAACAGCCGAGACGCCGAGTGCGGTCATGACGCTTTTCGGGAGTCGGTCCGGCACACGGACGAGCAAGGCCACCCATAGGAACGGAATAAGTCTCGAATTGACGTGATACCAATTCGTTATCCGGTACGGGGCGATGCAGAAAAGCACACCGAGCGAGACCACCGCGGCCACCGAGAAGAACATCGGTGACGGCTCGCGCTCGGCCCGCACATCGCACGGATCTGGCGCGACTCGAGCCGTCATAACGGCTTTCGACGAGTGACCGATGAAGTGTAGACCACCGTAAAAAGCGAGCAGCACACAGGGCACGACGCTCGAGATCGACAGCTTCGTGAATCCCCAGAACCATTCAGCCCAAAGGTTATAAACCAGCTCCCAGGGGGGCAGAACTTTCTGATGATGCACGAACGCAGACATGGGCCCTACGTTGTCGCGCAGGTGGTCGACCAGTGAGAGCACGACGAGCGCAGTGAGCGGCAAGAGTGGCGACGCCATCCTTACGAGTGAGCGCGCTCGCGCTCGCCAGGACACTGCACGCATCGCTTCGATGAAGACGAGCAAATGGACGACGAACAGTGGGAAAACGTGGGCGTACCACGTGGCAGCACCGAGCCCGCTCACAAGGAGCCCATGGGCGAGTGAAGGCGTTCGACGCTGCCGGTCGATGGCGAGCAAGGTCGCCAGGGACAGGGGAACGGCGAGAGCGAAGTCGAGCATCCCCATCGACACGAACCAGTTGTGGATCATCGGCCACATGAAGAGACTGGCGAGAAGCATCTTCTTGCGACTCCCCGTCGTGACCCACACAAAACGCGGCAACACGAACGCGTTGGCTCCGACGACCGTAAGCGCGAAAACGCGTGCGGCCAGGCGCACCCCAAGGACTTTGCCCCCGACAAAAAGCCAAGCAAAGAGAGCTGCGTTCGTTTTAAAGAATCCGTTGAAAACGAATTCTGGATAACGCGCCCGGTTCTGCATGACCGTCACGGCCGCGAGGTGGTTCGGGAGATCTTGGTAAGGGGGCACCTCGACGAGGGCAAGCGGCCACGCAGCGACCATAAAAAGGGCCGCGCTCACGAGCCACAACGCGTGCCGGTCCGTGAGAACGAAACCAGACCTCAAGTCACCCAAGGCGCCAAGCGAACGCGGCAGCGGCCAGCGTGAGGCGCTCGACCTTATGACCGAAGCGCGTGCATCTCCAAGGTCCGGCCGCCTACGCCTACTCGTAGAGGCGCGGCGCGTGCGAAGGTCCGCGAGGGCGTCGGAGTTAGGCATCAGGCAAAGCTCAAGCGTCGTCGCAGGTGGCGTGGTTGCTCGGGGAGCTCGGAGTTTGAGGCGTTCAAAAAAAGGGGGTTCGGGGCGCTGCGACCATGACCGCGATTCCCTGCGAACTTCAGACGCAATGCGACACGAGCAACGACAGAACCGTGCAAGCAATTCTTAGCCCAGCCAACGATTTCCCTCATTTTTGGCGAATTGAGCATAGCCCGTGCCCCGATCCGAGTCTACCCGGCACAAAAAGCGGAGGACCATGACGCGCCGATCACGGGTGTCCTCGCGCCAACACCAAAGAGCGATGAGCTCAACCTGGAGCTCGCGAAATCCTACAATATCCGCGGAAAGTTCCTGTTACACGAGCTGTAGGGAGCAGGCACACATAGTGAAGGAATGAGCGATGACCCCATGGCTATTCCGACTTTCGAGCGTAATTACGTTGAAGCGGGCCCACGCACCCAGGCTCACGCTCGCTCCAGGTGGATCGCCAAGTCCCCCACGTTGGGGTTGGTCCTCATCGCGCTGGCAGCGGCCGGCTGTGCCGTCGAAACGGCGTCTGACACGGTCAGCCTTCCGTCAGAGTCGACGGTCGAGCCTCAAATTTTTGGAGGAAGCCAAGCCGAGCAGCGTACAGGGGTCGCTGGAACTGTCGCGCTTAGAGTCGGCGTCGGCACTACCTTCGAGCTCTGCTCGGGGGCGCTTGTAGCTCCAAATGTCGTGCTCACAGCTCGCCACTGCGTTTCGAAAACAATTACGGCGACCGTCTCGTGTGACGAAAACGGCCGCAGCGCAAACGGCGCGCACATCGCGGCCAGCGAAGTCCCAGAAAGTATCGGCGTTTACGTCGGAGGCACGCCGAGCTTCGCGCGCAAGCCAGCGACGAAAGCGCGCGCAATTATCACTCCCGCAACCCCTTACTTGTGCGACGCGGACATTGCTTTCGTCATTCTCGAATCCCCCATTCTGGACGTTCAACCACTCGCCGTTCGCACCCGGTCAGCCGCACGCCAGGGAGAGAAGATTCGATCCATTGGCTACGGCCAGAACGATTCAGCGACGCCCATTGGCACGCGATTCAGCAAAGATGGCGTCGAAGTATTGGCTCAAGGCAAGGGTGTATCGAAGAGTAAAACTCCGCTCGGGATACACGAATTCGAGGTTGGCCGCTCGATCTGTCAGGGCGACTCCGGAGGACCTGCGATAAGCGAACAGACCGGCGCCGTGATTGGCGTCGTCTCCCGAGGTGGCGACTGCGAAGAAGACTTTGGACACATTTACACGACCACGTCAGGGTTCGATTCCCTTTTCGCTGAAGCCTTTGCGGTCGCAGGCGCCGTACCCGCGCTTGAGGCGGAACCATCCAGCGGTAACGCCGCAGGCAAGTCCGCGCTGGAACCAGGAGGCGTGCCCGCCGCCCTTGGAGCCTCCACCGAGGCTTGCTCGACGCGCCCGGGCCCACGTTCGACGAACTACGGAATCCTCGCTGTCACGGTCGCCTGCGCGCTTAGCGCCGTGAGGCGGCGAAGGCGCCGTCGCTCAGGTTTCTAGTGGGCATCGCCCCAATGGTCTCCGTGACCCACATCGACAACGAGCGGCACGTCGAGCTTGAATGAAGACGCCATCGCTTCTTTGATTCGCTTCTCCGCCTCGATGACACGCTCGGTTGGAACCTCGAAGACGAGCTCGTCGTGGACCGTCAAAATCATTCGAGCGCCTGGCACTACGTCACCGTCCCCCAACGCAATCATAGCGAGCTTCAGAATGTCCGCGGCCGTTCCCTGAATGGGCGTGTTCTTCGCGACGCGCTCCGCCTCGAAACGCAAGCCGCGGTTTTGCGAGTTTAGGTTTGGCAAGAAACGGCGCCGACCAAGTAGGGTCGTGACAGCTTCGCCCGCACGGGCACTCTCGACAGCTGCGTTCATAAAGTTGCGTACGCCCACAAAACGCTCGAAGTAGGCCTCCATGAATTTCCGCGCCTCCTCGCGCGAAATCCCCTGCTCGCGCGCAAGCCGCGTTTCTCCCATCCCATACATCAGCCCGAAGTTAATGGCTTTGGCACGCCTCCTCATGTCCGGACTTACCTGCTCGCGCGGCACGTCAAAGATGAGCGACGCCGTGTGCTGGTGGACGTCGAGCTCGTCGCGAAACGCGAGAGCGAGCTGCTCGTCTTTCGCGAGATGCGCGAGCACGCGAAGTTCAATCTGTGAGTAGTCCGCGCTCACGATCTGGTACCCCGGAGGCGCGACGAACGCTGAGCGCACCAAGCGGCCCACCTCCGTTCGGATCGGTATGTTTTGAAGGTTCGGCTCGGTTGAGGAGAGACGACCCGTCGCGGCGACCGCTTGCTCGAATCGCGTGTGAATGCGGCCAGTTTCAGGATTCACGGCGCGGGGGAGGGCGTCGAGATACGTGCCTTTGAGTTTGTCGAGCTCTCGGTACTCGAGGATGACCGACGGGAGCGGGTGCTTGTCCGAAAGCTCTTCGAGCACCGCAGCGTCCGTCGAACGACCGCCTTTCAGCGTGCGCTTCACGACAGGGAGCTTCAACTCGTCGAACAGCAGCGCCTCCAGCTGATCACGCGATCGAATCGCGAACGCTCGACCCACGACGGCGTGCGCTTTCGCCTCGAGTGCGGTGCACTCCACACCGACGCGCGCCGCGATCGAGGCAAGCTTGCTGGTATCAACGAGCACCCCCTTGCGCTCCATCGAAGCGAGAACGCGCGACAGCGGGAGCTCAACCTCCTTGTAAAGCCTGTCCAGTCCCTCGCTCGCAATGCGCACGTCGAGTCGCTCCGCTATCGCAAGGACAAGGTCCGCGGGCGCGCCACCGAAAACCGATGCGCGCTCAATATCGAGCTCGTCAAACGCGACGCGATGAGCCTTTCTTCCTGATCCCTCATCGAAGGTCGGAAGCTCGGTTCCCACTTCGCGGCGGACGAGATTCTTCAGATCGTTTGGCGCTTCAGGGTCGAGGAGATACGAGGCGAGCATGGTCTCGGAGAGCGGTCCAGCGATCGCTACGCCATGACGCGCAAGCACATTTTCAGCTCGTTTTAGGTCGTATCCTACCTTTCGCACGGACGCGTCGGCAAGGAGTGGCCCTACCTCTTTGCGAACCTGCTCCCACGTCAGCTGCGCCGGCACACCAAGATAGCGATGCGCGAGCGGGATATAAAATCCCTCTCCCGCGCATGAAGCCAGGCCGATTCCCAAGATGTGAGCACGCATGGGATCCGCGCACGACGTCATGACTTGAAGAGCGACGGTGCCAGCCTCCCGCGCCCGCGCGACGACACGACGGAGCTCGGCCTCATCGAGCACGGGCCGGTAGGTGTGCTCGAGGATCGAAGTTGCCGGCGGGACACTCCGCGCCGCCGCAGCCACCATCACGTCCGCGCGGCCAGCCCCCTTGTCACCACTATGCGACGGATGTCCCGCTCCAAGTCGCGCCTGGGCGGCGCTCATTTGATCGAGGAAACGCGTGAGTTCGAGTTCGAGAAAAAAGCTTCGCAGTGTCTCGACGTTCGCCCCCCCATACCGCAGGCTCTCCTTGCTCCACGAAACCTCGACGTCGCGCTTCAACGTCACGAGCACTTGAGAAATTCGCGCGTCGGTCTCGTGTTGCTGGAGCGCCTCTCGCAACTTGGCTCGCTTAATGGTCGAGAGGTTCGCATAGACCCCATCGAGCGTTTCATACGCGCGAAGGAGGTCCGCCGCCGTTTTCGGTCCAACACTCGGTACGCCGGGAATGTTGTCGGAGGTGTCGCCCGTCAGCGCGAGCAAGTCACGCAGTTGGCTCGGCGGCACGCCAAACTTCAACGACACCTCGGGCGCACCGTACGTCCGGTCGCGCATCGAGTCCCACATGAGCACGCGATCGTCCGTGTCATGAATGAGCTGCATGAGGTCTTTGTCGGCACTGACGATAACGACGCGCACTCCCTCGTTCACTGCGCGCTCGACCACAGCCGCGATGAGATCGTCCGCCTCGATACCTTCAGCCTGAAAGATCGGGATGTTGGAGGCTCGCGCGAACTCCTCGCATCGCGCCATCTGCTGGCCTAGGTCAGGTGGCGCCACCTGCCTCGTCGCTTTGTAACGGACGTCAATCGCCTTGCGGAAGCTAGGTCCCCGCGAGTCCATCGCCACCGCGAACATCGACGGTCGCCTATCATTGACCACTTTTTGGAGCATGCTGACGGTCCCAAGAACCGCGTGGGTAGGCTCGCCCTTTGAATTCGAGAGTGGCGGCAACGCGTGGTACGCACGAAAAACATAGCCGGACAAGTCAACGAGATAGAGGACGTCGTCGCTTCCCGGTGGAGGCAACGCGCTGACATGGGCTGGACGGGCGGCGGGGTCGGCGGGGGCTCTGGACACGCGCACACCGTAGGAGCGCCTGCGCGCGGTCGCAACGAGTCCGAAGCGAGGCACCGCGACGCCTCTGTGCCGAAGTTCACTTTTCAGGGCTCTGGCAGTAGTCTCCTCCAGCTTCCTCATGAGTACGCCCGAATCCGAAGCACCTCCGTCGACTGGGCTCATTGGAGGGAAGTACGAGCTCGTGAAACTTATCGGACGCGGGGGGATGGGGTCGGTATGGGAAGCCCGTCACACGTCACTCGGGACGCCTTCCGCGATCAAGTTCATTGATGCCGAGTACGCAAAAAGCGTTGAGGCGCGGACTCGCTTTGATCGCGAAGCCAAAGCCGCCGCGACGATTCAGTCAAAGCACGCCATACAGATTTATGACCACGGGGTAACGGAAGACGGCAAACCGTACATCGTGATGGAGTTGCTCACGGGCGAGCCACTCGACAAGCGCATCGAGCGCCTCGGCGCGCTTACGTTACAAGACACGGGGCGCATCCTGAGGCAAGTCGCGCGCGGCCTCTCTCGCGCCCACGAACGCGGCATCGTTCACCGCGACTTGAAGCCAGAAAACATCTTTATCGTGCGGAACACGGACGACGACGACGAAGTGGCAAAGGTACTCGACTTCGGAATCGCCAAGATTCAAACCGACGGCGAGAATTCGGGGGTCGCGTCGAGCACCAAGACTGGAGCCGTCTTGGGAACGCCGTTTTACATGTCGCCTGAGCAGGCGCGGGGCCTGCGAAACGTCGACCATCGCACCGACATCTGGTCGTTAGGGGTCATCGCGTTCAAGTGTGTCACCGGCCGTATGCCGTTCGACGGCGAGTCAGTCGGTGACCTTCTCGTGAAGATTTGCACTGCGCCTTTACCTGTTCCATCCCACGCCTTGCCCGGTCTGCCGCAGGCGTTCGACGTTTGGTTCGCGCGCGCGCTCGAACGCGAGCCAGAGCGACGGTTTGCGACCGTTCTTGAGCTCGCGGATCAGCTTGCGCTTGCGGCAGGGCTCGGGGCGCGCCAGTTGACTCCCGCACCGAACCTCGGCGGGGGGTCTGCGGGCGCCATCGCGGTCGCACGGCGGTCATCAAACGACGCAGGCTCGCCCGGGTCAGATTCCGGTGGCGCTCTGCCGACTCCCCAACATGCCGGGGTCGCTTACGGGGGGACGGAACGCTTCCTGACGGACGGGGACCGGCAACCATCTCCACAGCCAGGGTGGACCGCGGCACCTTT
Organism: Polyangiaceae bacterium; assembly: GCA_025353725.1. Classification (GTDB taxonomy): domain Bacteria; phylum Myxococcota_A; class Polyangia; order Polyangiales; family Polyangiaceae; genus Labilithrix. The sequence continues at coordinate 80,065 of JANXOF010000012.1, read as the reverse complement.
CACGTCGTCCCAGTTTGTGACTGGCGTGACGCCGATCAAGTGGAAGTGGGTCGTAGCGAGTGCAGGGCTTGGGCTTGCGCTCGCCGGAATCGGCACGGGCGCCGTCGTAGCGGTGAGGCGCCGAGACGCGGCGGCCGCAAACCGCGTGGATCCATCGAGCGAACTCAACATCCTTACCGCTGCGCCCTCGGCCCTTCCGCCAAAAACAGGGAGTGCGGAGCCCGCGGAAGTCTTAGCGGCAACACCGTCGAGTCCACGAACGGTCACGTCGCCCCCGGGAAGTGCGCCGCTGCTTGCGGGAGACAGACAGGGCCTAAGGTCTTTCGCGGGAGCAAAGGCCAGTCCGAAGCCGTCTGGAGGCACAGTGCTCGTGGCGCCCGCCTTGCCGCTTCCTTTACCGGGTACCCCACCGGGATCGCCCTCCGGCAGTCAGCCTCCGGCTGCGGCCGTGGCTCCAGGTCAAATCCCCCCTACACCTCCGAAGAAGCCCAGCAAGAACGACCCAGGCTACTGAGTCGGTTGGGTTAGTCTCAGATCGCGGTTTTCCGCATCTTGTTGGAGCGAGCGATGATGACCGCGTTTTCGAGACTCTTTTTCAACCTGCTCGCGGTCGCCGCGATCTTGTTTTTTACGACGCGCGCGGCCGCACAGATGTCGGAGCCCGAGAAGAAATCAGCAGCGCGCGCCGCTTATCTCGAGGGCACGAAGCTCCAAGACGAAGGGAAGTTCGAGGAGGCTCTGAAGCGCTTCGATTCGGCGCAAAAGCTCTTCGATGCGCCTACGCACGTTTTACGCATCGCGGAATGCCAGGCCCTGACTGGACGCCTCGTCGAAGCCTCGGAAACGTACGAACTGCTGGCGAGGAAGATGCTGCCGCCCGGCTCCCCGGAAGCGTTCACGCAGGCCCAGCAGCAGGGCCAAGCGGAGCTGCCTGGAGTTCGCGCGCGCATTCCGAGCTTGCGGGTCACGACCAAGCCTGGAGCCCAACAGCTTAAAAACCTCGTCGTTAACATCAACGGGGTGACGATGCTCAACGACGTTCTCGGACTCGCGAGGCCTCTCAACCCGGGCCTCTATCGGATCAGCGCGCAGGCCACGGGATGGGCGACGCCGCAGTCGGTCGACATTCCACTCGCCGAGAAAGAGCAAAAAAGCGTGGAGCTCACCCTCGTGGAAGGCGCGACCGCAACCGCTGTCGTGGCGCCCCCGCCGCCGGCCTTCGACCCGTACGAGGGCACCAAGCCAAAGCCAACCCACGGTCCGACATCGACGGGGCTGCTTTTTGGACTTCGTGGCGGTGCTGTGTTGCCCGCGGGAAGCCTCATCAACGGCGTCCAAATGGCCGACGTAAGCAAGGGCGGCGCGGGGGGTGGCATTGATATCTACGGACGAGTCGCCAAGATTTTCTTGCTTGGCTTGACGGTCGAGGCAGCCTCGCTCGGGGCACCAAGCACGACGAAAAACGCCACAGGCACCTTCGACGCGACGCTCACGACAACGTACTTCGGCGTCAATGTGGGAGTCTTGCCAAATGTCGACGCTGTCTCATTCATCGGCGACATCGGTTTCGGATCGCGTTCGTTTTCCTCAACGCTGAAGTCTGGGAGCGTCGTCACGCGGGAGAGTTCCGCGAACGGTCTCGAGTTTGCGTTGGGTGCTGGCCTCTCGATCCCCGCAGGTCCGGTTCGGATCGTCCCTCGCGTCAACTTCGGCGTGGGGTCGTTCGCGACGGGCACTTCCCCGAACCCTACGACTCCCCCGACCGCGGAGGGCGACATCCCTGAGAAGGACCGAGCGACGCACACGTTCGTGTTCCTGGGGCTAGCGCTCTACTACAGCCTCGACTTCGGCTCGAAGCCCGCGCCTCTTTGAACGCGGAGAGGCGTCGGCGCTGACCGGCGAACGGCCCGGCAACGTCGTTCCCAGGACAACGACGGACAACGAATTACACTTCGATGACAATGCCGCGGCTCGTCGATGACACGCTTATTCGATGCAAGTCGTGTTGTGTTTCATGTACTTCGCCGTTCTCCTGCTCCTCGCGATGTACGGAATCCATCGGTCGCACCTCGTTCTGACGTGTCTGCGCTACGCTTCGAAGCTCCGCACGCTGCGCGAGGGCGTCCCGCGCCTCGCCACTGACGTCGACCCCGCCAAACTTCCGCACGTCACCATTCAGCTCCCGCTCTACAACGAGGCAACGGTCGTAGCTCGGCTACTCGAGCAGACCTCGCGCATGAGCTATCCGCGAAGCAAGCTAGAGATCCAGGTCCTCGACGACTCGACCGATGAGAGTCGGCAAATGGCTCGCGCGACGGTACTTGCGCTTCAAAGCGACCCGCTTCCAATGACACGCGGCGCGAGCGCCTCCTGGCATGGCGACCTCGACATCGTTTATATTCATCGCGTCGATCGTACCGGATACAAGGCCGGCGCCCTCGACGAGGGCCTCAAGGTCGCGAAGGGCGAACTCGTCGCCGTCTTCGACGCCGACTTCGTCCCGAATGATAGCTTCCTGCTCGACTTAGTCCCGCATTTCGTCGGCACGGAAAACGGAAAGGTCGGCATGGTGCAAGCACGCTGGGGTCACATGAACCGAGACGTGTCGTGGCTCACGCGCGTCCAAGCGCTCATGCTGGATGGTCACCACCTCGTCGAAAACCGTGCGCGTCATGCGGCAGGTTGGCTCTTTAACTTTTCGGGCACCGGCGGCATTTGGCGCAAGGAAGCTATCGCGCAGAGCGGCGGCTGGCAGCATGACACGCTCACCGAAGACCTCGACCTCTCGTACCGTGCTCAGATGGCGGGTTGGAGCTTTGTTTACCGCGAAAACGTCGTCTCACCAGCCGAGCTTCCGGAAGACGTCAGCGCGTTTCGCGCGCAACAATTTCGGTGGGCGAAGGGCACCGTGCAGACCGCCCGCAAACTCATGAAGCGCGTCATGCTCTCGAAGGAGCTTTCGGTGTCGCAACGCGTCGAAGCCTTCTTCCACATGACGCCGCATTTTGCCTATCCGCTTATGGTTGTGCTGAGCGTCTTGCTCCTTCCCGCGCTCATTCTTATGCCGGCTACGAGCACGGGTACGATGCTCCTCGTCGACCTACCACTCTGCGTCGGCACCACGGGTTCGCTTCTCGCGTTTTACGCGATGGCTGAGTCTGCGCAGGGCCGCAGTCGCCTCGCGGCGTTGAAGACGCTGCCTGCGCTTTTGGCTCTTGGGGCCGGTCTCGCCCCGCACCTCTCGAAGGCCGTCTTTGAGGGCCTGCGGTCGATGTCCGGAGAGTTCGTGCGAACGCCGAAACGTGGAGAGTTGCTAGGCAACCGCAACCGCTACCGCGCTCGCGCGGACGTCCCTGCGATTGAGATTTTTCTCTGCTCGCTCTCGTTCGCGAGCGTCATTGCCGCCCTCAAGACGGGCCACTGGTTTGCGACCCCGTTCGCCATGCTTTTTACCATCGGCTACGGTTACGTGGCCGCGCTCGTTGCGTCGGAGCAGCTCGCCCGAAGCCGGGCGATGCGTTTCGAGTCTGGTACCGCCGCCAGCGAGCGCGAGACTCGTCCTTCCCCCGCCCCACTCGAGAGCTCCAAGGAGCTGGCTGCCTGAGGTTCTTTCCGCTGGCCGCAATTCTATAAGCCGTTTACTCTCGAGGACGCGCAAGCGCTTGTAGAGGTCCACGACGAGTTTCGGGCGCCTGTGTGTGAGGAACGGAAACCTGGGGGGTGAGGCGATCATGACAAAGGCCGAGATCGTCCAAGCGCTCTACGCGAAGGTTGGTGGCTTTTCCAAAAAGGAGTCCGCGGACATCGTCGACCTCGTCTTCGAGCTGTTGAAGGACACGCTTGCGCGCGGTGAGAAAATCAAGATCAGCGGTTTCGGCAACTTCGTCCTCCGTGACAAGCGCCAACGGCCGGGACGGAACCCGCAGACCGGCGATCCGATACGTATCAGCGAACGGCGCGTCCTCACGTTCAAGGCGAGTCAGATCCTGAAAATCGGATTGAATGTGAGAGAGAAGGACCAACTTTCGTGGGCACCGGCGGCGGCCCCTTCCCTCCCCGGACACGCAGGCTACGGACTGCCAGGGACCGGTTCCGCGGGTTCCGTCGGTTCCGCGGGTTCCCCGACCGGTACTTTTCAGCCATCTCCGCGAGATCTCATGCCGCGGGAGCCGCATGCCGTCGTAGGCGTCGCCGCCCGCGAGCTTCCAAGCTTGCCCCTCTCAAGCTCCGCTCATGAAAATCAAAGCGAGTAATTTGGGTTCCACGGTTGCCCCGTACCAGGGTGCGAGTGTGACCGAGCTCCCGTCGAAGCTCTTCTTTCGCATCGGCGAGGTCGCCGGACTCGTAGGCGTCGAACCCCACGTCCTCCGCTATTGGGAGCGCGAATTTCGGAGCGTGCGCCCGACGAAGAGCGCAAAAGGTCAGCGGGTCTATTCGCGCAAAGACGTAGAAAGTTTGATTCGCGTCCGCGACCTCCTCTATCGCGACCGGTTTACGATCGCAGGTGCAAAGCAACGACTCAAGCGCGGAACGCTAGAGCTCGGTCCGGAAGGTGTACTCCCCTTTCGGTTTACACATACGCCTGACGCACCGACGAACGGATCGGCGCAGCCGAACGACGTCGCGAGCGGTAGCGCCCCTGAGTTACGCCTCTTGAAGCCTGCGCCTCATCTATCCCCATCGGAATCGTCGAGACCCTTCGTGGGAAGTTCGATGAACGCCATCGTTCGCGGAAAGCTCGTTGAATTGCGTGCGGAAATAGAGTCTTTCCTCGATGAGCTCGAGACTGACCTCTGAATGAGTAGACCGGCGGTCGGCGTTCGATTTACCCCTTTCACCACAAGACCCGTCGACAGAAGCTACGACAGCGTCGACTCGTATGGGGCTGCTGACGGCGGCTTCCGACCCGAGAAATTAATCACTGTCGAAGCGGCAACGAGCAGGCCTGAGATCGCAAAAGCGCTCGGGTCAACTTACACGCAGTGGGAGATCTACGAGTCGGTGACGACGCCCGACACCCAGGTTGTTGGGTGTGTCACGACCCCAGTCTCATGGTGGTTTCCAGAGATGCAACCGACGGTCGACCGACGCACGGTCGCTTTAATGACGGCGGCGGCCGAACGCATCGCAGGCGCGGCGCTTGAGGCGCGAGCAGGCGAGTCGCAGTTTTCTTTCTGGGTCGCCGACAACCAGCAGACGACCGCTCGCGAAGCTCGCGAAACAACGAAATCCGTAGGCTCTGGCCGAACCTTTATCGGATGGCACGCGGACGAACTCGTAACATGTTTCATCGTCTGCGTTTCGAGACCGCACCTTTCTGGTAGGTCCCCTGATCAACGCGCCTGCGACGCGAGCGTCGTGCAGGCCCGACTTGAAGGAAGCGACAGCCCACCGCGTGCTGGTGCCGTCGTCAGCGGTCTAAGCTGGGCCTTAAATCACCCGTCAAACGCTCTTGGTTGGCTCAGTATGGCCAGCTTAGCGGTCGCGTCGATGGCCGTCGGCCTCCGTCGAAGGCCGCGCTCAAGGATTTAGCTCACTTCCTCGCTAGCCACGAGGTACCTCGGTTGTGTTAGAAGGGCGCCCTACATGGTCTTTCGACGCCACCGCTTCATCGCCGTCGCGCTGCTCGCCGGCAACGGCGTGCTGTACTCGACCTCCGCATCCGCGCAGACCACTGGGCGCCCCGCTCCTAGCGGTCGTCCCGGGACAATTTCCCCAGGCGCCGCCGCTGTCGGTACGAAGGGGATAGGCGACGGTGGCGACAACCTCCTCGCCCAGGAACCCGTTCGGACCGAAGGCGCTAACGAATCGCTTTCGCCTCCGGCAACCGGAACCTCCCCCACCGCCTCGAAAAGCAACCCAAGCGAGACTACCCCAGTCGACCCTCTCAACTCGACGAGCTCGCTCACCTCAACGAGCGCCCCAAACGCATCGAGTCTTAGTGCGGGTGCGGGTGCGGGTGCGAGCGACAGCTCCAGCAGCGGTATGGTCGGCGTACGTCCGTCGACAGTATACAGCGAGGATTGGTGGGCTCACACGAGGCCGACGTTCGAAATTCACGGCTACTTCCGCACGCGTGGTGAGGTTTACCATAACTTCGCGCTCGGCCGCCCGGCCGACGCTGCCGACCAGCAGAACCTCTGGCCGCAACCGCTCGATACCAGCTACACGCAAGCCAACGGGGCGCCTCGGTCTGTCCAGCTTTGCGGTAGCGCCGGCTCCAACGGGCAATTAGGTCAATGCGGCGACAAGACTGAGGCCTACGCGAACCTTCGACTTCGCCTCAACCCTGAAATTCATGTTTCAGACAATCTGCGAATCATGTCGCAGATTGATCTCCTCGACAACCTCGTCTTGGGCTCGACGCCCGACGCGTACGCGATGCGGCCTGGTGGCACGGGTCCATCTGGATACAGCCCCGCTTCGGGTGCCGGTCGGGGTTATGCTCCGCTTGGTGCCCTGTCAACGTCGCAGGGGCCGCCCACGTCGGGAATCAACAGCTTACGCAACTCGATCGACGTGCAGCGCGCGTGGGCTGAATACCTCACTCCGATAGGGCAATTGCGGTTCGGTCGTATGCCTTGGCACTGGGGCCTCGGAATGGTCTCCAACTCGGGCGACGGGATCGACCACGACTATCAGACGAACCTCGATCGTATCATGTTCGTGTCTGGACTTAAATCGGCCGACCTGTACTTCGGTGGCTCCTGGGACTTCGTCTCATCAGGTCCCACGAACGCGACTCCGTACGATGTGTACGGCGGGCAGCCCCGGAATACCGCCAATCTTGCAAACGTAAACCAATGGTCCGCGTTCGTCGCCAAGCGCACGAATCCGGAACTTCAACGGCTCAAACTTTCACGTAACGAGGTTGTTCTCAACGGCGGTCTTTACGCCACCTACCGCTCTCAGCTCCTTGACCTCGCGCAGGGCCAAACACCAATCACTGCCGACTCTTCGGCGAACGCGACGGGCAATACAAACAATGGGCTAGAACGGCGCGGCGCCGTTGCCCTCACACCTGACGCGTGGATACAAATCCTTTGGAGCAAGCTGCGCGTGGAGGCCGAGTTCGCGACGGTGTGGGGGTCGATTGAAAGCTCACCCTCACTGCCAACGGCGAAGGTTGACGACCCCGTCAAACTCCGCATGTGGGGCCTCGCGACCCAAACGGAGTATCGCGCAGTCGAAGATAAGTTGCGCGTGCAGTTCGGCGCAGGATGGTCGAGCGGCGACCCCCACGTCGAAGGCCTCGCACCCGGTCCTGACGGTCTTCAAGCACGAAAGAGCGGCGGTGCCATCTCGACCTTTCGCTTTCACCCTTCGTACCAGGTTGACTACATCTTCTTCCGTCGTTTGATGTCACGCGTACAAGGTGCGTACTATTTCCGCCCGAGCGTTGAGTATGACTTCCTTCGAAATCCGAACGGTCAAAAGCTCGGAGGCGGAGCCGCCATTATTTGGAGTCGCGCGAGCGAGTTTGTGCAGGCGCCCGGCAACAAGCGTGACCTCGGAGTTGAGCTGAATCTGCAGGTTTACTACCAGTCAAAAGACGGTTCGCTCAATGACGACCCCAATCGGGTAGGCGGCTTCTACGCCGCACTCCAGTACGGCGTGTTCTTTCCGCTCGGCGGGCTTGATTACCTTCCCGGTGAGAGCTCCGCCCAAAACGCGAAGCCAAACGTGAACTACGAGCTCTCGACTGCCCAGTCCGTTCGCTTGCTCCTCGGCGTGCTCTTCTGATGCGGCGCGCTCTTCTCAATTGGGGCGCGGCCGTGGGCGCGAGAGGATGTTAAGCAAGCCAAGGTTGCTAGCGAGAAACGGAGGAAGCTGTCATGGCTAAGCTGCTCATCGTCGACGACCAGCGCAACATGCGAACCACGCTCGCCATGATGCTTCGCGGGGCGGGCTTTGAGGTGGATGAAGCTCAAAACGGGGAAGAAGGTTCCGAACGCGGAGGCGCGGGAGCTTACGACGTTGTGCTTACTGACCTTCGCATGGGGTCCAAAGACGGCATCGACGTGCTCCGCGCCGTGAAGACTGCTCAACCGATGACCGAGGTCATTGTGATGACCGCATACGGGACCATCGAAAGCGCAGTCGAAGCGATGCGCTTCGGAGCGTTCGACTACATCCAGAAGCCGTTTACCGAGCAAGAACTTCTGGTTAAGGTGGGGCGAGCCGTCGACAACCGACGACTCGCGAGCGAAGTTGCACTCTTGGCTGTCGAATTCAAGGACCGTTATAAATTTGAAAATATAGTGGGTCGGTCGCGAGCCGTGCGTGAGCTACTCGGGCGCATTGTGCGTATCGCACCAACGGACGCGATTGTGCTCATCACGGGCGAGAGCGGAACCGGCAAAGAGCTTGTCGCGAAAGCCGTTCACGCAAATAGCAAGCGCTCGGATCGGATGTTCGTCCCCGTCAACTGCGCCGCCATCACCGACACGCTTCTCGAAAGTGAGCTCTTCGGCCACGCGCGAGGCTCGTTCACCGGTGCTATCAACGCGCGCAAGGGGCTCTTTGAAGAAGCCGATGGGGGCACGTTCTTCTTCGACGAGATCGCCGAAACGTCCCCGGCTTTCCAGGCGAAGCTCCTACGCGTTATTCAAGAGAGCGAAATACGCCGCGTCGGCGAAAACAAGCCGATTAAGGTGGACGTCCGAATCATCGCGGCGACGAATCAAGACCTCTTGACGGCGATCGCCGAAAAGCGGTTCCGCCAAGATCTTTACTATCGACTCAACGTCGCTCGCTTCCAACTCCACGCCTTGCGCGACAGACGAGAAGACTTACCAGACCTCCTCACGTACTTTATGGCGAAGTACAATAAGAAGATGGGAACGAAGGCGCGTCTTGACGAAGGCGTTCTCGAAGCTCTCAACAGCTACGACTTCCCGGGTAACATTCGGGAGCTCGAGCACATGATTGAGCAAGCCGTGGCGCTGGTGCAGAACGGCATCGTCACCCGCGACGACGTGATGCCTGCCGCTCCGAAGGCGGACACGAGCGGTGTGCGGACAGGTCATACGCTCGCCGACGTCGTCGACGCAGCCGAGCGGCAGGCCATCGAGACAGCCCTACGCGAGTGTGATGGAAGCCGCGAAAAGGCTGCGGAAGTCCTGAGTATCTCGGCCACTACACTCTGGCGCAAGATGACCCGCCTCGGCATCGTCTACGACGCGAGAGCGTGACTGCCGTTCGCAGGTTCGACCCCGCCCGACGGGCGCCGTCACGGAGGTCAGGATACACGGGTGCGCTTTCATGGGGTGCCGACGGCTTGTTCGCGCGAGCTGTCGTTCACGTCTAAGCCCGCAACATCGACCCACGGTGGTCAATCTCGCTGAATTTGATGGCCTACACCATTGCCCTAAAGTTGCTCGGGGTGGGGAGTGCGAACAGTTTTGCTCGTCGACGCGCCAGATGGCGACGCCTCACTCCTCGCGAGTGCCCTACGCGTCGAGGGCTTCGAAGTCGTGCTCGTCGGCTCTGCGTCGGGTGCCAAAAAGCACTCGAACGAACCGGTGTGGCGGTTGCACTTTTTGACCTCATGCTTTTCTCTGACCCGCATGCCAACGGCCTCGAGCTCGCGCGTGACATCAAAGCGAGTCGGCCCCTCCCACGCGTGCTCCTCACCAGCGCGTACTACCTTAGCGAACGACAGCTCGAGCGCGTGAACTGCGGCGTCAGTGGTTCATCCCGAAGCCTTACGACGTCGCCGAGGTGATCGCGTTTATTCGACAAAAAGTCGACGGTCCGCCGTGTTCGACGCGATGGCGCCCCGTTACGGAGGCTGCAAGCGCTGAGTTCAACGCACCGGCAAACGTTGACGCCGCGACGCTCTTCGCGGCGTCTCGCGAAGACGAGCTTCGCTGAGGGTACTCGTGCTATCAAGCCGCCGATGCGAGTCGATCGCTTCGACTACACACTGCCTATCGAGCTGATTGCTCAAACTCCCGCGCCCCAGCGGGAGCAAGCACGCTTACTCGTGCCCAGCGTCGGAGCAAGTCCCACGTCTCAATCGTTAGCTCTCGCTGACGGGAGTAAGTACCCGTCGAGGAGTTTGGCGGCAGCCGCGGAGCCGACGGGGCACTTCGTCGCCGACCTGCCGAGTCTTATTGCTCCTCGGTCTGTGGTCGTTCTCAACGACACCCGAGTCCTCGCGGCTCGAATTCTCGGGTCGAAGGAGGGTACGGGAGGCAAAGCTGAGGTTTTCCTCGTCCGTCGGCTCGGAAACGACGCGGGCGAGAGCGCCGCCACATTCGAACGGTGGAGCGTGCTCGGGCGAGCCTCAAAAGCGCTCAGGCGCGGAACGCGCATCCTAAAAGACTCGCTCGTCATCGAGTTCGAGGGAGAAGCGAAGGGTGGTCTCTTCGAGGTTCGCCTCTCCACCCGCGACGGTTCACCCGTTGACGAGGCGCGAAGGAAGGCTGGACAGGTCCCGTTGCCTCCGTACATCCGACGGCATCTCGACGCGGAAGACGCCTCGCGCTACCAAACCGTGTTCGCGCGGACCGAAGGCGCCGTCGCCGCACCGACAGCCGGTCTTCACCTCACGCGCGCACTGATAAGTCAGCTCGAATCTCGGGGTTGCGAAGTCGTGACGTGCACTCTGCACGTAGGACTAGGGACGTTCCAACCCGTAACGGTCTCCGACCTTGACGATCATCCCATGCACTCGGAGTCTTTTGTGGTCTCGCAAACCGTCGCTGACGCAATCGCTCGAGCGCGCGAGCGTGGTTCTCCCGTCGTTGCCGTAGGAACTACGGTCGTTCGCGCGCTTGAATCCGCGCAGGATCCGTCGAGGGCCGGCCACGTGCTGCCGTCCTCAGGAGAAACGCGTATCCTGATCCAGCCGGGCTATCAGTTTTCCATCGTCGATCGCCTAGTCACGAACTTTCATCTCCCGAAGTCGACTCTGCTCGCCCTCGTGTGCGCGTTTGCTGGAACCGAGCAGGTGCTCGCGGCCTACGCCGCTGCAGTGAAGGAGCGCTACCGCTTTTTCTCGTACGGCGATGCGATGCTGCTCGACCGACTGCGAGGCACGGTTTGACCGCTCCTCGCACGGAGGGCTTCGGCTTTCGCGTCGTCGCGACCGTGGGTTACGCAAGGGCAGCGGTGCTCACTACGCCTCACGCAGAGGTACTCACTCCCACATTCATGCCCGTCGGCACGCAGGGCTGCGTGAAGGGCCTGACTCCCGACGAAGTCGCCGAGACGGGGGCGCGCATCGTGCTCGGCAACACGTATCATCTTATGTTGCGACCAGGCGCCGAGGGCGTCGCCGAACAAGGCGGCCTCCACGGCTTCAGCCGATGGCCACACGCCATGCTGACGGACTCTGGAGGATTCCAAGCGTTTTCTCTTGGCGCGAGCACGCTGGGAAAGGTGGGTAAGGCGCCCCTGGTCAAGCTCGACGAGACAGGCTTCACCTTTAAGTCTCATCTCGACGGCTCGCGGCACATGCTGTCCCCCGAAGAGGCCGTACGGATCCAAGCGCTGATCGGCGCCGACATCCAGATGCAACTCGACGTGTGCCCGCCCGGCGAGTCCTCGCGCCCCGTCGTCGAGGAGGCCGTCGCGCGCACTTCACGCTGGGCAAAGCGCGCACTCGCCGCTCCTCGACCCCGGCAGCAGGCTCTTTTTGGAATCATTCAGGGATCTTGCTACGCCGACGTTCGACGCGCCCATGCGGATGAGCTAGCATCCCTCGAGGTAGACGGTAAGACGTTCGACGGCCTCGCCTTGGGCGGATTTTCGGTCGGCGAGGCGATTCCAAAGATGTACGAGACCCTCCATGCGATGGCCCACACGGTGGATCCCGAGCGGCCTCGCTATCTTATGGGCGTCGGAACGCCGCGCGACTTGCTCGAGGCCATCGACGCGGGAGTCGACATGTTTGATTGCGTGCTCCCGACTCGAAATGCGCGGAACGGTCAAGCGCTTACCCGCTTCGGGCGCGTGGTCGTCAAGCAGGCTCAGTGGAAGCACGACAAGCGGCCGATCGACCCCGAGTGCGGCTGCGCGTGCTGCTTGGGTGGTTACTCGCGCGCGTACCTTCGCCACCTTTACCTAGCAGGCGAGATGACCGTGCTTCGCCTTCTAAGCGTGCATAACCTTCATTGGTACGGCGAGCTCGTCACGTCGGCGCGAGAGGCCATTCGAGGCGGAACGTGGCCGGCTCACAAGTCGGCTACGCTCGCGCGGATCGACGCGGGCGAGTAGCGAAAAGCGGGAAAATTAGGGTTCAAAGCGGGTCTCAGCGCACGCCGTTTGCGGCTCCCGGTTGACCCGGATAGTCTCGTCAGACGCGATGGCCGAGGAAAAGAAGCAGCAGCAGATCGGGCGGATTCTGCTCAAGCGAAAGCTCATCTCGCAAGACGAACTCGACAAGCAGCTGGAAAAGCAAAAGCTCGCGGACGACGGCGTGCCGCTGGCATCTCGCATCGTCCAAAGCGGTGCTATCGCGGAAACCGACGTCCTTCGCGCCCTTTCGGAGCAACTTGGGGTCCCAGGAATTGATCTCAATCAGGTAGCTATCGCGGCGAAGACTCTTGATCTCGTCCCGCGAGAAGTGGCCTCCGCGAGTCTCATCCTTCCCCTTCTCGCGCGTGACGACCGCTTGTTCTTGGCGATGGCCAATCCTCGCGACAAACGCGTGATTGACGAGATCGAATTCGTCACAGGCAGACGGGTCTACCCCTACGTCGCGATGACTTCGACGCTCGAGCAAACGATCGCAGCCGCCTACGACGCGAAAGAGGCAGGGGCGACTCACTACGCGGGTAAATCTGCCCCGGCCGAAGCCCTCGCGCGGCTCAGCGGAGAAGGTATCGGCGGCGCAAAGGGGTCTCCTTCCGTCGTGGTCGACGAACAAATCGCGGAGGCAGCGGCCCACTTCAAGATCGCGACGCGTGACCTTGAACTCCTCGACGAGGAGGTCTCAAAGATCGAGGTTCTTAGCGGAGATATGCGCAAAGCCGCGGGGATCGGCGGAGCGCCTCTGCGGGGAATCGGAAAAAAGATTCTTGTCGTCGACGACGACGACGACATCCGCAAACTCGTCAAACGCCTACTCACCGAGCATGGTCATCAGGTCCTCGAAGCAGGAGGAGGTGTTGTCGCGCTGCAACTCGTCAAAACGGAGTTCCCTAATCTCCTGCTGCTCGACGCTATGCTTCCCGAGTTGCACGGCTTCGATATCGCTAAGCGAATCAAAGGAAGCGAAAAGTACGGATCAATTCCGATTCTGATGATGAGCGCGATCTACCGAGGATGGCGCATCAAAGAAGACCTCAAAGCAACGTACGGTATTGAAGATTTTATCGAGAAGCCGTTCCGCATTTCCGAGCTTCTAGCAAAGGTCAATCGAATCCTTGATCGCCCTCCTGGAGCCAAGGTCACGGGTGACCCGGAAGCGATAAACCGCGCTGCGGCAAAGCACCTCGAAGATGGTATCGCAGCCTACAAGGCTGGGAATATCGAGAACGCTATTGGCCTCCTCCGAAAGGGTATAACCCTGGACCCGCTCGCGTATCGCCTGCGGTACCACCTTGCGCTCATCTACGGCAAACAGGGGCAGATTTTCGACGGGATTTGCGAGCTCGAACGGGCTGTCGAGCTCAACCCGAGACACTTCGCTGCACTCAAAAATCTGGCTGTCTTGTACGAGAACGCTGGATTCCGTAACAAAGCCGTGGAGCTGTGGGAGCGGTGCGTACATATCGCGCCAGACGCCGCCACGCGCGAGTCGCTCAAAGAGCACCTCTCAAAACTTCTCTAGAAAGGCGGGAGGCGTGCTTTGGAGCGTAAACTCGGTAGACTCGGCAGATTCAGCGACGAGCGAGGCTTCGTTGACGCAAACGCCAAGAGACGAAAACTTCGTGCTCCCGCGAACGCGGAACTGCAGTTAGTCTAACCAAGAGAACGCGAGCAGCCCTTGAAGTTTCTCTGCGACAACTGCAAAGCCAAGTACCAAATCGCCGACGAAAAGGTGGCGGGCAAAACTGTCCGCATGAAATGCCGCAAGTGCGGCCACCAAATCGAAGTGAGATCCGCCGTAACGGAGACGAGTGTATCCGGCGCGCCCCCATCGAAGTCGACGCAAGGCTCTGATGCCGCGAGGCCTCTCGTCCGCAGTGGCCTCGCCACGAGCCTTTCCGCCGCAAAGCCACGAGCACCTTCGGGTCCTTCGGCTCAGCCTAGCCACGCACACGGGAGCGCCCTTGCGGGCGCCTTCCAGCGGACCGTGCAAGGTTCGTCCACGGCCCCCCCGTCCTTCCAAGGCCAAGGCGCTGGGCTCGACATAAGCGTCACGGACGAATGGTACGTCGCGATCAACGGCGTCCCTGTAGGCCCCGTGCGCATTTCAGAGCTGAGGCGCAAGGCCGCGTCGGGTGCAGTCACCGAAGACTCGCTCTGCTGGCAGGAGGGACTCGAGGAATGGCGCGCCGTGCGCAGCATACCCGAGCTGGCGGCCCTCGTTCGCGAAGCGGCCCAAAGTCAGCGACCCTCGCTCGTCGCGCCGAGTGAAAGGGCTTCAAGTCCGCCTCGAGCTCCTGGGCGACCGCTCGCTCCATCACGAGCTCCGGAGGCCCCGCGCGGCGATACTCATCCGCCACGGCCGGCCTCCGCGCTCGGGCCTACGCGGAGCAACGTCGTTCCACTACGGCCTTCGTTCGCCGCGAGCGCGGACGACAAGGCTGGCGCCGGCCCCACTCTGATGGGCGGCTCGCTAGGACCGCTTGGCGCTTCCAGCTCAGGAGCTGGGGCATTCGGAGCGGCGGCGCTCGCGCAACAGCCCCACGCAGCTCTTTCGCCTGCGCTTCCTCCGCCGCCACGACCGGTGAGCGACCCGTTCGCATCGCCCCCAGCGCCGTTCGCACTCCCGACCGACAACGCCGGTGCGCCGTTCGCGTCGCCGGCTTTTCTGGCGCCGAGTCCGTCCATCCCGCCGCCCCAACCGAAGCGTGGTGCTCCCCTTTGGTTCTGGCCGATTCTCGTCTTCGCGTGCGTGTTTGGCGTCGCCGCCGCGGTGATAAGCTTCCGCCAATCCGCGCCAGCGCCGCTCGTCGTGCAGATGCCGCCAGCGACCGCGGCGGCGACGGCCGACACGAGGGGAGACATCCCGATTCCTGCCGCGTCCGTCGACGTCCTTCCGACATCGACAGCTCCGACCGCAAAAGTCGCTACCGTTGGCGCCAGCGGTACCGCACCGAAGAACGGCGCGGCGCCCGTAGTTACCCAGGAGAAGAAGGGACTCGACGTCTCAGGGTTGCTAGGAGGCGCCGGGGGTCCGAACCTCGGGGGCGGAGCCGGGCCTGGGGCCGGAGCTGGAGGAGGCCTCGACTCGTCGTCCGTCGAGCGTGTGGTCGCGTCTCACCGCTCAGGCGTCAAGCGTACGTGCTGGGAACGCGGGGGAGCCGACCAGAAATCGTCTGTAAATGTAACGGTCAGCGCGACCGTCGCCCCGGACGGGAGCGTGTCGGGCACATCATCAAGCGGCGACGACCCCGTCGTGGCGAAGTGCATCGAGCAACAGGTCAGAGCCTGGCGCTTCAATGCCCCGGGTGCCGCTACAACCGTAAACATTCCGTTCAAGTTCGTACGACAATAGGCCAAGGTCGGACACGGTCCGGCGCTCAGCGTTCTGATTGTCGCAACGCGCGTGACGTTCGGCCGATGCGCCGGCGTGAAGCTAGAACTCAACGATTCTGAATACCCGCGGCCGCTCCTCCAACTCCCGAATCCACCTCGCGTCGTCACCACCAGCGGGCCGCTTCGGGCCTCTCGTACGGTAGCCATTGTCGGTTCGCGGCAAGCGACCAAGGAATCCTTAGACTTTGCGCACGACCTCGCGTTTCAACTGGCGCATGCGGGCGTAGTCGTTGTGTCGGGAGGAGCCGTCGGAATTGACGGTGCCGCGCACCGAGGAGCGCTCGCTGCCGGGGGCGTCACATGGGTCGTAAGTCCCACGGGAAAGAATCACATTTACCCACCTCGCCACCGAGCGCTCTTCGATGAGGTCGCAGCGTCTGACGACAGCCGGATGATCTGGCCATTTCCGGACGACCACGACAAGACCACGGACTCGTTTCTCTATCGAAACGGCGTTTTGGCGGCGCTATCCGAAACGCTCGTTGTCGTTCAAGCGCGGTTCCAATCCGGTTCTCGGAACGCTGCCGCATGGGCACGGGACCTCGGCCGCCCCGTATGGGCGATGACCGCGGCGCCGTGGATGAGCGACTTTTGCGGGTCTTCTTCGGAAATCGAGCTCGACCGCGCTCGTCCTCTCTGTTCGCCAGCCCAGCTCCTCCGGGCTCTTGGACTTCGGGAGCATGTCACCGCGCCGCAGCTCACACTTCACGACCGAAAGAGCGGCTGCGCTAGCCCCACCGCACGAATTCTCAAGGACCGCTCTAAACACCCCGATACGACGTCGTGGACAGCCGAAGAAATACTCGTATTTTCAACACTTTGCACCAACTCCATGCACAAGGACCAAATCAGCGAGTCAACATGCCTTTCGGTACCCCTTGCCGCAACGGCCCTCTTGACGCTCGCCTTGAAGGACGTAGTAGTAGAGAACCCGAACGGCTTCTTCAGTCGCACAACGGTGCGATAACTATCGGGACTGCTTAGGTTTTTTTCGCTGTCGCGTCTCGTTTAGCTTCTATTTGTGGTCTTTTTTCGTTTTTTTGTACGTTCACATTTTACATTTTACGTTTCGCCTTTTTCTGGGGGCATCCGAACGCATGGGCAAGACACTTGTGGTCGTCGAGTCTCCGGCAAAGGCCAAGACCATCAAAAAGTACCTGGGGCCGGGCTACGAAGTCCTCGCATCGAAGGGTCACGTAAAAGACCTGCCCAAGAAAATGGGCATCGACTTCGATAAGGGATTTCAAGAAACGTACGAAGTCGTTCCCGGAAAAGAGAAGGTTCTCGCCGAGCTCAAGGCGGCGGCCAAAGATGCCGACGACATTCTTCTCGCCACCGACCCTGATCGGGAAGGCGAAGCGATCGCCTGGCACCTCGCAGAAGAGCTGACGGGAAAGCCACTTGAAGCGAAACGCGTCGAGTTCCATGAGATTACCAAGAACGGCGTTTTGAAGGGCGTCGCCTCACCCCGCGCTCTCGACGGCGACCTGTACGACGCGCAGCGAGCGCGTCGCGTGCTCGATCGAATCGTTGGCTACGACGTGTCTGCTCTTGTGTGGTCGAAGCTTGCCTTCGGTCTCTCCGCCGGGCGCGTTCAAAGCGTCGCCCTACGCCTGATCGTCGACAAGGAGCGCGAGATCGACGCTTTCGTACCCGAGGAGTACTGGAATGTCGGGGCCCGACTCGCGAAGCTAACGCCGAAAGGCGACAAAACCGCTGTCGGTAGCGATAAGCGACATCCATTCGCGACGCGCCTCTCCCAAGAAAATGGGAAAAAAATCGAAGTGACCGACGCTGAGACAGCCGCGCGCGTCAAAGCGGACCTCCAAACGGCAGCCTACCGGGTCGTGAAAGTCACCACCGCTGAACGAAAGCGGAAGCCGTACGCGCCGTACACGACGAGCAAGCTGCAGCAAGACGCCGTAAACCGCCTTGCCTTCAGCGCGAAGCGAACGATGCAGGTCGCGCAGGGGCTCTACGAAGGCGTCGATCTCGGGAAAGAGCTCGGTACGGTCGGCCTCATCACCTACATGCGGACCGACTCGACACGCGTATCGCCCGAGGCCCTCGAGGGCGCGCGCCAGTACATCGCAACAAAGTACGGAAAAGACGCGGTTCCCAAGGAGCCCAACGTCTTCAAGTCGAAGAAAAATTCTCAAGACGCGCACGAGGCCGTACGGCCGACGTCACTCGACTTTCCGCCGGACGCCGTCCGAAAACATCTAAAAGACGAGCAGTTCAAACTCTACAAACTCATCTGGGAGCGCTTCATCGCGAGCCAGATGAAAGACGCGGTCTTCGACCAAACGTCGATAGACATCGAAGCGAAAGCCCCCGCGACCGCGTACACGCTTCGCGCAAGCGGCCGTGTGCTCAAATTCGGGGGTTGGCTCGATGTGTACGGTTCAGGGGACACCTCGAGCGAACAGCAGGCCGGCGGAGAAGAAGCCGACGACAAGGTCGCCGACGGTACAAAGGCTGACGAGGCCACCGGAGAAGAGGCGTCGCTCCCGCAGCTAAAAGAGGGCGATTCCCTCGAACTTTTCGCGCCGCCTGGAGTGATTGCGGAACAGAAGTTTACCCAGCCACCCGCCCGCTACAACGAAGGCTCGCTTGTGCGCGAACTCGAGGAGCGAGGCATCGGGCGCCCGAGCACTTACGCAGAAATTATAAGCAAGGTTCAGGCCCGCGACTACGTCGAGAAGGTCGATGCGCGCTCGTTCCGTCCAACGCTGCTCGGCAAAATGGTCGTCGACGGGCTCCTCCGAAGCGAGCTCGAGTTCATGGACCCAACGTTTACGTCGAGCATGGAGGAGGAGCTCGACCAGGTCGAAGCGGGCAAGGAAAAGCGTACCGTGCTCCTCTCGCGCTTCTATAAAAAATTCAGGGAGCAGCTCGATAAGGGTAAGAAGCTTAAGCGCTGGAATCCCGAACCTGTCCTGATGGAGGGCGAATACTGCGACACCTGTGGCCCCGACGGCGTCGACGAAAAGTTGCGCTCACTTCCGCGCGGCGAGCTGTCGAAGCGTTGGTCGAAAAACGGATGGTTCGCGGGCTGTTCCAACTACCCAAAGTGTAAGGCCACGCGCGACATGGGGGCCGACGGAAGCGGGGCGCCGCCGCCGCGCGAGACTGACTTCGACTGCGACAAGTGCGGCAAGAAGATGTCGATACGGAGCGGACGTTACGGGGAGTTTCTTTCGTGCACTGGATACCCAGCATGCAAGAACGCGCGCCCGGTTCCGCTCGGTGTTCCCTGCCCCAAGTGTGGGGGGGACATCATCGAAATTCGCCCAAAGAAGAAAGGTGGAAAGACCTTCTACGGGTGCAGCCGCTACAACGACGAAACGGTCAAGTGTGACTTCAAGCTGTGGATGAAACCGATTCCTGAGCCATGTCCGGACTGCGGCGCGCTCTTTCTGGTCATGGGCGGCACGAAAGCCAAACCGATGGTCACATGCGCGGACAAGGAATGTGGATTCAAGCGCAACTTCGAAGACCTGCAGGCCGGAAGCGACGCGGCTCCCCCTCCCGCCTGAGACCTGATTCAGGCCGGCCGAGCGTCCGATCGTAGGCCTTCGGACTTCACCAAAGGCACGAACGCAGCCGGCGTACCCGGCTTACCTGGCGCCGGATTTTAGACGAGCGAGACTACTTCTTAGCCTTGACCTTCACTTCGACGATGTCTTCCTTCATGGGGGCGATAGCCGCGATGAGGTCGTTTTGCTCGTTCTCGGCAATGCTGTTCTCCTCGAAAGCCGCTTTCAGCGCCGAGACTGCTGCGTTCCACTCCGCCTCCGTAATTTTCATACCTTTATGGGCTTCTTTCATCGGCTTGCCCGTGTAGTCGCAATCGCCACCGGCCTCTTTGCAGACCTGGTTCACAAGGCTTGCCCTTAGCTTCTCGACGCGCTCTTTGGGCAGCTTCGCGAAACGCTTTTTAACGATTTCGTTAGCGGCCAAATTTTTGATGAACGCGTCGACAACCTTGGTGATGCCCTCCTTGTTGCCAAGGCGTTCATAGAGCGACTTCGGCTTCGGTGGCTCCGGGGGCGCCGCGTCCGCCGCGCCAGCATCCGAGACC
Organism: Polyangiaceae bacterium; assembly: GCA_025353725.1. Taxonomy (GTDB): domain Bacteria; phylum Myxococcota_A; class Polyangia; order Polyangiales; family Polyangiaceae; genus Labilithrix. The sequence continues at coordinate 60,324 of JANXOF010000012.1, read as the reverse complement.
GTTTCCGTGATCGTCGGCTCCTTCGGCGGGGGCTTGCGCCCGCAAGCGACGAGGCACAGGGCGCTGACACCGAAGGCCGCAAAAAAAACAGACCCAACAAACAGGTTTGATCTCATCGACCACCATTTATAGGCGTCGGGCTCAACACGGATCCAGAAAAAACACCCGACAGAGGTGAGCCCCTTCGCCGCGCGCCGTGGCAACGCAGGCCATGCGCGTAAGTGCAAAATCACAAAAGCCCACACCTGTCGCCAGGTGCGGGCTCTCTGTGCAAGCTCTTGTGCAGGCTCTCTAAGCAGGCGCTCTCGCGCGCCCCCTAAAAGCATGCCGTTGCGAGGTCAGGCCTCCGCAGCCTTCGCCGAATTCGTGCCGGTCGAGGGTGCCTCAACAACGATGCGCATTCCGTAAAAGGAGCGGTAGACGAATACGAGCGATATTCCGAAGAATAGCGCCGAAAGCAGTAGTGGAAGAGTCTTGTCAGTTCCGGGCCCGCTGGCGTTCTTCATTTGCTCAGCGAGTTCAACTGCGAGAAGTCCAAATAGCGTCGTAAACTTGATTACCGGGTTGAGCGCAACGCTCGAGGTGTCCTTGAATGGGTCACCGACCGTATCGCCAACGATGCAAGCGTCGTGAAGTGGCGTTCCCTTCATCTTGAGCTCAACTTCGACGATCTTCTTCGCATTGTCCCAGGCTCCGCCAGCGTTCGCCATAAAGAGCGCTTGAAAGAGGCCAAAGATAGCGATAGCGATCAGGTACCCAATGAAGAAGAACGAGTCGTAGAAGGCGAAGGCGAGGGTCGAGAAAAAGATGACTAAGAAGATATTAAACATCCCTTTTTGGGCATAGACCGTACAAATCTCGACGACTTTTTTCGAGTCTTCAGCCGAAGCCTTTTCTACGCCATCAAGCTTAATGTTTGCCTTGATGAATTCGACAGCGCGGTAAGCGCCGGTCGTGACGGCCTGCGTTGATGCTCCCGTGAACCAGTAGATCACCGATCCGCCTGCAAGCAGACCGAGAAGGAACGGCGGGTAGAGAATCGACACCTTCTGCGTGTTCTCCGTAAAGCCGTTTGTCAGCGCGAGAACAATCGAGAAGATCATCGTCGTCGCTCCGACAACGGCGGTGCCGATGAGAACCGGCTTCGCCGTGGCTTTGAAGGTGTTCCCAGCGCCGTCGTTCTCCTCGAGGAAATGCTTTCCCTTCTCGAATTGAACGTCGAAACCGAAGTCCTTCTTGATCTCTTTATCGATACTCGGAATATTCTCGATGAGAGAAAGTTCGAATACGCTTTGTGCATTATCAGTCACGGGTCCGTAGGAGTCGACGGCGATCGTAACCGGCCCCATACCGAGGAAGCCGAACGCGACTAGCCCGAACGCGAAGACAGCGGACGGGTCGAAGCCATTAACCATCATGATGTGGCCAATGCCCGTCGTGGTACCGGGTTCGGTAACCATGTAAGCCGTGCCCATAAGGCCAATGAGTACGATGCCCATCCAGTACGCGCTGAAGTTTCCTGCCGTGAGGCCGGAGAGAATATTGAGCGACGCTCCACCTTCACGCGAAGAGGTAACGACCTCACGGACGTGCGCCGAATCGACCGAGGTGAAAACCTTGATGAGTTCCGGGATGATAGCGCCCGCGGCCGTGCCGCAGGTAATGATGATCGAAAGCTTCCACCACAGGGACGGGTCGCCGCCAATGTTCGGAATCAACATCTTCGAGACGATGAAGGTCAAGATGACTGAAACGACCGAGGTGATAACAACCAGCTGCGTCAGGGGTTGCTCGAAGTTCATCTTGTCAGCGCTCGCGTACCTGGCGCGCGCAAGGAAGTCGTTGATGTAGTACGAGGCCACGCTCGCCAGCACCATGACAATTCGCATGACGAAAATCCAAACGAGGAGTTCGACCTGCGTGGTCGGGTTTTTCACCGCGAGTAGGATAAACGAAATCAGGGCGACTCCAGTGACCCCGTAGGTCTCGAAACCGTCCGCTGACGGACCCACCGAATCACCTGCGTTGTCACCCGTGCAGTCGGCGATTACGCCTGGGTTTCGCGCGTCGTCCTCCTTGATTTTGAAGGCAATCTTCATAAGGTCGGAGCCGATGTCGGCGATCTTCGTGAAGATACCGCCAGCGATACGAAGCGCAGAGGCGCCCAGGGACTCGCCAATGGCGAAGCCGATGAAGCACGCGCCTGCGTAATTCCCGGGAATGAATAACAGAATGCCGAGCATGAGGATCAGCTCGACGGAAATGAGGAGCATACCGATGCTCATTCCCGCTTTGAGCGGGATGTCGTAGCAGGGGAATGGCTTGCCACGAAGCGACGCGAACGCCGTACGCGAGTTTGCAAACGTATTCACGCGGATGCCGAACCACGCAACGGCGCACGAACCGGCGATCCCGATAAGGCTGAAGAGCAGGATGATGAAGACCTGCGCAGCTTTACCCTCTGCAAAGTAGTGCTGCGCGACTCCGAAGTAATAGACAATGATCGAGCCGATAAAAACCTCGAGGATCAAAATGAATTTGATCTGCGTGACGAGGTACGTTTGGCACGTTGCATAGATCAGCTCGCTGATCTCCAACATTGACTTGTGAACCGGCGCGTTCTCCAGCGATTTGTAAATCGCAAAGGCGAACACCATCCCGAGGACACAGACGCCGATTCCAAAGTAAAGTAGAGTCGCCCCGGCTGTCCCGTCGAAGAACGTCGCGATAGACGTATCGTCGAGCCTCGGAACGACGAGATTGGCCTCGCCGCCGCCATGATGAGCCGACATGGGCATGGACATTGACGCCGATGTCGCGGTTGAGATGGCGTTTGCAGCGGCGGTCGATGGTGATCCAGACCCTGGACCCAGGGCACCTCCCTGCAGTCCGTCACGCACCTGGGCGAAGCCGGGAAGCGCATAAAGCAACGTAAACAAAAGACCTGCGGCTTTGGCAAGCCACTGCGCCGCGCGATTGCGAGCTATCATCAAGAGAGTCCTCTCCGAGTTTTGGGAACGTTCCCGTACTCGAGGGGTTGGCCGGCTGGGCGCTGGAGCTCCATGACGCACAGACGCTTCAGCACGCCTCGTCCTCCCCCGACCGCATGACCCATGTAGTCTTCGAGGAAGCGGCCACGTACCAGCGTTTCACGGCTGAGTAAACGGAACGCTTCTTCGAGGGCCTCTAAGCGGTGGGCCGAAGCTCACTTATGAATTTCTGTATCATATTTTATGAAGTTGTTACGGGTACTTAGAGGTGCGCCGCAAAAATCATAAGAACCGTGCTCCCACGAGCGCCTGTCGGTCAGCACTCGCTAAAAGCAGCCAAATGCCTGCTGGAGCGGTCTACGACCCGCCAAGCTCACGAGCACTTGCCGTCGTCGCGGGCTCAAAACGCGCCCGCGCCCAACGCTGGATGGTCCGACGGTCGATTCCCAATGCCGCGGCCGTGTGGACTTTGTTTCCCCCAAAGCGCCGGAGAGCGTAGTCGACATAGACCCGCTGAAACTTGTGCATCGGAAGTAGCGCCTCAGCCGACTCGAGCAACGCATCAAACGCCTCGGGCGCAGCGTCTCGGGGAAGAGGCGTGGAACGACGCTGCACGGTCCCACTGGTCGGGGCACCAGGTACGACGGACGACGCGCTGCGGCCGCCAAGGTTGTCGTGGCCAGCCGCGTGGCGCTTTGACTCGATACGGTCGATAAGCTGTCCGATTTGAGCGGCCGCGAGCTCAATTGACGTGCCAACCACGGTGGCAGCGCCGAGACGGGCTGCCTGGATGGCAGTTTCGACGCTCGGTGTCACTACGAGCACGCGGGAAGTGCCGATAGCCTGCTCAGCCCACGCAACAACATCGCTCTCCGCGAGGCCCGACAGAACCAAGAGGTCGATGCCCTCAAGCGACGCTTGAATCGGCTGTTGCGCCGGAATCAGGGCCTTGCGAACATGGCAACCCTGGTGGTGCAGCATGGGCTCAAGATCTAAACTCTTGTCGCCTTCGACCTCTACGAGCAGTGCATTGAAACGAGCTGCGGGAATCGCGGTTGCGATGTTCATGATCGTTTTCGCTCCTCTTCCCCTCTGACGGCCAGTTTGGTCTGACCAAGTGAGGCGTACGCGCGTCACAGCAGGCGGTGTGCCACCGCGAAAAGCGACAAAAAGCTTCAAATTGACGTCAGATGTGGACCTCAAGGGTGTGGCCGAACGCCACTTTGTCGCGCCCGCTTGAGGCTAACTGACACAATGCCGCAGTTTGCAAAGGCCGAAAAACGGCGTGCCGCTGCACTCGTCGCGGCCGCTGCTGTAGGTTGCGCGCATGAAAGTCGCGACCAAATTCGCGCTCGCCTTCCTCGGTTGCGGCGTGCTGACCGTGCTGGCTTACTCCTGGGTTGCCGCGACCCGCGAAGCTCAAGCGATGGAAGAGACCGTTGCCGAAGACCTTGCCTCCCTCGGACACACGCTGAGCCACGCGGTGCTCGCGACGTGGGAGCGCGGCGGCGAAGATCAGGCCCTCACGCTCGTGCGCTACGCAGACCGCGACGAGCGCATCGAGGTTCGCTGGACGTGGCTGGGTGCCGACGCCAAAGACTCTTTTGCGCCCCGCGTAGACAGCGCAAGCCTTGTCGATGTGCGGAGCGGGGCCACACGGACCTCGGTCGTCGTTCGAGCCGACGGAACCCGTGTAGTCTACGCGTATCTGCCGCTCCTGCGACGAGGTGAGCGGCCCGCCGCTCTGGAGCTTGCACGGCCACTCGTATCGCGCTCCCATGTTTTCTGGACCGAAATTCGTGAGCAACTCGCAGCGTCCGCTGCCGTCGCCGGCATCGCCACGGCACTCGCGGTGTTACTTACCACTTGGCTCGTCTCGCGGCCGCTCGCCGAAGTCGCCGAGCAGGCGCGCCGCATCGGTCGCGGAGACCTCTCCCACAGGTTGCCTGTGCACGGTTCGAACGAGGTGTCCTGTCTCGTCCGCGACCTCAATGCCATGTGTGACCAGCTACGCGACGCGGGCCTCCGCGCGGACGACGCGGCGCGAAAACGCATGAGCACGCTCGACCAACTGCGGCACGCCGACCGCCTTCGCACCGTAGGCACGCTCGCGACCGGCCTAGCCCATGAGCTTGGAACACCGCTCGCAGTTATCGCCATGCGCGCAAAACTGATTGCGTCTGGGGAGGTATCGCTGAGTGAAGCACCGGAGGGATGCAGCGTCATCGCGACGCAGGCAGAGCGGCTGACCGTTATCGTGAGGCAATTGCTCGACTTCGCAAGGCGACGCGTTCCCACGCGAACGGAAGTCAATCTTCGGGAAGTCGCCGAGCGCGCGGCTAGCCTCCTGAGTTCACTCGCGAAAAAGAGCCGTGTCGACATCGTTTTGGATCCCAACCGCACACCTGTCTACCTGAAGGCCGATGGCGCGCAGATAGAGCAAGCCGTGACCAACCTCGTGATCAACGCCGTGCAGGCGATGCCCAATGGGGGCACGGTCAGGGTGTCGACGCGAAAGGTTTTGGCCGCACCGAAGTCCGTTACGGAGGCGGATTCCGGCGTGGAACGCGAGTGCGTCGTCATCGAGGTCACGGACGACGGCCAGGGCATTCCAGAGTCCGACCTCGAGCGGATATTCGAACCTTTTTTCACGACGAAGGGCGTCGGCGAAGGGACAGGGCTCGGTCTAAGCGTGACGCACGGAATCCTGGAGGACCATGAAGGTTGGATGACCGTAGCGAGCGAACTCGGGCGCGGGAGCACGTTTCGTCTTGTCTTGCCCCTCGGCCTTAGTGCCGCGACGTCCGGTCGAACGTAGAGTGAGCGGATGCCGACTTCTGCCGTCGCCACAAAATCCGAAGTTTTAAAGCGCATCCTCGTCGTCGATGATGAGCCGGAGATGGCAAAGGTCATTGAGCAGGCGCTCCTACGCCGCGGCTACGCCGCATCGAAAGAGTACGATGCTGACAGCGCTTGGGAGCGACTCGAACGCGAGGACTTCGATGTTGTCGTCACGGACATCAACATGCACGGCATGAATGGAATTGAACTCACAGCGCGCATTGCCCGAAGCCGCCAGGACGTGCCCGTGATCGTCATCACAGCGTTCGGCTCGATCGAAACCGCGACGGCTGTCCTTCGTGCGGGTGCGTTCGACTTTCTCACGAAACCCTTCGACATCGAGCAGCTCGTCATCGCGGTCGAGCGGGCGCTGCAGAACCGTCAACTTCGCGATGAAGTCAGACGACTCCGCGAGGAGGTGGCACGCGCGAAACCAATCTCCGACATGCTCGGTGACAGCCCTGCTATCCGAAAGGTCCACGAAACAACCTCACGCGTAGCCGATACCGAGACGACGGTGCTCGTCACGGGGGAAAGTGGCACGGGCAAAGAGCTCGTCGCACGAGCGCTGCACGAGCAAAGTAAACGAAAAAATGGGCCGTTCGTCGCCATCAATTGTGCGGCAATGCCCGAAGCACTTCTTGAGAGTGAGCTTTTTGGGCACGTCAAGGGGTCCTTCACCGACGCGCGAGCGACCAGGAAAGGGCTGTTTGTTGAGGCTGATGGTGGAACGCTTTTTCTCGACGAGGTCGGGGAGATGCCTTTGGGAATGCAGGCGCGCCTTCTTCGGGCTCTCGAGGAGCGCGTCGTCAGGCCGGTCGGAGGCAACGGAGAGACGCCCTTCAACGCGCGGATTGTCGCGGCGACCCATCGAGATATCGAATCCCTCGTCGAGAGCGGCCAGTTCCGGGAAGACCTCTACTACCGCATCAATGTCGTACAAGTCGCTCTTCCGCCGCTCCGGGCGCGCGGAGGCGATGTGCTCGCCCTCGCGCAGCATTTCCTTCGACGCCACTCCGGGGCCATGGGCAAGTCCGTAACGGGGTTATCGACACCAGCGGCGGAACGGCTTCTCGCGTACGCCTGGCCCGGGAACGTCCGCGAATTGCAGAATTGCATCGAACGAGCCGTTGCTCTTGCGCGCTTCGAAGACCTAAGCGTCGATGACTTGCCTCCGAAGGTCCGCGACTACAAGACGTCGTTTGTCGTTGTGGCCACGGAGGATCCGACCGATCTCGTCACGATGGAGGAGGTCGAACGCCGCTATATTCAACGCGTCATGGAGGCCGTTGGCGAAAATAAGACTCAAGCCGCAAAGGTACTTGGGTTCGACAGGACCACGCTTTACCGAAAACTCGTTCGGTACAACCTTGTGGCGGCCGCAATCGGCGACGCGACGGACGACTGCGGGGAACGTAGCTAGGTGAATGCTCGAAACGCGAACCAGGGGCCGCGCGCGCCTCAGGGTGAACCCAGCGACGCAAGCGTGCACGCGCTCTCACGCGCCGGACGCGCGCCGCGCATGTCGGCCGCAACGATCTCCTCGCCGCGAATCCTTCGCAGAATTTGGTTCTTTGTCGCGGCCTTTGAAGTCGGCGGCACCGCGTGCGGTGCGTCGCGCGCTCGTGACCTTCCTGGCGACCCTCACACACGGCAGAGAACGGAGGGTGGCGCCCGCTATCGCGCGACCCACGCCACAACCGATGCTGGCACTGCCGAGGATTTGGTTCCCGAGGCTCCGGAAGGCGCCTCGCCCATGGTGACCAATGGCCAAAAAGCGCGCGTCTTCGTTCGCGCGAGCGCAAGAGCCCTCGCTATCGACGCCACAAATGTCTACTTCGGCGACAGCGACAACGATGCGCTTTTTAGCGCTCCCAAAGCAGGCGGTGAGCCCGTACGCCTTGCTCGTCATGCTCCCGTTTCGGGCGCGATAGCCGTCGGTCCCGAATCCGTCGTTTGGGTCGCGAGTCCGGGAGACACGGTCCTGCAAGTTCCCCTAAGGGGAGGCGGGCAACCCCTTACGCTGCGCGAACGAGGCATTTTTTCGGACGTCGCCGTTGCCAATGGCGAGGCGTTTATCGCGGAAGCCATTGGTCCGGGTGGCGCCCTGCTCCGCGCCTCCGGATCCGCCACCAGCCGGATTGCGTCGTTCGATGGCGCACCACGCGCGCTCGTCGCCGATGCAACCTATTCTTACGTGCTAACACCATCAAAGGTTTATCGCGCCGACCACGCGAAGGGTGAGAAGAACGTGCTCGCCGTCGGCGCCTCCTTTGCCAACCCTCAAATCGACGACGCCTTCATCTATGTACAAAATGAAGTCGACAAGGTTCTTTTCATCTCGCGCATACCGAAGAACGGAGGACCAATGACGGAGCTCGCGCGCGACGTGCGCGACGTGCCCTTCGAGGTCGCCGGGGGCGAGGTGCTCTTCTTTGACGCTATGAAACCCCAGGTCCGCGCCGTGCCCACGAGCGGTGGAGCAGTCCGCGTCCTCTTTGAGGATGAAGCTTTCACCACGGCAACCTCTGTCGTTGCCGACGCAACCACGGTCTACATCGCTACGGGAGCGCGTGAGAGTGGCGTCATCGTCGCGTTCGCGAGGCGATAACCCCACGTTCGCGTGGTAGACTCCAGCGATGCGCCTACTTCACACCATGCTTCGAGTTGTCGACCTCGACGCGTCAAAGAGGTTTTACTGCGACGGTCTCGGCATGCGCGTGCTTCGAGAAAACCAGTACCCAGACGGGAAGTTCACGCTTTGCTTCGTTGGGTACGGCCAGGAGGCGAACGAGACGGTCATTGAGCTCACCCACAATTGGGAGACGAGTGCGTACTCCATCGGCGACGCGTTCGGGCATCTCGCAGTCGGTACACCGGATATCAACGGCGCGTGCGAACGGGTAAGGGCGCTCGGCTACAAAGTGACGCGTGAACCCGGACCCATGAAACACGGGAGCACTGTGATTGCGTTTGTCGAGGACCCCACAGGGTACAAGATAGAGCTCATCGAACGTAAATGAGTGCCGTGGTTCCGTCGATCGCGCCGTACGCGATGGTCAAAACCCTCCAGCCAGCCGGTTGAACGTCTTGGTTGCGTTGGCAAATTGATTCGTGGCGTCTGGCTTGCTCAGATCCGCTTTCATGGCTTCAAGGGACTCGATAAAGAGTTCGCAATCCTTCCGCGTAAGTTTTCGTGCGGGCGCTCCAAAGTAGGCAGGGATTGTGACGTCGGGGAGCGCAGATTTTCCTGAAACCACGTCGCGCAGCTCTTTAATAGTGGCGTCGGCGGTATCGCTCAAATCTTTCAAGGCTGTCGCTATCGACGCAGAAAATTCCTTTGTGACCACCGCGCATCGACTCGCGCCGTCGGTATCGAGCGTCGAGCCCGCGCGAAGCCCCCGCCAGTCGTCCGTGAGCTCGCTGAGGCATTCTCCCAAAGCTTTCACGATCAACGCTTGGGCTACCGACTGCGCGACGTCCTTGTTACTCGATCGCGCGTAGCTCGATCCATTGCTTTCAAAAAGCGATGCCACGCCTCCCGCAAGCAAGCTTGACGCACACCCTTCTAGCAATGGGGAAGGATTCGCCACGATAAGGCCCGAACTCCCATCACTCGTACCATCTTTGGATAGGTCAGTAGCATCAAGCTTTGCCGAGTCGTCGGTGATCTCGGTACCGTCCCCTGCCGTACATGCCGCAGTGGCAGCGCTCATTTTCGAACTATCGTTCGCTGCGAGTTCGCGGACGTTTATCGAGCGACTCGCCCTAGCTGTCCCGGTCGCCGCGGCAGGTGCAAGGGGCGAGAGCGCAACGTTTTGCTCGCGAACCGTTCCACCTCGGCTCGTTGTTTTGAGTACGCCTTGGGAAAGGTTGAAAGTTCCCCTTTCCTCACACAGCGTACGGCAGCTCGAAAGAACAGCGTGATACTCGCCGCCTCGCGAAAACCATACAGACCGGAACGGAGTAGCGGCGCTCAAGGTTTTCACGTCGTAGCGACCCTCGAGTCGCAATTCCGGGTCGGACTTCGAGGCATCGGCCGCGGACGAGCAGCCCGTACCGAAGGCGACCACAGCGCACATCGTCGCAAGCGACGCAGCAGACACCCAGGACTTCATCGGGCTTCGCCTTTGCATTCCGAGACCATCAAGCAGTAATCATTCCAACGGTGACGATCGCACAAACTACGCGTACGGTGCGGCGCTCAAGGCGTCTGAAGGAACGTCGCGATCCGCCGCGGAAGCGATAGTTCCGAGCGGCTTGCTCGCATCGCGCCTTCGTTCTCGAGAACGCCCGTTAAGCGCGTGGGCCTCGCGACGAACACTCGCGCGTTCGTTCGAGACTCACCGCACCGACTTACGGCAACCAGATACCGCTAGCGACGGAGGACCTCGCGCGCACGGCGGGCCTCGAGCGCGAACGTGTAGCCGTCACACGCATCTTTCATCGTCACGGGTTCACGGTGGCGCGCCGCGCGCACGGCCGTTCGGAAGTGGAGGTACCGCGAGCCATCAAGCCCAAGCAAAAGGGCAACGACGGCCGGATCGCGAGGGGCGTCGAGTGTGCCGACCAAGCCTGCGGCAGAAGCCAGCACGCGCGTAACAAGAACGTCGCACGCAAGCATCGCGTTAATGGCGTCTTTTGCAGCCATCATCGCCTCCGCCTGCCGAACGCTCTCACGCTCTGATTCTGGCCAGAGGTCCGCCATCGAAAAGTTCGCGCGCGGGCGGTCACTTATCAGGGGTGGCGCGCTCGCACTCACGGCAGCTCGCGCTTCCACGGGACGATCCTGGTCCTCCGCCGTCACCGTCTCGATCTCACGAAGTGCACGCGCGATGGCCTCGGCAGGAAGCAAGCCCATCGTCCCAGACGACGCGACACCCGTGCCTAACGGCCCAAGCGACGCCTCAATGCGCACATTGGGATCTTGCTCGTAACTCTTGAGGACGAGGCGACTGATTCTTTCGAGCCCCTCAAAGACACCCTCACCTTTCGTCGCTACGGTGCCGAGAGAGGGCGCGCCGAAAGCGTTGAATCGTTGCTCGAGGACGTCGATAGGGACAAGGTCGCCGAGATCCCGCTTGTTCCAGTGGAACGTGTGAGGGAGCTCCTCCAGCGTTCGGTTGTGTTGCGCAAGGTTCGCGCGAAGGTCGTCGAGCGCTTCTTGGTTGGTCTCCATCCGGCCGTTTTGAGAATCGGCCACGAACACCACGCCGTCCGCGCCGGAGAGTACGAGCTTTCGTGTGGCGGCGTAGTACACCTGACCCGGCACGGTAAAAAGCTGCAGTCTCACGGCCATTCCTCGAACCCGGGGGACGCGAATCGGCAGAAAGTCGAAGTAAAGCGTGCGGTCCGTCGGCGTCGCAAGCGACACCAGCTTTCCGCGATGTTCAGCCTTCGTCGCCGCATGGATGTACTGAAGGGTACTGGTTTTGCCGCCGAGCCCGGGCCCGTAGAACACCAGCTTGAAGACCAGTTCCCGCGTATGCGGGTTCACCGAAGCCATCGGAAGGGCAGCATACCAGCCTTTGCCGGCGGTGCGCGGCGGGTGTAACGAGAATGCAATTGTGAGCGGTTACGTCGACCTCCACTGCCACTGGATTGCTACGATCGACGACGGAGCACGTTCCGTCGACGCTGGCGTGGCCATGCTCCGCGGACTGAAGCGCATCGGTTTTGACCTCGTCGTCGCGACTCCCCACATGCGCCCGGGCATGTTCGACAACGATCGGACGGAGCTCGAAGCCGCCTTTGAAGCGATGCGGCCGAACCTTCTGGGCGTTCAAGACCTTCCGGAGGTGCACCTCGCGAGCGAGCACTTCTTCGATTCGGTCGTGTTTGAGCGTCTCGTTCGGGGAGAAGGGCTTCCCTACCCCTACCTTCACCCGACGACACCAGCTCACCCGAATCGCCGACGCGCCGTACTCGTCGAATTGCCACCGCAAGCATTCCCGCCGCGCATCGACCTTCGTTTCTTCGACCTTGCGAAAGCCGGGCTGCGTCCCGTCCTCGCCCACCCGGAGCGCTACGCCCCGGTTTGGAGCGACGACCGTTGCCTCGACCCGCTGCTCGATGCCGGCGCCTGCCTACTCCTCGACGTTTGCGCGCTTGTAGGCAAATACGGGCGAGCGGCAAAAAAGGCCGCAGAAAAGCTCCTCGAGGAGGAAGCCTACGAAGCCGCTTGCTCCGATGCCCACCGCCTAGACGACATTGAAACCGTAGCCGAAGCCATCGTCGCTCTCTCGAAACGCGTCGGCGCGGCGGAAGCCAATCGCCTCCTTTGCTCGGGTCCACGCGGGATCCTCGGAATGACGTAGAAGGAGAGCGCGTGACGCGAGCCACGCTTCGCAATCCTTAGGGCGACCCGGACGCCAGGATGGTAGAAGCGGCGCTGCCATGAGCGAAACAATTGCCGTCCTCGGCCTGGGTTATGTTGGCCTCCCCGTGGCGCTCGCCTTTGCGCGCAAGTTTCCTGGGACCATCGGTTTTGATGTCGACGCTCCGAAAGTGCAGGAGCTAGCGCGCGGTTTCGACCGCAACGGTGAAGTCTCCGAAACCGTTCTAAAAGCCAGCTCGCTGAGGGTCTCGAGCGATCTTACCGATCTCGCGAAGGCGACGTTTTACGTGGTCGCGGTGCCGACGCCTGTCGACGAAAACAACGTCCCCGATTTGCGCCCCGTCATTCGAGCTTCGGAAACCGTGGGCAAAGTCCTCAAAAAGGGAGACGTCATCGTTTACGAATCGACGGTCTATCCAGGCGTCACGGAAGACGTGTGCGGCCCCATGCTCGCAAAGGTCTCCGGCCTTCGACAAGGGAGCGACTTCAAGCTCGGCTACTCACCTGAGCGAATCAACCCAGGGGACAAAGAACACACGCTCGAGCGGATTATCAAAGTCGTCTCGGGTGAAGACGGCGCGACGCTTGAACGCGTAGCCGAAGCCTACGGACGCATTGTCGACGCCGGGATTCACCGCGCCCCGTCGATCAAAGTTGCCGAGGCCGCAAAAGTTATCGAAAACACCCAACGCGATATCAACATCGCCCTAATGAACGAGCTGTCTATCATCTTCGACCGCATGGGGATCCGCACTTCGGACGTCCTCGCGGCCGCTGGGACAAAGTGGAACTTTCTCAAGTTTAGGCCCGGGCTCGTGGGCGGTCACTGTATCGGCGTCGATCCGTACTACCTCACCACCAAAGCGCAGCAACTCGGCTATCAACCCGAAGTCATTCTGGCGGGCCGTCGTGTCAACGACAACATGGGCCGTCACATCGCGCAGCGGCTGGTGAAACTCTTGGTGAACGCCGACGTCCCCGTCCGGGGCGCTCGAGTAGGCGTCTTGGGGCTTACGTTCAAGGAGAATGTCAACGACATCCGGAACAGCAAAGTCCCCGACATTATTCACGAACTTGCAGAGTTTGGTATCAAAGCCATCGTGCATGATCCAATGGCAAACCCTAACGAAACCACGCACGAATACGGGCTCGAACTGTCGCCGTGGAGCGAGGTCCGTGAGCTGGATGCCATGGTCGTCGCAGTCGCCCACGACGCTTACCTGGAACTCGGCGCCACGATCTTCGAGCCGCTTCGCGAAGGCGGGATTCTCATCGACGTGAAAAGCTTGTTCACGCCTTCAGCGGTCGAGCCTCGGTTTCGGTATTGGAGCCTTTAAAGAGAGAAAAAGGGAGTCGGCCAGCGCGGCGGACTCCCTTCTTCAATCGATGGCCTCACGAAGGCGCACGGAAGCCAACGCTTTCAACGTCGGCCTCACGGGAGAAAGAGCTTACGACTTCGGGGGCGTGAGGACCGTGTCGATGACGTGAATCAAGCCGTTCTTCGTGGCGATGTCCGTTTTGATGACCTTCACATCATTCGCTGGGCTGCTTCCGTCGGTGAGGAAGACGTCCGTTCCCATGACCTTGACCTTGAAGGTCTTCTTCCCGACCGTAACGACGTCTTTGCCGTCGAGAGCGCCCACCGCGGCCGAACCCACGATACCAGGAACTACATGATAAAGGAGAGTAGGACCTAGTGCCGGCTTTGCCGGAAGGTTCTCCGAGTTCAGCGTAAGCTTTGCGAAAGCTGCGTCTGTGGGCGCAAACACTGTGAACGGTCCAGGGCCCTTGAGCGTATCCACGAGGGTTTCGCTCTTGAGAGCTGCGACTAAGGTTTTGAATTCGGGATTGGTCGGCGCCGTGGAGCTTGCAACGGCCGTGTCGACGATGTCCTTGCTACCAATTGCCGTGGGTAGATTCAACAGCGCGATGTCGCTCGCGAGTACCGTATCGATGACGTGAATGACGCCGTTCGTCGCTTTAATGTCCGTCGCCGTAACGTTCGCATTGTTGACGACCGCCGGCGAAGTTGTCGACTTGTTGATGACGACCTTACCGTCCGCAACGGAGATGTTAAGGTTTTCGCCTTCGATTGAGGCGGCTTTCGTTAGCTTGACGACGTCGGCCGCGAGCACGCTCGCGCCAATGACGTGGTACGTGAGAATTTGCTTCAGCAGCGCCTTGTTCGCAGGGTCCTTGAGTGCAGTAACGAGCGCCGCGGGAAGCTTCGCGAAGGCCTCATCGGTGGGCGCGAGCACCGTGAAAGGCCCGGCTCCCTTTAGGGTGTCGACCAGGTCGGCTGCGGTGAGGAGTTCCGCAAGAGTCTTAAACGTTCCGGCGCCCGCGGCAGTCTGGATGATGTCCAGCTTGTTACCATCCGGCGTGCCAGAGTCGCTCGTCGGAGTCTTACCGCTATCGGGGTTACCTGGCGTTCCACCGCTGCTGGCTGCGGGTGTGGTCGAATCGCTACATGCGGCCAACATCATGGCGGCGACAGAAGCGACGATGGAGAGACGATTACGAACGGACATGACTTTACTCCTAATTAGAAAGAAATAGAGAAGAGCAATCTTCATCGGATGCGCGGCGCGAGAGATGGGAGTCGCTTATTCGACAAGATCCGCTCGAGTCGAACAGTTGGCGCCTACACAAAGTAGCTCTCGCAGAAGCGCAAGCCGCAATAATGAAATGGAAACAACCGCGCGCAGTGTCAACTTTGCTCGCTGAGCAAACGGGAGGATGCACCGGACGGTGCGAGTTGATTACGTTGTCACTGCCTTCGAGCAGCCCGATCGTGATTGGCAAACGGCCCCCACCCTGTCATGAAAGTGATTCGGGGACTACAAATTCAGGTCACTCACGAGCTGCGGAAGGGCTTGATTTACGGCGAATGGTCGCGTTTGCTCGGACCTTCACGGACGTGGCGGTCGAGACACTTCGGCCAACGGCGTGACCCATGCTAAGCACGTCGCGTGCCCCAAAGCAGCTGCGGTAGTGGTTCGCACTCCGCCCCTTCCGATTGGATCGTAAGCCTTTGAATTCGATGAGTTTTGTCCAACGCCATGCCGCGAAGTTGACCGCGTCGGCCGTGATTACCGCATGCATTGTTTTCACGCTCCAGAAGGGCGGCATGACACTCGTGCCAGAGGGAGGCGACTTCAAGCACGTGCGCTGGTGGACACTCTTGCTCTACGTCGCGGCACTCGTCGCCATGAGTTACTTCCGCGCCGTCCGCTGGCGCTTCCTGCTGCGCTCTTTCGCCGACATCCCAACCCGACGAATCCTCGCAGTCTCATGGATTGGTTTTGCCGCCATCCTGCTGATGCCTTTCCGTCTCGGGGAAATTGTGCGCCCTTACATGCTGCGTGAGAAGGGCAAGGTGTCGATGTCCGCGGCGACGGGTACCGTCATGGCCGAGCGGGTTGTCGACGGTCTCTTTCTGAGTATCGTGCTCGCCGTCGCACTTGTCTACGTGCCGACGATTCAGCCTCTGCCCGAGAGGGTAGTGGGATTGCCTATCAGCGTACAGAGCGTCCGCGCGAGTGGCTTCGTAATGCTCGGGATCTTCACAAGTGCGTTCGCGACGATTGCCGTCTTCTACTTCGCTCGAACGTGGGCGCACAAAGCAACGCTCCGCGTGTTTGGTCTCGTCTCCAAGCGACTCGCCGAAAGGCTCGCAGGGGTCGCAGAAAAGCTCGCGACCGGACTTCATTTCTTTGGGCGCGGGCGGGACGCCGGAGGGTTTCTTTTCGAGACGGCGCTTTACTGGGGGCTCAACGCCTTTAGTATGTGGGTTCTCGCGTGGGGGGCAGGCGTCGTACACGCCGACGGTTCCGCCATTACGTTCGGTGAAGCGTGCGCGATGATGGGCATGCTCGGCTGCACGGTACTCATTCCTGGCCCGCCTGGCTTGCTCGGCGTTTTCCAAGCGGGTATCTACGCAGGAATGACCATGTACTTCCCGCTTCGAGTCGTAACTGGAGCGGGGTCGGCTTACGTCTTTTTGCTCTACAGTATCCAGCTCGTCTGGACTGTCGTGGCAGCAGGTTTTTTCCTCGTTCTCGACCGAAGCACACGTTCCCAGCTCTCACACACGCCCGGGCTCGCCGAGGACACGCCCGGCGACTTGGAGAATATCGACGCCGCGTAAAATTTGGCCCCCGGCTCGAGAGCAGAGTAGCCCACCGAGATGCGTGTTCGGCCTCTTCTGGTGCCCGCGGTAGTCGCGTTGTGGGCGGCAACTCTGGTAAGCCTTGGCGCCGCCCCCCAGGCAGACGCGAAAAGTGCGTACGATTCGGCCTACGGGTTTGAGCGCACGTGGAACGCCGGCGTGCGCCTGGTCCGCGTGGATCTGGGCTTCAAGGTGACAGAGAAAGACGATACAAACGGCTACCTCCTCTTCGATTACAGCTCGCCAGAGGGCGGACCTAAGTCCGTCCCCGGGTCCATGGAGTTCGTCCGAGGTACAGACGGCGTCGTCCGCGTCGTCGTGCAGATCGCACGCATGCCGGGCTACCACGAGCAGGTGCTCGTCGACTCACTCCAGCGCAAGCTTCGCGCGGAATATGGGGACCCTCCGAGGCTACCCGTGAGGCAAGTCCCGACGAGCGACGCGGGCCTGGAAGGAGGAGGGTCGCCCTAAGGAGCGGTGGCCGAAGAATTCGTGGCGGGCATCACGCCTCGGAGGCCCGAGTCGCCCATAGCCGCGGATTTAGCTGTCGTATCCGCGACGTCCGCGCAGCATCGAAAGCCTATCTGGTAAAAGACGAAGCTCTCGTAGTGGGCTGTGGTCATCGGCCTGCATCGGTCACGAACGGGTCCCCAGTATCCGCCCTTGAGACCGCTCTTGTACGGAACACCGCTTTCGTTGACGACCCACTCGTCGACGTTGCCCGTCATGTCCATCGCGCCAAAAGGGCTGACGCACGCGTCACGTGAACCGCTCGGCTCACCTTGCCAGAGCCGCGTTACTTCGGCGTCGCGCGTGAGCGGGTTTGCCATCGCGACTTCGTTGACGTCGGGATGGGGCTTGTCGATGTTGCACGCCTGCGAGTTTCGCTCGTAGCCGTAGGGGTACGGAAGTCGTTCTTGGCCCTCACACGCGAGCGTCCACTCACTGTCGCCACACAGCCGCTTGCCTTGTACTTTGCACGCGTCGGCGGCCTCGTACCACGTTTTCATGACGACAGGCTTTTCGCCGACCTTGTTGGGGTACTCGAACTTGTCGATGCAAAAGTGCTTCGGAGTCGTCTTGCCTTGGCACTTGCCAGTGGGCGCGAATTCCGTGCAACGCCTTGGCACGACCGTCTCCGCGTCCATCCAACGAAGGCATTTCTGTTCGAGCGTTGGGCAGTAGTCGCCTTCGACTTCGACTTGATTATCGACACAGGAACTCGACGCCGAAACGTCGACGGGGGCCTGTACACTTGCCCCCATGAGGCCAGCGCCAGCGCTGGCGTCCGCGCTTACCGGCGGTACCGCTGCGGCAGAACCAATGCCCTTGGCCTCGCCCCCTTGCGCCACGCTTTCCGCCGAAGGGGCAACGAGAAAGACCAGCGTACCAAAGAGGAAGATTGCCGAGCCGACCTGTGACCGCTTCATGTGCCCTGTACGCGTTCGTCCGACGGGTACTCCCCGAATCAGAGTCGGCGATCTCCTGCTTGTGCAACTTAGAAGCAATCTGAGAGCCAACGTCTCTCGTGCGTCTCGGCTGTCTAAGTTCGGGTCGGGTAAGTGCCACCACTTCGATCGGTAGCGTACGAACACGCGCGAAGGTAGGCCACGTTTCCTGGCAACCGCCCACTGGACTACGCGCGTCGAAAAGTTCGCTTCGCGTACGGCGCTGCGCGCTACTCGCGTTCGGCGTGGACACGGCGACACAGGATCGCCTCAGCCCCATCGTTGGTCAGAAGGTCCCCAGGCTCGACGACGATGCCAGGGGCGCAGCCGAACCGACATACGACCACGACGCGAGCCAACGCTCCGGCCGACTCACACGATCGAACGATCCCCTTGGCGCAGGAGATCCCTTCGTCGGCGCACGGGGCGATTTTGGGCTCTGCTTCTTCGATCGGAACCGAACGACGAACGCCCGCGTCTCGTTTGGTGGGCAACGGAGCGCAAAGCTGCACCCGAGCGACGTCTTCATGGGCAAGCACCTCTAAGCCGTCCAGAACGCATGCGCCTGGACATGCCGCGGTGGCTTGCCAAGGGCACGCGCAACTCCCTGGCACCTCCGATGCCGCACAGGGGTAAGGGACGTGACTCGACAGCGACACCTCGATGCGGCCATCGGCGCAGCGCGAAAGCCCATCGGAACAATCTGTGCCCCCGAGGCCTCCGACCTCGAGGCGACTTGGCGCAAGGGGGCCCGGGACCAATACACGAGGCGATTCGCCCCCACCTAACGGGGAAAGGGACTTCGACGCAAGCCAGCCGGCAAGCCAGCCCCGGTCACATGCGGAGACCGCGAGTAGCAGCGGCACGAGCATCGCACCACGCCGAAACCAATACAAAGGGCGGAAATAGACGCGCACGCGGAGGAGTGTAGGTCGTGAGGGTTCACGCGGCACGGTGTAGGCCCCAAAAGTGTCCGACGACGCGCGTAGCGGCTCCGTCTCTTGTACCTTGGAGCGGTGGATGCGAAGAACGGCAAATTCGGGAGATCGCCTCGGCCGATGATGCCGAGCGGGCACGACGACGAAGCGACACAAGTCATGGCGCGACCGGTGGCACACGAACTTGAGCCGCGTCGCGAAACAGCCGAACGCAACCCGTCACCGAGGCCGGCGGCGGGCGGTCCAGCTTTGCACGGCGAAGCGCAGGCGACGCGACGCTCTCCAGCGAAACCCCAGACGCCTGCTCCTCGGCCAAGCTTCAGCGATGAGCGCACCCTGACGATGCGCGCAGCGCCCTTGATTCGGAGGACGATAGCGCAGCCGACGCGCGCGCCCCGGAGCGAGCCTCCACTGACGCGGCGTGAGGACCGGGCGGGCCTCCGACAGGACACGTCAACCCTTCCGAGAACTCAGCGGAGTCAGCTTCCGGCTCCCGATTCGCGCCTCGTGAGCGAGCCGCCAGCACCACCACCGCCGCCGACCTTGAGACGCGATTCGCGCACACCTGCGTGGGGCGCTGACAAGACAACGCAAGGGGATCATCAACGCTCGTTTCGCCCGCTAAGCACTGACGAACAAAGGTCGCCTGCTCCGCCTGCTCGCCGACAACCGCCCATCGCCCAATCGTTTCCTCACGGGCAAGCAATGGCTCGAACGAAGGAAACCGTTACCCAAGGCGCCCTTGACCGCGGGCTGAGGACGACGGGCGAGCCCCGAGCGTCTGCGCAGCTCCCTGCCCTTCCGCAGCAGCCGGCAAGGCCAACGGCGGAAAGGCCAACGGCGGAGCGACCGAACGCACCCCAGCCCAACGACGCGTTGAGAGCCTTCGACGGAGCACTCGCGACGCAGCGTACGGACGAGCGAGCGTCTTCCTTCGCGGAGGCGCCACTATTCCGAGCAACCCCCGCACTCGCGATGCCGGTCGCGTACGAACCGACGGCCCGCGCTTCGGTCAGGGCCCCGACCGCTTTCTCTCCCCCGGTAGACGCGGGCGTGTTGTCGCCAAATCTACCTCGACATTCCGACCCCGGTCCGAGCGCCCGGGACCGAACTCGTGGAGCCCTCGCGGGAGGCTGCCTCCTCATGGGGCTGCCTCTCGCGATGGCGACAGTCGTTGTTGCCGTCCTCGCACTCCGCTGAAGTCGTCGCGGTGTACTGAGCACCGCGACAGCTTCACGCGCGCGAAAAGTTCAGCTTTCGATAAAGCTTTTCAGTTGCTTCGACCGTGACGGATGACGCAACTTTCGCAGCGCTTTTGCCTCGATCTGACGAATCCGCTCACGCGTAACCTCGAAGTCCTGCCCCACCTCCTCGAGTGTGTGGTCGGATTTCTCACCGATACCAAACCGCATCCGGAGAACCTTCTCCTCGCGCGGCGTGAGAGTTTTAAGAACCTTACGCGTCTGCTCGGCGAGGTTCATGTTGATGACGGCCTCTGCAGGGCTAACGACACTCTTGTCCTCGATGAAGTCGCCGAGATGCGAATCCTCTTCCTCGCCGATCGGAGTCTCGAGCGAGATCGGCTCTTTCGCGATCTTGAGAACCTTCCGCACCTTGTCGAGCGGGAGCTCCATCTTCTCTGCGATTTCTTCGGGCGTCGGCTCGCGGCCGTACTCTTGAACGAGGTAGCGCGAGGTCCGGATAAGCTTATTGATCGTCTCGATCATGTGAACCGGAATACGGATCGTGCGCGCCTGATCGGCAATCGCACGCGTGATGGCCTGGCGGATCCACCACGTCGCGTATGTCGAGAACTTATAACCGCGCTTGTACTCGAACTTGTCTACAGCCTTCATCAGGCCGATATTTCCCTCTTGGATAAGGTCCAAGAACTGCAGACCGCGGTTGGTGTACTTCTTGGCAATCGAAACAACGAGGCGAAGGTTTGCTTCGACGAGCTCTGACTTAGCGCGCTCGGCGAGACGCTCGCCATCGCGGATCTGCTCGTAGGTCCCGCGAAGAGCCTTGATGTCGAGCTGAAGCTCCTCCTCAACTTTCTTGAGGTTTTTCAGGCTTGCAGAATGGTTTTGGAGGACCTCGTCGGGAACAACGCCGAACTTCCGCTTGAACTTTCGCTCAGCGACGGCGTCTCCTTTGCTCGTGCGCGCTTCTTTGCGAAGGACGTCCCAATCGACGCCCGTACGCTTCTCGAGCTCCGTTGAACCGGACTCCGCGCGTTCGACCTTTTGAATCAGCGTCCGCAGTTTGATGACGATCTTGTCGATCGTTCGCTTGTTGAGACGCATCTCCTCGAGCGTCTCGACCATCTTGTTACGGTTGGCCTCGATCTCGCCTTCGATGGCCTTCTTCTTGGTGGCAGCTCCCGCCTCGAGCTGCGTGCTAAGGTCTTGAGAGACCTTGTCTAGCTGCTTGACCTTGTCGATCAGGCGAAGCGTGCGGCGGTCGGCTTCCTCTTCGTCAAACTCGGCGTTGTCGTCATCCGCGTCGCGAATGATGTCCTTGACGCGGATCTTGTGTTTGCGAAGCTTGTCGCCGAGATCGATGATCTCCCGAACGGCGACGGGCGAATTCAGGATCGCCCCGAGAATCATGTGTTCGCCTTGCTCGATGCGCTTGGCGATCTCCACCTCTCCCTCACGCGTGAGCAGCGAGACGCTGCCCATCTTGCGCAGGTACATCCGGACGGGATCGTTCGACTTTGAGTAGTAGCTCGAATCCTCCTCGTTCTCCTTTTGCGCGCCGCGAGGAACCGCTTTTTTCTCGGCGTTCTCCTCCTCCACGATCCGCTTGGGGGCGATTTTAACCTGCGTAGCGGCGTCGACGATTTCGATGTCCTCGTCACCGAGGACGCTCATAACGTCGTCCATCTGGTCGGCGACGACGTCCGCGGGCATCGACTCGTTGGCCTCGTCGTAGGTCATGAAGCCCTTTGAGGACTTGCCGTTGTCGCGCCCCTCGCGGCCGGGACCGTCGCTCATATGCGAGCCGTCCTTGCGCGAATCCCGGGAATCGCTACCGCTGCCGTTCCGATTCTTGCTTGCCATCAGAAGTTCTTTCCGCTCTTTCTGCTGCGCGACGCTCGACGACGATCGGGCATGTGCCGCTCTCGCCGTACTCTCCCATTCCCCCACCACTCATCACCCCGGCGACACCTCACGTGTCTTACTTTTCACGCACGTGCCTCACGTCTCACGGCTTCAATCCGTGCTTGGCTCTCAACCGCTCCTGTGACTCCCTCAAGAATCCCCGCTCTGCCCCATCGTCCCCATGCGCTCGGTAGGTTTCACGAGAGATCTCCGCAGCTTCTTGCGAAAGGAGGAGCCTCTTTAGCTTGTTTGCGTTCTCGAGCAAGTACACTTTCGCTTGCGTTTCGCTCTCTGTCTCCGGGTCCGATAATCGCTCGCCCACGAACGCGCGAACACGAGAGTCCACGTTCGGCTCCATCTGAGCAAGAAATGCGTCGGTGTCCAGCTTGGCGTGAGACGAGTTCCAAGCTCGACGGAGCGCGGCGACGACCTTTACGCTCTCTCCTTCAAGCATAGATAGCTCCTCGGAAACTTCGAGATCATCCAAAAGCACGGGCCATTCGATCAAGTAGCCGATGATCGCTTTTCGCTCCGCAGCTCCCGGCGTCCGGGGGGCGATGCGAACGCCGTTGCTGACCTGAACCTGATGCCGCGTCGTCAGGCCTGCCGCAGCCTCGACGCGCCGGCGCTCGGCCTCCGCCTTGGCGACAGCCTGCTTCACGCTGTGCTCGACGGCACGGAACGCACCCTCGCCCGAGCGAACGATATCGAGGCGACCCGCGATGCGATCCGTAAACCCCTTGAGCATCGGCAGCACTACAGGGTCGTCCTCTTCCGCGAGTAGCTTGGCAACAAAAGCGATGCGAGCCTGCTTTTCGTAGGCGTCAGCTTGTGTGAAGCTCTCGTCGAGCGACATTTCGATAAGGGCTTCGAGCATGCCCTTGGCGCTCGCCACGATGTGTTCGATGGCGGCCTTTCCCTTTTCGCGGGCAAGCTGGTCAGGGTCCACGCCGTTCGGAAGGTCAGCGACGCGCGCTGACAGCCCGGCCGATCGAATCGCGTCGCGCGAAAGGCGAACCGCCTTCCGCCCTGCCGCGTCACCGTCGAGCAGGAAAACGACATCCGGAGCAAAGCGTTTGATGAGCTTAGCCTGCTCCGTTGTAAAGGCCGTGCCGAGCACACCGACCACGTTGGTCACGCCGCGCGCGTGCAGAGACACGACATCGAAGTTCCCCTCGACGAGGACGGCCAATTCGGACTGCCGCACGGAATGTCGTGCCTGATGAATGCCGAAAAGCATCTGCCCCTTGGTGTAGATGGGGCTCTCTGGAGAGTTGATATACTTCGGCGGCTTAGGAGCATCAGCATCGCGGTCGGGGAAGGCGGACGCGGACGAGCCAGAGGCGACCCCCTCACGCGGCATGTCTCGCAGCGCACGCCCACTGAACGCAACGACCCTACCCTGAGCATCAATGACGGCGAACATCAAACGATGCCGAAACCTGTCGTAGTACCCGGACCCGCTCGTGCGCGGAACCAAGAGACCTACGGTCTCGGCAGCCACGGGAGTTACACCGCCAGTTCCCTGGTTTTTCAGGAACGTGGTGAGACCGTCCCACTCCGGAGGCGCGTAGCCGATGCGGAACGCCTGAAGGACGTCGTCTACCTTCGGGTCCTTGCTGGAACTCGTCGTCGACCCGGGCGCCGCTAACGGCGCGGAAGGCGACGCGCCTTGCTCCCACGTCGGCACAAGACCGCGGCGCGCAAGCTCCTCAAGCGCGTACGCACGACTTTCGTGCGTACGAAGTGCTTGCTCGAAAAACGTCGCCGCGAGAGCGTTGACTGCGTACAAGTCTTCGCGCGCGTTGCGTGTCCGTTCAGCCTCCGTGGCCTGAATTGTGCCGCGCTCCTCCTCAATCGGGATTCCTGCGCGCTCGGCGAGGGCTCGAACCGCTTCGGGGAAGGTGTACCCCTCATGTTTCATCAAGAAGTCGATCGCGCTCCCTGACTCCTTGCAACCGAAGCAGTGGAAAAAACCCCTGTCCGGATTCACGTGGAAGCTCGGTGACTTCTCCTTGTGGAACGGACACAGTCCGACGAAGGACCGGCCGCGGCGCTTGAGCGAGGCGACGCCTTCGGTGATCACCGCAACGATGTCCGTGCGGTCGCGGACGAGAGCGATGGTCTCAGGCGAGATCAAGGCTGAAACGTCTAGGTGGCGCCACCCAAGCCGTCAAGCTCTGCGCCCAGGAAGTCCGGAAAGCCCCGAACGCTAAGCCCTGTGGGAGGCCTCCAAACCCGACACCGGACGCAGCAATGGCAATCAAGTCTATACCGCCATCGAATGACCCTCGACCTCGCCGTTCGTCTCGGCTTCGAACGAAAGGTACCGCATTGAGTTGGCAAAGAGACCATGGTAAGCGGCGCACCCGTACTCACTTACCGTCCTGCATCAAGGAGCCCTCGACTTCATGGTTTCGTCATCTTCAGACGTGCGTGCTCCTCTCGAGCCATCCGGCTCAGGTTCGGACGGTTTGGCTCCGCCAGGTTCATCCTCCTCGACTTTAGCGGTCGCGCTGAACGCGAGCGGGACCGGAAAAGGCAAGATCGTTCAGGTCATTGGCCCCGTGATAGACGTCGAGTTCGAGGCCGGTAAGCTCCCGAAAATACTCAACGCGCTGAAGCTGACCAACCCCAGTATCTCGAGCGAAAAGGACAACCTCACACTCGAAGTTGCGCAGCATCTCGGCGAGAACACGGTACGCACGATCGCTATGGACTCTTCGGACGGCCTCGTTCGAGGAATGGAAGTTCGCGACACGGGTAGTCCGATCGCGATGCCCGTCGGACCGGAATGCCTCGGGCGGATTTTGAATGTCATCGGCGCCCCGATCGACGAAGCCGGCCCGGTTAACGCGAAGCGATTTTCGCCGATTCACCGAGCGCCGCCAACCTTTCAAGACCAGTCGACCAAGATCGAAGTCTTCGAGACCGGGATCAAAGTCATTGACCTTTTAGCACCCTACCGGAAAGGCGGAAAAATCGGCCTTTTTGGCGGTGCCGGAGTTGGGAAAACCGTTCTTATCCAAGAGCTCATCAACAACGTCGCCAAAGCTCACGGCGGCGTATCCTGCTTTGCTGGCGTCGGCGAGCGAACGCGCGAGGGCAACGACCTCTTCCTCGAAATGCGGTCGTCGAAACTCGAGACCGGCGAGCCCGTTCTTTCGAAGACGGCACTCATCTTCGGCCAAATGAACGAGCCGCCCGGCGCGCGCGCTCGCGTCGCACTTTCGGCGCTGACGGTCGCTGAATACTTTCGCGACGAGGAAGGGCAAGACGTTCTCCTTTTCGTCGACAATATCTTCCGATTCACGCAAGCAGGTTCTGAGGTTTCGGCGCTCCTCGGGCGCATTCCTAGTGCCGTCGGTTATCAGCCAACCCTCTCCACCGAGATGGGTGCACTTCAAGAGCGCATCACGTCGACAAACAAGGGCTCGATTACGTCGATTCAAGCCGTCTACGTGCCCGCTGACGACCTCACCGATCCGGCGCCGGCAACGACCTTTGCCCACCTCGACGGGACCACAGTACTCAGCCGAGATCTCGCAGCCCTCGGGATCTACCCCGCCGTCGACCCACTCGACTCGACGTCGACCCTGCTCGATCCTGGAGTCATTGGGCAAGAGCACTACGACGTCGCGCGCAAAGTCCAGTCCACGCTGCAAAAGTACAAGGACTTGCAAGACATCATCGCCATTCTTGGAATGGATGAATTGAGCGAGGAGGACAGGCTTATTGTTTCGCGTTCGCGAAAGATTCAGCGCTTTCTCTCTCAACCGTTCTTCGTCGCGGCACAGTTCACGGGCGCACTCGGCAAATATGTGCCGCTCAAGGAGACCATCGCAGGATTCAAAGAGATCCTAGCGGGAACTTACGACGATGACTCCAAGTACCCGGAGCAAGCGTTCTACCTCGTAGGCAACATCGAAGAGATGAAGACCAAGGCCGTCGATCTCCTGAAGAAGAAGTAGACCATGGCTGTCGACAAGATTGAGTTGGAGATCGTAACACCGAAAGGCAAAGCGCTTTCGGTGTCGGTCGACGAAGTTACGGCGCCGAGCGTGACGGGGGAATTCGGAGTGCTGCCCGGGCACGTTCCTTTGGTAGCCTCTGTTCGCACGGGCATTGTGACCTACCGTCAGGGAAGCGAGTCCAAGCGGGTTGCCGTGGGCGCCGGTTTTGCGGAGGCGGGCCAGAACAAGGTGCTCATCCTCGCGGAGGATTACGCCGAGCGCTCGACCATTGAGCCCGTACTCGTGCGCAAGGAACTTAGCGAAGTTCAAGCGAAGCTCGAGAAAGTGCTCGCCGAGATTGTGACAAGCGACGCGACACGGACCGAGAAGAAGCAGCTCATCGACCGTGAAAACTGGCTTGCTGTCCAACTCGAGCTTCACGGCGACGCACCGGCCGCTACGATGCGTCCGTTTGAGGAGTACGGGCCGGTCCCGCCGCCGGTGGTAGAGGACGAGGACGGAAAGCCTCTCGACAACGGGGCGTGAGCGTTTTCTCAACTTGACCTTCGCGCCGTTCCGAGGGTGCGTGAGGAGAGGCCGCGCTCTCGGACGCGCGGCACGAGGTGCGACGCCGCGAGGTGACGTTCGGTCTGAGTTCAGCACAGAGCTGAGGCCTAGTGTGGTAGGGAAGCGTGCATGGCCACGATCGATATTTCTCGTTCCCACACGCTCTCCCTCGACGACGCCAAGAAGAAAGCCGAGGACCTCGCCACGGGGATGGCGGATCGTTTCGGGATCACGTGGAGCTGGGACGGTAACACGATACGCTTCGACGCTCCGAGCGGGGCCGCCAAGGGTACCAAGGGCGAAGTAGCCGTTACAGCGAGCCTCGTACGAGTGGCCATCGACCTTCCTTTTCTGCTGCGAGTGATGAAGGGCGCCATCGAGGGAAAGGTCAAAGAAAAGCTCGACGCCCTGGTTTGAGGAAGCCGTAAGAACTCGCCCGCGAGACTTTTCCCGCGGGGACTGCGCCTCGTGCGGTATGTTTCCATGCGGAAATGGCCGAGAAGCCGAACGAAACTGAATGGGAGGAGGCCGGCGAGGCATTCTACGAGGAGGTCGATGTCAATTCATCGACTGAATCGTCGGTCGTTGTCGTGTCGAATCTCTTCCTCCCAAGCTCAGTTGTTGCGGATTCAGGCACGCCGTCGGCGAAGCTCACCACCGAGAGTCAACACCTGGCCTCGGACGCGGGTTCGGCGGACCTATCGAATAGATCGAAATCGGTGCCGAATGCTTCCGACGTCACTGACGCTAGCTTGGAGCCGAGCGGAGCGTCGGTAGGCGGCTCCGCGAGCCGACCTGCAGGGCCTATCAAGGGGGTCGGCGTCTCCCAATTCCCGGCGTCATCTCTTTCGTCTTCAAACGCTTCGCCCGCCCGTCAGGCCGTCACCGAGGCTGCTGCCGCGGCGGTCCGTCGAGTGCGTGCGGAAGTCGCTGTCACCGTCGACCGCGGACGAAAGGCGCGTTTGCTCAACGAAGCGGCCGAAATCCAAGAGCTTGCCGGCGATGAGCCAAGCGCCGCGCGCGACTACCTTTCGGCCTACAATGCGGACACGAATTTTCGCGAACCACTCGAAGGCTTGGTACGCCTTCTCGAGCGACGCCGATCCCTCTCGAACCTTGGTAAGCTTATCGAGGCGCTTGTCGCAGCAGCGGCTACACCCGACGAACGAGCACGCGCGCTTACCGAGCGGGCCACGTTCATTGAAGACGTGCAAAAGGACCTCGAGGGTGCCCGGGGCGCGGCGCGAGAGGCGACCGAGACGGGGGCTGTCGCCAGCAACCTTGGCGCCGCTTGGCTTACTCTCGAACTGGTCGCCGCCAAATTAGGCGATGCAACCCTGCGCGAGGAGGCGCTCGCGGGTCGCGCGGACCTCACGAGCCACGCGACCTGGCGCGCGCTTTTACTCATCGACGTCGCGCGGCTTGCGGCAGCGTCGGGTGACGTCGATCGCGCCCTCGCGATCGTTATAAAGGCGCGGGACGAGAACGACCTCGCCACCTGGTCGGCGCACGTGGAAATCGAGCGCCTGGTTCGCCTCGAATTCGGATTCGCATCGACGAGCGACACTCGCGCACAAGCGCGTATCCTGGCGGAGTCGTTCGACCGTCGGGCTGAGCTCATCCATGAAGCGTGCACCGACGCCGCCGGCGGAGACTCGCTGGGTGTGCCCATGCGTGAGCGTTCCCTCGAAAGTGCTGTCGACGTGCTTCTTCGCGCGTCGGAGGCGTGGCATCGCTCGGGGGAAGTCGATCGAGCCGAGCGCTCTCTCGCTCGCGGTTTTGAGTTTCTTGTCGACTCACGGCGCGGCGATCTCGCTCGCGCAGGAACCGGCAACGCGACGACAGCATCGACAGAGACGCAAGAAGGGGCTTACGAAGAATCAAGGACGCTGGAGCGTATGGTGTTGAACGCGCAACTCCGCCTCGCGGATAGCGCAGGAAACACTGCTCGCGCGGCCGAGATTGCGGAACGCAGGCTCGTTGGCGAGACCGACGGGGGCGTCAGGGCCTCGCTCTCGCTTCGCATCGCCGAACAGGCCGCTCGCCAAGGCGACGCCGAAGGCGCCATGGCAGCACTTTCGCACGCGACGACCCAAGCTCCTTTTAGTGCACCGGCGCGCGCCCTGAAATTAGACACGTTAGGACGTGGATCAAACGCGCGGCTCTTTGCCGAAGAGCTCGAAGATCTATCGAGGCTGTATGCCTCGAACGAATCCCGGGGTCGCGCTATGATCCTGGCGGCTTACGTGTGGGCGGAGGGCGCCGGTGACGCCGACCGCGCACGAAAGGCACTCGCTCAAGCGACCGCATGCGGTGTTGACCTCGAACTCGGCGCTCGTTTCGCGCGGAGCCTGGCAAGCTTGTGCGCCGACACCGAATGGTTCGAGACCGCGACGGTCAACCTCCTTCTCACTGAACCCCTCGATGAGCTTCCATGGCTCTGGGTCGAGCTGGCTCGCTTACGCATCGCGGCGGGAGATGAGCGCGGCGCCGCTGACGCCAGCCGGAACTTACGTGGACTTCCAAACGGCGCTTGGCTTGGTCTCCTCCTCGATGGCCTAGCGGGCGGCATCTGGCACGCGCCGCGTGCACCCGACGACATCGCCGATACCTGCGACGTCCAACAGCGCGCGCGAGAAGCCGTTGAAGAACTGCTCAAAGGCGTCACCGACCCCGTCGCTCGTACCCGCCTGACGGTCATCTGCGCGATGCGCGCTGACGCGGCGGACGACTCCGAGGCGGTGCTCAAGCACCTACGCGCACTCTCCGCGGAAGACCCTAGCGATCCGCTAGTCGCAGCCTACCTCAGCGACAAGTTAAGGGAGTCTGGCGACCACGTTGGCATCGCGCGCACATCGAAGGCCCTCGCCGACGCTCACGCGCACGATCGCCCTCTCCGCTGCGCGCGCTTGCTCGAAGCAGGCTTCGAGCTCTGGCGAAACGGAGACCGTGCAAACGCCATCGCGTGGTTCGAATCTGCATCCTCCGCGGACGCTGAGGCTTCCAATTCCGTTCTGGCGTGGGCTTCGCGCGGAATAGACATCGATTCGCTGAAGGGGCGACGGGTGGCACTCGAACGCGGCGGAGGAGATGGGAGCGTCGCACTTGAGCGTTTCGCGCTCGAGGCTCTGATGGGTGACTCCGACGAGGCGGCGGCGACCGCACTCGCAAGGCTTGACATCGTTTCAAATGAGACGCTTCGGCTTGCAGGAGCGCTGGCGAGGCTTGTGTGGCCGCAAAGCGCACTCGAGCCCGATGCCCTACGCGGCGCGCTTGACACCTTGGCGTTGGTAAGCTCTGCCGCCTCATGTGCAGCCGCCGCAGAGTCTTTGCGCATCGCGCGCGACGCGCCGTCGGCCGAGGGGCCCGAGGACCTGATTGAGGCGGCGAAAAAGTGGCACGACCTCGGAGGAGGCGCCGCGGCCGCCATCGAGTGGCTCGCCGCGACGATGGCCTCGGGCGATACGGCGCGAGAAGTGCCTGCGCGCATGGCCCTCGCGGAATTTCTTCCCGACGAAGCGAGCGAGGCGATGCGAGCGAGCGCCACGCTCCTCGACGCGTTGAAGCGCGGTTTCGTACACCTTCCGCTCCTCGCCGGGTCATCGCAAGCGTCGCGACTCGCAAATCTCGAGCTTGCACCCCCCGGCAGCCAGCCGCATCGCCGTGCAGCTGCCCTTTGCGAACTCGATGGCGCACTCGGCGAACAGGGTGAAGTTGACGGCCTAGCTCTCGCTGCGTGGTCTGTGCTGGCCACCGGGGATGCGGCGCGCGCGAGAGAGATGTTTCGCACGGTCATCGGCGCGCGCCCGTTTGACATTCAAGCGTGGGAGGGCGTCCGGGCGGCATCGGAGGTGCTGGAGGATACAGAGAGCGCCGCAGCGGCGTGCGAGCACCTCGGTGCGCGTCTCACGAACCAGTCGCGCGCAGCCACGTTTTGGGAGCGAGCGGGAGTGATGTGGTCTGCACTCGGAACGGAGTTCGATCGTCGCGCTGAAGACGCACTCGAGGCGAGCTTCGCTTGCGACCCTACGCGTGCCGTCGCGTTCGACAGGCTCTTCCGCCGTGTTCGGGAGCGCAAAGACGCAGACCGTCTGCTCTCGCTCATCGACAAGCGCCTCGAAGTCACGAACGACCCTCAAGAGATCGCAAAACTCTACTGGGAAATGGCGCGCGTACTGCGTGAAAAAGGGAATCCGGAAGGGGCATTGGAGGCCCTCGAACACGTGACGCTCTTCGACGAGAATCACGTCGGAGCGCTCGCACTAACGGGCGAGATTTTCATTCGCCAGGGGATGTTTACTGAAGCGGCCTCGAAACTCGGCCGCCTCGCGACCATCGACGCCGCATCACCGAAAAATAGGATCACCGCGGGGGTAGCCGCAGTCGACCTTTACGAAAACAAGCTCGGACGGCACGACCTCGCTCTCGCGGTCTTGCTTAAACTTCACTCCGCAGGGCTCACGACGCTCCCGGTGCGAGAGCGCCTTGCCCGCGCGGCCGCGCGGACGGGATCGTGGAGCGAGGCCACACGCATTTTAGAACAACTCATGCACGAGCGTCCCGAGCGCGAGGGACGCATGGAGGCGGCGCGCCTTGCCTTAGCCATCCATCGTGACCGTCTCAATTCCCCGGGAGGCGCGCTCGTGGCCGCAAGTCTCCTGCTTGATGAAGCCCCCGGAGATGGCGAAGCCCTTGACGTCGTGGTCCTCTTGGATCCGACCGTACCGCAGCGACGCTCTTTCCTCGAGCACGGCCGCGATGCGTTGCTCTTCGCGCTCCACGAATCGCCAGCTGACGTCGAAGTTCAGCGCCGCCTCGCTCGCGTTTCCCGCGCGCTGGGAGATGCAAGCCTCGAGCAGTCGGCGCTCTCGTGTGCGGTCGCTCTCGGTGACGGCGACAGATCAAGCGAGACGCGAGTGAGTATGCTCGGGAGTAGAAAACCGCGCGTGCCGCACATCGCGCTTACCGAAGGGATGATCCGTCAAATCCTTGCCCCCGGTGATGACGGACCCATCGCCGAGCTTTTCGCCGTACTCGGCCCGACACTTACCGAGGCACTCGGTCCGCAGCTCTCTTCGCTCGGGGTTCATGCGAAGAAGGACCGAGTCGATCCGCGAGCTGGCCTTGCCGTTCGAAACGAAATCGCAACGTGGGCAGGGGCCTTCGGGATCGCAGAGTTCGATCTCTGCGTCGGAGGCGTGGATCCTACGGCAGTGACGGGCGTTCCGTTCGAAACGCCCGTGGTCGTCATCGGTTCGGACGTAAACGCACCCCTGTCGCCC
This sequence comes from Polyangiaceae bacterium, assembly GCA_025353725.1. Taxonomy (GTDB): domain Bacteria; phylum Myxococcota_A; class Polyangia; order Polyangiales; family Polyangiaceae; genus Labilithrix. Next base: position 28,690 of record JANXOF010000012.1, on the reverse strand, counting down.
GTCACTCGGTCACGCGTCGCACGCGAACTTCTCGGCATCGTACGCGGCAGCTCGATCGCCCGCTGGCGGGATGACTCGACCCTCGCCGCCATCGTTGTGGCGGCATGTAACATCGCGAAGGTTCCTATAGCTCACCCGCCTTTTGCGGTCCTTGCCGAGGTCGAGCGCCTCATGAGCAAAGCGATAAGCCGAAAAACGAAGGCCGCTATCGTACCGCTCTGCATGGCGATCGTGCAGAGCAACCAAGACGCAAGGCTTTGGGCCGCACGCGCACGTGCCTCGCAAGGACGCGTCGCCGTACTCGCGTCCGGAGATGTTTCGGTCGTGCTCGCCGACCTTTTCGGTGCGCCTTTCGACCAAGTAGCCGGCGTGATCCGCGACGACCTTCGCGCGCACGAACTCTTGCGGTTCGTTCTATCGCGCCCCTACTTCGACCTGCGTCGTGCAATCGGACTCGAGGGCTGACCATGACGAAGGATCGCTCCAAGCTGCCCGATGAACTCGGCGACCTCGACTGGGGCTCGGCCCTGGATGAATGGGAAAAGAGCACACTCGTTACGAGCGCCGGCGAGTGTCCACAACCGACATTGCTCGTCGAACCGCCAACCCGCGCGCCACTCACCTCGCTTCAGAACCTTTCGGGTGAAGGTACCGTGATTGCACAGGTGCCGCCGGAGCTTCGGGAGCAAGCCTCGCGCCGACCCAGCAACGAAGCCCCAGCGCTCGGTGACGACATTCCGTCGCCTTCGGACCCGCGCGTCGAAGCTCCGAAATCCGCGTTGCCTACGGCGTCCACTTCTTCGGCGCCTTCGGCTAGCGGTGGACTCGGTCAGCTCTTCGCGAAGGGCGCGTCGCAGCGTCCGCCCCTGCGGCCGCCGTCTGCGAAAATTCGAGCCGTTGCGCCTCGAGGGAATGTCGCTGAAACCGACGAACAGCCACAGAACTCAATCCCGTTCGACAGCGAAACATTTGTGGCTGACCGCCCGATCGGAGGCGGCGGAGGTGAATCCGACGAAGACACGCTGGCTCGCGCGGGCGTTCCCGAGGCCTCTTCGTGCCTCGTTGACGCGGCGAATATCGAATTTCGCGAGCGCGCAGCGTGGTTCGAGGAAGAGGCCCGCGCGACCGAAAATCCGCACGAGAAAGCTCGGGGGCTCCTCGGAGTAAGTGAGCTCCGCGCCTTGCTCGGCGAATCCGTCGAAGCTCTTCGACTCGCGACCGAAGCGCGCGACGTGGCACGTGACGTCGCACTGACGTGGCGTCAGGTAAGGCAGCTCACGCCGCCCCACGCGTCCGATAGCGTCGAGGCCCTCGACGCCGAAGCCACGCACTCCCCTACCCCCGCCGCGCGCGCGCACTCGATGCTCCTCGCGGCCGATATTCTACGCATGCGGGGAGATGGTGATTCCGCCGTCGAGCGATGGAACCGAGCATGCAAGCTCGACCCCGCGGACGTACGTGCACCCGCCGCACGAGCCGCGCTCGCTCTTGCGCAAGGTAATCACACGAGCGCAGGAACCGACCTCGCAGAGAACTCCGAACTGATCGCCCTCGATAGGGCCGTGGCGACAGTGTTGATGTTGCGCGGCGCACCGCGCGCCGGAACGGACATCGACGCGATGCCCGTTACACGCGGCCTGCGGCGCGCGCGTACCGCACTTCTCGGGAAGGATGCCGTTACGGCAGCGCAAGCGCTGGCCGATGTGGCGGCCGAACCGTCGCTCACGAAGTCGGCACTTTGGCTGTCCGCCGCGCTAGGCTCAACGCACGTTGGAGGTCGGCGAGGTTCCGTGAAAGCGCTGCGCACGCTTCTTCGGGAGGGAGAAGTGCTCGCTAGCCGACCCCTCGCAGCTCGTGCGATGGAACTCAAGGACCCCGACGTGATGGCCGTCGCACTCGCGAATGCAGGGCCTTTTGAGGTCGCCGAATACGCCGTTCTTTTAGCTTTTGCAGCTCAGCCCCCTGGGAGTTCACTCGACGCGCTCGCAAAGCACGAACGCTACGCGCCGCTCGTCGATGCGCTCTCGGCCTTGGCGCTTCCGTCGGGTGTTTCCGATGCGGCCGTCACCCGGGCACGGCGCACCGTCGGTCGCAAGGATCTGCGCGGCCTCGCCTCCCTAGGTCGCTTACTCGCCTCGAAACCCACGGTAGTCTCCCTTGATGAGGCGCTCTCTTTTATCGTCCCGACGGAGGCGCCGTCCGCGATGGGCGTCGGCCTCGAGGTTGCGATTCTCGCACGCCGCTGGAGCGAAGTGAGCGAAGCGCTGGCTTCGACCCCTACGAGCGACCTAACCCCCTCGTTAGCCCAGCGGTACGTCGCGGCCGCGCTGGTCGCCGAGCGCACGGGGGACCGCAGCCATGCCATCCGCGCATGGCGCGACGCACTCGCCAATGGAGCCACTCACGACTTCGTCCTGAGAGCCATAGCCGCGCTCGACGATCAACCCTCGCGCAGCGCCGACCTTGGCGGCGAACTCCTCGAGATGGCCGACCAAATGGACGACGGCAACAAAAGCGCCGTGCTCCGGCTGGAGGGACTCGCACGCCTCAACCGGTCGGCAAGCGTAGGCCATAAGCCGCTCGACGCAGACGAGCAGCTAAGGGTCCTGGAGCGTGTTCATCGCGACGCACCCACGCTCGGCATCGCCGCTTTTCTAGGCGAGCAGATCGGCCGTCGCAAGGGGGATACCGATGAGGTGCTTCGGTGGATTCGGGCACGGAGGCCAACCCTCACCGATGGCCTCGAACACGCGCTCGACGCGGTCCGCGAAGCCTTTCTCGTCGCCGAAAGCGACGCCGAACTCGCAAGTGCATGCCTCGAGAAGGCCCAGCGCGAGCGGCCCGACGACACGGCCCTTCGCGACCTCTTCGAGCACCTCGCAAGCGCTCCCCCCAAGGACTCGGGTGCGTGGCGTGAACAGCAGGCTGCAACGAAAACGAAGGAGGTCCGAGCTCAGCTTCTCATCGAGGCCGCACTCGCATTCGGCCGGGCGGGTGACTTTGTTTCCTCGCTTCGAGCCGCACGCGGTGTCGACGGGAGCGCGGACCTTGGGTCACGGAGGTTTGCGCGCGTAGTGGCGTCGCGCGCTGAGTTGCAGACCGGTGATACGAGCCGCCAGTCCGCAGAACTCGTCGAGCTTGCCAACGTGACCGACAGCGACTCGGAGCGCACCGAGGCCTTTGAACGCCTCGCCGAGCTCGATTCGATCGGCGAGAAGGACGAAAAGGACGAAAAGCTTGCGCTTGAGTGGCACACCGCCATTCTTGAGAGGACCCCGCGCCACCTTCCCTCGCTTCGTGCCGTAGAGCAACGGCTCATCGCGGAGGGCCGCGACGAAGAACTTCCTCGGATCTTCGAGCAAATCGCGCTCGCGCTGGAGGGTACGGCAGGAGGCGAAGTGGCCGGCCATGCGCAAGCGGCGGCACGTTTCAAAACACGGACAGAGGCTGGCTGGGAGCGAACGCACGACATCGCTCGCCTCGCGGCCACGCAGCCTGACCCTTCATTGTGGGCGCTTCGGCAGCTCAACGCACACGCGCGCGCCCAAAACGACGATGAGACGCTCCTATCGACGACGAACGCGCTCCTCGAGCGCACGCAGCGGTCGCCAGAACGAGCCACACTTTTACTGCGCGCGAGCGAAGCGGCGGCTCGCCTAGGACGCCTCGACGATGCGAGCCGCTTGCTTGAGCACGCAGCTACGGAGGACCCCGGCGACGTCGTCACGTGGGGCTTCCTTGCCGAAGTGCGGGCACAGCGGGGTCAGGCACGGGAGGCGGCCGAGGCGTGCGAGAGCCTCGCCCGCGCCAGCGCCGTCCCCGACCACCAGGTGCTCGCGTGGTTTGATGCGGCCCGCCTTTGGCTCGATGAAGTGAAGGACACGGAGCGCGGGTTGACCGCGCTCGAGCAGTGCGCAGAACTCGACGTGACGCACGGCGACGTGGTTCAGCGGCTCGAAGCGCTCTACACCGAAAGGCACCTGGACGCCGAACTTGCACGACTTCTCGAGAAGCGACTCGTCGTCGTCAAGGAAGACGGCGAACGAATTGCCCTTGAAGTAGAACTCGCTCGGGCACTCGGGCAAATGGGCGAGCTGTCCAAGGCGAAGGCCTCGCTCGAAAGCGCCCTTGCACGGAGTCCGGACCACGCGACCGCCCTTGCCGCGATGGCCGACCTCTGCGCGCGGGAAGGCGACTGGTTGGGCGTTGAACAGGCGTACGTACGCCTCGCACGGCTGCTCGACACGCCTGAAGAACAGCGCGCGATTTATGAAAAACTAGGTGAGCTCTACAGCGTTCACACCGTCAACCTGTCGCGCGCCGAGGTTGCGTACCGCGAGGTAGTTAAACGCGCTCCCGGCGACGTTCCCGCACTCGAAAAGCTCATCGACATCTACAAGCGGCAGGGCGACATCGCGCGCGCGATTGAGACCCAACAGGAGGTCATTCTTCACGCGATAGAACCGAGCGTTCGCCTTCAGCGACTCATCGATCTGGCGCGGATTCACGAGACGGCGGCACGCGATGTACGGCGGTCGGAGCAGGTTCTCGAATCCGCGCGAAAGGAATTTCCAACGTCCGTCGTCGCGCTCCGAGCGATGGCGGAGTTCTATACACGGCAACGGCAGCTTCCGGCGATGCACATTCTCCTCGACCGTGCGGCAGGTGACGCACGGCGCTCGTTCGTGGCGGGCCGATTCGTCACGTCGCTTTTTGAAATTTTGCACGCCGCTTACGACCTTAGGGGCCTCAACGATGCCGCCCGTGTGGTCTCAGCGACGTTACACGCGGTCGAGGGCCCGAACCTCGCGGCGCTGGGGAGGGCCCCCGCACCGAAGGGCCTAGTGGGCGGCGATGCGCGCGCGATCGACCCTCGGCTGGACGAGCTTCTCGCGCCGGAGCTTCTCGGTTCCGCCTTGAGAGCTCTTTTTCATCGCGCGGGCGACACGCTCGATGAGGGGTCGCAGATCGACCTCCGCGCATGGCACGCCGCCCCGCTTGTCCAAGGCACGCCCCTTGGAACAGCCATTGGCGGGATTGCGACTGTCGTAGGGCTCGGCGCCCTGCAGATTTGGGTCTCACCTCAACTGGCTAACGTAGCGATACCGCTTCGTTCAACCCCACCGATGCTGCTCGTCGGGGAGGGGCTCGCGACGACCAGCAACGAGCAAGCTCGCGTTTTCGTTATTGTACGCGCGCTGAAGCTAATCCTGGCGCGAGCATCCGCGCTCGTTCGCGGCCAGCCCGACGATGTCGCCGTGCTTGTTTGTGCGCTCTTTACCGCGCTTAATCCCAAATTCACACCACAGGGAGCCGACGCCAAAAAGGTCGCTCTCGTGTCGCGTCGCCTTGCCTCTGCGCTTCCGCGATCCATCGACCCGACCGTTGGCGTGATTGCGCTGGAGGCTGCGGGTACGTTGGGCGCCGATGCGGCGATGCTCGGACCTTCCGCGCAAGCGTGGGCCAACCGAGTGGCGCTCTTGGCGGTTGGCGATCCGAGCAGCGCACTCGATGCCATCGCCTGGTCGAAAGGCGAACCGGAAGCGCCACGGGACCCCGAGGCACGCGCCGCGTGGATTGCACGAACGACGGAAGCCCGCGAACTGATGACGTTCAGCGTGACCGATGCGTACGCGGAAGCACGCGCAAGACTGGGCCTCGATCGCTAACGCACGGGTCGGCTGAGGTCTTTCACATCTGCAATCTGTCGACTAACGCTTGCCGCAATGCGTTGCGCCTACTAGACAGCGGCACCTCTATGCAGCTCCGTAATGTGGCGATCGTTGCTCACGTCGACCACGGCAAAACAACGCTCGTCGATCATATGCTCAAGCAGGCCGGCACGTTCCGCGAGAACGAAGTCATGGCCGACCGCGTCATGGATTCCAACGACCTCGAAAAGGAACGTGGAATTACCATTCTCGCGAAGAACACGAGTGTTCGATGGAAAGACAAAAACGGCGAGGTCGTGAAGATCAACGTCGTCGACACCCCCGGCCACTCGGACTTCGGCGGTGAAGTCGAGCGAACCTTGATGATGGCCGACGGAGCTCTTTTGCTCGTCGACGCGGCCGAAGGGCCGCTACCCCAAACTCGCTTCGTACTGAAGAAGTGCATTGAGCTCGGCTTCCCGGTCATCGTCGTCATCAACAAGATTGACCGACAAGACGCGCGCCCTGACGAAGTGCTGAATGAAATCTTTGATCTTTTCATCGACCTTGAAGCCGGTGAAGCGCAGATGGACTTCCCGGTCATCTACGCGATCGGACGAGACGGTGTCGCGAAGCGCGAGCTCTCGGACGACAGCATGACGCTCAAGCCCCTCTTCGAGACCATTCTCGAAAAAGTCCCGCCGCCGAAGGCTGATCCGGCTGCGCCGCTGCAGATTGTAATTAATAATATCGATCACGATGACTACGTCGGTCGCCTCGCCATCGGGCGCATCGCCGCCGGGTCGATTAAAGCGAACCAGCAGGTTGGCGTTCTCAAGGCCGCGGCGAAGAACAAGGCGACGATTAAGGTGCTCACGACCTACGAGGGCCTGAAACGGACGACAACGTCCGAGGCCCGCGCGGGCGAGATTGTCGCCATTGCTGGGATCGACGACATCGACGTCGGGGACACCATCGTTGACCTCTCCGAGGGTTGGGAGGGGCGAGCACTTCCCCGGATCATCGTCGAACAACCGACGATTAAGATGCGCATTGGCGTCAACACTTCGCCGTTCGCCGGCAAGTGCAAGCTGTCGAAGTTTCTCACGAGCCGTCAGCTTCGCGAGCGTCTCGTTCGTGAAGTTCGCAAGAACCTCGCGCTCCGCTTCGACGATACGGAGTCACCGGACACGTTCACCGTGCTCGGCCGTGGAGAGCTCCAGCTCGCCATCCTCGTCGAGACGATGCGCCGCGAGGGATACGAGATGCAGCTCGGAAACCCCGAGGTCATCACGAAGCACGAAGACGGCGTCGACTACGAGCCCTACGAGCTCGTCGTTGTCGACGTCCCGGATGCTTACATTGGCGTCGCGACGGAACGCCTCGGAATTCGCAGGGGCCGAATGACCAAGATGGGCAACCACGGCCACGGCCGAGCGCGCCTTGAGTTTCGCATCCCGAGCCGTGGGCTTATTGGATTCCGCGGTGAATTTCTTACCTCAACTCGCGGTACGGGCCTTCTCACGACGATGTTCGACGGATGGGAGCCGTGGGGCGGGGTCATGGCAAAGCGCCAGCTCGGTGCGCTTGTCTCTGACCGCATGGGCGTCGCTACTCCCTATGCGATGAACCATCTCCAGGCGCGTGGAGAATTTTTCCTCAAGCCCGGCGCCGACGTCTACGAGGGGATGATCGTGGGCGAACACAACCGGCCGAGTGACTCCGACGTCAACTTCGTGCGCGAAAAGAAGCAGACAAACGTACGCAACCACGGCAAAGACGAAAACGTTGCGCTAGCCGTTCCGCGAGTTCTCTCCATCGAAACGGCCATGGAATGGATCGACGCCGACGAGCTCGTCGAGGTAACTCCCGACGCGGTTCGCGTTCGGAAGCAAATCCTTCAATGCACTCGTCGCCCTCGCCGGGCGGACGCCATCGAGGAAGCGGGCGGCGTCAAGAGCGGTTCCGTTCCCCCACCCGGCTACGATTGATCGCTAACGTGGGGATTTCGTGTGGGGTCCCAGACAGCACACGATATCTCCACCCGCCGTTAGCCTCTTTTTGTGCAACGGACCTTCGGTTTTCGCGGACCACCAGTCACCGCGTTCATCGGTGCCCGACCGATTGCTGTGGGCACGCCCAATCGAGTTCGACGACTTCCTCGTGGTCCTCGAGCGCTCGCATGTAAGGCCTGCGTAAGAATTCACTCGTCGACCACTCGAAGCATCGCCGCTAGGTCTAAGTCCTTGGAGAGCAACCTTCGCGCACAGTGCCCTACGCTGACCATCTGCGCGCAAGCCTCCAGGCTGTAGTTCGTCGCGGCGCGGCCTGGTACGCGCGCATGCTTTCAAAGAAGCAGACTTCCTTTCTTGTCAAAAACTTAGGTCTCGACGAACGGCGGCATCGTGCTGGGTGATGGGTTCCGGTGCAAGAACGGCTTCGTGGACCGTAGGAGACAACGTGTCGCAGGCCACCCGCGCGTAGGCGTGGAGGCCTGAAGGCCTGAAGGCATGCGTAACTTCGACTTCCTTGACCACCTTCGACGTCAACTAAACAGTTTGCGGCTCGAGTGACGCAATCGTAAAAGCGTGCACTGTGGCTTGCAGCGACAAATCAACTCCAAAAATTCTAGTCACATTCACTAAGCCTCAAGGCGAAAAAGTGCCCTAAGCGCGCAAAATCGAATGCAGAAGTGACGTCAAACGAAGCTGGCTTAACCAGATACGACGCTGCGACGTTACGAACCAATAAGTAGTAACCGACAGTGTCACGACCGCTTGTGGCCCCCAATATGATTTAGACAAGAGAGAGCTGGCCTTATCGTTCTAATTAGGCAGGCTTTACAAAAATGACCATATCCTGAGGACATCTCTAGGACACGGGAGTTGGATGCGGGCGACGCTTCCAGACGTGGAGCAGCGCCGGCAAGACGAACATTGCCGCGACTAAACAGGTTACCTCACCGCCCGCGGCGAGACGCCCGAAGGACTGAAGCGCTTGGTTGTCTGCGAAAAGCAACGAGCCGTATCCCACCATCGTCGTGTAGCTACACATCGCGACGGCTCCGCCGCTTCGGCGCACAGCAAGCGTCACGTCGCCGCTTAAGAGGCGTGAGCGGTCGAAAATATTGAAGGGATACTCGCAGCCGATACCAAACGTGATCGGGAGGGCGATGAAATTGAGGAAGTTCAGTTTCTCGTTCATCCACGCAGCCGAGCCCACCATCCACACGACGCCGATGAGAAGTGACGCGAGCACGCACACGGCACCGCGGCGGCTCCAGGTAGCGAGGATGACCACGGCCGCCACGGCAAGCAAGGAGGCGAAGCTTGCGAGCGGGCCGTCGCGCTCCATCGAGCGGATCATCTCAGCAAAAATAGTCGAACGGCTCGCTGTGCGCACGACGGTACTGTCGGGGAGCGTGACGTTGTCCGTTGTTTTCGCGATTCGCAGCAAATTATGGCCATCGGAAAACGAAAGATCGATAAACTTTACATAGAAAACAGCGCCGATCGTGCCATCTTTTTCCTCGAAGCGGCGACGAAGGAGCGCGGGGATATCCTGCGTGGTCAACGCTTTGAGAGCCTCGGGCGGCTTCATCTCAAGCAGCTTCGTTTGCTCTTCTCGCGGCATTTCGAAGAGTACGCGTTCGGTGAGTCGGTCTCGAATTCGATCGAGCACTGCGAGCTTCGCCGCTTGTTCGCGCGCGTTCCCGGGCATCAGATCGCTCACGGAACTTATCTCCTCAACAAGCTTGCCTTGCGCGTCCTTCGCGTCGTTCGCGAGGATTTGCGCTTTCACCGCCGGCACCTGGTCGGGCGTGGCGGCGAGCATGCGAGCGCCTGCAATGTTCATCTTTCCGCCGAAGACCTTCTCGGCCTTCAGCGACCAGCCGCCCACGCCTGCGTCGTCCTTTGAGCCGCGCGACCCCAGGTGCGCAAAGTTGTACTCCCAAGGATCGCGCAGAAAGGACGGAAGTTTTACAGCCGCGACGGCCGTAAGTACGGCGGCCGCGACAAGGAGAGGACCCGCATACTTTTCAGTGACGCGCGCGACAAATCGGACGAAGGGGCCGCTTGCACCGTTCGAGTCGACCGTCGTGAAGAGCCAGGAGACGGCCCGGGAGTCGAGGAGGACATCGCGCGCGTTGACGAAACGAGCGATGCGAGGCCTGGCTCGGAGTCGCTCGAAAAGCGTCAACAAGGCTGGCACGAGCGGAATGATCGACAACCAAACGAGAAGCATACCGACGAAGCCGATCATCCCGAATTGGCTGAACCCGCGAAATCGCGTAATCACCAAGGAGCCGTACGCAATTCCGGCGACACTTGCTCCGACGAGCTCGGCTCGAAAAGCGTTCCACACGGCAGCTTTTTTGGCGACATCACGCGCCATGCCGCGCGCGACAAACTCGCGGTAGCGGCTGAGAAGAACGATAGGATAGTTGATTCCGTTACCGAGGATAATGGCACCGAGGAACGCGCCAGACGTATTCACATAGCCAAACGTCGCTGTCGCGAAGGCATACGCGCAGGCAATCCCTACTGTCGTCGGAAGAAGCATGACGGCGAGCGCCGAAAAAGAACGGAAGAAAGCAAAGATTCCGAAGATAATGAGCAACGTCGCGATCCCCGTCGCGTACACGGCTTCACCGACGATCGAATCTTTTTCGGCAATCGCATTTGGAATGTCGCCTGCGAAACCGACACGCATTTGCGGGTGGTACGACGCCGGGTTCATTTGCCGAGTCAGCTCTTCGACCTTGGCGAGGAGTTGGTCGCCGCCCTTGTCTCCCGTGCCTGTCGTAGGCGAGATAATCCGCAGACCGAGCATTGTGCCGTCTTGGGTCGCGAAGTAGCCGGAAGGGAAATCGTCTTTTTTTTGACCTTTTTTCTCCCACCGGTCGTGAAATTCGTCCATCCCGAGCGTGCGCGTCGCGGCGGGGCCGTCGCCCTTCCGGGGTGTCGCGTCGCGGTCGTCGTCCTCGCTCTCGAGATCGCTCACCATCCCGCTCTTGATGGCAATTTGGCGATCCAGGGTGCGGTCGGCGTTCTCGAGATCGTCGAGATCGGCATAGAGCCACTGGTTGGCTCGGAAGAACTCCCGCACCTCCTTCGTGCCGCTCTCGACGTACGAAATGAGCGGTGCGCCGCACGCCTTGGCGCACGCTGCCGTCTCAGTCTTTAAGACATTCGGGGCAGGTGAAACGCCGCGAGTGACGCCGCGCTCGGGGGTGACACATGAATCGCGCACGCACGAGGTTCGAGCGTCGGCCATGGACGCCAAGCGCGCCGACATGTCATCGACCCAGCGTTGATTGGCGATTCGGTCGGGCGATTCGGCGATGACAATCAGCGAGGCCCCTCCCCCCATCCGCTCCAGCTGCTGTTCAAATGCGACGAACCCTGGTGAATCCCGCGGGAGCAATTCGAGAAAGTCGGACTTCAGCTCAAGCCGCGTCGCGTACAGCGAGGCCCCGAGCAGCACGGCCAAGGCCACGGCCAACACGAGAAACGGTCGGCAGATCGAGACGTCGACCACGCGCTCCACGAACGCGCGGACAGGGCTTTGCTTGCCGGCCGTAAGGTCATCGTCCCTGCTCAAGCGGTTGCCCGAGCCACACCACTGGCCTGAGAAAGGCCCGAAGCGAGGATAATCTCGTTTTGAATGCGCTGAGCCTGCGTGGCGCCGTCGAAGTCGCGTTCGACGCGTGCACGCCCGGCACGCCCTTGCGTCTCCCGAAGCGCCGGATCGCGAAAATAGATGAGCATTTGAGTCGCTAGGCCGTCGACGTCAGGTGGCAGGCCGCGAACGAGCGTGCCGGTCGTTCCCCCTTCGAGCATCTCGGCTACGCCGCCTACGTCGAACGCGATGACGGGCTTACCGAGCGCCATCGACTCGATCACCGCGCGCGGCAGCGGGTCGGCGTAGACGCTCGGGACGACGGCCACGTCGAAGTCAGTGACATACGGCTTTACGTCGTTTCGAAATCCAAGAAACGTAAAATGCTGGCCGATGCGAAGCTCTTGAACGAGCGCCCGGCACTCGGCAAGGTGGTCCGGCTGCATGTCCTCCGGCGTATCTCCGAGCACGGCAAAGTGCACGCGGGTTCGCTCCACGTCGGTCATTCGACCGAGCGCGAGGTGCGCCGCTCGAATCATCTCGACGTAGCCTTTTCGCGGTAAAATTCGCCCTTGGCTGCCGAACACGACCGTACCGGGCGCAAGCTTCAGCTCTTCGCGCAACGTCGGGGTCACGCCGCGAGCGTCGAACTCCGCGACGTCGAGCGCGTTGTGAATCACGCGGACTTTTTCAGGGCAGTGCGGAAAAAGCTTCGCCGACGCGTTCGAAACGCAAAGAATTCGGCGAACGCCGTGGCTCGCGGCAAGCCTGTCGTGGACGCCGCGCACGGCCTTCGGGAGCGAGGTGTAGCGAACGTGCCAAATGACGGGCACGCCGGACATCCGCGCGAGCGCGCCGCCCGCGAAGTCGGCGTTCGTACCGTTGCAGTACACGAGGTCGAACATCCCTCGACGAATGACGCTCGTGAGCTTTACGAGCGCGCGCGTCGCACGGAATACGTTGCCCACCGCCCTTACGCCTTGCACGGCGCGTGGCGCGTCGAAGTCGAGGCGCTCCATAGACCGATTCCACGGCTCGATCGGGTTCTCAACGAGATCCGGCTCGAACAAGAGATCTTCGGTGACTCCGCGCGACTCGTAAAGCTCACTAATGACGCCGGGGCGCGGCAAGACGACCGCGCGATGCACAACGTTAGGGTCAAGGAACTTTAGGATGTAAAAGAGGCTCCGCCCTGGTCCGCCGTTACGCGCCGTGTCGTTGATGAACAGAACGCGTACCTTCCGACGGGCCGAAACGAGCACCGCCGCAGCGGCATCGCCTGAGCCCGTGTTGCCGACGCTAAACTCGCCCGAAAAAGCCGCGTTCATCGCAGTGGGGTTACACTAGCGAGCACGGCCCGCAAAGCTGGAACGTTGCTCCCCAGACCGAAGCGGCATACGCACGCGGCGTGAATCCATTCGCGTGGGCGCGCGCCGAAGTTCTGCATACCGCGTGGAAGCACGGGCTTTACCTCCCTCCGGATCGTCGCGTGCTCGAACGCGAGATTCTCGCTACGTTTGCAGCCGACGTCGCTGTGCAGCGCGCGCTGTTTGTCGGCGTGCAATGGTACACGAAACACTACGCCGCGCTGTTTACAGGCAAAGTGTTCGCCTCGATTGACCCTGAGGCGCGGTTGACCCCGTTCGGCGGCGAACCGCATGCCGTTGGGAGCGTTCAAGATCTGGCCACTCACTTCCCGGGGTTCATCTTCGATGCCATCGTCATGAGCGGTGTCATTGGATTCGGGCTCAATGACCCGTCAGAGGTCGACAAGGCACTCGCCGCGTGCGCCTCCGCGCTTAGGCCCGGGGGCTGGCTCGTACTTGGGGTCAACCCTCTCAAGCCTACCCATGTCGACCCGAGCAAAAGCCCCGCGAGCTGCGCCTTCGCGCCTTGCCGTTTCGGTGCGCGAAACCTCGAGCGTATTGACGTGACGCTTCCCTTCCGCGAACGTCAGCACACGTTCCTGTTTTGGCAACGAAAAGGCTAGCGCGCGGCCGAAGAGCCGGGGACGCGCTTGAAGAGCCACCAGCCTCCGATGTGCTCTTCGAGCGTCAGGTCATTCGGCGTGTACGGCTGCGAGGCCGACGGACGCGTCCGAATCAGCACAAAATCCCAGTCTTGAAGGCGATAAGCAGGCCATTCAATGAACTTTAGGTCGCTCTCGCTGTAGCTCGCCGGGAGACGCAACGCGGGGTTTTCTGACGTCGGATAAAGCGCGGAACCCTGGTGAAACCAGACATCGCTCACCACCACGGGGCGATCGGCAAGCACAAGCTTGTCGTAGTGGATGAAGGGATGTGCCGTGAAGATATCGCTGTTCGGGTCGAGAGGGAGGTTGAGCAGCGTTGCTTCGGCAGGCACGTGCGCAAGGACCTCGCGGTAGCCGTGGGCCTCGTCTTGGAAGAGGTACGACGCCGTCAGCGCGACGACAGCGAGCGCTGCGGCAGCCGCAGGCGCGCCGATGTTCGCGGCGACGGCAAGCGAGCGCGGCAGCGCATCACGGCGTACGCCAAGTAAGGCGAACATCAGGACGAGCGGCAGCAGCCGGCCGTCGACAAAGCCGAACCATCCGACCGCGTGAGGAAGGACGAGAAACAGAACAAAAAGCGCTGCGGCGGAAGCGTAGAGCGCACGACTGTGACGCGCCGCGGGGGTCGTCGAAGGCGCGCGTAACTTACCGAGCGCGCGTAGCGTGTAAAATGAGCACAACGCGGCGAAGGCCCAAAGCGCGATACCGACGAAAAAGTCGACGCCGCTGCGGGTCATCAACGTCGGTGTGACGAGCAGCTCGAACTTTGCTGCTGGACTTTGAAAGACCGGCATCAGCGGCGGTACAACAGGCACCGAGCCCGCGGGTGTGGAGGCGCCTCGCTCAATCCACGCGACCCACCCAGCAAGAGCGACGGCCGGGGCAAACGCGCGGAAGCGAACGAATCGCGCCGCCCGATCACCGGAACTCGCGGCAGAAACGCACGCACAAAGCAAGAACAAGACGAACGCATGGCCGTGTGCGATGAAAATGAGCGGCGTGAACGCCGCCATCACGAGCTCACGCTTGCGAAGGTCGGCCGCGCGGTCGTCGGCGGCGACCAGGAGCTCGAGCCACATCACAAGTCCGACGAGCATCACCGCCACACCAAGCAAGTAGCTCGCGAACCCTAGGAGGGTCATAAATCCGAAGGAAAGGGCAACCCCCAGATAGCCGTAGACGGGGGTCTTGTCGGCGTGGAGTCGGCGGCGGGCCAGGAGCATCGCCATCGGCGTCGCCACCACGGGCAGTGTCGCGAGGGCTCGTACGGCCCCTAACGGACCAACGACGCTCACGAAGGTCTCGCCTAGAAAACGAAAGAGCGAATACGGGCCAATGTGCGGGGCGAGAACGAAGAAGCGGGACTCAAAGCTCGAGGCGAGCGGCGATGCGCCGAAGCGATGGCGCATCGCGATAAGCCCTGCGTGGGCGGGCAAGTCCTGAAACGGTAACGCGTCAAACGCCCAAAAGACGAGGATCGAGAACAGCCCCACCACGCCGAGACCAGCCCAAGCGGCACGCGCGATCCAAAGCGATCGTTTCGTAGTCGGTTGCGCGGCGGCTCGTTCCGAGCCTGCGCGAGGTGAGTGAATGGAAGGTTGAGCCCAGACCGACGCCGCCCTCAAGCCCTCATCCCCAGATGTGGCGCGAGAAGCGCCGCCGACGTAGGCGCGCAGCCCGGACAAGCCCGAGCCCAGCCGCGGCGGAGGCGGCGACCTGTCGCGAGTGAGGTCGCGTTCCTCGTCGATCGACTCGCTCGGCGGCTCGGTCACATGCGTGGTCATGATCCCTAGGAGAGCGTATGCCGCGACTTTTGCTCGGCCGCCAGTGTGCGCATCGGCCACAGGCGCGAATATCCGCAGATTGGCGTGCACCGCTGCTGCGAATTGCCTCGCCGCTACGAGGCGCGGTAAGGGATGGGCGATGGCCCGCACCTACTTATGCGTTTCCATCGACACGGAATGTGACAAGGGCACACGCTGGAGGTGCCGTCAGCCGATGTCGTTCGCGGGCGTCGAAGACGGGATCGTCAAACGGCTCCAACCCATGTTCGAGTCTTTCGGGGCGAAACCGACCTATCTGCTCTCGCCGGAGGTGCTCCGGGATGCCGCCTGCGCCGAAACGTTCCGCGCGCTCGCAAGCCGATGTGAGCTGGGCACACATTTGCACGGCGAATATGCAGAGCCCGGGGCTTTCGAACCCGACGTCACGCGGGTCTTTCAGCGCGACTACACGCCTCAGATCGAGCGCCAAAAGCTCACGTATCTCACCGATTTGTTTATCAAAACGCTCGATCACCAACCGCAGTCCTTTCGGGCCGGGCGCTTCGGCATCGGGCCTCAGACGATTCCGATCCTGGAATCTCTTGGGTACGCCGTAGAGTCGAGCGTCACTCCGCACATGGATTGGACCTCGTCGGGGGCGCCCGGGCTTTCGTTTCGCGGCTCCCCAAGCCAACCGTATCGGCCGAACCCGCACGCGCCGGGCCTGCCTGGGAAGGCGTCGATACTCGAAGTGCCCGTCACCATTCGGCGGCGCCTCCGCAACTTCATTCCAGGCCTCGGCCGCTATGTCGAACCGCGCTGGCTTCGTCCCACCCGAGGGACCAGCGGCCCCCTTATCCGCGTCGCCGAGGACGAAATTGCAGAGGCTGTTCGATGCGCCCCCACCAAGCCGGTCATCCTCAACGCAATGTTTCACAACGTCGAGGTCGTTCCGAACACGAGCCCCTACGCGGCGAACGAGACCCAGGCACAAGGCATCCTCGCCCGCCTGCGGTCGCTTCTAACGTTTGCGCAAGGCGCAGGCATTCAAGTGGTGGGCCTCGGTGACGTACCCGAGATTCTCCGCGCGTGAGTGACCACGAGACCGCTACGCGGACAGCGACTCCCCAAAAATCGCTTTTGCGCACGACGCTCTTGGTTATGCCGGCGCTCGTGGTGTTCCGCACAGGAGAGCTCTTTCTCCCGTTGGTACTCGCGTTTTGGTTCGGTCGCACGGCGGCGATGGACGTCTATTTTTTTTCATGGGCGGTCTTTTCATTCGCGGGTTCGCTCGTCTTTTCCGCGTTCAAAGACTCGCCGCTCGTGCCCGTGCTCGCCGAGGAGCGGCTCGCGCATCCGGCAGGTGTGCCCGCACTTTTGGGATCGGTCTTGCTCCACACGTGGGTCCTTGGCGGCGCACTCGCCGTCTCCGTGGGAGCGCTCGCGCTCGGGTGGTTTGCGTTCCGCTACGTAGGTGCAGAATTCACGCTTGCGGCGTGGATGGTGGCGCCGTTCACTCTTTTTCTGATCGTGATGGCAACTCGCACCTTTTTCGGCGCGTTGCTCACGGTGGAGCGTCACTTTGTCATTCAGCCGATCGCGAGTGGCCTAGGCATGGCCGTCACGATCGCCCTTTTAGCCGGCGGTCACGCCAAGGTCGGCGTGCTTCTCGTCCCCTTCAGCGCACTCGCAGGTGAGCTCGCCGCGCTGGCGCTTTTGGCGTGGTTCACGATTCACATCAAAGGCGTGAAAATCGACCTGACCATGAAGCGACCCGCGGCGCTCACGCGAGTCGCCCGCCTCATTGCTCACGAGGTCGGGGGCGGCGCCGTCACGCGCGTCAATCCCGTTGTCGACCAGCTCATGGCGGGCCTTTCGGGAATCGTCGGCGCGGGCACGATGTTGCGCTACTCCGGCGACGTCGCGCTTGTGCCAACGTCGCTCCTCCAAGCTGCACTCTTGCCGGTACTTTTGTCGCATTTGTCGGAGGATTTCGCGCGTCGCGACCTGCGAACGTTTCGCCGCACCGTCGTCTCCTCACTCACGACAGTGACCCTTCTCCTGCTCGCCTCGACAGCGCTCATGATGGCGCTCCGCGGTCCGATTTTGCGCGCCGTATTCCTTCGAGGCCAGATGGATGCGGCGGGCGTCACGACGATGATCGAGCTGCTGCCGTACCACCTCGTCGGGCTTGCCCCATTCGGGGCCTTACTCGTGCTTGCGCGGGCTCACGTAGCGCTCAAAAATAGCTCGATTATGATCGGAATGGGAATCCTCAACGCGGGATCGAACGCAGTCTTTAACCTCGTGTTGCTGAACGTCCTCGGGCTGAGGGGCATTGCGCTTTCCACATCCTGTGTCCACGCCGTCATCGCGGTCATCTTTTGGTTTCAGTTCGAGGCTCGCCTGAAGGCTGTTCGCGACCTTCCCGTCGAACGAGTCACTGACGCGGAGCCTCGAAGTGAGCCCGAAGCAGGATGAGTGGATGAGTCACGGTCCTGTCGTCCATGTGGTCGTGGCGGGTGAGGTCGGCGGCGCCGAGCGCATGCTCGTCGACCTGGTGCGCGCGCAGACGGCGCGTCGTCATACCGTGGCTCTTTTTACGCCTAGCGAACGGCTTCGTGCGCTGTTTGTCGACGCCGGGCTCGACGTCGACGAGCGCTCTCCGGTGCGGGAGACTCCGCTGTCTTACCTCGCTCGCTCGCTCGGACCTCGCGACGCCGCATGGCTCGCGGCCGTTCTCACGAAGCGCGACGCCGCGATAGCTCACCTTCACACGTTCGGTTCGCAGGTCGTCGGCACGCGCGCGGCCCGCCGCGTCGGCGCCAAAGTCGTGAGAACCGAGCACTCTACGCGTGTGTACGACGACCCGAGCTGCTGGCCATTTTCGAGATGGTCGCTCACGCGCGCCGACGCAGTGGTGTGCATCTCGTCGCATGTTTCGCGTGTCGCGCTTGCGAAAGCGCCGTGGGTCGCGCCGTGGGTTCACGTCGTCACGAACGGCGTCGACACAGTGCACTTCGCTCCGCGCCCAAACGAACCGCGGACGGCGTTGGCGTCGTCTGAGGTCGTCACGGGCGGTGGCGCCGCAGGCGGTGTAGTCGCGGCGCGCAGCGTTCGCTTCGTCTCGCTCGGTCGGCTTGATCCTCGAAAGGGTCTCGACGTTGCGCTTGAAGCCCTCGCGCTTGTCCCCCACGCAGAGCTCGACATCGTGGGAGACGGTGAGCAGCGGACGGCGCTAGGCGCGCGCGCAAAACAGCTCGGCGTCGACGGTCGCGTGCGCTTTGTCGGGTACGTAGGCGACGTGCGGAACGCCGTGGAGAGCGCCGACATCGCGCTCTCAAGCGCGCGTGCGGAAGGCCTCGGGGTCGCGCTACTCGAGGCCATGGCCATGGGAAAGCCGGTCGTGGCGCTTCCCACGGGCGGCATTCCCGAGATCGTCACGGACGGCGACACGGGGTGGCTCGCGCATGGCCACTCGGCGTCAGCCCTCGCGCGCGCGATGCAGGACGCCATTGACCACCCCGAAGAAGTCCGGCGTCGCGGAGGACGAGCTCACGACGCCGTCACGGATCGTTTTTCAGTAGCCGTGATGGCCCGCGCTTACGAGCGAATCTACGACAGCCTGTAAACGCTTTTGAGTCTCAGTTATCCGCGAGACCAGCGCAGCGTCCTTTGTAGACGCGAATGCCTCTTTCAAGGGTGATGAAAAGGGTTTTCTTATCCGTTCCGCCGAAGGCAACGCTCGTGGGCCGACCGTCAGGAACAGCAATTTCACCCCACTTTTGGCCAGTACTTGAGAACACTGAAACGCGGCCGCTAAAAACTCCCTCGGTTTTGTGTGCTTCAGCGACGTAAACGTTACCTGCCACATCAACGGCGAGCCCGTCCGGCAGGTCAACTAGCTTTTCGGCTGCGATGAAGGGCGTGCCGTTGGATGCCAAGACTCCCGCGGCACTCACGGGGTACGAAAAGATGCGCGGCGGGTCCGTGAATCCGACGTAGAGCTTCGTACCGTCGGGCGAGAGCGCGATGCCATTCGGTTTTTCTCCGCCTGTCGCGAACGCGACCGCTCGCGTCAAGCTACCGCCATCCGAAGCCATTGAAAGAATCCCGGTCGGCGGCCTCGGAGGGTTCTGCTGGAACCGCGGGTCCGTGATGTAGACCGTGCCGCCTTTTCCAATCACGAGATCGTTCGGCGAACCGCCACCGCCGTCGACAGAAAGCAGGATGGTCGGCGCCGCGCCGCCGTCGAGTGCGGTCTGAAAGACGACCGACGCAGCTCCGCCATCCGGGCGTCTGTCAGAAACAACGGTAAGGAGCATGCCATTGCTTACCGCGCTACCAAGCGCGCCGATGTCTTGCCCACCTGGCATCCCGCGAAAGGTAGCGCCAGCGCCGCCATCTTCGGCAATCCGCGCGATGCGCCGACCGTTATTAAATTCGGAGTAAACCAAGAATCCACCTGTCGCGGTGTCGACCCACTGCGGACCGTCAATGAATTCACCGTTGGGTACGCTCACAATGGTTTGTGCGACCGCCGCGTCGAGCGTCGTGCCGCCGTCAGACGTGCCGCCGTCCGCGGTTAGCGGGTTGCCGACACACGCCGGAGCCACGGCTCCGTCGCTCGCGTCGACGCCGGCGTCGACCGCGGGACCTACGCTGCCATCCGATCCGGTGCTGCCGTCGGAAGCGGGCTTCTTGCCAGCCTCGACGCCACCATCCGCCTGGGAGCCCCCGCCATCGTCGGTTGAATCGCTCGAACAGGCGTAGGCGTAAAACGCAAGAGGGAGACCGACCAACAACAAAGCAAGACGACGACGATCGCTCATGGAATCTGCTCCTCCGGGTAAGAACCCGAGGCTAACACGCCTCAAGCATGCCGGAGGCAAGGGCATCCATCAGCGCTCCAAAGCCGCGTTCGTTGAAATCGGCGCCGCTCCGGAGCCAATCCGTGTGCACGGCGTCGCCCGAATCGAGCCCGCGGTTCGCCTTCCGGCCAAAAACGGAGCTCCAAAACGACGGAGGCCCCACAGCGCCAGGAAAGTGCCCAAGTACGTCAAGGTGATCGGCGTACCCCGCCCAGGCGACACGCCCCCACACTTGGGAAAGCAGGGGAACCACGCCGTCGTTCGCACGGACACTCGGCAGTTTGCCGAACGCGCTGACGAGGGCGGCTTCGACGTCCGCGGGATGCTCGGGCGCGGAGCACGGATAACACTCGTCGTGGCGCGCCGTAATCCCGTACATCGTCGTGAAAATCGCCGACGAAATGGCGCGCCACGGTCCGACCAGCGACTTGGCAAGCTTTCCGGGCGTCGGCGCGGGCGCCTGGGCGCACGTGCATTGATAGAGCACACCGGGTCGATCCTCGACGCCCGCCTGGAAGAGGTCCATCGCTTCAGGCGTCAACTGAATGACGGCGCCTTGGTCACGGCGAATCGCGTCGAGATAGCCGCGGACCTCACGGCTCGTTGCCGGTTCGAGCGCACGCAGCAACGCGTCCGTCGTGCGGTCGAGCAACCGGAGCTCAACGCCAAGCGCACGGTCGAGCCGGCCTATCGTCACGAGGAGCGCGCTTGCGGCGGCCAAAGGCGGAGCCCCGAGGGAAAGGCCGATGAACGTGAGCGCGCTGACCGCGTAGAGGATCCGCTGCCCGCTGACGGTCGCAAAAAAGCTCGCCATCGGCGTCCCATAATGCGGCGTGCTCAGCGTCGTCACGCTGCGAAGACGCGACCTCCACGCGAGGTTCTCCGCTGCCGTCGGGAGCCGCGCCGACGGTGACGACACGAGCCGCGCATCAAGCCCGCCCGTCGAATGGCCGAGCAAGTGAATCGTCCCTTTCCCGTCGTCCGCCGTCTTCGCGACAAGTTCGGCGAGGCGGACGGCCCTGCGCCGAATCGACGCCGTCGGCGAGACGTCAACGACGTGCGGCTCGAGCTTCTTCCCGGCGTCCGCAAAACGCTTCACGAGCGCACGCTCGACGTGAGCGAAGTAGTCGTAGGTGGCGAGGCGACCGAAGCCGAACATCCCCGGGGACAGATAGAGGCGGTGCACCCGGCCAGCCTAGATCCAGTCGGTCCGGGCGACGCGACTCTTCGACTCGGCGACGACCAAAAGCATAGCTTTACCCACACTCAGCAAGCGCGACCTTTCGGACGCTAAACTGAACATTTAGGTAAACGGCCACAAAACTCCGAAATCACGACGTTAATTGAACCAATAATGCACGTTAAATGGCGGTAGAGGTCCCACCTAATTCGGGCGGGACGGGCGATTCAAGTTGGATCGTCCCCTGGTGCAAAGTATCCCCAGGGGACGCGTAAGTAAGTACGCGCCTCGCGGGGCGGACGCCTTCGCTCACGAGTTCACCGTCTCGTCACACGCCGGAGGCACGACTTGCGAAATCTCCTTCATGCGCCTCGCCGCGAGCGCCCGAACCACCGATCCCTCGCACTCGCGACGGTTCTCGGCATGTCCCTGCTTGGGTTGGCGTCGGTCGGCACCGCAGTTCTCGGGATGGGCATGACGGGCTGTTCGCGCTTAGGAAGCGGACTGTACGGAGGTCACCTCTTCGGAGCGTCACTCTTTGACCCCAACGCGTCGGCCGCTGTGAATCCGAACAGTGAAGCGCAGCTCACGTCGAGCGTGATGACGAGGCTCAACTTTGAGGCCACGGCCGACATCCCGATCGAACAACTTCTGGCGGCCGGAGACCGCCCGCTCCCAATGAACGGGCTCTGCCCTCCAGATATGGCGAGCGTCGACGACAAGTTTTGTGTCGACACGTTCGAGGCGTCGCTGGTTGAGGTGATGCCCGATGGGAGGGAGCTCCCGTGGCCTTACTTCCAGGCGCCCGATGCGCTGGGCGCCGGCCACACAGTCCGCGCCGTGAGCGAAAAGGGAGTCTACCCTCAAGGGTATATCAGCGAGAAACAAGCGGTCGACGCGTGCGGGCGTTCCGGTAAGCGCTTATGTAGGGCGGCGGAGTGGAAGACGGCGTGCCGAGGGCCGGAAGCGAAAAAGTTCGGCTACGCAAACGAGCGGACACCCGGCACGTGCAACGACAACGGCAAGAGTCCCGTGCCGTCTTTTTTCCCGGTTGCGTTCGTCGAAGGCAAGGCCTTCACATGGGAGAAGATGAACGACGTGCGCCTCAACCAGATGGCGGGCGGGCTTGCCGAAACGGGCTCGCATGAGGAGTGCACGAACGGCTACGGCGTTTACGACATGGTCGGCAATCTGCACGAGTGGGTGCTCGACCCTGCAGGTTCGTTTCAGGGCGGCTACTACCTCGACGTGACGCAAAACGGCGACGGATGCGGCTACCGCACGGAAGCGCACGAGGCCTGGTACCACGACTACTCGACCGGGTTTCGCTGCTGCTCTGACCCCGCCCAGTAGCACCCCGCGTTTCGGGGGAGGCAGCCCTCCGCGCTACCTGTCCGCGACCGTCGTTTCTCCTCCGCACGGAACCTCGATGGCCTGGGTCGAGCCCGCACTCCCGAGCCGAATCCGTCGAGCGCCACACTTTACGACAACGGAGTCAGGGGTTTGGCCGACGGTTCGGTCGTCGACGAAAATACGACGGCCGGCCGTGGTTCCCGTCGTCTTTACGCGACCGGAGCCTGGTGGAACGTCGACGGCTCGCTCGGCGGAAGCCGGGACCGCAGGTTTGGGGGACTCAGGCTGAGTCTGAGACAGCGCTGAAGGCGCCGGCGCATCCTGGGGCGCGGTCGCGAGGAGCAGCGGGCTCGCGACCGTGGCTGCAGACCGTGGAAGCGGACGCTCGGGAGGCACGCGACCAAGGGTATCCGCGTTCTTCCAGCGCCCGTACCCGAAGCTACCAACCATCGCTACAGTCGAGAAAGCGAGCCCGAGCGCGAGCAAGAGCAAGAGGCTTCGGGAGTCGAACCGTGCGCGAACAGGCCGAGCAGGCGGGTGCAAACCTGGCCGCGGGGTGCGCCGATGCGTCATCTGAGTGGTCGACGCCACTGTAGGTAGCGGCTCGACAGCGCGCGCATTCTCGGCGTGGGAGAGCGCGGTAGGCGAACTCGCCGAAGGCATAGGCGGGACAAGCGGCTCGAGGCCAGAACCAGGCGACGAGACGAGTTCGGGTCGCGACACGCGCGCCTTGAGCTCGGCCTGCTCCATCACGAGCGTGGCGTCGAGATCTACCGGCGGAGCGGCCTCGATCGGTATTGACGCGGCGCGCAAGAGCGACGTTGCAGACGCTATAGTGACACTTTCCGGTTCGTTGCCATCTCTTGGAGCAAGTGGAGCAAGCTTCGGAAGGTCCTCCCGCGTCGGCGCGTCGAGCGCCTCCGAAAGTCCAGCCGGTGGGTCTGTTCGCGGGAACACGTTTGGAGGGATGCGGCTTGGGAGGTCGCGCGCGACTTGTTCGACGCGGCTGTCAAATGCGCTGGCGGGCGCAAGGCCGATGCGCGTGGTCCCGAGCCGGAGCGTTCCGGGGCTCCGTCCCGAGGGCGCGTGCACTTCGGGCGGGGCCGCAGTCAGCTCCTGCGCGCCGTTGCCAGGCACGACTGCGCCTCGACTGGCGTTTCGAAGCGCCTGGGCACTCGGCGGCTCCACCACGGATGCGAACTCTGGAACGTCGGGCGACGCGCCGGAACTCGAGGGACGCGGGACACCGTCGAGGCTAGCCGTTTTGGACGCCGGCGCGGGAGCCGCAGGAACGGCGCCATTCAGTCCCAGCTTCCGAACGGAATCGGGCGCGCGTCTCACCGCCGGCGCGATCTTCGGAAGCGCACCTGGACGCGCGGGCGACATTGCTCGCACGCGTTCCACGCGCTCGTTCGGCGGTCCGACGAGCATCGGCGGCGGCATGGACGTCGCGGCGGGCTTGGGTTCATGGCGGACACTTGCCAGCGCCTTCACGAGCATGTCGCGCCCGACCGCCTCGGGGACCACCAACCGCAACGTCGACACCATCTCCTCAGCCGTGATGTTGCGCTTCTCGTGACGCGGTTCGAGCGCACGCTTTACGGCCTCGCGGAGGGTCCTGTCGAGGTCCGGGCGGAGCAGATCGATAGACGCTATCCGCGGCTCTGAAAGCTCGCGAAGCACCACGATGTCGGGTTTCGCCCCGCGCGTAAAAGCGCGCCCCTTCGTGAGCATTTCCCATAAAATGATTGCGCCGGCGTAGACGTCGGCGCGTGGGGTAACCGTCTCCCCTTTCACCTGCTCAGGTGCCATGTAGCCGTACGTCCCACGGATAAGGCCCGCGCTGCTTTGGTGCGTCGCCCCGGTCACCTTTGCGATACCAAAGTCCGCCAGCTTCACGAGCCCGTCCCACCGGATGAGGACGTTGGCCGGGTTCACGTCACGATGAATGACCGGGGCGGGTTCACCCATCTCGTTCGTCGCCGCATGCGCGGCCGCGAGGGCCTCGAAGAGACTGCCTGCGACGAACAAGGCTGTCGCGTCGTCGAAGCGTTGGCCGACAGATTTGAGCATCCCGCGAAGCCTGCTGAGAGGCGGCCCGTCGACAAACTCGAGCACCATCACGAGCTGCCCGTCGTGCTCGAAAAAGTCGTTAAGACGAACGATCGACGGATGCGAGAGGCGCGCGTACGCCGTCGCCTCCCGGGCAAAGAGCGCCCTAGACTCGTCGTCGTGGTTATACTCGGGGAGAAGTATTTTTAGGACGACCGAGCGCTCAAACCCTTGCGGGCCCTCGGCTTTGGCGAGCAGCACTTCGCTCGTGCCTCCCGTCGCCAAACGACGAATAATGCGATACGTGCCGATTCGCTCACCCGAGGCGCGCGACGAATCTGGCCCTTCCGGCATGTGCGATGCGTCCGAAGCTTCGGGTTTCACCACCGGCAAGAGCCTAGCCTACTTGAACAGCTCCTCGAGATCGCCCTTTGTCAGCTTCTTCGCTCCGCCCATGTCTTCGCTCAACACGGCCCCAACAAGCTCGCGTTTTTTGCCGCCAAGCTCGAGGATTTTTTCCTCGATGGTCCCCTTCGCGATGAGCTTGTAGTTCGTCACGACCCGTGTTTGCCCAATGCGATGGGCGCGGTCCGTGGCCTGATCTTCGACCGCCGGGTTCCACCAGGGGTCGAAGTGAATCACTGTATCCGCCGCGGTAAGGTTCAGCCCTGCACCGCCTGCCTTGAGCGAAATAAGGAAAATCGGCGGGCCGTCTTCGCGCTGGAAGTTCTCCACCCGCGCTTGGCGATCCTTCGTGCTTCCGTCAAGGTATTCGTACGCCACGCCGTCTTCGTGGAGCGCACGACGGATCAGCGTGAGCATCGACACGAACTGGCTGAAGACGAGCACGCGATGACCGCCGGCCACGGACGTTTGAATGAGCTCGCGAAGTGCCACAAGCTTGCCCGAATCCTCGTCGCCGAACTCACGGGGCAGTCCGAGAAGACGCGGATCGCACGCCGCCTGACGGAGGCGCGTGAGACCCGCGAGGATCTGGATATGGCTCTTCGCCATTCCCTGCCGCTCGACCTCACCCATCACCTGCGCGCGCACCTCTTTAAAGACGGCCGCGTAAAGCGCAGCCTGCTCGCCGGTAAGCTCGCAGAACTGGTCGCTTTCGATCTTCTCGGGGAGGTCCTTCGCCACCTCCGACTTCGTGCGACGCAAAATAAAGGGATGAATCGTCGCGCGAAGTCGCTTCGCAGCTTTCGCGTCGCCGGCATCAATGGGTCGCGCGTACCGCTCCTCGAACTTGTCGAGCGGCCCAAGGAGACCCGGGCTCACGAAGTCGAAAATCGACCAAATCTCGGACAAGCGATTTTCAATAGGTGTGCCGGTCAGCGCGAGCCGCCTCGAAGCCTTGAGGCGTTTCGCCGAGCGTGCCGTCGCGCTCATCGGGTTCTTGATGTTCTGCGCTTCATCGAGGATGGCGTAGGTAAGGTCGAGCTTCGACAGCATCTCCTCGTCGCGCCGAAGAAGCGCGTAGCTGGTGATGACGATGTCGGCGTCTTCGAGTTCGTCTTTCCGCTCTTTGCGGTCCGAACCGTGCCAAACCACATGCCGCAGTGAGGGCGAGAACTTGTCGAGTTCGCGCTCCCAGTTCGTAACCACGCTGGTCGGCGCGACGATAAGAGCCTTGAACTTCTTTATGCCATCGGCTTTCGCGTCTTTCTCGACGGCCGCTTTGACACTCAGCAAAAGAGCGATGGTTTGGACTGTTTTGCCTAAACCCATGTCGTCGGCGAGGATGCCGCCCGAGCCAATCTCGTGGAGGAACGAGAGCCACTGAAAGCCCTGCTCCTGGTACGGGCGAAGCTGCGCTTTGAGGTTTCGCGGCTTCTTTACAACTTTGATTTCTTCGATATTCGCGAGTTTGCCGAAGAGGTCTTTGGTGTCGACGCTCACGTTCGCGCGGCCGACTTGTTCGAGGAGTTCTTGGATACGACCGGCTTGCGAGAGCGGCAGACGGCTCCCCTGCCCTCCGCCCGTCGCCAGAATCTCAGCCTGGCGGAGAAGCACCGCTTTGACCTTTTCGACGTCTATTTTTGCGAACGATCCGTCTTGAAGACGCACGTACCGCCTGCCCTCGGCGAGGCAGCGTCCGAGCTCTTCTTGGGTTACGGCAATTCCCTCGGATTCGAATGAAAGCCGAAGCGATAGCCAATCGACGCCACTCGAGACCCGCGCACTCGCCTGGAGTGAACTCGTTCGCACTTGAACGTCGACGAGGTCGTCGGGAATAAAAAGGTCCCAATCGTCGGGCAGCGACCCTACGGCCTCGGTCCAAAACTGAAGCGCGTCGTCGCCGCGGGCGACGAACCCCATGCCGTCTTCGTCGGCTTTGAGACCGAGCGCGTGGAGGCTATTGGTCGACTCTTGCTGCGCGGCGATGTCGCAGCGAATCACCGTCGCGCGCTTGTTCGAGGCCAGGCGACGCTGGCCTGGGGCGTCGTCGCCGCCGGATGGCCCCGAAGCGCGCGGGGGTTTGACGAGCACCGGGGGGGTCATTCCATCGGCGCGAACGTCGATTTCGACGTCGTCATAGGCCGCACGGAGAGACACCCGGGCTTCCGTGAGCGAGCCACCCGCGCGAAGGCGGAACGTGGGCCTGATGTCGACGACGTCAGCGACCTGCGACAGATCCGGCAGCTCCGCACCGACCTCGAGCGCGACACGCGGAAGCCCTTGGGCGATGAGCGACGGCAGGTTGTCGATCGACTCGGAGATGTAGGCGGTTCGCGTGAGACGACGGATGCTTCCGGGCGACACGCGGCGATCGATGGGGCGCGCCCATCCTTCTTGTGCGTCAAGATGCCACCCCGGACTACCCTCAAACCACCCGCCTTGCGCGAGGGAAAACTTTCGGGGGTCTCCGGCACGCTGGAACGTCGTCTTAACAAGCACGGTCGTGCCGTCAGGGCCCAACTCGAGGTCGAAGCGCGGACGAAGGGGATCGTCGCCAAAGCGGAGCTCCATCATCTGAGGCTCAAGGATGACACGTCGGCCTTTGAGAAGCGGCAAGAGATCCGCGGCGTCTTCCCCGCGAAGGTCGATGCCGACGCGACGCGGGCCGTCGTTCTCGAGGCGCGCGAGAACGCGCAGAGCGTCGCGATCAGCCGTTGGTTTTTGCGCCTGAAACTGTAGCAGCGCGGTGGCGGAAAGCGGCGTGCGGAGCTCGGGATCGAAGAGCGAAACATGCAGCAGCCCAGGGCGTACCTGGATGCGGTATTCGATGGTCTTGGGCGCGGGCGGCATCGGCTCGGGAAGCCAGGCGTCAACGCCGTGAAGCGACGCCGCGCCGGGCCGGTCGCGATCTCTGTCGCGATCGCGATCTCTTTCTCTTTCGCGATCGGAGCCTCGTTCCGGACGACCGTCCGCGGTGAAACTCAGACGATGACCGCCCGCGCCGGCGCCCGCGCTGCCGCCGAGGGACGTCCCGGCGTTCGGCGTGCGCTGAGTCGCGAGCTTTCGGGCCCGACGGCGCGCGCGACGGCTGATTCCGCCTCCTTCGTCTCCATGCCCTCGCTCTTGGCTAGCGCCACCGCCACCGCCACCGCCACCGCCACCGCCACCGCCTGGGAGGAGCGCCGATGAAGGTCGGTCGCCCCGGTGCAGTCCGTGCTGCGAGCGCGCGCTCGAGGCGTCGTTTGACGCGCCAAGGGAGCTGCTTGGCCCCCCCCCGTTGGCCGAGAGGTTCGCGCTGGGCTCAGCTCGGAGTGCTTTAGGACGCACCTGATCGCGGAGCGAAATAAGCAACGCGGCGACGTGCTTACAGTGGCCATTGAGCTTTGGAAAAGCAGGACACGAGCATTCGCTCGTGAACCCCGAGGGCGTTACCTGGAGCTTCACCGCGTAGGGTTCAGGCTCCGTGCCCAGAACGGCGCCACGCGCCGCGAGGTCCTCCATGGCGACGTCGCTCACGGCTTGCCGCCGGACGTAGTCGTAGCCACGAAGAAAGGCTCGCGCACCGAGCAAACGGCGGAGGGCTCTGTCGTTGAGTTGACTCAGCGCGTCCGTAAACGGAGTCGAGCTGGATTCGCGAGTTTCGCGGGAGTCGCGTGATTCCAATATGAGCGTCGCGCCGCGGAGGGCGCACCCCTGTTGTTGTGCCAAAGGCGCGGGTCAGTAAAGAGGTCTAGTCAGACATGTGCCCGAGCGCAGCGGGA
>JANXOF010000072.1 GCA_025353725.1 Polyangiaceae bacterium | reverse complement strand
CGCCGGCGAAGAAGCCTGTCGCGCCGGCGAAGAAGCCTGTCGCGCCGGCGAAGAAGCCTGTCGCGCCCTCGAAGAAGCCTGTCGCGCCGGCGAAGAAGCCTGTCGCGCCGGCGAAGAAGCCTGTCGCGCCGGCGAAGAAGCCTGTCGCGCCCTCGAAGAAGCCTGTCGCGCCCTCGAAGAAGCCCGTGGCTCCGGCTCGTAAGCCTATCGCACCGGCTCGTAAGCCTATCGCACCGGCCCGCAAGCCTGTGGCCCCAGTGAAGAAGCCGTCTCGGCGTTGACGAGAGTCCGATGTCTGCGTTTCGGCTACCCGCGGCGTGGTGACGGTGGGCATAGCGACGGAAGCGTTGGCGCTGATGTGGTTTTGGCGGACAGTCAAACGCGCTCGCTTCTTGCTTGAAAGCCTTTGCTACACTCGAAGCACGTGGAGGTTTAGTGCATGGCATGGTTCCGAATGCGAGTGAGCGCAGCCGCAGGGCTATCGCTAATAGTCGGCGTAACGAGCGGGTGTGGCGGCGGGAAACCCGCGGCAAAAGATCCCGGCGCGGCGGCGGCCGCTGGGGCTGACAACAAGGCGGGTCCGGCCGAAGTAGGCAAAAACGCACCGGATCTCTCGATCCAGACGGTGAACGGGAAAGGGCAAGTGACGCTCGACTCGCTGCAGGGCCAGGTCGCCATTGTCGACTTCTGGGCCACCTGGTGCGGCCCCTGTAAGCAGTCCTTTCCGAAGCTCGAGGAGCTCGCGAAGCAAAACTCCGGCAGGGTCCAGGTCGTAGGGATCTCGGTGGACGATAAGTCCGACGGCGTTGCTGATTTCGCAAAGTCGAACGGCGCGACGTTCCCGATCGGCTGGGATGACGGACACTCGATTGCGAATCGTTGGAAGGTCGATTCTATGCCGACCACCTACATTCTCGATGTGACCGGAAAAGTCCGCTTCGTTCACGCCGGCTATCACGACGGTGAGGCCGACGCGATCGCGAAGGAGCTCGCAACGCTCACGGCCGAGGGCGGCGGGACCGTCAAAGCGAAGAGCGACAGTGACAGCGCATCGAAAAGCGGAACGAGCGCAAGCGACCCTCCACCAGCGCCTGCGAAAACAGACAGCCCGCCCGTTGCGGCGAACAGTGACGCGGCTGAACCCACTCCTGCAACACCGCCAAAAAAGGCAGGCGGGAAGAAGGGCGCAAAGCCCGGAGCTGGAAAGAAGCCAGGAAAAAAGCCAGTGAAGACGCCGGTGAAGACGCCGTAGCTCGCGGCGCCGGTGCGCGCCCTTGCGACCCGCCATCCCGAACAGCGTTTCGTACGCTTCATTCGCACCAAGCGATTGCTGACCGCGTGTTAGTCCCTTGTTCGTTCAATAAAGTCGAGGTGTTGCGACGACCATCGGGACGCCCGACGCGTACGCCACGACGTCGGTGCTCGCGATACAGCTCCCGCCGAGCACGCTCGCGACGCGCGTGACCGTGACGGTCTCAAAGCCTAAAAACGCGGCGGCGCGTCTGACGACGTCTTCGACGTTCGCATCGGACGCGCGGCTAAGGTCGTCAGGAAGCTTACAATTTCCCATCGCGTCGATTCTGAAGTCGCTCATCGTCTTCGCACCGCTATACCCTCTTCGGCTTCACGTGTCGTCCGAGACCCCAACCCTCCGTCCGTACCAGCGCGAAGCGATTGCCGCGGTTTTGGCGGCCCGGCGGAGTGGTACGCGCCGGATGGTCGTTTGCCTCCCGACCGGAGCCGGCAAGACCGTCATTTTTTCGCACCTCGCGAGGCTCGCGCGTCGGCAGGTCCTCGTTCTTGCGCACCGTGAGGAGCTCCTCGGCCAGGCCCGCGAGAAACTCGAGCGAGCCATGGAAGGAGACGGTGTTGTCGCGATAGAACGCGGAGCGGTGCGCGCGTCCGCGGACGCCAAGGTACTCGTATGCTCCATTCGTTCGCTTCACGAGGAGCGACTCACCCGAGTCATTCGCGGTCGCGACGTGGGTCTTGTCATCTACGACGAATGTCACCATGCCGCGGCTGAGGACAACCTTCGCGTCCTTCGTCAGCTCGGCGTCTTCGACGACGCCTGGACCGGAACGCTGCTCGGATTTACGGCGACAACGGAAAGGGGCGACGGGAAGGCGCTCGACAAGGTGTTTGAGCGCATCGTGTATACGCGCACGCTCCCGTTGATGATTCGCGACGGCTATCTCGCGAAGCTCCGCGGGTTTCGGGTATCCACGGCGTCCGATCTGACGACACTCGCGCCAGGGGGAATCGACTTTCGCGAAGAAGAACTCGCCGAAGCCGTCGACATCGAGGAGCGTAATGCACTGGTCGCGCGGTCTATTCAAGAACTCGCGCGGGACCGGCGCACCATCGCATTTTGCGTGACGGTAAATCACGCGCGGAACCTCGCACGTTCACTCAACAGAATTGGTGTTCCCGCGGGGATTGTCCACGGTGCTATGCCGAGCGAGACGCGAGCAAAAGCGCTCCTCGACTTTCGCGAAGGTCGTACGCAGGCGCTCACCAACGTAGGTGTTCTGACCGAGGGGTTTGACGATCCCGGAGTTTCGTGTATCGCCATGGCCCGCCCGACGCGATCGGAGGGACTCTACGCGCAATGCGTGGGTCGTGGAACACGCTTGTTCCCCGGCAAGTTCGATTGCTTGATTCTTGATTTCGTCGACGTGTCTTTACTAAATTTGTGCACGTTGCCCTCGCTCTTCGGCGCCCCACGCGACCTCGATTTGCAAGGTGAAGACGTGACCGAGGCCGCCCGCATCTGGCAGCAGTTACTCTTCGATCACGAAGGGTTCGAGCTCGAGGCGGGCAGGCTCACGCTGCCGGAAATCCAAGCGCGCGCCGCCGCGTTCGACCCGCTTACGCTCCGTACCGACGCCGAGGTGCGTGCGATTTCGGCGAACGCCTGGTTTTCGTTGGGGCGTCATGGCGTGGGCATTCACTTCGAACGACGCGCGGGTCGTCCGAGTGAGATCGTCGTGTTGAAACGTGGTGCGCGCGGCAAAATGTGGGAGGTTAGCGTCGACGAGAAGCCGAAAGAACGCTTTTCGCGCATGGAAGAAGCCGTCCAAGCCGCGGACTACGAAATTCGCAGGATGGGCCAGGCCGTCGCCATATCTGCGCGCCCCCAAGCCCCTTGGCGCCGCGACGGAGTCGCCGAAGCACTTCGAATCACCGTGTGGCGCCGCGTGGTTCGCCGCTGACCGGCCTCGCTGCGCAAGCGCTGGAGGCGTAGCGGTCGCCTCCCGTTGCGTCTCCACCGATCGCTGCGGAGGAACTTGCTCCCACTGGAGGCTTGTCGGAACTTCCGAACCAAAACCCAGCGTCTAACGCGGTCTACGAGCTTACGAGTGGCTCGCTCAAGGGAGCGATTCTTCAGTGGTCGAAAACGGCAGGAAACGTGAGCCCATTGCGGAGCGCGGCGTACATCGCTGACAAGGGAGGGCCCGTGTTGGCGTGGCTCTGCGACAACGGACGGATCGCGAGGGTAAAGCCTCGTCGCCGTGTTAGATTTCCAATGCATGGCCCGACTCGGCCCAACGACGCTGGACCTTCTTCGCGATGACGCTCGCCCGTACTTCCTGTTCTGGACGGATGGGACTGTTGCGGATCTGCGCGCGCATCTCGCGTCACCGGATCTCGAAGAGCGCGCGTACTGGATGGGGGCTCTCCTTCGCGAGGCGAATACCCGCGACGTCTGGCTCTTCGTCACTGTGAGCGAGACCGTCAACTTTGGCCCAGTCTCGTTCGCTACCTGGGAAGCGCGCGCGAAATGTGGGCGTACCTACTCCGAATGCCCGAACCCGCGTGGCCGCCGTTCGAAGCTAGATATGTTTAGCAAGTTCGACGCTCGCGTAGTCTCGGGCGAGGTCCTCGCGGTCCTCCGCGCCTGCCAGGAGCGCGTTCCGTGTACACTCGGCGGTGGGGCCGCGTTGAGCGGCGCGCACCTCGGACACCCGTCTATCGCGCGACGTCGACCTGGTGTGCCGCCGCCCCGAAGACGTGCGCTCGCTCGTGCGCGATTTTCCTGAGATCGCTCGAAGCACGGACGCGAAGATCGTTCTGGTTCGCGACGCCGGGACGCTCATCCGCGCGAACGTGGTCACCGCGACCGGCTCCCTCGAACTCGACGCGGTGTACGAATCGACGTCGCCTCCTGAGCCACGTGACTCGCTCGAAACGGTCGCTCTCGAATCGCTGACGAACTTGCGCGCCTCAAAGCTGACGTGTCTTCTGTCGCGCTCCGAGCCCCGAGATCTCGTCGACCTGCTTTTTCTTGACCGATTGGGCTACCCACCTGAAGCGGATCTGGAGTTAGCCTCGCAGAAGGACGCAGGCATAGATCCGGGGATTCTGGCATGGCTGCTCGGTCAGTTTCCACTCGCCCCACTCCCCATGATGCTCGCAGCACTGTGGGAGAGCTTCGCTCCGCGAAGCCGAGCGAATTGGGGACGGTCGCGGTAACGCTCTCCTCCGAACTCGAGGCTTATTTGCCAGTCTCGATCCTCTGGCTTCACCTGAACGGCGAGCTCGCGGTCGCACCGGTGGTGGGCGGCGTTCGGTCCGACGCGGCGTCGGTCCCGGAAAAAGGGACGAAGTTCGTCTTCGATGTAAGCCTCTCGAGCTCGTGTCGAACGACGCCTTCCGGCGCATTCCGGACCGGCATGGCAACCGCCGACCTCGCGCTGACCGCTCATATTGCAGGAACTGCGAGCGACCCCGCGCCGGCAAAGCTTTCGGTTCGGGTCGACTGCGATGCGCTCGCCAAACAGTATCCGATCACCGCTCCGATCAAATCCGACGCGGACAGCGCTGCTCGCTTAGCACGTCGCGACCGAGGTACGGCATCGACGGAAAGGGCGAGCCGCGCGCCGACGGCCGCGAGCACGCCGAAGGGCAAGCCCGTGGGGAGCATGGGCACGAGGTCGAGCCGCGAGGCTAGGGTGCGCTTGAGCACCGAGCGTCCGCCGAGGTAGGCCGTCATGCGGGCCATCGATTCTTCGGAGCTTTTCGGTTCCGGCATGTGGCAAAGCATCACTTGCCACGTGCCGACGCGCCAGGTGTGGAAGCGCGCGCACGTAGGCTACGCCGAGATGACGATGCGCGTGACGCCGGGGCGCTCAGAACGCTTGGAAGCGTATACCCTAACGTCTGCGAATCTAGTTGCGGCTCGAATAACCTCTAAACTCGATCGCGCGCCCGAGCCAACATGTTGAACTACACTCCAGCAATGAACGCGGTAAAAATTTCATGTGATCCACATAACGGATTTCGGATACGCCAAGGCGTCCGGCTTTTCCGGTCCGGCGTTCACTTTGAGTGTCAACAAAGGCAACGCCGCCAGCTCGCAACTCATCTGGCTTGCGCGGTCGCCACTGATGGTTGCGTAAGACTCCGCTCGAAGCGCAGGTTTGTCGGAAAATTGGAAAGGACGACCCGAGGTTGACGCGGTTTATGAGATTGCGAGTGGCGCGCTCGAGGAAGCGCCGCGGCGTGCGCGATGGAGCGCCGTGCCGCGGCGAGCGCGCATCACGACCCACGCTTCGGATCATCAACTCTTGATAAGCGAACACAGCGGGTGGGCCTTTCGGTGCGCAATACCTCTTGGCTTTTTTATCGTCTCATCCGGATGCAAGGCTTCGCCCAAGCCCCACAGCGCATCGGTCGCTCCTCCTTCGGTGGTGGCTCAAACCGACGGTTCGGACGGCCCCGCATTCCCGCTGGACGGGTCGTTCCGTCCGATCGACGCGTCCAGCGCGTCTCCGGCGGAGGAGGCGCTCGCGCTTCCCTCGGCGCCGATCGGCGCGAATCGCGATGAGTTGGCGATCTTGAGCTCGGTCTGCGCCGCAGGCTATACGCCGAGCGCCCGTGGACCCGTTTTAGGGTGTCGGTCGCACCCGCCGTTTGAGAGGCGAGAGGCATTGCCCGACGGCACGTTGCCCGTGCACACAGGGGATCCGATGAAATTCTGCGAGCTGACGGCGCTCTACCGGGGAGCGTTTTCGCGTCCTGGGGCGGTGCAGGCCGTGCTCGCGTTCGGGCCCTGCTACGAAGGTGACACCGACGGCTTTGAGTCGAACGCGTTCAACTCCGAGAGCGCCCTGTTGGTCGAGCAAAACGCCGGGCGCTTTCGAGTGCTTCGCTACGAAGGGTCGATGCACGCCTCGACCTGCAAAGTGAGCCGTCGTGAAGATCTTCATGACGTACTGCTTTGCGACACCTCCTTTGCTGCGATGTCCGTCGGAGCTCTGCATTCCTTTTTCCTGGTCGATTTTTCGCGCCACGAAAGCCCTGTCCACACATTCGCAGCCATCTTCTCTGATGTCTTCGATTGCGCGTCCTTCGAACGATCGCAGTTTCATTTGCCGAACGGTCTCGTGGAGACCAAGGGAATGCGCAGCGAACTAGCGGTATCCGCAACCGGGGGAGTTTCCCACTTTGCCGTTTCCGTTGAACGTGCCCGTGCCTCCCCGTCACCCCTCCTCGATGCAAAGTTGAAGAGACTTTGCGCCCAGAATCCCCGGACCGACGGAAGGAGTGCGCTCCCGCCTTTTCTACGGACGAAGCTTGAATTCATGAGTCAAGGCAATCGGTCGATTCCTTCGGATGCATCGCACCAGGTTTTGGCAAAGTGGGCGGCCGAGGCACCCGAAAATTTCAATGGGCTAGGGGACGCCGCACCTCCTTGGCTTCCACCGTAATCGCGCATGCGCGCCGACGTACGAATCGCCGACGTCGCTCAAAGCGTTACCACTTTGGCGGTAGTGCCCGCGCAGCCGGCGTCATTGGCATAGCCGCAATTCACTTTCGTTGATGTCGACGGGTTTTTCTACCACGGGTAGGCGCGCGGCTCCTCCCGACCCGAGGCGCGCGTCGTGTGGGTGGGCTGGCACCAGAGATTCCGCCGCGCCGCCGCTCGGTGCCTGCTACCCGACGAGGCGTCCCGCATTCTCCAGACGAAGCAGGCCCTTGCGCGCTTCGGACCACTGGCGCGTGAGTGCCTCTGACGGCGCACCGATCACGCTTACCGCCGCGAGAAGTGGAAATGTCGAGGCGGCCGCGCGTGGGCTCGGAGAGCGATCGGCGGTAGGGAGGATTGTCGTGTAGCCGGCGAGCCCATCGCGTTCTACACGCACGACCCCGTCGGGGCAGCGCGCAATGAGCTCGTCGACGACGCTCTGCACGGCGGCACGCGGTAGCGCTGTCTCGGTCCGCTCCGCCCAGCGGACGAGCGCGGCGAGCCCGCGCAAGACGTCGTAGACGTAGAACCTCGGGAAAGTGAGGGCCGGCCAAGCGGACGCGGACGCGCGCTCGCTCTTGTTGTGCACCGTAGGTGAACCGTGGACGAGTGCCCGCTCGATCAAAAAAGCGGCCGCGCGGTTGACGAACGCGCGGTGCTCGGGAGACCACGACGTGCCGAGCAGCATCGCCTCGAAGGGAGAGATCGCGCCGACCATCGAGCTCGGGCATTCTATACAGCGGCTATTGGTGCAGGTGTTCGCCGACGTCGGGCTGCCGGACCTCCGGCTCCGGCAGGCGCTGCGGGCGTTTCCCACCGTGAACCCGGACGTGTCCGTGCCCGCGATCGTGTCCAGCGCCGGGCTCTCCGATCGCCAGGCCCAGCGCGCGTTTGCGCAGCGCATCGGGCTCACGCCGAAGGAACTCCAGCGGCTTTACCGCTTCCGCGCCGTCGCGCGCGCGATGGGAGACGCGCCTTCGGCAACGCTGGCGGCCGTTGCGTCGGCGGGCGGGTATGCCGATCAAGGGCACCTGACTCGCGAGTTTAAGGAGTTCGCGGGGACCAGCCCGTCGCGCTACCACGCGAAGCTCGCGTCCGCGATGTACCTCGGCCGGCCTCCGACTGTCGGAAACGTCCAAGAGGCTCGGCCTCGCGGCGCGTAATCCCCACCTATGACCAATTTGAGCCTCGCAACCGTCGCGGTCCTGCTCGTCACTGCCGCGTGCCGCAATGACCCCACATCCTCCACGTCTACCCCGCCTGGACCGGTCGTGCCTAAGACCGCGTCCGCGCGCTTTTCCCAAGGGTCTTGCATGCTCGCCGTGCAAGTGCCGTCGACGTGGACGCGCATATGCGGCAGCGTCCGCGTTTCTGCCTCACGCCGGCGGACGGATGGCATGGCTCCTGAGTTCGATGTGTACGTCGAGCGCTTCTCGCGCGGGACAGGGCCTACCGCCGTCCGACTCGTCGGCAATGAGCGCGTGGCTCGCGGCAGTGGGGCGCGGGAGCACGGCTGACGGAGCAAAGGCCGTGCGCCGGTTCGTCGATGGACTCGCCGCCTCGACGGTGGCCGTAACCAACACTGTGAAGTCATGTTTCGACTTGCAATCTTTTGGCGCCGATACGATCTGCGCTTCGCTCGCCCGCGACGTTTATACGGCGGACGCGTTCAAACTCAACGCGCGCTTCACGCTGCCCACGCTCTTTTTGAACGGCGCGCTGGATACGCAAACGCAGCCCGGCGAGACCGATCTCGTGAGGACACGCTTCACGAATTCAAAGGAGGTTCTGCTCCCAGCGTATATCGGCCATTTCTCCTACCTCAACGGCGGCGGGTGCGCCGATGAGATCGTCACGGCCTTCCTCGCGGGCAATGAGCAAAGCCTCCCGCCGTCATGCTCCGCCGACGCGCTGTGCGCGGGGTTGCCTCTCGTTCCGAGGCTCATACCGTGACTCGGTAACTAAGACTGAGTGGCGCGCCCTCCAGCTTCAATAAAGCGGCTTTCCTCGTAAGGCCTCCAGCATAGCCGCGTAAGTCGCCGTTGCGTCCGATGACGCGATGGCAGGGGATAAGGATGGAGAGCGGATTCCGGCCTACCGCTGAGCCGATGGCCCTCGTCGCGGACGGCGTTCCGAGACGCGCGGCCAATTCGGAGTAGGCGAGGGTTCCGCCACGGGGAATAGCTTCGAGCTCCGTCCACACGCGACGTTGAAAAAGCGTTCCTGCGGGCTCCAGCGGAAGCTTGAACGAGTCGGTACATCCCACGAAATAGTTCGATAACGCGTCGACGGTCTTCGTGTGTAAAGCGGGGCTCGCGTCTCGTATCCATTCTGACGTATCCGCCGGAAAGTGCTTTTGTCCCTCGAAGTAGAGCCCCGTGAGGGCCGTCCCGTTCGAGACAATAGCTATTTTACCAAGTGGACTTTCAACGTGCGTGACAAACAGGTTCATATTTTTTCCAAGGAGGCCCAGAGATGCATGACGGCGTAGGACCGCCATGGTCTCCAGGCATCGGCGCGCGCTTTGATTTTAGAGGCTTCGAGCCCAGGCAGCGCCATGCGCACGCCATGATCGGTGCGCAGGAAGGCGTCAGGCCAGGCCAGCGCTCGCATGGCGATGTACTGCGCGGTCCACTCACCGATGCCCGGCAGGCGCATCAGCGCCTGAATTGTTTCTTCCACGTCCACATCCGCTTCCAAGCGCAGCGATTGGTCAACGACGCCCCTCGCGAGAGCCTGAAGGGTTGCGCTTCGGGTTCGAAGGATGCCCAGGGCGCCCAGCTCGGCGGAGGTCACCTGCGCGATTTGCTCGGGTGCGGGAAAGGCCTTATCGAGCCCTTCGAAAGGCGAAGGCACGCGGTCGCCAAACGCTTCGACGATTCTCCACGCGAGCGTGCGAGCGGCCTTCACGGTGATTTGCTGACCAAGCACCGCGCGCACGGCGAGCTCGAATCCATTCATGGCGCCAGGCACGCGCAATCCAGGGCGTGGCTCTGCGAGGGCTCCGAGGCCTTCGGAGACCTCCGCAGGCTGACCTCCCAAGTCGAACAAGTGCGAAAGTCGAGCAAGGACCTGCGGAAGCACACCGACGAGGGAAGGACTGACGACGACTTCGAGCGCCGGCGTCGACGGGCTGAAGCGAGCCGAAATCCAACCCTGAAACCGTGCACCTCGCACGCTTAACGCGACGATGCGTCGATACGTGGTTTCGTCCACGGATTCGACACCGGGAATGGCGCGAAGTCTCAGGAACGCCAGCATCCGCGTAACGTCGTACGGAGGTCGAAAGGCGAGTGCGAAGCGAAACCCGTGCGTCGAATTGGGCGGCGTACGACCTTTGCGCATATCGGAGGGATTCATTCGATAGCGCTCGCGAAAGACCGCGTTGAAGCGCCGGAGGCTCGAAAAGCCGCTCGTCAAGGCCACGCCAACGACGGTCATCTCGGTGTCGGTGAGTAGACGCTTTGCCGTCAGCAGGCGTTGAGTCTGAAGAAACGCAACGGGTGAGACGCCGAATTCGGTCGCGAAAACGCGCCGCAAGTGCCTGGAAGTCACCGACAGGCGCGCCGCGACAGCGTTCATGCCTCCGTCGGTTTCGTCGATGGATTGCAGGGCCATGGCCGCGCGATGAGCCAGGCGCGAGGACGCGTCTACGGGGGCGCTTCCAGGCGCAAGCTCCGGACGGCAGCGTAGGCAAGGTCGAAACCCAGCGCCCTCTGCCGCAGCGGCGCTCGCGTAGCATATGCAGTTGTCGCGTCGAGGCTTTCGGGCGCGACATACGGGACGACAATAAATGCCCGTGGAGGAAACGCCGACAAAGAAGCGCCCGTCGAACCGCGCGTCGCCGCTGACGAGCGCCTCGTAAAAACGCGCTGATTCCGCGCTCGTCACGTTCGTCAGGCTCGCCACGCCCGTCACGTGAGACCGTCGCGCCGCCTTCACGTGGTCCGTCATTGAATGGGCGACCGACGAATCGCGCATAAAGACGTTTGCGCTACGCGGTTCTGGATCGGCTTCGCATGGAACCGTTGGGGCCACTCGGACGTGCACTTCATGGGCGTCGTTTTAGGCTTCGAGGGAACTCCTGTCTCGCCGGATTCGGACACGCAAGTTATCCCATAAATCGGTTCCGACGGGCGTCCTCTGTCTGCCATGGCGGGCGTACACGGCGACGTACGAAGGCGCGACGAGGAGGAGAAAAACGCTTAAGCCTCGCGGAGTTTCGCGACGTAAAAATGGGCGTAGAGATCGTTGCGAAAAAAGAGCCGCAAGCGTTGCGGCCGCGGGGACCACGAGCGCGACGGGACCCTTGGCCATGGCCGCCGCAAGCCCGCGGGTGGGGTCCGTACCCACGCAAGGCCGCACTCCCGAGTCTGAGGTGTTCCAGGGCACGGGAGGAGCTGGCAAGGCCAGTGCGGACGGACGACGAACGCCGCGTTGAAACGGGTAGCTTCGACGTCAACGTGAAGCGCTGTCTCGCTTGCGGAGGGCGGATGACGGTCCGCGCTGTCGTGACGGTCCGCGCCGTCGTGACGGCCCCGGCGTCCATCGCCCGTAGGCTCAGCGCGCTACGTCGCTCGCGCTCGCCAGCCCGTCGCGGCCTGAGCTCCGCCTGATTTTGCGCGGCACGTCGCGCCTTGTCTGCGTTTTCGCCAACGCTCGACCTGATATATCCCCTCCGTCCAGTAAAAGCGGCATGTTGGACCGCAACGCCTCCCGCGCCAGCTCGGCGCCATTCCCTTGCGAGTCACAGGCAACTCTGGCCAAGAATCCGTCCGTTCTTGCACACATACGTACAGAACGGATCCGGGGTGGGAATTGATTTCGACCCTGCGCCGGCTGTGCTTACGGCCGGACTTTCGAGCGGTTCCGGCACTTCCGTCTCCGCAGTCTACATCGCTTCTGGTGAAGCGGCAAAGGCGAGCAAGTTCTCAACGACCTGGACCTCGTGCACTGCCAACTGCCCAGTGGCTGGGTCACCGTGCAGCTCGAGCGAGCTACCCGCTGGCACTCAGCTTCCGGGGGAGATTCAAAAGCAAAAAAACCAGTTCAAATGCCTGAGCGGCGGGCAGTAATCCCAGAGTTCGCTTGCTTGGATGCGCTAGGCGTGATCAAAAACGATGCGTGCCCGGCCCGCGTTCAATCGACCGTCGAGAGCGAGTCGTAAGCGCGTACGAGCCTCGCGTAGCGAGGAAATAGTTTTTTTCGTCGCGGCACCTCTTCGTGTGGCTCCTGCCGCACTCTAGTGATGGCTTCGGCGTAAGCGGGAAGACGAGACCGTCGCGCCGTGCACGAACGGTTGTGGAAATACTTCGCCCGTCGACCTCGAAGCGCCCACCAAAGTCGTCGTGGAGCTTCGAGACCCGACCACCTACGAGCTAACGGTCGCCTACAATCAGCGTGTCACGAGAGGCGTGCGGGGCACGCGACTACGCGCGTGGAGACCGGCGCGGTGCCGGGGGTGCACCGCGCGGGGGCGAGCCTTGATGTGCACGTGCACTTCCACGTGCTCTGCCTCGATGGCGTGTACGTCGAAGCCGAAGCCGAAAGCGGTACGTTGCGCTTCGAGGCCGTGCCCTCGCGCGAGGAGCTCGAGGAGACACTGGCGTACGTTTGCGCACGCGTGCGTCAATGGCTCGCGCGCCGCGGCCTCTTGCGCAACGACGACGCCTCGAACGAGGCGCCCGCGTACAGCCAGCGCGAAGCCATGACTCTCGCCGGGATGCAGCGAGGCACGCTCGAGACGGCGAAGGATACCTGCGAGCCCGCCGACTCCGAGCCGCCCGAGCCGCCCGGCCGCGTGACGGAGGCCGTCGCGCCCAGTGTCAGGGAAGTTGTCGCCTCCGTCGCGTAGCGGCGTGAGGGCACTTCTTCTTCTGGGTGCATGAACTGGAAATTTATTTTGATCTACACGGACAGCTTCAAAGCAAAGAAGGTTCCGCGATTATCGGTGCCCAATGCGATCAGCGCGGCCAAGCTATCGAAGGAGGTTGGCGTCGCGCGATCATGTCTCTCGCGCTGGGTTTCAGTGGCTCGTACGGTAGGTCCAATGAGCAAGGACTCACCGGTGAATCACGTGGTGCAGACGGATAGCCGGGCACGAACGGCCAAAGAAAAGCTACGCATCGTGATGGCGGCGGCCACGATTGGGCCCGACGAACTCGGTGTGTTTCTACGTCGCGAGGGCGTGCACGAAGCCGACCTTCAGCATTGGCGCGAGGCTGTCGCTCAAGGAGCAACCTTGGCGCTGGAGAACGGCACGCCACGGTCCGTAGCGCGCGGCGCCGACACGCGGCGAATTAAGGACCTTGAACGTGAGCTTCGACGCAAAGACCGGGCGCTCGCGGAGACAGCGGCGTTGCTGGTGCTCCAAAAAAAAGTCCACGAGATTTAGGGGGACGGGGACGACGGCACCGGCGAGGGGAACGCGAAGTGATTCTCGGCCTTGTCGACGAAGCCGTGGCCGCGGGTGCGCGGCGAGAGCGTGCGTGTCTCCAGCTCGGGCTCACGGAGCGCTGCATGCAACGCTGGCGGAACGTAGACGTGGGAGACGACTATCGGGCAGGTCCAACAACACGGCCTGCCAATGCTCTTACAGCGGCAGAACGCGTGAAGCTGCTTGAGGTCGTCAACTCACCCGAGTTTCGCGACCTGCCTCCAAAACAGGTCATTCCGCGCCTCGCCGACGAGGGCCGCTACCTTGCTTCGGAGTCCACACTCTATGGGGTTCTGCGTGCGGAAGGGCAAAACACCCACCGC
This sequence comes from Polyangiaceae bacterium, assembly GCA_025353725.1. Taxonomy (GTDB): domain Bacteria; phylum Myxococcota_A; class Polyangia; order Polyangiales; family Polyangiaceae; genus Labilithrix. The sequence goes on along the minus strand of JANXOF010000072.1, from coordinate 50,225 downwards.
GGTCGCGCGAGGCCGCGCACCGCGCGAAGCGTCGATGCGCACATCGCAACGGCGCCGAACCAAGTGTGGAGCTGGGACATCAGTGTGCCGCAGAAAGCGGCGTAGGAGATGAGGGATTGGCCCCCTCGTAATCGGCTTGCAGGAGCAGGTTGCAAACCACCGTAAGCGGCTTGGGTCAAAAGCCCCGGTCGTGAGCGTTACGGAAAAGGTGCCCAAAAGGCATCAGCTGAGGATCAGGAAGGCGAACAAACGTGAACTGCCGTTCAATTGCCGAAAGTGTTCAGATGACGTCGAAACCGGGCGTTGATGTTAACCCGGGATCAGCGTGGCGGGTGCCTGTCTATTGGCCACGCGGCGTCCGGCATAGAGGCAGCGCCAGCCTGGTTCGGGCTCTTACGTTGAACTGCGGGAACCTTCGGACGCAATGCAAAGTGAAAGGCACAAGCGCAAAACGCGAGGCCGACAGTACCGATGTGCGACCAAGGGGCGGAGCGACTCGTAGTAGCGCTGAAGCTACCGTAATGGTGGTGGAGCGAAGGGGTCGCGTTATCGAGTCGGAGGTTTACGTCAACTGCGAAAGCAGGAGGAGCGTGGGCCAATGACAAAGTCCTTCGATATCCCGAAGATGCTCGTCTGGAAGGCATTCCAGCGAGTCAAAGCGAACGGAGGAAGTGCGGGTATAGATCGAGAATCGATCGAAGAGTTCGAGCAGAAGATCGGTGACAACCTGTACAAACGTTGGAATCGCATGGGCTCTGGCAGCTATTTCCCGCCGCCAGTCAAGGCCGTTCCGATCCCAAAGAAGAGCGGGGGAACAAGGTTGTTGGGTGTTCCAACCGTTGCCGATCGAGTTGCACAAACGGTGGTAAAGATGGTCCTCGAGCCCGTGCTCGAGCCGGTTTTCGATCGCGACTCATTTGGCTATCGGCCCGGGCGCTCCGCGCTCGATGCGGTAGAGCTTGTGAGGCGTCGAAGCTGGAACTATGACTGGGTTGTCGAGTTCGACATCAAAGGTCTATTTGACAATATCGACCACGAGCTGCTTCTGCGAGCTGTACGAAGACACTGTCGGACTGCGTGGCTGCTCTTGTCCATTGAGAGATGGCTGAAAGCGCCCATGCAGACACAAGATGGAATGCTCGTTGCCGTGATCGAGGTATCCCGCAAGGGGGAGTCGTGAGCCCGCTTCTCGCAAACCTTTTCCTGCACTTGGCGCTGGACGCGCGGATGCGACGTGAACTTCGTAGCGTACGTTTCTGTCGCTACGCGGACGACGGCGTCGTTCACTGCCGGAGTGAAGTGCAGGCCCGACTCGTGTTGAGGCGGCTCGGAGAGAGGCTTCGCGAGTGCGGACTTGAACTGCATCCGGAGAAGACGAAGATAATATACTGTCGAGACGCTAATCGAACAGGCGATTATCCGAGCATCCAGTTCACGTTTCTTGGCTACACGTTTCGGCCCCGAAAGTCGGTCGACGAGTATGGCGGCGTCTACGTGAACTTCGCTCCCGGAGTCAGTCGCGACGCTCTTTCGAGCATAAGGCAAACCGTTCGAAAGTGGCACGTTCAGCTCATGAATGACAAGAAGTTACGCGACCTGTCGAACATGTTCAACCCAGTCCTTCGGGGCTGGGCGAACTACTATGGTCGATTCTATGCATCCGCAATGAGGCCGTTGTGGAGACACGTAAACGATTATCTGGTGCGATGGATGCAACGGAAATACAAGCGGCTGGCGCGCGGAGTAATCCGCGCTTCCCGGGCGCTTGGACTTCTCGCAGAGGGCGCACCACGGTCGTTCGTGCATTGGGAAATGGGGATTATTCCTAGGGCTCGATAATAGGAGCCGGATGAGTCGAGAGGTTCACGTCCGGTTCTGCGAGGGGCTGGGGCTGAAATGCCCCGGCCTACTCACCCGTACATCCCCATGAAGTCCGGCTTCGTCTACCTCGTCTGCGTGATGGACTGGTTCTCGAGGCGCGTCTTGTCGTGGCGTCTGTCGACGACGATGGATACCGATTTCTGCATCGATGCGCTCCGTGAGGCCTTGCAGCGCTATGGATCACCCAACATTTTCAACACCGACCAAGGCGCCCAATTCACAAGCGACGCGTTCACCGGCGTGCTCAAAAAGCACGGCACCGCCATAAGCATGGACGGCAAAGGCCGATTTCTCGACAACATCTTCATCGAGAGACTTTGGCGCCCCGTGAAGTACGAAGAAGTCTACATGCATGCGTACGACGACCCGAAAGATGCCCGCGCTGGTATCGGCCGCTATCTTAAACTCTACAACGACGATAGACCGCACCAGGCGCTTTGCTGCATGACGCCCAAGGCCTTCTACGAACACGACATTGCAAAACGAGCGACCAAGCGAGCGGCATGAGCCGCGGAGCTACGGAAGCCTTGGAGTGCCGGGCCGCGACCTACGCTTTGCGTCAGGTGACATACCGCTTTGGATCGCACGCTGTCGCCTAGCGATTACAAATTTAGAATGATTTATGATTCGACCAAGACCAAGAAAGAACACGCAGGCTCCACCTTAACCTGATGCCCATCTGGTCCGAAGAATGGGGTCCACTTCACCGAAGCCCGCATCCGCGTGCTCAAGGGAGAGTAGAGGCGCGTTCCTTTAAGGTGCCGTCTTGTAAACTTGAACATCCGCGCGGTCGATCGTCCCTTGAAGCGTTGCGTTTTCGAGTTGCATTGTGCTCGGCAACCGGGCTACCAGCGACGAGCTCTGTCGAGCGCACGTGGACGGTAGAGGGATTCGTGCTTCTTTTGCCTCGCTGCTCGACGTATTGAGGATTGCTACGATGCACTCATTCTTGTATTCCCAAATAGAATACACGACGCCATTTGTGCTTGCGTCCGACCGGGTGAGTTTGCCCTCGAGGATGGGGCTCCAGAGCAGGTTGACGACGTCATTTTTAACGGCCACGTATTCGTTCCAGAGCTCCTTTTGATTGTCGAAAAGATCGTTTGTGTATTCAAAACTGGCAATACCTTTGGCGCCTGCCATAATCTGCCCGTAAACCATGTTTCTGAGTTCCTTGCCGGTTGGATAGCGACTGCCTACCCCGCCATTACCTTCCCAGTTGTACATCTGAGAGCTCACGACGAACGGCTTACGGACCTGCTCGGACGCTTCGACGTAATCTCTTGTGACCCTATATGACTCGACTAGAGGATCTCCTCCATAGTCGTAAGAGAAGTCCGACGGCGGCCCGATGGGGTACATTTGAAGGCCGCTGGAATCGCTTGCTGAAATCCAGTCATTCTTCGCGTTCCGACGGCCTGTGTAGTAGCCCGTGAGGCTGGAGAATGTGACGTGATCGGGGTCTTTGGCTTTGACATAATCACTTCGTTCCTTGAGGCTAGAGATGGACAAGGCACCATTATCGGCATCGTCGAAGAGCGACCAACCGAGCACGGAGGGTTTCGCTTTGTACTTGTCGACCGTCGCACCGATATATTGGAGATCATCCAAGCTCGCGCTACCGACGAGCACTTTGACTTTACGCCGCTCTGCCTCGTCGAGCAGGTCGCCGAAGGCGTCCGTCGAAATGTCCTCGGCCACCATGGTGTTGAATCCGGCGTCCCCGATGGTAACGAGCGCCTTCAAGCGGTCGGCAAACGGCTGCCGCCATTGAACTCCATAGAACCCAAGCGGGAAGAATTTCTGCCCGTCTACGACAAATGTACCGCTCGCGTCAATATTCGACTTCGATCCGACAGCTTTGACTGCAGCGGCTGGCTTTGGAGCCCTCACCCTAGATTCAGCGTCCGTGTACGCTTCGCTCTCCCCAACACTGCAGGCGATTAGCAGCGCGGATCCGATGAAAATATGAGTCGATGTTCGCATAGTGTCTCCCGGAAAATGCAAAGGCGCTCGCTAAAGGCTCAAGTCAATCACCTCGGAATGTTTGCGGACACTTTAGTGCCTGCCCCGAGTGCGTGTGCATTCCGCGTGCCCGCGTACCGAGGTCCCAAATCGACGGCCGATAAGCCAGAGATCGGAGCTCAACGGACTCACGGCCTGGATCTTCGGATCGTGATCCCGGATGTAGGCGCGGAGTCGTTCCGGTGGCGTTCGGTTTTCGCATGACTACCTGTTTTACAGGTTTCAATCCTGACGCGTAGTTGCCAAACGTTTCGCGTGCCGCGAGCGTTCCCCCCGTCACGCGCTCGCTTTCGCGGCGGCTCCGCATAGCAATGCATGGAGGAAAAAATTGACATCGAAGTAAGCATGATTGAAAAGCCGGCAGGATCGATCGGCGCGCAGTTTACACGCGCCTGCGGAACCTCCCAGGTTATTTGCATGGTACACTTAGGCCATGTATCGCGCCTTTGAGTATCCTCGCGGATATAAGCTCTTCAAATTCCATGAGTGAGAGCCGCAATGTGGTTGCGCGTATGCTCGAATCTAATGCTGCTTCCGTTTTCGCGAAGCTCGTCATCACGAACATACACGACGTATATGGCATTGGCATAGACGACCTCGCGTTCGAATTCCCCGACTGAGTGCGCGGAGGGCCACGGCCGCTCGACGGGCGTGTGCAGGTGGGCGGCGAGAACTGTTTTCGCGCGGGCGCGTCTCTGGATTTCCTGCGTCGCTTGGCCGGGTGCGTCGATCTCGCAAGGCTCCGCGCTATCGTGCAGGAAGCGAAGTTGTCCAAAAATGACGCTATCCTCGTAGCGAGCGGTGACACGATCGGCGCCGCGAGAGTCGGCTCGCGGGTTGCGGCGCCTCGCCACGCCGTCCATCGATGAGGCCAGGCGCGTGCGGGCTCGCTAAGATACCCAGGATGATGGCCGACGACCTCACTCGCGACGCCGAGCCATCGGCGCGTTCCGCCGAAGCGGGCTGAGCAGAATGGCCCTCACGCGTTCGACCAAGCAAGCGTTTGCGTTCGTGTGGTTTACGGTCTTGCTCGATATGGTCGGCCTCGGCCTCATCATGCCGATACTCCCGGCCCTCTTGCGGGAGCTAACCGGGGCCGACGCCGCGCACGCGTCGGTCTACGGTGGCTGGCTTTTCTTTGCGTACGCCGCGATGCAGTTTTTCTGCGCGCCCGTCATTGGTGGTCTGTCCGATGCGTTTGGACGCCGGCCGGTACTGCTCTTGGCGGTGCTCGGCCTCGGCATCGATTACGCGCTCACGGCACTCGCGCCTACGATCGTCTGGCTGTTCGTGGGGCGCATCATCGCCGGCACCTTCGGCGCTTCGTTCACGACCGCGAACGCGTACATCGTCGATGTCACTCCGCCCGAAGAGCGCGGTAAGGCGTTCGGAATGCTCGGCGCCGCCTTCGGCGTCGGCTTCGTCGTCGGCCCGGCGATCGGCGGGCTCCTGGGCGGCTTCGGGCCACGCGTTCCCTTCTTCGTCGCGGGAGGCCTCTCGCTCGCGAACTTTTTGTACGGCCTCGTGTTCCTCCCGGAAACGCATCCGAAGGAAAAGCGGCGGCAGCTGAAGCTCTCGCAGATCCATCCCTTCGGCGCGATCGCAAGCATTCCCGGCGGCAAGAGCGTGCGAACACTCGTCCTTGCGCTGTTCGTGCTCTTCCTCGGCTCGTCCGTGTATCCCGCGGTGTGGGCGTTCTGGGGAACCGCGCGGTTCGGCTGGAGCCCCGGGATGATCGGCCTGTCACTCGCTGCCTACGGCGTGAGCAATACGCTGACGCAAGCGGTGCTCGTTGGGTACTTCACGAACCGATGGGGCGATCGCAAGACAGCGATAGTCGGGCTCAGCCTCACTGTGGCGTGCTTCGTCTTGACCGGGCTTGCCTCTCGAAGCTGGATGGTGTTCGCCGTCATCGTCGTCTCGTCACCGTCTGGCGTCGCCATGCCCGCGATGAACGCGTGGATGTCGAAGCTCGCCCCCGACGACGCGCAAGGTCGACTTCAGGGCAGCATCGGCGCGGCCGAGAGCCTCTCGTCCATCTTCGGCCCCATTGTCCTGACGCAGGTGTTCGGCGCCTTCGAGCGCACGCTGCCGGGCGCGCCGTTCTTCGTTGCCGCCGCGCTCTCGGTCGCAGCTCTGTTCATCGCGATGCGCGTTGCGGCGCCGCGCAGATAGCGAGGCGCACTACGTCGTCGATTGCATTGAAACGAGCGCTAGGCGCATCGCATGCAATGCGGTCGTTATCCCGCTTTCGTCTAGCGCCCCTACTCCTAATCACGCGCGCAAGCGCGGCGAGCTGCTCGGATTGCCCCTTCGGAATACGTTCGTCTTCCCCGTCTTCCAGCTCGATCGCCGTCGCAAGGCTTTCCGTCCCGCCGCGGCCTGCATCAACAAAAGGCTCGGCGCCGCCGTCGATCCTTGGGGGGTCGCGTCATGGTGGGTCGGTCCGAGCGAGCGCGTCGGCGGAAAAACGCCCGTTGAGCTTCTTGAGGCCAGAAAGTCATTTTTAATGGCGATGTGAGTACGCACGCATGCCGAAGTGGGGTAGCTGGCGTCGCAGGTGGGACGGCTGGAACAGCGCTCTTCCGGACGCCAACCGGCCTTGGCGTCGACGCTTCGGGCAACATCTACGTCGCCGATACGTCAGGGCACACGGTTCGCGTAATCCGCCCGAGCGGCGAGGTGCTCGGTATCCGTGAGTAGACGTTTTGCCGTCAGCAGGCGTTGAGTCTGAAGAAACGCAACGGGTGAGATGCCGAATTCGGCCGCGAAGACGCGCTGCAAGTGCCTGGAAGTCACGTATCCCGCGCGATGGCGCGGAGCTACGGACCGCGCATCCGATCTTGCGTCGACCTGTGGAGCCTGTGCTTCTTCTGGCGGGGGTGATGCCGTGTCGAATTTACGCGAATCTATTGAAACCTACGTAAAGCGCGTGAAAGAGCTCGCTGAACACGTGTGTGGCAACGAGCAGGCGACGCGGCATAGTCTCATCGACCCGCTCTTTACGATGCTCGGCTACGACCTCACCGATGAAACACGAATATACAACCACGCCATGCTAGGCGGGGCGATGATAGCGCCGCTCAACGGACAACTTCGCGGAAGGGCCTGCCGAGCCTCGAATTCAGACTTGCGGGTACGCATCGAGCAGGCTGGACTATGAACCCTACCCCGACGTGATTGTCGTTTGCGGTAAGCCGGCGCACTCCGTAGACGACCCCCTTGGCGTCTCTAGTCCGACTCTCATCGTTGAGGTGCTTTCGGACAGCACGGAGGCGTTCCACCGGCGTCGCGCGGTTGCCTGCACCGGTCAGCGCGGCGTCGCGTAGCCGTCCGGGGAGCTCAGGCTTCGGGCGGATCCTAAGTCGCGACTGGCGATCTGGAGCCTCCGGCGAGGACGTAAACGGCGGAGGTCGCGTTCCCGCCGCTGGCTCTACGGAAGCCCGTGTCGCGGACGGCGCCGGTCTCGACGAGGCTTCGCATCAATTCGGGCAAGGCCGCAAAACCTTGAAGTGAGAGTTCGGCGTCGAGCTGCACCGCGGTTGCTCCCTTGCCGCCGCGATCTTCGAGAATCCTCAGTGCAGCGGCGCGCATCTCGGGTGGAACGACCACGTGAACGGCCGCAACCGGCTCGGCAGCGGCTTCCGTTCCAAAGCCTTCGTCATACGACGGCTCGTTTTCGAGCGGCGGCTGCGCGCGCGGCACTGCGCGTACGCTTCGCGGCGAAGGTGCCTGAGACTGAGCCTGAGGCGGCGCCAAGCGCCTAACGGGCGCCGAGGTGAGGGCGGGGGTGGTCGCCGTTCGGCCGGTGAGCTCCTCGAGTGACGCGTTTCTCAGCGCTTTGATGACGTCGCGCGCGAAGTCGGCGGTAAGGCGGTCGAGAGAATCACGAAGCGTCATACGGCAGCTGATAACGCAGGCGATGATGCCGCTGCAAGGACGACGAGCGCGCGACGCTTCGATCGTCGACCTAGGGCTCAAATCCTAGCGCGCGGAGGTGCGGGTAGTCTCGGCTGTGCTTTTCGCCGGTGGCGGCGCGTTCACGCCTGCGACGCGCCGAGAATCGACGCGCGCGCGGCCAGCGGGCGACGTAGGGGCTTTACCCGTCGCGGCGTTGGCGCACACTTTGCTCCGCGTACGCCTATGTGGACGTTCGCCTTTCGACTCACCGCTGTCGTTTCACTTGCCTTCGCCTTCGCAGCCTGCGCCTCCGCGCACGACGCCGGCGTGACGGGCGACGACATGAATGTTGAAGACGCACCGTGCAAGGCACTGACGTCGCTCACGTGCCGACCCGGGGTGACCGCTATCTCCCTGCTCAATTGCCCGAGCGGCGAAGGCCGTTGTAGCGGCGGTGGTGGCGGATGCGAGCTGGCGACGACGGTTCGCTGCCTTCCTGGCTATGCGGCTACCTCGACGCATTGCAAGGGGACGAACGCCGTTCGCTGCGCGCCCGTCGACACCGGTGGGGCCGATGCGGGGCACGACGCGCGCGGCGACTGACGGCTGGGCGGAACGCGAGCGGAAGGTGCCGCGGCTGGATCATTAGCTCACCCGGCGGACCTCGGCCGCCCCCCACGCGCGGTCCGGTTTTCTTACGCCGGGCGAGAGAGCGTAGGTAGGCATGCCACCTGCACGTGAACGTAACGATGCCGTCCCCTCGCTGTCGTCTGCGCATCGCTCGCGCCCCCATGGTCGCCGCAGTGCTCTCCCTCGCGGCCGGCGCGGCGTGTTCTCTCGCGTCGCCGAGCGGAGACGCGAGCCGAACCCAAGCCCAAGCCCAAGCCTCGGACGTGGCCTCGGAAGGGGCACTCCCTCAAGCGACCTATCCCGTTGACCCGCACGTGCACGTCGAGGACAAGGCACTCGACCCGACGACGCCAGGCGCCGTGAAAGCGAGGGTCCTAAATGCGGTCGCCTATGCTCGCTACGGTGTTCAGACTCTGTCGAAAGACGACGTAGAAATCGGAGAAGACCCGTCGACCTTGGCGACCATGCTTGGCGCATTGGGGGCTGCGAGCGGTGTTCCTGCCTCGCGAACAGTTTCGATTTACGCACTCGAAGCGACGGACGCGCAGAGCGAATCGTACCGACGTCATCTTCTCGAAGGGGCGCATGGCGCCTCGCCCGATTTACCGCTTAGCCCGGTCGGGCGCCGCATTGTGGATCTCGAAACGCAGATCACCGCGTGCGCCGGGCCAGGTGCCCGCGAAGGTTCCTCAGCCTCGGCTACTGCCGAGGCGTGTTGCGCCGCTCTCGCCGTTCCGTGGTTCCTCTTGGACACGGCCTCCAAGCTCGACGCAGCCTCGCGGTCGACGCTGGACACCGAGGCGAGGCTCGGGACACTCTATACCGCGCTTCCGGCACGTCGGGTCGCCGAAGCGCGCGCGCGCGCGACCGAAGAAAGCGGTTTGCAACCCTTCGAGCACCAGAACATCAAGGCTTTTCTCGCGGTCTGCGGGCCCATCGTTCGCCACGCACCCGCGACGCTCGACGAACTCAAAGCGCGTTACGGCGATTTCGCGCAAAGCGGGAAGTGGGTGACGGAACTCCACCCGATCAGCATGGCGAAAATGGCCGCGCGACGAATCTACCGGAGCCGCGAAACCAAGATATCCGTCGCCGAGTCGATTGGCGAAGCGTGCGAAGTTCGGGAAACGGAAGTCATCGTGGAGCGCCCCAACGGTGTTCTCGACTTTTGGTCGTTCGGTGCGAGCGGCGCCCGCGAGTTGCACGGTTTTTTCCCCGCCAAGCTACGCGTCGACGCCGTCAAGCACACGCCCGACGCGTGCATGGGGTGCCACTACAAGCTGGATTCGCGCGCCTTTGACGTCCGCGCACCCAGCTTCGTAGCGCTCGGTCTCGAGCTCCGCCGCAGCCAAGGCGAACCCCAATGGGTCGATGGCTCATCGTGCGCGAAAGAGTCCGAGACGGTCATTTGGCACGCCCGACCCATCGACTAAGACTTCCTTCGATTCACGGGCCTACGCACGCCGCGCTGCAGTCTCCGCGCTTCACGCAGACGAGCTTTGTGCCGTCGGCGCTTGCGTAGCGCTTTGCGGTCACATTTCGGTCGACGCAAAACGACGAGTAGATGCAGCCTTCCGCGCACGTGTCACCGGGTTCGGCCGCGTCTGCGGCGGGAGGTGGCTCGTGCGGTCCGTCAGGAATCGTCTCCGCGAACATCTCCGAAATTTTTGCGACCACGTGCCCTTTCGCACGAACCGTATCGAGCAGGCGAGCGAGGCCTTCAGGCTTGCTTCCCCAATTGTAGGGGTTTTGCAAATGCGACAAGATGACGAAACCATCGAGCGACCACTCGTTTTGCTCTGCGAAGGCGAGCACGGTGTCCGTCAGCTTCTTCGGACTCAGGCACGCGCGATTCGCGGGCTCTTCGCGGCAATCGGGATACCCCACGGAATCTTTGACGTCGACGTTCCAGCCGAAGTGATTCGGAAAGCCTCCTTTCGAAGCAAGGCCAAGCGAGCGCGTGTCATATTCTCCATACGGAGCGCGCCAGAAGTTGGTCATTCGAGCGTTTGTCGGCAACGCTTGTCCGCGGTAAATTTCGGCAATGACGGCATCCCAACCGCGTTCCAGCTCTTCGGTTTCACGCGTCCAGTTGATGGATTGGTTGTTGTGCGGGTGCGTCTGCGTGTGGTTACCGAACTCGTGACCATCGTCGACCATGCGTTTGATGTTGGCAAAGTTCGATCGGTCGAGACCGCCCTCAAGCCCACGCCGGTAGTCTTGGAAGATAAACGGGCCTGAGATGAAGAACGTGATCTTCGTGCTGTACGCCTTCAGCACATTCAAAACTTCCGCCGCGTTGGGGGCATCGACCCAAGCGCAATCCATCGTGAGGCCGACCGCTCGCTTTCCATTGACCTTGTGAAAGTATAAAAAGTCGTTTTTGTCGATTCGGCCCGTATGGCCATATTGGTCGTGCGTATCAATAAACCGATAGGATTCACCACCGGTCTCGTACGTCGCACGGAGCGCCGATTCGGCAAACCCGACGCGCTCGACTCGCTCGCTTCTGTCCTGTGAGTCGGCCGGGCCACTGTCCGTGGGCGCAAGGGCGCACGCCGCGTTTGCGACGAGAAGTACGGCACCCACTCCACCGAGAACTGCAACGTCGCGAAAGTTCATGCGCGGCGCTGTACCATGTGGGGAAACAAGTGCAAGGCCCTGACGCCGGAGAAAGCTCGCGTTACTGACTCTTTCGTCACGGTCCGGCTATGCTTCGTTCACGTGAAGAAGAGCGCGTTCGCGGTGCTGTGGATAGTGAGCTCGTGCACTTCCTTTGGAGAAACGACACTGCCAGGCGGCGCTGGATCAGCTCCGGATGGCGGCGTCGCTCCCCAACCTCCAGACATTCCTGCTTCCCCACTTTTGGACGCCGGATCCGAGGTGGATGCGGGGCCGTGCAGAGTCATGATTGGCGGTAACCTTGCGACGGAAGCTGCCCGGTGGTCTACGCTTGGTGGCGCTCGTGTTGAGGCTGAGAAGTTCGTTCTCACCTCAGGTGAGGGAGAACAGACCGCAGGCGCGGCGTGGTGGAAGGCCGAGCTCACCCTCGAAGCCAGCCTTCGCGTAACAGCAGAATTCACGAGCACGACCGCGCCGTCGCACGTCTTAGGAGAAGGGCTCACCGTCGCTTGGGTAGACGCGAAAAACGGAGCTCGTCTTGGAAGCCAGGGCCAAAGCTTTGGACTTTGTACGGGCGGGATGACCGGCTACGCCGTTGCGGAGGATACGCGAGATCGTCAGTTGCTCGTGCTTGACGCCGTGGGCTGTGATTATCCAGCAAGACCGACCATCACGGTGGAAGGAGCGCACGTGCTCGCCTTAGTCATTACGAAGAACGAAATGTCAGGGACGTTCGATGGCCAGAGCTTTTCGCGCGTTATCGACGGTGGCGAGTTGGCTATACCTACAAACGGATACTTTGGCTTCACCGCAGCTACGCCAAAAAATGGCACGGCGCATCTCGTTACGTCTTTGAAAGTCGAGAGTTGCCGCTAACGCTGTGGCCAGGCGGCAAGCGAAGGCTACGAGGTAAGTTGAACCTTTCACCGTAGTGCACGCTGTCGGCTTTCCTTACTTAGGGCCCTCGGTCGTTAAGTTTCATGAGCCTACTTCGCCAGATTCGTTAGCCTTGAATGGCGTGAAGAACTTCCTGATAGCGGCGTGCTTGGTGACATCCTGCAAGCCATTCAGTGAGGTCGCCGCACTAGAACAGGCGGAGCCAGCTACCGAACTCGTACCGGAGCGAAAGCTCCCGAACGAGGCGAGCGTCCCGGTGGTGGACAGCGGCGACATCGCGGATGCGGGACAGGGGCTGCGCTGCGATGTGGTTATCGACGAGGACTTCGCTACACCTTCGAGTAAGTGGAACTTGGCTTTAGACGCTCGAATTGAGACGGGAAAGCTCGTTCTGACGCCTCCAGTGAAGGGAACGAATGGGGCCGCCTGGTGGGGCGAACGTATAGGTCGCGATGCGATACTTCGAGTGACAGTGAAGCTCAGCACGGCCATTGATAGTACTCTTGGCAAAATTGGCCATGGTATCGCGATTACTTGGATCGATGCGTGGGGCGAAGCCGGCGCTTTTGGCCTCGGAAGGCCTGGGCAGGAGTTCGGATTTTGCAGAACTGGACTGAGCGGCTATGCCGTTGTTGCGGACACGAGAGATAAACAGCTTTTCGTTCTCGATGCTGCGACGTGCGCGGAGCAGCCGAAGAGCCCTACGACGTTGTTTTCCAATGACCATACATTGTCGTTTGACATTGGCGCCAACCGCATCGCGGGAAGTTTGGACTCAAAAACACAGTTCTCTCGCGACCTTGCGTCGACCGCGCCCGCGCTTGGCTACTTTGGCTTCACGGCTTCGGCGACCGACTCCGTCACCGAACACAGCGTGAAATCCGTGAAAGTCGAGAGCTGCCACTGAAAAGCGGCTGCCCTCGTTCGAGCCTCAAAACGCGTACGCGAAACCGCCTCCAACGGTGGGTCCTCCGTCGTTGAAGTGCCGGGCTTGGTACCCCGCACGCAGGTCGAGGCGCAGGCCTAAGCCCAGGTCGATGGCGGCTTCCCCGAGCAGCCTTAGGCCAGCGACGCTCGCGTGTGGCATCGTCGTTACCTCTACCAACGGCGCGACCGTGAGACGCGCGTTGGCGACGAGATCGAGGCGTGTATAGGCGCGCACGCCGAAGACTTGAATACCCTCGACCCCGACAACGAAATTCGATCCGTAAACGTCTCCGAATAAAATCGCGCCACCTCCGCCGACGGCGAAACCCACCTCCGTGACGCTCGTGAGAAGTTCGCCTTCCACGTGAAGTCCGTCGGCTGCGCGGAGGCGGATGCGCGGCGCAGCGTAATTCAAACCGACCTCCGCCAGGCTTGGATCCGACGTGGTGGCGAGGCCTGAGCTTCCTCTCACCACGCCGGCGCGGAGGCCAAACTCAGCGACGGTACTCAACAGACGATAGGTGTAGCTTCCCTCCATTCGAAAGAAGCCATCGCGGACGCCTGACGATGAGGTTCCGAAGGTTGCGTACTCGCCTGACGACTGGATTACGGAGCGCCGCCCGTTGAGTCGTGCGAGTTGAGCCGCCTCACGGCTATCCTCCGGCGTATCGAGCACCGTTACCGCGTGGGGCGCGGTGCGCGTCGCAAAAACAGGCAGCGTTGCGCCCTTCGTGGTCTCGAGTTCGATCGAGTAAGCAAGCCCGGGGCGGACCGCGTTGGCGGGAATCATGGCGACGTAGCGGAGTTCCCTGTCCGAGGATCGCTCGAAGTCGACTTCGCCCTGCGCGCGCGCGCTACGAAACACAAGGCGGGCTCGCCTCACCAGGTCGGCTCGGTCGATCGATGCGCCAATCGTCAACGGCTCGGCCATCTGCGCGGTAACGATCGGAGCGTGGTGAAGCGCGGGAATCTCGAATTCCACGACCGCTGCCGGAGCATCCGCGCGCGCCTGGCTTTCGAACAGGAGCGCCAACGCGAATGCAATGAAGGCTGCGTTTCCGAAGCGCTTTGCGGCTACCATTGATAGCTCACGGCGAGTCCCGTCCCCGGGCCCGCATGATGAATGGTTCGACCTTGATAAGACACACGCGCGGCGAGGGCGAATTCGGGTGTCACCTCGTAACCAACCTGGATGATGGCGCGAGCGCCTACATCGCTCCCGTCGGCGGGCTGATTCGTGACTTCGGTGCGGAGCGCTATGGGCAGTCGTCTGAGCGTGCGCCAATCGAGCTGTACGATGCCTCGTTGACCGACGCTGCCGAGGACTTCACCGCCGACGGACAAGTTCGTACGAAGGTCGCTTCCGATGCGTACGAAGCCTTGGGCGCCTCCCGTCACGCCACGCTCACGAAGGCCGAGCACGGGCCGCGCGAGGATTGAAAACGTGGGAGATAGCGCGATCTCCGCTTCGACGTAGCCGTACGTAAGTCCGACCGGTGACGGGTCGCGTTGCAGCCTGTCAAGGTCATCCAGCGAGCCGCCTTGACCGCGCAGGACTCCAAAGCCAGAGCGCACGGCACGTAGCCCTTCGTCTCGAAGTCGCCAGCCGACGGAACCCTCTGTTTGCCATACGTAATCGTTCGCACGCGTGACATTGAACGACGCAAATTCGCTTTGGACCGAGACCGAGGCCTTCGTGCCCGTGACGCGCAGCGGTCCGGGGAGCGCGTCGACTTCGACACGCCGCGGCGTCTCGGGTTTACCCACGATGGCGACGGGCGGGCTGGCTTTCGGTAGGCCTTCGACGAAATACTCCATTCCGTCGTTGGTCATGGCGTCGCCTGGAAGAGTCGCCGTCCAGTAGCGCGGACCACTACTTCCCATTGGTATCGAACGGTATGACGCCGCTCCTCGTCGGCGTACGTGCACTACGGCTCCGACAAACAGTGGGTCAAGTTCGACCGCAAAACGTTGCGGCACGCCTGCCCGCACGCGACCGAGCTTCGGTGCGGAGGCAAGGTACTGCCGCTCGACTTCGCGTGGCGCGCGCAGGGCGGCCGTTTCTTCACGCAAAACAGTCGCGAACCGGCTCGAGGCATGGGCGCGGACAAACATTTCGTACGCGACGGCGCGGTGCCCCGGCTCGCTTCCCGTCAGTGATGTCATCAGCTTCGCGAGATCGCGTGCTTCGGCGTCGTCCGCGAGGCCTGCGTTCGAGCCGGAACCGGGCGTCAGCTTCGCGGCCGCGACGATGGGTTCCGGTGCCAAAGGGGCGACTCGCTCGTGGACTCTATCGACCTTTCCAGGTGTCCCATCCGCGCTCGGGTCGCGTGCCTCCGCGAGAACGAGAACGTCTCCAGCGACAGGGGTACGAGAGGTTTTTCCCTCCACAATGGCGAGGGAAAGCGTGCGCCGCACCTGGACAAGGCGCAGCGCTCCGATGCGAAAGCGATCCAGCAGCACGAGTCCGCTTACAGGATGCCGAAGGCGTACGGGTCGCCATACGTCGACGACGTCCCCGTCGTGTGCGCCCTTGGTTGCGCCAACGTCGACGACGAAGTCACCCGCGTCGAGCGCGACGATGGTTCCGTCTGTAGCTTCGGGCTCGCGCGGCTCAGCGCGCACTGAGGCGGGCGTCGAGACCGCCATTGCGGCCACGGACCCCAGAAATGCGGCGTCCGGAAAGAATATGCGTCTCAATATTGGTAGACTCCTTGAGTGGTTGAACCAATATCGAGCACAAGCAAGACTCGTTCCGAGCAGCTCGAGTCTGCCGCTCGTGTGATTTCAAACGTTTAGAAGGGCAAGGTGCGAAATTGAATTCGCATTCGCGTAGTACTTTACGCTTTCGGCAAACGCGCCTAAGAGCGCGCTTCCTGGACGCGCACCTGCTCTCGTCGAGAGGTGAAGCTTCCTGCCGCGCCGCTCGCTAAGGCGCCCAAACCGCGCCGTGGGCGCCTTCCACATCAGGCAGCGGAGTCGCGGTATAATAATAGGAGGCTATAGAGGCTCGATACCGACCCGCCGGGCACGTAAGCGGGGAGGGGTGCCCGTGCCAATACGTGTCCCCGTGCGCCATCACGATGAGTCGATCGAGAAGTGGCAGATACTGCGATTCGCATCGGGTTTGCGCCTCGTCCCACAGCTCGAGAGCCCCGCCCCACTCGGGCTCCCAATCTTCGCAAAGGTAGTAAAGGGCCGTCACACGGCGCTTGAGGTTGCGTTTACGGTCCTGGTTGAAGTCGGCGTGGAGCGCGAGATGGCCTCCAGGCAAGGTCAATGACGGCCCCGCACCGCGGAAGTGCGCGTCAGGAATGAGGCCGTCTATCCCCGTGAGCGTGGCGAGAAAGTCGAGAAAGGCCATCCCGCAAAGCTCGGAAAGCAGATGCCGAATCGAGGCATCCACGCCCTCGAAGCCCGTCCGCTGCAATTGCCCGAATCGCGCCGATTGCTCGCGATAATCGCGGCGCATCCAGCCTTCATGAGTCGGGTTCGGAAATCGCGCGGCGAGCGCGGTCGCGCGTACAGGGCCGAGGAAGTTGTCGAACACGGCGTGCGGGAAGGGACGCGATTGCTGGTACGCGTCCTGGACCGCTTTTGCACGCGCTTTCAGAGGAGCGCGTTCGAGGAAGAACGTACCTGCTGAGTCGAGCGCGCACGAGCTTTGGTCTCCGGAATGATCCGTCTGGCGGCACTCCGTCACGAGCGTGTGGCGCGTGTACTCTCCGGAGCTGCCGGCGACTTCTCTGCCTCAAGCGCGGCGCCCTCGGAAGGCCGACGTCGAAGAACGATGACTTCGGGCCGCCGCGGCCGATGCTGGTTCGCGCCGCCCGACGGAGCGGAAACGCGAGGGGAATTCGCCGCGGCCGTGGCGGACGGCGGACCTCGCCTGCTGGGTTGCGTCGCCTGCCCCTGCTGACCGCGTGGCGCTTGGTGCTGATCGCGAGGGGCTTGGTGCTGACCGCGAGGTGCTTGGTGCTGACCGCGAGGTGCCTGGTGCTGACCGCGAGGTGCCTCGTGCTGCCCGCGTGGCCCTTGGTGCTGATCGCGAGGTATTTGATGCGGGTCGCGAGGTGCCTGCCCTAGAGCGCGAGGCCCGTGTTGCTGCTCGCGAGGTGCTTGCGGGCGATCGCGCAACCCGCGCGAGTGTGCAGGAGCTTGGGGCCCGTGTTGCGCCTGCGCGGGCTGGTCGTGTCCGCGTCGCGGGATCGCTTGGTTCGGGGTGTCTCGGCGTGCGTCGCGCGCTGGCTCCGCGTGCCCCTGTGTGGCCTGACGTACCTCTCGGGAAACATGCGGACCCCGCGTGTCCCGTGCGAACGCGCGACCCGTACCCGAGGGACGGAAATCGGGGCTCAGCTCCCGCCGTAGAAAAGCGTTCCAGATCTCCGAAACGTCACCACGACGACTCGCGAGGCTACGATCGATGTTCGCGAAGTGGCCAAGAATCGTTTCCGCGTCGCGGCGGAAAAAACGCTCCGAACTGCTGTTGTGCGAGGCTGAAACGATTTGCGGAAAATCGATCACGGTCGGCCCCGCAGCGCCCCAAAGTACGTTGTACGGCGACAGATCTCCGTGAATCAAGTCACACGACAGAATGCGCACGAGCTGCCCAAGCATGTCGTGGTAGGCCTCATTTGCTTGCGCGGCGGTGAGGTCCGTATCGATCAGTCTCCGCGCCGGGTTGCCCGTTTCGTCGAGCACGAGCTCCATGAGCAGCACGCCATCGATAAAAAGAACGGGGACAGGAACGCGAACTTCGGCCGCGTGAAGCTTGTAGAGCGCATCGGCTTCGGCGGTCTTCCAGGCGTCCTCCGCGGCGGCCTTGCCGAATCGCGAACCGCTGTTAATCGCTCGTTGGGAGCGGGAGTTACGGACGGCGCGGCCCTCTTTGTATTCCGCATTGTTCTTGAAGCTTCGCGTCGCGCGGTCTTTGTAGACTTTGGCTGCGACCACCTTGCCGCCGAAGCGGACGACGTAGACCTCCGCCTCTTTGCCGCTCTGTAGGCGCGCGAGAACCTCGCTGATGACCCCCTCCGTGAGGAGATGTTCTAGACCGCTTCCCATGCTTGCGGTCTCATAGCAGGCTGGCAACACGGTGCTAGCCGGAAAGGCACTCGCCCTTTACCGTCAGGGCATGGCGGCCGCGGTTCGGGAGGTGCGGTCGGCCTCCTCCGCCGCGCTAAGCGGCACGAATTGCATCTCTACGGGGTCGAACTCGAACACCTGGCCCGTCGCAATGTCAAAGACCCAACCGCTCAGCTTAAGATTGCCGGCCTCCAAACGGGTGGACACCGAGGGGTACTCGCGAAGGTGCTCGAGCTGGGAAAGGACGTTCTCTTCGACCGCCACAATCGCCCTCTCAGCGGGAAGGAGGTCTCCGTAGCGATGGTCAAGGATGTCGCGAACGGTGGAGGCTTCGGCGAGCCATCGCTTCACGGTCGGAAGCGCGCTCAGCTTTTCGGGGTTCAAGATGGCTTCGACAGCCCCGCACTGCGTGTGGCCACACACGACGATGTCCTTCACTTCGAGGACCTCCGTAGCGTATTCGATGGCGGCCGCCGTTCCGCCCGCGAGCGTAAGCCCGGGCACGATGTTGCCCACGTTTCGCACGATAAAGAGGTCGCCCGGTGCCGCGCCCGTGATGAGGTTCGGCACGACGCGCGAGTCCGAACACGTGATGAACAGAGTTTCAGGGTTTTGTCCCTCGGTCGCGAGCTTTTCGAAGAGTTCTTTGTGGGTGGTGAAGAAGCCTCGCTGGAACGAATGGATTCCTTTGACGAGCTTCCTCAGTTCCATAGTTCCATCGGCGAGACCCTACCTCGGTCCGTGCCGATGACGGACCGGAATCTCCTCGCCGCGACGAGGTCTGGTGAACGACACGAAGAGTTCGTACGCTACGCGGCGACCGAACGGCGAAGCGCAACCATCGAACAGCGACAACCGTAATCGACGTAACGTCAAGCGAAGTCAAGATTAGGGGTGAGCCATGAGTGATTACGAAGTAGGAATGGTTGGGTTGGGCGTCATGGGGCAGAACCTCGCGCTTAATCTCGACGAAAAAGGTTTCTCGTGCGCAGGCTGGGACGCCTGGCCGGAGCCGGTCGATAAGTTCGACGCGAAGGCTGAACGTGAAGGCGCAACGAACGTAAAGGGCTTCAAAGAGTTGAAAGACTTTGTCGCTTCGCTGCGACGTCCTCGTCGGATCATCCTCTTAGTCAAGGCCGGGGAAGTCGTCGATAAGACGCTCGCCGCGCTCCTGCCGCTGCTCAGCAAAGACGACATGATCGTCGACGCCGGAAATGAATTTTTTCAGAATACCGAGCGGCGCGCGAAAGAGCTCGCCCTCCACGAAATTCGGTTCTTCGGGATGGGCGTGTCGGGTGGCGAAGAAGGTGCGCGGCACGGTCCCTCGATGATGCCCGGAGGGGATCGCGCCGGGTACGACGCGATGGCCCCGATGCTAAAGAAAGTCGCGGCGCAGGTCGACGGACCCTGCGTCACGTACTGCGGCCCGGGTGGCGCGGGGCACTATGTGAAGATGGTTCACAACGGCATTGAGTATGCCGATATGCAACTTATCGCCGAGGCCTACGACGTCATGAAGACGCTCGGTGGCCTCACGAACGCCGAACTCGCGGACACGTTTTCCGAATGGAACGCGGGGGAGCTGCAGTCGTTTCTCATCGAGATTACGGCAAATATTTTCCGGAAGAAGGACCCCGAGACCGGAAACGATCTCATCGACATGATCGTCGATGCCGCTGCCGCCAAGGGAACGGGCAAGTGGACGGTTCAGGATGCCGCCGAACTCGGGGTGCCCGTGCCGGCCATCGCGTCTTCTGTTGAGGCGCGCATCCTTTCGGCTGATCGAAAGGGGCGGGCGTCCGCGTCGAAGCTCCTCGTAGGTCCTGCGATGCGCGCGGGTTCGACCGATAAAAAAGCTCTTATCGCCGAGGTGCGAGCGGCTCTCTACGCCGCGAAAGCGTGTAGTTACGCGCAGGGAATGAACCTACTTCGTGCGGCGTCGAACACGCGGGCGTGGGGCATTAATCTCGGCGAGCTCGCACGTATTTGGAAGGGTGGATGCATCATTCGCGCGCAGTTTTTGGGCCGAATCAAAGACGCTTATGATCGCGATCCGGCGCTCGGAAATCTGCTGCTTGACGCCGACTTTCAGCGGGAGCTCGCGGAGCGGCAACGAGGCTGGCGAAGCACGGTCGTGCAAGCCACATTAGCCGGTGTGCCCGTGACGGCCATGAGCGGGTCGCTCGGATACTATGATTCGCTTCGTCGCGAGCGATTGCCAGCCAATCTCACGCAAGCCCAGCGCGACTACTTCGGCGCTCACACTTACGAGCGCATCGACAAGCCAGGAAGCTTCCACACCGAATGGTCCGCGAAGTGACTACGGCTTAGGCTTGGCGCTCGAGTTCACGACTCGCGGCTTTCCTCCCGGCCGCGAGCTGCGCCATACGATACGGCTTCCACACAAAGCCCCCAAATGCGCCGCCTTCGAGTGCTTCTTGCGGGCGGATGGGAAGAACGTCGAGTTGCCGGAATCCAAACTTGTCCGCGAGCGCGCGTGCGCCTTCTTCGTTCACGCCGCTTTCCCTTAGGGTCGTGAGGAGTTCGGCTCGCCTCTCGTTACGCTTTTTTGCGACCTTGAGATCGCGTCCGATGCGCTCGTTGATAAGCACTTGAATGAGACGACTCAAGAGGCGCGTGCCGCCGAGCGGCGGTTCGCGTGGGACGGTCGGGAGTTCTGCGGAGACGACAACAATGTGGTTGATCTCTCGCTCGTCATCCATCACGCACGAAAGAGGAGCATTGTTCACGGCTCCTCCGTCGACGCGTTGGCCTCCGTCGGCGAACACCGGCGGTGCGAACAAGCCGGGAAGTGCCGCGGACGCGGAGGCAACGGCCGCAAGGGCTGGCCATTGGGCGGGGTCGAGGAGGTCCTGCTCGCTAAAGGCGTAGCGGTCCTCGTGTGTGAGCTCACCGGCGTCGAGAGCGCCGCGCAGGTTCGTGGTGATAAGCTGGAGCGAGGTACGTATGGGCGCCTCGGTTCGCGGTGTCTCGGCCAGCTTAGCAAGTGCAGACTGCACGAGTTTCGAAAGCGTCTGCGTCGTAGACAGGCCGCGCGCGAACGCGAACGTCGGACTCAAAAATGACGAGAGGCTCCCGCTCTCCCGCCAAAGTTCCTCGAGCAGCCGCGCCGCTTCGAGCGATTTTCCGGCGGCAGCCCCCGCCGCGAGGATGGTCGCATTCAGCGCGCCCGCGCTCGTGCCGACGAACCTGTCGAAGCGGAAGCCGCGCTCTGCAAGCTCGCGAGTGACCCCCGCTTCGAACGCACCCTTGGCCACGGCTCCCGCAAGGACCAAACCGCCCACGGCGTGTTCGCGATTCCACATGCGCTTAGTGATACACCCAGACACGGCGTTGTAGACAAGCCCGAGCGCTCTGTCATCCTGTACGACGATGGCCAAGTCTCCTCTTTTTGCACGCCTCCGTCAGACGCTGTGGCTTGCTGCGGACGCGTCTGACCGACGCCTGAGCGCTCGCGAAGCGCTTGAACGGCGTGCCGAGTCTGCGTTTTCGCGCCGACAAGCGCTTCAGGCGCTCGGCGTGACCTCCGGTGCGATGGCGATGACCGCGCTCGGGGTGGGGTGTGCGAGCGAAACGACGCCCGAGAGCGAGACTTCGACCGAGGCGGTTTCCGGCGTTGCCCGCTCCGAGGTGAGGGCGGCTCGCGTCGTCGTCGTGGGGGCGGGGCTCGCGGGGCTCACGGCGGCCTATAGGCTTTCGCAGCGCGGGTTTGCGCCGAGCGTATTCGACGCGGGCAAGCGCGTCGGAGGTCGGACGTCCACGCTAAGGCGCGGGTTCCCGACAAAGGTGGAACTGGGCGGCGAGCTTATCGATACCGGTCATACGGAGCTTCGGACGCTCGCGGGAGAGCTCGGCCTTACCGTCCTCGACCAAGCGGGCGCAGTTTCGGCCTTTGATCCCGAGCGCTACTTTTTGAACGGTGCAGTTTACACTGAACAACAAGTCCTTGAAGACTTCGTGCCACTCGCGAAAATCTTGAGGCGAGACTGGCGGGCGCAGGGATCGACGTTTACGACGTTCGAGCACCCGACACCGACCGCTCAGCTCCTCGACCGCCTAAGTCTCGCGGATTGGCTCGACAAGCATGGCGTGAGCGGCGCGCTGCGTTCTCTTCTCGATACGGCGTACACGAGCGAATATGGTCGTGACATCGGGGAGCAGAGCTATCTCAATCTTCTTTATCTCATCGGGCGCAAGCCTCCGCCGTTCCAAATTTTCGGCGAGAGCGACGAAAAATATACGATTCTAGAAGGCAACGACGCCGTCGCCACGCGCATGGCCGAGAGGCTTTCACAAGAGGTGACGCTCGAGCATTCGCTTGTGGCTGTACGCGCCCGCGCCGACGGAACGCTCGACGTCGTATTCGACCACCGAGGTCGCACGGTCCACGTCCTCGCCGACAAGCTTGTCCTCGCGTTGCCGTTCACTCAACTTCGCAAGTGCGAGCTTTCCTCCTTGTCACTTACGCCTGAGAAGAAGCTCTCCATCGCTTCGATGCCGTACGGCACAAACACGAAGCTAATGGTCGCTACGAACTCGCGTCCCTGGCAGACCGAAGGCGCGACGGGCACGTCGTTCACGGACGCCGCCTACAACGAGTCGTGGGACACCTCGCGCGGGTTCGCGACCGCGGGCGGCGTCATGACGTCGTTTACGGGAGGAAAGCGTGGCCTTTCCGTCGGTTCAGGAGGCCTGAGTGCGCGCGCCGAGGAGTTCGTGCGTCAACTCGACAAGGTCTTTCCTGGGACTCAAGCGGCGTTTACCGGGGTGGCCACGCGCATGAGCTGGGCGACGGCGACCCACTTCGAGGGAAGTTACGCGTGCTTCGCCCCCGGCAATTGGACGACGTTCGTGGGCTCCGAGCTCGTCATCGAAGGAAACGTGCACTTTGCCGGTGAGCACACGAGTCTCGACTACCAAGGATTTATGAACGGAGCGGTTCAATCGGGCGAACGCGTCGCGAAAGAAGTTCGAAAAGCGCTTCGCGACACCGCGAGTGGCTGAGCCCCCCCGTTAGCTTTTTGCTCGCTCTTTGCTCATCTCTTTGACGTTGTCGCGATTCACTTTCAAGAAGCGAACGGCGACGTAGACAACAAGGCATACGGCGAGAAATTGGATCGACACGCTGACAAACTTGCCCCACGCAAAGTCGCCTGAGCGGTTTCCGATGGTGAGCGTGTATTTCGCCTCTTCGAGACCGGTTCGGTCACCGACGATCATTCCGATGAACGGATCGACGAAGCTCGCGACGAGTTGGTCGACCACATTTTTCACGGCGACACCAAGGACTAAGCCGATGGCAAGGCCGATGATCCCTTGCTCGCGAACGAATTCGACAAAGTCCTTGACCTGTTTCTTCATAGAAGCCGAGTCGCACAGAAATCGACGAATGTCACCTCGCGTCGCCTTCGTTCTTGGACTGTCCTCGTCGGCTTCGCTACGCTTGCGAGGTGCGTCGACGGGTGCTGGCAGGTTTTTCGACGCTCGCGGGCACTCTCGCGCTTGTTGCCGGTCACGCGTGCACCTCGTTTTCCGAAGCACCCGGAGATCTTGCTCTGATGGCTGACGCCGGGGGTCCGCCTACGCTCATGGACTCGTCCGTGGGGCCGTGTCTACCCATGATGACGAATGTTTTGGGGCTCTTTTGTATTGATAATTACGAAGTAAGCGTGGCAGCCTACGACGAATTTTTGGCATTCGTGCGCGCTTCAAGATTTACGAATAGAGATCCCCGCTGCGCTTGGAATGTCGATTACAATCCTGAGCCGAGCCAGGTTCTCCCTGGTGGCTCGAGCAAGGCGGTCGTGGGTATTGATTTTTGTGACGCGCTTGCGTTTTGCGAAAACAATGCGAAACGACTTTGTGGCGCGCGTCGGGACGTTGATTCAGGTGCAGAGGAATGGGCGACGGCGTGCAGCGCCAACGGCACCCGAAAATATCCGTACGGGAACGAGTTCGTAAAGGGTCGGTGCGTGGTTGAGGCGGATGGTGGCGCGCTCGGATCGACGCGCAGTGTTGGCACTCCGTCCGACTGTGAGGGGGGCTACCCAGGCCTCTATGAGATGGTCGGGAATGTTCATGAGTGGAACGACTTGCTCGAGAAGCCGAGTGAGGCCGGGCCGCGGAACGATGACGTGAAGTTCAAAGGTGCGGCGTTCGGTCAGTCGCTCCGTTCGGGATGCGACACTGTCTTTAGTTTACCTCGTCATGCGACCGCTAACGACATCGGGTTTCGCTGTTGTGCCGACGTTAGGCATTAGGCATCGCGACATTCGTGTCGTGGCGGAGACCAACGCAAAACGCCGCCCGAGCGCGTCGAGCGGCATTGAGCAGTAGAGTAGACGCGTGACTTTCGTGTCACGCGTCTACGTCGAGGTTACCTCCTCGTTCAGTGGAGGTCGGGGAGCGCTCCTGTTCGGAGCTTCGAGGCGCAGGTGCAATTGCCGTAATCGATCGTCTTATCCGGTGCTCCGCCGCCGCACTTTGAGCCCTTGCAGTTGACCGGTTCGGGCGGGCAAACTTCAGCGTTGTCGTTCGGACCTTCGCAAACCTCCACATCGGGTGGCCCGCCTGAGCTGCTTCCCGGTCCACCGGATGTCGTTCCCGGTCCGCCGGACGTTGTGCCCGGTCCGCCAGACGTTGTGCCCGGCCCGCCAGACGTTGTGCCCGGCCCGCCGGACGTCGTTCCAGGCGTACCTTCGCTGCCGCTCGAGGACCCTGGGGTACCGGAAGTGCCGCTTGACGACCCTGGGGTACCGGAAGTGCCACTCGACGAGCCTGGGTTACCGGAGCTGCTCGAGGAGGTGCCGGGCGTACCTTCGCTGCCGCTCGAGGACCCTGGCGTACCGGAAGTGCCACTCGACGAGCCTGGATTCCCCGAGCTGCTCGAGGACGTGCCTGGTGTCCCGTCGCTGCCGCTCGACGAGCCGGGGGTGCCGCCGGGAGGGCTGCCTTCGCACTCTTCACCGGGCGTGTTGCCCCCGGGGGTTGAGCCACTGCTCGAACCACTGGGGTTGTCGCCGCTGCTTGAGCCCGGGTTGCTCCCGCTGCTTGAGCCCGGGTTGCTCCCGCTGCTTGAGCCCGGGTTATCGCCACTGCTTGAGCCGGGCGTGTTGCCGCTGCTTGAGCCCGGGTTGCTCCCGCTGCTTGAGCCCGGGTTGTTGCCGCTGCTCGAGCCGGGGGTGCCCGCGTCGCAGCCGGGCTTCGGCGGGGGAGCCGTGTAGGTGCGCGTGCTCAGGCTATTATTGTTGGCTAGGCAGGCAACCGTTCCTGAAAGGAACTTCGACGCCGACCCAATGGCTGCAGAGTGCAGCATTCGAGTGTCCGAGCCGACACCAAGCGCCATGGCAACGATTTTGCCGGTCCGAGCATCGACCGTTGGTGAGCCCGGCTCCCACGCCGCGCCCTCCGCGATCTTCGACGCGATCGTCTTGGGTGAGCCTTTGAACCTTGAGACCACCGACGCGATGCTCGACGGCTTGCCATCGACAAAGCCAAGTCGTAGCGCTTCAGTTCCCGCTGCGACCTTGCTCATGTCGACCGTCGCATACCTGTCGAGATGAATGCCACCTGCCGAGAGCCTCATCGTGGCGACGGCGGAGTAGCGAACGTGAGCGTTGTTCGAGCTCATGTAGTCAACGACGTCGGCGACGTGCGTCCGGTCACCGACGGCGACCTGCTTGCCGTCGGAGGAGGTGACGCGCCAACTCGCCGCGTTGGCGAGGGTTGCGACCGTGATGACCGTGTTTTGCCCGATGAGCGTGCCGACTCCGTGCGCGATGACCGCGCCATTCGCGTCGAGCGCGTCAATCGACACGAGGGCTGTCTTCGCGGTCGCGATTTTGGCCTCGACCGTTTGCTCGTCCGACGCGGGGGTTCCGCAAGCGACGATGGCGCCAAGGCAACTGACGAGGGCGCCGACGCCCGCTGCTGCAAGAACCTGCTTTTTCATAGTCACTATACCTCTGTCACGCGAGTTGGTTGGACGGCGATTACAGTAGCGACGCCGCTTTGCGTCCCTGCCGATTCGCCCGTCGTGTGACAAGGGATAGTGCACGTACAGGGCCAGCGGCGCCGGCTCCCCTTTTTTCGAAACTTCGCGATGTTTATGAATGTGGGCGTGGTGTCCTCCTGCGGGGTTCTGGCAGCGCTCTGGATCGACGTCGCACCGCCGCCCGATCCAACCCTGCACCACGGCCCCGTGACCTTCGCATGGAGTCGTGCATTGAGCCGTGCAGAGACAATGTAATTCTACATCCCTCTTCGTGACACATGTTCGCCTATCGCGCCTTGCAACAAGAGCAAAAAAGCAACACTCCACGCCACAACGGGGGAGACGAACATGGCTCTAAACGTGCACGATGGACTCTCATGAAGCCTTTTGCTCTTTCGTCCTTCGCGGTAGCGTCTCTCCTCGCAGGTGCTGCCATCGCCATCGCGTGCAGTTCCTCTTCGAGCAGCGAGTTCCCTGGTGAGCCACCGAAGCCCGACGCAGAGGCCGACGGCGGAGGTGGGTTCGGGAAGATCCCGGATCCGGTCGACGGCTCGCTCGAATCTGGACTTGGAGCATGCGCACCCAAGCTCCCCGGCGCGCTTTCTACGGTTTGGAAGGCGCCTGTCAAACGCGCGGTATGCACGCCGGCACTCGTCAAAAGCTACGTCGCGGCATGTCTCGCAAAGCCGTCCCAGACGGAATCCGATGGCACATGCGCAAAGTTCAAGACCGACAATCCGGAATGCGGAGCATGCGCCGAGCCGACGGACAAGTCCGGTCCGATTCAGTGGGACCGCGGCGACGTGAGCTTCTACACAACGAACATCGGTGGCTGCATAGCGCTCGCGCAAGCGTCGCTTCCCCAGCCGCAACGGTGTGGTCAGGCCTTTAGCGAAGCCGTGCAATGTGGACGTGCTTCTTGTTCGTACTGTTTTGGCGCCGGCGGCTCGTACGACCAGTTCACGGAGTGTCAGAAAGCCGCGAGCAAAGTCGGACTCTGCTTGGACTACGAACGCGCAAGTCTCAACGAGTGCGAGGGCTACAAGAACGCCGACGCAGGCACGCTCTCGTGCTTCCACGACGGGACGGCCATCGGACCCTACTACGAGCGCATCGTCTCGCTCTTTTGCGGGTCCGATTAGGCTCGCGATTCACCAGTCGATGACGGCGGCGCCCCATGTGAACCCGGAGCCGAAGGCGCAGCACGCGACCTTCATACCTCGCTTCAACTTTCCGCTTTCGACGGCCTCCGCAAGGAGGATCGGGATCGTCGCGGCTGTCGTGTTCCCGTAGCGCTGGATGTTGTGAACGATCTTTTCGTCGGGGATGCCCAAGGCGTTTTGGATGTATTGGTTGATGCGAAGATTGGCCTGGTGAAAGCAGAACAGATCGATGTCGGCGCCGGTAATGTTGTTCGCGATGCAGGCCTCCATCAGGACGGTCATCATTCGCTCGACGGCGTTTTTGAAAACGAGCTTTCCTTCCATCTGAGCCCACATCATCTCGGGCTCGACGTGGCCGATGCCAGCCGCATCGACCGGGATAAAAGGCCTTTTGCGCGTGTCCCAGACGCGCTGTGCAAGCACGTCTGCGAAACGGCCATCCGCGCCGAGCTTCCAGTGGCGTACGCCGCGGTCCTCCTCGGTGGCGCTCACAACGACCGCCCCGGCGCCGTCGCCGAAGAGCGACGCGATGTTGCGGCCTCGCGTAGAAAGGT
The DNA here is from genome assembly GCA_025353725.1 of Polyangiaceae bacterium. Lineage (GTDB taxonomy): Bacteria > Myxococcota_A > Polyangia > Polyangiales > Polyangiaceae > Labilithrix. The sequence goes on along the minus strand of JANXOF010000072.1, from coordinate 22,527 downwards.
CGAGTGCCGCCGAGTGCACTTCGGCGCCGACGACCAGGACGTGCTTTAGCGCACCCGCCTTGACCATCGAAGAGGCCGTAGCGAGTGCGTAAAGGAATCCGCTGCACTGGTTTCGCACGTCGAGGGCCGGGACGAATTTCGCGTTGGTTCCCTCGCAGAGACCAAGTTTCCGCTGCATGTAAACGCCCGAACCCGGGAAGCAGTGCTCCGGCGAAAGTGTCGCGAAGATGATCATGTCGAGGTCGGTTTTGTCGATCCCGGCGTTGGCGATGGCTTTCTCAGCGGCCAATGCCCCCAGATCGGCCGGGCCCACACCCTCGTCGGCGAACCGGCGCTCCTCGATGCCCGTACGCTGCACGATCCACTCGTGCGTTGTGTCGATCCCGTACTGCGTACGCAGGTCGTCGTTGGTGACGACACGCGGTGGGACGTAGAAGCCGGTACCCGAAATGTAGGCGTTAGGCACGGATGAAACCTCCGCACGGAGAAGGCCTACAGTCGCCGAGCGCCAGCAACTTTATTCGACCGCACGACCTCTATCGTGGTCGATGTACGTCAATCAGGGCGTGCCTTTAGCGAATCCACGGCATTGACACACCCCACGCGGGACAGGTTTGCTTGAGAGATGAGGACACCACGAGACTTCCTTCGGCTTAGTGCGGCACTCGTTTCGCTCTCGGCGTGCGCGTCGTCGAAAGAGGGCCCCCCGCTGCCTGCCGTGGGGGACGTCGTCGTTCAAGCGGCGAACCCAAAGGCGCGATCGGGCGAAATCCACGGCGCCGACGTGTGGACGGACGGTACGGTGCTGACGAGCGCCGTGACGATAGCGAAAGACGGTGTCGTGACGATTGAGCCAGGCGCGAAAATTTCATGCGCCGAGGGCGTGACGCTTTACGTGCAGGGTGCACTTCGAGCGAAGGCGAAAGACAACCACGCCAAGATCTCGAGCGCTCGCTGGGCCGGCGTTGTCGTCAGCGCAGGCGGCGTGGCGGAGTTGGAGGGCCTCGATCTCGAAAACGGCGCTGTCGGAATCGCCACAGCACTGGGGGCGCTGGAGTCGACGTACGCCTACGGATCGCTTCTCAACACGCTAAAGCCGTTCGTGGTGAGTAAAGACTCCAAACTGACGCTGGCAAATGTGATGGCCACCACGCCCGCAAAAGTCACCACGGGTGCGGCCTCGCAGGCGGAGGTCGAGGGCACAGTCGTCGCGAGCCGCCTCGACTACGACGCGCAGGCGAGTGAAGGGATTCGGATTGGAAAGGGCGGCACGATCGACCTTCAAGACTCGACGATCCACGGTAAAGGTGGCGCCGATCTCCTTTCGGCCTACGAGGCGAAGAAAGTAAAGGTGTCGTACACGACGTTCACCGGATCGCACTGCGGAATTCATATCCAGCCTTCGGAGTCGTTCGAGTTCGACCATGTCACGAGCGAGTCGACCTACGGCATCACCATCTACGGGTCCGGCAAAGGTCCCAACACGGTCACCGACTCGAACCTGAAAGGAGCCGCGGCGTGGCTCGACTTTCAAGGCGAAAACGGCGCGATTACGTTCGACCGAGTCTTTACGACCGGGAGCGAGCTTCTCCTTGGGGGCCCGGTGCCACCCACCGTTACGAAAGTAGCCGCGGCGATACCGGACGCTAAGCCCCGGTGACTGACGGCGCTCGAAGTTCGATGTCGAACTACGGCTTTGGTCCGAGTGGGGCGTGCGGCAAATGCCGTAAAAGCTCGCGGAGGCGCGGCGTGAGGTTGGCGACTGCGCCCTCGCCTTTGATCGACCCTTCAAACGTGTGCGCCGACGCCCTACCATCCGGCGCCGGGACTGCAAAAAGCGGAATCAGCTGCGAGATGTAGCCTGCCGACGACAGCGCTTCCTTGGCTTCGTCAAGGTCGAATTCGAGAAGCGTGAGGTTAGGGAACTCACGGTCAAGGTCTCCTCTCGCAGCGGTTTGATGGAAGTACCGGCACGGCTCGCACCAAGACGCTCCCACATAGACGACGAGCTCGCGGCCCGCCATCGCGGCTTTCCTCGTTTCTTCGCGCACCAACGCGGCCGTGTCGGTATCCAGTCCCGCGCGCGCGCGGACCATGCGAACGCCGCGTGCGTTCGACGAGGGAAGCGCGGGGCTCGCGTCCGGCGAACCACTGGATGGGCTCCTCTCGACCGGCGCGACCGAGGCGACCGAGGCGACCGAGGCGACCGTTGCGGGGCCCGGCTTCTGAGCCGTGTCGGCACGACTGCAGCAAAGGAACGCGCCACTCGCGAGGACCATCGCGATTCGCCGTCCGCTCTTCACGGCTTTGGTGGCGCCTCCGACCACCGGACGGCGGCGTCGTCCCACGACGAGGGAGGAGCCTGCTCGGACGACGTCTCCACGAGTCGTATCCGTACGACCATGCGCTCGACAGGAGACGTGTAGCCGTGTTTTTTGCTTCTTGAAAACATCGCCTCCATGCCTGGCAGGGGAAGTGGATAGCTAAAGCGAACGGCGCCCTCGCTGCGGATTCGCCCGCCGCTGAGACGCGCGCCCAGCATCTCGTGGCCCGCCTCGATCACGTCCGTCTCGCGCACCTTGACCTCGACACAGCGAAAACTCGAGTCGAGCGCATAGACGCGGCGCTTGGTCCAAACCTCGGCGGCTCGCCACGCCCGCGGCGCGGCACCGTCGACGTGTACCTCGTTGACCACGATAACCTCGACGCCGTGAGCGTCACACGACTCCCCAAGAGTCGCGCGCCGTGCCCCCGGCCGCGAGCTCATTTTCACCGTTCGGAGCAAGGCATCCTTGGGAGGACTTGGCGCCTCGATGCGCGAAGGCTTCGGTGGGGGGGTCTTTGTGTCGGCCATGGATTTAAGGGGCTAAAACTGATGCTTCTCGGTGGAGTCTTCGAGGGCGAGCGTGGTCGACTTGCCTCCCGAAATGACCTCCGCGACCTGGTCAAAGTACCCGGTTCCCACTTCACGCTGATGCCGCGTCGCCGTGTAGCCAAAGGGCTCAGCGGCGAATTCGGTTTGCTGGAACTCGGAATACGCTTTCATCCCGTCTGCGTTGTAGCGCCGCGCGAGGTCGAACATGCCAAAGTTCAACGCGTGGAAACCCGCGAGGGTAACGAATTGAAATTTGTAACCCATCGCGCCGAGCTCGCGCTGAAACTTGGCAATGGTCGCGTCGTCGAGGTTCTTTTTCCAATTGAACGAGGGTGAGCAGTTGTAAGCAAGCATCTTGCCAGGGAATTCCTTGCGTATCCCTTCGGCGAAACGCTTGGCCAAGCTGAGGTCCGGCGTCGACGTTTCGCACCACACGAGGTCGGCGTAAGGCGCGTACGCGAGGCCGCGCGCGATCGCCGTATCGACACCACTTTTCATACGATAGAAGCCTTCGGGGGTCCGATCACCCTTTTCGATGAAGGGGCGGTCTCGCTCGTCGATATCGCTCGTGAGAAGCTTTGCGCTGTCCGCGTCGGTGCGAGCGACGAGGAGGGTCGGCACGTTGAGCACGTCGGCGGCGAGTCGAGCCGCGGTAAGCGTGCGCAGAAACTGGCTCGTCGGGACGAGGACCTTGCCGCCCATGTGACCGCACTTCTTCTCACTTGCGAGCTGGTCCTCGAAATGAACCCCAGCGGCTCCGGCCTCAATCATGGCTTTCATGAGCTCAAAGGCATTGAGCGGGCCGCCAAATCCGGCTTCGGCGTCGGCCATAATGGGCGCGAGCCAATAGTGTTCTCGCTTACCTTCGGCGTGCTCGATCTGGTCGGCGCGAAGCAACGCTTGATTTACGCGCTTGACGACGGCCGGCACGCTATCGGCAGGGTAGAGACTCTGGTCAGGGTACATGTGGCCCGCGGTGTTCGCGTCGGCCGCGACCTGCCAGCCCGAGAGGTAGATCGCCCTGAGCCCCGCTCGAACCTGCTGCACGGCCATGTTGCCCGTGAGCGCCCCGAGCGCGTGGACGTAAGGCTCCGTGTGCAGCATTTCCCAAAGGCGCTTGGCGCCAAGGGTTGCAACCGTGTGCTCGATTTGAAACGAGCCACGCAGTTTCTCGACATCGGCCTTCGCGTAAGGGCGGACAATACCGTCGAAACGTGAAGCGTGGAGGGCCGAAGTGTCCGAAGCATCGGGGGTGCGCGCAGCGCTCATGATGTGACGTCTCCTGGGGGATCAGCTTGCGGTGACGAGTGCGTAGGCCGGGATCGTGAGAAACTCTTCGAAGGCGGGAGCCACCGAAAGGCGCTCAAAAAGAGCGCGTGCGTCGCTGAACTTGCCGTGCGTGAAGCGCGCGTCTCCGACCTCGAGGGCTATGCGCCCCATCTCTTCGTCAACCAGCGCGTGAAGTCGCTCCGCCGACACGACCGAACCGTCGTCAAGCTTGGCGCGGTGTTTGACCCACTGCCAGACTTGAGCGCGGGAAATTTCGGCCGTCGCCGCGTCCTCCATCAAGTTGTAAATCGGAACGCATCCAGCGCCGCGAAGCCACGACTCGATGTACTGTACACCGACACGAACATTGTGTCTCAGTCCCGCTTCGGTTCGCGTACCCGAGGTTACCTCGAGCAGATCGCGCTGGCTTACGTTGACATCTTCACGAGCTTTGCCGAGCTGATTGGGCCCTGGCATGTGGGTATCGAACACCTCGCGCGCCAGGGTGACTAGCCCCGGATGGGCCACCCACGTGCCGTCGTGACCACTCATGACCTCGCGAAGTTTGTCAGCACGCACGAGAGCCCGCGCCTGCTCGTTCTTCTCAGCGTCGTCTTTGATCGGGATTTGAGCCGCCATTCCGCCCATTGCGTGCACGCCGCGGCGGTGACAGGTCTTGATGAGGAGACGCACGTAAGCACTAAGAAACGCCTTGTCCATCGTGACCTGGCCTCGGTCGGGAAGGACGGCCAAAGGGTCGTTCGCGCGCTTCTTGATAAAGCTAAAAATATAGTCCCATCGCCCGCAATTGAGGCCTGCGGAGTGCTCGCGGAGCTCGTTGAGGATTTCGTCCATCTCGAACGCGGCGGGGAGCGTCTCGATAAGAACTGTCGCTTTGATCGTTCCGCGTGGAATTCCGAGTCTGTCCTGCGCGCGGATGAACACATCATTCCAAAGCCGCGCCTCGAGATGACTCTCGAGCTTCGGTAAGTAGAAAAACGGGCCAGCACCGCGAGAAACGAGTTCTTTCGCGTTGTGGAAGAAGTAGAGGCCGAAGTCGACGAGTGCGCCTGGTGCGACCGCTCCGTCGACCCACACGTGCGCTTCGGGCAAGTGCCAGCCGCGCGGTCTGACGAACAGGACCGCCGTGGTTTCGTTGAGCGTGTAGGCCTTTGCTCCTTGCTGAAAGGCTATGGTTCGCCGAATCGCGTCGTAGAGGTTCTGTTGTCCCTCGATCAGGTTCGTCCAGGTCGGCGTTGTCGAATCCTCGAAGTCAGCCATGAACACGCTCGCACCCGCATTGAGTGCGTTGATAATCATCTTACGATCGACCGGTCCGGTGATTTCCACGCGGCGATCGCGGAGCAGAGGAGGTACGTCGGCACATCTCCAATCGCCGGTTCTCACGCCTACGGTATCGCGTAAGAAGTCGGGAAGCTCACCCCCGTCGAAACGGACTTGGCGCTCCCTTCGAGCCTTTAGAAGCTCGTCAAGGCGAGGGCGGAACGTGCGCACGAGGTCGCCGACGAACTCCAAGGCCGCCGACGTCAGAATCGTGGGCGCTGCGGAAGCCGTCAGGTCGCCTAACGTACCTTCCGTGCTTAGCGTGGCAGGTCGTACGACAACGCTCGCTTCCGCAGTCACCGTAGCTCGTTCTTGCATCGCGTGGTGCAGAGTGCGTGGCGAGACGTCATCCGTCAACCGTGTTTGCCTCGACCGGACGCTCGAACGCTCCGACACGGACCCTCGCGGCGATGCGGCGCCGGAGCTCGAAGCCACCCCTATGGTCGATGGGGCTTGCACGAGAGGTGGCTCCGCCCGAAGATGCTGGTGCATGTCTTCGCGAAGCTCCGCGGCCAAGGTCGCGCGCTGGCTCGTCTCCAAGGAAAAACGCGAAGACGCGGTGGCCCTCCTATGTGCGTGGGCTGCCCAGGGCGCGAACGACACGGAGGGCCAAGAACTCCTTGCCGAGGCGTATCGGCTCGACCCTGGCTCAGAGCTCGCGCAGCTTGCCTTCGAGAAGATGGAGGGCGTTGAGACGAAAGATCGCGCGGCGCTCGACGCCTGTATCGTCCAGTGGACGCCTGAGGAAATAGCGAAGCTTGAAAAGCAAATCGCCCGCCCGAACTTCATGCGTGCGCAGGTCGGCTTCAACAACAACGTGAAGTACGGGGGCAACGTCTTTCATATTCAGACCGAAGACTCGGGGCTCGATCGCCCGCACGTCATCACTCACCTCTTTGCGGACGGAGGGCGGATCATCAAGAGCAACAAGCGCTCTTATGCCGACCACGTGAAGCGCGACGACATCGCGCCGTATGTTCGCCAACTCATGAAGGGGCAGCATATGGAGATGGCGATTCTTCTGCGGGAGGGAAAGTTCGACGAGGTCATCGCGGGCCGCGCCATCGGGGGCATGCACCTCTTGGTCGAGCCGCCACGACTCGAGATTCAAAAGCTAGCGACGAAGAAAGAGGACGTTGCGCCGGCTACGAAGTCGCTCTCGTCGCCTCCCAAGGCACTCGAGGACGTCGCGCGCAAAGTTCGCTTTCGACTCCTCGTACAGCGAAGCCTACCGAGCGGCCCCAACGCTTACGAGCCGGTCGGCGACACCGCCGTTTTGGGTTCGAAAGGTGAGATCGCGCTTCCGAATGAGCCTTTTTGTCACGCTCAAGAAGCTCGCCTTCGCTGGGTCGCGGGTAGGGTTTGGCTCGACGATCTTGAGCACGGGAACGGCGTTTTCCTGCGCATACGGCAGCCTGTCGAACTCGAAATCGGCGACGAATTCATCGTCGGCGACCAGTTGCTTACGATTGAACGTAATCCCGAACCGAACGACGGCCCCGGAGACGGCCCGACGTACTTTTACTCGTCGCCGAAGTGGTCGTCATCGTTTCGGGTCGTTCAGCTTTTTGAGGGCGGGGCGAAAGGCGGGTGTGTGGTCGCTCGCGGAACCACGCTGCAAATAGGTTCGACCATCGGCGATTTTGTTTTTACTGCGGACCCGCTTGTCGACGACCAGCACTGCCTTGTCGAGGAGCAGGCGGGTGCCATCCTTCTCACCGACCTGGACTCGCGTTCCGGCGTCTTTGTGCGCATCAAAGGCGAACAGGAGCTCGTGGCAGGGGACGAAATCCTGGTCGGTAGGACTCGCCTTGCGCTAGAGATCGTCGCCTGAAAGCGAGGGCTATGCCGGAGGCGTGGTAGCTTCCGGCGCATGGCAGGACGTTACGGGATGTCGTTTGCAAAAAAGTCCATTGAGGACGGCGAGTACGAGGCTGCGATTGTGGCTGCAACGCAGTGTATCGCGGAGGGGGACGCCGGCCCCGAGCCGCTGTTCGACCGCGCAACCGCGTACGATCTCGCCGAGCGTTATGCGGAGGCCGTGGCGGACTTTGAGCTCGCGCTCGTCAAGAACGGCGCGGAGCAAGAAATCGACCCCTTCACGATCGACGACGCTTACTTCAGCGCGCTCCTCGCGGCCTCGCGGAAAGAGGCCGTGAGGAGCGTCGCCGCTGCCGTCTCGATGCTCCAACGTTATCTGCAGTACGCACCAAACGGCGAGCACAAGACGGACTGCATCGATTGGCAAAAGCGCCTCAAAGGGGAGATGCCCTCGCTGCTCGACAAGACCAGGAGTCTCGACGCGACGTGACGCTTCCTCCCTTGCCCTAGGCGCGTCAGGTCCGCCGGCCCGAGGACGGCGCGCGCGACTTGTAGACGTTAACGAGTCCGTTGGTCGAGGCGTCGTGTGTCGTTACGGGGCCTTCCGCTCGAAGCTCGGGGAGGAGCCTATTCGCGAGCTGCTTTCCGAGCTCAACACCCCATTGGTCAAAACTGAAGACGTTCCAAACGATGCCTTGAACGAAGATCTTGTGCTCATAGAGCGCCACGAGCGATCCGAGGGCCTTCGGCGTCAGCTTCTGGACAAGAATCGACGTCGTGGGTCGGTTTCCAGGGAACGTCTTGTGCGGGACAAGCGCATCCACTCGGTCTTTGGCTAACCCCTGATGTTCCAGCTCGAGGCGCGCTTCGCCCGACGTCTTTCCGCGCATCAGTGCCTCGGGTTGCGCGAAGAAGTTAGCGAGCAAGATCTCGTGGTGCGCCCCTGTCGGGTGGTGGGTCTCGATAGGGGCGATAAAGTCACACGGGATGAGACGCGTCCCCTGGTGAATGAGCTGGTAAAACGCGTGCTGCCCGTTCGTCCCTGGTTCGCCCCAGATCACGGGTCCCGTCGTGTAGTCGGTAATCACGTGTCCCTGACGGTCGACGCCTTTTCCATTCGACTCCATGTCCGCCTGCTGGAGGTAGGCCGCGAACCGATGCAAGGATTGGTCATACGGCAAGATGGCGTGCGTCGCAGCCCGCATGTTGAGCGGTCCGAAGTTGGCATACCAGAGACCCAGGACGGCAAGGATGACAGGAAGGTTCTTCTCGAGAGGCGTCTCCTTGAAATGCAGGTCCATCGCATGGCCGCCCTCCAGCAGTTGCTCGAAGTCGTCCATTCCGATCATCAGAGCGATAGGAAGGCCGATAGCGCTCCAAAGTGAGTAGCGCCCTCCTACCCAGTCCCAAAATTCGAACATATTTGCGGTATCGATACCGAACGCCGAAACTTCTTTGGCGTTGGTGGAGACCGCGACAAAGTGCTTAGCGACTGCGCTCTCCTCGAACCCGGGGGTCTGAAGCAGCCACGCACGCGCCGTACTCGCGTTCGTGAGCGTCTCTTGGGTCGTGAACGTCTTCGAGGCGACGATAAAGAGAGTTCGCTCGGGGTCTACGCGCCGGAGTGTTTCGGTAATCTGGGTACCGTCGATGTTCGACACGAAGTGCGCGTTCATTCCCACTTGCCAATAAGGCCGCAGGGCCTCTGTCACCATCACTGGCCCGAGGTCCGAACCTCCGATACCGATGTTCACGATGTCGGTGATTGTCTTGCCGGTATGGCCGAGCCATGCGCCGTTGCGAACCTTGTCCGAGAAAGCGCGCATTCTCGCGAGCACGGTTCGAACGCCTGGCATGACGTCTCGGCCGCCTTCGAAAATAGCGGAGGGCGAGCGATTTCGTAGCGCGACGTGGAGAACCGCGCGCCCCTCCGTGCCGTTAATAAGTTGTCCCGAAAACATCGCATCGCGCGCGGACTCGACGTCGGCCTGCTTGGCAAGCGCAAGGAGGAGAGTCAGCGTTTCGTCCGTCGTTCTGTGCTTCGAATAGTCCACGAACAAGCCGCATGCCTCATTCGACATCCGCGCGAAACGCCCGGGATCCCCGGCGAAGAGGTCCCTCATCGAGAGCTCCCCGACGTCGTCTCTGTGCTTCGTAAGCGCCTGCCATGCGGGTGAAGACGTCAGCTTGGACATCTGGCGAGAATAAGCGCGGAACCTGTCGACTGGCCAGCTTGCCTTCGTCGTTGGTGACCTAAAATGGAGGCAGCTGCGGCGGCTGTGATTTTTCGGCGACGGGCGGGACCTCGGCCGTCGTGTCGACGGGGGGGCCTTCGCTCGCGGCAGCGGCGGGCGCGGGCTTCGGCACTGCCTTTCTTCGTGGTTTTGGTTTGGCTCGCTTGGTCTCCGACGCACTCGGCGCTGGGCTCAGCGTGGATTTCGCGCTCGCGTCGGCGAGCACGTCGGGGGCGACGCTCGCATCCAAAAGCTCTACGACAGGGACGGCGTCGCTCGTCAGCGCTACCTCCGCCATGCCCGCGGACGCCGACGTTGCGGCCCTCAGCGGAACGGGAACGGGGGTCGTAAAAGACGCGTTTTCATGGATGGTTTCATGCAGGCGCCCGTACACGACCGCGACGCCCATGGCGATCACGAGCGCGAGTAGAAAAACAAGCAAGCCTCGCGCGAACCCACCACGGCGCGGTTCGACGATTTCGGAGAGCAGCGGCCCTGGACTCGACGGCGGACGCGACGGATAGGGCACCGCGACGGAGATGGACTCTGGGGGCGCTTCGGGGGCGCTCTCGGCGCTCCCTCGGACGACGGGCACTCTCGAGACGGAGGGCCGCGAGCGCGACGCGAGGGGTGGCACTGCGGTAACCGCTTGCATGGGCTGGGTCACGTTGAGACCTACCTCCATGCGCTTGCTAAGGCTCTCTAGCGTGGGGAAGTTCGCTGTTTCCTGGTCTTCGGAGTCCGCCTTTTCGCGTCCCACGGCAACTATGGGAGGGAGTCCGCACAACGCGACGGGCGTAGGATGTGCACCCGGGACAGGTGCACGTGTAGAGACAGGTGACGGCGCGTCGCGAAGTGTAAGCGGCGCGGATACCGACGGAACCGGACAGGTCACGGCGCTCGGCTCGGGCGTGTGCTCGCTCGCGATGGCGTTCGCGAAAGCGCGCACCACGGAGGGACCGTCCTCCTCGGCCCTCCGTGTGGGCGCGGGGGGCCGCATGCGCCGCGTGTCTGGCTGCAACGTCTCGGGGCTCTGGCTTGGTGCGCCGTCGCGGTTGAGGCCCGCCCAGCGCAACGCTTCACGCATGGATTCGGCGTCGGCCCATCGTGCTCCCTTGTGGAAGGCGAGTGCTCGGTCGATGACGGCAGCGACGGCGCGCGGGACGTCGGGCGCGACGTCACGGAGCGGGCGCGCGGCTGAGCGAGCGGTCGCAATGAGCTTCGCCTTTGCGTCGCCCCCTGCATGAACGGATTCCCCCGAGAGCGCCATGAACAGCGTCGCACCGACAGCCCAAAGGTCGCTCTTTGCGTCGACCTCTTCGCGTCGGCCGAGCGCTTGCTCGGGAGGCATATAGGCCGGCGTTCCAACGACCATCCCGACTTTGGTCATGGGGCTCGAGCTTTTGCCATCGTTCCAACGGGCGACGCCGAAATCGAGAACCTTCACGACACCGGCGCTGGTGATGAAAATGTTCGACGGTTTAACGTCGCGATGCACAATCTCGTGGGCGTGAGCCGCCGCGAGGACGTCGAGAATCGAGTCCGCGACGGGGAGCAACCACGCGAGCGGAAGGGTCCCACCTTCGCGTCGCCGTCGTTCGTCGAGTGTCTCGCCTTCCAGGAGCTCCAGCACAAGGAACGGGCACCCGTCTTCGGTCATGTCGTCGTCGATGGCGCGGACGACTCCTGGGTGTCCGATAGCGTTGGCGAAGTACCCTTCACGCGCGAAGCGTTCGCAAAGTGCGACGTCGCTCGCCAGCGACTTGTGTAAAATTTTCAGTGCGACTTTGGAGCCGTTGCGGTGCGTCGCGGCATATACGTTCGCCATCGTTCCCGTCGCGAGAAACGCCTCGACTCGGTACTTGCCGCGAACCACGGAACCGACACGCTTGTGTACGGCCGCTGTCGCGGGATGCGCGTTCTCCGCCAAACCTTCCCTCCTGGCTACGAGCCTAAAAGCGTACCATGCGAGACCCCGATGCGCGTCCACCTCGTCGACGGAACGTTCGAGCTCTTTCGAGCCCACTTTTCTCATCGCCCGAGCAAAGTCGCCGACGTGAACGGCGCCCTTGTAGACGTAAAGGCCACCACGGGTCTCGTCGCGAGCATGCTGGCGTTGCTCCGTGATTCGGAGGAGAGCGTCACCCACATCGCTATCGCTTTTGATAACCCGATAGCGTCGTTCCGCAACGAGCTCTTTCCTGGATACAAGAGCGACGAAGGAGTCCTTCCGGCGATCCGGGCGCAGTTCGACCTGGCCGAGCAGGCGATGCGCGCCCTCGGGTTGGTCGTTTGGTCGATGAATCGCTTCGAAGCCGACGACGCGCTCGCCACCGGCGCCGTGCGGTTCGCGCCGTTCGCCTCGCAGGTGAGGATTCTCACGCCCGACAAAGACCTTGGCCAAGTAGTGAGCGGGTCCCACATTGTACAAGTCGATCGGATTCGCAAGGTGCTCATCGACGAGCCCAAAGTGCGCGCGAAGCACGGCGTAAGCCCCGCGAGCCTCCCCGATTTTCTCGCCCTCGTCGGCGATGCGGCCGACGGCATACCCGGCCTTGCCGGATTTGGAGCCAAATCAGCCGCGGCGCTGCTCGCGCGGTGGGGAACCCTGGAGCAGATTCCGGACGTGTCCGCACACTGGGACGTGCACGTCGCCTCTGCTGCGCGGCTAGCCGCCACGCTTTCGGAGCAGCGGCAAGATGCGCTCCTTTACAAGAAGCTTGCGACGCTTGTTAGGACGGTTCCACTCGCCGAGTCCCTCGAAGACCTTGCCTTCAACGGTGTTCCTCGCGAGGCGTTCAATGAGCTTTGCTCGCGGCTCGGTACCACGGACCTCAGACGACGGCCCACGCGGTTTCGAGCGGACGCGTCAGACCCTTAGAACGTCACGCCGAACACGTCCCGGAACTTGAGCGAAGGCTCGCGTAGGGGGTCGACATCCGCGAGGCCCACGCGAAGCGAAACGGTTTCACCGTCGCCCCACGGCCACCAAAGACCGTAGACCAGGAGACCGCCGTGAGGACCGCTAGAGAGCACGAGCTGCCCTTGTCGCACACCTCCGGCGCGCTCGACCACGTCGCGCAGTGGCTGCGGCGCCCGAACGATCGTCGCAGGCACCCACTCCGTCGGGAGGGCGAGCTGCGTGGCGGCCCGTGCGGCAGGTTCTTGTTCCGTCGTGAAGGAGGACGTGCAGCAGTGGAGACGCGGGTCCCAGCTCCACCCGCGCGTCGGCCACGACGCCTTCATGCGCCCGAGAGCCTCGAACACGGCCTGCCACGAATCATTCCAGCCGCGGATCGTCATGACTCAGCACTCTAGACTACGAAAACGGCTTCGCGAAGCCTCTCCCTGCGTTCACGACGCAACCGGCGCTCAGTAGGGAGTAATCGGTCCCGAAAGGATCGCATTGTCCTCGGTCTTGACGTAAACCCGGACGTAGCTGCCAGCCTGGAGTGTCGCCGTATTCGCGACGTAAAGAGTTAGGCTGTGGGGGCCAGAACCGCCGCGGGCCGCGCCGCTGTCTGCGTTGATGAACTTTCCGTCTTCGACAACGCCGATGCCGATCGTCATCTTGCCCGTGTCGATGACCCCTCCGAGCTCGGGCGGGATTTCGTCCGAACCGACCAGCGTGTCGGCGCGCAAGCCGTAGACCGGCTCACCTTTCACATTCGTCGAGACGACGAAAAGCGCTTTGAACGGCCCGTTGATCGTGGCCGTGAACGCAAGGTCCCGATTGCCGTCAGGTTTGAGAAAACCATCGCGGAGCCCCACTTTGTCGACGTTCAGGTTCTCCGTCGACACTGCAAACGCTCCGATCGTTGTCTCGCTCGTGCGGGCTTGAACGGGCGTGCTCGGGTCCTCGGTGGCTCGCGGGGCGCACGCCGTCGTGGCGATCGCCGTGGCGAACGTCGTGGTAACCGGCAGCGAGAACGCCGCAACGGTTAGCCATCTTCCAAGCTGAGTCAGTGGAGTCGCAAGACGACGGTAACCTAGAGCACGTGAGGCGCGCACATCGACACGGGAAGTCATGGTCGCCATTTCTACCTCCCTTGGTTGCGCGGGCACAGTCTTCGGCCTTCGTTTCCGTGAAACGCGGGAAGCGTTTGCTCCTACAGTGACGGCTATGGCGCAGCCGGGCGAACGCGCCGAGAACGAAAGCGAGACAGAGGCCGACCTCCCGCGCATTCTCTCGTTGAGAGATGCGACCATGCTTGTCGTCTCTTCGGTCATTGGTGTCGGCATTTTCCTCACGCCCGGGGGTGTCGCAAAGCTCCTCCCACACCCGGCGTGGTTCGCGGCGGCGTGGCTCGCGGGCGGAGTTCTCGCCCTCGCAGGAGCCCTCGCAAACGCCGAGCTCGGTGCGATGTTCCCCAAAGCGGGCGGTAATTATGTCTACTTACGCGCGGCCTACCACCCGATGGCGGGATTCCTCGTCGGGTGGCTTTCGTTCTTTGCGATCTTCGCCGGAACCGTCGCGACTCTCGCGCTTGGCTTCACAATTTCGCTTTCGAGTTTCGTCGACGTCGGGCCGCGCGCCGCACTGGCCGTCGCTATTGCGCTGATCTGGATCGCCACGGCGGTCAACGCTTATGCGACCAAGGCGGGCGCGAAGCTCAACACGATAACGGCCTACTTGAAAATCGCGGCGCTCGTGCTCGTCGTCGTGCTCGGTCCTCTTGTCGGACACGCTCGCGCGGCGGTGAATCCGTTCGCGGGTAAGGGGCACGTGACGTTGGCAGACTTTGGCGCAGCGCTCGCCCCGGTCATCTTTTCGTACCTCGGGTGGAATGCGAGTGTGTACGTCGCAGGTGAGATCGACAAGCCTGGCCGGAACCTTCCCCGGTCGCTTTTTTGGGGGCTTGGCGTGTGCACGGCGATCTACTTGCTCGTCACGACTACGTTTGTCTACGCCGTGGGGATGACGGCGCTTTCCGCAGGGGAGGAGGGCATGCCGGCCGTGGGGCCTGTCGCCGGCAGTGTGCTCTTTGGTTCCATCGGCGGCCGTCTCGTCGCGGCCATCATGCTCGTGTCGATCTTCGGCTGTTTGAATGCCAATGTGCTCGTCGGTCCTCGAATCGCTTATGCGATGGCAAAAGACGGCCTCTTCTTCCGCGTGGCAGCCTCACTTAGCGCGCGCGCGAAGACCCCTTGGCTTGCCGTCATCGTGCAGGCGCTCACGGCGTCGGTCCTTGTGCTCGTGTTTCAGGGCAACCTCCGCCGGGTGCTTGAGTACACAACGTTTGCGATTGTCCTCGCGACCCTCGCGGATACCAGCGCGCTCTATGTGCTTCGCTTTCGCGACCCGACCCGCGCACGGCCGTACCGCGCGGCAGGGTACCCGTGGGTTCCGGCACTTTACATCCTTGCCAATCTTGCGATTGCCGTCTCAATGGTATGGGCTCGTCCGGCCGAATGCCTCAAGAGTTTCGGCGTGCTTTTAGCAGGAGCGCCGGTCTATCTCCTGTTCGCCTCCAAGACTCGCACAGCTCGCACAGCTCGCACAGCTCGCACAGGTCGCACGGGTCGCACTGAATAGCCTTTTCAAACGTCGAATTGGTAGCGCGCCGGGTCGTTCCCGTGCACGCGGACCACGAGCCGCGAGTCCGTGAGTGTCGCTACGGCGTGCGAAGCTGCGGGCCGGCCCGGTGCGTCTTCGTCGAGGTTCTCAATCAGACTTTGGAGGGTAATGTAGGGAATGCCACCGATGACGTCGAGGTGATTGCGATGCAAGTGGCCGTTAAAAACGGCTCGCACGCGCCCGCTTTCTTGCAGAATCGACCGCAAGTCGGCGCGCTCTTTGACCCGCGCGAGGTGGGGGGCGTTGTGGAACCAAAAAGAGTCGTTGAGATCTTGCTCGCTCGCGCTGTGGTGCATGAGTACGACGGTCGGGCTCTTGGTGCGCGCGAGGTCGTTCTTTAACCATTCGAGCTGCGCCTTGGGAAGGCACACGTCGACGTCTTTTCGCTCCATCGTGTGAAGGACGATCAAGTGAAAGCCCTCGCGGTCGAGTGCGTAGAAAAGGGGTCCCTCGCGTTGCCAAAAGCGCGAGAGATCCGTTCGGGTGAGGTGGACCAGATCGTGGTTGCCCGCGACGTTCACAAGCTCCGCATTGGCTTGCCGGAGAATGCCTTGGCATGCCGCGTATCGGGTGAGGTCCACCTCTCGGCTCTCGTCTTCTACGACGTCGCCGAGGTTCACCAGCAGATCCGGCCGCCAACGCTCGTTCATTCGATGCACCACGTCACGCGTGAGCGCTTCGGCCTGATGCGACAGCTTGCGCAGTTTGCCCTCGTGATAGGCCTCTGGGCCGAAGTGCAGGTCTGTCACGAAGCCGAGCGTAAGACTCACGCCGGAACCGTATCACCATCGTGTCGATGGCGCAGAAGCGGGAGGCACGCCGCTCGGGGTTGAGATGCGAGGCGATGGCCGATAGAACAGAAGGTCTCATGCGCCCTATTTTGATTGGTGCCGGTCGCGGCAGCCGGCTCGAGCACCAGACGGACGACCTTCCCAAAACGCTCGTCCACGTGATGGGCAAGCCGATGATCGAGTGGATTCTCGATTCACTTGGCGAGGCGGGATTTGCTAGAAAAGATGTCGTTTACATCTGCGGCTACAAAGCCGAGGTTCTTCGCGCGCGCTATCCGGAATTCACCTTTGTCGAAAACACGGATTGGCCCAATAACAATATTCTCGCCTCGCTGATGTACGCACGCGCGTACCTCGGCACGGGATTCGTGTCGTCGTACACGGACATTCTCTATCGAGGTGCGGTGGTGAGCGCACTTGTTGCTTCACGTGCAGACAAGGTAGTGGCGTGCGATACGGACTGGCGAAGGCGTTACGTGCGCCGTACGAATCATCCTGAAAGCGACGCCGAAAAGATGCGTGCGGAGGGCGATCGCGTGGTCGACATGTCGCGCACGATTCGTTCGGAAGAGGCGTCGGGGGAGTTCATTGGCGTAGCCAAGTTCTCGCCCGCGGGCGCGCTTGAGCTGATGGAGGCCTACGACGAGGCAAAGGCCCACTGCGCGACGCTTGGCGATCGACCTTTTGCCAAGGCCTACCTCATTCACTTGTTTCAACGAATGATTCAACGCGGCTCCGCGTTTCATCGGGTCGACACCCACGGCGGGTATATGGAACTCGACACACTTCAGGATCTCGCGTTCGCGAAGTCGTGGTGGGAGGGAGGCTCGTGACGGCTCCGCGGCGCATGCATTCCTCGGTCTTCGCGCTCACCACGCGCACGTGACGCACAAGGAGCGCGAAGGGACGTTTGAAATTGAGCTGAACGCCGTCTCGAAGGCGTTCGTCGACGCGAGCGGTCGATCGCTGCGCAACGCGGAGGGTAAAGCCACGGCCCCAGCCCTCGCGTCGGTCTCACTGGCGGTCCCGAAGGGCGAACTCCTTGTGATTGTAGGCCCTTCGGGATGCGGGAAATCAACGACCCTGCGCATCGTCGCGGGACTCGAGGAGGCCGACAGCGGCGAGGTGTGGATTGCCGGCCGCGCCATGAAACATGTGCCGCCTCAGGACCGGGACGTGGCGATGGTGTTTCAGGGGTATGCGCTTTATCCACAAATGACCGTGCGCGAGAATCTCGAATTTCCGCTCAAAATGCAGAAAGTCGAAACGAAGGCACGGCGCAAGCGAGCGGACGAAGCGGCTTCGATGCTGCGCCTCGGGCCACTGATGGCACGGCTGCCGTCGGAGCTTTCGGGCGGCGAGAGGCAGCGTGTGGCCATGGGCCGCGCCATCGTTCGAACGCCGCGCGTCTTTCTGTTCGACGAGCCGCTCTCCAGCCTCGACTCGGCGCTCCGCCAGGAACTTCGCCTCGAGATAGGTGCGCTCGTGCGAGAGCTCGGGGTAACTTCGATCTACGTGACCCACGACCAGGTCGAGGCCATGACTCTCGCGGATCGCATCTGCGTCATGCAAAAGGGAAGTGTGCTCCAAGTCGCCTCGCCGCGCGAAATGTACGAGTCTCCGGCAACGCCGTTTGTCGCGACGTTTCTCGGCACGCCGCGCATGAACCTTCTGGCGGGCGTCGCGGACGGTTCAGGGGGGCTTGTCGCGGGGCCGTTTCGGCTCGAAAGCCCACCGTTTGCGAGAGCTTCGGGAAAGCTTATCGTGGGCGTGAGGCCGGACGACGTCCATCTCTCGAACGCAGGCGAGGCGGGCTTTGAACGGGCCGCACGGTTCGTCGTCGCCGCGAGTGAGCCGTTGGGGGCCGAGACCCACCTGGTTCTACGCACGGGCGGGGTCGAGGAGGTCGAGATGCGCGTTCGGGTGTCGGGGTTCTATACGCGGCCGCTTGGGTCGGTTGTTTTCGTCACGCTCGATGCGGCGCGAGTGCATCTTTTTGGCGCCGACGCTTCAGGAGCTCGACTCCCATGAGCGACCGCGAGCGGCATTCCGTCTCGCGTCGGGGGTTCTTGGCGGGTGGTTCGCTCGCGGCGCTTGCCGCGTTGGGAACGACGTCGGGCTGCAAGCGCGCGACGCGCGACGCCAAGGGACGCGTAAGACTACGTCTCTGGTTTTCGCTCGGCGGTCGAAACCGCGAAGTTCTCCTTGAAATCGTCAAGCGCTTTCACGCGTCGCAAGACGAGATTGTCGTCGAGCCGGTTTACCAGGGTGACTACTTCGAATCGCTCGCGAAGTTGCGCACGGCCATCGCGGCGAACGTGGCGCCCGCGCTCAGTCATGTCGTGGCGGAGGTCGTGCCCTACCTCGCGCGCGCGGGGACCCTCGAGGCGCTCGATGACTACCCGGGAATGCGGGGGATCCCGTTTGTCGACGCGCTCGCGCAGTCTGGAGCCTTTCACGGCGGCGCCGAGCGCCCGCTCGTGGGCATTCCGCTCAACCGTTCGACGCCCCTCATGTATTGCAACGTCGAAATCTTCGACAAAGCCGGTCTGCGCCCGCCGACGACGTGGCTCGAGCTCGTCGAGACCGCCAAGGCCCTCACGGTTCCAGGACGCCGCTGGGGCTACGAAGTGCCTATTTCGTGGTGGTTTTGGGTCGCCCTGCTGGGGCAAGCCGGAGGCTCCCTTGTCGACGACAAGGGCCGCCCGACCTTAGGCGACGAAGCAGGCATCAAGGCGCTCCGCCTTTGGCAAGATCTCGTTCACCGAGACAAGGTGATGTCTCCTCCCCCGGGGCGCGACTATGACGCGTGGAACGTCGTCAATCAGGACTTCCTCGGAGGACGTGCGGCGTTTATTTGGACGAGCACGGCCTACATTCGCTACCTCGAAGACAACGCCGCCTTTCCGGTGGTCGCCGCGGCGCTCCCGAAAGACATTCGGTATTCCGTTCCGACGGGAGGGACCTTTTTTGTGGTCGTCAAGCAGGCCGCGGGCGAGGAGAAGGCGGCGGCGGCGTCCTTTCTTCGCTTCTTTTGCGACGCGGAGCAAGCGGCGTTCATGGCCACGCGCACGGGCTACCTCCCGATCACGACCGCCGCGGTTGAGCGGATGCGCTCGTCGGGGTTTTTTACGAAGCACCCCAACGACGACGTCGCGCAGCGCCAGCTTGTCAACGTCGACGCGTGGCCGTGGGATCCGATGCTCTTTCGCATCGAGCGCGACATCGTCGACCCGCGTCTCGAGGAGGCCGTGCTTGTCGACCGTGACGCGCGGGTAGTGCTTCGCGAGGCGCGCGCGCTCGCGGCTCGAGCCCGATGAAGCCCCGCTCCGCGAGCCACCCGTGGCTTATGCTCGGTCCTTCCGTCGTGGTGTGGACGCTCTTCGTGTTCGTCCCTCTTGGCCTTGCGGCCTACGAAAGTCTGTTTGCGTGGGACATGCTGACACCGCCCACGTTCGTAGGCGCGAGCAACTACGTTGCGCTTGGAGACGATGGAGACCTCACGCGCATCCTCGGTCGTACCCTCGGATACAGCGCGCTCGTCGTCAGTGGGTCCATGGCGCTCGGGCTGGGGCTCGCGCTGCTTCTCGACCGGCCGGGTCGGTTCTTCGCCTTCGTCCGCACGTGCATTTTTAGCGCTTACGTCGTGAGCTGGGTCGCCGTCGCGCTCCTGTGGATGCTGCTGCTCGACGCCGATCGCGGAGTCGTCGCCGCCGGTTTACGGGCGTTGCACCTGCCGCGTATCGGCTTTCTTTCGGACCCGCGCACGGCTCTTCTTACCCTCGCGGGCGTGACCATCTGGAAGGTCACGGGCTATGCGATGGTGGTGTTTCTCGCGGGCCTCCGGTCGGTCCCCCGCGCTCTCCACGAGGCAGCCTCGCTCGACGGCGCACGAGCACTCGCGCGGTTTCGGTGGATTACGTGGCCAAGCCTCAAGCCAACGGCTGCGTTCGTCGCGACCACGAGCCTCGTCGTGAGTTTTCAGGCCTTCGACGTCGTGCGCATCATGACCGGCGGCGGTCCGGCTCGAGCCACGACGCTCTTTGTCTATGCCATCTACGAGGAGGCCTTTATGAACCTGCGTGTCGGACGCGCCAGCGCGCTTTCCGTGGTGTACTTTCTCGCACTTTCGCTCCTCGCGATCGTCCAGCTTCGGGCGTGGCGGGCACGTGGTGTGGAGCGTGGCGGTTGAGCGTTCGTCGGCCTCCCTCGCTCGTCGGCGTCAAGGTCCTCGCCTCCTTCGCTGCGGCCGTTTGGTTGCTTCCCTACGGCTGGATGGTGACGACGTCGCTGAAAACGCTCGGCGAAATCGCGCGCCATCCGGCGGCTCCGTTTCCGGAGCATGCTCAACTGAGCGCCTACCGCGAAGTCTTCGAGCTCCTACCGGTCGCGCGCTACCTCGCGGTGTCGTTGGCGACGGCGACGACGATTGGCCTCCTACAGATAGTCCTGGCGTTACCTGCGGGGTACGCCCTCGCCAAGCTTCGGTTCGTCGGCCGAAAGACGGCGTTCGCGCTCGTCGTCGCTTGCCTGCTGGTCCCGGCGCAAGTCACCTTCGTCCCCGTGTTCCTCATGCTCTCGAAGGTGTCGCTCACGAACACCTTCGCGGCGCTCGTGTTGCCGTTCGCCGCGAGCGCCCTTGGCACCTTCCTCGTGCGCCAGGCGCTCGTTGCCGTGCCGAACGAGATCATCGAGGCCGCGCGACTCGACGGCGCTTCGGAGCTGACGATCATCTACCGCATCCTCGGTCCGCTGCTATGGCCGACCCTTGTGTCGATTTTTTTAGTCAGCTTCGTCTTCCACTACGCGGACTACTTCTGGCCTCTCGTGATGACCACGGACGAGACCGTACGGACGCTCCCGCTTGGAATTGCTCTCTTGAAAGAGCCTGGAAGTGGAGTTCGATGGCACGTCGTGATGGCCGGGAACGTTGTCCTCTCGGCCCCCGTGCTCGTCCTCTTCGCCGTCGCTCAGAAGCATCTTCTTCGCGGAGTCGCAGGGCGCAGCTGAATTTATCTCGACTTACTTTTCTGTTGTCTGGATATGCTGGCGTAGTTCGTTACCGCAGTGGCCCGCGCTACTCGGCGACGATCGGCTTTGAGTTCGTGAAGGGAGATATCATGGCGGCAAAGAAGAAGGCGGCAGCGGCGAAGAAGCCCGCGGCCAAGAAGAGCGCAGCACCGAAACCGGCAGCCAAGAAGGCCGTCGCAAAGAAGAGCCCGGCGAAAAAGGTCGCGGCGAAGAAGCCGGCGGCTAAGAAAGCGGCACCGAAGAAGGCCGCTGCCAAAAAAGCGACCGGCGGACGCTCTCGGGACATTGTGAGCGCCGGCGTCGACCGCTCTGCGAAGGCACGCGGCAGCAAGGGTGACGACGGCGAAGAGTAAGAGACGCGGGCAGCCCATCGCGGCGACGCTCGCATTCACAAACGCAAAAGCGGCCCGAGCTTCGGACCGCTTTTTGCGTTTCTGCGCCTCTGTCCGCGCGCATTCGTGCTGCGTGTTCCTCGCCGTTGGATGAGCTAGCTCCGTTGGGCGCGCTACGGTCGTTTCCTAAACAGGGCCGCGAATCCGAGCCACATCCGACGAAGGCGACTCGTGACGCGGCCTTTGAAAGCTCCGCGTGTCGCGTGGGTTCGGTGGACGAGGTGTGTCGGTCGCGCGCCGGGTTGGAACCCGTAGAGCGAGTAAAGGTTGATGAGGTCGGTGACGACGTCAGAGATCCCTCGTGTTTCGAGGTCGTGAGCTTGACAGTAACTGTCGGGCTTGTTGCGGATCATGCACTTTGCAATGATGAGCATGACACTCGGATCAATGAGCTCGCCGTTGCCATCGAGGAACTGCTTGTAGGAGAAGAATCGGTCGGCAGGCGCCACCTCCGGGGTGCCGTCCTGGGATTTTGGCGCGCGGAGCGAGTTGATGACACTGTATTCGTGGCGCAGATAAGCCTCAATCGTGTTGTTCTCGTCCGCCCGCTCGTATTCGATAAACTTGTGGAACGCGTCGTAAAGCGTCTTTGGGTTCGCGTAGGCGCCGCTCGTGAGGTAGTAGAGCGTCGCACCGAGGGAGTAGATGTCTGCGGGTCGGCCGACGCTTTTCTGGATCCGAGCGCGCACGTTCGTTTCGGATGATTCGCGGAAGGGTCGGCCGAGTACGAGCCGCTTCCGTGCGCGGTCGGCGTAAAGAACTGGATACTGTTCGCCCCGGTTGAAAAGGGAGAAGGAGTCGTTCTTCGCAATTTGAATGTAAAAGTCCTCGAAGTACTCGACCTCGGGCTGTCCCTGCTGCACGTTCACCAAAAGTTCGATGATGTTCGTTTCTTGCTCTGGGCTCTGGAAAAAGAGAGTTCCGGGGACCGCAGCTCTCATTTGAGTGAGGCCGAAGTGAACCTCTTCGTCGGCGAGCTTCGCGACGTTGAAATCCGCGAGGCGAATCTCGAGCGTCGAGCCGCGGAGGCTCGCGTCGGGCAATCCAACCAGGATATTCGCCGGCTTGATGTCGCGGTGGCAGATATTGCGAATGAGGTGCGCGTACTCGACCGCCGAGGCGACCGGGATCATGTAATCCAGGACGCGAAAGAGCCGCTCGCGCATATCGCACGCGAGCAGATCGTCCCGCT
>JANXOF010000005.1 GCA_025353725.1 Polyangiaceae bacterium | reverse complement strand
CCATCGAGCCCATCGAGCCCATCGAGCCCATCGAGCCCATCGAGCCCATCGAGCCCATCGAGCCCATCGAGCCCATCGAGCCCATCGAGCCCATCGAGCCCATCGAGCCCATCGAGCCCATCGAGCCCATCGAGCCCATCGAGCCTATGTCGCGCGCGACAGAGAGCGAACCATCGCCGCTCGAGTCGGGCTGGAGTGACTCGGTGTTGCCACCAACGCGGCGCCAAGACGACTCGTCGCCACCCGCACCGCTTGGCCGCGACCTCGAGGCACCCGAACGCTTAGAACTCATAGCGCAGCTCTCCGAGCCCAATCTCGCCGCCGCCGCAGCCCTCGCTCTCCGCGAGCATCCTGAATGGCTGCACGAGGCACCCCCACCGTCACTCGTCGAGGCCCTTTCGACCGTTGACTACGACGCGGAAGGCTCGATGTTCGAGCTCGCGCGAGCGTGGGATCGCGAGCCGCTCTGCCAGGCGATCCTCACCGCGCTGCACGCCGCCGCGGACCCGCGCGCGCGCGAGCACTTCGCCTGGCTTCTGAAGCATCTCGCCGCGCCAAGCTCCTGGAAGGCCATAGCCCTTCTCGCGACGAGCGAGACAGAGCCGTCGCAGCTCCGGCGCTGGCTCCTCGAAGCGCTTGACAGGCTTGCGGCCGGCCGCGCGATCGGGTGGCTCGAACTCGGGGATCTCGTCACAACGTTGGCGCGCAACCCCGAAGCGGCACTGCGTGATGGCGTCGTTGGAATTCTGCTGGCGCTCGATCGTTCGGAAGACAAGCGCAGACTTCTGCTCGAAATTCTTCGCGCTGACGATGACGAAGTCGTTCTCGCGAGCGCAGTCCACGCACTTGCGAGTGTGCTGCCGATGGACCTTGACCAAGAACTGATGAATCGACTCCTCGAGCATCCGAGTCCGAGGGTCCAACGGAGCGTGCGTGAGCTCGTCGCGCGTGTGAAGCCCATCAAGCCATAGCCGGAGGGTTTCGAGTTCGGCACGAGACTTGTACGTGCCCCGCATCGGAGGCACATCTATGGACGCTAAAGAATTCACGGCCGACGTAAAGAACGAAGTCACAAAGAGTCTTGGGAAGCTCACCACACTCCGCGATGAGGTCAAATTGCACCTTCACCTTGCCACGCTCGATGCGAAACAAGAGTGGAGCGACAAGCTCGAGCCGAAGATCGCGGAGCTGCAAAGCACGGCGCACCAGCTAAGCGAGTCGTCGAGAGAGAAGGTGCAAGAGGTCCTTACGGCCGTCGAGGAGTTCATCGCCAAACTGAAACGCAAAGCCGCCTCGTAACCAAACTCGTCGGTCAGCCGCGCGAAAGCGCGCCGGAGGACGCGGGACGAGCCGCCGTGGTGGCGTTTCGCGTCGCCGAACAGCTGTTCGGCGACAAAAAGTGAGCGCGCTTGGTCGTTCGCTCGGAATGGCGGGAGCGAGGCGGGCGTTGTCGCGACACGCTCCGCCCGAGTCGTCCGCTCCTGCGACGAGCGCGCGACGCTCTTACGTCCACAGCCACAAGGTTGGTTAGTTCTATGCCGCTGCGTTCGCTCGACTCGATTTCCCGCTCGCTTGTATCTTCGAATCGAAGGGTGATTGTCGCTCCCCCCGGTCAGGTCCTGTCCACGGGTGACGGCGTGGGCCGCCTCCACAAGGAGAAACCTTCGCCGTCCGCATCCCTCCTCGATCGGGAGAGCGAAGCTTGCCCAGAGACGTTGCGGTCGCCCTTCGAGTCAGACGGTTCGGTCTACGCCGTCGCGGATCGATTGAGCTCGCTCGTCACGCTTGCACCGGACGTAAGCAAAGCGACAGCCGCGTGAGTTCATCGGGAGGGCTTGGCACCGCGGCGTGGGCTTGGCATGGTTCGCCCATGCTCGTCGAAGACATCAAGAAGCGCGTCGTGGTTGCAGTAAAAGAAGGCGATACGATCACACGTGACGTATTGCGGTTGGCGCTGGGGGAAATTCAGACCGCAGAGGCTCGAAAGAACGCCCCCTTAAGCGAGGAGGATGTTGCGGCAGCCCTCCGAAAACTTATCAAGTCGAACGAGGAGACACTCGCGGCATTGACGAGCGCTGACTCACGGGTGGCGGAACTAACGCGCGAGATCGACGTACTGGTGTCGTTTCTTCCGGCTCAACTAAGTAGTGCAGAGATCGTCGAGGCGCTTGCGGCGCAAGCAGAGGTTATCAAAGGCGCGATCAGCAGCGGCCAGGCCACGGGAATCGCGATGAAGTTTTTCAAGGCTACCGGCGCGCACGTCAACGGCGCCGATGTAACCGCCGCGGTGAAGCAGCTTCGAGAGGCGTAACCAGCCGCTCCGCACTTCATGGAGACTGGGCGATGTTTTGATCGTCCGAAGCAACTCCTAGCGATGCGAGCAGACATCGAAGAGGTGGGTAAAATGCTTAATCGCGTGAAGAACTCGTCGAAAAAGAAGCGCGATTTTGAATTCACTTCAACCCCAGCCAAAAGCGCCGGAGCGAGCTCGCGGGACC
Source organism: Polyangiaceae bacterium (assembly GCA_025353725.1). Classification (GTDB taxonomy): domain Bacteria; phylum Myxococcota_A; class Polyangia; order Polyangiales; family Polyangiaceae; genus Labilithrix. The sequence goes on along the minus strand of JANXOF010000005.1, from coordinate 25,489 downwards.
CACTCGAAATGCACTTTCGATCGATGTCGACGTTTCGGCTCCTTCAGCGTGCGGAGGAGCACGCGCTAGCCCGCCGTCTCGAGAAAGCTGACCTCCGACTGACGCGAGCGCTCCTATCTTCTGCTGAGGGCCGCTCGTTATTGGCCGATGCCGCCCGCGCACTCCGCGACCGCGAGACCCGCGCGGAGGACATCGAGCGAAACCCGTCGGAAGAGCTGGCGGCAAGAATTCAACGCACGGTCGAAAGTGCGGCAGTGTTCGCCACCCGGACGCGTACCCGCGCGTTTCCTCGTGCGAACGGCCTTCGCCTTCACCCGCGTTTCGTTCGCACGATCGTTTCAGAGCTTGAACGTCGGTGGCGTGATCCGTCGCAGCGAGACGGGCTGCAGCGCACGTTGCGAGAGATCGACCGTGCAAAGCGCGAGGGTGAAAGCGCGACTACGGAGCTGGTACAAGCCAATCTGCGGATCGTCGTAACGTTCGCGCGCCGCTATCGCGGAATGGCCCTGGTCGATCTAATTCAAGAGGGAAACTTGGGCCTCTTGCGGGCGGTCGATAAGTTCGACCATCGCCGCGGTTTGCGGTTCAGCACTTACGCGGCATGGTGGATACGCCATGCGCTCGGACGCGCGCTGGCCGACCAGAGCAAGACGATCCGCTTGCCCGTGCACCTCACGGGCGCGCTGCAGCGCGTTCGCCGTGCGCAAGATCGCATGGAGCGAGAAACCGGTCATTGTGCAAGCGCCGAAGAACTCGCGGCGCGAACAGGGCTCGCTATCGAACAAGTACGCCGGGCGCTCGATGTCGTAGCGCAGCCGGTGAGTCTCGACGCGCCGGGCGCGGACCGCGACGGTCGAGATCTCGTCGAATTTGTCGTCGATAAGGCGGCGGAGGCGGCCGACGACATCGTCGCGCGTGCGGAGCTCGGGATAGAGACGAATGCGCTGCTCAAGGAGCTTCCGGCGCGTGAGGCCGAGGTCCTTCGCTTGCGCTTTGGCATCGGCGGTGGTGCGCAACGAACGTTAGAGGAAGTGGGGGCGCGGATGTCGCTGTCACGCGAGCGAGCGCGCCAGCTCGAGCGCGACGCACTCCGCAAACTACGCGTCGCGAGCGAGAGCCGCCGACTGCGCGCGCACCTCGAGGGGTAACGTGGCGCGACTGCTTCACCAACTCGTGGAGCCTCCGCATCCGTGCGCGTACCTCAACGGCGTGGAAGCTCAGCTCGAAGTTCGCGTCATGGTCGAGGTGACAGAGATCGAACTCGACGCCTTGTTGTCACGTGGGTGGCGCCGATTCGGCGCCATCTACTTCCGCCCCGCCTGCACCGCGTGCGCGGAGTGCGTAACTCTGCGCATCCGTGTGGACTCGTTCATGCCAAGCAAGAGTCAGCGGCGAGCCGTTAAAAATGCGCGTCACCTCCGCCGCGCGGTTCGCGTCCCGACCGTCGACGACGAACGACTCGCACTCTTTAAACGATGGCACGTCGCGCGTGAGTCAACGCGAGGCTGGGAGCCAGGAGAAATGGACGAGGAGCGCTACGCGGCGGACTTTGCTTTCCCACACCCTGCTGCGCGCGAAGTGACCTTCCGAGACCCCGAGAATGACAGGCTCGTCGGACTGAGCATCGTCGACGAAACCCCGACGGCGCTAAGCGCCGTGTATTTTTTCTGGGATCCCGAACGCGCGCCGGGCTCCCTTGGGGTGGCGAACATTGTCACACTCGTGGCGGAAGCGCACACGCGCGGCCTCACGTACGTCTATCTCGGCTACCGTGTAGTCGGCTGCGCCTCGCTCACCTACAAGTCAAAATATTCGCCTCACGAACTGCTCATCGGTCGCCCGGGATTTGCGACCGCACCGGAATGGGCTCCCGGCGCTAAGCCCACGGAGAGCGCCACCTGAGTCGAGCCGTTGGCTCCGAAAACGGAGGCGGACGCGGCCCGCTCGAACTGACTTGCGACCGACCGATCGGCTGCTAGATATCTACCTCTGTCAACGTGTAGTCAGAACACATACGAGGTAAGCAAATGAAGTTAGGCCTGATTTTTACGCTCTTCGCAGGGTTCGCAGTGGCGTGCAGCGCAGGGGCAGAGGGCGGGGCTAGCGAACCATCTTCGAGCTCGAGCGACCTCTCAGATGCCGCCATGCCTCCGGCGTGGGCGCACGTTGCGACGTACGACCTTTGGCGCTCACACGGCTCCGTGATCACGTCGGAGACGCTTCGAAGCGGGCAGGTGAGTCAAGTCGAATACGAGGGCGTCCTGTTCCCGTTACCCGGTCCTCAATACGCCCACAGCAGTGTGCCCGCGGGCCGAGATGTCCTTCGCTGCGGCGAATACAACTTCATGGGTGACGTTGTACGCATCGAGGGAAGCACGGAGACAGACCCGGGGCCAGCGCGCGCAGACGATTACCCTATCTTGCGCCGCGACAAGGCAGCCTACCTCTATCGCAAAGAGATCGTGGTTCGGAGTCGCGAAAAGATTGGGCAGGACGATACAGACCGATCGTACAAAGAATCCTCAGCCTTGAGCCAAGCCGCTTTCGAAAGCGCGGTAACCACGCTTCGTCAGTCGGACGCCCGCGCCCGAAGCTGGGCGACGTCTTCCAATAAGGCGTTCGACGTCGGCCTCTCGTGTGCTTTCACTGGAGTAGAGAAAGACGTGTACACGTGTTCGTGGCGGGAACCGAAGCGACTCTTGCCGACGGTAGTCGGGACCGAGCTTGCTTCGGCGCCTGAACTCGTACCGGTGACGATGGCCATCCGACGTTCGGAGATATCACCCGGAAGTATATCGAACTTTGCAAACGAGATGATTGCCGGCAAGTGGCATGCCGTCGCGCGGTTTAGCTACAATAACGGCGCCGCGACCACGACGATCGCGTGCAACTCGCCCGCGAGCTACGAAAAAGTCGCGGCGACCAACAGTGCGTCGCGCGACGCGCAGTGGTTCCGGTATCCCACTATGCCGAACGAGTGAGCGGCGACTCCGTCGCTTCGCCTCCGATTTCTGCTGGCAAAGCGGTCGAAATGGATGTTGCTTCGAGGCACTTCGCGCCGCCGCAGGAGAGCCCGCAGCGGCGCCATCTCGGGCTTTTTGAGGCTGGGCCGAGCGAAGCTCGAGTCTTGTGTTGACTCGGTGCGAGGGCGGCGTAGCGTCCGCGAAGTGTCTCTCATTGCATGGGTAAAGGGGCGTCGCGGCGCGAGTGGCTTCGGCTACGCGTCGACGGCAGAGGAAGTCACGTCGGGCATAGACCTGCGCGGAAAGAACGTTCTCGTTACGGGCGTTGGTTCAGGTTTAGGACTTGAGAGTGCGCGCGTGCTTTCGATGCGTGGCGCGCGTATTTTAGGACTTGCGAGAAGCCGCGAAAAGGCGGCCGACGCCCTCCGCGAGATAGGCGCTGGAAGGCCCGAAAACGGTGAACCTCTTGCGTGCGAGCTGTCGGAGCCCGCGAGTGTGCGCGCTTGCGTCGAGGCCGTGCGGGCACTCGACATAAAGGTCGATGTGATGCTGCTCAACGCGGGCATTATGGCGCTCCCGGAGCGAACGCTCAAGCACGGCCAAGAGCTCCAGTTTCTCACGAACCATATCGGCCACTTTATCCTCGTCACGGGGTTGCTCGAGCGGTTGTCGGAGACAGGACGCGTAGTCGTAGTCTCGAGCAGCGCTCACCAAGCGGCGCCACGAGGCGGTATTCAATTCGAGGATCTTTCGTTCGCGAATGGGTATTCGGGATGGCGCGCTTACGGCCAGTCCAAACTTGCAAATCTTCTCTTTTCGCGGGCGCTTTCAAAGCGATTTGAAGGCACGACGAAGACAGCGAATGCCCTACACCCGGGTGTCATCGCCACGAATCTGGGTCGGTATATGAACCCCGTTGTACGTGTTCTATCCCCTATCGCGTCGGCGGTGGCGATGAAGAGCGTGCCCCAGGGAGCCGCCACCCAGTGCTACCTCGCCGCGCATCCCTCCGTCGCACGGTCGAGCGGCGGGTACTACGCCGATTCGAACGTCGCCACGTGCTCAAGGTACGGGCGTGACGATGCGATGGCAGAAAGACTTTGGGCGGTGAGCGAAAGCATCGTGGCCTCGCTGTAAGCGCCTAAAGTGCCCGCGGCGCGGTCGGCAGACAACGGCGAACAAGACGCGGCAGATCGCGCTTCGGATCCGCGGGTCGGTCTTCAAGCACTGCGACTTGCTCTCACTGAGGGGTGCCCGCCTTGCTTGGCCCCGGGCACGGGCCTGTGACGTCGACCGGTCGCGCCGACGTCACGCGGCAACGAAGTCCTGCAAGCTGATTCGCCTCCGTTCCTCGATTTGTTGCGTCGAACGTTGATGTACATCCACCCCGCGAGCACTCAACCTCACCGTGAATGGTCGTAATCTCAGTCCACACCTCGGGTGCAAAAAGGTGAGTCGCGATCACTGCACAACAGAGAGGGTCGCCGTGCTCTTCACAAGCAATCTTACAACCGTCATCGTCGGCTAGGCGCATCGCTACGCTCGCGGACGCGCGCGCGTTTCCGCATAGCGCAGGCGTGCGCACTTGGCGCGTTACCGTCGTGGTTATCGGGGGTGGTTTGCAAGGCCGCTCGGCAACGCATGTGTGATGAATAATCTCACGATGGCGAAGGGTACCCTCGACCTCCTCGAGGTCGTAAGCCGTATACATCTGGTCGTGACCTTCGCCGCATGTCGTCCCCCAGAGCCCCTGCGGAGAGCACTGCGGCACGATATCGGCGTCACACGTCACTACGGCTTCGATCGCGATAGGATAGTCCACGAGCGCGTCGTCAGCGCTTGTCACGTCCGCACCGGTCTCTGCGGAGCACGCGGCCAGCACGCTCAACGGAACCCACCACCAAAGCAGACCCGTGAAGCGCATCGTGCGATGAGGCATGACGAGCGCTATCGCACGTTGTGGGCCGTCGCTTCATTCCGTGAAACGGGCGGTTTGTCCGGGTCGGGGTTAAGGGCTTCGCGAAAGACCGACTGGATCGGCAGATCCACCCCTTCGCGCATCACGAAAACGGAGCTCAGCGAAGCCATTCACCGAAACGCTCGCCGATCATGAGGCTCGGAAGATTGGTATTCGAGCTCGGAATGGTTGGCATCAAACTCGCGTCGGCTACAACAAGGCCGTCGACACCTCGCACGCGACCACGCCCGTCGGTCGCGGCGCGCGGGTCGTCGTCACGACCCATCGGGACCGAGCCGCAGGGGTGATACCCAGAACCCGTAATTCGCTCGAGGGATCCTTCGAATTGACCGTCCGCCCCGAACGGCTGACGGCTGGGATACACGGCGCGAGCAAGCCCCGCGAGAGCCTTTGTCTTCGCGAGGCGACCGATCCATGCAAGTGCCTCGCGAATCGACGCGCGATCCGTCTCGTCACCGAACAAGTTGGATTCAATCCGAGGAAGCGCGCACGCGCGGGCCGAAGTGAACCTTAAGCGGCCCTCGGCGCGGGACTTTCCGACGACGGCCGCGAGGGTCACGCCGGCGACCGGAAACCGAGGAAAAGGCACGAACGAACCCGGCAAAATTTGCATGTCGTTGGGCCCAAGGCCGCCAGTCGAACCGTAGCGACAAACCGTCTGAATCAGTGGATGCTCCACGCTCGACATCCCGGCCTTCAGCGGGCGAAAGAAGACGGCAACACCCGGATGGTCAAGCAAGCGCGCGCCGATCCCGGGCACGTCACGTAGGAGCTCGACGCCAAGTCTTTCGACGTCTGCCGCTGGACCGATTCCAGAGCGGAGCAAGATCCCGGGTGTGGCAATGGCGCCGGCAGAAAGTACCACCCGGTCGGCATAGAGCGTGCGTACGCGGCCGTAGCGCTCGACATCGACCCCCTGCACGCGGCCGCCCCGCACGAGCACGCGGCGCACCAGCATATTCGCCTCGATCCTAAGGTTGCGACGCGCGCGCACCGACGCGCCTAAATAGGCGCGAGCCGAACTCACGCGCTCGCCTGCAATCTTGTTCATCGCGTGAGAACCGACGCCCGTGGTGGTCGGATTGTTCGTGTCAGCACACGCGGGAAAGCCCAAATCAAGGCAAGCTTCAACGAATGCGGACTGCCACGGAACGAGCTCGGCAGGCGTATGCCTACGGAGCGGGAGGGGCCCCTCACGACCGTGCCACGCGTCGTCGATATCCAGGTCCGTCTCGAGCCTCTTGAACGCCGGCAGGCAATGCTCCCACGACCACTCGGGCAGTCCGAGTGCGGCCCACTCGTCGTAGTCATACGGCATGCCGCGCAGCGCGATACACGTGTTGACCGCGGACGACCCGCCGACCACGCGCCCTCGGGGAAATCCCATCGGCAACGCGCTCCAGAAGCGATGCTGGGTCGCTCGGTACGAGTATCCCCAATCGTGACCGTGAAGCACATTGTGACGACCATTCCGAAGCGCAGGCGGCAAGACCTCGGGGGCCTCAGCGGCTGCAGGATAATCGGGACCGGCTTCGATCAGCACGACGTCGTGCCGGAAGTCCTCCGTCAGGCGCGACGCGACGACCGAACCTGCTGAGCCCGCACCGACGACAATCGTTCGCACGCGGGCACCCTACTACGACATGAAACGAGTCGAGAGAGACGACGTCGAGCCAGCGCGCGCAGCCTGACCGTGCGCTAAAACCAGAAACCGACTAGCCTGGAGGCGCGATGCGCGAACGACAGTGCCCATGCGGCCACACGCGGAGCCATCCGGAAGTCGCTCAGGATGCAGAATACACACTCTGGGGATGGATACAACTAAGCTTGCTCGGCATCACACCGCTTCCCGAACGCATTGTATTCCGCTGCCGTCGCTGTCAAAAGAGCCTTGGAGTCTCGCGCGACCCCGAATTACTTCGTAGGCGCGAAGCCCCCGACTCTCCAAGCTCGTAGGCCTAGCGTGGCAGGTCCACGAAATGCAGCGCAGCGACGACTACACGGTGCCTGTTGTGTGAGGGCGTCGCCGCGTGCCAGAGTATTGCACCGATGAACGAAGAGCCCAGCGTTGCCCCAGAGATCGGCCTGTGTTTGCTTTTTTCGGCGGTCGACGGCGACGTCTCGGAGTCGGAGCTCGGCGCACTCAGCAGTCGCGTCGGGCACCTGCTTGGCGACGACTTCGACGTGTCGAGGCTCCCAAGTTTGGTGGACTTTGAGCTCACCTCGATGGCCGCGGCCGGTGTCGACGCTTATGTGGCAAAGCTTGCCGCGCGGATTCTCCCTGAGCGCCGCTTCGAGGCGGTGCGCGCCGCGTGCGTGGTTGCCTGCGCCGATGGCCTCGCGGCCGAGGAGGAGGAAATACTCAGGCACGTATGCCGTGAGCTCGACGTCGATGTCGACGATGTCATCCGCGCCGTTGGTGCGCGTTTCGACACGCTGCAAACCGGGGGTGATTCTCACGACGATGAGCCCAATGAGATCACCGCAATCATCACCGAAGCGCTCGTTCCGACGGGGTGGGTCGACCCCATGCAAGCGATGCGTGACGCGGGGATCAGCGTCAGTGGCTTTGGCGCACTCGCCCTGCAATATCAGGCGTCGAACGGTCACCTTCTTCGGCTCGAACACCACACCTGCGACGCCTCCATCCACTTTCACGTCACCGACGATGAAGAAGAGGGCACGGACCTCGTGCTCTTTGCGGACGGAAAAGAGCGTGAAGTCCTCGCTATCGTAAGCGCCATGCAAAACGTCGTCACAAGGGCCAACCTCGCGACGTGGATCGCGAAGCTTCAACGTGCGGCGCGCGTGTGCAGGTTCGAGGGCGACGAACTCGTCGAACTTCAGTCCCCGCGTTAGTGTTGCCCCCCGCTTTCGATCCATGGCTACATTCGCGGTGACGAACGCGAGCAACGCGGCGCTCTTAAGCCGCATCCACTAAGTTCCTTAGCCTCCCCCCCCCACGCCGCCCCCCCCCCCACGGAGATGACGATGCAGACCATCCGAACGACCTCGAGCTCGAAATCGCTCTTCCCTTCTCGCTTCGCGCGTATCGCCAGCACGTGCCTCTTGGTGGCCGTGGCCTCCGTGGCGATCGGAGGTTGCGACGACCCGGCAAAAGGAAAGGCGAAGGCCACGGCAAGCGAGCCCGTGGCCTCAACCACGGCTCAATCGACGACGTTGGCACTCGGAGCTGCAAAGTTCACGTTTGACCAAAGTTCGTCGAAGGTTGCCTGGACGGGGTCAAAGGTCACGGGCAAGCACGAGGGCGGCTTCGGCACCTTCAAAGGGAGCATCGACGTCGAGGGTGGAACGCCGGAAAAGAGCAAAGTCAGCGTCGACATCGAGACGGACAGCATCACGAGTGACTCGGAAAAGCTGACAGGCCACCTCAAGTCGGCCGACTTCTTCGATACGAAGACCCATCCCAAAGCGACGTTCGTTTCCACGGCCGTGAAAAAGGGCGGAGACAAAGGTGCCACTCACACGATCACGGGTAATCTGACGATCAAAGGCGTGTCGAAGTCGATCACCTTCCCCGCCACCGTCGCTCTCACGGCAGATGCGGCGACAGTCGACGCGGAGTTCGCCATCAACCGTCGTGATTTTGGCATTAACTATGCCGGAATGGTCAATGACTTGATTCGCGACGACGTGCTTCTCAAACTAACGATTCGCGCGAAGAAAAACTGAAGCCAACGTGATGGCTCGCCCGACGTCGCGCGGCGTTAGGCCGAAGTGCCGCGACGTCGTGAGCTTGGGAATGTTCTTGGTCGTAACGGCGGCCGGCTGCGACGGATGCAGGCGTGGTCGTGAGCATCCGCCGATGGCTGTCTACGCCGTCGAAGGCGAAAGCAAGATTCTTCCGGCACGCGGGTTAGGCGGGTTGAGCGCGAAAGACGACGAGCCAACACGCTCCTCCCAACACGCGCTCGTCGTGGCCGGGGTGCACCGCGGCTACCTCCTCATCGAGCCCGTTCGTCCTGATCTATCCATCCGCTATCCGCTAATCGTCGTGCTTCACGGAGACGGCGGAACGATGATGAGCTTCCACGACGGCTATCCTTTTGAGCATGCGTCCGGCGCGGAAGCCTTCGTCGTCTACCCCGACGGGCTCAGAGCGACGTGGGACCTCGAGTCCACCATAGACAACCGCGACGTCCAATTTGTCGCAGCGCTCATCGACGACCTCGCGTCTCGACTCCCCGTGGCGCGGGACAGCGTTTTTGCGACGGGCTATTCCAGCGGTGGCTTTCTCTCGAATGTCCTCGCCTGCCAAAAGCCAGGATTGCTCCGCGCGATCGCGTCAAACGCGGGAGGAGCGCCGTACAACCAGCGTCAAACGTGGTCCAACGGTTTCCCCAAATGCCCAGGGCAGGCGCCGGTCGCGATGCTCGCCTTGCATGGCGAGCAAGACTACGGCGTCACGCTCGACAGCGGCCGCTTCTCTGCCGCGTATTGGGCATACGTGAACGGCTGCAGCACCGGGTCAATGGAGACAACAGGGTATACGCAATGCCACGTGTACCGCGGTTGCCCCGCGGGTAAAGCCGTGGGTTTTTGTTCGATTCCAGGTCTCGGTCACTGGGTTTGGGACCAAGCGGCCGTCGCCACGTGGACGTTCTTTAAAACGCAGCGGACCTAAGGGCCAAGACCGGGACGTACGGTTAGCCGTGACTCAACACGCTCATCGTCACGGCAGAAGCGACCAAAAGCAACATGAGCGCCACCGTGAATCTCGCGATTCGCTTCTTGCGCTTGCCACCATCGAACAGTGACATCTCAAACGCATCAAAGCTGGTCGCCGCGCGCGGCGGCGGGCTCAACGCCGTTGCCCCCGAGGCGGTGATCACGGTCACGCCGTACCCCGTCGCCGGGATCGAACCGCGTGACACGGGGAGGGGCACCGCCGACAACGTTGAAAGCGGCGACCTCGCGGGTTCGCTTTCAAAGCGAGGTACCCGAGCGTCGGGGGCGATGCGAGGCGGCGCGACGGAGGCTTCAAAAGAAACGGGAATCGCGGATGACGCGGTTAGGGGTCCGAGCGACGCGAGCTTCGACGCCGCACTTCCTCGCCCGCGGTCCTCGGGGGCGGCCGTCGGGTAACCGGTTCGTGCCACGGGCGGACTCGCGGGCCGGCTGACGTCGGAACGTGCCACGAGTTCGCTCTCGACGCCTCGAATCTTTGCTTCCAGCTCGCGCTGTCGCTCCACGAACGGAGCCAATCCCTCCTCGACGGCTTCTCGAAAGAGAATCGCGACTTCGTCCCGCATTCGCGGGGAAAGTCCGTCGAAAACCGGCGAGCCGTTCGGCGGCGTCGCTCTCGAATCGCCATCCGTCGCGAGCATCGGCGGATCGCCAACGCCGGGAGACGTGGGCGAGGCCGCTCTCATCGCGCCTTTCGGTACGTAGTCCGGACCGACGGCCATCCCGACGCGCGGTGCCGCGCCAGGACTTGCCGGGACCGGTAAGGGCGGCGGCGTCGGGCGCACCACACCGGGCGCCGCCGACGCGCGCGCCGCAGACCCGAGGGTTCCGGGTGTCGCCTTGGCCGGTCGCGCAGGCGCGGCATTCTTGAGCGCATCTCGCGGCTCACTCACGCGACTAGACTCTCTCATTCCGTTCGCTAGCGCCACGGAAGACGTCCGAGAAAAGGCACGGGCGCGCAGTTATGGACGCCGCCCTACTCTGCGCCCCTACCTTCCAGTACCGTGGTACCGGAGTCATGATGCCGTCGGTCGATGAGCTACGCGAACGACTCGTCGAACACGTCGCGCGCTCCGTGCGCTCAGAGAGCGTGCTCGCGGCCATGCGGCACGTTCCGCGTCATGCGTTCGTTCCCGAGCATGGGCTCGAAGTGGCTTACGAAGATCGTCCGCTTGGCATCGGGTGGGACGTCACCATTTCTCAACCGACGGTCGTGGGTAGGATGACCGAAGCGCTCCAGCTCTCAGGCACGGAGCGAGTGCTGGAGGTCGGGACCGGATCCGGCTACCAGGCTGCGGTGCTTGCGTGTCTTGCCCGGCACGTGGATACGATAGAGGTTGTGCCGGCTCTCGCTGCACGAGCTAGACTCGCGTTGGCCGCGCTCGGCATCGACAACGTAGATGTACACGTCGGTGACGGCTGGGACGGACTGCCTTCGCTCGCGCCTTTCGACCGGATTGTCGTCACAGCGGCGCCCGAGCGCCTTCCCGTCGCCCTCTCACAGCAACTCGCCGAAGGCGGTTTCCTGGTCCTGCCGATCGGTCCACGGGACGGTATTCAACGTCTTGAGCGGCACCGTAAACGCGCAGGTTCCCTCGTGCGGGAAGATCTCGGCGGCGTGCGATTTGTTCCGATGGTGCACGGCGAGAGAAATGACCGCGGGGCGCGGTAGCAAGCGGGCTATACGCGCGACGTGAACGAAACACGCGTGCACGGGATGGTTGACCGCGTGGTGCGCGTCGTGGGTGCTGGGCTCCTCCTGTCGCTCGCCGTTGCAGCCTGGCACGACGTCTCGAAGGCGTGGGACGTGTGGTACTACCATTTGCCGTTCGCCGCGCGAGTCGTAGGCCTCACGGACGCCGCGAGCTTCACGTTCGCACGGTCAAACCAAGCGCGTTTTGATGGCTTTCCACTTTTGGGCGAACTGATTCAGGGTCTCCTTTGGCGTGCCACGGGGCGACCCGAATGCGCGAATTTCTTCGCCCTGGCGGCGCTCCCCGCGTTCGCGTGGTTCCTCAAGCGGTTTTTCTCGGTGCCGCCACACCTCGCGGTAGTCGCGTTTCTCGCGATTCCCCTCGTTCAGATTCACGCCACAGCGGGCTACGTCGACTTCACGTCAAACGCACTCGTCACGATGCTCGGCCTACTTGCGTACAGGCAAGTCGTGCGGCGCGAGGCACCGACCAGGCGCACATTGGTCCTCGGAAGCTTACTCGCTATCGCCGCGGCCAACACCAAGTTCCAGCTCGTACCCGTCGTGCTCGTAGGGTACGTCGCATTCGTATTTCAGGCGAGGGCTCGGTCACCCAAGCGAGGGCAGCGCCTCGCAATGATAGCCATCGCGCTCCCATTAATTTTTGCAACGCCAATCAAAAATACGATCGTGCACGGCAATCCCGTGTGGCCGATTGAGTTTCATCTTTTCGGCGCGTCTCTGCCCTATGTCGAACACGCCTACGCCTCGACTCCGCAATGGCTTGAAAGGTTTCCGCGCCCGATTCGCTGGGCGGCCTCGGTGCTCGAACTCGGATTGCAACCTATCGCGAGTCATCATCGCTGGTCGGTCGATCAGTGGACGCCACCAAGCGATCCTGGCTATCGAATGGGCGGTTTTTTTTCGGGTTACGTCGTTGTCACCGTCCTCGCGCTTGCCGTGGGCGCTTTCTTGCGACGCACACGGGAGGCCAATGTGGCCCTAGGTTTTGCGGTGGGCGCAACCCTTTTGGCGAGTTTCATGCCTCAGTCTCACGAGCTTCGCTATTATCTTTTTTGGATGTTGCTTCTGGTGTCGCTCAACCTCGTCGTGTGGTCGAGCGCCATCAACGTCGTGCCGCGCGGGCACGCACGACAGCGAGGCATAACGTTCATGGCGCTCGTCTCGGGCGGCGCACTCGTGATCGTGGGCTGGTCGACGCGCGGCACGTATCTTTATGCCTCAGGCACATCGTTTACGGACCTCCTCGCGAGCCAAGTCGACAGGTCAAGCCTCGACCCTATCCCCGAGGGCGAACGCGTTTGCGTGGCTCGTCAGCCCTGGACGTTTCTCTACGCGGCACGGTTCCACCCTGGCCGTGCGTACAGGGTGCAAGAGGCCGAGAGCCCCGAAGACTGCGCGGGTGCGCGAGACCTCGACACCTTCCCGCCTATCCACCATTGACCTTTGCCGACGTCACCTCGCGCGCGCCCGCCATGGCGATGGACCGCGTGAGTTCGGTCATGCGCTCTTGTGCTTCGTGGCGGCGTCGACGGGAAAGCAGCGCCTCGCGCACGAGCCAAATCACGAGCGGATAAAGCACGAAGTCGACGCCGCGTCCGATTCCTGCGGCGTGCGCCAGACGGCGGGCAATCTCGGGATAAACGATGAGCGCTGCGCCTCCCGCAAAAACGACGAACTGCACGAGCAGCAGGCGTCGATTCCGCGCGAGCGTCACGAAGTCGTGCACAAAGAGCGCGGCAAGGAGCAGGACCAGCGCGGCCGCCGCGGGCGTGAACTCGGCGCTCATCGGCGAGGCTCATTACCAAAGAGAAACCCGTAAAAAAGATCCATGACAATCGCGATAGCCCCCGACGCACGCTGCCCCTTGGCGAGCGACGCTCGGGTGTAAATGACCGAGACGGGGACCTCGACTACGCGCAGCACATCAAGGGCCGTACGCTGCGAAGAAGCAAGCGCAATGCGGCGCGAGATCTCCGTCGCGTGCGCCATGCGATTTTGGCGAATTCGTATGACTGCCATCGCGCGTGGCCCAAACCCCCGAAGCCCATTGTGTACGTCAGACAAGCGCAGACCGGTCGTCGCGCGCTCAAAGGCACGTGCAAGGGCGAGCAGGATGCGACGTGACTTGGGCACGTCCGAGCCGCCTTTAAAGCGGTCGCCGAGGGCGACATCGGCGCCTCCCTCAATCGCACGGGCCATCGCCAGCACGTCACGTGCGCGGTGCTGTCCGTCCGAGTCCATCGTCACGAAAGCGTCGAACGCTCCAGCCTCCGGCTGCCATCGCGCGTCGAGCGCTAACCGGCGAGCCGTCTCGAGCGCAGCACCTTGGCCAAGGTTTACCGCGTGTCGCGCGAAAACGACGCGCATCAAGGACGTCGACGCACGCGCGGCGGCCTCGTCGATCGGCGGCGCGCTCCCGTCGTCGACGAGAAACACCGTGACGTCGGTAAGAGAAGCCGACGAGTCCTCAGCAAAGGTCACGCGCAAGTCCGCAAGGGTCTCTGCGAGGCGCTCCTGCTCGTTGAACACAGGCATAAGAACCGCGAGGCGCACGGGACACACGCTAGTCGCCCGCGAGGCGCCAAGAAAGCCTCGCGACTATTCTTGACGATTGAAAGGCGTCAAGTCCGGCGGCGAGGCCCGTTAGGAGCGCAAGGCAATCCCGAGTTTCGTGGCGTCGGTCGACTCTTGAGGCGACCTCGTCAAGGCTCGCGCTGCCCGTGATAAGATGACCTACGACCATGGGCAACGCGAAGAACGAGTCCTCTGAGAACGGCCTTGAAGCGAGCTCGCGGCTCCTCGCGGAGGACGAGCTTGCGGCTGAAAGCGAACGTCCAGTCGATCTCGATGCCGCCGCCGAGCGCCTCGTCGCGTCGCTCAGTGCGATCCCCGTTCGACCCTCAGCGCCCAACCTCGAAGAACTCGACTTAGGGTGGGACAAGGAGGACGAAGACGATGACGAGAGTCTCGACGAAAGAGCCGCCGCCGCGCGTCACGAGGGTCAAGATTCGGAAGCGTTTGCAGCCGCGAAGGTGTCACGCGCGCTCCGCGCCGCGGAGCATCGCCTGCGCAAACACGCGAAAGCTGCCACCAAGCAGGCCCAGCGCAATGCTCGAACCGACGCGCAAAAGCAGATGCAAAAGGGCAAGCAAAAGAAGGCGCGGACCCCTCCCCAAGCCTCCTCTCGAGCCGCTACGAACGTAACTCCCTCGCAACGTTCCACGCGCACGGGAAACGCAGACCGAGTGTCGAGCGCGCCTCGCACGAACGGTTCCACCCCGCGCGACGCCGGCTTGTCCAAGACGAATCAATGGATGCTTGCAGGCGCCATCGTCATTTTCCTTTCAGCCGCGGCGTTCGCGGCCGCCGTATCGCGGTGAGGCTAGCGCTCGTTTCGGACGAGCCAAGCGTAGACCGTAGGCACAACGAACAGCGTGAGCAGCGTCGACGAGATGAGCCCGCCAATGACCACAGTAGCCAGCGGCCGTTGCACCTCCGCGCCCGCGCCGTTCGCGAACGCCATGGGAAAAAACCCGAGTGATGCGACAAGTGCCGTAGTCAACACGGGGCGAAGGCGCGCGTCGGCGCCTTGAGTGACAGCCTCCCACGCGGTCGCGCCGTGGTCACGTAAACGCTCTATCGAGGTGACGAGCACAAGTCCGTTCAGGACAGCGACGCCGAAGAGCGCGATAAAACCTATCGCTGCCGATACGCTAAGCGGCAACCCGCGCACTGCGAGGGCGGCGATTCCTCCCGAGATGGCCATTGGTACGTTTACGAAGATGAGCATCGCAGGGCGGACGCGACCGAACGTCATGACCAACAGGACCAAAATGAGTGAGAGCGCGATGGGAATGACGACCGAGAGTTGCCGCGCGGCGGACCGCAGACGCTCGTACTCGCCTGCCCACTCGGTGTAGTAACCAACGGGAAGCTTCACGTCGCGCTCGATAGCTCGTTTGGCTTCTTCGACGAACGAACCGATGTCACGGCCGCGGACGTTGAGTTCGACGGTAATCCTTCGCTGAAGGCGCTCTCGACTGATCTGCGACGGACCAGCCGCTACGTCGATCGTCGCGAGCTGGCCCAGCGGCACGAGGTTGCCGAGCTCGTCGCGCACGGGGAGAGACGCGATGGATCGCGGGTCACGACGCGCCTCGTCATTGAGTCTGACGCGTACCGGATAACGAATCGCGCCCTCCACAATCTCGCCCACGTCCAGGCCTCCGACGGCTCCCACCGTGTCGGTCACGGCCTTCGCGTCCACGCCGGCGCGCGCGATAGCCTGTCGGTCGACGGCTACGGTCAAGGTGTTCATTCCAGCAATTTGCTCGGCGCGAACGTCTTTCGAGCCCGCGACTCCGCGGAGCACGCGCACGAGGCGATCGGCCGTCTGCCGGAGCTCAGCGAGATCGTTGCCATAGACGTGCAGCGCGAGATCCGACGAGATACCTGCGAGCAGATCGTTGGTATTCATTTCGATCGGTTGCGAAAACGAAAACCCGGCGCCCGGCACGCTCTCGGCGAGCGCTTTGTCGAACTTTTCGACCAACCCCTCGCGCGAACTGGCGCTAGTCCAGTCTGCGCGAGGCTTGAGCAAGACGTACACGTCGCTCATATTCATACCCATTGGGTCGATGGCGATTTCCGCGCGGCCCGTACGGCAGACGACGCTCGTAACCTCGGGAAACGCCCTCAACACGACTTCAACCTGACGTGCCTGCTCTGTCGACTGGTCGAGCGAAACGGACGGCAGACGAACCATCGCGATGACGACCGTGCCCTCGTCGAGCTTCGGAAGAAACTCGCGACCCATGAACGTCGCGCCTAAAACGCTAAGTCCAAAAGCGGCGAGCGTCGCGAGCGCGACGACCTTCGGCCAACGCAAGCCGAACCGCAGAAGCGGAGTGTACCGACGCCGGACGAACTCCACGAACCGCGAGGGAATATCTCGCGCATCCAAAGGGAGAATCGCGGAAGCTACGGCGGGCACGAGCGTAAGGGACAGCACGAAAGCCGTCGCCAGCGCGAAGAGCACAGTCATCGCCATCGGTCGAAACATGCGGCCCTCGACGCTTTGAAGCGCGAGAATGGGCACGTAGACCAGGGCGATAATCAGCTCCCCGAACGCCGTCGCGCTGCGGACCTCCGATGAAGCCGCGAGCACGGTCTCGCGTCGTTCGGCGTCGACCAACGGTCGACCAAGCTCGTGTCGCCGCTCGGCCATGCGACGCAGCGCGTTTTCCACAATGATAATCGCGCCATCGACGACGAGACCGAAGTCGATCGCGCCGAGGCTAACGAGGTTGCCGCTCACTCCCCACGCCCACATTCCAATAAACGCACCGACGAGGGCGAGCGGAATGGCCATGGCGACCACCGCGCCCGCGCGGAGGTTGACGAGCGTAAGAAAGAGCACGAAAAGCACGAGCGCGCTCGCCTCGACAAGATTCGTACTCACGGTTTTGACCGTACGGTCGACGAGCTCCGTCCGGTCGTAGTAGGCGTCAATCGTCACGCCGGAAGGCAACGACTTTTGAATGATAGCGACTTGGTCCTTCACGTCCGACACCACTTGGCGCGAATTCGCCCCACGGAGCATCATGACCACGCCAACAACGGCCTCGTCTTTCCGGCCGTCGCGCGTCACGGCGCCATAGCGAACGATAGGCGCCTCTCGGACTTCGCCCAAGTCTCTCACGTAGAGCGGCGTGCGGGCGCTCTTGCGTTCCACGACCACGTCACCCAGGTCTTTCGCCGAACGGATGCGCCCCTCCGCGCGCACGGTCACGGTCTCGCGGCCGTCGGTCAAATAGGCACCCCCGCTCGCGACATGATTTCGCTCGATAGCGGACGTCACCTCGACGACGCCAACCCCGGCCGCCGCCATCCGGTGAGGGTCGAGGGAAAGCTCAAGGCTTCGGGCCTCGCCGCCGAACGTATTGACCTCGACGACGCCGTGCACCAACTTGAGGCGCGGCGCTATTTGCCAATCGAGAATCGTTCGCTTGTCCATGAGCGATTTCTCGCCACGAACTTCGAAGTGAAACACTTCCCCGAGGCCACTCGACACGGGGCCGAGCTGAGGGGAGCCGTAGCGCTCGGGGATGTTGCGCCGCGCGTCAGACGTACGCTCGCTAACGAGTTGCCGCGCAAGATAGAGTTCGACGTTGTCGGCGAACGCGAGCGTGACGACGGAGATGCCGGCACGCGAGACGCTTCTCACTTCTTCAAGGCCAGGCAGTCCGGCCATCGCGCGCTCGACAGGAACGGTCACATAGGTTTCGACGTCGACGGGTCCGAGTGCCGGCGCTTGCGTGAGAACCTGAACTTGGACATTCGTAACATCCGGGACGGCGTCGATAGGCACCTTCGTCGCGGCAATTCCGCCGATCAGAACGAACACCGCCGTGAGCACGAACACGACCACGCGATTCCGGATGCTCCACGCGATGATGCCGTCGATCATGGTCAGTCGTTCGCGCCCATCTGGGCCTTCAGCGCTTCGCTCTTTAGAATGAACGAACCGTCGACCACCACCACCTCGCCCGTGGAGACGCCGCGCACGATCTCGACGTCGTCGTCGAGCTCGGCTCCACGCTCGACGGGGCGCATCTCGTACTTGCCGACCTCACGCTGCACGAAGACGAAAGCCTGGCCATCAAACGTCTGGAGGGCGTGACGCGGCACCACGAGCGCCGTGCCGCCGTCGCCAAGGGCTTCCGCGAGAATGCGGGCTGTCGCCGTCATTCCGGGCTTCAGCGCGCCATCAACGTTCGAGAGCACGATGCGCGCGTCGAGCACGTGGCGTTCGGCGTCGACGACCGCTCCGAGCTGGTCGACCTTGCCGTCGAAGACCCGCCCGGGAAAGGCTATCGAGGTTACGCGCACCTCGTCACCTGCATGCACTTTACCCACATCTCGTTCGTAGACGTCGACGCTCAACCAGACCTGCTCCGTTTCACCGACGACGACAAGCGTATCGGTGGGGCCAACGGGCTGACCCACGCGCGCATTAACTTGGAGAACCGTTCCGCTTATCGGTGCCACAAGCGAGACGCTTTGCCCGCTTGCCGCGGCACCGATCCCAAGGGTCGCAAGGCGATCTTCGGTGGCCCGCAGCGCGTTCTGCGCTTGCGCCTGATCGGTCTGGGCGAGGAGCACCGCCCGCTCCGACGTAGCCCCGCCCGCAAGCATGCGCGTCTCGCGCTCGACCTCGGCTTTGGTCTGCTCGAGGCGCGTTTTGGCGGCCGCAAAGTCGGCTCGCGCGCGGCCAACGTCCACACTGTCGAGCGTCACCAGCACGGCACCACGGCCGACTTTCTGACCGACGACGACGGGGATTTGGCCAACGCGTCCCGCGATAGGTGGGCCCACGCGCGCGACGCGGCTCGGTACAAAATCTACCTTTCCCGCGGCAGTCACACTCGCTCGACGGGGCACGATTCGAGGCACCGCGGTCGACAACCGAGCGGCCGCGAGGGCCTTCGGCGCCAGCTTGACGTCGACGCCCTCCTCCTTCGGATCCTTCGCGGGCTCGGGCGCCTTCTCCTTGCACGAGGGCGTGCCCACCCCTGCGAGCGCAAGCGCAAGCGAGACCCAACGCGATTGCGGCAAGCACCTCCACACGCACCCATAGTTCCAGATTTTGAAGTCTCGCGCCGGACTACGTGTGCGGACGTCGCAAGCCCGATGGCGAAGCCCCACGATGAGCTGCGAACGGACGCACGTCGCATGATAGCGTCCGAATCGTGAAATCGGGTCCAGTGCTCCCTAAACGAACGACCGAGCGCGAGCTAAAGCGATACGGGAGCCCGCGCGCGGGCCGTTCAAGCGCGCCGCGCGGTCGCCGATCACCCCGAAACCGATTTTTTCACGTCCTCTGCCTCGCCGTTGCCATCGGCGTCGGGCTTCTCATCTTAGGCAAAAAAGTCAGCGCTGAGCCGCAGACCAAAGGCTCGGCCGCGGCGGGCGATACACTAAAGAACGCCGCGTCGAGAGTCGGCGATGCGAAGAAGTCAGCCAAGAAGGAGAAAGACGCTGGCGGTGTCGCGGTCGCCGCGCTGGCGCTCGAAATGATTGCGGGGAAAGAGAAGGACGGAGGCGCAGACGCCGGATTCGATTCAGACGCAGGCGGTCTCGACTACGCGGTAGTTCAAACCGACGACGACTTTCCAAAGGATATGACGGAGGAGGAGAAGGCTATCGTCGGAAACGGCAAGGTACCGATTCACCGAGAAGGTCCCTACCGAAGTCCCCTTGCCCACCCTCGCTTTGGAGGGCCTGCCACGGTGAAGGTCGGCTTAGTCATTCGAGAGATTCGCGAATTCAGCATCACGACGGGAGGCTACGAGGCAGACTTCTTCCTCTCGCTTACGTCCGACAAGGACATGCCCAATCTCGCACCGATTTTCACGAACGGGCACGAGGTGACGCTTACACCGCTTGCCGACACGCCGACGTTCAAAGTGTTCTCGGTGACAGGCAAGTTTACGACCGAAGTCGATTTAAGAGCGTATCCCTACGATACGCAAAACCTCGACATTATGCTCGAGGACCAAAAAGCCGGCGTCGACCAAGTGGTCTTTGTCGCCGACAAGACTCGCACCTCGCTCGACTCTTCGTTTCGCCTCTCGAGCTTCGGGCCTGCCGGCACCGGGGCTGTCACCTACAAGCATAAGTACCCTGCGCGCTTCGACCGCGATGATCTTTACGTCTCGCGGTACAAGTTTACACTCTCGGTCGATCGCTTCGCGACGTCGGCCGCCTTCAGCGTATTCGTCCCCGCGTTTATTATCGTCCTGATTTCATTGACAGGGTTGTGGGTTCCGCCCGACGAGCTGGAGGTGCGTAGCAGCGCGGGCGCGCCCATGCTCGCCGCGGCGGTGCTCTTCCACTTTTCATTGATTCAATCGCTGCCCGCGACGGGCTACCTTACGCACGCTGACAAACTCATGCTCGGCGTGTACGTGAGTCTCTTGCTCAACATGGGGTCCACCTGGATGCTGCTCCTCGGTGACGAGCGATGGATGGAACGAGTCTTCAAGGTGGCTCGTACGGTCGTCCCTGTTTTGACGGCTTGCGTGATGTTTCTGGCGGTGATCGTATGAGCCGAGGGATCGCCTTGTCGCCGATGCTAAAAACCGCTCTTATTGCCGCGATAGCGCTTATCGTCGGACTGATTCTTGGGTTGCTTCTCGGGCGCTTCACGCTCGAGCGCAAGTGGTCACAACCGTACACGCAGGCGCCCGCACTGCCGGCAGGGGGGAGCGAGCAGCCTCAGAATCCGAGTCCGTTCGTGGGCAGTCGGGTCCTGAAGCCTATGCCCATCGGAAAGACTCGAGAGGTGCTTCGCGCGATGACCGACCGCGACCCTGTCGCCGCTCCCGTGGCCGCCGTCGGCGCTGGCGAGTCGGGGGTAGAGCTACATGTCGTCGTCGAAAACCGCAGCCCGTGTACGGTCACGTCACTCGAAGGCGTCGCTTACGGCTTCGACGCCTACGGAAAGCCGTCCGTGCTGAATTCCGGAAAAGCGACGTACGTGGCTTTTTCATCGAGCGCGGCTCTCGAGCCCGGGAAGAAGGCCACGGTGGCCCTGCCGCTGCGGGGCGCCGAACTCGCAACCCTCGCCGTGGCACATGTCGACCGGACGGCCTGCGCGGACGGCACGAGCTGGAAACGGCCATGACGCGTGCGGTACCGATGTGGCTGGGAATCGCACTCGCCGCAAGCTTGTCGCTCGCGTGTTCGCGGACCCATCGGTACGAGTCCGCGGTTCAAATCGTACGCAAGGAGACTGTAGAGAAGGCGCCTGACGGGTCCACGCTACTCGTAGACTTCGAAGTCGAGTGGGATGCATGTCCGGGCGACCAATTTCAGGTGATCCGCGGCAGCAAAGCATTTGCAGAGTGCACGGCAAGCTACAATGTCGGCGACACGGTTCCCGTTTACGTTCGCCACTGGTGGGACGATCGCGGCTTCTATCGCTGGGACATCGAACGAATGGGTTCGTGCTGGCGCACCATCGAGCCTGGCTCAGCAGGCTCTTACGAAAAGGGCCAAGAGTGCAAAGAGGTCGAAAATCATGACTTCAAAACAGGGTTTACCTGCAGCCGAAAGCCCTTCCGCCAGCTTGTGAAACGCTGCCCTTGGATGGCGCGCGATTGAATCGCGCGCTGCCGGCACCTCAGTACCGGCAGAAGCCCGACTGCTTCGCTAGAACTTGATTCCGGTTCGTACCTGTCCGTTTGGCCCCGTGCACGTGCCTGTACCCGCAGCGACCGTGCAGGTCGTCTTCCCAGTCTTATCGGTAATCGTAAGCGAGCCGTTTTTCGTCGTGGCGTCCCAGCTGCCGCTTACAAGCACCTTGCCGTCAGGAACGTCGACCGCGAAGACGATGCGTTGAGGCGTCGAGGAAAAATCGAAAAGCAAATCGACGTCATATTGGCCAGGCTTGGCTCCGCCAGCAACGACCATGTGAACAGACTCGATGAGTACTAAGTCCGAATTGTCCACCTTTGTCGACTTTGCGTTGATGAAAACTTTTCCGTTAATGGATTCCCCTCCGCCTTCGGCGCAATTGTTCGCAATGAGACTTAGCGTCGTGTTGATGGGTCCTGTTCCTTGCTTGGTGAACAGCTTGTCGACACCTCCGGCAGGCACATTATAGTCAAGTGAACCTCCGCTCGGGCACGCGCAGGTCCCCGTCCCTCCCGTCGTAAGTCCGGGACATACGGGTCCACCACCGAGCGTATGAAGCGCTCGGAGCGCCAACCGCCCGTCACCCAGAGCGATCGAATTCGTGCTCGTTGCCGAGTCAGAATCGGAGTCACTACCTCCGAAAGGGCTCCCGTCCGTACTCGCCGTTAGCTGCTTACCAAAACTCGCCGCCACAGTGCCTTCACTACCTGGCTGAAGCGTGCCCGTTGGAGTCGTTAGGGAAACGGTCAACGCCGCGAAGTCTGGAGCCGCGACGCCGCTCCCACCCGAGCTTGAGGTCCCGCTGCTGCCGCATGCGACGACGCTCGTCATCGCCGCGAAGAACACACACGGCCCAATAGACCTAATTAACATACAAAATCATCTCCACTTATTACGCATATTAAATATTGACTACGCACTGAGCAGCTAGAGACTAGAAGAACAACTAGACGTTTATAAATACAATTATTCTAGAGTAAGCAGACGCCATTCAGCCCTACGCTCGCTCCTTCCAATGCAAAGTAAGATGTGAATTCGTAAGACCGACAGCTCGACGCACGAGGCCGACCGACTGAACCAAGCGAGCCTGCCCTCGGCTTGCGGCGCCTCTCGCTGCGCACATGTAAGATTTGCGGCCACCATGGTTGCATAAGTGGTTTTATGTGACACACCACAGCTACCCGCATGAAAAAGCTAGCTCTTCCACTGCTCCTCTCGTTGACTGTTGGAGCGACCATCTCTCCGTTTGCCGCCGGATGTGCGGACTCGGCCGGTGAAAAGCCTGAGGTAAGCGAGGCCGAGCTTGCTACGGAGCTCGGCCTCACGTCGGTCCGGAGCGCGAGCGCATTCGAGGCGCTCAGTCTGGAGGGCGGCGGGTTTGGTCAGGCGGGCCGCACGATGAAGTTCTTCATCGATGCGCGGAACCCCGCGGCCAAGCAGCCCTGGTTCGTGAACATGAACTACAAGGTCGACGGAAAAACGCCGGAGTATGCCAAGTACCACTACTTTTTCGCCCAAAAGCAACTCGGAATCACCGAAAGCGGCGAAGAATTCAACGACGTAACCTACTTTACGGACAACAAGAGGTACTACGCCGGTACGGTTCAGACCTATCAAATCGGAGATGGCGCTCCGCTCTTTGCCATTCAGCTTTACCCGAATGACGTCATCCACGAGCAAGGCATCGTCGAGCTTTTGAAGGTCATCAAAAGCGCGCTGACGATCCCCGGTGCACGCTTTGCGTTCGTGGCGGGCGGGCCCCAGCAGACCTTCGCAACCATCGGCAACGAGCTCCGCGAGCTTGGGTTCGAGGCGCTGACAATTGAGCAGGTACTCGGCGGAGTGAAATACATGCCGCTCAACCCCGGCGAGGCGTGGGGGTATCTCCGTATCTTCCCGACGGACTTGGGGAATGTGCGACCGACAGACATCGTCGTGTTCGACGAACTGCCGCTCGATCTTTCTGTCGTCGCAGGAACGATTACCCGAGTGTTCCAAGATACGACGTCGCACGTGAACCTGAAGTCGAAAGAGCGCGGCACGCCCAACATGGTGTTGCGCGACGCTTCGAAGACCAACGCCACCCTCGCAGCGCTCGCGGACAAGCCCGTTCATATGGTCGTAGGCAAAGGCGGCTACGTCCTCGAGCCGACCACAGCGACTATCGTTGAGGAGAAATTCCGCGCTCGGACGAACAAGCCATGGAATGCGCTCCCCATCGTCGCCGAGCCTAACCTCGTGTGGTTCGACCAGATGTGTCCGACGCTGTCGGTCGCATGCACGCAAAACGGTAATCGCTTTGGCGGCAAAGCGGCTATGCTCGGTTTTCTTGCCAATCGAAGCGTTCTCGGACGCAAGGCGCAGCCCGGCTCCCAAAGCGCAAAGGCGGGCTACGACCTCGTCCCGCAAGGGTTTGCGATTCCAGTCCAGTACTACCGCGACTTTCTTGGACTTCCGGCGAACGCCGGGGTCAAAGCTAAGGTTGATGCGCTCGTCGCAAGCGAGAAAAGCGGTACGCTTTCACCAAACGACAGGCGGTCGCTCGCGACAGAGGTGCAGCAGCTTTTCTACACGGCGCAAGTCCCGGCGGCTCAACTTGCCAACATCACCGCGCAGGTCGAGCGGTTGAAGGCTCTCGATCCGGCCATCGAAAAGCTCAAAGTCCGTTCGAGCGCGAACGCCGAAGACATTCCGAACTTCGACGGAGCCGGCCTGCATGACAGCTTTGGGGTGAAACTCTCGAGCGTCGACGCGGCGGACTCGGCGTGCCGGATCGAAGCGACCCAGGATGGCCCGGTCACGAAGCTCGAGATTAAGCCCAAAACGATCCAGTGTGCCATCAAGGGCGTCTACGCGAGCCTTTGGAACCCGCGCGCGATCGAGGAGCGCTCCTTTGCGCGGCTCGACCACGCCACGGCAAGCATGGGCCTGGCCGTCGTCCCCGCGTACGATACCGAGGCCGCGGTCGTCGCCAATGGCGTGCTTATCACCCGCGCTATCAACACCGACTTACCCGCGCAAACGCTGAGTCTCCAAAAAGACAATAACCTCGTCACCAATCCGAATCCTGGCACGATCTCCCAGATGACCTACGCAACCTTTAGCGATCTCGAAAGACCGACAGAATTCACGATCGCACGGTTTGCGACCCCGACGGCCGGCGCGGCGCACCTCACGGCGAGCGTGCTTACCGCTCCGCAAATGACCCAGATAAGCGACTTGGCGAAAGCCGTCGAGGTTGCCTACTGCAAGGCGAAGCCGGGCTACTACGACGGCGATTGCGCGACCGTTTGGATTGACAGCGCCAAACCGCGCTCGCTCGACATGGAGTTCAAGTTCCTCGAGAACGGCCACTTCGTCCTGAAGCAGTCTCGCGAGTTTCACGGACAGTGATCCGTCCGTAAGGCTTCTGCGTCCGGCGAGTCACGTGCGTGTCGGTCGCGGCGTGCGGAGGTTGCCGCGCATCGGGCGCAGGACAGTACCGTCGTCTGGAGTCTTCGTTTGGAAACGCTATTTGATCTCACATCCTCCGACGCCTCCGATGCAGAGAGCGGTTCCGCGCGCGCCTTGGGCTGCCTGGGTTCGGTTGGGGAGGAGCAGCTCTTCCCTTCAGGGACGCTTCTCGCGCAGCGCTACGTCGTCATCGAATGCCTCGGGCGCAGGGGAATGGGTGAGGTTTACGAGGCGCAGGACGAAGAGCTTGGTCTGCGAGTAGCCGTCAAAACATTGCGCAAGGAGCGCCTCGGCGATGAGCGTTCGCTTGCCCGGTTTCGGCGGGAGATTGCTATCAATAGTCAGATCGAGCTCGCGACCACGACGCGGCTCAAAGGAGACGTAAAAACGGCGCGAGAGCTCGTGGACGACGCTCTGAGCCGCGGCCGCGCGCTACAGAACTCCGCAAGCGAGATTGACGGGCTAGCAGTA
>JANXOF010000047.1 GCA_025353725.1 Polyangiaceae bacterium | reverse complement strand
GGGTAGCTCGTGTCGTTGCCGCTCGATGGACCTACGCCGAGGTTCGTTTCAATGTAGTTGCCAGGGAGTGCGTAATCTGCCGGAATGCCGGTAAGAACGATGTCGCCCATGATTCTCTACTTCTCCCCGTTGCGTGACACTGGTTTGACGATGAGATCTGGAATCGAAGGCGAGGGCTGAAACACGGTTCCGACCCTTTCTTTTTTCAACGCTGCGAGCGCGTCGCGATGGGCGACGTTCACGAGCTTTCCGCCACCTGTCAGCTCGTACTCGCCACCGTAAGTCGGGTCGAACGCGACGCCGGCTATGCGAGCACTTGCCTCGTCAAACGGCCATAGGTCGCCCTCCGCGAGCGCCTTGAGAAGCTCGGCGAATTCCTGCGAGTCGTTGTCGCGAGCGAAGACCGTGGGATCGGCTGAGCACACGCGTGCGGGCATGACGGCTTGCGTCTTTTGCCCGGTCTCGTCGACGGACACGAACGGCGTCCCGAGCTCCACGTCGTCGACGCGTCCGACAAAGCGCGCAATGCCTCGCGCGTGCGCCGAATGCAGCGGTACGCTTGCGGTTCCGCGTGCGAGCACGCTCAAAACTTTACCTGCCATAACCGACTCCGTTCGCGCGGGGTTAGCGCGCGCTCTTTGGGTGACTTGTGTGCGAGCCGTGTCCGGTTAGGGCACGACGATGTCGCTTTTGAAGGCGACGAAATTCACGACCGATGTGTCGTCCGAATTGTTTAGGTCAATCTGGTTGTCAGTGCCCGTGAGGGCGACGAGCTCGGGCGCCGGCATTTGGCGCTCCGTGATGGTGAGGGTGCCGGTCCACGACGGGAACTCAAGGTTGCCCATCCCTTGGAAGACACCGAACGAACCATCGGCGGGGAAGCTCGCCGTGTCGAGGTTTGCATACGCCGCTGAAAGCACGCGAGCACCGTTCAGAAAGCTGGGGTCGAAGCCTTGCTCAATTCGGCTCGCGAGGATGCGCGACACAGACGTCAACACGGGCATCAGGACTTCGGCCTGCCCTGGCGTAAGAGGCGGCAGGACGTAAGCCACGCCGAGTTTGCACGTGTCCTGACTCCAGTTGGTGCTCTTCCGCGTGATGGCGTTGGACATCCGATAGACGGCGAGCAACGGAAACGTGAAGTGCTCTTCGAGGAGCCACGGAAGCGGGTCGAGCGGCGTCTTGTACGCCACGGCTTCCGCGACGGGGGCGCCTGCGGCGATGGCCTCCGCGACGAGCCGAGCGCCGAGGTGCGTCGTGAGAATTGCAGAGAAGTACTCGAGGAGCCAATAGACCGCAGGGTCGGCGTCGCGCAGAAGCGAGTTCGGCGAGCTCGTCGGCAGCGGGTAGACGGTGCCGCCGTACTTGAAAGAAGAGAACTCGCTCATTTGTTGAACTGACGAATGGCCGCGTCGACATAGCGCTCGGTGAGCTGCGGCAGCACGCGCACGCCGATATCGTAAGCGTGCTGCATAAAGGGCCTCGCTCGCGTGCCGGGGTGACGCACGCGGCGCCGAAACACGAGCACGCCATCGACGCGAAACGCAAGCATTCCGCCCGGCTTTCGTGCCTCGATGATGTGAGCCACTGTGCCGTTCGCGAGGTAGGTCGCGTAAAGCTTTCGGGTGCGAACGACTTTGCCTTTTAAGCCGTCGACGCTCTCCTGAATCGACTCACGGAGAAAACCCGTGCGGTCTTTGAAGAGCGGCGTGTTCTTGGCGTCGCTGTACACGATATGCGTCGCAGTCTTGACGGCTTGCGACGCGTTATTCTGCACGCCTGCGACGAGGTCGTTGAGCTGCGAAAACAGATTGCCGTGCGTGACGACAGCCGCGACGCCGCTCATGGGAGCTGCGCCGTTTTGCGAAGCACGAAAGAATAGGAAAAGTTTTTTGTCGTGTCTTGGGAGAGCTTCTTAAACCAGGCGCCTGAGTCCGGATAGCCCGGGCCCGTGACCTTGAAGAAAAGCTCGAACCCTTTGCCAGGCGTAACCGGCGGGTCAAAGAGATTGATGTGCGTTCCTTCGCAGAGCCACGTCTGAAACTCTGGCGTCAAAGGACCGACGCGCAAGTCTTGGTCGACGTAGAGACCGCCGCTTGAGGCTATTTCTTTCGCGCTGACGAGCGTGACTTTCGGCGCGTAGGTTCCGAGGTCGACCACGACGTCGCTCGTCGAGTCTGACTTCGTGCCGAGACCCGGGCGGGTGCCGGTCCACTTGCGTGACACGACTTGCACAGAAAACTGCCGCAGACCTAGCATCCCCGGAATGCCTCGGATGGCGTCGAGCATGGGCAAAAGGGAATCGCGTAAGCTCGTTCCGCATTCGGACGGACAGCCGGCCATTACCAGTTTGGCCCGGCCGTAAAGGCGTCAAACGCATCGCCGTTCGGATGACTGTGCCCTTGGCCAAACACGTCGCCTCGACGCCGCGTCGCGAGCGCCACCTCGAGGCCGCGAACAAGCCGACGCCCTTCGGCGCAGAGCATCTGCCGCCCCCGATACGCGTCGATGGTAATCTCGTCAGCTTTGCTGACCGACGCTTGCGCCCAAAGGCACATCATCTGCTTTTCAAGCGCGAAGAGGTTTACGACCATCGCTTTGATGGCGAGTTCAGTGTCGTTCGTCGGCCGCGTGCCGCCGTCGGCTATCGATTGGACCGAAGAGATGGCCGACTCGAGCCGTGAGTCGGCTTGCAAGAAGATGGCGGAGAAGCCAAGAAAGTGACGAAGCGCAACGCGATCGGATTCGATGAATGCCATGCTCGCGCCTCGCTCCCTTCGGCTTTGGTTTACTTGGACAACTTTTCAGTCGTGGACACGCGCGCTTGCGCCTCGACCGCGGCCTGCTTTTTCGACACGGCCAGCATCACGGCTTGCTCGGCCGCCTGCTTGGCGATGAGCGCCTGCTCGGCTTCTGCCTGGGCTTCCTTTTCCGCCGACTTGTTCGCGTCAAGCGACTGGTGAAGCTGCTCGACGCGGTCTTTCCGTCGCAACTGCGGACCAAGGCCGCCTACGATGACGCCGTCACGCGTGTCGTGCACCGCGAGATCGTACTCGCCAGGAATCTGCACTTCGCCGTGCGCCGGAACGACGTAGCGAAAGCGCCCCGAAGGATTCGAGAACGTTGCGCCTACGTGGATATCGAGATAGACGGCCGCGTCGGTTGGATTCGTCCACGTTGTGAACGTTTGGACGACGGGTTGATTCGGAAAGGGCAAAGGCATCAGGAAACTCTCGGAGGTGAGGAACGAAGCCCGCGCAAGCGAACTTCGTTCATTGAATCAGGCGCCGACGACGTTAATCATCGACGAGGCCGCGGGCGCGCTTGCCATATGCGCGTTCGTCGCAGTCTTGAGGGCGTTTAGGAGCGTGATGGACGTAGCGAGGTCCGAGGCGTTGGCGGCCGCTACAGTGTTCGTGGCGTCGTTGGTGTAGTGCACGCCGGCCTGCCCAAGGTGCGCGTTGAGCTGCACTTTGAGGAAATTGGCGAGCGCTACGGTGGTCGCGAGGTCCACCGCAGTCGGCCGCACCGTGGCGTTTGTCGTGTCTGGTATTTTATGAGCTCCCGACGCGTACTTGTTCGTCGATATGCCGTCTGCCCAATGCGTCTGCAGGACGCCCTGGACTTGGTTTGCGAGCACAAGGCACGTCGGGAGGTCGGACGCGTTCGCGGCGCTTACGGTCAGCGCCGCGGTCACTGGCGTGGTGGCGTCGCCCGTCGTGGAGCTCGTAGCGTCCGCGTGGAAGGACGCGCCGACCTGCGCCGCGCCTCCGCGCCACTGGTTCCACGCGAGCGTCAGCGCGAAAGGGATGAGGTCCGAAATCTGCCTGGTAATGATAGACATGGTAGGCCTCAGCTCTCGCTGATGTCGCGCACAATTCCGAACGAGTTCGGGCGCATGACAAGCATCTGAAGGACAGTCTTGATGCTCACCTTGACCGAGTCTCCGGTTTTGGCGAGCACGGCGATACGAGCGGGGATGCTCGTGACGTCGGTGACAGAGCCGCTCGACCCTTGCAGGTTGAGCATGCGCATCATGACTGCGTCCTGCGGCGTTGCGATGCGCGGCAGGTACTTCGCCTTGACGTTGTTGGCGTTGAAGAAGACGCACGTGCCTGCGGGCGCTGACGGGTCCCGGAAGACGGGCTTCCCCTTGTACCAGGCGTCGGGCTGCATCTGCGCGTCGTTGACGGCGCCAGAGCCGTACGCAGGCATGGCGTTACCTCCGCCGGGAAGGCGACGGTTCGGCTCGAAGAGGCCTTCGTACTTGCGAAGAACGCCCGCTGACGTGATGAGGCATGTCCAGGGCTCTCGTGAGGCCGTGAAGATGTTCGCATCCATCTGCGCGAGCAAGTCGAGCGTGAGGGGGCGCGCAATGCCGCCGTTGGACAGAACGTTGCCGGCCCACTCGGGATAGGTCCCGCGCGACAGTCCGCCATAGACGCCGGTAGCGTCCACTGCGCCGCCGAAGAACCCGACGAGGGTCGGGTTGCTCGAGCCGTCGAGGCCCGTGCCTGTGAACATGTCAGTGTTGATGAGCCGGGCAATCTTTGCCGCCGCGCCGAAGACGCGGTCGCCGAAGAGGTCCTGCAAGGCTTGCGGGATGCCTGTAGATGACGCGGCTGCGTCAAGCTCAGTCTCGGTAATCGAGAACGACGACCGGTAGTGTGCCCACGGCAGGATGGCCGGCTGATTCACGTCCGAGTTGAATTCGCCGGGAAGCACGTCGGAGCCTTCCGCGACGGTGGCGGCCGTGGCTCCGCCAAACTCGACGTCCCACGCCGCGTTCTTGCCGGCGCCCGCAGTCGCGGACACAAACGCCGCCGTGACCGCCGAGCGGTTCCACTGCCGCTTGAGTTCGGGGGCAAAGATTTGACTGAGCGCCGCGCTAATCGACGCGAGATTTTCCGCTGCCATGTTCGATTCTTCCTTCTTGAATCAGCGTGTAGGAACGCTCAGCCCAAGAGGTTGGCCGTCAACGCATGCCATACGGCATCTTGGTCGACGGGACCTCTTTGGGCGGGAGCGTTTGGTCCCCGTCCGTCGCCTGATCCGCGCGCGCCGGTGGGGGGTAGAAAGTGTTTTCCGTCGTCGCTCTTTGACCAGCTTTTGAGGCCTGTCGTAAGGTCTAAAACGGCATCGTCCGAGTCACGGAACACGAGGCTGTTGCTGTCTTCGTCGTACGCGATTCGCTTCTCGCCATCGACCAGGTGGTGGATAGCTTGCTTGATTCGCGCGGGCTCTCGAATGCCTATCTCCGCGAGCGACTCCGAGACGCGTTGCCGCAACACGGTGTCGCGCGTCTTCAACCGCTCCGCATTGGCGGCCTGCGCGTTGCGTTCGTTTTCGGCTTTCAGGTCGGCAAACTGCCGCTGAAGGCTCTTGAACGCGGGGCTCTCGTCGACCGTCTCGTCGCGGTTTCGTTTGGGCGCTTCGCCGTTGCCTTGTGGCGAAGGCGAAGGCGACGGTGCGGAGCGCTCGGCGAGGACCGAGATGCTCTCCGTGATGCCTTTGAGCGACGTTTCAAGTTGCTTGTTGAATTGCTCTTGGAAGCTTTTGTGTCGCGCGCTGATAGCCCTGTTCACAATCTCAGCGACGCGTTCTTCGTTGACACTTGAGGGCGTGCCGCCCTGCGGTTCTTGGGGTGAACCGTTACCCTGCGGCTGAATTGGGTCCATAAAGACCTCCGTGCTCGACGCTCGCCGCCGTGGCTCGCATCAAGTGTTTCGGGTGTACGCGGAACGTCCGCGCGCCGGTGAATGGGTGATAAGAAAAGACGTGACGAAAGAGAGCGCGCTCAGGTCTGAGCGGGCGGGACGTCAGCGACCGTCGTGGGCTTATCGCCAGCGGCAGACGTGCCTGAAGGAATCGGGTCGGCCGGATTGGCGCCGAGCACCTTGAGGCGCGCGGATATCGCCGTGAGGGCGGCCAGCGTTTCAGGCTTAGGAGCCTGGTTGTTGTTCTGCGCGTAGATGAGGTCTGCGAGAAGCGCTTCGATGCGAATAGCGACCGCCGTGGTCTCTGCGTCGAGGGCTGCGGTGAGTTCTTCGAGGTTAATCATGAGAGTGGGCTTTCGTTTGGATAGTTCGTCGACGCGTTTGGTCAAAAAGTGAGCGAGTACCAGTCCTTGCGCGAGCACGAGGAGCACCAGCAGCGCGTCAAACACGCGGCTACGACCGCGGGAAGACGCGTTGACCGATGACGGAGACCTTCACAGCCGCGCCTACGGTGGTCCCTGCGCCGGAAACCATCACGAGGCGCATCCGGTCGCCAAACGCTCCATTGACGCACGTGCCGGCGGCAAGGAGCGGCGTTGTGTTTTTCCCGACCACGACGGGCGAGGTAAGGTTCGACGAAAGAGAAGCGTTGAGCAGGTACTGAGTCGGTGCGGCCGCCGGCGCGAGCTGCGCAAAGTGCGCGAAGTCAAACCACGACGCGCCCTCGTCAAACGACGCCTGGACGAACACGTCGAGCGTGCCGCCGGTGTTGCCCGCGAGTTCGGCGATGACGGTCACCGCCTCGTAGTCGTCGAGGGGACCGGCGACGCCCGCGGCCTTGCCGGAGCCTTGCACCGACTGCGAACTTATGGCCGTGCCTGGAGCGGACGGAGCAGTTTCGATAAACTTGAATAAGGCGAGGGACATAGGGAGCTCCGCGTCAGAAGGAATCGGTCGACCCGCCGCCGCCTGAGCGACCGCCGCCACCGCGGTAACCAGGTCGCGCCGCGAAGACGCCGGGTGTTTTAGCGAACACTTTCGGGCTCAAAGCGGGCCGAGTCTCGGGAGGTGGCAGGATGGGCCGCACGACGGGGGCGTCATCAAAGACGACTTCGATGCACCGGCAGAGCGGATGCACGAAACCTGGCTCGAGCTTTTTCTTCCGCGCGATATCGAAGAAGGGTTTCCCGAGGGGGACTACCTGGCCGTCCATCGCTTTGCATACCGGGCAGAGATGCCTGTCGAGCATGGCGTCCCAGCGTCGCCAAAGGCGACCTTTGAGAGCCGGGTAGAGGCGCGCCAGCTCCAGCGCCGCTTCGGCATGTTCGTCGCTGTAGGCTTGCGAAACTTCGGTGGCCGCGATGCGAGCGAGGCGGTGGTCTTGAGCGAGGCTTACGGCCACGAGGCGAGGCGTGGTGCCGTCGTTGGTCCAGCGGACGACCTCGCGCATCATGGCGCCGCCCCAGGCCGCGGCGTAGCTTGCGCCAGTCATGTCCGAGAGGCCCGCATCCTCGGCGCCGTCGGAGCGCGCAGGGGAGGCGACGTCGACGCCAGCGGCGAGCGTTTCCGCTTTCAGTCGGGCAAGCGCCGCGTCTCGAGCGGCAGAGCGGGCGGAACGAATGCCTCGTGCGACCCGAGCGCTAACGTCTTTGGTGGCGGTCCCGACGGAGGCAAGAGCGTGAACTCTCGCGTCCGCGTTTTCACTTCGTGGCCATAGCCCGCCGACCGTGAGGACCAACTCTCCGAGCGTGCTGCGAACCTCCCGTCGTAAGTCGACAAGCGCGTCACGCTCGACCTTCAGCATCGCGCCGGCGCTTGCCCGCGCAGTCCGCTCGTACGGCGTCACGCGGCATCGGCCGGGGCTTCACCGTCCGACTCGTTGGAAGCCGGCGCTGCGGCTTCGACGGACGACAAGGGTGACCGCAAGAGCGAGCTCATTTCTTGCTCGTTCTCGACGCCGGCTTCGATCTCGTCGCGAATGACTTTCTTCGTCTGCGGATTCAGTGTCGGCAAAAGCTTGCCCGCGATGCTCGTCTTATATTCAATCTTGAACGTGCGCGACGGGATGGACACGAGGTCCATCTGCGCAGCTTCGGTCACGAGCGACTCGCGGTCCTGCGCGTCGTACTCATCGAGGCCACTTGTGACCCACACGATGCTCTCGCCGCGCATCTCGGCCACGCACTCGTAGAGCTGCTTGGCGTACCCGCGGACGATGCTGCCAAACTCGCCGAGCACAATCGCTTCCGCGGCGCGGTCTTGCTGCTTGGACAATCCCGACCGGCCGAGAGCCGAGCGGTTGTTGGAGACGGACGCGGCCATCTGATGGACGACGCGGAACATTTCATCTTTGAGAGCGGAGATTTGCTTGTCGACCAGCTCGTAGCAAGTGCCCGACGGCTCCGCGTAGTAAATCTCGTCTTGAGCGCCCGTCACGACGTAGCCGCGCGCTTCGGCGCGTGTCGTAAAGTCATGCCCGCGCTCAGGGTCCTCGCTATTGAGCGAGATACTTCCGCCGACAGACGGGACTTCAGGACCAGCTTTGTAGACCGGAATCGCGCAAAGGTTCTTGTTCTCGGACGAGACGAGCGTCGAGCGTCGCTGGTAGTGCTCTTTTGCGAGCGGCCCGACCTTGTTGCCGACCCAAAACGCATCGGACAACTCGAGCGCGTGAATGGGAATCGATCGGAACGACGTCTCGTCCCCTCTCACCCACGAGACGATAGCCTCCGGTTTCGGCGGCTTGCTCGGCTCGTACTCAATTGCGTAAACGTCCCAGCGCACGACGCTAGCCGCGTCGCGCGTCCACACTTTGAACGTCTCGACGACGTTGCCTCGCGCACGAAAGGGCGACTCTGCCGCGTGCTCGCTGCGACGGAGCACGCACCATTGAAACACGCCGGTCTCGTCGTCGCGTTTCCAGTTGATGACCTGCTCGACCGGAATCTCGTAAACGTAGCCGCGCGTAAGCCCGAGCTGTTCCTCGTCAAGCGCGCTCACGGGTGGCGCAACGGCGTCCGGCCTCGGCAAGTCGCAGCCCACGTACGCACGCTGCTTGAGTAGCGCAGTGCGGAAAGCCGTTTTCAAAACGTCGTTGATGGCGCCGCCTCGACGGTCGGCGTTCGCGGCAAAGCAAGACCAGAAGACGGGGTCTCCGGTCGAGCCCACGGTGCCCGTGTCGCTCGCGTCGCCGGCTTCCGTCACGTTGAGGTCGTGAGCGAAAAGCGCCGACACGAAGTAGTCGACAATCTGCCCGAGGTAATTGATGTACGCGGCCGCTTTGAGGCGGTCGGCGTAGCGCGCGTCATGCTCGCCGACGAGCCGAGGAAGGAATCTCTGCGCGTTCGCCGCAAGGGCATATCCG
Source organism: Polyangiaceae bacterium (assembly GCA_025353725.1). Classification (GTDB taxonomy): domain Bacteria; phylum Myxococcota_A; class Polyangia; order Polyangiales; family Polyangiaceae; genus Labilithrix. Next base: position 27,338 of record JANXOF010000047.1, on the reverse strand, counting down.
CCCTTGTAAAGCTCACTTAGCTCGCTCCAAACGTCGACGTTCGCCGCGTAGTGCTCATGGCACTGCGTGGCGATGGCGTACGGAATCGAGGCAGGAGCGGGCGATGAAGCGGGCATATCTTTCGGGCTAAGCGGCTGGGAGGTTGTTAAGGTTGCGACGAGCGAGAGGTTTTCGAAGCACGTCCCAGCCAATCGCGGAGGCCAGAATCAAGTCGTCGTGCGAGCCGCGAGAGGCCTCGGCCTTGCCGTGCTTGGTGACGACGAAGGTGCGCTGCTCGGCCACGACGCGAGCGTCAGGCGATACCCAGAATCCGGTTCGATGCGCCTCTTCGAGCGCGTCGAGAGCACTCGAGCGAGCGACTTCGTTGGTAAGCCAACCAAACTTTCCATCCGGCGCTCGATAGACGCGTTCCTGCGGATACTTCTGCCCTGCGAGCACGGATTGGATGACGGCGTGCCCGTGGTTGTTTCGCTCGATGACGACGGTGGCGCCGTTGTACATCAGCGCGGTTTTTACGAGCAGTTCGCCAAACGGCCACGGTTGGAATTGTCCGTGCACCGTCGCCACGTGCTTGCCCTGACGGTCGAAAACGATAGCCGCACCAGGGTCGCCGCCGGTGCCCTCGGAAGGGTCCGCTACGACGACGTAAGAGGCGCCTGCGCGAGGCATCTCCCAGATGCGAAGCGCGCCTGCGAGCTCGACGCGAATAGGCTCGCGCGTTTGGCTCATGAGAGCCGCCGTGATGGCCTTGTCAAAGAAGCCTCGGCCCGACACCAGAAAGCAGCGTTCGGAATCGGTTGGATATTCTTGGTCCGTAAGGTCTGCGGTCTTGGCTGCGAGCTTGGCGCGGTACCATTTTAGCTGTTCGGGCGAGATGCCGTGCTTCGCGAAGAGCTCCGTTTCTCGCTCCGTGCGCGGCTCAATGGTCTCGCCTGGCTCAAGAGGCGTTCCGTACTCGGCCTGGTCAAACCACGGAAAGAAATGTGCGCGGTAGCCGTTATCGCCCTTGGTGGCGCTCACGTATTGCTCAAAGTACCAGCCACCTGCGCCGTTGGGCGTCGACTCGACGACAATCTCAGAGCCGAAGTCTGCAGACGGAACGCATTCCAGGAGCGCGTTGAGCGTCTCGTCGGCGTATTCGTAAAACGCGGTTTCCGTGAGATGGAGTCGAGTGATGGTACCGCTTCGGCCTTTCTTTTCGGCCGCGGCTTCGCTGGCTCCGGCTTCGACGATACGAAGCGAGCCGTCGCCGTCTGCAAGCACCCATTCGGCGAGGGACTCGGTGCGGAATCGAATCTCGAGGCCTTCGTTGCGCAAACTTTCAAACATGACGCGAAGCGCGCCGGACAATTGCTTTAGCGGACCGTGACCCGTGAGCGACTGCACGACGACCACCACGCGCGCGCCAGGCCGCGTCAGGAGCGTCCAGACGTCACGCGCTAGCTCGAGGGTCGTGAAGCCAATCTGACGCGGTTTGAGGACGATGTCGCGCGGCGTTCGTGCCGCGCAGTAACGTCGCTGAATCGGATTCAGGTCAAGCTTCGTGCGCTCGCCCGACTTGGTGACGATGTCGATGCCGCCGCAGAAGGCCTCGAAGCTGGTTCGCCACTGGCGACCGAACTCACGCCTCGCGAGTTCCCGTTTCGCCTTCCATCGTAGGTGCGCAAGTATCTCCGCCGGAGACGACTGACGTGTCGCCACGGGCGAGTTTATCGAGTTGCGCATCGGTCAATTTCGAGAGGTCGAACGTTTCCACGGGACCGCCGTTCGGCCCCGAAAGCTCCGCGCGTACGGGGGCAGCAGCGCCCGTCACGGAGACGATAATCTTGTCGGCCGCTTGGATAACCTTGGCGCTTTCCGGGTCGAACCGCAGCGGCCAGTGCGTCGCAATGAGGCCCTCTTGCCGCTCTAAAACTACCGCTCGATACGCGTCGGCATTCGGGAGCGGGTGCTCTTCGATGTAGGCCTTTATGGATTCATGGACCCATGTTGGACTTCGCCCGAGGGCGGCCGCGACTTCGCGTATGGTGTGACCTTCGCGGCGCATATCGAGCGCCTTTGAAACGGCTTCCGCGGTCGCGATAATCTTCGTTTGCTGCTTGGCGGACTTCTGCATGTGTTCGCCGGCCATGCGTTCGCTTTGCCGGCCCGTCGCAGCGACTCATCGCCGCGTAACCTCTACCCCTTGCGCAAAGAGGCTATCGACGGCGCGACATCCCGCGACATGCCGCGACGATACTTTGACGCCATGACCTCGCGCGTGATTTCCGAGACCTGCTGCGCGATAAGCTTTGCCCTTGTTTCATGGCACTTCTGCGCCTCCTCGAGAGCCTCGACGCGAGCTTCAAGATTCTCAATCGGCTCAAACATGTCTGCGTCCATCCTCCGCAGTGCAGGTAGGAGAAGCGTATACCGGCGATTGAGCGCGGCCGACTTGCGGAGCAAGGTGCCTCCGGACTTCGCGTCGAGGCGCAGCAGGTGCGCTTTCATTCGGTCGTACGTCCAGCCTGCGAGCTCGGCGACCTCCCGGATCGTCATTGGACGATTGAGCCTCGAGATGCGAATCAAAGGGACCTCGTTCGTGGGGTAACGCCGCCGGTTGCGAGGCGGTCAAACCGAAAAAGGTCGTCGAGCCGTCGCTTCCGTTCGCGCCGATGGTCCCGCTCACGGGAGAGCCGCTCGATTCGGGCAGCATCATAGATTCCAAGCGCAACCGTTCGTCGTTCTTCGCACTCCTCGCGCAGAGCGGAAAACCACGACGCTCGGTCGTCACCGTGTCCCGCTTCGGCGGTGAGGAACGCGAGAAGCGCGGACGGGGAGGGGACGGGTTTGCCGGGGTAACGCCTCAGGTAGGCCTTTCTGACCCGCGAGGTGCGAAGCGCAACGCGCACGAAGCTGCCGCCTCCTGAGGTCGGCTGAAGGCCGATGGAGAGCAACGTCGAGCCTGCGCCGTGCGGCGCGTAGACGGCCGTGAGCACGTTGCGCGGCTCGGCCTCGAGGCTTGCCAGGGTGGACGAGGCGGCGACGTAGACGGACATGGCGCGTGTGTTGCGCGGGTCGAGCATCGTCTCGTCGCCACTGAACTCGCCTCCCGTTCCTCGAGGCTCGTAGCGGATGGCACTCAGGCCCACCGAGGACGTAAAGAACTCCACCAGTTCGGTATCGGAAGCGCTGAATTTCATCGGCGAGAAACCTCCCACTTGAGACCGGCTCAAGCACCTAAGTGAGCTACGAATTCGAAAGCGGTGACGGTGACGGAATGGAGTCTTGACGCACCGTGGCACAAGGAGTGCTCTTGGCTTGCTGCCACGGACAGACGCTGACCTCGACGGCGTACTCATTTGGCCGGCCTCGACGCTGCTCGACCTGCCAGGTGACGCGCTTGTCATCGTCTCGAATGCCGAGCACGTCGGCGACGCCGTCGATGACGGCTTTGAGCGAGGCGCCTAATCCGTCCCACGCGTCGAGCGACCGCGGAGCGATACGAGTCACAGCAATGCTCAACGGCAACGCGAGGCCGGCGGCATGCGGGCGCATCACCAAGGCGACGAAAGCGCGCTGACGCTTGCGAATGCGAGCCTTGGCGCGCCAGCCGGATTGGGAGCCATTGAGCGGATTCGTCGTACGCAGCGGAAGGGTGACCACAAGCGCGCCTTCGTGATGCTGAACAGTTGGCGTCATAGCGACCTCAGGAGATTGTTTATCGTACGCTTGACGTACCGCGTACAGGCGTCATGCTTCGCTGGACCGCGAGGGGTCCGGCCGACGTCGAAGTCGTCGACTGCCACTGAAGGAGATTGGCAATGAAGAACAAGATGCGCCCCATTCACCCAGGGGAGATTCTTCGCGAAGAGTTTCTTGCGCCCCTGAACCTCAGTGCAAGCCGGCTTGCGACGGCTATCGGTGTACCCCCGAACCGCATTACGGAGGTCGTCGGCGAGCGGCGCGCCATCACGGCGGATACGGCGTGGCGGCTCAGTCGCGTTTTTGACACGTCGCCGGAGTTTTGGATGAACCTTCAGCAGGCCTACGAGCTTCGTTCGGCCGAACGTGAGCTTGGCCCCGCGCTGAAGACTATCGTGCCTATCCCGCGAACCGCGTAGCGCAAACGCCGTGGTCATGGCTTGAGGCTCTCCGCGGTATCCTTGGTTGTCCTCACTTTGAACCTCCGCCCATCGACACAACGTACGCGCCTTCCGAGATGCGCCTCGCCACACCGTCGCCGTAAAACTTCGCAAGTTCGCTCGTCTTGAACGCCGTCGTTATCCACGTCGGAAGGTCCAAATCGTGGCGCTCAAAGATGATGTCCCGAACCGCGTTGGTGGACGTCTGCCCCTCTTGCCCAAAGTCGTCGAGCAAAAGCAGCTTGGCCCGCATCGCGCGCTGCACGAGCGGAGCCTCTCCGCCGCCCGCGGCATGCTGAATTCGCGCCGTGCCTAAGCGAAGAGAGGAAACAAACATGCCCTTCGGTAGTCGCTTGCGAAGGCAGGCCGTGGCCAGCGATGTCTTGCCGGTAGCCGCCGAACCGTAGAACACCACGCGCGTCGCACCGAGCACGCGCTCGATGATGTCCGCGAGAGGTCCCGCTACCTTCGCTCGCGCCACGAGCTCCGGCGCGTCCACGGTGGCCCAGTCGTAGCGCCGAGGGATGCTTAGGCCCGCGTCGTGAATCGCGCGAGCGGCGTCCGCACGCTCGAGAGCCGCCTGGTCGCAGTCCCAGCACGGGACGCGAGAGCACATCGCTCCGCAGTCGCAACGATGCCACGTTGGCTCGGGTCCAAGGATGTCCGCGAAGCCCACGGACCGGGGAGCCGGCGCGTCAGGCGGACGGTCGACCTCGGCAACCGTATTCGCTTCGGCGAGGATGCCTTCAGAATCGGTTTCAGGGTCGAAGCCTGGCTCGGTTACGTCCGGGCAGTCCGGAGGCGCCTGAGGGCATAGTGGGAGCTTTCCCGTCATCCGAGCCCCTCTGGAACAATCCACTGCCGATTCTCGGAGGATTGAATCAGGTGGCGGCCCGAAAACCGTGTCTGCGACGGCGGCGCAGGTTCGCCAGCGTCGAGCCACGTTCGGCAGCCGCGAGGCTTGTAGCCGCCAAACGCCGGGTCGTGCTGGCGCGCCCAGCGCTCCGCGGTCGCCGTAAGCCAGGTCATGAGCGGCTCGCCCCGCTGGCCCCCCGCGTGAGCGTTGGCAAGCTCAACCACATCCTGGCGTTCGCCAGGCGCCAGCTGCGACACCGGCTTGCCCGTCACCGCGGTGATGCCTCGGCGCCAGGCCGCGAAGGCCTCGCCGTTCTCGCCATCCATCCCGAGAACCCTCGGAGGGTCGGCCGCCACCGCCGCGCGCGTTGCTGCAACGCTTAAGTTAACCCTCTCGGTGACGAGATCCAAAAAGGGATCTGAAGGAAGATCAGAGGGAAAATCAGAAGAAGATCCAGGAGGTGCAACGGAAAGAGATAGAGATAGAGGGCAACGCGTTGCAGCAACGCTACGCAACGCACCATGCAACGCCCCACTCTCGGAATCGGTTTTTGGCGCCTCACCAACCGACTCAGTGACAGGCTCAGCCTTTACTTCGGAGGCCTCTAACGCCCTGGCCTTGGCTCGCTCACGATACCGTCGGGAGCGCTCCGTATTCGCGTTCCTGGAGACCGAACCCATCGTTTTTGCTTCGTAATTGAGAATTCTCCACCCTTCTTCACACGCAGCCCACAACCCAGCGTCGACGAGCCGCCTGGCGAGCTCCTCGTTGCCGGACCCGCCCCACATGGCGAGGGCAAGTTGGCGAGGTAGAAACCCCTTCGAGTCATGCCGCTTGGCGTGAACGAGCCCCCAAGTCCAAAGGCCCATGGCTGCGGCACCGGCGGCCCAAACCTTGGGGTGCGTTTCGATGATGACGTCGACGGCCACAAACTGAAAGCCGAGCTTCAATTGAAGCTCCGAGGCCCACGCAACGCACTCGTTGAGTGGGTGGTTGAGGAGGCCGGAAATGCCTGCGCAACGTTCTGCAACGCACCTGATGTCACCTGCAACGCATGGCATGGGCTGACCTTTCCGGTGGCTGGATCGTAGTTGAGAATTTGCCAGTCTCCGTCGGCCAGGAGCCGCCACAAGCCGGCCGCCACAAGTCGCTCAGCTAGGACTTCGTTCCCCTCTCCTCCCCAGGCGCCGAGGGCGGACTTTCGCGCCAGCTTGCCGCCCGTCCGATGTCGTCTGGCATGAACGAGCCCCCAAAGCCAAAGGCCCATGGCTGCCGCACCGGCTTCAAAAGAACTTGCGTGACTTAGAAACCGTAAGTCGATTTTAACTTTCACGTTGCACCTCCTGCTGTCGTTTCTGAAACCGGTTCCTCATCCGCCACCAAACACGTCCAATCGAACGGCAACGCGCGGCGCTCTCCATCGAGCCGCACCGTCGGACAGCCGAAGTCGTCAAACCCGACGACCTCTCCGTGCTGGCCGCTGAAGTACGACCACGACGATTGAACGATGGCCCGCGAGCCAAGAGCGAGGCTCACGAGCTCACTCCGCGCAAGCAATCAACCACTTGAACGTCGCCGTTCGACTCCGCTGACTCCACATCCGTGGTTTGAAGAAGCGAAAGGGGAGCGACCGATTGCTCCGCGTTCAGCCAGTACTCGTTGACGGTGCGCTCTTCAGTGCCTGTTACGAAACCACTATTTTTCTCGATGCGCGCACTCTGCGCGCGGCACGTTACCGACCCATACGCTGTCAGTTCCTCAATGTTCTTCTCGATGATGCGACGCACGTCTCTGGGTTGTGCAAGTCCCGCTCGCCTCGCGATGTCCGTGTCTCTGGCCCGCGGCTCCTCTTCGTCCGAGGTGTCCAAGTCCCACCCCTCAAACAACGTCACGCTATTATTCGTATTCATTGGCCATCTCCTTCGCTCTCGTCGTCGGGCACGTCGGCGGGAATCTTCGGCGCGGACTTCGCGAGCTTCGAGCTGAGTGCAAGACGGTCTCGCGAGATGCGTTTGGCCGTTTCGCTCGAGCATCCTTTCGGGCCCGAGGCATATATCCCGAGCATGTTGCTCGCTCCGCAGATGCGCGCGGACTCGCGAAGCCTCGTGAGCGCTATGCGCGCGCAAAGCTCAGGATCGGTCCGTACCGCATCCGACGTAGCCCAGAGCTGGAAGAGGCACCGAGCGCGCCCGTTGTCGCCAACGGCATCGTTCTTCAGCGAAGATTCACGGAAAGCGACGGCAACGAGGTACGCCCCCGTCTTCATCTTGCTCTCGTCATCGCGAAACAAGGGAGGCTCTTCAAGCACGACGCGCGTAATCGCGAGCGCGTTCTCCATGTGGTCGCGTCCGGGCGCAAGCGAGTTCATCCAGCCGAGAATGGCAAACAGAATCAGCAACGGAACGTTCCTTTCGGTGTAATCGCCTTGCTCTTGGCAACGCGCTGAGTGGCGCTTATCGAAGATTGAGAGCGGCAATCAAAGCCACGCTGATTGCTGTCTTTGGCAAACATCGACCAGATGAAGTCGCAAACGGCTTCGTCGGCGTCGCCTTCGTCAAAGAACGAGACGCCCGGCAACGCGACGAGCACCAGGTCTTCGGCGGTCTCGTCTTTGAGGTCGTCTACAAGACGGACCTCAGAGAGCCGCTCGGCCTCGGTCCGCACACGCGGAGAGAGAGCTGGCGCAAGCCGGTCGCCGACACATCGCATCGGCCACCTCAATGGTCGCTCCGCGAGGAAAGGCTCCAAGGCCACGTGTCGCCGTCCGACTCGTCCGCGCACGCGTCGAGGTCCGGCCACGAAGCCTCTTCGACGTGCTCACGCTCCCAAAGCTCCACTGACGCGTGATGCGCCCATCGCGTACGGCGCACGAGGCGAAGCAGCCACGCGGGCCAAGCTCGCAGCGGTCGCGAATTCACGTCATCACCGAAGGACGCTTCACAGTGGCCAGGGCTTCGGCGGCAAGCGTGGCGTTCAAAAAATCGGCGTGCACGGAACTCACCTCGCGGCCTGAGAAAACGACGAAACAGTCCTCGCGACCCACCACGCGAATGCCGGTGCCGTACAGCGCCCATTCGCGAATCCCGCTAACGCTCCACTTCAAGGTCTTCAATTGATGCATAAAGGACTCCGTGACGTGCGTGCAGTGGTGCGCGATTAGCCATTTGCGTAAGGCCTACCGCGGCACCAAGGTTGCTTATGAGGGGAGGTTCACGACCACATCGTGGTCTGTTTTGGCGTGCCGGAGAGCCGGCGACGATTGCCGTGTTCGGTAAGCATCGTCTGAATTCGCGAGACCGTGTTGTCGTAGGCGACCAGCGGAATGCGGTAGAGACTCGACGTCCCCCAGTGGCGACGGAGCTCGCCTTGGATGCCTTGGTTCGACCGCCCCGTTTGCTGCGCCGCCATGCGCACCCACGAGCGGAGCATCGACACCGCGCGCGGGTCGTCGCTGATGCGCGCTTGCACCGGCGCCGTGCCTGGCGTGCATTCGACGGGAGGCGGTGGCGGGACGACCTGGCGTCGATGGTACGCCACGAAAAGCTTGGTCATCGTGACGCGAAGCTTGCGCGCCAATGGCGTACGAAGCTTCGCTATGAGAGCCACGGACTGCTCCGCGTTCAGCCAGTACTCGGTGCCCGGCCGGCCTCCCGAGGTTTTGGCGCTAAGCGCCATAACCCTAATTTCCCCGTACGGCGTGAGATCTTCCCAACCTCTTTCGATGATTCGTCGAATGTTCGCCGGCTCAGCAAGCCCCGCGCGCATCGCAATATCGATATCGCGCGCTCGCGGCTCGTCCGCGTCAGATGTGTTGAGTTCCCATCCGTCGAAGAGTGTGACGTCGGCGCTCATCGACCGCCCGTTCCCGTCGGCGTTTCCTCGACTATCGCGTTGGTGCCCGATTCGTCTGCCTTGCTGACAACGCTGCGACCCGATTCAGCAGGGTCGTCGGCCCACTCGTCGGGACGTATACCGAATCGCGCAAACAGGCTTTCGCGATGACCAGGCTCGGGTTTCGTAATGCCGTTGAGCCAGGCGGACACCGCTTGTTGAGTGCATCCGAGGTAGTCGGCGACGCTTTTTTGGGTCACGGCCTGCGACGGACGGACAATCGACTTCAGTCTCCGAGCAGCCACGGACAAATTACGCATTCAAACGTTGTACAACTTGTACAGTCTAACGGCAACCCTCACAACGCGTTGTACTCGCACAAGCTAAGGTCGGCCCGGTGACTCGCCGAAAAGACCTGTCCGACGAAGAGAATCGGCTCGTCCAAGCCGAGCTCCGAAGGCTAAGGGCGGAGCTTCGTACGTGGAGAGCAGTTGGCCTTGAGCTCGGGTTTCCGTTCGGCTCGGCTCAGCAGACGATTAGCCAAGCAGCGCAGCTGCGTGCAGGTCGGGTAGTGGCGGAAGCCTTGTACGCGCACCTAAAGACAACCCGCGAGCGATTCCTTATCGCCAACGGGGTCGCCATTGCGCCGGAGAATACGGCCGATGACGCCATGGTCGTTATCGACTCACCGCAGCCGACAATCACTCCGCTGGAGCGATGCGACGGCCTTGAGGACGTGCTCGCGAGTGACGTTCGGTGGTGGCGCCCCGAGTCGCCCTCGGCCGAGCAGATGGCGCGCATCCGGGCCACCGCTCGAGACGCACGCGGCAAGCTCCAAGACGCGCTGCCGGCGGCGTTTTGGGAGGACGAACTCCTGAGGCTGACGCGCCTCGAACTTCGCGGCAACGCGAAGCGCATCGCGCCTACCGTGGTGCATGACGCGGGCACGGATGACCCTCTGGATGACTTCCGAGGTGGAGCGAGCGACCTGCCGCCAAAGGTACCGGACCGAGGAGGGAGGCGGTGAAGCATGGCAAGTTGGCCCCACGTTCCGACGCGAGCTAGGCTCGAAGGGTGAGCGGGTCTTTATCTTTGAAGTTGGCGGCGTACTGACATGTTCCTTACCGACGACTTCAACGACATCGCCGCGCGCCTCCGAAGTGCAGCGGCAGAAGTGCGTTTTGTGCCTGTCGGAGGTCACGACGTTTCAAGAGCCGGTGCCAACGTCACCTCGTATCTCCAGGTGATTCAAGACGGTTGCGTTTCGTTTCTGGCTCTCGAAGAGCGACTGAAGACCGACGTTCGGTCTATCTGCGACATTGACCGCTATCTCAGCGTTCCCGAGCGGGAATCGTTCGCAAGAATCGAGGCGCATTTTCGTGAATTCGCGCCCAAGTTTGCGAGCTTGCATCTCCCCGAGGCTGACGTGTTTTTTCAGTCATTTCCGTTCTGGTTTCGCTCAAGGAACGATGCGCTCACAAAACTGGTACGCACAATGCTCGACGGCGCTGCCGCGATAGCCGAGCGCCTCGCCGACGAAGAGCGAGAGGATGTCGCGGCAGAAGCCTGGTCGCTAAATGCCACCCCGCTTCGCGGAGACGAAGAGACCATTCCTCTTGCCGACCTTAGGCGAGAGCTTGAAGGCGAGACGTCGGCCACCCCTTGACGTATCGGGTCGAGGTGGAGAAAAAAGCGGCAAAGCAGCTCGCGGCGCTGCAAACGAAGACGCGCGCGAGAGTCTATGAAGTGCTCAATGCGGTCGCCACCGAACCGCGGTGCTACGGCGTCATCAAACTAACGCGCCCTGAGGTTGGCATATCGAATGCGAACCGGCGACATCCGCATCAAGTTCATGATCTATGACGCTGAAAAACGGGTCGTCGTTACGGACATCGTCGACCGCCGCGACGCCTACTGACGTCACTGCCAATTGAAAGGCAGCCCTGCTCAGCTTGAACGCGCCAGCACTGAACATTCGCACCCTGAAAAAGTGACAACCGGCCGCACCTGTCGCATGCCTCGGCATGGACATCGCCGCGCTTGAGGGCATCGCCGCCCACGCTTACGCGACGGCCGGACTCGACGCGACGAAGGGTCACGTGCCTCGACTGGCGCGCGCGCTGCTCGGTCCTTGCGCCATCGTGCGCGGTTCGCGGCCGTTTGTCGGTCCTGCCGCGCTCACGCGGGACGGTGACGTCTGGACGATTGTCATTGCTCGCGCGCTTACGCCCGCCCAAGCCCTCGACGCTGTGGCTCACGAGCTCGCCCACTGGTTGCTGATTCGCCACGGGCTAGCGGGCTCCGACAACGAGGAACAGGCGGCGGATTACCTCGCGGCGGCGCTTCTCGGCGCTCCAATCACGCGACGTGGTTCTTCGTGCCCACCTCCCAATTCGGCCAAAGCAGCACGGCCGGGTGAACCTTGAGCGCACGTGCGAACTTTTCGGCCCGGTCGGCGCCAAGCGTAAGGCGCCCGCTCTCGAGGCTTGAGATCGTCGGCTGCGACAGTCCGCTCGTTGCTGACAATTCGGCCTGCGTCATCTCCTGGAGCTCTCGCGTAACTCGGACCATTGCCCCGGGCGATAGCGCCACGCGAGCGCGAGCGGATTTGCCTTTGGTTTTCACTTGATGCCTCAGTAGTCGTGGGGGGCAGGTTCCAATTGATTGATTAGCGCAGGGTGTCGGCTTCTGTTTCCGCTCCTTCCTCCACCTCGGCGACCTGGATAGGCGCAGCGCGGTCGAGTGCGCGAATGAACTCCGGCCAGCTTGCACTGGCTTTCATTAGGTAGACCAGTCCAGTGAGGTGCTTTTTGAGATGCTCTTCGCCTTGGTCGACAAGGTGTTGATGGTGCTTCCTTGCGCGACGACCATCGTCTGCAATGGGATTCACCGACTCGAGTTTAGGGAGCATCCCCGGAAGCAGTCGCTCGTACACTAGTTCGTTCGTAAGCTTGCCAAAGTACCGCGGTCGTTTACGAACGTCGTCGGTCTTGACGTTGCGGAGGCGGAACAGCTCGACATAGAACTCGGTCGGAAACTTCTGCATCCAAAGGCGATGTTCTTCGGACACGTACTTCGTCAGCAGTGTTTGAAGTTCGTCTCGATCGCGCTCGACTTGAAATCCCGTAGCCTCGTCGATGAGCGCAATGACGCCGACCTTGGCGAGTGCCCGTATCATCACTTCGGCGGCTCGTGCCTTGCGTAAGGCGGAGTCTGTTTCGAGTGCGCCAGCGTCGCGTGCCGCGAGATATGCCTCACAGAGCGCTGGAAGGAGCGATGCGTCCACACCCCAGGCAGGGATCGAATCGGCGCCACCCCGCCGGTAGCGTACGGCCGCAATCAGCTTGGCGTGGTCGGATGGAATGAGGAAGCTCGCGACCTTCGCGGTGATGAACACCGGCAACCTCTCGCTCTCTTGTTGGCCCGCCCGCTTCTTAAACTCGTTGCCGCTTCGAACGTGCGTGAACGCCTTGGATAGACCCCGCTCGGAGAAGATGCGTCGGCCATCTTTCAGAACTGCGCACGGCAGTGACATCGCACCAAGCGTGATTTCTCCCTCGTGCGTGGCAATCGCGACGCCGTCCCCCGAGCGTCGCCAGCGCGCATGTGCGGCTTTCGTTGCTAACGACTTTCTCTCTTCTGTCGAAAGTCCTTCAGTCCGCTTCCTGCCGGCTTCGCGCCGTTGTTCTTTGTCCATTGTTAGATATGCTAGCGCAGGTATCGCTAGCATACCACCCCATTGCTCCATCAATTAGGCTAGTGACATTTGCTCGCATGCTAGCGGGCTCGCCGACAGCGGGTTCACGGGCCGAACTCAATGCCATGGGTGTGTGCCCACTCGTGAATCCAGTCGAAGGCCTTCATGGTTTCCTCGGGCGTAGGCGGGTTATCTCGTGCCTTGGCGTAGGCCAGTCGGAGTGCCTCGCTCGTAGCGGCGTCGACGGCTTCGGCAATCAGCGCATCAATCTCGGGCAGCCTCTCGGGGTCGGTGTTCGCGGCCCTCAGGCGCTTGAGCGCGAGCACCCTGGTCTCAATGCCGAGGTCGGGTCCCGCGTTCGTCACGCTTGCTTCGCGACGTGCTCGTCTCGACTCGGGCGAGCGCCAACCAGTTGCTGCACGCGCTGAAACGAGAGCCCGACAAGATCGCCGATGTCGCGCAAGCTGACGCCCTTCTTCACAAGTTGGGACGCAAGGCGCTGCGTTGCCTCATTAGCTTTTTGAGCGGCGGCTTCAGCTCGCAACCGCTCCGCGCGAACGCGCGCCACGCTCGTCCTTTCTGGGCCTTTTACTTCAAGGACCACCTCTGCCCCGGCAGGCACGTCGAAGAGGTTCATGGCTTCCCGGATGCGACTCCGCACCTGCGACAGGGAACGCCCTTGCGTGTGGCAACCGGGGAGCGACGGCACGGTGGCAACCCACCAACCGTCTTCGTCTCGGTCGACCATGACCACATACTTTGACTTTTCCACTTTAGCGTCCCTTTCGTAGCCAGCGCTTTCCGAGGCAAGGCGCGAGCTGGTCTTCGATCGCCTTCAGGAGCCCGCGCCCGAGGTCTTCGCCTGGATGCACGGGAATCACGGACTGACACTTCCCGCAGCGCACGATGCGGTGCGACCCGCTCTGTCGAATCTCGACGCAGTCGAGCTCACGCAAGAGTTGCAGAAGCTCGCGAGCCTTCATCCCATCAACTGTAGCAGCCGGAATGGGTCTGTCTACCTGACTAGACGATTCTGAACCCACGCACCGGCCCCTAGCCAGCCTGGACGGGGGCGACGTCGTTAGAAAGTGCACAACCGTTCGGCCTCGTCCTCCGCAACGCCTTCGGTCTCAGAGCTACGAAACGCGGCTTCGAGGCGCAACGGCGGAAGATTGAGCGGACCCTAAGGTGAGTGGTGGCGAACATCCGTTTTTTCTGCCACGTTCGTGACTAAGAAGCTGGATGTTATGCCTACCTACGGGGCAGCATTGGAGAGAGCCATCAATGGGAATGGGCGGCAGATGTCGCTGCCCGGCTACGAAGCGGTTCAGCGAACCGATGACAAGCCGCGAAACGTGGAAAGCGCGCCGCTCATCTGGCTTTTGTTGGTGTTGTCGACGCCCACGGAGCTCCGCGCTGAGCTTTCTTTGGCTCTGGAGATTGATGAGGGCCGAGTCACCAGGTGGCGCGAGCGCATCATTCTGCCGGTTATCTCACGCCTGGCAGGTCCCAGTGAGCTGCAGCGAGTCATTCCGTCTAAACCTATTGAGATACCCGTGAAGCGGAAGCGGGCGGCTGGATGACGTTTGCGTCAGGCCAACTCACGCTTGCGCGCATGCGGCGCGGACTCAAAAAGGCGGACCTTGCCGACCTCCTTGAGGTGTGGCCGAAGAGTGTCACCGAGTGGGAGGAAGACCGCGTGGTTCCGCGCGAGGATATGGTCGCGCGCATCTCCAATGCGTTGAGGTTTCCGATTGCCTTTTTCGAGGGACCGACGCTGGAAATTCCTCGCAACGAAGCGGTGAGCTTTCGTTCCTTGACGTCGATGAAGGCCGGCCAGCGGGACGCAGTGCTTGCCTCGGGCGCTCTAGCCTTTGCAGCGTCGCGGTGGATCGAAGCTCGCTTTGACCTTCCCGCGAACGGCTTGCCCAACTTGCAGGGGATGGCTCCTGACGATGCCGCGGAAGCCGTTCGAGACCGATTCAGTCTCGGACTTCAAAGTGTTCACAGCATGGTGCATCTTCTCGAACTGCACGGAGTTCGAGTTTATTCACTCGCCGAGCGATGCCGCGAAGTGGACGCCTTTTCTCTCTGGCACGGGTCTACGCCCTTCTGTTTTTTGAACACCACCAAGTCCGTTGAGCACGGCCGGTTCGATGCCGCTCACGAACTCGGTCATCTCGTTTTGCATCGACATGGCGCACCTACCGGCCGCGCCGCCGAACGCGAAGCAGACGCGTTCGCGTCGGCCTTCCTTATGCCGCGCGCCACGGTTCGTGCGCGCATTGCGCGCGGCGTCGACATGGCGGGTCTCATGGCGGCGAAAAGCGAGTGGGGGGTTTCCTTGGCGGCTCTGGCGCACCGCGCCCACAAGTTAGAGATGTTGTCCGACTGGCTTTACAGAAGCACGTGCATCGCAATGGGAGACTTGGGGTACCGCACGACTGAGCCCCATCCGATGGCAACGAGGGAGGCCTCTCAAATCCTGAAAAAGGTTTTTTCGGCTTTGAAGGAAGATGGTCTTTCCAAGGCTGACGTCGCGCGAGAGCTTCGCATTTACGTGCACGACCTTGATGCCATCATGTTCGGACTCGTCATGACGGGCGTAGAAGGAAACCGTTCGACCATCGCGCACTCTCAAAGCCCTAGGCCTCAACTGCGCCTTCTTTAGGAAGCCACCCGAGTGCACGCGCCAAGTCGCGCTCACAAGGCTCGGTCGGCCTTGTGCTCGCGGTTCTCGGCCTGCTTGCGGCCTACACGGCGCATTGAGTCGGTCTATCGAGATGCGCCAGCGTCGGCGTTCCCGACGAGCTTACAAAAGACCTCAAGTCTATTGGCCGCTTTCAGGACCCCATCGGCTTCAGCGATGCTCGCGAGGGCGTACTTTTTTGCGCTGTACATGCGCCATTCCTGGAGACGCATTGTCAGGTCGCTCGCGATTTGACGGCCGCGCATACATAGAATTTCGCGCAAACGACTATCGCTGTCGCGAGCAAAGCGACCCGGTGCTGCCGCGTCACCATCAGGATTGTCGGTGCGCTGGCTTCTCGTCTTTCGACCATTCACCTCGGCGAGCGCCTCATCAACTTCGGACTGATACCCACTGAGGGTGCTTTGCTTGTGGCCTAGCCACATCACGTCAATCCACTCCGTGGGGCAAACGCTTCGGTAACGGTCGTCTCCACTCGTGCAGTAGGCAACCGAAGGAAAATTCGCCAGCTGATTTTCGGGCGCGCAGAACTCAGTGCCTGAACGCACCTTCGTCGCGTCCGGACACTTTGGAGTGTCTGCAGCGGCAACCAGCGAACCGAATCCAGTCGCGAGAACGAATCCGATCGTTGCTGTGGTGCGCATCAAGCAAGATTACTTGCAAATCGGCGCGAGTCATTCGAATCGAGGCGGGATTATCAGACTTATATAAGTCCGCAAGATACCGAGTTGGGGTAAGGCGTACAGCCAGCAATGCCGCCGTGATGCGAGCAGCACCCTCGATGCTTACCCGGGCACACGCAGGACGGTGAGCCTGTCCCATCGCGGCACACAAGGCCGCGGGTGGCTTCGAACTCGCCCCGTTCTTCGCTCAGTTGCTTACGTTCCGCGCTGTCGAGCAACGCGCGAGCGCGATTGAGCTCGCGCGCTTTCGGGTCTGGCGCCTTGAGGAGCAGGCGCTTTGCTTCGCAAAAGTTCGGGAGGAGCGACTGAATCCGTGCCGTACGAGCGGCGGGCGGCAACGCCTTCTCTTCTTTGTCTTTCGCGGCGACGGCCGCCGCTTTTGCGACCCTGGCGGCCTGCTCCTCAGCATCCTTCTTGCGGGCTTCAGCGTCAGCGATTCGAGTGGCCTGGGCTTCTTGGGCTTCCTTTGCCACCTGCTCTGCGTGCGCTTTGGCGAAGCAGCTGGATACCAACCAACCGGTCAAAAAAAGCGCACCAAGGGGGAACGAGAGCAGGACTAACAGGGCGCGCAGTGGAGAGTCAGTGCTTGAGCTTGAGTTAGTCCTGCGGCTTGGCAAGCGACGAGACTACGGGGCGTTTGCCGAGCTTCACAACGACCTGATTGATGCTCCGAAGCGGACCAAACGAACTTTTCTTTCACCCATAGGTTGCGTTGTACAATTGAAGTGATACAACAATACAACGATGACGCAAACGACCTCGACCGCCGTATCTGCTTCGTTTTTCTCCTGCCCGTCTGCGGACATGCCGCTTCCGCCCCCACCGCGGATTCCGGCATTCGCGGCCCTCACGGTCGCTCCGCCCGCACGTAAGGCGGTGTCGTCATGAGCCACTTCTACGTGATACTTTTTGACGCCGACTTCGAGGGGCATTCGGTCGTGGCGGTGCGCAGTCGCATCCGAGTCGAGCGCGGCTTTGGCGGCGGCCCCGAGGCAAGCCTCGTCGGCGACCTTGAGGCGAACATGCGCCTCGCGCCGGACTACCGCGAGAACCAAGACTGGGTCTCGACTGACGCCGCTGGCCTGACGGAGGAGCACATCCAAAGCGCGACGGACACCCTCTGCGCATGGGCGCTCAGGGACTTCGAATCCGACTCCGAAGGGTGTGACGACCGCGACGAATGCGACGAGGTCGCGGAGTGATATTCGTCTATCGCGTTTTCGGTCCCGGCTTTGCTTTTGTAGGCGAGTCGTTTGCTATCTGCGCGGACGCACGAGGCGCAGCCGACGAGGTTGCGACTCGTTATGCCACGCGGCTTGTGGAGCACGAGCCGATGGCGATTATCACGTCGACCACATTTGCATTTGTCGAGAGCTACCCGAATCACAAGCAATTCCGCGACGCGGAGAGAAAGGCCTCCTAATGCCACGCTACCTCACCGACCTGAACGCTTTGACCGCGGAGATTGATCGCCTTGAGGCGCAGGTCGAGCGGTCTCGCCTGGAAGCCGGCGACATGTTCGGCGCCGAAGATTCGTGCATTCGCCTCGAGAACGAGCTCGACGAAAAAGCGGTGCGTCTAGGCGCGCTGTACCGCGCACACTTCGCGGCGGCGAAACGGCTCAGCCTATCGTTTGGCGATTCGCTCGCCGAGCGCGACGCCATCATCGGCGAGCTGCAAAGCATGGTGCTTCGCTCGCAGGACACCATCGACAACCTGCACGTGATGGTCGAGCAAAGCCATAAGATGGCGGACGGCCTGCTCGCTGCCGTCAAAGGAATGACGTGTCACAACGACACGCGGCCAAGCGCAGAGGAAAGCGGTCGTTATCCGGTTGTCTCGCCGCTGATTGCCTCGGGAATACGCCAGTGAGCAGCCTCCTCGCTCTCGGCCACGGGATGCATCCCGAAATCAGCGATGTGACGTATCACGAGCGCGTCCCGGGCCTCGCAAGTCAGTCGGCGCTGTCGCTCGTGGCTCGCTCACCCGCGCATTACAAGGCTTGGCTTGACGGCGCGAACCGCGAAGAAACGCCCGCGCTCGCGTTCGGGTCGGCATCTCACTGCGCGCTCCTGGAGCCGACTCGATTTGCTCGGAGTTACGTCGTGAAGCCGTCGTTTGGCGACAAGCGCAAGAAAGACAACAAGGCGGCGCACGACGCGTGGTGCGCCGAGAACGCGGGCGCGAAGCTTCTCGAGCAGGAGGACGTCGACGCGATTGCGGGCATGTCGGCCGCGATCAAGAATCACCCGCTCGCGGCGCGCATCATGGCCGGCGGAGAGCCCGAGCTCACACTCCGCTGGCGCGACGAGGCAACCGGTCTCGAGTGCAAAGGGCGAGCGGATTACTACGTTCGCCAGCACAAGATGGCCGTCGACGTGAAGACCACGACGGACGCGAGCCCGGCCGCGTTTGCAAAGTCGGTCGCGAACTTCGGTTACCATGTTCAAGACGCGTTTTACCGCGACGGGTTCGCGGCGCTTGGCGAACCGCTGGAGTTTTTTATCTTCGTCGTCGTTGAGAAGACGGCGCCGTTTTCCGTCGCTCTTTACCAGCTCGATGCCGTCGCCGTGGAACGCGGCCAAGAACGTGCGCAGCGTCACATGCGAACGCTTGCAGAGTGCGTTCGAGCGGACGCCTATCCCGGCTACGCGACCGAGATTCAAACGCTCGAATTACCAAGGTGGGCCGCATGATTATCACCGTCCAGTTCGACATCGAAGTGCCTCCGGAAACAGGCATCGGCCTTGTTCGTGAGGCCGCTCAGCAAGCCATTACGACCTGCGAGACTATCCTCGAGTCCAAGCTTTCCAAGTCGGCGCTTGCGGGCAAGTACCGCGTGACGTTCGCCCTCAACCAGCCCCAGCGGAGCCCCAAATGAGCAACATCGCGACCACGAACGGCACCGGTCCAAGCATCGCTAAGGCGACGAGCCCGGCGCGAGACCTGAAGTCGTATCTCTCGCTGCCCGCGGTGCGCGCCAAGCTCGTCGAGGCCGCCGGCTCGGCGATGAAGCCGGACGACTTGGTGCGCCTCACGTTGATTGCGGCGTCACGCACTCCAGAACTTGCACGATGCACGTTCGACAGCGTTCTTCGCGCGCTGATGGACGCCGCGGCGCTCGGCATCAAGCCGGGTGGCCTGATGGGAAGGGGCTATCTCGTCCCACGCTCGAACAAAAAGAACGGCACCGTCGAGTGCAACTTTGACCCTGGCTGGCGCGGACTCGTCGATGTCGCACGACGCAGCGGAAAGATTCGCCGCATCGAAGCGCACGTCGTTTACGAAGCCGACGAGTTCGTCGTCGAGCGGACGCCGCTCACTTCGATTCGTCACGTCCCGACGGAGACGGCGAACCCTGGCGCGGTTCGCGCGGCGTATGCCGTCGCAGAGTTCACCGGCGGCGAAGTGCAGATAGAGATTCTCTACCGCCGCGACCTCGACAAGATTCGAAGGTTCGGCGCGCAGAACGGCCCATGGGCGAACTGGTACGACGAGATGGCGCGAAAGTCCGCGGTGCGGAGGTTGTGCAAGTACTTGCCGTTCGACCCGCAGCTTGAGGCCGCGATTGCGGCGGCCGACCGCGCGGACAACGACGGCGACATGGACATCGGCGTGAGCGATGGCGGCGCGTTGCCTATCGCAAGCGTGCGTGGCGACACCAAAGCGCTCGAGCAAGACTTGCTTGCGTCGACGCCAACCGGGCCGGTCGTGCCCGACCTTGCGGATACGCCTAGGCCGCGAATCCCGTACGTGGAGACGGACCCGCTCACGGGTGAGGTCGTGCCGGAATTCAACGAACGCGACTTCGGAGCAGGAGAGGAGGTCTAGCTATGTCGGCCCAAGTCACCCTGCCCGAGCTTGCTTCCGAGGCCGCTCCGGCGCAGGCCAGCCTCGTACTCGCTGGCCTGCCGATCTTTGTCGGCTTTCCCGAGCGTGAGCCGTGAACCTCACTAGACATGCGCCGTCGCCGCTTGCGTCCTCGAGTGCGAGGTTTACGGAGGCTGAAGCGCTCCGCCTTGAGGCGCTCATCCCGAGGTTCGGCAACGCGTCGCGGGCGCGCAAAGCGCTTGGCCTCACTGAGTTGATGTTCGCCACCCTTCGAACACACGGAAGCGTTCTGCCGAAAACGCGAGCGCGTGTGCTTGCGGCGCTTGAGCGCGTGGAGGCGTCGCTATGAACACGGCGCGCTTGGCGATGCTTCTTCGCGAACTTGCCGACGAATTCGAACGTGGCGAGCCGCGCGAGTTCGGAAGCTCCGACAGCGCGCCGACGAAGACGCGCCGCGTGAAAGTGCACCCGGCGCCGATTGCACCGCCAAGCGAATTGGACATCGCACGCGCTCGAGGCATGCTTCGCCGGCGAGGCATTGCAACGTGACACGAGGAGCGGGAGGCCTCGACGCTGGCGGTGCAAGCCGCCTGAGAGTGAGAAGAGATTTCCTCGGTGAGGCCAGTATCAACCTCCAGCGGGTAGCTGGATGGCGCTGGGCTCTTCAGAAGCCTTTGCATCAGTGGGATGACTACGGTCACTAAGACAAAGAAGGAAAACGCAATGTCAAACAATTCAGAACGATTCGTACTTGTGACAACGGAATACCGCGGGGTGTTTGCCGGATGGGCGAGTGACACCAGCGGTGAGACCATCAAGCTCCGCGCGGCTCAGCTTTGCGTTTACTGGCACGCCAACGTCAAAGGCTTTATGGGCTTGGCTTCTGCCGGGCCTACTGCCGAGTGCCGAATCGGTCGTCCTGCGGATATTGAATTGCGCAAGGTGACGTCCGTGACGGAGATTGCCAAGGGCGCCCAGGCGCGATGGGAAGCCATGCCATGGACATGAGCGGCGTCGGCAGCGGCGACGGCAGCGGCTACGGCTACGGCTACGGCGTCGGCAGCGGCAGCGGCGACGGCAGCGGATACGGCTACGGCGACGAGTACAAGAGGTCATACGCGACATGATCGAAGAGACCAGCGACTACACCTACGGTGCCGGCTCGGCCTACTGCGTGAGCTACAGGGCCGGCTACGGGGTCCCAGGCCATGACGGGTCGGGCAGGGGCGACAATGAAAGCGGTGATGGTTCTGGAGACGGATACGGCTTTGCCTACGGAGGTTCGTACGTCGATGGAGCCGGATTCGGCATACCCGAGGAGCTTGCAATATGAGTGATGGCGACGGATACGGCGACTACTCGGTCGATGTCGGAGACTACGGATACGGCGACGGCAGCGGCTACGGCAGCGGCTACGGCTACGGCACCGGCTACGGCTACGGCTACGGCTACGGCAGCGGCTACGGCAGCGGCTACGGCGACGGCGACGGCTACCCGGAGTCAAAACACTGATGGCGCATGGGAGAAGTTCCATGGACATCGCCTGCGCTCGAGGCAAGCTTCGCCGGCCACGAGGAGCGGGAGGCGTCGAGAAGACGCCCGATGGTCGCTTTCGCGCGCGCTTCGCGTTCGATGGCGTCAAGCGCGAGGCCATCGAGGGCAGTCCGTTCGCGACGTCCGACGAGGCCGCTCGAGCGCTCGACGGGCTTCTCGAGCTGCTCAAAGCGGCTCCCGTCGGGGGGATGACGCTTCGCCGCCTCGGTGAGCTAACGCTCGCGCGCCGCGACCGAGAAGGCTACCGCTCCGTCGATGGCGACCGATATACGTGGGACCGTCACGTCGTAACGTGGGAGCTTGCCGGTCTACCGGCATCGCAAATCAAGCGAAGCGACATCCGCGAGCTCATTGCCAATCTGCGCCATCACAAGACGGGCAAGTCGCTCGCGACGCAGACGCGGCGAAATGTTTTGAATATCGTTCGTTCGGTCTTCGCTCACGGCTGCGACCTCGAACTCATCGAAACGAACCCGTGTCGCGACCTCAAAGTGAAGGCGACGCCAGGCACACGCGAGACGTCGACCTTCCTCACGCTCGACGAGGCAAACGCGCTCATCGGCGCCGCGACGGATCCAGCGGTCGCTCTGGCGATAGGCACCGGGTTACGGTCCGGCGAGCTCCGGTCGCTTGAGTGGGTCGACGTGCACCTCGACGACGCCGAGCCGCACATCGTCGTGCGCTACGGGTCTCCGAGCAAGCCGACTAAAAACGGCCGCATCCGTCACGTACCGCTCTTCGGTGTGGCGCTCGCGACACTGAGCGCGATGACCTCGGAGGCCGCGCACGGCATCGTCCTGCCGACGCCGACCGGCTGGTACCGACGCCGAGGTCGCGTCGTCGAGCCCGCCGACTGGAAGGCGTGGAAGCGAGCGGCTCGCATCACGCGGCCGGTCCGCTGGCACGACTTGCGCCATACGTGCGCCACGCTGCTGCTCAGCGGAGCGTGGGACCGCCCGTGGTCGTACGAGGAGGTCAAGGAGATGCTGGGGCACTCAAGCGTGAAAGTGACCGAGCGCTACGCTCACGCCGTCGGAACGCTCGCGGGCAATGCCGCCAAGGCGATGCGCGAGGCGGAACGTAAGCCCATCGTAAGCCCACCTGAAGCGGAGCCAGAAGTGGTGCAAGCCCGCGAAATCATTGAGAGGTGCGGATGGGATTTGAACCCACATATGTCGGTTTTGCAAACGCGGCACCGACCGCCTAAATATCGGAATAACGGAGGCGAATTGGGCAGATTGTGGGCTTACGAAGAAGAGCGCGCCGAACTCCTGGAGCTCTGGCGGGCCTTCCTCACCGAGGTCGCCGAAGGACGCCAGACGGCACTGGCTCGGGGCCTGGCTTTCGCGGAAGCCTGGGCCAAGGCAGAGGCAGAGGCGCAGCGGCTCGCCGTAGGAGCCGCCCGATGAAGCGCGTGGACGAATGCGAAAGACGGTCCGTGCCGAGGCTGCGAGGCGGTCGTGCGTAGCGAAGGCGGTAGGCAGGTGATGCACTGTCCCACTCAATTTTAGCAATCGGCACAGTCGACTGGCGCGGGGCTCCCCGCGCCGTCATCATGTAATCATCGGACGCGGCGGCGCGGCCAAAGAGGAACCCACCAACATGACTACTCGCTCGCTCGTGCCTGCCACCATGTCAGAGGCCGTCCGCTTGTTCCGGGCGAAAAATGATGCTGGCGAGGGGTACGCTCCGCCGGATGGCCTTACGTCGATGGAAGACACCATCGCGTCGTACGTGGCCTCCGGATGCGTGCTCGAGATGCCTGCCACGAACGATAGCGAGGTTGTCGTGATGAGCAGGGGAGACCATGTGATCGCCATCGGAGACGTGCACGGCGCTTGGGTGGTCACCTTGGGGCGCAGTCACGAGACTGCTTCGGCGATGTGATGAGTCGGCGTAGCGGCCCGACCCAGGCAGAAAGCGACCGCACAACGCAGCGCGTGCAGCTTCGCCTTCCGCCTGACGTCGCAAAGACGCTTCGCCGCCTTGCGGAGGAGGAGAAAAGCACTCTCGCTCAAATCGTCACGCGTTGGGTGACTGCACACGTAGCCGTCCGTCAGTGAGTCGGCAGTCCGACGCGTAGCTCGCAGTCGACATCCGGCGGTAGCCACTCCTCGAGCCGCGCCTCGGCAGAGCGCAGCGTCTCAAGCGGCACTCCGCCGACCTCCGCGATAAAGACGCGCGGCCTGCGCTTTGCGACGCGCACCGTGGCCGAGGAGTACCCGCGCGTAGCGAGCTCGACGCGCACCGCCGCGTCGACGTCGAGCGTGGTGAGCCTATCGCTGTCTCGAGGCGATGAGAGGGGCGCCTCGTCCAAAGACACGGGCGGAGCGGCTACCGAGTCCTCGGTACGCGAGTCGGCGACGGCGTCGCGCCGCAAGCGTGCTCGCTGCCACGCCGCGCGATACGCTGCGACGAGTACGACCGTAAGACAGAGCGTGGCGAGCCAAGCGAGCGCGGTCATGGCGCGTTCTACGCCCAGCTTGGCAATCGATGCACGCAGGATTAGCGCGAACCCGCAATCGTGGTGTAAGGCTCAACTATCCCGTTGGAGATAGTTATGCCTAAAGCAAAAGTGACTGCGAAAACCGAACCGGCAAAGACCGAAGTGAAGAGCAAGGCGAAGCTGCGCACCGTCAAGAGCGCGAAGGCTGCGGCACCGAAGCTCGCCAAGAAGGCTCTTGCTCGTAAGCCCACGAGTCGAAAGCCTGCTGCGAAAAAAACGGCCCCGAAGGCGTAGCGAGCTTTGCGCAAACACTCCGAGGGCAAGCCGCTCGTCAAAAGCGAGAAAGCTCCGGACGTGTCGCGCGCGGTGGGGACTGCGGCGATTGAAGCCGCTCGCGCCCTAGCCGAATCAGGCTCCTACACTTCTTACGAAGCTCTTCGTTCGGATGTGGTGACGTCGTTCGCTCTCGAGTTTGCAGCGGCGTACGGCATGGACGTCCCGTCGAGTCACGGCCACGTCTTCCTGCCCGTCGCGTCGCTCATCCGCCACATCACGGCCGTTCGCTCGCTGCCATGCGCTGAGCTCACGCCTGAGCACTTTGGTCACGTGCACGAGAACCTTGCGGGGTGGAAGCTCGAAGGCCGCGCGCTTGTCCCGTCGTCGGAACGTCGTGGCGGAGGCGTTCACTTCACGCCCCGTTCGCTCACCGAGCCGATTGTGCGAAAGACGCTAGCGCCGGCTGTCGCGCATCATCGAGAAACTCACCCGCATGGCAGTGTGCTCTCGCTTCACGCATGCGACCCGTCGTGTGGTGCGGGAGCGTTCCTCGTCGAGATGATTCGCTACCTAGCGAGCGAAGTGATGAGCGAAGGTCGCGTTCCCGACTTGCTTGTCGCGAAGCGGCTCGTCGCTATCCATTGCACCTACGGCACGGACATCTCAGCGCACGCTATCGAGAGCGCGAAGCTTGCCGTCTGGCTTGAGTGCCGCGCGGACAAGATGCCGAGCGATTGGCTCGACGAAAACCTCAAGGTTGGAGACGCGCTCGTCGGGCTCGACGCGAGCCAGGTCACGCGGGCGCATTGGTCGACGACGGGTCTCGACAAGAAGGGCAACCCTATCGTTGAAGTGCCCGAGATAGAGACGGTCATGACGTCGGCGCTCACGGCGTACTGCGATGCTCGCCTCGAACGGAAGCGTCAGCTTTCGGAACTTGCGCGATGATCCAGTGTCGGTTTTGCCTTTTGACCAAGCCGTTCTCCGACTTTAGAAAGCGTGCACGAAACGCATACGTCATCAAGGAATGTCACCTATGTCTGAAGTTCTACAATCATATTTACCATAAGAGCGTTAGGCATCTCGTCGTCGCAAAGCGAGCGGCGCGCTATGCCATCAATCGTGTCGCGATTGCCGAACGTCAAAAGCTCGTGATGCGTGCGCGGCGAGAAAAGCAGCGTAAAGCACGGACGGCCGCGTCTTTGGTCCTGGTCGACACGGACGCGGTCAGCCTAGGCAAGCCTTCAGCATTCTCGGGTCGGCGACCCTTCTAAACCATGACGTGGCACGGCTCTATCTCTCTTGAGGTCGATTGACCGAGCCTTGTCCACGCCGGCTGTCTTGAATCGATGAGCGACCCAAAGCGCTTCTGCGTTTTCGCTCGCCACATCGACACGGTCACGGCGACCGGCGTTGCTGCGACGCGCGACTGAAGCGCTCGTCACAAACGAAGAAAGCCGCCAGCCCCAGATGGGGCTAGCGACCTAAGCTATGCGCTTATAGAGCGGAAGAACTCGCGCTAAGAGACGGCTACCCCTCGCACGAGGCAAGTGCCTTTTCTGCCATGTTTAGGCGCTGCTCGAGGCTCTCACGCTCCGACCTCGCACGCTGGAACTCCTGCCTGAGGAACGAGGCAATCGCCGCCTCCGGCGTGTCGAACTGCTCCTCCGGGCAGACGTTTCCAGCCGTGCACCACCAGCGAAGCGAGCCTTTCTCGTCGACGTTGTAATCGAGCCACGCGGTCGCGTTGAGCGACACGGCAGCCGCAAGCAAAATGTTGACGCTCATCCTTCCCACCCTTCACTAAATTAGTACGAGGCGACCTCGTCCCATGCGCACTCGACGGACCACGCGACCGTGCCGCCCGCTCCGAGCGCGACCAGGTTACGCACGACAAAACCCTCGTTCGCGACGAGCACAATTGGGTAATCCGACTGGTCGCGCGCATCGACAATTGCGGCCATGGAAGCTCGCGGGACCGTGGCGGCTGCCGCGAGTTCGAGGGTCATACAACTCGTGAACGGGTTCGCGTCGAGCGTTCGCGTTCCTGCCGTAAGAGCGGCGGCCGTGGCGATTCGAAGGTCCGTCACAAGCGAGTTCCCCATGCTCGCGCGTTTCTTGTTGCCCGTGCCCAAGACGATCGCCGTCCCCGCGGTATCGCTTACGGTGAAAGACCGCGCGATGACGATGTCCGCCGAGAGCTGTTGCGCGGCCGTGAACCCAGTGACGACCTGAGCGCGCACGGCGACAAAACGCATCAACGCAAGGCGCGTAGCGTCAGCCCATCGGAATGCGAACACGGGCGCGCCTGCCGCGAGCCCAGTGGTGAGGCCAGAAAAGACCGCTACGCGGTACGACCCAAGCGCGCCAATATCGTTTGGCCGAAGCGTATATCGCGCGGCGCGGCTTGTAAGGTCCACGTCAACGCCAATGCCTGATACTGAGCCGTTTATTTGTGCCATTAGCTAATACCTCCACGCAATTGAATGCAGGCCAGCGAGCGCCGGTCGCTCAGCGCCTGGCGATGCGTCCACTCGCGTGCTAGCAAATATTGTAAACGAGACGCCCGCGACGATGGCGCCAGCCCAAACGCGAAGGTCTTCAGACGCGAGGTTATGGTCGTCGACCGTGTTGTTGGATGTGGCGCGAGCGAGCAGACTGACAACGACCGGTGAGTTCGCCGTGATGGCCGTTTGACCGGTCACCACGAGACTTGTCTCCGCCAGCCCGGCGCCGAAGTCGACCTCGCCCACACCCGAGTTTCCTCCAGCGGCGACACTCCCGTTGTCGACCCACGCAGTCCCGTCGAACGTGTGAAGGTGACCATTGCTCAAAAGGACAACGGAGTCGCCGACCGTGGGGCCCGTAGGAAACGCGGGCACGACGACGAAACGAACCGGAGAGAGGAACTCGCGGGACATTGTCGTTTAGCCGACGATGACGACGCGCAGCGCGGAAGCGGCGGGCGCGGCGGAAAAGTTGAAGCGAGCCACGTTGGTCGAAAAGCGCGTCATGTCGCAATTGACCTCAGCGCCCGTCGAAACGTTGAACACGCTTATCTCGATGTCGGCTGTTCCGAGGTTGTGCGTCACGTCAATCTGGGTAGATGAACCGTCACCGATGCTCTGGACAAACTTCAGCTTTCGGTTCGCCCACGCTGCAAGCGTTGAAGGGACTACGGCTAGGTTTGTCGCGGCGCCGGCGTCGACTTGGGCCTGCGTCGCAATCTGAATCACGCCCGCGGTGCTCGTGCTTGCAGCTGGCGCGGATTGCCCAAAGCTAGAAAACGCGATACCCGTGGTGCCGAGCGTGATGGCTACCGCCGTTTGA
>JANXOF010000034.1 GCA_025353725.1 Polyangiaceae bacterium | reverse complement strand
CTTTGCGAGGGGCTTGCTCTTTGCGAGGGGCTTGCTCTTTGCGAGGGGCTTGCTCTTTGCGAGGGGCTTGCTCTTTGCGAGGGGCTTGCTCTTTGCGAGGGGCTTGCTCTTTGCGAGGGGCTTGCTCTTTGCGAGCGGCTTGCTCTTTGCGAGAGGCTTGCCCTTGGCGAGGGGCTTCTTGTTTTCGACGGGCTTGCTCTTGGCGACGGGCTTGCTTTTCGACGCACCCATCTTGCTCGGTGCAGGGCCCGCCGTGACTCTTGAAGTCGGCACCCTCGCCGAAAGAGCGGGCTTGCGGTTTGGCGACTTAGCCTCGGTCCTCGTCGCAACGCCCGCTTCGTTTTTGGCTTCTGCGTCCGCCTTTGCATTGGCCTTTACCGTAGCGATGGGGACGTCCCAATCCTCGATCCGGTTTTGGCCCGTTACGAGCTTGTAGAGGTCGATTCCAAGCTGTTTGACCCCGTCGCCGGTCGCACACGAAATCAGCCGAAGGTCGATGCCTCGCTCGGCAAACTTCGGCCGAAGCGCTTCGTAAGCCTCCCGCACTTCCGTGATGTCTGCTTTCGTCATCGCGACGATTTGCGGCCGATGCGCGAGCTCCGGATCGAACTTTTCGAGCTCGAGGCGAAGCGCGTCGTAGTCCGCCATTGGCTCGCGGTCGTCGGACGCGTCGAGCGTGATCAGATGAAGGAGCGCGCGGCACCGCTCGACATGCTTCAAAAAGCGATGGCCGAGTCCAGCGCCCTCGGACGCACCGGGGATGAGGCCGGGAATGTCGGCCACGACGAATGTCGCCTCGTCACCCACTCGGACGACGCCCAAGTGCGGAGTGAGTGTCGTGAACGGGTAGTCCGCGACTTTCGGTTGAGCGCGTGACACGGACCGGATGAACGTCGACTTCCCGACGTTAGGGAAACCCAGCAGGCCGACGTCAGCCATGACTTTGAGCTCGAGGCGCAGCTTGAGCTCTTGCCCTGGCTCACCCGGCTCAGCGCGCCGGGGCGCACGGTCGTGAGGCGTGGCGAAGTGGATGTTGCCCCGTCCGCCTTTGCCGCCCCGGGCGACAACGATCCGCTTGCTCGGGTCGTCAATGTCGTACAGGAGGGCGCCAGAGTCGCGGTTAAAAACCTGCGTACCGACCGGCACACGAACCAGCACCTCTTTCGCAGCCCTGCCGTAACAGTCATGGCCCTGGCCGTGCTCGCCGTGGTCGCCACGAATCGTGCGCCCATAGGTTAGATCGAGGAGCGTCGACAGGCCCCCATCCGCCACAAAAACGACGTCGGCCCCTCGGCCGCCATCGCCCCCCGCGGGGCCTCCAAACGGCACGAATTTCTCGCGCCTAAAAGCCACGACACCGTTGCCACCGGTGCCGGCGACCAAGTCCACGTTGCACGAATCGACGAACTTCACCGGCTCCCCATAGCACCCGCAGCGTAGCTAGAGAAAAGATCGTGGCCCGGTCAGCTTCGCACCCGTGGCGCGTCGCCGCGCAACTTTAGGAAGCGAGAGGCCTCGAAAACTAAAAAATGCCTCTGCCTCGGCCCCGTGCGCGAGCGGCAAGCAACATGGTCCGAGAGCGATGGGGCATGTACGCGAGTGAGGCAAAACGCTCACGCCGACGCGTCTGCGCTTAAGGGGGGAATCAGGTGAGTCCGCAGGCGAATTCAGCCGCGCTTTCGCTGCTGAGCGCTTCCGCGATTCAGTTTGGCACGTCACTCGCATCCGGCCGTCGACTCGTACGACGTGCAAACACTGGAGGATGAGATGGGAGAACTGACGAACAACGTTGGGGCAGGGGAAATCGACAGGGCAAGCGTGCCGCCGATCGGGACCGGCAACGTCTCTTCGGGCTTCGCGAGGCAGACCAAAGAGGCTGCGACTGAAGTAGCCGTTCACGCCAAGGGCCTAGCGTCAGATGTTGCTCATCAAACGATGGAAAAGGTCGATGCGCGAGTGGCCGCAC
The DNA here is from genome assembly GCA_025353725.1 of Polyangiaceae bacterium. Taxonomy (GTDB): domain Bacteria; phylum Myxococcota_A; class Polyangia; order Polyangiales; family Polyangiaceae; genus Labilithrix. The sequence goes on along the minus strand of JANXOF010000034.1, from coordinate 4,352 downwards.
AAAAGGGCAAGTCGGCTCGCGACGTGAGCGACGTGGCAAAGGCGCTTCGCGAAACGAGTGGGCAACTCGATGGCAATATGCTTTTCCCGTACATTGAAAAAGCCGCTGAAAAGCTCGAAACGGCGTCTCAATTTCTGCGAACGGCGAATCTAAAAGATCTCAGGGGCACACTCGAGACATTTGCGCGTCGTGAACCGGCTCTGTTCCTTGGCGGGGCGCTCGCTTTGGGGGCTCTCGCCGCGCGTTTTCTCAAGAGCTCTTCGGCCGCGGAGGCGACGGATCGGAGCAACGCCCACGCGTTCGCAGCGTCGATTCCATGAATCTCCCGTCCGCTTCGCGCGAGAAATCTGTTGGCGACCTTTTTTCTGACCTCGCGGGCGAGGCTTCGACGTTGGTTCGCCAAGAGTTGAGCCTCGCGACCATGGAATTGAAGCAGAAAGCGACTTATGCAGGTAACCAAGCTGCGTACGTTGCAATCGGGATGATTTTAGGAGCCGTGAGTCTGCTCGCGTTGTCGGCTTCATTCGTGTTGGGATTCGCGTGGATTCTTCCGCTTTGGGCGTCGGCCTTACTGGTTGGTTTGGCCGCCGGACTGGCGGCTTACGGTACCGCCCGGAAAGGCTTGTCGGCACTCAAGAATATGAAACCACAACTGCAACAGACGCGGGCGTCGATAGAGGAGACCAAGCGATGGGCACTCAAACAAGTTCAATGACGGCGTCAAAGCCCACGACGGATTTTCACGAAGAGATGGCGCAGACCCGGGCGCAAATCAGTGGAACGCTGGAGCAGCTCCACGGTCGCCTCAACCCGCTCGTGTTGAAAGAGCAGGCGATGGACCAGTGGCAGGAGGCGAAGGCTACTGTCAAGTCCGACTTGAAGACGGAATTCGAGGTCATAAAAGAAGAAGTGAAGTCTCACCTCGGTTCTGCGGCGACCGCGCTAAAGGCTGAAGTGAGGGCGGAACTGGACGAAGCGAAGAACAAGGTTCGGCAAGAATTAAACGACGCGAAAGTCGCTGTTCGTGACGCGACCCTTGGAAAGGTGGAGACGATGATTCATGACGTTCAAAAGGCAGTCCGCACGACGAGCCGCTCGGTTTCGGAGACGGTGAAGGCGAACCCCATTCCTGCAGTCATGGCCGGTCTAGGGCTGGCGTGGCTATGGGCAAATTCACGCAGGGCGTCAACGTCCATTGGAATCGAAGCACCGCGCACCTTTCGAGTGGGTCACTCCGGTATGCAAAGTGCCGATAGTGACATAACGGACCTCGAGGAGCGCGCAGGCGAGGCGTGGCGCGGGGCTGGTTCACAGGTCGCCGAAGCGGCCAACTCAGTCGAGTCGACGGCTTCCGAGGTCATTCACAAGGCGTCTGAACTTCTCGACCACGCGAAGTCTAAGGCGCTTGCCGCGACCCATTCGGCACGGGACAAGGTGGATCACTTTGCGCACTCAACGAGTGAGACTGCGAAGCACTTGTCTCACGATGCAAAGGAGCAGGCCGTTCACCTCGAGAAGCGTGCCGGTAAACTCTATCAAAACAACCCGCTTGGAGTCGGCGTTGCGGCGCTCGCTCTCGGAACTGCTCTAGGGCTTGCGATTCCGATCACTCGTCGCGAAAAGGAACTCATGGGGGCAACGCGCGATCAATGGCTAGGTGAAGCGAGGGAGTATGCGCACGGCGCGCTCGACACCGCTCACGACGTCGCGAATCACCTCGCAGGCGACGCCGCGCATCGAATAACGGACGAAGTCCAAGCCGGCCTCGCTCCAGGGAAGTCCGTTTCCGCAGAGCCGCTTAGCTGACCCGCGCGGCCTCTGTACGCTTCAAGGCCTGCACTTAATGAGTTTTACGGAGGATTTGATGAAATTACGAACCTCTACTTCGCCATTCTTCGCCGCTGCCGCCACCCTCGCTCTGGCCTGCGGCGGCCCGGATAGGCCGGCCCAAGACCCTGCCTCAAGTGGGATGGCTACCGAAAGGTCGATGGAAACAGAAGGGGCTAAAGCAACAACGACTCTTAATCAAAGCTCGACGACCCAGACCACCTCGGGGACCACCATTCCGAGCTCCCCCGATGCAAGTCGCCCTCCCGAGCCGGTCGCTTCTAGCCCACCTGCAAGCCCGCCCGCGCCCGCGATGCCATCAAGTATGCCATCGATGAACGAGTCTCGAGGGGCGTTAAATGGATCAGTGTCGAGCGCCAATACGCGGACTAATCAGCGAGATCGCCATGGTGCGCTCACTCCGACGGATCAGGGAAACAGTGCCGCAGAGACTAAGATTACGGCTCTGATTCGAAACGGTATGATGAGCAGCGCCGCACTGTCGTTTACGGCAAAGAACGTGAAAGTGGTCACTGTTGGGTCTAAAGTGACGCTGCGCGGGCCCGTCAGAAGCGACCAGGAGCGAACAGCAATCGCCGAGCTTGCACGCTCGACAGCTGGCGTAAGCGAAGTGGATAACCAACTCGAAATCAAAAAGTGATTCAGGTTACTCGGCCGAGAATGCTTACGAAGTAAAGCGACAGACCTACGGTCTGTTTGCGGATTAACGCTACTGCGAGGGTCGGGGCTGAGGCGGGCGTATCGTGAGCGCTCTTTTGAAACTGTCGCGGGATGTTCGTGGGCGGGGTCGAGCGGTGGCAGAGCGGCCAGCGCGGGAGCCACCGCGCGATGGCGCGAGCGAGCGCCAATCGGATGGTGATGAACGAGTCGACGAAGTGTCGTTCAGGCCGCAAACGCGGCCGAACTGACATCCTTTTGCCGTCCGGCCGAGGGGGGGAAATGCCGCACAAATTCAGAAACGATGAACGCGTAACAGCAAAGTACGACAGAGATGTGGTGGTGCCAGCCGGGGAACGAGCGGCCCTCGAAGGGGTCGAGACCGAGCTCACCCTTGAATTCCTCGTAGGCACGTTCGGTGCGCCAGCGCTCCTTGAGGATGCGCACGATCTCCTTCTTCGTCATCCGCCGCGGCAGCGACGTGAGGAGGAATTTCGTGGGCTTCTCTTCGCCCTCCGGCCACTCCATGACAAGCCGGAGCGGCTCTCGGTCCCCGGCCTCCGTCCCGTCGTCGTGCGCGACCTTCACCCGGCGAAAGGCGAAGCGCGAGGAGAGCTTTCCACCAGGTCCGTCGCGCCACGTCAGTCGACGAAAGGCGCGCTGTCCGAGCTTCGTACCGAGCTGCTGCGCGCCGAGCGCGGCTCCGCTACGTCGGCCGAGCGTGTCGAGGACCCAGACATCCGTGCTCGAAACAACGGCGACGCCGAGGTCCAGCCCATACATCCGAACGACGTTTCGAACGTGGCTCGAGGTGCCGTACGCGGCATCGGCGGGAACAATCTCGCCCGGAACCGTGTCCTCGACAGCCCGCGTGATCAGGTCGAGCGCAAGATCGAGCTTCGTCTTGAACACGAGATCGGTCGGGACGCGGTCCTTCTTGCGTCGGACCTCATCGTCCGCCCACGACTCGGGCAGGTAGAGCGCGAAGTCGATGGGGACGTGCTCGTGCCGCGTCGCGATCGTCAGACTGACTCCGACCTGGCAGTTGCCGACCTTTCCGAGCGTGCCGCTGTACTCGCGCTGCACCCCGACCGAGTATCGTATCCCCTGCACGGAGACACGTTCTCGACTTGGAGCCCGTGATGGCCGAGACTCGCGAGCGTGGAAGTTGGCTTAGCTCGGCGCAGGCTGTTGTTCCGCGGGCGGCACCGTGATGGAGCCGAGCGGCATCGCGAGCTGCTTCGCGTCGAGGCGAGCCCGCGTTCGGAACCCGTACTTCGGCGCGAGCTCGAGATACCGAGCGCGGGGCCAATACGGCACGATACGAATCATCGCCTCAAGGTAGGATTCGGGGTCGAGGTCGTGCAGCATGCACGACGCGAGGAGGGAAAAGAGGTTGGCCGCCGCTTGCGCGTGGACGCCCGACCCGCAAAACATCCACGCTTTGCGCCCGACGGCAATGACTCTCAACGCGCGCTCACTGGCGTTGTTTTCCAGGCGAAGCCTTCCATCGTCGAGAAAGCGACAAAGCGCGGCGCGCTGGGAAAGGCGTACCCAAACGCATTTGCTACCGGGCCGCGTACCTGATGAACGCGCGCAAAGACGTGGCGGTGCCCAACCGAAAAACTCGTCAAGGAGCGGACGAGAGGCAAGTTGCCTACGTTCGTGCCGTTGCTTGGGCGCGAGCGATGCCCACTGCTTTTCAAACTCGGACAGGACATGGAGGCGAAGAATCGCGTAGTGCGCGAGCGCGTCCTTCGTGACGACCGCCGCTTCCCAGAACTTTCGCCGCGCGTGACGAAAGCATCCGACCTCTTGCGGAGACTTATCCCCGGGGTCCAGACGCG
>JANXOF010000050.1 GCA_025353725.1 Polyangiaceae bacterium | reverse complement strand
TCGCGCGTACGTCTGTCCGATGTGTGCGGGCGTGCAGTCCGATAGGCCCGGAGCTTGTCCCACGTGCGGGATGGCGCTTGAGCCGCGCACGGTGACAGCTGCAGAGGTGCCGAGCAGCGAGCTTATCGCCATGAAACAAAGGCTGTTCGTGTGTGTTGGACCCGCGCTCGCGGTGTTCCTCATGGGCATGTCGGACCTCATTCCGGCGATGCCGCTGCATCGATTGGTCAGCCCTCGCGGCGCGTTAGGGGTCGAGTTTGTTCTGGCTACGCCTGTCGTTGTCTGGGGCGGGTGGCCGTTTTTCGTTCGTGCGTGGCATTCACTCGTTCATCGAAGTTTGAATATGTTTACACTTTTGGGCTTGGGCATTGGGTCGGCGTATCGGTACAGCGTCGTAGCGTTCCTCGCCCCTGGCATCTTCCCGTTGTCATCCTCCAGCTCGCGCCCAAATCGGCGCGCCGGCTTCGCGACGCCGGAGTCGAAGAAGACGTTTTGATCGACAGCATAGTCGTGGGGGAGCGGCTTCGCGTGCGCCCAGGCGAGAAGGTGCCGCTCGATGGCGTCGTGACCGAGGGGACAAGCTCGGTTGATGAGTCGATGGTCACTGGCGAATCGATACCGGTCGAAAAAAATCGGGAAGAGCGCGTTATCGGCGAGACGCTCAACGGAACCGGCTCGTTCGTCATGCGCACGGAGCGTGTTGGTTCAGGAACGCTCCTTGCCCAGATCGTGCAAATGGTCGCTGACGCGCAACGTACGCGCGCGCCGATTCAAAGGCTTGCGGACAGCCTTGCCCGTGTCTTCGTTCCCGCAGTCGTGGTCATCGCGGGCGTCACGTTTTTGGTGTGGAGTACGTTTGGACCGGAACCAAAAATGGCCCATGGGCTCGTCAACGCGATTGCCGTGTTGATCATTGCCTGTCCGTGCGCGCTCGGGCTCGCCACGTCGATGTCGATCATGGTGGCGACGGGCAAAGGCGCTGCGTGCGGCGCCCGCTTCCGAAGCGCTGAAGCTCTCGAGATCATGAGAAAGGTCGACACTCTCGTCGTCGACAAGACAGACACACTTACCGAGGGCAAGCCCAAGGTTGTATCCGTCGTCGCGACAGACGTTGACGAAGATTCTGTTCTTGCGTTAGCGGCGAGTTTGGAAGTCGGAAGCGAGCATCCACTTGCTTCGGCAATCGTCGCGTGAGCGAAGGAGCGCGGCATAGGGTTCGCGCCGGTCACTGAATTTTCCTCGACGCCGGGCAAAGGGGTGTCCGGAATGCTCGGAGAGCGCCGGGTGTCGCTGGGAAATGCCGCGTTCGCGGCTTCGGTCGCTGCCGATGCAGGCGCTTTTCTCACGCGTGCCGAAGCGATGCGGAGTGAAGGCGAAACTGTTGTCAACGGCGCCGTCGCGGGCATGATCGGCGTCGCAGACCCAGTCAAGGAAACCTCGGCAGAGGCGATTCGAGAGCTGCAGCACGAAGGCATGCGGGTCGTCATGCTTACCGGCGACGCGAAGGCTACTGTCGCGGCGGTGGCCAAAAAGCTTGGCATCGATACGTTTATCAAGGACGTATTGCCGGACCAGAAGGCCGCGACCATCAAGCGTCTACAAACCGAGGGCCGGAGTGTGGCCATGGCCGGCGATGGCGTGAACGATGCGCCGGCGCTCGCGCAGGCGGACGTGGGCATCGCGATGGGGACAGGAACCGACGTCGCTATGAAAAGCGCGGGCGTTACCCTCGTCAAAGGCGACCTTAGAGGCATTGCCCGAGCTCGCCGACTTAGTCGCGCAACCATTCAAAACGTAAAGCAGGGGCTCTTCCTAGCCTTCGCATACAATACCCTCGGAGTGCCTATCGCCGCAGGCATCCTCTATCCGTGGTTTGGCATTCTGCTTAGCCCAATGCTTGCGGCTGCGGCGATGAGTCTAAGTTCGGTATCCGTGATTGGCAACGCACTCAGACTCCGCCGGACCGTACTTTAGTCTCGACCCGCTGTCGGGGCGGCGAGATCACTTGCGCGTTGTACGCAGGACGTGGAGGCTTCGTCCCGCGCAGTCGCGGGTTGAAGCTCTACCCTCTGTCTGGCCCTGGCCGGTTCGCCTCCGGGCCTAGTCGCTCGCAAAAATGACTTTGTCGTTACCTCGGCAGCGCGTGGAGTCTATCAAGCCTAGGGCTAGGCCCACCATAACCCCGCCACTTGCGCTCAGTACGGCGGTCGAGCTGCGGCTAAACCGTGGTTTTTTGGTGGGTTTGTGGTATGGCAGGCCCAATGACGACCCCTGCGGCGGAACGCCTGCGCCAGCTCCTCGACGAGCAGATCCTTGTGCTCGACGGCGCCATGGGCACGATGATTCAGCGCGCAAAGCTCGACGAGGCCGACTTCCGTGGTGAGGTCTTCAAGGGAGCAGTGAAGGACGTCCAAGGCAACAACGAGCTCTTATCCATTACGCGGCCGGATGTCATTCGAGGGATCCACGAGGCGTATTTCGATGCGGGGTCAAATATCGTCGAGACGAATACGTTCAACGCAACGTCGATCAACCAAGGAGAGTATGGCCTCGAACAGCACGCCTACGCGATGAACGTGGCCGCCGCGAAGGTTGCGTGCGAGGCGCGAGATACCTTTCTCGAACGCAATCCATCCATCCCGCGCTTCGTCGCTGGGGCCGTGGGTCCCCTCAGCAAGTCGCTCTCCTTCTCGCCGAAGGTCGATGACGCGTCGTTTCGAACGGTGACGTTCGACCAAGTCAAGCTCGCATATAAAGAGCAAGTTCGCGGCTTGCTCGCAGGCGGCGTCGACATCTTACTTCCCGAAACAGCGTTCGACACGCTGAACATGAAGGCCGCGATTGTGGCCATCGAGGAAGTCTTCGACGAGGGCGGACGCATCGTACCCGTAATGCTCTCCGTTACCGTGGTCGACAAGAGCGGCCGTAACCTTTCGGGCCAGCTCGTTGATGCCTGGTATACGAGTATCCAGCACGCGCGGCCGCTTTCAGTCGGGATTAACTGCTCTTTAGGTGGCAATGAAATCCGTCAGTACGTCGAAGAGATCGGTGGTCTCTCGCCCGAGTACGTGAGCTGTTATCCGAACGCAGGACTGCCGAATGCGCTTGGCGAGTTCGACGAAACTCCGGAAATTACGGCCGCGCTACTCCGCAGTATGGCCGAAGACGGACTGCTTAATTTTGCAGGAGGCTGCTGTGGGACGACCCCCGACCACATTCGCGCCATAGCCCGCGCTATGAAGGGGGTTCGCCCGCGGAAGCCGAAAGCCGCGCCGAGTCCGCGGATCACGAGGTTTAGTGGGCTGGAGATGCTTACGATCCGGCCCGACGCGAACTTCCAAATGATAGGTGAGCGGACCAACGTGACGGGCAGCGCCAAGTTCATGGAGCTCGTTAAACGTGGCGATTACCAAACGGCTACCCAAGTCGCGCTCGAGCAAGTAAAAAACGGCGCAAACATCGTAGACGTGAATATGGACGAAGGCATGCTCGACGGAGCTGCCGCGATGACGACGTTTCTTAACATCATCGCGACGGAGCCGGAAATTGCTCGCGTGCCTGTGATGATCGATAGCTCAAAGTTCGATGTTATCCTTGCGGGCTTGAAGTGCGTGCAGGGGAAGGCCATCGTCAACTCGATAAGCCTCAAAGAGGGCGAAGCAGACTTTCTAGAGAAGGCGGCTATCGTGCGCCGATTTGGAGCTGCCGTCGTTGTGATGGCGTTCGACGAGCAGGGGCAAGCCGACACGACGGCAAGGCGCATCGAGATTTGCACCCGAGCCTATACCCTCTTGACCGAAAAAGCCGGGTTCGACCCGAGCGATATTATTTTTGACCCTAACGTGCTTGCGATAGCGACCGGTCTTGAGGAGCACGCCGAGTACGCGAAGAGCTTTATCGAGGCGCTCCCGCTCATCAAACAAGCGTGCCCGGGCGTGAAGACCAGCGGCGGCGTCTCCAACTTGTCGTTCGCGTTCCGCGGGAACAACGTCGTCCGCGAAGCGATGAACTCCGCCTTTCTCTACCACGCCATTCGCGCGGGGCTCGACATGGGCATTGTCAACGCCGGTCAGGTTGTTGTCTACCAGGAGATCCCACCCGAACTTTTGGAGAAGGTCGAGGACGTCATCTTCAATCGTCATCCCGAGGCGACGGAGCGTTTGGTTAGCTTCGCCGAACAGGTCAAAGGCAAGGGAAAGAAGAAAGAGCAAGACCTCGCGTGGCGGGACGGCACGGTTCAAGAGCGAATTGCGCATGCGCTCGTGAACGGCATTGTCGATTTTGTCGAAGCCGACACGGAGGAGGCTCGCACGCAATACGCGCGGCCGCTCGAGGTCATCGAAGGACCGATGATGGACGGCATGAAGATCGTCGGTGATCTCTTCGGTCAAGGGAAAATGTTTCTTCCACAAGTTGTGAAGAGTGCACGCGTAATGAAGCGGGCCGTGGCCCATCTCGAGCCCTTTATGGAGGCGGAAAAGCAAAAGACTGGCGCGCGCACGCTCGGGACTGTGCTGCTCGCCACCGTCAAAGGCGACGTTCACGACATTGGCAAAAATATTGTCGGCGTCGTGCTCGGTTGCAACGGTTACAAAGTTATCGACATGGGCGTCATGGTGCCCGCCGCAAAGATTTTAGACACCGCGGTCGCTGAAAATGTCGACATGGTAGGGCTCTCCGGACTGATTACGCCTTCGCTCGACGAAATGGTGCACGTCGCGAAAGAGATGAAGCGGCGCGGCATGACGATGCCTCTCCTCATTGGCGGAGCCACAACGAGTCGTCAGCACACAGCGGTGAAGATCGCTCCTGAATATCCACATTCCACGGTTTACGTGCTCGATGCGTCGCGCGCCGTCGGAACCGTTTCGTCACTCGTTGACCCCGCCAAGGTGACGGCGCTCGATACCGAAAATAGGGCAGACCAACAACGCCTGCGAGACCTTCACGGACACAAACGCGTTCGCCCGGTGCTGTCACTCACCGACGCGCGAGCGAACGCGCCGAAGGTCGTGCATGACTCCCCGGCGAGGCCTCCCTTTCTTGGAGCACGGATGCTCGAGGGTGACCTCGCTGAGATTGCAACCTACATCGATTGGACGTTTTTCTTTACCGCGTGGGAACTCCGAGGGAAGTATCCGGCGATCCTCGAGCATCCGCAGCAGGGCAAAGCGGCGCGTGAATTGTTCGAGGCGGGCAAATTGCTTCTTGCGCAAATGATCCGCGAAAAACGCGTCAAAGCTCGTGGTTCTTACGGTTTCTTTCCAGCGGGCGGCGACGGTGAAGACATCGTGCTCTTTACCGACGAGACGCGAACAATCGAATTCGCCCGGTTTCCTATGCTTCGGCAACAACAAGCCAAGCAGGCGGGCGGCAATGACGACGGCGACGGCGGTGGTACGGGAGCTCCGCACTTTTCGCTCTCCGATTTCGTAGCTCCGCTAGCGACCGGAATACCGGATTATGTTGGAGCGTTTGCGGTGACGACGGGACTCGGCGTCGAGGAGCTTGCCGAGACGTTCCGGAAAGACCACGACGACTATTCTTCGATCATCGTGAAGTCACTCGCTGACAGGCTCGCTGAGGCTTTTGCCGAAATGCTCCACGGCCGCGTCCGAAAAGCGTGGTACGCGCCCGACGAGAAGCTCGCGCCCGAAGATGTGCTCGCCGAGCGATATCGAGGTATCCGGCCCGCGCTTGGGTATCCAGCATGCCCCGATCATACGCTCAAGGCCTCTCTTTTTCGTATTCTGGAGGCGGAAAGCTTTGGTATGCAACTTACGGAGTCGTTCGCGATGACCCCAGCGGCAAGCGTGAGCGGTCTTTACATTGCTCACCCTGAGGCTCGCTACTTCAATCTTGGGAAGATAGGCAAAGACCAGACAGAGGATTACGCAAAGCGCGTGAAGATGCCGCTCAAAGACGTAGAGCGCTGGCTCGGATCAAACTTGGGCTACATTCCGTAGAAGTCGCACGAGATTAGTGGCAGTCGTCGGTAAAGTCTGGTCCAACGAGGCACGATAGCTCAGTGACCGGACCGACGACAAAAGCTTGGTTCTCGCGCGTGAGCGTCGTGCGTCGCGAGGCATTCGGGGCCAGACCCAGTCGTGAGGGCTGCACATCTGGCGTCGCGACCGCGCGGGCCACGATTCCGCGCGCCAGGTCAGCGTCCGAAGGTGCGTCAGGACCAAGTTCCGTGGCGAGGACTTCGTCGAAGCTCGGCGCCGAAGCGATGAAGTGGACCAAAAATGCGTGCGATCGTCTCCCGAAGACGAGGTAGCTGAGGTCCGATGGGGGTGCCGATCCGTTGAGAACGTGTTCATGTACGACGCTACCGACCTTGAATCGAACTCCCGTCGCCACGGGGCGGCCTCCTTGCTCGAACGTGCCCGCGGCGAGGGCCAGAAGGGACGTAGCGGCGAAGAGGACTGGGACAACGAGATGGCGCATAGGAACGATGTGTCGCAGCTTGACGCATAAGGCCAAGTGTAAAGTTCTATGTCGCGATAAGGAAAACGAATGGACTTGAAGGCGGTGTGCGGAGAGCGCTGACGCGTCATTCGCGTGCGCACATCGTGGGAACGATGTCAGGCGGAGGGTGCCTTCGACCTTGTGTGATGGCGTCGTGGCTTCTAGCCTTTTTGAGTGCGCTTGGCAGAGCGTTCCGCTCGGCCCGCGTGCTCAGGGGGTTTCCGAAGTATGTCGCTACGCTCGTCCTCGTGCCTAGGTGCGATCCTGTTTGCGGTGCTCGTTGCCGGTTGTCCTTCGGGCTCAGAGGTCGACGTGGATTCGGGAAGCGGCGATAGCGGGAGCGTCACGATTGCCGATGGGAGCCGAGGTCCTGACGCGGCGTTGCCTCCCGCATGTGGCCGTTTGCTTACGCGGTGCGACGACGGCGCGACGTGCGAAGGAGCGCCGGATTGCGTCTCGCGAATCTGTTTCGGTGGAACGTGTCAGACGGGCGCACCGGCCGATGGCACGAAGAACGGTGACGAGACCGATATCGATTGCGGTGGCCTAAAAGCGCCGGCGTGCGTCGACGGTAAGCGGTGTGTCCTCAAGACTGATTGCGTCAGTGGAGTCTGCACCGGGAACGTCTGCCAGGTCCCGAGTTCGACCGACGGCGTCACCAATGGTGACGAGACGGGCAAGGACTGCGGAGGCGCAAAAGCGCTGAAGTGTCCGGCAGGGCAGGGCTGCGTCTCAACCGCGGATTGCGCAATGCTCAAATGCGATTTGGCGCAAAAAATATGCTTGCCTCCGTCCCACACCGACGGATTCAAAAACGACGGTGAAACCGGTGTCGATTGCGGCGGAACGGCGACTTTGAAGTGTGCACTTGGCGGCGGCTGCGTCACCACGGCAGACTGCGACGCGGCAGCCTGCGACGTCGGGGCGACGCAGGTGTGCCTTGCTCCGACGCACACCGACGGCATCAAGAACTTGGGCGAGACAGGGTCCGACTGCGGCGGGGCAGCGCCGCTCAAATGCGCAACCGGTCAGGGTTGTGCGGCCGCCTCGGATTGTGATCGAGTGCTTTGCGACGTGGGCGGAACCCAGCTGTGCCTCGCTCCGTCTCACACCGACGGAATCAAAAACCTTGGCGAAACAGGAGTCGATTGCGGCGGCCTCGCGCTGCCTTCGAAGTGCGCGACAGGCCAGGGGTGCGCGACGAGTGGCGACTGTAACAACGTCCTGTGCGACGGCGGCACGCTCCTCTGTGACGTACCGACCAAGTCGGATGGCTTAAAAAACGGGACGGAAACCGACACAGACTGCGGCGGCGGCGCTCCGACGAATGCCGTTCGCTGTACCGATGATTTGTCGTGTGCCGCGGACCTCGATTGTGCGTCGACGTTTTGCAACGGCGCGGGAAAGTGCGTGGCCGGTCAATCCTGCAAAGGTACGGTCGGTGCAGCGACGGCCGGCATCGTGACGTGTGGCAAGCGCGAAACGGGGGATGGAACGAAGGTTCACGAGAGCTGCTGTCGCTCGCTACCGTTGCCCGTCACTACCGCGGTCCGTCTCGACAAGTACGAGGTGACGTCCGGTCGAATGCGTCAGTTCGTCGAGAGCGTCGGCCCCAACCTTCGGAACTGGGCGAAGACCGCGATGATCGCGGGGACGCCGCTCGGGCTTCGCCTGAAGAACGACCTTGTCACCAGCGCCGGAACGGACATGTCCGACGTTTTGCCGGCAAGTGCGACGCCTGGTGAACCGATGAACCTTGTCCAACAGATCGGCGCGACCGTGATGGATTCTCGCCGTCCAAGCATGTCACAAGGCTGTTTCAACTCTTCGGTGGCAGGCGCTGCCTATGGCGCCAATACGTACTACTGGGATGGCGCAACGCTTCGCGCTCACTTTCTCAATCACGCCGACCGACGGTTTACAAAAGCCGAATACGACGAAAAATCATTGAACTGCGGCGCCTACTGGATGTATGCCGCGTTTTGCTCGTGGGACGGCGGCCGAATGCCCACGGAGGCGGAGATGAACGAGGCGTGGGGAGCGACGGCCTACCCCTGGGGAACCGCCACGTTTGGGTTTCCGGTCAACAATCAACACCAAGGGCAATACGGTCACGAAGTCACGGCAAACTACTTTAACGTCAACAATAACTTCTTTTATCACTATCCGGACTTTGGTGACGGCGCAGACAACGCTGGGTTTATTGCAGCTCCAGGTCGCTTCATTCTCGATAAAACCGCCCAAGTCTCAGCAAACGGAGAGCACTGGATGGACCTCGGCGCCAACGTCATGGAGCTGACGCGGTTCAAGTCCCCTGCGAGCGGGAGCGATACGTTCTGCGACTTCTCGATCACGAACGCGCCAGGGGACGTGCCAAACCTTGCCGTGTGCAACGACGGTGGCGTAGCGGGCGTAGTTCGCAAAAGCGGGTTGCCGAATACCGTTTGGGTGGGCGGCTCGTGGGAGGGGCACCAGAAGTTCAGCTCGAACACGGCGCTCGAGCCATGGTTTTACAAGAACTCTTACAACCTTCCGGCGCAAACGCAGTACGGCAAAACGGGCGTACGCTGCGCGCGCTGAGGTTGCCAGAAAGCTTCGGCTGAGCGTGGTGTCGAGCGTGCTTAGCGGTGAAACGGCCAAGCCACGGCGCCTTCAAACACTGGCGTAGCGACTCGTCACTGCTACGCCATAGGTAAGCTGGAGAGATTAATGCACCCCTACTTGTGGCGAGTGGCGATAGGACCGGTCGCTGTCGTTTGTAGCAGCTGCCGCCAAGGTGGTGACGAGGCACCGCAGGAACTCGCGTCGGAAGCGAGGGTCTTTGCGAGTAGTCCAGGCGGCGGCAAAGCTTCACTCGTGCTGCTGCCCAAAATGGCTGGAGACGACGCGCGGTGGGTAACCTTCGAGAACGTTGGGTCGGCCGCGTCTAGCCAGAGCCAGGTTTTCGAAAAAGTGGCTAACTTTCGTGCGGATGTTCGTCGACCGCTGTTCGAGGCGAACCCGGGCGCACATCGAAACATCTACTCCGCAAATGCCGTTTGGAACGGCGGCACGGTTTGGAATTTCTATTTTCACGGCTACGACGGTTTGTCCGACCCTCCGCCCGCAGGTGGTCTTCATGATCGCATCTACCGAACCGTAAGCAACGATGACTTTTCGACGTTTAGCGAACATGTACTAACCGTTGACAACGGAGAATTTGAAAACGTCGGTAATGAAGCCGTCGTGAAGCTAGGCGACGCCGACTGGTCGATGTACTATACAGCCTTGCCAGTGAGGAGCGGCGGACCCGTCCTCAACAAACCGGCATTCTCATTCGGGACGGACGGCGCCACCTTCGGCCCGAGCAAGGGGAGCGCGGGGACCTTACTTGCGGTCGACCGCTGGCCTGGTCGGGGATGGGCGGAGGCCGATATCAACGGTGGCAACGGCGTTCTCGTCGAGCCGAACATGGTCCGACATATGTACTGGAATGACAGCCGTGCGAGCGCTGGGATTCACCATGTTACGAGTCGCGATGGGCGTAATTGGCAGTATGTCGAACAGGTGCTAAGTGGCTCACCACCCGCAATTACTGACGTTCGGAGCGTTGGCTCTGTCGACGACCCTCTCTATCTCTTAGCTATTCACGAAAACGGCCCCGCGCTAAAATGGATTCGGACGAGGTCTCCGTCGCTCGCGCCGATGGATCCGTTCGCGAAATTACCGAATCTCTTTACGAATCTCGATGATGACGACTACTTCATGCTTACCCCCGGTCTCGTGACCCACGGTGGCTCGGGAAAGTCGGTGAGCAATCGCCTCTACGGCGTCGTTTACGGCGCGTCTCCGAAGAGCTGCCCGACCCTGACCTGCAATCGCATCTTTGGGCGCTGGCTACAGCGGCATGTGCGCTTTAGCGATCCCGCTGGCGTCATCGATGTCGTTCGAGCGCGCGGCCCAGACGCTGGGCTTATGTCCGTGCAGTCCGCTCGCAAAGGGAGGGTTACCGTCTACGGCGAAGACTGGGACGGCACGACAGGTACCGTCGTTGCCTCTTTCGATGACGTCAACCTTGCTCCCGGCGACAGATTCAAGGTCGAGTTCTGAGGTGTACTTCGGTCGCGACGGACTCGCTGACCTTCCCGGCTGCGCAAGTCGCGCGACGTTGCTGACGTCGCGCAACCCGTTCAGAACAAAACGTAGACTAAAACTTAACGGAAGAGCCGCAGCCGCAGCTACCCGTCACCTGAGGGTTATTGAACTTGAACCCGGACCCGTGGACCCCTTCGACGTAGTCGATTTCGGTATCTTCGAGATACTGGAAGCTCAGCGGGTCGACGAACAGCTTGACGCCATTCGACTCAAACGTCTCGTCCATGTCTGTGGTTTGGTCCTCGAAGTAGAGGTCGTAGGTGAAACCCGCGCAGCCCCCGCCTACGACCCGCAGACGCAAGCCTTGCTCCGTCAGGGTCTCAGCCTCGGCGATCTCCTTGACCTTACCTGCGGCGCGATCGGTAACAGTGATCATGGGTGGGACTATAAGCACAATTGCGGGTTCCGGCCAGCACTGCCGGTGACGCGCAGCTTCGTCTGGGTCAGCGATGCGTGGCGTTGGAAGGTCCAGGCCGCCGCGCCGTGGAGTCTCCGACGACCTTCGCCACGACTCCGCTCTCACACGTCACTGCGAAAGCGTCACGATCGACCGCGCTAAGTCCGAGTATCCCGGAGGGGCGCGGCGGTTTTGCGCAAATAAGCTCATCAAGGAGCTCAACGGTTCCGTTCGGCCGGACGATGCCGACGCGTCCGTCGACCCCCGCGAACGCGACAGCCCCGCGCTCGTCGATCAAGGTTCCGCAGTGCGAGGGAACGGCGAGAGAAGCGATACCTCCGTCCGGCGCTTCCGGTGCGCGAGCGGACGCCACGAGGGAACGGGCGGTCTCTCTTCCAGCCGCGTCGAAGGTGACGACAAAGGCGCGTGGAGCCACGTAGGCCATAAGGGTTACGGCAGTTCCGCCGCCTGGCACCCCGCGAACGCTCGGCGGTCCGAAGAACAGGCCTGCTTCTGGTGCGGCCCGCACAGTGCGCTCGCCCCCTTGCAGGTTCACCGCGACCAATTCTTGGCCCTCCACGACAGCGAGCAGCATGTGCGCGTCGGCGAGCGCGGCGCCTCCGTCGACAGTCCCGCCGAAGGAGCCAAGACGGAGCGGTAATTGCCCAGGTCGCCATCCGTAGATGACACCCTTCGCGGAGATGGCGATCACCTCGTCGCCGTCTGAAAGCAGCGGCGCGGCGGCGGGCTCTGGCAGCGCGGTCCGCGCTCGAACTGTTCCCTCGGCGTCGAGTGTGACGAGCTCTGACGACGTCGCGACAACGGTGCCCCCGTCGTCGAGCGAAAGGGGAGCTGCAAGCCGGTTGCGTCCGCTCCCAAGAGGCGTGACGAAACGCGGACGCGAGAGGTCGCCGCGGAGCCCCACGGCATTTCCGGCGCTCGACGTGAACACGACTGTGCCGTCTGACGAAAGCGTAGCAGGGCCGGCTAGTGCGGACTCAGCACTTGCGGTCCCGCCACTTCGGCGAGACCGTTCGACGCCGTCGCTGCCAAGAAAAAAGACCCCCTCGCCCGGCGTGAGGGTTACGACAGTCATTGCGCCACCCGCCCCGACAAGCACGGGCTGCTCAGTCTCACCACCGAGGGTAGGCGCTCGCCAGGCGACGCGAAGCGAACCTTGCGGAAGGAGCTGAGGCGTCACTCCCGTGCGGCGCGCGTTCCCTCGGAACATGGGAGAGTCTCCGCGCGGCTCTCCGACGACGAACGAGTTTGGTCGGGTGGGGTTCAAACGCTGCGCGTCGGCACGCAGCGACTCGGAGGCGGTCACCGCGCACACCGCGGCGAGCGCTACCCACGTCGTTCCCTTCACTTGGCGGGTGCCCTGACGGGAAGGACGATTGATGCCTCGACATCGGCCATCGGTTTCCCGCTAGCCGCGACCGAGCCCGCGACGCGACCGAAAACGCGTACGCTGTCGCCACGTGCGACCTTGTCCTCCTCGCCGTGCGTTACCCTAACGAGGCATGTCGCGCCGCTCGCACATGCGTTTCGATCATCGACGAGCAGAACGGTATGCCCAGCCGCCGCGCGTGCTTCGATGACCTCACCTTCAACCCTAACGCGCTGGCCGATTTTCGAGGTTAGGTCGATCGAAAACACGTCGTAAAGCAAGGGGTGCTTTGCCTCCTCGAGTTTCGCAGCCGCCTCGAGCGAGACGACGCGCGTGACCGTGATTTTCACCGATCGAGGCGCAAGGGCTGGGCTCGAAGCGATGACCGAAAACGCTTTCTCGCCGGTGGCTGCGAGCTCTACCCGGACGCCAAACCGGCCCTGTGCGTCCACTGCGACGCCTTGTCCCTCGATCGTCACCGTCGCGCCGGGACGTGTTTGACCGGCAACGGCGACGGTTGGCTTGTCGGTGATGAGGTCATAACCTGGCGCATCGAGCGCGAGAGGCACGAGGACTGCGCGCGCCGTAAGCTGCCCCGTCTCGACCTTCGCGCCCGCGGCCGTGATGCTGAAGGTCACTTTTCGCTCGAACGAACTCGCCTCGCCAGGCCCCTCTGTCTCCTTCGATACGTCG
Organism: Polyangiaceae bacterium; assembly: GCA_025353725.1. Classification (GTDB taxonomy): domain Bacteria; phylum Myxococcota_A; class Polyangia; order Polyangiales; family Polyangiaceae; genus Labilithrix. The sequence continues at coordinate 1,623 of JANXOF010000050.1, read as the reverse complement.
ACCGCGTAGGAGCCGCGGCCGTTGGCATCGAGAGGGACGGTGTCGCCGTCGACGGTAGCGGTGCTGCCAGGGGTTGCCTCGACGCGCACGGTGACGGTCGGACGCTTTGCACCAAGCGTCGACAGATCCGCGCGCACCCGATACGCAACTGGGACATGCACGACGACGTTTTCGTCGCGCCCCGCGGAAGGGCGGTCGATCCCCACGGTGAGCTCATTGTCGCCGATGGCTAGAGGAGCCGGAAGGACGAGTAAAGCTGAGCTTGCCGTCATCGTGGCGTGGGACCTTCCGAGCGTGACGGTTGTCCCGTCGGGGCATGTCGTGCACCCGAGCGTAAGCGACTCAGCGCCGCTTTCCTCCAGTCGAGGTACGGCCGTAAGCGTCCCCCCATGGCGCAGAGCAAGGGCCACACCCATGCCCGCGAGAACAAGCACGAGAGCGGCCGTCATCGCCACGACCGTGACTGCGGGAAGGCCACTCTTTCGTTGGGATGGTCGGAATAGGAGAGGCGCGTCTGGGAGCGGCTCGTCGATAAGGGGTTTCGGTCGTGGGACGATCGCGGGCGGAGTGTCCTCCACTTGTGTCCGCCTCGGGACCGCGGCCGCGACCCTTCGCTCGACAACCGGACCGCGTGTCGGCGCGATCCCAGGAATCGCGACTCCAAGCATCGTGCTTCGCGCGCTCGGGAGAGCCCCTGCGCGCCTTCCGCCGGATGGCGCGATGCCCGGAATCGCGACGCCGAGCATGGTCCTCTGTAGACTTTGAAGACGCACAGCCTCCGGATCGCCGGCGCTGGCGAGTGGTTCGACGGATTCTGAAACTGACCCCTGGTCGTGGGGGGAACCCGCATGGGCGGCGCCGTTCGCGTCCACGTGCGCGACGTGAACCTCCGCCGCGGGCATCCCGAGCATCGTGCGCGGAGCAGGCCGCTCCGCCGAAATTGGAATCGGCGACGGTGGGGCGATCGTGGGCGTCCTCGCCGGCGTTGCCGAAGGGGCCAGTGTCGTCCCACATTGCCCACAAAATAAAGCGACCTCTGCCAACGCGGATTCGCAGTTCGGGCAATGTCGAAGGCTCACAGCGACTGAGAGGCAAGTTACCGAAAAGAAATGAACCCGTGGCTAGAAAAAGCGTGGACAGAGGAAGTGCAGGGAACTATCTATCGCCCTCCCGACGCAGCCGATTCCGGCGGCGACGGAACGCAAGCGGTGCCGTTTACCAGCTGAGCTGGTGCACCCGCTGTCTCGTATCTCGCTCCTTGAAAACTGAATGGTACGTTCAAACTAGAAACGTCTAGATGGGCTTCCGGAGGGCGCGATACCGTACTGGTCAATTCGACTAGCCGAGTAGAAGTGACCCTCCAATGACCCGACTTCGGTCGGGTCGATGAATAAGCTTTCGCGAGTTTCGCTTTCATACGAAAGAAGAGTCGAGAAGGTGAGGTCATCATCTCCAAGAATTCAGGAGACTTGGCTGCCGCTTTCGAGCGCAGTTCAACAAGTTTTCCAAAAGTTCAACTGGAGAGTTTGATCCTGGCTCAGAACGAACGTTAGCGGCGCGCCTAACACATGCAAGTCGCACGAGAAAGGGCTTCGGCCCCGGTACAGTGGCGCACGGGTGAGT
>JANXOF010000088.1 GCA_025353725.1 Polyangiaceae bacterium | reverse complement strand
GACACGGGACGCATCGTACCGCTTGCAATTCCTAGGGAGTAGTTCATCTCGGTTACCCTCGGCCCTACGCGGGCCTCTCGTCTGTGATCCCAAGGACGGTCCGAAACGGAAAAGGTGACCACACATGTGTCGATTTCCTTCTCAGATCGGTCGGTATTCCGCTGGGACTTGAACTTTCTGCAACGATCGTCGTGAATTGCGCGTTACGTCTTCTTTCGGCTTCCGCCTTGACCGTTTGCGCTACCTATTCGCTCACTTGGTGGTAGTGGCTTCCCATGAAACAGGGCCGGGCTTCCGTTGCTTTTTTTGCGCTACCTCTCGCGATTTCGTGTGGCCTCGTGAACGGATGCTCGGACAAGCAGAGCGTCGACAACGAGCTCTCCCCTACCCCCGGCGAGCCTCCCGCGCGAAGGCCGACGGGAGACGCGGGCGCCGAGGCCGCGGTGGGAGTGCGGGTGGATGCAGGGCCGGGCCAGCCTGGAGACCTGCTCGAAATCGCGCCGCTGGCACCCTTGACCCAGGAAGTGTGCGAGTCTCATCGAGCTCCCGCCGATGCTGAGGCGCGGGCCGCGTACCCGCTTCGCCAATGGAAAGTGCGCTACCTCACTCGCGATGTGAGCGGTGCGGTGAGCGTCGCATCCGGGCTTCTCGTGATGCCTCAAGGGCTCCGTAAGCGACCTAAGGTCATCGTCTACCAGCACGGCACCATCCTATCCCGAGACGCCGTTCCTTCGCGGGGAGCGTCCGAGAGCGTCTATCCGGGCTGTTACTACGCGACCCTCGGCGCTGCGGTCATCGCTCCTGACTACGTTGGCAAGGGCGATAGCGTCGGCTTCCACCCCTATTTGCACGCCGAGACGGAGGCCTCCGCGGCCATCGACCTGCTCCTCGCAACGCGCCGGCCGATAAGCGATGCGACCGTGCCGTCCGAGGGCGACGTGTCGAATGCAGCTAGCCCCTCCGACGGCAGGCAAGTCTTGGTGACGGGCTACTCCCAAGGCGGACATGCAGCGCTCGCTTTGCACCGGGCACTTGAGACTGGCGGAGTCCCAGGGGCCTCTGCATTTTCTGTGTTGGGTTCGGCGCCGATGGCTGGACCTTATGACCTGTCGGGGACCAGCCTTCGTGCCTCGCTCATCGATCCAAAGTTGTACGATGCATCGATTTACACGGCGTTTACCCTCGCGAGCTTTCAACGCATCTACGGCGGTCTTTGGGCCTCGCCGTCCGACGTCTTCCTGCCGAGTTTCGAGACCCTCCCCCGGCTCTTCGAAGAGTCGGACGAGCGCGGCATCGTTTCGCGAGTTCCGGCGCGGCCTGCCGACATGGTGAGGCCAGAGTGGCTGGCGGCGCTTCTTGCAGATTCAACGCATCCATTCCGGAAGGCCTTAGCTGCGAACGACCTCACTTCGTTCGTGCCCAAAGCGCCCGTGCTGTTCGTGATGTCCGGATCGGATAAGGTAGTGAGCCCCGAAAACGCCCGCGTCGCCCGCGACGCGATGACTCGCGCCGGGGCTTCGGTCGATGTACTCAACGTCGGTGACTCACTCGACCACGCGACCGGTTTCATCCCGTCAATGCTTGCGACACGTGCATTCTTTGCCCCGTTCGTTCGAACGCCGTAACGAGGGGCCAAGAGAAGCTGCTTGATAGCATCACGGTGAGTGCGACACGTCGACAGAGCCGAAGCGCGCGTCGATGCGTCACCTGCGAAGAGGCGACGCGGAGCTCGGGTGGGACGACATCCTTTCCGAGGTCATGCGCCGTCCGCTCCGAAGCTTCGCAAACGCACTCTTCTAACCTTTTCTCTGCATGTGCGGCCCCGAAGGGGACACAGCCTCCAGCGGCTCACTGGCCTCCGCCCGGACGGTGAGCAAGAGACGGCCTTGCGTGCAGTCGCGCGCGTGAGAAAAACACGGTCGGAGCGACGACGCAACGTCGCCAACCACGCGGCCAACGCACCCTCTCATCGTGTACGCGTCGTCGCTCGGAGGCCCTCCCACGTGCCCGTGAGGCATGCGTTATGGCACCAGAATTCCGTGTGCGTTTGGGTCGAATGAGGAGCAAAGGCGAGCACGCAAGCCCAACCTCGAAGCCCGGAGCGAATGTCTACGTCGCCGCGGGTTCACGGGATGCATCGTATCAAGTTCGGAATGGTCGACCGCGCTGGCGGCCTCCGCCTCGGCGCCTGCACGGTGACGCTTCGTTGCTTACGCTGCTTGTCGACTCGAGCCGCACCACTTCACCGAGACCATCGCGGGCGACGAGCTGCGCTTCGACTGAAAGCTCCATGCGGGTGCCGCAGCTCCGCGAAACGCGCTCGCAGGGCTACGGCTCGTCGGTTTCCGCACCACCGTCCTCGACCATGCCCGCGCTATCGCTCTGAAACTCGAAGCGGCCGCCGGCATCTACGATGCCGTAGCATATTCGATGGTAATCATAGCTTCATGCCGCGTAGGACTTCGTCAGTACTGCCGTCCGTAGAGCGACTGCTGATAGAGGTTGGAGAAAACTCGCAGCTGGCCCGCAAGCGCCGCGGTTTGTCCGCCGGGCTTGTTCGGGCCTTTCGATTTGACCATGATCGAAATCGGGCAATACGATCAGGCATGGCCGGATTGGCACATCGGCCCGGAGCAAGCAGTGCGCGCCCATCAATGGCTGCGAGGTAAAGCCTTCTTGCCCATTCACTGGGCTACGTTTTCACTTGCCTATCGCGGCTGGACCGAACCCATCGAGCGCGCGGTGGTCGCGGCAGAACGCGAGCATGTCATGCTCGCTACGCCGAAACCCGGCGCGCGGTTCGAACCCGACGTTGCGTTACTCAAAGTGCACTGGTGGCCCTCATTGCCGTGGAAATCCGCCGAAGTCCGTCCTATTTTTTCGTCACAGAGCGGCCAACGACGTCTTCTTTTTAGGCGAGGGGGCTGCCAATCGTTAGGAGCGGCGCGTCCAGGCCGCTTTCACGCGAAGCCGCAAGACCTGGGTGATAGCCTCGGCATGCAACGTTAACTGCTTAGGCGAATCTACCTGCGAAGAGGCGACGCGGGGCCCGGGTGGGATGACATATTCTCCGAGGTCATGCGCCGTGTGGTCCAAAGCTCCGCCAACGCACTCTTCTACCTGTTCTGCCTTTTCTCCGCGTGTGCGGCCCCGAAGGCGACACCGCCTCCAGCGGCTGTCGCGATGGCTCCCGGCCCGCTGTCGCCGCTGGTCGAGACAAGTGACGGCGGGCCGGTCGCGACCGTCAATCCGGCTACAACCTTAGACGCACTGTCACGGCCCCCGCCATCGGACTGAGACGCAAAAGCGCCCGTTGGCGGCGAGCGGGTGGCGGAAGTGGCGAAGCGATATCGGTCACCCGTTTTGGATGGCTCCCCGCGCACGTCGAAACTTGCGGTCGGCAGCTACGCTTGTCGAGTCGACGCGATGTACCGATTCCGGCCGTGCTTCGTGAGCAAAGACTCTGAGGGCTTCACGTGGCTCGCGATGCCAGGCTCGCTCCTTAGATTCTTGGGCGTCGTTTACGACCAGGGGGCCACGCTCGTGGTCGACGGAACGAGTGATGACTCGCGACCCTTCGGCTGCTTTAGCTGCCAGGAGCGATGCACGGAGAACCCCGGAGAGTGCGTGTGTGTCGAGCTCTTGCCCGGCGCAAGCCGCGAATGCCTCGCGCAGCGACTCACGGCGGGCCTCACCCGAGCGAACGGAACGTGGCGCGGTTGGATGAACCACGCCGGGTACTTCAATCACTTCGAAGGCGTCGGTGAAGCACGACATGTCACCCGCTGGGACGTTCGCAGGCAGTCGTTTTTGGTTGAGATGGCCCCCGAATCCAGTTTGCCGAAAGAGCCGCCTAGTGTCCCTTCGCCTCACCGGCATCCGCCCGGACGGAAAAAAAGAGACGGCTTTGCGTGCAAGCGCGCGCGAGAAAGACACGACCTGAGCGACGACGCAACGTCGCCAACCACGCAGCCAAGGCGCGTTCTCATTGTGTACGCGTGGTCGTTCGGAGCTCCGCCCACGTGGCCGTGAGGCATGAGTTATGGCGCCAGAACTCCGTGTGCGTTTGGGTCGAATGGCGAGCCGATGCGGGCGCAGAAACCCCACCTCGAAGCCCAGAGCGAATGCCTACGTCGCCGCGCGTTCAGGGAGATCCATCGTATTAAGTTCAGAACGGTCGGACGCGCTGGCGGCCTCCGCCTCGGCGTCGGCGTCGGCGCGTGCACGGTGAAGCTCCGTTGCTTGCGCCGCTCTCGCCCCTCTCACCGCTCTCACCGCTCTCACCAGGTGAGATCAATGGGAGTGAGCGCGACGCGAGAAGGCCTTCGAAGTGAGATTTCTGCCACTCCTTTACAACCATGGGCTCAGACTTCGAAGCTCGGGCTGAACGTCGGAAAGCCGCAGGCACGGAGTCGTCGAGACTCGTTGGGCAAGGGGTCAAGCTGTGAGGCGCGCGGCAAGCTCAGATCGGTCGGTATTCCGGTCGGTATTCCGCTGGTACTGGAACTTTCTGCAACGACCGTCGTGAATTGCGCGTTACGTCTTCTCTCGGCTTCCGCCTCGACCGTTTGCGCTACCTATTCGCAACAGCTCGGGCAAATTCCGCGCAGCTTGCACGCTTACGCGACGAGCATGTTGTGGCCGCCTGACTCGCAGCGGCATCGCGCAAATCCATGCGCGAAGACACCGCACTTGAGGAAGGAACGAAAGTCTTTCTCGACGTAGCGCGGAAGCAGTTTTTCGTAGGTCTCGCGCGTGTGTGCGAGGAACGTCTCGAGATACACGCGTACCGCGTTGTGTAACACCGTCACGATTGGCCGGCGAGGGGCGTAGGCAGGGGCGAGGCGTGCCACTACCCTGCGTGCGTCGCGAACTCCGTGCCCGGGGCCGCACGAGTTGTTTCATGCGGTTACGACAGGGCAGACCTGTCCCGAAACGTTTGGCGGTATCTGCGGACAAGCGGACTGTCGTCCGTCGGGGGTCTCGCGGCCCGGAGTCGCATGCAGGATGCACGAAGACGGTGCGGAAGAAAGTCGAGCGAGTAAGGCGGCAGGTAGTGGACGGTCGCGCCCCGTGCATCGCAGGATCGGCGCGACTCTCGCATTATGATGAGCACGCGCGTTCGAACGGCGGCGGGAGGTACGGGCGCGCAACGCGCGTTGGTGGCGCTCGGTGGGCCGCTCGCCGACGCTGCGCTCGCAGCCACGCTCGCGTCGAGCCCTTACGGGCGAGAGTCTACCGTCGCACGCATCGCTGAGTTGCTTGCGGTGGTCGCCTTGTTGCACTCGCGGGTGCGAAACTTGCGACCGACGAGGGTGAGTTCGCTGCCATTATGGGCGCGAGCGGCTCGGGCGATTGGAGTCGGTGGGACGTTCTGACCACGTGATTCGTCACCTCGCGCGGTTGGTCGAGCCCAGCGGACTGAGGCTCTTCGCGAAGAACCAATACGAAGCTCGGACGAATCGGTGGGAGGAAGGCTAGCCGACACGCTGCTGGGTCGTTCCGCGTGCGCGAAGTGCGAAACGTGTGACCAAGCGAATCTAAAGGTGGGGTTGGTCGTGGGCGTATGGAGTATTGTGTAGGCTATGCCTGTCCTCTCGATGTTCTTCGGCATTATCGTTTCGATGTACTTTCTAGATAATAAGAAGCACAAGTCACCGCATATTCACGTCCGATACCAAGACGATGAAGTCATTATATCGATTCCTGATGGCGGCATTTTGGAGGGTTCGATTCCGAGTCCTAAAATGAAGTTGGTTGCGGCTTGGATCGAGATTCATAAAGATGAGCTCATGGCGGATTGGACGCTGGCAGTCCAAGGGCAGTCGGTCTTTAAGATCGAGCCTCTGCGATGAGTCCGCGCGTGGACCGTGTGGTTGCCGTCATCGGAACCCGAATCGAGTTGATTTTTACTGACGGCGATCGACGAAGTTTCGATGTTGCGCCGTACCTCAGGTACCCAGCTTTCGAGCGCCTACGTGATGCAGGGCTACTGAGACGAGCGATGGCAGCAAGAGGAACTCTCGCGTTTCCCGATGGGACTGATTTTTGCCCCGATACGGTTTATCTTGAGAGTGTACCGACAAGGACGTGCTGAGCCCCGAGGCAATGGTCGGCTTCCGGGTCCGGAGCGGGAGCCCGCGCGCGCGGAAGCTCAGGCTCGGTGCGCAACGCGAAGGCTTACGGCTGAAGGTTGAAGCTTACGAATCGGCTCTCAAGCGATCGAATCGGGCCAAGTACGGAGGCGGAGGGGTCCGAAGGCGTCCGCGGGCGAAGCGATCCACTAAGGCGCGCTCGACGAACGCTCACCCGTGGATTCGCGAGCTCCGCGCCTCCGCGAGAAGGCTTTTCGGGCCGTCCAAGCACGTGGGCGACGAGCGATCGCGGTCTTAGGTGAGCGCGGCAAGCTAACGCCGGCACTACCCGTGCCAAAGAGCCACGGCTCGGAGGCTAGCGCTACGTCTCCCCTCTCCTAAGACTCGATCCGTAAGCCCAAACGCGACTCCGGAAGCTTATGCCCCGTGAGAGCGCGCGCCGCTGAGCGATCCCAGCCCCTTGTCGAACGTTTCCAACGTCGAACGGCCACTCTCCAAGAAACGGCTTCGCTCGCCGGCACCCTCACGCCGGGCGGTCGAGGTACGTTCGGTGATGCGCCGGATCGAGCACCGGCGCGTCCGTATCTGAGCAGACGCAGAACCTCCAGTACGGGCCCGCGAGCTTCATTAACGTGTCGAACTGTACGACCGGGTCGTCACCAACGCGGCATTCATCGAGGGCGAAGAGCTTGTCGAGAGCCAGGTCCTCGATCTTTTTCTTCGCCGCTTTCGGAAAGCCGTTCGGGTTGCGCTACACGCTGAACGAGCATCAACATCGGTTTGCCGTATAGCCGCGGCACGCGCAGCCCAACGTGGCCTGAAGGGAGCGCACAACGTCGTGCTGGCGCAGGCTCTTTAGAGCTGCGGGGTGCGCGTCGTACGGACGTGCGGCGAAGCTTGTCGCCATCGCGCTATTGGGACCTTCGACAGGCCATCGTGAGCGACGCGTAAGAATCGATGTCGTCTCGCTCTCCCCCGAGAACCTCGTGCAGCCGGCCGCGCCGGAGAAGGTCGACGCGCCGCCAGCCTTCGCAGCGTACGACGCAAGCAGCTCGACGCCGCCATGACGTGCTGTTTTCGCGCGGGCGGTGAGGTCAGCCCCACCTTTCTCCACGTTCGTGCGATCTCTTTTCTGGCGATGCTGAAAACACCATGGCGGACATATCCAAACTTCAGAGGAACGACGTAGTGGGTGCAATGGCTCTCTATCGCGAAGAATGGGAAGCCACCTGCGGGGAGCCAAGCCGTGACTTTTATGACCTCGGTGAATCTCGTGAAGGTTCGCGCGATTTGCATGAGCCCGCGTCGGCGCGCCCGTTTTCGCAGAGAACCGCCTCACGATCCTAGCCAACGGCCATCGCGCTTACTAGGTTCGCTCGCGATGAAGCAAACCAGTTTCCGTTCTCGCCGTTGTCGCCCGGGTGTTTTCGTCGCAGTCGCGGTCGCCACCGTTGGGCTCGGCGCGCCTTCGGTCGCGGAAGCACATTTCAAGCTCACGACTCCGCCTGCGTTGAGTTCTCAAAACTTTTTAGGAGATCCGCAAAAGCTGCCCCCGTGCGGCGATGAGCCTGGCGCACGAGGTACCGGCGCTGTCACGGGCTATAGAGCCGGCGAAACAATTGAGATTACCGTCGATGAAACCATCTTTCATCCGGGTCACTACCGGGTTGCCTTGGCCCTCAACGATCGCAGCGAGCTTCCCCCCGAACCCCTCGTGACGGCCGGTTCGACGGCGTGCGGTAGCGTCCCGATCGATCCCAATCCGCGCTTCCCGGTCCTTGCTGACGGCCTTTTCGTGCACACCTCCTCGTTGCGAGGGCCGAAGACGATGCGAGTCACACTTCCCAGCGATGTCACGTGCACCAAGTGCACACTACAAGTGCTCGAGTTTATGTCGAACCACGGATTGAACAACCCTGGCAGCTGCTTTTATCATCACTGCGCGACTATCGCGATTCGATCGGCCTCGTCCGTGGACGGCGGAAGTTCGGACGACGACGCGTCGGTCAGGGTGGACGGCGTGGGTGAACAAGATGGAGTCGGCTTCACGAGCGGCGGTGAACCGCGCAAGGGTGGCGCTGCCGAGCCCACGGCCACTGGCGCTGCCAACGAACCTGACGCGCGTAACGCGCCGCTCGACGACGGCCATTCTGGATGCTCCCTTTCGATCCCCAAGTCGGGGGTCGCGTTCAGCCTGAGTGCGCTGCCGGGCGTGCTCTTCGCGCTGACTGCCGCGTGGCGAAGGCGCGGCCGATCGTCTTAGTTTTGCACGCTCTCCGCATTCACCGTGCGTCTTCGCGTAACCGTACGGTTACTTCACGACGGCGATGCGGTTCACTCGCGACGAGTGGGCGTGGTGCGCCGTCGCGAGCCCGGGCGGCATTCCCGCGAATGCTCCGTCGGTTGCGCGATAACGTCCTCGACTTCGTGCTTCCAGAAAGACGCCGAGAGCGCCGTTTCCCGCGCGCCGTGAAGATCAAGATGAGCAACTACGCCCGGAAGCGGCGACCCAGCACGCCGAAGGCCCCGGCTAAGTGAGCGCCGAGTTGCCTTAGCACCGGCGAGGCGGCTCTCGTGCGGACCGCGGACGTGATAAAAACGAGGTTGCTTATCGCGACAGGCGCCGCGACCGCCGTGACGCCGAACAGGCTCTCCATCGCTCACGGGGAGCGACTTCTGGGCGGTGAGCTGTACGCGCCGCTTTCCCGCGTGGATGGGGCCACGCTGTCGCGCCGTACGTTCGATATCGACGTCAAACGCTGCACCCGTTGCGGCGGCCGAATGACCGTCCGCGCGGTCGTGACCGACTCCGCACCCATCGCGCGTACTCGGCGCCCTGTGTCGCTCGCGCTCGCCGCCCGGCGCGGCCTGACCTCCGCACGACCTCGCGCGACACGTCGCGTCTCGACCGAGTCTTGCCCAGCACTCGACGTCACACGTCGCGCGCTCCAAACAAGAGCGCAATCTCGGCCCGAAACGCCTCCCGCGACGGAGCCGCACCGACCCTTGCCACCCGTACGCCGCTACCTTGGGCTACTCTCTCAAGCTTCACGACGAGCAACGCATCGGCCCGCCCCGACCGGATCATGCCTAACGCCTTCGCGAGACCGGGCCTGTCCAGGGTCTTGGCGCTGACGTTGGCAGCCAAAATCACCTCCGCGAAGAAAAAC
>JANXOF010000074.1 GCA_025353725.1 Polyangiaceae bacterium | reverse complement strand
GGCGCACCTTGTGCTTGAAAACCGCATCGAAAGGCGCGAACCAGCGCTCAAACTTTGCTTCCCAGAGGTCCTTCGTCGCAGATACGAGAGCGGTCACGCTGACTTATGAAGCACTGCGATGAACCGATGGAAAGAAAAAGGTGATGGAGTAGTGCTAGTCTGTCGAGGAGGTGACGCAAGGCGCCTCCAAAGTGCCGATGAGCTATGAGACGTACTTGGCCTTCGATGATGCGAGCGAGCAGAAGTACGAGCTTTGGAATGGTGAAGTGTTTGCGATGTCGGGCGGCACCCTTGCGCACGCGCGCATTGCGGCCAACCTCATTAGGCATCTCGGCAACCAGCTCGACGGCACTCTGTGTACAGTGTTTACTTCGGATGCTCGCATTCGTGCAGAAGGCTCGCAAAGCGCGGCTTATCCCGACATCTCGGTGATTTGCGGAAGGCCCGAATCGAGCAAATCCGACCCCGATACTGCAACGAATCCAAAGGCCCTCATCGAAGTGCTCTCCGATTCGAACGAGGCCTTCGACCGGGGCGATAAGTTTGCTTACTACAGGCAAATCCGAGCGCTTCGGTGTTACGCCATGGTTTCCCAGCGTGAACGACGAGTCGAGGTCTTCGAGCGATCGGACGAGGGCTCGACGTGGACCTTCCGCGCCTTTCATGAAGGTGACGTTCTGTTCAGCGCGATTGAGTCGAAAATCGCACTCGTCGACATCTACAACGGCACTGAAGACCTCAACACGGCTTCCGTCGGAGCGCCCCCCTTAGCCACGCTCGAAAGCGCAAACCGTTAGGTCGTCAAGTCTGCGCGTTGCGCATCGGCTCGGACGATGTCCTTGTCTGCCATAGCGTCAGGACGCCTGATCCTCCGCAAGTCCCCGCTACGGGAATCCAAAATTGTTGTCCAAATGATTCGAAAGAACTAGAATTATAAAATGAGTAGTGCGCTGGGAAGGCACGCCGCAGAACTTGGGGCGCTCGGGCACCCAGTGAGGCTCGCCGTGCTTCGTCACGTCGTAAAGTCTGGGCCCGAAGGCGCCGCGGTGGGCGAGATTCAAGCAAAGCTCGATGTCCCGGCGTCGACGCTGAGCCATCACATCGACCGCCTCTCGAGGGCTGGGTTGCTCGATGCCCGCCGTGACGGAACGTACATCTTTTACTCGGCGGTGTTCCCGGCCCTCCGAGCGCTTACGGACTACCTCTGGGAAGACTGCTGCAAAGCCGGCGCTGGAGAATGTTGCTAATGTTGTCTACCGAAAAAAGGTTAGCCGAAGACGTTCCGAATATCGCAAGTGAAGCGTTCGACGTCCCTGATTTCACAAAGCTCCCCCTGCACGGGTCGTCGACGAGGTCGTCGCATCGTCCCCGACTCTTGCTGCTCTACGGCTCGCTTCGCGAGTGATCGTATCGCCGATTTCTCACGCTCGAGGCCGCGCGGCTTCTCGAACGATTGGGAGCCGAGACGCGTGTCTTTGATCCGCGCGGACTGCCGATGCCCGACAGTACCGAGGCCGACGACCCCAAAGTACAGGAGCTCAGGTCGCTTTCTGAATGGTCCGAGGGGCAGGTTTGGTGCAGCCCCGAGCGTCACGGCACGCTCACCGGCGTCATGAAGAGTCAGATTGATGGGTTGCCGCTCAACATAGGCAGCCTAAAGGCCTACGCAGGGCCGGACCCTCGCGGTCATGCAAGTCTCTGGCGGATCGCAGTCGTTCAATGCCGTGAACGCGCTTCGCCTTCTCGGTCGGTGGATGCGCATGGTAACGATTCCGAATCAATCTTCCGTCGCGAAGGCGTTTCAGGAATTTGACGACGAAGGCAGGATGAAGCCGTATACGTACTACGATCGGGTCGTCGACGTGATGGAGGAGCTCGTCAAGTTCACCCTCCTTGTTCGAGACAGCGACGGCTACCTCACGAGCCGCTACGGCGAACGCAAGGAGTCCGCACCGAGCCCCGCCGCCGCGCCTCCTAGCGTACTTGGTCAAAGGGTCGGGGGCGGAACGCGCGGCTCGTGAGCGAGAGCTGTGCATTCCCGCGCGCGTTCGTGGCGCAGAGGCTCTTCGCGGAGTGGCTCGGCACGGCGCTTTTGCTCGCGATGGTGGTCGGCTCGGGGATTATGGCCGAGCAACTCGCGCAAGCCAATACGGCGATCGCGCTGCTCGCGAACACCGTGGCGACCGGTGCAGGGCTCGTCGCACTGATCCTTCGCGTCCGCATAGCGACCCTCCTCGCACGTGAAGGATGGAGTGCGGAAAGAGGCGTCTAGTCTCCTTCTCTCGAGAGTTGCACGCGAACCGGATACGCTCCGGACGTGCCGCAAACGCCGACCGGTTACCTGCATGGATATAGTGACGAAGAGCGTGAACGCCTTCACCATCAAGCGCGTTTCCTCGCGCCGTTTGTGCATGACAGGTTGCCTTATCGCAAGCGCACGAGACTGCTCGAGGTCGGCGCCGGGGTAGGGGCTCAGACGGAGCTTTTGCTACGCTTCTGGCCCGATCTCCATGTGACGGGCGTAGAGATTAACGACGCGCAGCTCGAAGAGGCGCGACGCCACCTTGGCGCCGTGCCGTGGGCGCAAGGCCGCTATACGCTCACGAAAGCCGATGCGACGCAGCTACCCTACGGTCCGGCGACGTTCGATTCCGCGTTCCTTTGCTGGGTGCTCGAGCACGTGGGCGACGCGTCGCGGGTGCTGGAGGAAGTTCGACGCGTGCTCGTTCCGGGAAGTCCGGTCGTGTGCAGTGAGGTCTTCAACGCGACGTTTTTCCTCGACCCCTACAGCCCGGATACGCTTCGCTACTGGACCGCTTTCAACGAGCACCAGCTCGCGGTCGGAGGCGATCCGTTCGTCGGCGCGAAGCTTGGTAATCTGCTTCAGGCCACTGGGTTTCGTGAGGTGCAAACCAAGGTAAAGAGTTACCATCTCGACAATCGCGACCCGCTTGAGCGCGCCGAATTTTTAGCCTACTGGTCGGATCTCTTGCTGTCTGGAGCGCCCGCGATGCTCAAAGCGGGCAACGTCGATGAGAGCGTCGTCGAGGGAATGCGAAAAGAGCTCGAGCGCGTGGCGTCCGACCCGAACAGCGTATTTTTCTACGCGTTTATTCAGGCTCGCGCCCGAGCGTAAATCGCGTGTTCGAGCCTGACTAGAACGCTTTCATTACGGCACTGGGTTTCTCACGCTTGATATTGAAGATTCGGAGCGGTTTCTCTTTGCCCTTGAGGTGTGCTGGGGCGAGCTCCTCGAACTCGAACCGAGGCCCAAGGCGCGCGAGCGTCGATTCGCTCACGAGGACCTGCCCGGCGAGGGCAATACCGCACAGTCGCGCGCTCGTGTTCGCCGTGTCGCCGATCACCGTGTAACTCATCGCGAGCGAGCTTCCAACGTAGCCGGCAACAAGCGGACCCGTGTAAAGTCCCATGCCGACCGCGAGAGGTGGGTGGTCGCTTTCAGCGCGCTTTCGGTTGAACTTACCGAGCGCCTCCATCTGGTCGAGCGCGCACATGACGGCTCGAATCGGGTCGTCGGGCTGCGTCAACGGCGCACCCCAAAACGCCATGATTCCGTCCCCCATGAACTTATCGAGCGTGCCCTCGTACTTGAAGATCGTCTCGACCATCAGCTCGAAGTATTCATTCAGCAGGTCGTTGATGACCCCCGCGCCGGCGCCTTCGCTCATGCGCGTAAAGCCACGAATATCCGAGTTGAATACCGTGCACTCAGGAACGTGCACTCCGCCTTTTTTGACTTCGAGCTTGCCCGAAATGACTTGTTCAGCAACGTTCGGCGACAAGAGCCGGCTGAACCGCTCGCGCGTCATAATCTCTTTTTCGATCTTCTTTCCTAGCAGGATGTTCTCGATGAACATCGCAGCCTGATTGCCGACCGTTGTGACGAGCTCGAGGTCCTTCTGCTGAAACTGAGCGAGAGACTCGCTGTCGAGCCAAAGCGCGCCCAAAACCTCTTTTTCGTGGAGCAGTGGAACCACGATGGCACTCGAGATCCGATTGAGGATCATCGATTTGCCCTTCGAGGCCGCGAAGTCCATGGAAGCGTCGTGCGTGAGGACGGAGGCGCGCTCTGTGACGACGTGGTTGAGGATGGTGGAGCTGACTTGAATCGCCGTGTCCGTGCCGTCGCGACGGTGGGCGGCGCGAGGGAGCAGCGTGCCGTCGTCCTCGCGAAGTAAAATGACCGCGCGGTCGGCGTTCACGAATTTGAAAAGCGAGATTAAGATCTTGTGTAGGAGCTGATCAAGGTCCCGCTCTAGGCCAATATCGCGCGAAAGTTCCCACGTCAGGCGCAGGCGTTCGTAGTCCACGCGGAGCTGCGCCGGATCGTGCTGAATTTGATCGAAGGGAACGAAGCCCTTCGTCTGGGCAGTGATCTGGGTACCGATCGCACGCGCCGAATTGAGGACGTCGACGCGCGTACCTCGCATGCTCGGCGCATGTGGCGGCGCCTGCGCAAAAGGAAGGGGAGGTGGGCCGCCTGCATAGTTCGGCGCGTGCTGGCGGGGCTGCGCATACCCTGCCTGCGCAAAGGGTGAAGGAGATTGCGCGGTCGGTCCGGCCGCTCGTACGGCGGCTCCGACCGAACCGGCGAGCGGCATGCCGATCGTTCCGCTCGGTCCGCCAGCTCCGCCCTGGCCGGCGAACGGTCTTGAGGGCTGCCGACCAAGCGCCCCTTGGCCCAAGGAAGTTCCAGGACCGGTCGAAATGGGCGGAGGCGGCGAGCTCTGCCCTTTCGACCATGCGTTAGACTCGACCGGCGCGGGGGGCGCCGCGTGGGTCGGATGTGCGATGGCGCCCGGTCCCACGCCTCCCATCGGCCCCGGACCGCGAGCGAACGGTGCGGCGGCGCTAAAGTCGATGGGCGGTCCGAAGCCGTCGTCGTACCGAGCGCGGGTAGAGCCGAGAGCGACCTCGTCGCCGTGGCGCACGGGCATTTCGCCGCGCACACGTTCGCCGTTTACGTAAGTTCCGTTGAGGCTTCCGAGGTCGCGGAGCACGTAGCCCGTGTCGCGTTGCTCGAGGATGCAATGCTCTTTGGAAACGATCTTGTCGAGGAGCTGAATCGAATTGTTGGGGTGCCGGCCCAGGCTGTTGGTGGGCCGCAACTCAATTGCCTGCTGTCCCTCGACCGTTGCGAGGATCAAACGCGCCATCGCCTTGACGCCAACGTACCGCGAGCGACCGTCAGGGAACAGGGCATAACGTCATCGCGCTGCGATGATCTTGCGGAAGGCGTCTTTTCGCGCAAGTTCAAGCACGCGCCGCGTCATCGCGCTCCTTGACGGCCATCTCCTCACCCCATAGAGGTGCGTCGTCTGGTACCCTATTAAGATATGCTCTACCGCGGCAAGTCAGCCCGCCTGCCCAAGGGTCGTCCTCCGTCTCACGTTCCTCACGTTCCTCACGTTCACGCGCCGCATGCGGGAGCAGGTCGGGACATTGCTGCCTCTCCTCTAGCCTTGTCCTCTCCGTCGTTGTCCTCTCGTAATCTCGCTAAAACCGCGAAAGATCCAGGATCCAAACCTGTTCCCGCCGAACGGCCGTCAAAGGCCGCCAAGGCTGACTCTTCGTCGGGTGCCGAACGTTTGGCGCCGCGAAAGCGCCCTTCGCCGCGCCGGGAGACCCTCGTAGCTCCTTCGGAAGCCGAGCTGCGAGAGCGTTCGCGGCCGGACGTCCAGGGCGATGCGGAGGCCGCCGGGTCGGATGGGTTGGAGAAGCTCTCGCCGCCTGTCGTTCTCGAGCTCGAGTCGGCCGTCGTAAGCCCCGTGCGTGCGTGGCTCGACGCAAACCGCGCTCCAGCGCCTGGAAAAGGTCGAGAGCCCTTCCGCATTCCTGCCGCTCTCGTTGCGCAGTACACGGACCCGGCGATCCTCGAAGAGACGCCCCGCGAGAGTGGCGGTTTGTTCGAACTCGTCGGTACGGTCGCGCGCCGCGCGCTGACGCTCGGGCTCGCGGCGAGAGAGCCAAGCTTCCACGTCTACGTTGCCGCCTCCTCGCAGGTGATGATCGAGCAAGACGTCGTTCGGTACGCTCAACGATTCGCGAAGGGCCGAGAAACCCCGCCTGACATCGTCTACGTTCACGACTTCGATAGGCCAGAGGCTCCCAAGCCGCTCATGGTTCCGGCCGGTGCGGGCGCTACGCTTGTCGCCGCGATGGTCGCGCTGATCGAGCGCCTCCGGACGGAGATTCAGGGGCTCTCGCAGCATGACGAAGTGCGCAAAGCCACCCAACGTCTTGCGCACGATCTCGAAGGCAAAAACCGCGAAGTTCTCTCGGGCCTCGAAGTGGCCGCGAAGACGCTCGGTTTCGGTATTCGAACGGTTCAGGGAGGGGTCCAGACGTTCCCGATCCTGCACGGAAAGCCGCTCTCAGCCGAGCAGTTTACAGCCCTCGACGAATCGACCAAAAAGGCGCTCGGTGAAGCCGAAGACCGCCTTACGACCGAAGTAGAGAAGGCTGCTGGGCTCGTGCGCGACCAAAATGCACGCTTCGACGCCGCGCGCGAGGAGGCCATGTCACGCCTCTCAGAGGCCGTCATTCAGCGCGCGCTCGGTGAGCTCAAAACGCTGCTCAGCGACTTCGGTTGTGATGTGCTCTCGTACCTCGACAACGTTGAAAAAGCGCTCGTGGCCGACTGGTCCGACTTCGTCGAGCAGGGGCCGCCGCAGCAGGTGACCGAGGAGCAAGCTGAGGCACAAGGTACGCCCGACAACGATCCGGAGCACGCGACTCGGCTCAATCGGTTCAAAGTCAACCTGCTGGTGGCGCACGACGAAGATGCGCCTCCACCCGTCGTTTACGAGACGAACCCTACGTACCCGAACTTGTTTGGCTACCTCGAACGTCGTGCTCGTTTCGGTGCACTCCTCACGGACTTTACACGCATCCGGCCTGGATCGCTCCATCAGGCTTCGGGAGGCGTGCTCGTCGTTCGTGCCGCCGACCTCATGACGGATCCGATCATCTGGGAGCGCATGAAACGCATCATGCGCGAGCGTCGGATTGGCGCGGAAGACCCGCTCGGGCCGCTTGGCCTCTACGCGACGACGCTTCGCCCCGTCCCCGTGCCGATTCGCGTGCGGGTCGTGCTTGTCGGGCCTCCCGATTTGTATTCGGTACTGCTGGATGCCGACGCCGACTTTGCCGCGCTTTTCAGGGTGAAGGTCGAGATAGAGCCGTCGATCCCACGGACGACGGAAAACCTTCGCGCGCTCGACGCTTACCTCATGCAGATGGCGCGCGAGCGTGAGTGGGGAGAGTTCGACCGGAGCGCGCGAGCCACACTGCTCGACCTCGCCACGCGCCTCGCGGGCGATCGCCAAAAGCTCGCTCTCGCGCTCGCTCCGCTTGAAGAAACGGCGGCCTTCGCAAGCGCGCTCGCGGCGGCGCGAGCCTTTGAAAACAGTGATTGGAACGAAACGGGGCCGAACTCGCGCGCAGGGCTTCCGTTTCACGCCTCGACCACGCCCACGGGCAGCTTGGTGACGGCGGAAGACATCGAGGTCGCGTGGCGCGAGCGCCGTGACCGTGCGGGCGCAGCCGAGAGGCACATCCGCGAGCTCACGCTCCGCGGCGAAGTCGCGCTCGACACGGAGGGCTCCCGAGTTGGGGTCGTGAACGGGCTTTCCGTGTACTCTGCAGGCGACGTAGAGTTCGGGCAACCGATGCGCATCACGGCCGTTGTCGCGCTCGGTCGCGAGGGTCTCGTCGACGTCGAGCACGAGGCGCAGCTTGGCGGCGCGATTCACACGAAGGGCGTCGCTATCATTCGCGGGTATCTTTCACGAATCTTCGGCCAAGAGCGTCCCCTAAGCCTAAAAGCGCAAATAGCGTTTGAACAAAGCTACGGAGAAATCGATGGCGACAGTGCCTCTTCGAGCGAACTTTTCGGCGTTCTTTCGGCCTTGTCTGATGTCGGGATTGACCAAGGCATTGCCGTGACTGGTAGTGTCAATCAGCTAGGTGAGATTCAAGCCATTGGCGGCGTTTGCGCAAAAATCGAAGGGTTTTTCGACCTCTGCCGCGCCCGCGGCCTGAATAGCAAACAGGGAGTGATGCTCCCGCGTTCGAACCTGGAACATTTGGTCCTCCGCGAGGACGTAGCCCGCGCGATTGCCGACGGTACCTTTCACCTCTACGCCGTCGCCACCGTCGCCCAAGGCATTGAAGTACTCACCGGCGTGCCGGCGGGCGAGCGTGACGGCGCAGGTCGCTTTCCTGCGGCGAGCGTCTTTGGTCGCGTCGAACGCCGGGTCATCGAAATTGCGGAGCGGCTCCGCGAGGCCGAGGCGCATCACGGCGGTCCTCCCGCTCTCGAGTCTATGGACGATGTGAGTCATACCGATTTGAGTGAAGCCGGTGATTACCGACCCCGCTGAGCAAGACTCCGCGAGCGCGTCGTGCATGCGCGCGCTTGAGAGTGTCCGTGAGCTCCTGAGACCGGAACTCAGCGGGCTCGTCGCGTACGTGCCCCACGAGCCCGAGGGCATCGAAGTCAAGCTCGATGCGAACGAGGCGCCTCCCTGTGGGCCGCGCGTCCGTGAGGTTGTAGCGCAGGCACTCGCAGGGGTGCAGCTCGAACGCTACCCCGACCCTCGAGCGCTTCGCTTGAAAGAGGCCATTGCGAAGCGAACAGGTGCGAAACCGGCCGATTTGCTCGTCGGAACGGGGTCCGATGAAGTCATCGCGCTCGTCACCAATGCGCTTTCGCGCCCGCGTCGATCGAACGCACTTGGCGTGATTCTGACGCCGACTCCGACGTTCGTGATGTACCGAATCACGGCGCGCGGGCATGGGCTCGAGCCTATCGAGGTTCCGCTCGACGCAGCCTGGGATTTGGACGTTCCCGCGACCACGCGGGCTATCAAAGAGTCCCAGCCGAGCGTGGTTTTCGTCGCGAGTCCGAACAACCCGACCGGTAACCGCATGAGCCTTGACCGACTCGAGGCCGTGATCGAGGCGTGCGCGGGCTCCGGCGTGAGTGGCCACTTGGGAGGGGCAGGTGACGCCGCACTCGTCATCGTTGACGAGGCCTATGTGGACTATTCGGGTCCTGGTACCTCGCTTCGCGAATTGCGCACGCGCTATCCGCACCTCGCGATCCTTCGGACTGTAAGCAAGATCGGACTTGCTGCGCTGCGCGTCGGATGGCTCGAAGCCGACGTGAGCCTTGTCGACGAGATAGACAAAACGCGTCAACCTTTCAACGTGAGTGAGACGAGTCAAGTCGCCGTCGCGGCCGTGCTCGAAGACGCTTGGGATGAGGTGCAGGAGGGGATTGCGCGCGTCGTGGCGGCGCGTGAACGTCTCGCGATGGCCATTGCGCAAATCGAGGGCTTCTTCGTCACGCCGAGTGCGGCAAACTTTCTTTGGGTGAAGACGCCCATCCCCTCGGAGCGAGTGCTCGCCCATCTCGTTCGCGATGGGATTCTCGTGCGCAGCTTCCACAAAAGCGGACCGCATCTTAGCGACCAGCTGAGGATTACGATTGGCGATGACACGCAACATGAGCGACTCCTGACTTCGCTCAGAAAAGTCACGGCCAACGCATGAGAATTCTGAACCTTGCGCTTTCGTCGGCCTTGCTCTTCCTGTTCGCCGGGGGCGTCGGCTGCGCGGCCGCGCCTCGTGTCGTGCGCGTTTACGACGGGCGCGTGACGGCGGGGAGCTACGTTTCCCCAGAGGGCTATGCGTCGTTTCTGCGAGGGGCGCTTGCCGAGGAGGACGGCGACTTCACAAGTGCGCTCGCGGCGTTCGCCGAGTCCGACTCCGATCCCGAGGTACTCTCGCGCGTAGGGGCCCTGCAATGTCGACTTGCTCCGAAGGATGCCGTGGCAGACCGCACTTTCGCGCGCGCCTTCTCCATCGATCCGAACTACGCCTCGTCACTTCGGGCAAAAGCCGTGTGCGAGCTCGGGCGCGGGCATGACCGGGAGGCTTCGTCGCTCGCGGAACGAGCGGCCGTTCAAGACCCGCAGAGTGCGTCCGTCGCCGCGGTCGTGGTTCGAGCCGCCGCGTCTTCGGTCGGGCCTGCTGCGCGCGCTCGTGCCATTACACGAACCGAAGCGCACGCCGACCGAGCGGAGGCGTGGGATGCGCTTCTCGCGTGGGGACGCGGTCATCGCGACGCGGAATTGATAGCGCGCGCTTTCGAGGGGCTCGTACGCGCGGCGCCGGCGCGGAGTTTTGAGTCCGAGCGGGGAGCGCTCGCGTTGCTTGAAGCTTCTGAGCATGCGCTCGCGCAGCGCGTGGCCGTCGCCGTTGCCGACGCACCGCGTCAGCTGGGTGTGCGCGGGCCTAGAGATGCCACGGTCGCACGCCTCGCCGTCGACGAAGCGCTCGCGCGGGGCGATGTCGCGAGTGCGCTGCTCCGAGCGACGCGCGGTCATGTCTCGGTCGAGGAGGTTTCGGCGCGCGCGTTCGCCCTTGACCAGAGGAGCATTGCCGCAAGCCTCGCACGCGAGGTGACGGCTGCGGACCCGAGCGCGAGTGGCGCACAGATGGTAACGCGTGCGCTCGCCTTTTTCGAGCACACGGGACGCCGAGAAAGCCTGGCGGTAACCTCTCACCCGCCCGAAATTTGTGCGCTCGTGTTTGCGAGCAGCCTCGCTTTATCCGCTGGAACGCAAGTGGCGAACCAGTGGCTTCGAACGTTTGACTCAGCGCCTATGGCCGCTCACGATCCTCTTGCGGGAGCGCTCGCGACGGCACTGGTCGAGCGCGGGGTGTTGTCGGTCGAAAGCCTGCCCGCGAATGCGCGATCGAGACGAAGCGCGCCCTTTCAGCCTGCCCGCGCCTCGGAGTGAGTGTCGCGCGAGCGACGTTATCACTTGCGCGAACAACGGCCTCCGATGGCGTAGTAGCCAAGTCCGCGTCCGTCGGTGGGACGATTGCCCAAGTTCGTGCCCCAACGCCACGGCGCGCCCTTGGAGTCACGAGCAGAGTAAGGATCGTTCGAACCGCGGTTGTCTTTCGCGGCCTCTTCCGCGTGACTTTCGAAAGAACCTTTCCAAATGAGCTGTCTGCTCGAGTCTCCAACCCACTCGAGAAGATTGCCGACCATGTCAGCGTGACCGGTTGCGTTGTAGCCAAGAGCTCGCCGACCAGGCGGAGCGACGTAGTAGGACACATCGAGAAAGCCGCCACCACGAGTCCGCGCCGCAGCCGGTGGGTTTGGCGTCGCGTAGCCCATCTTCTGAATGGCGAAGTCTGAGGGCTGCAGAACGCTATATCCCTTTGCCGCTCCCCAAGGGTACGACGTAGTGCTGCCATTGGTATAGGCCGCTCGGAGCTCTGCCTCGGTGGTGAGATGGCCACCGTCCCAAACGCAAAATGCCGAGAGTAGCCACCACGGGACGCAATTCAGTGCTTTCGTATCCAGCACTTCCTTCGAGAAATCTTTGGTGTCTCCCGCCGTCGCCGTCGTCCAGTACGTGTGGCCGGTGAAGTCACCTGTCTGGCACGACCGCTTGTCGTAGAAGGGGCCTAGTTGCTCGTCGGCTTTTGCAGCACTGTCAGGCAGTTCGACGGTATATGCAGAGTTCCACGTCGCGGCCGGGAGAGCTGCCGCCCAAGCACGAACATTGCCATCGACTCGCTCGATGAACGTGCGCATACGCCCCGCGGTAACCTGGAATTTATCGACGACGAAGTTTCCGACGGGCGCGCTGTCGCAGCAATCTTGTTGCCGCGCGCCAGAGTCATTCGGCCCGCATGTGAATCCGCCTTCAAGCTTCGTGCAACTCGGATGACTCGCGCACCGACCCTCGAACGAGCAGCCGTTGCTTACGCAGTCTGAGTGCACCTTACAGAGGTTGCCGCTTGCGCAGTGCGGAGCTCCTGCACCGCCGCAGTCGATATCTGTTTCTTCGCCGTTCTTCACGCCATCGGTCGCGGTCGGTGCCTCGCAGCGGGCGCCTTTGCAAACGTTGCTTTCGCAATCTCCGGGTAGCTGACACTGCGCACCATCCTTGATCGGCGGATCGCCTGGCGCACGGGCTGCTCGGCCGTCTGCTGCAGAAGTTTTTCCGTCGCCACCTGGTGCGAGTTTACCGTCGCCGACCTGCGGGTCGTCTGCAGGAGTTGCGGCGTCGCTACTCGCGCTCGAACTGCATGCGAGGACGAAAGCGAGTGAGGCGCAGCCTGCCGCGAGTGAGAGCTGATAGAGCGATTTCATTTCGTCTTAGGATCTCCGGTCAGTCGCGCTCTCTGCAAAGGGGGCTGCGGCTTCTTCAGATTTCACCGAGCAAGGATGATGCCGGGCCCTGGTGCGCGTTCGAATTGAAGCTTGAGTCGACAAATCGAGTGCTGCTGCCGAAGATTACCGTGCGAAACCGAACCGTCTGTCGCGCCAGCGAGGCCAGCGCCGTCACAGCGCGCGTGTAAGTTGCTCTTGAAATGGTAAGCGCTGATGGATCCCGGGAACCCCTCGCGCGATCTCCGTTGCCTCACGCCGCAGATACGCAAGGTTCGAGTCGTTAGCGGTGGGTATTCCCTAATGTGCCGGTTCCCGCATCGCCTGCCGAGCCGGCCGCTTTGGACTGGGCACCGGCGTCGCGCCGTTCGTTCGTTAAAACTAGGTCGACTTTGAGAACGACACCGGAAGTGACGTTGATCTCTTGCTCGGCAACCGCGTCGATGTGTGGGTGCGTGGTGGAGACTTTAAGCTTACCGACTGGCACACCGTCGATGCGGTAGTAACCTGTCGTGGACGACGCGGCGTGGAGCGGGTGCAAGAACGCGTAAACATCGACGACGGCATACTTGCGATCGTGATCGCGCAAGACGAAGCGACCAGGCTTTTTCGGATAGAGCTTTACGGCGTCACCGTGTGGAGTTGCCATCCTCAGTACCGTGCTCGTGCCTGGCTCGAGAACGGGCGTCCAAAAATCGTTGGTGAGGTTTTTCACGTCGAGGCGCTGACCGAACGTCAACGCTAAAGTCCGCGTGGTCGGTGCGCATTCCTCAATGCGGATTTCTTCAGAATCCACCTTTGCCGGCACGTAGAAGCCCTGATAACCGGTAAGCGCTACCACGGCGTCTGCCAAGAGCCTCGCGTTGCTTCCCGCCTGCGGTCTGTCCCGGAAGGAATGGCCCCACACTTGCTCGGCTGCAGGACAGCGCGAAAAATCATTAGGTGTCGGCCGCGCGGGTTCGCCAACCACGCTCACTACGCCTTCAACGCTTCCCGTGGGACCCGAATACGCGGGCAGCCTGTCTGGGTTGAGAACGCCTTCGACGGCGACCTCGGGAAGGGGAGCCGAAGTCGTGCTGCCGTCGGGCGACAAAACGGCGGCCGTGGCGGCCGCGGCGGTCGGGGAAGCACCCGCGCTGGTTGCCGCTAGCGCTCCTCCCGCCTCGGCACTCTCAGACGTCTTGTCGCACGCACGACAGGACGTGAGCGTGACCGACGAGAGCCCAATCGTGGAAACTAAACCACATACGACCCCAAAACTCCTTAGTCTTGCGGTGAAAACCCTTGCCGTCCTTGGCATTTGCGGTGCGCTACCCTCCAAATACGGAGGCTGCTTTGATCGCCATCTCGAGCGAGGATTGAGGCACGATGCCGAGAAGGAGCACGAAAATAGCCGACAGCAGCAGGGCGGCCGTCACGTAACCCGATTTCATAGGCGTCGCCACGGGTGCTCCCGCCGGCGGCTCGCGCATGTACATGTATACCAGGACGCGAAGGTAGTAGTAGACGGCGACGACGCTGTTGAGAAACGCAATGACCGTGAGGACGTAGAAGCCCGAATCCATCGCGGCTCGGAAGACGAACCACTTCCCGAAGAACCCGGCGGTCGGCGGCAGCCCAGCCAGCGAGATGAGGAAGAGCGAAAAGGCGAGCGCCGCGGGAGGATGGCGGCGACCCATGCCCGCGAGGTCTTCGTAGCTGACAGCCTCAGCACCGCGTCGGCCGCAGAGAATCAACGCACCGAATGCACCGGCGGTCGAAACCGTATATGTCAATAGGTAGAAGAGCACGCTCGAGACGCCCTGCGCCTGAGAGTGCATCGTCGAAACCACACCGACAAGTAGGTATCCCGCGTGCGCAACGCTGGAGTACGCAAGCATGCGCTTCACGGACTCCTGCTGGCCCGCGATGAGATTGGCGACCGTCATCGTGAGTACGGCAAGCACCGCGAGCGCCGGTGGCCAGCCGGCCGACCAGGACATCGAGCCTTTGTCACCGAAACACGTGAGTAATACACGAAGAAGCATCGCGAACGCGCCGGCCTTCACGACGGCTGCCATGTAGGTCGTCCCGGGGGTCGGCGCGCCTTCGTAAGCATCCGGCGTCCACATGTGGAACGGGACGGCGCTCACTTTGAAGAGTAAGCCAACAAGGACGAGCACGAGTGCGATGACCATCATGGGGGTCTTCTCACCACTTTGCTTCACGGCCTCGCCGATACCGGCCAAGTCCGTGTGACCTGTGGACCCGTAGAGCAGCGCGAAGCCGTAAAGCAGCAACGCTGCGGCGAAGGCTCCGAGCAGGAAGTACTTGAGCGCGCCCTCGGCGGAGCGCGGCGAGGTTCGACGGAAGGCGGTCAGCGCGTACGCGCCAATCGACATCGTTTCGAGTCCCAGGAATACCGTCAAGACGTCGCCTGCGGCCGCGAGCATCATGGCGCCCACGGTGGCGAAGAGCAGCAGCATGTAAAATTCGCCGCGCTCGATGTTGTACTCGGGCAGGTATCCGCCGGCGAGTAGCGCGGCGAGTCCGCCACCGAGACAGAGGAGCGCGTCAAAGAAAATCGTAAAGTGGTCAATCACCAACCAAGGCGCGAGCGCAAGGCGCTCTGGAACGTCGTCGACGCCGTAAAGCCAAACTCCAATCGAGAACACAAATCCTGCGGCGAAGACGATTGACGTACCGAGCGCCAGGCCGCCGCGCGCACCCTCTTTGGAAAAGGCTTCGGCAAGCATAAGCAGCAGAGCGCCGCCCGCGACGACGAGGAGAGGAGAAAGAACAAACCAGAGCGCCATGGTGATCGGAGCCTCGGTCAGGGTGCCGCGTTGGCGGGGTTGGTCAAAGTGACGCTCGCAGGCGTAGGTGCCAGCGGTGCATCGGGTCGGCGCGCGACGAGTTTGATCGGGCCGCGGTAATAGTTCGGCGCCGGGCTCGCCTCGAGGCGCGAATTCATGTCCGTGAGCGTTCGCGATACGGCGTCGCGTATTTGCGAGAGCAGTAAGTTCGGAGCGAGTCCGATCATAAAGATAGCGAGAATGAGTGGCGCGACGGCCAGCAGCTCACGCGGGTTGATATCCGAAAGGTGCTTGTTTTCGTCTCGGGTAATCGGACCAAAGAACATTTTTTGAACGGCCGTGAGCATGTAGAGGGCCGCCAGGATTACGCCGAGCGCCGCGCCGACGGCTTGGATTCCGTTGACATGTCCGAGCTTGTTCGACACGAAGGTTCCCGTGATAATCAGGAATTCACCGGTGAAGCCGTTCAACCCGGGCACACCCACGCTCGCCATGGTCGCAATGACAAAGAGCGTCGCGTAAACAGGCATAACCTTCGCGAGTCCGCCAAACTCGTCGAGCATCCGCGTGTGGCGGCGGTCGTAGATCACGCCCACGAGAAGGAAGAGCGCTCCTGTCGAGACACCGTGGTTGACCATTTGAAGCACGGCACCCTCCATCGAGGACTGCGTGGCCGCAAAGAGACCGAGCATGACATAGCCAAGGTGGGCGACTGAGGAGTACGCGACGAGCCGCTTCACGTCGTCCTGGCGCCACGCGCAGAACCCGCCATAGAGAATGCCGCCAAGAACCGCGACTCCCGCGAGCGTCGCGGCCATTTCCGCGGAGGCTTCAGGGAAGAGTCCCATGCAGAATCGCAAATAGCCGTACGTTCCCATCTTCAACATGACGGCGGCCAAGATGACCGAGCCGGCTGTTGGGGCTTCCGTGTGTGCGTCGGGCAGCCACGTGTGCATCGGAAACATCGGAACCTTGATCAGGAACGATGCCGCGAATCCCCCGAAGAGCCAAATCTGAACATTTCGCGGGAGCACGACGCGCTGAAGTTCGAAGTAGTCAAACGACGTCGGGCCACCGGTGATTTTGCCGTACGTGTACGCGAGGTAAAGAATGGCCGCGAGCATGAGCATCGAGCCAAACATCGTGTAGAGAAAGAACTTGATAGCCGCTTTAATGCGGTTCGAGCCGCCCCAAACACCAATCATCACGTACATCGGGATGAGCATCAGCTCCCAGAAGACGTAGAAGAGAAAGAGATCGAGTGCGACGAAGGCTCCGAGCATCGCGGCCTCGAGAAGGAGGAGCGAAAAGCACCAATCCTTGATTCTCGTCGTGACCGAGCCAAATGAGGCGTAAGCGGCAATCGGCGTGATCACGACGGTGAGCAGCACGAGCCAGAGTGAAATTCCGTCGAGCGCTACGTGGTAGTGAATACCGAACTGCGCAATCCAAGGAATGTCCTGGTTGAAGTGGTAAGTCCTGCCCATCTCCACTTGAAGCAACGGCAGGCTCGCGCAAAGCGTGCCGAGCATCACGAGAAACGTGGTCGCCTTCAGGAGCCGCGGTGCCTGGCGCGGAAGGAACAGGATCGCGATGGATCCGGCGAACGGAAGCCCGATAAGCCACGAGAGAATCGTTGAGGATTCGGTCGCGCCAGCCGCGCCAGTCACCGCAATGTCCGCCTCCGTCATTCCACCCGACGCGCCGGGCCACATGCGCACGAGGAACAGAGCGAAGAGTGACGCGATGACAGCCAAAGGGAAGCGTACGCGCCAACCCTGGCTTGTTGGAACAAGCGCGGCAACGACGGCCGCGACGCCCACGGGCACGAAGGAACCCAGCGTCGCATTCGCCGCACTAAAGGAGAGGATGTCCTTCCCAGAGTCGTGCCCGAGCACCTGCGTGAGTGCGAAGACAACGATGACCGTTGCGAGAACGAGGACGGTCGGTCCGATCCACGCGGGTCGAGTCGCGCTCGAATCCACGCTCTCAGGCCCGTCGGAGGTTTGGTTCGTCGAGACTTTGGACGACATATCGCTCACCGCTCTCCCAACTCGAACTTCGCCGGCTTATCGACGGTTGCACGAGTCACCGTGACTTCTTTCACCGCAACCGGGGGGAGCAACCACCGGACCACGGGCACCTCGAGCGCGCTGCTAAACGCATTTCGGACCTCGACCTTTAACGTCTTCGTGGCTCCCTCTTCGAGGTGAATCTTAATGCTGTCGACGCTGGTGAAGCTTGGTGTCTGCGGAGCCGCGCTCGCGTCTGGAGACCAACGGAACTGGTAACCTGGCCCAGGACCTGCGGTGACCACGTAGTCACCGCTGCCACTGTCGCTGGTCGTCAGCTGAGCGTGAGGTTGAACGAAGAACCATCCGAGGCCGGCGAGGCCGAGCACCATCATGGCGGCGTAAACGTGAACGACCCCGTTCTGCACAACCCGCAGAATCGTTCCGAGGGCGGCGACGACAAGCGCCGTGAGACGAGCGATGACAAAGTCGACGAAGCCCTGGTCGAAGGACGCGGCTGTATCAGCGAGTGCGTCTACCCCGGGGAAAACGCTCCGCTCGTAAACAAAGTCGAGACCCAACGCGCGCTCTTTCGCACATGCGTACGCCACATAGGCGCCGCCTGCGACGAGCGCCCACGGAATGGCCATCCGAAGCGTGAACGCATCTTTCCCGGCAAGCCCGAGGAGCACTCCGCCGATCGCTACGAAGAGAATTCCGCTGAAGCCGGCCGCAAGCGTGGTCGCGCGGCTCAAGTACGCAGCCTCGAGCTTCCCCTTTTGTGCGATGTACATCCAATAGGCGACATAAGAGCCGACCGAAAAGGCCGCGAAGGCCGCTCCCGTGGAGAGCCACTCGCGCGAATGCATCGTGTGAGCGTCGACAAGTTTCACTCCGTGCGTTGCCTCCTCAAACACGGGCTCGAGCCAGTGATCGATCGGAAGGAAGTCGAATTGCTCGCTAAACAGCTTGAGCATTCCGGGATTCAGCAAACCGGCAACGATGGCCGCGGTGCCGAGAATGATGAGCGGAATCGTGATGGGACGGGGCGACTCCGCGGGCGGCGCACCGGGAACAGAAACGTCGTCGTGGTCATGGTCATGGTCCCCGTGAGGCACGTGCCCATGGTCGTCAACCGGGAGAACATGCGACGGTCGACCGATCGTCCATCCGCGGAATTCGCCGAAAAACGTGAGGAAGAGAGCACGACACATGTAGAATGCAGTCAAAGTCGCCGCGAGGACGCCCATACCCCAGAGGAGCCATGCCATCCACCCGGGCGGGGCCCATACGTCTACGTTTCGCTTTGTGAGAATCTCTGTGTACGGATTTACAGGCTGCTGAACGAGAACGCGGGCGAGGATCTCGTCTTTCGAAAAGAATCCACTGGTGAGCGGAAACCCGATGATGGCGAGGGTCGACGCGGCGAACGCGCCGAACGTGAGGGGCATGAACTTCCTCAGCCCGCCCATGTTGCGCATGTCTTGCGCATGGTCATCGTCGTGCACGCGGGCGTGCATCGCGTGGATGACGCTGCCCGCCCCGAGGAAGAGACACGCCTTGAAGAAGGCGTGCGTGAAGACATGGAAGAAGCCCGCGGTGAACGCGCCAACGCCAACGCCAAGAAACATGAAGCCGAGCTGGCTCACGGTGCTGTAGGCAAGCACCTTCTTAATGTCGTTTTGGACGAGTGCAAGGACAGCCGCGTAAAGGGCTGTAAGCGCTCCGGTGAAGGCAATGAGCATCATCACCGGAGGCGAAAGCACAAATACGAAGGAGAGGCGGCAAATTAGGTAAACGCCCGCCGTTACCATCGTGGCGGCGTGAATGAGTGCGCTCACGGGCGTGGGGCCGGCCATCGCGTCCGGGAGCCAAACGTAAAGCGGAAGCTGAGCGCTCTTTCCTGTTGCGCCGAGGAAGAGAGCGAGCGCCACCGCCGTAGCTCCCGTGATGGTTATCGCTCGGTTTGGCTGAAGCCACGCGAGAGGGATACGAAGAGCGCCGAACGCGACGTCCTGAAACTGTCCACCGCCTATGGGCCAGAGATGAACCTGTGCCGCGCCGCTCGGTGACACTAAGCTTTGCGCACCTTTAGCGATCCCGGTCCAGTCGAGCGCACCCGTGTAGTAGACCAAGAGGAACATTCCGACGAGCAGCCCGAAGTCGCCAATCCGATTGGCGATGAATGCCTTTTTGCCGGCCGAGGCGTTCGGGCTCTTGTCGTACCAGAATCCGATGAGAAGGTAGGAGCAGAGTCCGACTCCCTCCCAACCGATGAAGAGAACCGGCAGGTTATCCGCCAGAATCAGCACCAGCATCGAGAAGACGAAAAGGTTTAGGTACGCGAAGAAACGCCAGTATGCGCTGTCTTTCGCCATGTACGAGGTCGAGTAGACGTGGATGAGGAACCCGACGCCCGTCACGACAAGCATCATCACGCCCGAAAGGGCGTCGACGCTGAACTTTAGCTCGATGGGGATACTCGGGTCGCTTACGTCGATGGGGAGTTTGGCGTCGCGCAGCCCGCTCGCGCGCATCCACTCCCACGCGGTCCAGGCGAGCTTCGCGTGGCCATGCTTGATGACCTCGTGCGCGACGCCGGCGTGGTCCTTCACCATTTCGACGGTCTTCGTCGCGGCTACCGCGTCCTGCAGGGCTACGAAGGTGGCTATCGCCGCAGCAAAAGCTGCGCCGGTGACCGCGAGCGTCATGAGCCTGACGGCGGGCTTGCCTAACCGTCGACCAAACACCCCGTTGACGAAAGCGCCAAGGAGGGGGAGCAAAAGCACCACCGCAAGGAGCGAAAAGTCGTTTGCCGGGAACAATGAGAAGAAGGCCTTCATCGGGAATTCGTCTCTAGTTCTTCAAAAGGTCAGCTTCGTCCGAACGCACGGTGCGCCGGACTCGGAAAAGGGACAGCACGATGGCGAGGCCCACGGCAACTTCCGCCGCTTCCGCAGCGATAAGGAAGAAGCCGAAAACCTGCCCCGTGTGCGATTCGGTGCGGGAACGATTGAATGCGACGAACGCGACGTTGACGGCGTTCAACATGATTTCGATGCTCATGAGCGTCGCAATCACGTTCCGCCGTATCAGGAAGCCAACTCCCCCGAGAGTGAAGAGGACTGCACTCAAGACCACGTAGTATTCGACGGGAATCACGAGGCAACCTCGTACGCGTGTACCTTCGTGGGGTTGGCCGTTTTGGTGGCGGTTACGCCAGCGGAAGGCGTCGCTTTTGGCTCGCTCAGATCGCTCGTCCTGGAAGCACTATCCGCCGCGGCTCGTCGCTCGCGCGAATCAGACTTGTGGTGTCCGCGAGCCACGGCGACGGCTCCGATTACTGCCACCATGAGTAGAGCACTCGAGAGCTCGAAGGGGACGAGTGCATCCGTGAAGAGAATCCGCCCGAAAGACTCGACGTTCCCGAAGTCAGTAGGAGCTGCCGGGAGGAGCTTTCCGCTCGAAAGCGGAGGCGCCGTCCGTAGCAGAAGGAGCATGGCTCCCAAGCCCGCCGTGGCGAACGCTGACGCGGATACGATACGCGGCAGGCGACCGCGGTTGTCGCGCGGGGCGCTCACGTCCGGACCTAGGAGCATGATGACGAAGATGAACAGAACGACGATGGCGCCGGCGTAGACGATGAGCTGAATGGCGGCAAGAAATTGCGCGTGGAGCGCGAGGTACAAGCCGGCGATACTCAGGATCATCACGAGCAAGCCCATGGCACCGCGAATGGGGTTCTTGGCGACCACGGTCGTCACGGCGCCGGCGATGGCGACCGCGGCGCAGACCCAAAAGTAGGCTTGGCCTAAGGCAAGCTCAGTCGGATTCATGATTCTTTGCGACTCCGCGTTTCAGACTGCCGAACCGATATTGAGCCGCGCGTCGCGGCCACTGCGCTCGCCGCGGACGTAAGCTTCGAACTCACCGCGGAATTTTTTGAGGAATCCAAGCGCGGGCATCGCCGTTCCCTCGCCGAACGCGCAGATTGTATTGCCCATGATGTTGCTTGCAATGTCGTAGAGGCTGTCCAGTTCTTGCATACTGCACGTGCCCGCCAGAAGCTTGTCGGCGATGCGCGACAGCCAGCCGGAGCCCTCGCGGCAAGGGGTGCACTGACCGCAGGACTCATGGCGGTAGAACTGCATCAAGTTGTGAAACGCCGCGACAGGGTCTGTTCCTTCGGCCATGACTGTCGCGCAGCACGTGCCGAGCATCGTGCCGAGGCTGCGGAATGTGTCGACGCCGAGCGGGACGTCGAGAACGCTTTTGCCGTGCCACGGGTGCGCGGGTGACTTCTCGTCCGGCGCATTCACCGTTTCCTCTGCACGCAACACGGGGGTCGACGAGCCTCCCGGGATGACCGCGAAGAGTGCTTTCCCTCCGGTGATTCCGCCGCCAAGATCGTAGATGAGTTCGCGCAGCGTGAGGCCTACCGCGCACTCGTAGACGCCCGGCTTGTTCACGTGCCCGTTGACGCCGAAGAGGCGCACGCCACCGTCGTTGAGGGTATGAATGGCGGAGAGCTTCGAGAAGTCCTCGCAGCCCAGCAAGAAAGCCGTTGGGACAGCTGCGATAGTCTCGAGATTGTTCACCGTGGTGGGGCAGCCGAACGCCCCGGATTGAGCGGGGAAGGGAGGCTTGAGCCGAGGTTCGCCGCGCCGACCTTCGAGTGAGTTGAGCATGCTCGTCTCCTCGCCACAGATGTAGGCGCCCGCCCCGGTGTGGACGAAGACGTCGACTGCGTAGTCTTTGCCGAACGGAGTCTGACCGAGAAAGCCCTTCTCCTTTGCTTCCCGAATCGCTTGCCAGAGTCGCTCTTTGGAAAGGTGCAGTTCGTCGCGGACATAAATGTAGGCGACGTGAGCTCCAATCGCGTAACAGCCAATAATGCAGCCCTCGACCACCGCATGAGGGTTACGCTCCATGAGCGTTCGGTCCTTGTGGGTGCCCGGTTCGCCTTCGTCTGCGTTGATCACAAGGTATGCAGGCTTCTTGGCGTGGGGCTTCATGAAGCTCCATTTGACTCCCATTGGGAAGCCTGCGCCGCCGCGGCCGCGAAGGTTTGCCTTTTTGGCTTCGGTCACGACATCGGCCGGCGACATCGTCGTCAGAGCGCGTCGAGCAGCCTCGTAGCCATGCGATTCGCGTTCGTAGACGGGTAGGGTCCAACCGTCCGGTAAGCCGTAGACCTTGGTGAGATAATTCGTTTGCTTGAGCATGGGTTTCGGTGTGCCTCGCTCAGCCTTTTTGGAGTCGATCGAGGATCGTGTCCACCTGCGGGAGCGACAGATTCTCGTGGTAGACCTTGTCGACTTGAATCATCGGCGCGGTGCTACAGCTCGCTAAACATTCGGCCGTGCGCAAGGTAATCGCGCCGTCGGCCGTGGTTTCGCCAGCTTTTATACCCAGTCGTTTCTCGCAATGGGCCAGTACTTCGCCGGCACCTCGGAGGGCACACGGGAGAGTTCGGCACACCCAGAGTTGGTGCTTGCCGACAGGCCGCTGATTGAAGAGCGAGTAAAACGTAACGACTCCCTTCACGTGCGCCGCGGGCAAGTCGAGGCGCGAGGCTACGAAGGTCACAACCTCGTCGCTGCACCATCCGATTTGGTCCTGGCAGAGATGAAGGGCCGGAATGCAGGCGGCCATCTTGCTGTGCTCAGTCGGGTACCGGGCGAGGATTTCGACTAGCTCGCGTTCGCGTTCGGGCGTCAGGGCGAAGGTCATGAGGGGGAGGGCGCGAAACGCTCGGTAAAAGTGGGCCTTTCGCGCGGCGCACGCTATGGCGAATCGACCGCGCGTGTCAAGGATGTGTGACGTCGATGACAAAGGCACGCGTGGCGAACTGGCTGCCAAGGGTCAAAGCCGCGACGCTTCGCGTGAATGTCACGGCGCTCGTGAACGTGGTCACCCGTACCGCCTCTTTCGGCGTATGCTCGGCGTGTCATCGCGATCCAGGGAGGTTCTTGTGTTCTGTCCGAACTGTGGAACTCAAAATTCGGAAACCGCGCAAGCTTGCGCGAAGTGTAGTTTTCAACTCGTTGCACCTGGCGCGGCGGCGGGGGCGCCGAAGTTTAAAGGGACGATGCTGATGATGAATCAGCCGAACCCAGGCTTCCCATCTCCCCAAGGCGGCATCGCCCCTGCTGGCTCAGCACCTCTGTCGGCAGGTTCAGGGCAGGGCCAAGCGTCCGGATTCGTCGCCGAGTCCCCGCCGATGGGCGCGCCAAATCCGAGCGCGCCGAACCGGCACAAAGGGACGATGGTTGGGGTGGCCCCGCCGAACTTCAACGCGGCGCCTCCTGCGTCTTCCTTCGGTGCTCAACGCGGTTCGCCTGGCGACGCGTCTGGCGCCCCGAGCCATCAGACATTTGGGTCGGCGGCTGACGCGAACCCGCTGGCGGGCACGATGGCACTCGATGGCCCGCCCGCCGCTTTCGGCGCAGGCGGGCGCGGGTACGAACCGCCCGGTTACGGAGCGCAACCTCCGGCTCAGCCCTATGGCGGATTCGGTCCGCCTCCGGGCGCAGACATGTACGGTGCGCCGCCGGCCGCGGGGGGACAGCCCTTCAATCCGTTTGCTGGCCAAAGCTCTGATCCGATCGGGAACGCAGTGAACCAAGCGCTCGGGGGACCGCACGATGGTTATCAACCCCAAGGCGGATATGCTCCGCCGGGCTACGCTCAGCCCGGCTACCAACCCCAAGCTGGCTATCCTCAGGCCGGCTACCCTCAGGCCGATTACCCGGGTGCGGGCGCCATGCAGGTTGGTTTCCCTGGTGCGGCCGACATGACGGGAGCGAGCGGCCCGCCGAAGCAGTTTATCGTCGCCCTCCTGCTCGCCATCTTCGCGGGCTCTTTCGGCGCGCATCGGTTCTATACGGGACACATCCTGTTCGGCGTGATTCAGCTGTTCACGTTTGGCGGATGCGGCATTTGGACTCTGGTCGATATCTTCTTGATCGCGACTGGCAAATACACCGATTCGAAAGGTCGCCCACTCGTCAAGTCGTGAGTGCTGTGCGGCGGTCTTTTTACGGCGCGAAGATAGGACCCGCAACTACTCGGTGCGGGTCTTCTTCCGTATAGTTTCGCTAGGTTTTCGAGGAGCTCGTCGACTTCAAAGCCGGCTAGACGTTGAACCTAAAGTGGACGACGTCGCCGTCGCGCATGACATACTCTTTGCCCTCGATGGCGAGTTTTCCCGCGTCTCGACATTTCGCTTCGCTGCCGAGCTTGACGAGGTCTTCCCACCACATCACCTCCGCTTTAATGAAGCCTTTCTCGAAGTCGGTATGGATGACGCCCGCCGCTTGGGGGGCCTTCGCTCCAATGCGTGTCGTCCAGGCGCGCACTTCGACCTTGCCTGCGGTGAAGAACGTGAGAAGCCCCAAAAGCTTGTAGCCCGCTCGAATTACGGCGTTGAGGCCAGGCTCTTTGAGCCCAGCGCTCTCGAGGAATTCGGGTCGGTCGCTGGGGTCCAACTCGGCAATTTGTGACTCGAGCGCACCGCACACGGGAACGACGAAGGTGTGCTCCGCCGCGGCAAGTTGCTGCAACGCCAGGAGGTGCTTGTTTGCCTCGGGGTTTGCGATGGTCGCCTCGTCGATATTTGCGATGTAAAACGAAGGCTTGATGGTCAGGAGTTGAAGCTCCCTGACGACAACCTGGGCTTCGACGGTTTCTGGAACTTGCGCCGTCCGGGCGGGCTTTCCGTCGTCCAGGTGCTTGATGAGCAGTTCACAGATTTCGGCCGCGAGTTTCTCTTTCGGGTCGTTCGACTTCGCCATTTTCAGGGCTTTGTCGCGTCGTTTTGTGACGGTTTCGAGGTCTTTGAGGCAGAGTTCTGTGGTGACCGTCGCGACGTCGGCGACAGGGTCGACCTTGTTTTCGACGTGAATGACGTTCGGATCTTCGAAGCATCGGGCGACTTGGACGATCGCGTCGGCCTCACGGATGTGCGACAAAAACTGGTTTCCGAGGCCCTCGCCTTTCGAGGCTCCGCGCACGAGGCCGGCGATGTCGACAAAGTTGAACGTGGTCGGTAAAATCCGCTCGGCGTGAATCACGGTGTCGATTTTCGCAAGGCGGTCGTCGGGCACGATGACGACGCCGACGTTCGGCTCGATGGTGCAAAACGGGTAGTTGGCGGCCTCGGCTTTTGCCGTCGAGAGCGCGTTGAAGAGAGTGGACTTGCCGACGTTTGGAAGGCCAACGATGCCTATCGAGAGACCCATGATTTGCGGTGCGATATCACGGTGGGCGTGCGGGAGGCAAACCGCCCGCCGTTCGGGTTCGTACGACCGGGTGCGCGGGGGGCCACTCGTGCGCTCGTGCGCTCGTGCGAGAGCGTGCCTCGCGACGTTCGGCCGGTCCGCTGGGTACCGCCCGCCGTTCTCCTTTCTGCTATCTCTCGTGGTCAGCCATGGGGGAATCTTGCGCGGTGCGAACGTTGCCACTTGGCGAACCTGGAGAGCGGCACCGCCTGGAAGCCGAAGGGGGAGATGACATCTCCCCCTATGGTCGAACGTTGTCGTCTAGGGAACTGCAGAGCGTGCCGCGCGTCCTCAAGTCGGTCGCCGAAATTTCGCGCCTGAAGATAGACCATCGGACAGGTTTTCTGCTGGCCCACGTCGATGGCGTCCAGACGTTAGAAGAAATTTTGGACGTCTGCGCGATGCCACCTGCGGAAGCGCTGTCGCTGATTTTCGGTCTCGCAGCGATGGGCGCCATCGAGCTCGAGTCCTGAGGTGAGCGTGGACCCCCAAACTCTTTCCGGACGTTGCGTTGCGTTGGCCGTGACGGGAAGCATCGCAGCGTACAAGGCGGTCGAGGTCGCGCGCCTTTGCGTCAAGGCGGGGGCGACGGTCGTTCCGTTAATGACGGCCTCGGCTCAGCGATTCGTGGGCGCCGTAACGCTCGCGGGCATCACGGGCCAACCGGTCATAACCGACATGTGGGATGCTGCTTTCCCCGGGGAAGCGCACGTGGCTATCGCCGAACGCGCGGACATCCTCGTCCTTGTTCCGGCGACGGCTGATGTTCTTTCGCGCCTCGCGCAGGGCAGGGCCGACGATCTCATCACGGCTGCGGTGCTTTGCGCGCGCGGCCCCGTACTCGCTGTCCCCGCGATGCACCCGCGCATGTGGCAGCACCCGGCCACGCAGCGAAACGTCGAGGAGCTCCTTCGTCAGGGCCGCGTCACCCTTGTTGGCCCCGTGGACGGGCAGGTGGCGTCGGGAGAGAGCGGTCTCGGCCGGATGGAGGCGCCGTCGGAAATCGTGCGTGCCATCGAACGAGCGCTCGAGAGCTCGGTGCGCGACCTTTGCGGCCGGCATGTGGTCGTGACGGCCGGGCCGACGCACGAACCCATCGACCCGGTTCGCTACCTCGGGAACCGCTCGAGCGGCCGCATGGGGTTTGCGATAGCGGCGCGCGCCGCAGCACGCGGAGCCAACGTGACTCTTGTGGCGGGCCCTGTTGCGTTGCCGACGCCCGCCGGAGTTACGCGCGTCAATGTGGAGACCGCGCGGCAGATGCAGCGCGCCGTCGCGGAGGCGATGGGCGACGATCTCGGCAAGGCCGACGCGCTCGTGATGGCCGCGGCCGTGGCCGACTTCTGTGTTGCCGCACCGAGCGCTTCGAAGCTCAAAAAAGGGTCAGGGCTACCGACACTCACCCTTGCGGCAAACCCGGATATCCTCGCGGAAATCGGCCGAAAACGTGTCGCCTCTCTCGCCTCCACCCCGGTCCTCGTCGGGTTTGCCCTTGAGACCGGAGATGACGCCGCGGTGCTTCGACAAGCGATAGGCAAGCTCGACACGAAGCACGTCGACCTCGTCGTGGCCAACGCCGCGCACGAGTCGCTCGGACACGCGACGAACCGCGTGTCGCTCGTGAGCCGCGAGGGGGTGGGTCCGTTTACGCGAGGTACGAAGGAGAACGTGGCCGACTGGATACTGGCCGAGGTCTCGAAACGGCTGCGTGGGTAAGGCTCAACGGTTGACGCGCTATGGCGATGTCAGTTACGACCGAGGGCGTAGGTGGAACATGCCACTTTTTACGACGACACGAAGTGCGCGTGGTCGTGACGCTGCGTTTCCTCCGCCCGAGGGAACGCGCCTCACATGGGAAGCCGGTTAAAGACCGGCGCGGCGCCCGCCACGGTGACCGGCGACGACTTCGAGCATATCCACTGGGTGCGGCGTGAGCCAAACCTGGGAAGGGCTCGGACGAGGATGACCCGGAAGTCCGGAGACCGGACCACGCGCAAATGACCCTTTTTCAACGATGGTGGGCGCGGGCGTGCGCTTCCCGAGGTCCAAATCATGAAAAGAAACATACGTACGGCGGCGCTCGTCCTGAGTCTGCCGGTCCCGGTTCTCGTACTCATTCTCGCGTCGCTTTCGGTGACGGCGGCGATGGGGTGCGGTGATGACGCCGCTTCCGCTTCCGCTTCGGCTGAGGCGGGCTCGACGCAAACCGAGGCAGGCTCGACGCCGATGCTCGATAGCGGTGCTCCCGTGCCTGATGGGTCGTTGCCGACGGCTTGTGGGAACGCTCAGGGAGCGCCCCCGCGGCTGTTGCTCACGCTAAATCGAGCTACGACAAGCGAACTCTCCGTGTTCAACATCGGCGACCGAAAAGTCGACGGCCGGTTCACTTACCCAGGTTTCGTAGGTACGACGTCATCGCTGGGCGCAGACCCGTTTGTCGTCGAACAAGCCAATGACGTGGTCGCGAAGATGAACGCGCAGCGGCCGTGGGAACCCGTGGCCTCGTGGAACGTGGTCGGCGACGACAATGCGGACGGCGGCGACCCGAACGCTCAACCCGTCGCCATTGTGGTGCCGACCTGCACGAAGGGTTACGTGCTCCGCTATAATCGCAACAAGATTGCGGTCTTGGATACGTCTCGAGCCTCGGATGGCGGCGTGCCAGAGCGCTACATCGACCTTTCGGCGTTCGTGCAACCTGAGGACACGGACGGTTTGGTCGAGATGACCGCGGCGGTTTATGTTCCGAGTCGAAAGCGCATCTACGTTGTTCTTGGGAACTACGACCGTTTTGCCGCGTCACGATGCAAGAACACGCGAGCGTCTGTGATTGCGATCGATGAAGCGACGGGGAACCTAGTTTCGCTAGGCGGAACTGCTCCCGGGGGCGGAATCGCACTCGAAGGGTACAGCCCGGTTCTCGGGGCACCGCTCATTTACGATGCGGTGCGCGATCGTCTACTAATCACGCAAAGCGGTTGCCTGTCTGCCGGCGAGGGCGTTGAAGCCGGACCCACTATTAAGAGCGGCATTGAAGAAGTCGACCTCGCCACAGGCCGGG
Source organism: Polyangiaceae bacterium (assembly GCA_025353725.1). Classification (GTDB taxonomy): domain Bacteria; phylum Myxococcota_A; class Polyangia; order Polyangiales; family Polyangiaceae; genus Labilithrix. The sequence continues at coordinate 26,788 of JANXOF010000074.1, read as the reverse complement.
CGAAGACGCTGATTGAGTTGAACGAGAAAGGCTTTCCCTCGCAGTTCATTTTCGCGAACGCCACGCGCGCGGCGATCGTTGTCACCTACCCCAACGTGCAGACGTTTTTTTGGGACCCATCGTCTTCATCTCTCGGCCGCGAGCTACCGATAGCGTTTGGGGCGGCTACCTACGATGGCAAAGGCAACGTCGTCGGCTTGCTCAACACACCCGCCGTCGACGGTGGTGCGGCGGCAGTCTCCGTCGTTTCGGTTCCGCTCACGGCTGACGCGGGTGCCGACACTTCGAGCGTGACGAAGCTCGCCGACACCCCTTTTTCTACGCCGCCGGGGGTCGGATTCTTTGGCGGAGCCGAGATTTGGCCACACCTTTAGCAGCCCGCTAGAAAAGTGCTCAAGCGAGCCCGCTTCGGGCGACCAACAAGCGTGACGAATCCGATCCGTGCAGGCTCCATGGGTTCGAGTAGCGGAACTATAGTGCGGCGGTGTTCAAGAATGCTCGCCGCGCTTCATCGACAAAGACGCGGGCCGACGCCACCTCCAAGGCCGCGCGCTCGGCAGGGAGTCGCTCGCGCGAATCGTAGTCCGCGAGCCCGCGAAAGGTCTGAAGGCGGGCAAATCGGGAGAGCAAGTCGCGGGATAAACGGCCGGTCGTCTCGAAATGACGCTCGAGCAATGCGAAGACTCCGCGGTGGGTTTTCGGTTCGAACCCATCAAAAAGTAAAAGCGCCCGCGCATAAGGGAACACGGCGTAATAAGCCCGACTGACGGCGTCGTTGTAGAGATTGGAGCGCAAGCAATGCCTCCGCGGCGCGGAGTGCGTCGTCTCCGAAAGCCGATTCCCGCGCCGCGTTTTCGCTACGGTTGGACTCGTTCAGAAGACGACGCCTTCGGAAAAAATGTCTCGGGCGATACGACGCTCCGAGCGAATACGATCCTCGAACTCTCGCTCACTCCAAACAAGGGGCGAAAGCTGTCCTGCAGAGCGGTCCTCCTTCCATGCTGTCAGCGCGAGATCGATGGCCTCGGTCCGCTCGCTCTCTGTGAGAGCCTGAACGACTACGGCGACATCGATGTCTGAACTCTCGTCGGCGTCACCCCGTGCATAGGAGCCAAACATACGCACAATGAGGAGCCTCCCTCCGAAGCGATCGACGAGCAAACGCCGGTACGCACGAACCACGACGAGCACCCTGGCGGGGGTCTGTTGCAGCTCTTCCATGGCGTGCAACATAGCACTCGGCCCGCAGAACAATACCTACACCGCGGACCGGAGATGCAACCGCACTCGATGCGGGCGCGGTTTCTTTGCGCCTTGTCGCCTTCGCACCTGATGCGGGCGCGACATGTCGGCAGAAAACGCCGTTCGCATCCGCTGAAAACGGAACGGTCTGGAAAAAGTCAGCGTTCGCATCCGCTGCGAAGCTGACTTTTATCCCCAAGTCCGCCTTCGCAGCGCGTGGACGGCCGCGGCGTGCTTCGCGAAGGCCTTGCCGAGACAAGTAACCGTAAGACCTCCGCATCCAGCGGAGGCGTTGGTGGGGTCCGCCGGGTAACGAGAGCACGGACTTGATGGAAGTCCAATGTCGCCACGACCGTCCGACCATCGGCGTGCGCGAACAAGCGATGCTGACCTCGACCCCCAAAGCAAGGGTATCCGCGATCCATGGTGACACCTGTTAGAAGAGTGCGGATGCGTGCGGTTCGCTTTACAGCGAGATATTCACGCGACGATAATCTTTACCTGACATCCGAGGCCTGCTTGGTTGTTGCCCAGCCCCGTGTTGAGCGAGTGAATCGGTCTGCTACACTTCGACGATGGTACGGCTTTCAGCTCAGAACTCCGGGCCGTTTGTGGCCGAGCAGCTTCGTTCCGGTGATCCATACGAGCTCTCCAATGGCCATCCCATTCAATGTGCCCCAACCGGTCGACGTGGCAGCACCCGTAACTTAACGGGAGGGGCGGCACTGGAAACCGATCCGATTGTGCGCAGTGCCGGGGTCGACCTTGGGATTTCTACGGAGCCTGGGATGTTGCGTGCGCCTGACATTGCTGTGGGCACCATTGAGGACCAACCCGGCTGGGCAAGACAAGCGCCGCCCTTGGCGGTCGAATATGCTGATGTTGGCCAAGACGAAGTTGCGTTGCGGGCAAAGATTGATGAACTCCTTGCCGCTGGAACCAAGCATATCTGGGTCGTGCGCCTCGGCGGCGAGCGCCGCGTGGAGGTGTATGAGCCCGCAAAACGGATGCGCCAGGTCACCGGTGCGGGTGTGCTCGAAGCCCCCGGGATTTTACAAAATGCCGTACCGCTTGACGTGTTGTACGATCGCGAAGCCGCTCACGAAGCCACGCTTCGGAATCTATTGCAACGCAAAGGTTACCGCGACCTGAGCGCTGTGATGGAGACCAGTCGCAGCGAAGGGCTTTCAGCCGGTCTCAGCGAAGGGCTGTCAGCCGGTCGCACCGAGGGGCTCTTAGCCGGTCGCACCGAGGGCCAACTCACAGCGCTAAGGCAGAGTATTTTGACGATACTTGAGGCGCGCGGGCTTGAGGTAGCGCCAGTGCGTGACCGCATCGAAGGTGAGTGCGACTCGCAAGTGCTCGGGCGATGGCTGCACAAGGCGGCGACCGTGAGTGCGGCGGCGTCTATTTTTGATTGAGTCTGGTTGCACGTCAGCGGTGACGCCGCGTAACTCGCGCGGACGCGCTAGTGTCTAAACGATGCGCTGGCTCTTTCACGTCGTTCGCAACGAAGAACTCGTATGGTCGAGCGACAATCGCTACGCGCCACCTTCGCTCGCTCGCGAGGGGTTTCTTCACGCCTCGTACAAGGAGTCTGTTCACGCGAGCGCGGCCTTGTATTTTAAGAACACGGAGCCCTCTTCGCTGAGGGTGCTCGCGATCGACCCGCGTCGCTTGGACGTCGTCGTCGATGTGGCGACCACGCCCCGAGGGCCCATGCCTCACATTCACGGAAGTGTTCCGCGTGACGCTGTGCGCGAACTCGACTCGGCGTCGCTGGCGGTGCACCCGGACGCCGTCACGGGTACGCGTCTCGCTTTCGTCGCCTTCGACGGCATGACGCTGCTCGATCTCGTGGGCCCTCTCGATGCGCTTTCGCGTATCGCTTTGATGGGATTCGACCCCACCACGACGTGCGAGGTGGTCGCTCTCACGCGAACGTCAGACGAACAGCCACGCGAACCCTCGCGCGTATGGTCTGCGTTCGGCGCGATGCTCACGGCCGCACGGTACCGTCCGACGCTCGACGAGTTCGATGTGCTCATCGTTCCGGGAGGCCCGGGCACAATCGCTTTAGAGAACGATAAAGGTGCCCTCGCGTGGCTCGCCTCGTTCCCCGAAAACCGAATTCTAGCGAGTGTTTGCACGGGCTCGCTGCTTCTCGGCGCGGCGGGGCGACTTCGCGGCAAGCGCGCGACGACGCATCTTACCAAGATAAACGAGCTCGCGCGTTTCGGCGCGACGGGCGTGCCTCAACGTATCGTCGATGAAGGCCAGCTCGTGACCGCGGGCGGGGTCACCTCAGGCATCGACCTCGGCCTCCACCTCGTCAAGCGACTCGCAGGCGACGACGCATTCGCGAAAATAGCGTGGCAAATGCAGGTTTTAGACACCCTGCAAACGTGACTCGCGGGCCTCCGCGGGCTCTGACTATGTGAGCATGCGCCAGTCGAGAGCGTCGACCACGCGGTCTGCCGTCTTGTATTCGACGGTCCGGCGCGAGCCCACCGCTTCGCCTCCGATTTGAAGTGGGATAGCGCGGGAGAACGTCATCCGGACCTCGGTGGCGAACCAGTCGGTCATCCCTCGCAAGGGGTGCTGACCTTTCCAAAGTTTCGGAATGTCCAGGATGGCGCGGTGCGTGGACTGATCGTAAACACGCACGCTCATGAAGCCCAAGAGCCGCTCGGCGTGGGGGTGGGCACGGAATCCGTAACCGAACTCGGGGCATGTCGCGGCTCCCGTGACGCTTGCGAGTCCGTCATAGAGCACCGCGCCCCGCCCGACGCCGGCGAGTCGGACAAGCGTGTGGTCTGCAGACATCGTGAACACGTCCTCGCCGAGATTTTCGACAAGGACATGCGGGCGACCGTAAACGAGGGCCTTTGGCGCGGTCCTCAAGAGCATCGCCGAGAGGTACCCCCACACGCTTTTCGCGACGCGGTTCGAGGGTGAAGCTTCGAGCTGCAGACGGTAGTCGTCGAGCACCTGCGCGTCCCAGCCGCTACCGGCGAAAAAGGTGAGCACGCCGTCGCATGTCAGTAAGCCGTAGCGCTTGGTCGGCGGCACGCCGCTCGCGCGCTGAAGGGCTCGAATGCACGTGTCGAGCTTCCGGGCGCCCAGCGCGTGCGCCCAAGCGTTCCCCGTGCCGAGCGGCAAGGCGCCTACGACAGGAAAAGGGCAATCTTTCGGCACGGTCCGGTCGAGTGCGTTTAGAAGCGAAATGGCAGACCCGTCGCCGCCCGCGGACAGTACGGCACGCGGCGCTGACGGAAGCACGCGGGTCCGGAGCCAGCCTTCCACCTCATCGATGCTTCGCGTCAGTTTTACGTGAGCCGCGGGAAGGGCTCGCGCAATTTGGGCGGCAACCCGACGACCGCCGCGTTTGGCGTTCGCGTTGACGACGATGTGGAGGCCCTGTCCTGCCGAGGTCTTGTCCATCATCGCGCTCTTCGCCGATGTCGTTATCGCATCTTGAGCGCGCGTGGCGCCCTTTTTTTGTCGCTTTTGCGCCTCGGCCATCCGTCTGCTTGAAAGCGACCACCGGCGTCCGTACCATCCGAGGTAACGCTTCCGAGAACGCGCGCTTTCCTGAATGAAGTTAGCGCGTTGTACGGTTGCGGCCCCCGATGACCGCGACAACGATTCGTAGCTTTCTCGGTCTCCTTCAAGATGAGCCGGACGATGACGCCGTGTGGAGCCAGTTGCGCTCTGACGTCGCGTCGACCTCATTAAGAACAGGGAAGGCGGACGAACTCGGCGAAGACGCGCTCGCGGAGTTGCTCGCGGCCGCGAGGTACGCGCACTCAGCCCGAGGCGAGTACGAGGCCGTTGAACGACTCCTCGCGATCGAAGCGGCGTTCGCGAAGCGGTGGGGAGGTGAGCGCGAGGCCGAGCTCGTCGCGGAGCTCGCGAGTCTCCGGGACGATGTCTTGCTCGACGACGCAGGGGCACTCGAGGCCTACAAAAGGCTGGTCGTTCTCCGTCCCGACGACACCAACGCGGCGGATGTCCTCGGCCGTGCGCATGCCAAGCGCGGGAAGTGGAAAGATCTCGCCATGCGCTACTTCACCGAGGCGAAGGCCTCGAGTGACGCGTCGTTCAAGAGCTCGCTGCTCGTCAGCGCGGCAGAGACCGCGTACCGCTATGGCCTCTCGGAACTCACCTCGAAGGAGGCAAAGGCGCGCGAGAGTCGCGACTCCACTCGCAACCTTGGCGCGGTGGTTCCGCCTCCGAAGAGTTCACGTAGTCTTAAGAAGAGCAAGAAGCAGAAGGCCGCCGCGAAGGCTTCGCCCGACTCGGAACCTTCCTTACCCGCGCAGCCGGCCCCCGCGTCGCGCGCGCGCGTCGAGCTTTGCGGCAAGGTCCTAGCGCTGCTCAGGGACGCGTCATCGTTCGATCCTAAAAATCGCCGCGCGCTTCTCCTCAACGAGCGACTCCTCCGTGCGGAAGACAAGTGGGAGGACGTGGTGCGCGTGCTCGAAACCTTCGCGGAGGCGTCGACGCAGGTGGACGACAAGGTCGCCGCCTTGCAGCGGGCGGCGCGCGTGCTCGAGAAAAAGCTCGGTTCGAACGACCGCGCGATGTCGGCTTACCAGCGCGTTTTTGCGCTCTCGGCGGATCCTCCAAGGGAGGCGATGAGCGCGCTTGTCCACCACTTCACGGACGCCGCGCGTTGGAGCGACCTTGTCGCGCTTTACGAGACTCAGCTCGCCCGCGAAGGTTTTGAGCCTGCAGAAGCAGACGGCATGGTCCTCCAAATCGCGATGGTCCATTGGAAAATGCGTGCCGACCCGGCGGCCGCGAAACCCTATTTCGAGCGGTTACGTAAAGCGCAGCCCGCGCACCCGGGCATGCTCTCGTTCTTTCTGGAACAGGGACTCGATTCGGGTTCTTCGGAGCCAGACCTCACGCGCGAGCTGGAGGCCGCGCGGGGTTTTCTCCGAGGGTCTCAGCAGCCACTTGAGGCGCTCGCCGCGGTGGTCCGCGCGTCTGCTGTCAGCGCCTCGGACGTTCGCGTCATTGAATTGGCTCGCGAGCTGCTGGCGGTCGCCGAGACGCGCGCGAAAGCCGCGGCCTTGCTCGATGAGGCGTATAGCGAGAACCTTGATTGGCAAAAGCAGAGCGAGATTCTCGCGGTTAGAATTGCCACGACCGCTTCGAAGGCCGATCGACTTGCACTTGAGTTGCGTCTCTTAAACGCGAAAGAAAAGCTCGGCGACGTCGACGCCTCGTTCGAACTCCTCGCGCGCATGGTGCAGGACCACCCGTCCGAGGCCGAGCTGTGGGAACGGTTGGGCACGCTCGCACAGCAGACGCAGCGCACGAGAGACTATGTCGAGAGCTTGACGCAGGCGGTGCCCGACGCAGGGCCGTCTGGGCTATCTACGGCGGCAGAAAGGGAAGTCTCCGAGCGAGCCGCTTTGGTCTTCGAGGAGCTCGGCGACGAGGATCGCGCGGCGCCTTACTGGGACCGAATTCTCCGTATCGACCCGGCGCATGAAGGCGCCTTTGCTCGCTTGAAGCAAATCCTCACGACGCGTGAGAATTGGAATGAACTCGAAAAGCTCTACGAGCATGTTCTCGGCGGGATTGAAGACCCGCGGCGCAATGTTGAACTCCTTAGTGAAGTTGCGATTGTCGCCGAAGATATTCGCGGCGATTCGAAGCGGGCGATAGGCTATCAGGAGCGCGTGCTCGCGCTGGAGCCGTTGCACGACGAGGCCCTGAGGTCGCTTGACCGACTCTACGTTTCCGAGGCGCGTTGGTTTGATCTCGCGCCGTTGCTCCGGCGAAGGCTATCGGTCGCGGGTCCACACGACGCGCCGGCCTTGAAAGTCAGGCTCGGGACTCTTCTCATGACGCAGTTCGGGGACGCCAAAGGCGCGCTCGAGGCGTTCGACGATTTGCCCTTGGCTGACGCGTCGAATGCCGGCGCGTGCGAGGTCGTCGAGCGTTGTCTCGCTCACCCTGAGGAGCGCCTGCGAGCCGCGGTGATGCTCGAAGCTGTGTACGCCGAGCACGAGGAAATGAGCGCGCTCGTTCGCATTCTCGAGGTGCGCCTCGAGTTTGTTTCGGACGACGATAGCGAGCGGCCTGCGCTTCTTCGACGTATTGCGCACATTCGCGATGAGCGCCTGAAAGACGAGTCCGGCGCCTTCGAGGCCTATGCCCGGTTGCTGCCGCTTGCGTCTTCGGACCTTGACGTGCGCGCGCGTTTTCTTGCGTTGGCCGAGCGGCTCGTTCGCATCGAGAATGCGACAGACGTTTTGCTCACCGCCGCGGCGCGCGCCGAGGCTCCGCAACCGCGCGCGGAGCTCCTTTTCGAGGTGGCCGCGATTTATGCGGCGAACACGACGAGCGACCGAGCCCAAGCGATTTACATCCAGATTCTGCGTCTCGCACCCGAAGACCCCGCCGTCGCGTTGCCCGCGCTTCGGGCCCTCGAGCGAATCTACCTCGCGTGCGGTAAAAGCCGCGACCTCGCCGAAGTCCTCGCCGCTCACGCGCCGCTCGAAGATGAGGCTTCGGTCCGCCGCGTGCTCTACGGGCAACTCGCCGCGGTTCTTGAGAACGAACTCGATGACAACGCGGGGGCTATTGCGGCGTGGAACACGGCTCTCGAACTGAACCCCGCGGACGACGAAGCGCTCACGGCGCTTGACCGCCTCTACGTACGCACGTCCGATCACAGCGCTCTTGTCGAGGTGCTTCGAGCCCGTGAGCGTCACTCCGGCGGCACGGACGAATCGCGCAAAACCTACATGCTTCGCGCGGCGCGTTTGCTTGCCGGCAGCCTCGATGATGTTCCCGCTGCGATCCTCGCGTACCGCGCGGTCCTCGACGACTTTGGCGCCGAAGAAGCCACACTCGGGGAGCTTGCGAGGCTCTTCGAACGGGCCGAGCAGTGGTCGGACCTGGCCGAGACGCTCGAAGCCGAATTGAGTCTCACCACCACCGATGCTCATCGTGTGGTCGTTTTGACGAGGCTCGGAGACGTTCGCCGAACGCTCCTTCAGGACGTCCGCGAAGCGGTCGAGGCTTACCGCTCGGCGCTCGAACTCGACGCGTCGAATCGTGCGTCGCGTCTCGCCCTCGAAGAGCTTCTCGACGACGCCGCAGTCCGCGCTGACGTGGCAGAAATCCTCCGGCCGATATGTGACGCGGTCGGCGACTTTGATGCCCTTGTTCGCGTTCTCGAGATTCAAATCGACAATGCCTCTCTCGCGGACGATCGACTCGAGCTTTACGCGCGAGCCGTGGAGGTGACCGAGGGGCCGCTTGGAAACCCCGAGAAGGCATTTACGTTGGCCTCGGGCGCGCTGCGTGACGCCGCGGGTGGACCCTCTCTCAACGTCTGGCTTGCCCGCGTCGAGCGGTTAGCCGAGCGAACGCAGGCGTATGGTCTACTCGTCGCGCTCTTTCGCGATGTGCGCGAAGATGTGCAAGAACCGGACGCTTGCGCCTCGCTGACACTCCGTATTGCCGAGTTGGCGTGGACGAAACTCGATGACCGTCTCCTTGCCAAACAGTACTTCGAACGAAGGCTCGAGGCCGCCGAGGATGACGCTCGCGCGCTCTTGGCTCTCGAACAGCTTTACGAAGCCGACAACGAGCACGAATCGCTTGTCGACATCTTGCGGCGCCGTGCGTCGCTCGCGAATGCGGAGGAGACAAAGAGCGCTCTTTTTCGCAAAATCGCTCTCGTTTGTGAAGTTTCGCTCGGCGATACAGACCGCGCGATCGCCGCCTACGAAGAGATGCTCCAGTCGGGGTTCGACGACGAACAGGGTAGTGAAGTCGCGGCCGCGGCGGCAACGGAGCTCCATCGGCTTTACGCGACGACCGCGCGTTGGGGAGATCTCGTCGCGCTTTACGAGCGCGAGCTCGTTGCGACGACGCTGACCTCTTCGCAGCGCGCTACCCTGCACCAACGGCTAGGTAGTGTACATTGCACGGAACTAGCGGACGAGACGCGCGCCTTCGAATCGTACGCCGAAGCGCTTCGCGAAGAGCCGTTCCACGAGGCGACGCTTGGCGATCTCGAGGCTTTGATGCGGAAGCCTGCACCCTCGCTTCATGCGGCGGAGACGCTTGAGTCCGTGTACTGTGCACGTCTCGAATGGGCGCGCGTGGTTCACTGTCTCGAGGTTCGCATTCAAGGGACCGAAGACGCCCTCGACCGACGTTCGCTTTTGCGTCGCCTCGCGAAAGTGCACGAGGACCAAGAGGGGAACGTAGCTGCAAGTCTCGAGGTCACCGCGCGACTTTTGGCGGAAGATCCGACAGAGCGCAGCACGTTGGAAGAGCTCGAGAGACTCGCGCGTTTGGCAAACGCCGAGGCGCGACTCGCCGAAATTTACGCGAGCGAGCTTGAGAAAGTGACGAGCGACGATCCGGGTACGGCGCTTCTCTCGTTTCGCACGGGAGAGCTTTTCGAGGCTCAGCGCGAATCCGCGCGAGCGCTGGATTTCTATCGACGTGCCTACATGTTCGCGCCTGAGGACCAGCGCGCCTCCTTCGAGGCGATTGACCGGCTGCTCGAGCAGGGTTGTCTCGCCGCGGAGCGCGCGACGATCCATCGTGAATCTCTCGCGTTCAGCACCGGTCTCGAGGCGACGCTCGCGACGCATCACCTGCTCGCCAAAATCGAGGAACACGATCTCGCGGACGTCGATGCGGCAGTCGCGACTTTTCAGTCGATTCTCGACGCGGACGAGACCGATGCGCGAGCGCTTGACGCACTCGCTCGTCTCTACGCGCAGCGCGAGCACTTTGGTGAGCTTGCCTCGGTCTACCGGCGCCGCGCGGAACAAGGCGGCCCTCCCGAGGAGGAGGCGCGATGGCGACTTTCTCTCGGCTCTCTCCTGTCCGCGAAGCTCAAGGATTACGACGGGTCGATAGACGAGTTCGAGGCGGTCGCGCGGCTCGTGATGCCCGCCGCTGACACGCCCACGGAAGTTGTCAGTGAGACGTGGCGTTCGGCGGTGACGGAGCTCGAGGCGCTTGCGACCGTTCCGGAGGCGCAGCCTCAAAAGGCCCGAGTTGTCGACTGTCTCCGCTTCCTCTACGAGCAGCGCGACGATTGGGCTCAGACGTTGTCGCTCGTGCCTGCTCGCCTGGCCTTGGCCTCGCGTGTCAGCGAGAAAGTTGCCGTGCTCCGCGAGGCCGCACGCCTCCATGAGACGCGCGGAAACGACACGAAAAACGCTTTCGTATGCGCGAGGGCGGCGTTTGGTCTCGACCCTGAAGACTTCGAGCTACGCGCGTTGCTCGAGCGCCTTGCGGCGGCGACCGAGCGCTGGGACGAACTCGCCGACGCTTACGAAGAGGCGTGCACGAGCGCCTCTGAAGTCCCGCGGCGCGAACTCCTCGAAGCTCTCGCGGTGCTCCACGATGAGCGGCGCGACGACCCTCGTGGTTCTCTCCGCGTGTGGGAGCGGTTGGCGAAGCTTGACCCAACGTCCGTGCGGCCGCTCGACGAAATCGAAAAGCTCGCGACATTGCTTAGCGATTGGTCGACGGTCGTGCGTGTCCTGGTCGCTCGCACCGAGCTTGTGCACGACGGCGAGGAACGGGCGGCCTTGTGGCGGCGCATTGGAGAGTCTCGTCGTGATCTCCTCAACGACGTACCGGGCGCGATTGAGGCTTACGAATGCGCTTTGGAGCTCGAGCCGGAGAGTGAGTTCGCGCTCGAGAGCTTGACGGCGCTCTGCGCGGCGGTCGATCCGGCGCGGTACGTCACGTTTTGCGAGCGGCGGATCGCGTTGTGCGGCGCGGGTTCCGAAGACCTAAAACATCGCCTCATGCTCGACGTGGCGAAAGCTTACGACGCGGGGCTCGGCAACCGGCCTGCGGCGATAGGCGCGGCTCAGAAGGCGCTCGCCGCTAAACCTTCCGACATCGAGACGCTCGCTCATCTCGATGTACTTTACACGGATGAGAAGATGTGGCCGGAGCTTCTCGTGACGTTGCGGCAGCGGGCTCACGTCGAGTCCGAGCTTTCAGCGCGGGCGGTGTTCATCCTGCGCGCGGGTCAGCTTCTTGCTACCGAGCTCGGCGCGTTCGACGAGGCGCTCACGGCGTTCGAGGAAGTCCTTGCGCAGGGGTACGACGAGGACGCGGCACGCGGAGTTTACGAACTCGGCGATCTTCATAGCGACCTTACATCCCGCGCGGCGGACACCCTCGAGACCGGAGCGCGAGCCGCGGGCGCCTACGCCCGAGTGGCGAATGCCTTGGAGTTACGGCTGCGAACCCAAGCGGAGGTCTCGGATCGGGTATTGACGCTACGCAGGCTCGCAGAAGTCTACGAAGGGCCGTTAAAGGACGCAGAACGCGCCGCGGCGACGCTTCTTCGTGCGCTCGCGGAGGACCCCGACGTCGACGACCTTCATGCCGAGACAGCGCGCCTCTCCGCACAACTCGGCATGCCTGCGTGGGAGCGCTACGCCGACGTCCTGCGCGGGCTCGCGAGTGAATGCGCGGACGCGAGTGTCGCCGCAACACGGCTGATGCGTCATGGAACCATCGCCGAGGAACAGCTCGGGGACCTCCCGCGTGCCGTGGAAGCTTACGAACGCGCGGCGTCGCGAACGCGCGACTCTTTTGAGATTCTCGTCGCGCTGGAGCGCGTGACCCAAAAGGTCGGCGACGCAGGTTCTCTCGCGCGCGTTTTGGAGCGCCGCGTCGCCATCACGACGGAGCCCGCGCGACGCGCCGAGCTTTACGTTCGGCTTGCGGATCTTCATTCGGGCCCGCTCAACGATTCCGCGACGGCTCTCGCAAAGCTTCGCCTGGCGCTCGATTCGGTGCCGAACCACGTCGAGAGTTGTGTGGCTTTGGAAACGTTGCTCACCGACGACGCATGCTTCGACGAGGCGTTTGAAATTCTCGATAGCGTCTACCGCGCGACCTCTCGCGGCGCGGACCTTTCGCGCCTTTATGCGCGTCGGTTCGAGCGCGCGACGGGGGTGGAGGCACGGACGCAAGCTCGCCTCGGGCTTGCGCGCGTGCTGGAGGAATCGTGCCTTGATGCGGCGGCGGCTCAGCGTGTCATCGAGGCCGCGGTGGTCGAAGGGCTTGCCGAAGCGTCGTCCCTGGGTGAACTCGCTCGCCTTGCGGAAAAAACAGGCGGCTGGAGTCAGGCCACCGACGCGCTCGCGCTCGCACTTTCGGCGCTAACGAGTTTGGAGACTGAACCTTCGAGCGTGGCACTTCCGGTCGTGTCGGGGTCTGTCCGCGGCGAGCTCTGGGGGCGCCTTGGGTTTTGGAGGCGCGACCGAATCGCGGATCCGCGCGGCGCTGAGGTCGCCTTTGCGCGCGCGCTCGAACTCGATGCCGAGAACGTGGAATTTCTCCGGGCGAGGGAGGGGATGACGCGAGAGCCCGGGCGTGAGCGTGACAGGGTAGGTTCGCTGCGGCTTCTTGCGAGGCTGGAGCCAGCCTTCGCTACGCGGCAGGATTTCGCGCGGGAGGCCGCGGGGCTCGCCGAAACCGTGGTGCTTGACCGTCAGCTTGCGGCGGAAACGCTGAGGGAGTGGCTCGCCGATTTTCGCCATCGAGGCGACGCCTGGGCGTCCGGTGAGTTGATTCGCCTCCGTGAAAGCGAGGGCGATCACGAGGAGGTGATACGCGTTCTCCTGACGCGCGCGGAGGTCGAATGCGAGCGCGATAGAGCGACGGCGAAGGAGCTACGTCATCGCGCCGCCGTCGTGCTCTCCGATTCGCTTGGTGATCGTGAGCGCGCGAGTCGCCTTTACGAGGAGATCCTCGTTCACGATCCCGACGACGTGCAAGCGCAAGTCAGGCTTCGCGCGCTCTTCCGCGTTCTCGAGAAGCACGGCGAGCTTGCCACGTTGCTCGGAACGTTGATCCACCGCGCGACGTCGAGCGAGGCGAAAAGCGAATTGCGGATGGATCTGGCGCAGCTTCAACTCGAAGCGTTTGCGAGTCCCTCAGCTTCGAGCGAGACGTTGCGAGCGATTCTTACAGGCGATCCCGATCACGATCAGGCGGGAATTTTGCTCGCGGCGAACTACGAAAAAGAAGAGCAGTTTCGAGAACTTGCGGACCTCTTGGGCCAACGTGCGACGCGCGCCGGTGTGCGCGGGCATACCGAACGCGAGATAGACCTAAAGCTTCGCTTTGCCGAGGTCCTCGAAGCGCACGTGGGAGACGCAGGCGCGGCGTTGACGGCGTACCGAAACGTGCTTTCGCTGGCTCCGCTCAACGAAGCGGCGCTCAGCGCGGTATCCCGTCTTGCCGAAGCGCGCGGTGAATGGGAGTTAGCCGCAACGGCGCTTCGTACGTGGTTTGACGTTGCGCGCGTCGACGAGAGGACCCGCGCAGGCGAGGTGGTGGCTCTCGCGCTCCGCTTCGCCGACGTTTGCCCGCGGTCCGGCAGCGACGTTGGCGTCGACGCCGTTTTAATGCTCGCCCTCGACGCGCATCCGGATCATCCCGAAGTCCGTGCGAGGCTTGCCGCCGCCTATGAGGCGACGGAGAAATGGGCCGAACTCGCGTTGCTCCTCGTCGCTCACGCCGATGCGTTGCGCCGCGAAAACCCTTACGAACCGCCGAGCGTGGTGCCGGCGCCTGCCGGTGTGGGCGCGCGTTCTGTGCCACCTCGGGGTTCCGTACCGCCCGGTTCAATGGCGCCTTCCGCGGCGCCCGGGCCTGCCGTTCCGGCGTTCGTGACGGAGGAGGCGGGTTTGTTGCATCGCGCGGCACACCTTTATCTCGCCGAGTTGCAATCGCCGGAGCTCGCGATGACGTTGCTCGAGCGCGCCGCGAGGCTGATGCCTCACGATCGCGAAGGCTTGCTACGGCTCGCCGATGCCTACGTGGCGGCGCGCCGACACCGAGAAGCGGCGGGCGTTCTCGAGCGCGTGATTGCCTCGTTCGGTAACCGGCGAACGAAGGACGTCGCGCCTCATTACCATCGACTTGGCTTGATGCTCGCGGCGCTCGGCGATAACGAGGCTGCGCTCGTGCAGCTCGACGCGGCGTTTCGGGTAGACCCAGGCGCCATCGAAGTGCTCAAGGATCTGGGGATGATCGCATTCGCCGCCAACGACTTCGAGAGGGCACAAAAAACGTTCCGCGCGCTCTTGCTCCAGCGCCTGGACGCGTCGCGCGTGATCCTCAAAGGCGAAGTGTTCTGTTTTTTAGGTGAAATTTCGATGAAGCAAGGCGAGACGGCGAAGGCGATTCAGATGCTCGAGCGCGCGGTCGACAGCGAGACGTCCCCCGCAGCCCTTGCGCGAGCGCGAGCCCTTCTCCAAGACCTCAAGGCGTAACGAGAGTCATGCCGCGCGGCACGCAGGTTCGAGCGGCGGGTCGGGCCGTTGCCGGTGTGCTGCTCGGCATTCTCGCGCGCCTTTGGTTGTCGACGTTACGCGTCCGCGTCGTCGTTCATCCTGATCTCGCCACCTATGCCGCCGTGCCGTGGGTCCTCGCGTTCTTTCACGGCACGCAATGGCCGCTGCTCGCGTGGAAGCGTCGGCGGCCCACGCTCGTGATGGTGAGTCATTCGAGCGACGGCGCGATGCAGGCGCGCGCGCTGGGTCTCCTCGGCTTTCTCGTGGTGCGCGGCTCTTCATCGCGCGGCGGCATGCGAGCCCTGTCTGCGATTCTACGACGCTTGAAGCGCCTCGACGTCGACGCGGCGTTCGCGGTCGACGGGCCGCGCGGTCCGTACGGCGTAGCCAAACCCGGAGCCGCGCTGGCCGCACGCCGCGTGGGCGGGATCGTCGTTCCGATGGGAAGCGCCTTTACGTCGGGAAAAGTGTTCCACCGCGCCTGGGACCGCTTCGGGCTCGCGTGGCCGTTCACACGCGTGTCGGTCGTGCTCGGCGCGCCGATCGCCTCAGAAGGCTCCGCCGCCGATGACGACCCCGCTGCGCTCAGACGTCTGGAGGCATGCATTAAAACCGCGAACGACGACGCTCGAGCGGCATTCCGTCGACCTGGTGAATCCGCCCGGCGTTGTCGTTGGCCACAAAACCGCAAAGCTTAGGCGGCGCCCGACACACGTTGTTTCCGTCCTGGAAAGAGCTGACGGCGCTCACGTCTTCGTCCTCCGCTGCGCGCGCAGCGGCTCAGTGAGCGACGAGCGCGCGGAGCTCTTTCATGAGGAGGGACAGGTGGACGCCTGTTCGCGCCGGTCGATGGCGAGGCGCGCGAGTAGAATCATGGGGATAGGATGACGCGGCATTCCCTTGCTCACACGCTCTGGGGCGGTCGCGCGCGCGACGCTGGCGGCCGCCACGGCGTAGTAACCGACGATGCGCCCGTCGCGGTGCACGGCGTACACGCGCGTGCTGCCGGCCTGATGGCTCGCGAGCGCATGCCTGCGAAGCCAGAAATTGAGTTCAGGCTTTCCGCCCGAATCGCGTTGCCGAGCGATTTTTCGGCGCAACAAATCTCGCTCACGGTGGACGAAGCCGACGTGACCAAGGCTGCCGCTCGCCGGCTCACGAGCGACTTTCCTGGCATGCTGGGCGACGGAACCACCTATCCGCCCGGTGCCCCTTCAAGCACGGCGGCCGCGTCGTTGTTTCTCGAATCGAAAGGCCCCTTCGACAGCGATACCGTCACGGTCGCCAAGTTCTGACCGGCTGGCGGTTGCCGTGAGGGAGGGGGAGCGACGGGCACGCTCCTGCGGCGCCTACCTCTTCAACGTAGCGATGGCGTCGATCTCGACCCTCGCCCCTTTTGGAAGGGCCGAGACTTGAACGGTCGCGCGCGCGGGGGGAGCCGCTGAAAACCGCTTCGCGTACGTTTCGTTCACGACCTGAAAGTCGCCGAGGTCGACCAGGTAGATCGTCGTCTTGGTGACGTCGGCAAACGTGGCTCCCGCCGCGGAAAGCACGGCGCTCAGGTTGTCGAGAACGCGATTCGTTTGCGCCGCCATGTCACCGTCGACGAGCTCGCCGGTTTTAGGGTCGAGCGGCACTTGACCGCTTAAAAAGAGCAACTCGCCGGACTTAATCGCTTGGGAGTAGGGACCAATCGCTGCAGGGGCGTCGGCCGTGGAGATGACTTGCATGGCGCGCAGACTACCTCACCTTAAGAAAACGTCGCGTCAGAGCGCCTGTCGTCCGGCGAGTGCGCGGCCCATCGTGATGGGATCGGCGTATTCGATTTCGCCGCCGTGTGGCACTCCGCTCGCGATACGGGTCATCTTGACCTCGAGCTCACCAAGCTCACGCTTGAGCAAGAGAGCGGTGGCCTCGCCGTCGACGCTCGGTGGTGTCGCGATGATGAGCTCGGTCACCGCGTCGCTTTGGATGCGTGCCGCGAGACGCGGGATCGGAAGCTGTTCCGGGCCGATTCCCTCGAGCGGGGACAGCAGCCTCCCGAGTACGAAGTATCGCCCCTTCATGGACCCCGTGCGCTCGATGGCCATCAAGTCGTGAACGCGTGCGACCACGCACAGGAGCGAGCTGTCGCGCTTTGAATCCGTGCAGATGTCACACGAGACTTCGTCGCCGTCCAAGCTGCCGCTCGGGACCTCCGCGACGTTTCCGCAGCGCTCACACGGCCGAAGCTCCTCATGAAGGGTTCCGAGTTCGTGGCCGAGATCTTTCGCCACTTGAGGATCGGTCGTGAGCAGATGAAGAACGTAGCGCTGGGCTGTTTTTTCGCCGACGCCCGGTAGCCGCGAGAGCAGCGATACGAGGCGTCGAACTTTCGGTGAAGCTTGCATCAGGGTCTGGCAATCTTGCGACGAAGACGCGTTCGAGGCCTCGCGCCAGAGTTCAAAGGCTCAGAGCATTCCAGGAATTTTCGCGCCGCCCGTGACCTTCGCGAGCTCGGCCTCCATTTTTTTGTCGGCCTCTTCGAGCGCGGTGTTGATCGCGGCGCACGCACTGTCGAGCGCGAGTTCGAGGCCTTCCAACTTCAGGAACTCAGGGTCGATCTCGATGCGAGATACTTTTCTCGAGAGTGTGACGGTGGCTTTGACCTTGTCGCCGACGGCGGAAGCGCTGACCTCGCGGTCTCCGCATTCTTTTTTGATCTGCTCGATTTTACGCTGCATCCGCGATGCTTGGCGCATCAGTTCGTTCATTCCACCGCTGAAATTGCTCATGTCTCACTCCTCTTGCGCGGGAAGCCGAATGTCTTTGAGTTCGGCGTCGAAGATGACGATCGCTTTTCTCACGAGCGGATGATTTTCGATGACCTTTCGAGCATCAGCGAGCACCGCGCGGCGCTTTGCAGCATCGAGCGCGGCGATGCTTGCGCCTCGCTCCCCGCGTGCGACCACCTCGAAGGCGACGACAGGCGCCGGGCCACCAAAAAACCGTTGCGCGGCGAGCTCGAGGACGGTTCGCGCATCACTTTCGCCCGCGCGCCCGTCCTCGAACGACCCGGGTTCGAAGCCCAGAGCGATTCGTGCGGACGTCACGACCATCGGTACGGCCAACTCCAGGGTCGCGGCAACCGCGGGCTTGTCGGGTTTAATCAGCGCGAGGATCGAGCGCCAGACGTCGGTGAGCGGCGACTCCGCCTGCGGTCGCTCACTCGGCGTTTCCATCCGCAGCGGCGCGACGACGTCGAGCCAATCGCTCTTTGTTTCGACCGGAGCCGGTGGCGCGAGCGAGAGGATCGGCGCCTGCGTAACCTGCAGAACGGGAACCGCCGCGGCCGTGACCGGCTCGACGATCGAAAGGGCCAGCGCGCCGCTCGTGTGCGTCGTGTGCGTCGCGCGCATCAATCGAATGTCTGACGCGGATTCGGCAACGGACGCGCCGCCGTCCGCGCCGCTTCTCGCCACCGCCGCGCGTAACCCCATGGCGCTAGACTTGCCGGCGCTTTGACCATGCCCTGTCCCGGACGCTGGATCGCCGCCGCGTGCGCCACCGCCACCGCCAGCGCCACCGCGCGGGGGTGGGGGAGCCCCAGTCGCGAGTCGCTTTTCGAGATCGGCGAGTCGGCCGAGCAAATCATCGAGCGGAAGAAGAGCCGGCCGTCGCGCGAGACGCACGAGCGTCATCTCGAGCGCGGCGCGGACCTGACCGCTCTTCACAATCTCGTCAAAACCCCTTGATAATCCCGAAAAAAGGCGCGTCAGGTCATCGGCTTCGCTTAGCTTTGCGAGTGCAAGCACGTCGGTGATTTCCTCGTCGGCGAGGTCGAGCAGTGCGCGGGCTTGTGCCTCGGTGCAGACCTTGGCGACGACGACGTGGCGTAGGTGATGAAGAAGGTCGCGGCACAGGTGAACGAGGTCGAACCCCTGACGCGCTACGGCGTCGAGTACGTCGAGCGTTGTCGCGGCGTCTCCCTCGAGAATCGCCCCCGTGAGCTTCGTGAGAATCTCGCGGTCCGCGACGCCAAGGACCTTGGCGACATCTTCGGCGGTAATCCGCTCGCTTCCGTAGGCAATGACCTGATCCATCAGGCTCATTGCGTCGCGCATCGACCCGGCAGCCTCGCGTGCGATCACGGCAACGGCGCCGTCGTCGGCATTCACCGCCTCGCGCCCGAGAACGTCTTTGAGGCGCGCCCCGATTTGCTTCGCGCTAACGAGTTTGAAGTCGTAGCGCTGGCATCGGCTAAGAATCGTGACGGGAACCTTGTGGACCTCCGTTGTCGCGAAGATAAACTTTACGTGCGGAGGAGGCTCCTCGAGCGTTTTCAAAAACGCGTTCCAAGCCGCGTTCGAGAGCATGTGGACCTCGTCCACGATGTAAATCTTGAGGCGATCGCGTGCCGGGCGAAAGGCGAGTCCCTCTTGCAGGCGCCTAACCTCGTCGACCCCGTTGTAGCTGGCGGCGTCGATCTCCTGCACGTCCATGTCGACGCCGGCGGCAATTTCGGTACACGACGCGCACACCTGGCAAGGCGTAGCGGTGGCGTTTTTTGCCGTCCCGTCCGCCCCGAGACAGTTGAGGCATTTGGCAAGAATGCGCGCGCTTGTCGTCTTCCCGACCCCACGGACACCCGTGAAAAGGAATGCGTGAGCGACGCGATGTTGAGCTATCGCGTTGGCGAGTGTCTGTGTGACGTGCTCTTGCCCCGTCAAGTCCTCGAAAGACTGCGGGCGATATTTGCGAGCGAGAACGAGGTAGCTCACGGCAAGCTAGCTAGCGCAACGGAGCCGTGCCGTCGATGGCGAGTCATCGGAGTTATGCGAGTCACGCGACTTACGCTCGTGCGCTTCTCGCGCGCGTCGCGCATGTCACGCGTGCTTCTTCAGCTCATTGACGAGCTCCGGCACGGCGACAAACAAGTCTGCGACGAGCCCGTAATCGGCGACCTGGAAAATCGGGGCGTCAGCGTCCTTGTTAATGGCCACGATGGTCTTCGAGCCTTTCATGCCCGCGAGATGCTGAATCGCACCGGAGATTCCGATGGCGACGTAGAGCTTCGGCGCGACGACGCGGCCCGTCTGTCCGACCTGTAGCTCCGGCGGCGCGTACCCGGCGTCGCACGCCGCGCGACTCGCGCCCACGGCCGCCCCGAGCAGGCCTGCGAGAGGGTCGAGAACCTCCGCGAACTTCTCCTTCAGCGCGCGGCCCCCCGAGACAATGACCTTCGCTTCTCCGAGGTCGGGACGTTCACTTTTGGCCTCACCGAGAGCGACAAACTCCACTCGGTCGGCAGCTGGATCCTTCGCGGCGAGCGTTCCTGGCTCGACGCTGCTGCTGCCGCCACTCGGCTCGGCCGGGGCGAACTCGGACTGGCGCACGGTGACGACCTGGAAAGGCGTGGTAAGCTTCGCATTGGCGAACGCATTCCCCGCGAAAACAGGGCGTTTGTAACCGAGGCTGCCGCCCTCGACGCTCACGCTGCTGATGTCAGAAGCGTACCCCGCGCCGAGCTTGGCGGCGACGCGCGGCGCAACGTCTTTGCCGAACGAGCTTGCCGTCATCACGACGATGTCGAATCCGCCGCCTTTCGCGATCTCCGCGATCGTTGGGGCGAAGCGCTCCGCGACGACATGCCCGAGGTAAGCGTCGTCGACGGTCACGACCTTGGTCGCGCCGTACGCCACCATCTCGGCGGCGGCGCTTTGAGCTCCGTGGCCGATCACAAGGATGCTGAACGGAAGCCCGGTTTGCCGTGCAAACGTAATCGAGGAGTGTGTCGAACGACGAACATGGCCGTCGTGGAGTTCGGCTACGAGAAGAATACTTGACATTGAGGATGCGTCTTTCTGCTCAGAGCGCTTTCGCTTCGGACTTCAACTTTTCGACGAGCTCGGAGACAGTCTTCACCTTGATTCCGGCCTTGCGTCCCGGCGGCAACTCGAACGCCGCGTAAGCAATCTTCAGCGCGGCGTCCGGAACGAGATCGGCAAGCTTCAGTTCCACGAGCGACTTCTTTTTTGCAGCCATGATGGCCATCAGTGCGGCAAAGCGGACCCCGTCGGGGTAAGCGTGTCCTTCGGCCGTGAACTTCGACTTCACGCTCTTCGGGGCGACAATCCGTAGGTCCACCGTCACGACGGCGGGAAGCGTGACGCGAAGTGTAATCGTCCCGCCGTCGACCTCGCGAACCACGAGCAGTGAGGCGTCGTTCTCGCTTGTAATACTCCCGGCAAACGTCGCTTGAGGCCAATGGAGGTACTCGGCCGTCAGCTGACCGACTTGATTCGCGTCGCCGTCGACGGCTTGTTTTCCGGCCAAAATGAGGTCGGGCTTCTCGGTCGCGGCGATGGCCGCGAGGGCGCGCGCCACGATGTCACCGTCGAGCTGTTCGTCCGTGCAATCAACACGTATCGCTCGGTCGGCCCCCGTGGCGAGAGCGCCGCGCAGCGTGACTTCGGCCTCTTTTGGACCAAACGTCACGACGACCACTTCGCCCTGCCGCACCTTCGGCGTCGCGCCGTTCTCGGTGAGTCGGAGCGCGGTCTCGATCGCGTACTCGTCGAAAGGATTCGGCTTCCATTCGAGACCGGTGGTCTCGAGCTTGCCGGCGTTGACTTTCACCTTGTTGGCGTTGTCCGGGTCGGCGACTCGCTTGAGCGGAACGAGAATCTTCATCGGCGGCCTTTTGGTCTAAAGCGTGGGAGCGCAGCGACCTCGGCCGCCGTCCGGCTCCGTTCGCGAGGAACGGCAACTCAGCCCGGCCATTTTTAGGGGGCGAGGTGTCTCATGTCAACGACGCTTCACCAAAGTCCTCGGGCATTGTGCTTTGCCTCCGCGGCCGTTGGCACTACCTCCCTCCCATGGCTCCCTCATGTTGACGTGTGACTTTCTCGTGATCGGCAGCGGGATCGCAGGTCTCTCGTTCGCGCTCGAAGCGGCCGCGCACGGTGACGTGATGATCGTCACCAAGCGTACGGTCGAGGAGTCGAACACCCAGTACGCCCAGGGCGGCATTGCGGCCGTGCTCGACAAAGAAGACTCCTTCGACCAGCACGTGCAAGACACGCTCGTCGCGGGCGCCGGACTGACTCACCTGCGTGCCGCTGAGGTGTGTGTGCGCGACGCTCCTGAGTGCATACGGAGGCTCCAAGAGTTCGGCACGATGTTTGACCGCGCGCCTGGGGTTGAAAGAACGGACCTGGACCTGCACCTGGAAGGCGGCCATAGCGCCCGTCGCATTGTCCACACGGGCGACATGACCGGCCGCGAAGTGGAGCGCGCGCTCGTCGAGGCCGTCCGAAATGCGAAAAATATTCGCGTTCTCGACGAGTCCATGGCGGTCGACCTCATCACGCTTGCCAAATACGGGGGCCCCGAAGTGTGCGCTGGGGCGTACGTCTTCGACGTGGAGCACGGGAAGGTCGAAACGATCCTCGCGCGCGCGACGGTCCTCGCGAGCGGAGGCGCCGGCAAAGTGTACCTCTACACGACTAACCCTGACGTCGCGACCGGCGACGGCGTGGCGATGGCGTTTCGCGCAGGCGCCGAAATCGCGAACATGGAGTTCTATCAGTTTCATCCGACGTGTCTCTTTCACCCGCAGGCGAAGAGCTTCCTCATCTCGGAAGCCCTACGCGGCGAGGGGGCGATTTTGCGTCGTCTCGACGGCACGGCGTTCATGAAGGAGCACGACGCCCGCGGCGAGCTCGCGCCGCGCGACATCGTCGCCCGTGCGATCGACCATGAGATGAAAAGAAGCGGCGCCGACCACGTGCTCCTCGACATCACGCATAAAGACCCACACTTCATCAAAGAACACTTCCCAGGTATCTATGCGCAATGCATGGGATACGGAATCGACATTACGCGCGAGCCCATTCCAGTCGTTCCTGCGGCACACTATCTGTGTGGCGGTATAACGACCGATCTCGACGGCCGCAGCACGATCCCTAGGCTTTGGGCGATAGGCGAGTGCGCGCACACGGGACTGCATGGCGCGAACCGACTCGCGTCGAATTCGTTGCTCGAGGGCATGGTCTTCGCACACAGGGCGGCGCTCGCGCTCGCGACGATCGACCGCACCGAGCCTTGGCCCGAGGTTCCGGATTGGGACGTCGGTGGCGCTGTTCCGAGCGACGAGGCTGTCGTGATTACCCAAAACTGGGACGAGTTGCGACGCCTCATGTGGAACTACGTGGGTATCGTTCGGACGGATAAGCGACTCAAGCGCGCCGCGCGCCGTATTGCGATGCTCCAGGAGGAAATCGCCGAGTATTACTGGACGTACTTCGTGACGCGCGACCTTCTCGAATTGCGCAACATCGCGACAGTGGCGCAGTTGATCGTCGAATGTGCGGCGGCACGACGCGAAAGTCGCGGCCTTCACTTCACCATTGACCATCTCGAAATGGACCCGAAAATGGCGCGTGACATGGTGGTCAAACGAGGTGTTCCTGCCCATCTCGTCCCCACCGCTCCGAGCGCGACGCCACGCGCACCTGCCGCTGTGAACGGGCCTTCGGCGTGAAACGCGAGGGTGACGGCGCGGAGGGAAAGCCGCTCTCGTTTGTGCTCGCCGCGGTGTGGACGCTTTTGGCAGGAGTGCTGGTCGGCGTCGCCATCATGCTTACCGACGTGGTTCATCCGGGAGCCTTCGTCGACGTCGTGACGGTCGCACTAAGCAAGCTACTCGCGTACTCCGTGGTTCTCTTTTTGATTCTGCGTATTCACGCGCCGGAGTCACCGATTCGTCGGGTGCTGGCATTTCAAAGCGTACCCGTTTCGGTCATGAGCCTCGCCGCAATCGCGGGCGCGGGGCTGTCGCCGGCATCCATGTGGCTCGACAGCGCCCTGTCCAAGCGCTTCCCGCCGTCGCTCGTGGAGCTCGAGGCGTATGCGCGCGTGTTTGACACGCCGAGCCTCGGCAAGAAGGTGGCGCTCGTCATCGCCGTCGTCGTCGTGATGCCGGTGTGCGACGAACTTTTTTTTCGCGGAGCGCTCTTCACTTCGTTGAAGCGCGGACGGCGGGCGGAATCCGTCATCGTAGCGACTGCCGCTTACGACACGTTGCTTGGCGGCGCGCAGCCGCGTGAGGTGGCGTCGATACTCGCGACAGTTCTCGTGCTCGCGTGGGTTCGAGCGGTGACGGGAAGCGTGCTGCCCTCGATCCTCGCCCGCGTCGCCTTTTTCGGCGTCCAGGTCGTTCCCCTGGTGGTCACGGGCAACGACCTCGCTTTTTCCCCACTACAGCGCATAGGCGGTGTCGCGCTGGCCGCGCTTTCGCTCGCGGCTATCGCCTGGATAAGCCGTTCAAACCCGCTTGTGAAGCGCGCGCGCCAGGAGGACGACGCGCCGAGCGACAACGCGTGAGCCGCATCCCGAGGTGGTAGCCAAGCCCGTCACCGCACCGCGCGTGCCATCAAGTTCACAAACGGCTTACGGTTTTTCCAGCGGTAGGTCCTAAAGTCGCGTGTGTCGGCGCTTAGAATGCGACCGTCGCTTTGGTCCTCAGCCGCAATCACCAGCGACGCATCGGCCAAGTCCATGGGCAGGTCCTTGTACTTGGCCATGAGCTGCTCGATGCGGCCCAGGTGCTCCACGCTCAAGTCAAAAATGCGGATTGCGCCGCTGGCGACCGCGCGCACGAACCGAGCTTGGTGGTCCGTCCCCACACGCAGCATGAGGTGACACGTCTCGGTGAGCACCGGCCAGGTGGTGACCAGCGGCTCATGCACACCGCGCGCGGCCTGTACGGCGGCCGTGTGATGCTTGTCGTTAGGGTTGGCGATGGCCAGGAAGAAGCCCGTGTCGGCGAGCACGCTATCGGCCTTTGCTCGGTGCGTACTTCTCTGCAAGCACATCGCCGTAGGCGCGCTTGGCGTTCTCGGCGTAGTCGGCTGGAGCGTGCATACTACCCACTAAGCCTAGCGCCGAGAGTACGTCCAGCACCGAGGACTGCTGTTCGTGCGCGTCGCAGTAGAGCGTGAGTGCATCGCGCACCACGTGCGTGACGGTGCTGCCGGTACGCTTGCACAAGCGGTCCACGCGCTCGCTGAGCTGTATCTCAAGACGGGCATTGATGCGCGGATAAGCTGTCATACATGATGTATGACACGCGCTCGGTACAGCGTCAAAAGCGTTAGCTCCTTGAGGGCGCGCTCGTACGCGGTCACCGTACTCCGGAGAGGAGGTGTACGCTTCGCCGCAGGCTCAGATCAGCGCACGCCGTACTGGTCGGGATACCCCGGGGAGTGCATCGTGCAAGCGCAACGCCGAGCGGAGCGCGTGTAGGTCGAGTTGCTGGAGGATCTGCTTGCTGAACGGTCGCTTTGCGTCCCAAAACACCCTGGCATCGAAGAACGTCCGAGCGAGTTTCGACCTGAGCGCCTCGTGGACTTTGCGAGCGGTTTGCGCATCCTCGAACGGCAGAAAATAGCACGTGTCGTCGAGCATCACGGGGCGTCCGTCTTGGGGGCCAACGAGCGTGAACTCGCACCTCTTGTAGAGGCCGGAGATCGCGACTTTCCACGGCGCGAAAGAGTAGGGGCCTACGCCGAAGATCGCGAAGGGGGGCTGACCTCGGTAGATCGAACTCTTCCGCGCCGCGAGCAGTTCCTTGTGCTTCGTCAGGTAGGCCCACGTCTTTGGGGCTGAGCGTCGGAGCGGCGCCGTGTCGTCACCGATCTTTCGTTGCGGAACGATGACCGCTCGTGGCCCGCAGGTGCGACCGTTTGCAACGTCTGAGCTTTTCAGAATGAAAAAGACGTTTTTCTCTTCGAGGTGCAACCGCTCGCCGAGCCCATTTTCCCACGTGCCGTCGTCGGCCCGCGACAGCTCCATGATACGGGAGCAGTCGTGCTTGAGGCCCGAGCGCCACTCGGGAGAACTCACGCCCGCGAGGTGCGCAGTCTTTGCGTGAGCTTTGGCGTCCGCAATCATGGCGCCGTCCACGATCGTCATCGTCGACGTGGGCCGCGTGGACTCCAGCGACTCGTAGACTGGCCACTCGGCCGATTTCGTGTCCGTTCCGATCTCACAGATTAACAGCACCGCATCTACGGCCGCACGAAAGTGCTTCCTGGCGTCAATCCGCCACAGGCCCCCCGGTCGCACGTCCCATCTCTTGGTCGCGCTGAACTCGATCACGCGCCGAGCCACGGCCGTCTTGCAGAGGATCGCAAATGTCGCACGGCGGCCCTGTAGCGCTGCGAGGAGGCGCAGGATCATCCACTCCGACACGTCGAAATTGCTCTTACCGGTGAGCGCTTCGTATCCCGAGAGTCCCTTGAAGTTGCTCTTCGTCGGCAGGTTCTGCGATGCGAGCGTCCCGAGGCTCGCGTTCGTCACCCAAGGTGGATTCCCGATGACGAGGATTGGGCCATCGAGTGCGAGCAGTTCGCGGTCCCACTCGACGCCAAAGAAGTCCGCAGCCATCACGCGCGCCCGCAGCTTCGGGAGCTGGGCCAAAGCGGTCACCACGTAGGGTTCGTTTCGTTCGTACCCAACGAGCAAGGCTGTTTTGAATGCCCGTGACGCTGCGACGAGAAAAGCGCCTTCGCCGCACGTCGGCTCCAGCACTACGGCGGGCCTTATAGCGTTCCGTTTAGCGACGAGTGCGATCACCGCTTCGGCAAGCTCGATCGGTGTCTGCCAATCGCCAAATTCTTGCTTACTCATGGGTGCACCCGAAGCTCCTGCACACCGGGACCGCTGCCCGCCGCCTGGATCGCACGGCCGTAGTTCAACCGCCACTGTTGTGCGTCCGAGATCGTGAGATAGCCCTGCTTCGGTGGTTCGCGCAGCAACTTCATTCACGAAAATTGAGCGTGGGCGGCGATGGTCACACTACAGGTTATCCCGACCCGGTACGGACCGCCGGTGCATGCAGCGCGCTTAGCGTTTTGAGAACCAAAGTCGCGTCCGCGTTTTGCGATTCGATGGGCCATGTGCCTACATGCTCGCTCAAATCCGGTGCCCGCTTCGCACAGACGTAGACGTTAGCGCTGGCCACGACCGCTACGCACAAAGTCCCAGCGGCTCCGCAGCGAAAGCGTACTTGTTTGGAAAACCCTTCGGCCATCTAATCCCAGAGATCACTTGAGACGACGCCTGTAGCCGGCGTGTTCGGCCCAGCGGATGCAGTGCAACGGCGTGACGCGCCACCGGGCGCGCTGCGCGACTTTTTGGAGGGCGATGCGAGTTCGCGGAGCATTCGCGCGGATCAC
>JANXOF010000085.1 GCA_025353725.1 Polyangiaceae bacterium | reverse complement strand
ATGGGGCGGCCGCCCACCTGGCTCATCCCGCCGGACATCACGCCGTGGCAGAAGAAAGCCGTCGAAGTCTTCGCGCTCGGACGATGGTTTCCAGCACTTAACTCCGCTAGGCCAGCTCGACGCCGACGCCCCACGAATCATTCTTCACGCGTGTAGGTCGCGGCAAGTTCGATGGCATGCCGGATGCGTAGTGCCGCCGCATGACGATTCTTACGGTTCGACTATTGGCTCTTGCGGCCGTCCTATCTTTTGTATTCCCCACGCTGGCGCGAGCCGAGCAAGGAGAGGCAAGTACGGCGCGCGCAGCGCCCATGGCAACCGATGCGCCGCGGACTTGGTACGGTTGGCAAGTGCTGGCTGTTGACGGCGCGAGTGCACTCTCGCTCACCACCGCAGCCGTGCTCGCCTCGACCGCGTTTGGTGCCCGCGGGTCGGGGCTGGCGGACGGTGCCTCCCTCGGTCTGCTCTTCGGAGGCGCGGGTATCTACATGCTCGGCAGTCCCATCGTCCACGCTGCGCATGGCAGACCAGCGGCCACCGCGGCGAGCGTCGGCGTTCGTGTCGGCTTGTTGACGGCTGGCTATCTTCTGGGAGGCTCGATGGCGCCTCCTTGCCAAGCGCGGAAGCATGCAGAGCGGAAGCATGATGAATTCGCTTTCGACTTCGATATTTGTACGAATGGTCTCAAGTACGGCATCTACGGTGCGCTCCTTGGAGCCGTGGTAGCAAGTGTCGCCGATGCCTCGATACTCGCGTATGCCGCCCCGCCACGCCGCGAACCCACGCGGCGACCGACCCTCGGCCTCGCGCCGCAGGTGGACCCGGCACGGGGTACCTACGGGATTAGCCTTTACGGCGTTGGGCTATAACCTACCTTCGAGAGTGCTCTGTGCGACGTCGGGGCGCGCTTACGTGCGGCCGCCGCCGCGTGTGCGCACGAATCCGCGAGCGTCGTCGCCTGGGGCCTCGCGTTGCAACGCGTTGGCGCCTAGAAGCATCGGTGACAATGATGACAACGCGAACCGTTCTTGAGCCTTCCCGGATTGCCCCCGCCGCGGCTTCAAAGCTCCAGCGATTTCACACCGAGACGATTGCCGAGGTTGCGAAAGCGATTGAGAGCCATCCGATAGTGGTGGTCGGTATGGCTCAAAACCCCCACGTCAAGAACGTCCGAAAAACGCTCAAAGAGGCGGGGCTCGAAGTTCACTACCTCGAATATGGGAGCTACTTCTCGGAGTGGAAGAAACGCCTTGCCATCAAGCAGTGGAGCGGCTGGCCGACCTTCCCGCAAGTGTTCGTCCGCGGCGTCCTCATTGGCGGCGAGGCACTCACGAAAGCGGCGCTCGCCGACGGCACGCTGCAAGCTCGCGCGAGCGCGCCTCCCGCCACGACGGCTGCCTCGGCCAGCTGAAGCGCTTCGCGACGGGTGGGCGTTGTCACTTCGCGAGGCGCATGATTCGGCCTGCCGTGCCGTCACCAACGTCCGCCCAGTAGACGCTTTTCGCGTCGACCACGAGAGCGTTTGGGGCTGCCTGTAACGTCGCCAAGATCGCTCCCGAGTCTCCGCATCCCGCGAACGGGCACCTCACGATTTGCCCAGTGGAGGGCCGCGTGTCATTGAAGTAGATAAAGTCGCCGTCGATAATGAATCTCTCGGTTTGTGTGGTCGTACTCGAGATACGGCGCGCCGAGCCACCGTCGCGTGGCAATGCAGTCACACCCGAATCGCGCGCCGCGAACACCACCTCGGAGCCGCTGAGGGCGACCTGGCGCACGGCCGTACCGGTCACGAGAGAGGTGGTCGCGGTTCCGGCGTCCCGGTCGCGTTTTCCTCGAAGCGCGCCTAGACCAGGCGTCGCCGCTGACCAGTAAAAGGCGTCACCGTCCGTGGCCACGAACGTTGGGGTCGCCTCCGCACCTGTCACGAACTTCAGACCGCCTAAGCAGGGAAGCGTGCATTGGCCGACGCGACCGTTCGAGACGCTCTCCGCAACCGTGAGGACGCCGCCGTCTCCGAGCGCGACAAATCCGGGTGAGTTGACCGGCGCGAGCACGACCTTTGGCCCTGCGTCGGGGCACCCTGTCGCGGGGCATGAAAAGATGCCACCGTCGGCGTTTTGAATGGCAAAGTAGATATCGGCTCCCGTACGAATCAAACCCCTACCGAACAGCGCTCCCGTTACGCCGTTGAAGATGGTCTCAGCGTCGCCGCCCGCAAGTGGCGCGCGCCGTACGTCACCGGTCGTTTGATTCGTCCAGTAGATATGGGTCGCGTCGATGGCGAGCTCCGTCGGCTTGCCGGGCTCTTCGACGATGACAACGGGTGAACACGCGCTCGCGTAGCAGGAGCCGCCGAGGCAATCATGGCCACACGCGCCGCAGTTGAACGGGTCGCTTTGAGTCGTCGAACAGGGATGCGGGTTCGCATCGGGGGCTGGAACGGCGGGTGGTGACTCGTCACGGGGTGGGTCGAGACTCCCGGTTTCGGCCGTCGGTGCTCCACTGTCCGACTCGAAGACGGCAGACTCGTTCCCTAGCAGCGCGTTGCATCCGAGCCAGGCA
Organism: Polyangiaceae bacterium; assembly: GCA_025353725.1. Classification (GTDB taxonomy): domain Bacteria; phylum Myxococcota_A; class Polyangia; order Polyangiales; family Polyangiaceae; genus Labilithrix. Next base: position 42,516 of record JANXOF010000085.1, on the reverse strand, counting down.
CATCCAAGTAACCATGTCCCGACCATTGCGAGACTTCGAGCGCGCATCAGAAATGCCTTTCGAGATGAAAGCCGGTGAGCGAGGCGGCTACGCGGGTCTCCGCCTTGGGCGACGTGAGCCAGAGTAGCGCAGCGCCCGCGCTAAAAACGCCGCCGACGAGGAATGCGACGGTTGAGATATTGCCAGCGCGTGTGGCGTTGTTCCACGCCGCTGTACCGTCTTCGGTCGGGCATCGAAACGCATAGACTTCGGCGGGGCACGCCTCTCGAGCGGTGGCTCTCGCGGAGAGGGCGAGTACGCCTGAGACACCGCCCACGACGAGCCCGGAGGCGCCGACCACGCCGGCGACGAGAGCGAACGTCGACTGCGTCGAGCCCTGAGCCGCCACGGCAACGTGCGGCGTCGGGTAAGGCGCTGGGCGACTTTGTATGGCCGCGAGTTCCGGAACCTCAAGGTCCACGGTTTGCCCTTCGAGAGCGGTGAGCGCGCCTTCCCAAGGCACGCGGTTTGGGGCTGACGCGCGCAGGCGATGGGGCCCGGAGTCGAGTGGAAACAAGTCGCCGCGGCCCGCTCGGTCGATGACTACTCCGTCGAGAAAGAGCTCGAGCCCTGGTGCTGTGGCCGTCATCACGAGGCGGACGCGTGCCACCTTCGATTCGAGGGCTGCGGCCCGCGCTTTCGCGCTCTTGTCGCGCTCGAACTTGCCCGCCGCGCGCGCAATCCGTGCAACCTGCATGAACATGGCTTGAGCGCTCGCGTTTTTACCCGTATGCTCCCAACAGTCGGCAAGGTTGAATTGGGTCCCGATAGCCGGCTCGAGCTTCATGCTGGCTTCGAGCTGCGGACATGCCTCCGCGTAGCGGCCCTTCTCAACCAGCGCGCGCGACTCCTGGAAAAGGCGCTCGGCGGCTGCCAAAGGCTCGTCGGCGTGAACCGGCTGTGGATCTCCTATCGCAATCAGGGCGACTATCGTGGTCGAAAGACCGATTTTCTGACGCTGCTTCCGTACGCGCATGGGACGTTCAGTCGTACCGCGACGACGCCGTCGGGGCAGCTTTAGGCGGCGCGGTTTCGGCTGCTTCAGCGGAGCCAGGCTTCGCGGGTGCGAGGGGTCGTGGGTTTGAGGAGGGCCTTGTCGCGGGACGCCGCGCCGCCGCGTTGCGGGTTACAGGTTTCGCGTCCTCCGCGGTCGCGGCGACCAGCGCGCCTTGCACTTCCGGACGTGATTCGTCTGCCAAGGATTGCGGCGGCGCTTCGAGGACCGGCCTTGACGTCGCGGCGAGCGTCGGAGGCGCGGGGGCTTCGACGCGCGGGCGCGCATAGGTGGCTTCGGGACGACGAAACGAGAGAAAGGTCGCCGTGCAAACGGCCACAAACAGCACTGGGGCGAGTGCGCTAGCGACTAGAACAAGCTTTTCGCGTCGCTGTCTGAGGGGTGCCCGCGCCCCACCGCGGCGTGTCTTCGAGTGCGCGAGATCAGGTGCCGATCGGGCGAAGTTCAGGGCGGCGAGCGCGTCGCTCGACGGTGCCGAGAGCGTCGCTTCTTGTGGCGTGTAGAGGCCGAGGCGCGGCGCGGATCCGCCGGGTGCGATGCCCGTCGCCGCAACTAGCGATCGCGAGCTCTCCCGCTGCGCAATGAGCGCTGCGCTCGTGAGTGCCACGCGCGACCCGACGCGAGCGACCCGGTTGGCGGCGTCGGCGGAGGCGGCGCTCGCGAACGGCATCAGCAGCTGCGCAAGTTCGAGCACGTCGGCGGGACGCGCATCCGGTGATTTTTCGAGGCATCGAAGGACAATGGCGTCGAGCGCGGGCGGGACGTCTTTGCGGGTATCTCGAAGTGACGGGGCTTGGTCTTGAAGGATCATCGCGAAAAGCTCAGGCATCGAGTTTGCCGCGAACGGCGGAGCGCCGGTCAAGAGTTCGTGCATGACCGTGGCGACGCCCCAAATGTCTGTTCGCCCGTCGACACGCCGCGACGAGCGCATCTGCTCGGGGGCCATATATTGAGGCGAACCCATCACGGTCTGCGTCTGGGTCAAGCCGTAGTCGGGGCGCGTCGCATCAATGGCATTGGTCGCCTTCGCGATTCCAAAGTCGAGGACCTTAAGGCACGGCAACCCTTCGATGCCGGTCGTGAGGAACAGATTCGATGGCTTGATATCGCGATGCACAATCCCGAGTGCGTGGGCTTCGGCAAGGGCCTCGCAGGTTTGAAGGATGTAATCGACCGCGGTTGCCACCGAGAACGTCCCGTCGCGCTCGACCAGCGTGGCGAGATCGGCTCCTTGAAGGAGCTCCATGAGCATGTACGGCGTACCGTCTTCGAGCGCGCCAACATCGAGAACCTTTGCGATGTGCTCGCCTTTCATTCGAACGGCCGCCCGTGCCTCGCGGAGAAAGCGCGCAACGGCCTCGGCGTCGACCACCGCCGAAGGTTTTAGAATTTTTATGGCGACCGGCTCATCAAGTGCAAGGCTGCGGGCGCCGAGGACGTAGCCCATGCCGCCTTCGCCCAACACGGATTCGATGCGGTACTTGCCGGCGAGGACGTCGCCCACGGCTATCGGAGCAGAAACCTGAGATGCGGCACGATCCGACATACCTTGGACAAGTGTATCACCGTCGAATGTGACGTTGTACCTTGCTAGAGCATTCTAGAATAACTACGTGTCGCATCATCCGTTCGACGAGACTACCGAAGCAACGTTGCGGAAACGGCAAAGCGTCAAGTGGGCACATTATCCAAGTGACGTGCTCCCGGCGTGGGTTGCCGAGATGGATTATCCGCTGGCTGAGCCCATAAGGCGCGTGCTCCGGACCGCTCTTGACGAAAATGATTGCGGGTATGCCGACCCTTCTTCCCTCGGGGCGGCCTTCACGCCGTGGGCGAAAGCTCAGTGGGGGTGGGACGTGGGCGTACACGACGTACACGTCGCGTGTGACGTGGTCACGGGCATTGCGGAAGTGTTGCGCGTCGTGACAGCGCCGGGGGATTCGGTTGTTATCGAGCCCCCAGTGTACCCGCCTTTCGCTGCCACGATTCTTCATCTCGGTCGCAAGGTGGCTTCGGCTCCGCTTCTCCTTCGGGACAGTGGCTACGAGCCGGATCTCGAGGCTATCGAGCGCGCCTACGCGGGGGGCGCCCGTGCTCACCTCCTTTGCTCGCCGCAAAATCCTACCGGTATGGTGTATTCCGAAGCGGCGCTTGGGCGCATTGCTGACCTCGCAGACGCCTACGGCGTATGGGTACTTGCCGATGAGATCCACGGGGCGCTCGCGCTGCCAGGCGCGATTCATCGCCCGTTTCCCACGGTTTCGCGTGCAGCCGCACGACGTGCGATCGTGCTGACTTCGGCGTCGAAAGCCTGGAACATTGCGGGTCTGAAAGCGGCCGTGCTTGTCGCTTGCTCGGACGAGGCGCGTGACGCGCTCGCGCGTTTGCCGGTCGACACCGCAAACCACGCCGGGCACCTTGGCATCTTGGGATCCTGCGCGGCCTATCGCGAGGGGGCGGCCTGGCTCGCGAGCACCGTCACGATTCTCAATCGCAACCGTGCACTTCTTGGTGAACTCCTCCGCGAGCATCTGCCGGGCGTCCGGTGGATCCCTCAGCAAGCGGGGTATCTTGCGTGGCTTGACTGCACTGGCCTCGGACTCGGTCCCGACCCCGCGTTAGCTTTTTGCACGCGTGGTAAAATCGCGTTGTCGCATGGCCCTACGTTCGGGCGTGAGGGAGCAGGTTTTGTACGGCTCAATCTTGCGACGACCCGATCGCTCCTCGAAGAAGCCATAAGGCGAATGGCCCGCGTCACGGCCTAGCCGCGCGATGGGTAGTCGAACGCTAGACTTTTGATTTCCCCTCAGCTGTCGCTGGCAAATACGATGCGTCCGACCTTCGCTTCTCCTTCGACTGCCTGGGCACGTTCGTCCGCGAGTGCCTCGGCCTCCGCCTCGAGGTCGGCGAATCGGTAGCGTACCTCTCCCTCTGGACCGACGGAGACATCGCCGCCGAGGTCGACGACCCTCCTTGTGATTTCGGCTGACGTCGGACTTTTGCCGGTGGCGACGCGGTACGCGATTCGGAGCACCTCGTCCGGAACAGGCTCTTTTTTAGGCGCGCGCGCAAGCACCTCGCGCAGGATGGCCAGGCGGGCGTTCTCGATACGCGCAGCGGCGTCCGCTCGGCGCGCAAGGACCACGCGCGCAAGCGGTAGTGCGAAAAGGGCAACCGAGAACAAGAGTGGAACAAGGCCCAGGGCTACGGGGAGCCCATCGTTCGGCAGCACCATGGGGGGCGCGCCCCGGGGCATCCGCGTCGTCAGCAGGAGGAGCACATTGGATAGCGTGAGCCCGTTCGCAAGGACCCATGCGCCCGCGAGCAGATTAAACCCATTGAGGAGCGCGATAGTCACGTTGGCGCCACCGTCGTTCCCCGTGAGTGGCGGAACGACCACAGGCGTATCCCACACGGCAAGGCCGTGTTTTGCGCGACCGCTCGTCGAAGCGGAATCGACCTCGGCCGCCGTTCGACGCAGCGCTTGAAAGCGGTAAAGAATTCCGCCCTGCTCGGCGACCTCGACCGAACCGTCGTGATCGAGCATGAGACGCGCCATCAGCGGATCGGCCTCCTCGCGCGGCAGACCTGTGACGCGCATCACGTCGGCGAGTCCGATGCGCCCCTTTTGCACGCGAATTTCTTCTAAAATTCGCGCCCGCATGGCCCGCGGATCGGGCGCCGGCACGGCCGGGCCAAAAACGAAACGATTCACTTTTTCGTAGAACGGGACCTTGGCGTCCGAGCGGCCCACTGTCCTCCTTTGGTCTCCGCTAGGTCGGTGCTCCCGGACGTCGCCTCCGTACCCTATCGCGAGCGGTGAAAAAGGATGGAACGTCCAAAAAACCGCGTCGCCAATGGCTCGAAGAAGGCCTCCAAACAGCGCCCCGCCGGCTCCGACGCCGTCGTCGCGGTCGCTTGAACTTCGGGCCAGCGTGAGGGCAACGATGAGTGCCACGAAGACCAGCGCGTACCCGATCATCGCGACGAGCAGCCACGCGCGCACGACAAAGCGACCCGTGGCGAACAGCGCCTTGCTCACCGTTGCGAAGGCGCGCTGCAGCGCCTCGCGCGTTTCCCAAGGTTTCGTAAATCCGTTGGGGAAAACGTGAATCAGGTCGCCATCCTCGGTGACGCGAAGGTGACCGCGGTAGACGCTGGTAAGCCAATGCAGCCCTGATTCCGCGTCGCGAAAGGCGAGTCCGCTCTCGACCGAAGCGTCAGCCACAGTTTTTGCGATCGAGGGGTCCTTGAGGGTTCGTCGGAGCACATCCGCCGCGTCGGCAGGGTTCATGGACCGGGGGGCGTCAAGCACGCCGCAGAATGTAGGGCGACCGGCGAGGATGCGCCATCTCGCACGCGCCGCCGGGGTAGGATGTGCTGCATGGCCGCCACCACACTCGTGATTGAGACAGAGCTAGGAAACCTCGAAATCGAGCTTGATGAGGAGCGTGCTCCGAAGAGCGTGAAAAATTGCCTCGCCTACGTCGACAGCAAACACTACGACGGCACGCTTTTTCACCGCGTTATCCCGGGATTTATGGCGCAAGGCGGCGGGTACGACGTGAGCTTTGACAAGCGCGCAGTCCGTGAACCCGTTGAAAACGAAGCCGACAGGACGCGCAAAAACACGCGTGGAACCGTCGCGATGGCTCGCACGAGCGATCCCCATTCGGCGACGGCTCAGTTTTTTATCAACGTGGCCGACAACGCGTTCCTCGACCACACGGCGAAGTCGGCCGGCGGCTGGGGCTACGCCGTATTCGGCGAGGTGACGTCTGGAATGGAGGTCGCCGATAAAATGGTGGCCGTGGCCACGGGCTCCCAGGGCCCCTTCACGAAAGATGCGCCTTTGAAGGCGGTCGTCATTACGTCGGTGCGCCGGAAGTAGCTACCGACGCGCGCTACGTGCACGAAGCTCGAAGGGCGCGGCGGAGACGAAGGCCGTCGCGCAAGGTCCACGCACCGCCGGCGAAGAAGATCAAAAGGGCGAACCCGAGCGCCGGCGTGGGAGCGCCTCCGTGCTGAAGGGCGACGACCAAGAGGCCTACCCCCGCGGCGAGCCCAAGAGTACCCGTAAAAATTCGCTTGGTTGCGATCAGCTGGGCGAAACGACGATCGATCGTGCGAGGCATGCGACGGCTCACGGGGCCTCCTTTAGCACGGACTCGGGCTCGGTGAGGGCAGGAGCCGAGGTGGCGGACGCCTGCGGTACGTTCGAGCGAGATGATTCAGTCGAGGCGCTGGCGTTTCGTGTGGTGCGAGCGGCGAGAGGAGGCGTGAGCGGCATCGGCTCGGTTCGTACGCGATCGAAAAACGCGAGTGCCATAGCTACGTCCCAATCGGGCAACGCGTGCCCGCCTTCTCGAACCACGACGACGTGCGGCCAGCCCTCGCGCGTCAGCGCGCTGTCGAGCCGTGACATCTCAGGCCCTGAGGGGTCGTCGTCCGCGTCGACGAGGAGCATCGGTGGTCGTGCCCCGACCGGGACCATGGGGTCAACCGGGCCCGCATGCGCTACCGCCACGGCGTCGAACGGCGCTAGCGCGCGAGAGGCGATGAGCGCCGCAAAATAGCCTCCGTTTGAAAATCCAAGGAGAACGCGACGCGCCGGATGCGAGCGACGCTCAGCCTCGCGGACGGCGACCGACCACCGCGCCACGAACGCCGGACCGTCCGGTGCGCGCGTCTCGGTGCTGGGCCAGCACCACCAAGCGGCGAACCGCGGATCCGTGCATTGTCCCTGCTTGCCTCGCAAGGCAAGGACGGCGTGCCCGCGTGCGGTTCCAAGACGCGCGACGCGCGCTTGACGGTCGCGTTCCTCGCTTGCGCTCTCTGCCGAATAGCGACCGTGGAGGTAGACCAACAGCGCGGTCGATCGCTCAGGGCTTTTTGAGGGCGCAAAACAGCCCTCGCCTGCGATCGACTCAAGCCCAACCCCGCACCAGGACGCGCCCTCCCTCTCGTGCACCTCTGTACGAGAAGGGCCCGCCTCATAAGGCCTCGTTCGCAGCAAAATCGCGGCACTTGCGGCCAGGACTCCAAACACGACGGCTCCGTAAAACCGTGTCGCATGGCGGCGCCCGCTGCTCATCGAGCGACCTTAGCGGGTTTGTCATTGGGCTGCCGCGGGCTCGGAGACCTCGGAGCGCCTAATTTTTCCTCGTGCGCGAACCGGGTGCGCGTGGCAGAGAGGCTCGGCGCTGAACTCGGCTTCGGTTGAGATGGGCACAAACAAAACGCGAGTGTCACGCGTCTGTTGGGTACAAACCGAGTAGGAGGCTGCGTGGTTCGGTCTAAATTTTTTGCGACGCGCGTAGGTTTCCCGGTGACGTCCCTTCGTGCGCCCTTCTTCTTCTCCATTGCGTCGCTCGTGTCAGTTCTGTCGGCTGCGACAGCTTCGCTTTCGGGCTGCTCGTCGTCGACGCATGTGGAGCCGTCAAGTTGCTCGAATGCTCTTCGCGACGGCGATGAGCTCGGCGTCGATTGTGGCGGAGCTTGCGCCGTACGCTGCACCGAGTCGGCCTGCAGCAGCAACGAAGCGTGCGCCACGGGTGCGTGCGTCAAAGGCGTGTGCGCTCAACCTACGAGCAAGGGCTGCGGTGAGGCCGGAGCTAACGCCGCGTGCACGGACGGCCAAGCCTGCGAGCTCGGGAAGGATTGCAAATCGGGCTTCTGCGACGCGTTCGTCTGTGCGACCCCAGCGCCAGCGAGTCACACGGATGGAGCCGCGAACGCCGGGGAGACTGACATCGACTGCGGCGGTAGCGCGAAACCGGTGCGGCTGTGTCGCGACGGGCAGAAGTGCTTCGAGAGCGCCGATTGCGTGGGCACGTGCACGTCGGCCCTCTGTGGCCCCATCGGGCCTACGGACGGGAAGAAAAACAACGCTGAAACGGCGGTCGACTGCGGGGGGCCCAACGCACCGAAATGTGCGAGCGGAAAAGACTGCGCGGGGAACTCCGATTGCGACGAAGGCTACTGCTCCGAAGCGACAAGGACGTGCACTTCTCCGCGCTATGATGACGGAGTCAAGAACGGGAGCGAAACCGACGTGGACTGTGGCGGGTCAGGGATGGGGTCGAAGAAGTGCGCCGAGGCGAAAGATTGCCTCGCGGACAGTGACTGCCAAGCCGCCTGCACCTATGCCTCGAAGTGCGTCGACATCCCAAGCTGCAAGCCTCGCTTCGGTGGCGACACGTGCGGAGTCGCGGAGCCCGGCGACGCACAAGCCGCGCACGAGTCGTGCTGCAAAACGCTTCCCGTTTCGGGGTACGTGGACACCCGGCAACCCGGAAAGACGGTCTACCTCGACAAGTATGAGATTACGGCGGGGCGGATGCGCGCGTTTGTCGACGCCGTGTCTGAAATGAACGGAGGCGCTCCGAAGATCAGGGATTACATGGCGTCCCACCGACCGACGGCACCCTACCGCTGGAACCCTGGCTGGGAGGCTACGCTTCCCAATGCGCTGGTGGGTGGTTCGGACTCGACATTTACCGTCACCAATCCGACGACGAATGTCCTCTACCCAGGCCAAGACGAATACCTGAATCCCGCGAACCGTAAGACACAATCGACGTGGAGCGTCGGTGCGGGAACCTTTACGATCGACGTGGACCTTGTGCGAACGTTCACGTCAGCTCATTTTTTTCCCGAGTACATCACCGGACCCGGTGGGCCTGGTGGGCCCATTCCGGACTATGCCGCGTCGCATGACTTAAACTGCTCGAACACGGCGCAATCGTACGGATTCAGCACCTATTGGTTCGACGCTGCGACCCTAGCGGCACACACCGGCGATGCGTCACTCGGCAAAGCGTTCACCAAGGACGAACTCGACCAAAAAGCGCTCAATTGTACGCCGTTCGGTCAGTTCGCGGCCTTTTGCGCGTGGGATGGCGGCCAGCTCATGACGACGGAGGTCTTTGACTACGTCGCGGGCGGCGCTTGGCCGGATCAGACGGCGACGTCTCCCGAACCGCCACGACTCGTCGGAGGAAAATCGAGAAATTGCAATGGCAATACGCTCAATACGTTCTCCGACGGAACGCAGTCCTGCGCGTCGGTTTACTACTTTCCAAACGATAGGGGAGAAGCGGCCCACGACGGGTCGTCGCGTATCGCCCCACCCGGCCGCGTACCCGCCGACCAAGTGCGCATCAACCCGGCCGATGAGCCGTGGATGGACCTCAAAGGCAACCTCGAAGAGGCCGTCTTGCGTCCGGATACGGCGCGATTTGACTATCGGGGCTACGGCGTCAGTTGGGGAAGTATCATCCACCACCGCTTGCAGCAGACGACGCCGCGCATGAAGGGGGGGTCTTTCGGAGCACGCTGCATGCGGTTCAGGTGATCGGCGTCGGGTCTATCGGACGCGACCACCCGCTATCATGCCTGGTCGGTTGACGGCGGTTTCGGGCGTACGTCGTGCGTCGTGCACGGACGCTTTCCGAAGCGGTTTGGCCTCCGGGGGCGACTCGAGGTAGTCTCCGACGTCCGACGAGTTCCGCGATGGCCATCCCCAAACCCGAATCTAGCGCACGCCTTGGAACCGAGCGATCCGACGCGTCCGATGCCGCGTTAGCGACAGCCTCGCGGGTCAAAAAAGTGCCCTTTTCGATGGTGCGCACCTTTGTGCTTGCCGACCTTATTACGCTGGGCAACGCGTTTTGCGGCACTGGCGCCGTGCTCGCCAGTATGAGCTATGTCGCGACGGGGGAGCGTCCCGCCATCTGGGCCGCCTTCGTGCTGCTCCCCCTGGCTCTCGTCTGCGACGCGCTTGACGGCGCCGTCGCGCGCTGGCGGCGGAAATCCTCGCCTCTTGGCGCCGACCTCGATTCTCTCGCGGACATTGTTTCTTTCGGCGTCGCTCCCGCGGCGCTCGCCTTCGCGCTCGGGCTGCGCGGGGGTTGGGACGGCGTCGCACTCTGCTTTTTCGTCGCCTGCGGGATCAGTCGCCTCGCGCGCTACAACGTCACCGCCGCGGCGCTTTCGGACGAAAACGGCAAAGTAAAATACTACGAGGGAACGCCGATCCCTACGAGCCTCGTGCTCGTTTTGGCGCTCGGTATTGCGTTCGCGCAAGGGCGCGTTGGGTCGTCGATTTGGCTCGGTGGCTTTATCCTCGGCCCGTTCGTGTTGCACCCGCTCGCGCTCATTTATGCGCTGAACGGCGCGTTGATGGTGAGCACGTTTCGGATTCCAAAGCCCTAATGCTGTCGCCTGATGCGCTCGAGGCGCGACGACGCGTCCTCGAAAATGAGTTTGGTGAAATCATCACCATCGACGGTTTGACCTCTACGCTTCGTATTTTCCAGAGAAAAAAGGGCCATCGGCATTCTACCGACGACCTACTTACCGGGTGGTACGCGCTCGAGAAAAGCCCGCACGTGACACGAGCGCTCGACCTGGGTACCGGAATCGGTACGGTCGGACTGCTCGTGCTCGCGGGTATGCCGCTGACGATGCGACTTACGTGTATCGAAGCTCAAGCCGTGAGCTTTCGCCTTCTTGGCGAAAATCTACGCGCGAACGGACTCGAGGCACGCGTCGACGCGCGCTGCGGTGATCTTCGGGACTTTGCGGCGGAAGAGCCGTTTCCGCTCGTGACGGGGAGCCCACCCTACTTCGATATCAAAGCCGGGATTGTGCCCGCCGACGGGCAAAAAGCGCACGCTCGGTTCGAACTGCGTGGAGACGTCCGTGACTACGCCCGAGCCGCGAAGCGTCATCTCGCGCCCGAGGGCCTTTTTGTGTTTTGCTTCCCCTGGCCACAAAAGGCGCGGGCGCTGGCGGCCGTGCACGACGAAGGCTTTACGGTAAAGGCACATCGCGACGTCGTGCCACGCGAGGGACTTCCTCCTCTTTTCTCGCTATTCGCTTGTGGTCTTGGGCGACCAGTCGACCCTGCGGCGACGCTGGAGCCGCCGTTCGTCGTGAGAGATCAAAACGGAGGGTATACCCAAACGATGCACGACGTCCGCGCACGCTTCGGCTGGGTACCCTTTATTCGCAATACCAAACCGTGATCTGGAGTGATTCGACCTCCGCGGCGATGGCGCCCGTCCCTGTATCGGCACTTCGCTTGGCATAAAGCTGAGTGCCGAAGCCAGGTTTGGATAGGATTTCAGGCGTTAGATCATTGCCCCACGTATCCACCTCTTGGCCATAGTGGTGCGTTCCTAGCGCTTTCGGCCACGGATTTTTCAGTACCTTGGGTCTGTCGGCGGGAACTCCATCGAGCCAAAGTGCGATAAGGCCATCGGAGATGGCATTCGCGCCCTGACGCTTTAGCTGCACGACGACACCTTTGATCGTCACCGTCGACGGCAACGAAAAGCCGTAGCCCGTGATTCGCAGGTATTCGCTCTCTTGGTCGATGTCGAGCTCGGCTCGTGAAAACTGCCCATCGACGGCAAGCGCGTTGAGGGGCGTCTTCCACGCGATGGGCGTAGCGGCGCCTGCGCGAGGGATGCTCAGGGCGATGGTCCCCTTTTTCGGGCCGACGAACTTTACGGGGCATCCCGCATCCGCATGAGACATGTACGGAACATCTGTGTCGGGCAAATCAGGGGAATCGACGATGGCTATCGGGGTGCCACCGTCGCTCGAGCCGGAAGCGACCTCCGCTGCTGTGGAGATGGCGTTGTCGGCTCCGCACGCCGCCGTGAGTCCGCCAGCCGCGATAGCCGCCGCCCCGACACCGGCAACAGCAAAGCCCAAAGAGAGACGCGAGACGCTTTGCAACAACGACGAAGGAGTCATGGCACCTCGGGGCGGGGGCGGACTCTAAGTGTACGTCGGATCTCGTCGCACGCGAGCTTGAGACGAAGTAAGTCGCGCTCTTGAGCACGATGCCACAGACACCCCTACGCCACGTGGATAAGCCGATTCTGCGCGGCGTCTCCCACCAAGTCGCGTTTGTCGTCGCGCTCGTGGTCACGGCGCTGCTCGTGAGGCGAGCGCACACCTCGGCCGGGTACGCGTCAGTTCTTGTTTTCGGAGGTACGCTCGTTCTCCTGTTCGGTACGAGCGCCTGTTACCACCGTGTGCAGTGGCGGCCCTTGGCGCGCGCTCGCATGCAGCGTCTTGACCACGCCGTCATTTTCCTGTTCATCGGCGGCGGGTATACACCGCTCTTCGCGCTGGCCGCTTCGCCTACGGGTGGGCATCGAGCTCTCCACGCCGTCTGGCTCGGCGTCGGGTGCGGAGTCCTGAAAGCGGTGGCTTGGTCGAATGCGCCAAAGTGGCTGACGGCCGTATTCTACCTCGCTCTAGGGTGGATGAGCGTGTTCGAGGTCGCGCGCCGCGCGCCTCTCGTCGGTACGCCGTGTATCGCGTGGCTGGGCGCGAGCGGCCTTACCTATACCGTGGGCGCGCTCGTGTACGCGATGCAGCGACCGGATCCCGCTCCGCGCGTTTTTGGCTACCACGAGGTGTTTCACCTCTTGGTCTGCCTCGGCAGCGCGTTCTTAGTCACTCACGTCGCGCTCGTGATGCAAGCCTTGATGGCATGAGGGTGCAAAGCTCTGTCCGGACCAGACCTCGCTAAAAAGATGCCCACCGCGCCCTGGAACGGGTCGCCAAGCGACGCTTCCTGGGATACTCCGGGAATTGATGAAATCAAGCCTTCTAGCCTCCTCGCTTATGACCTCGTTCGCCCTCGTGGCCTGTGCGAGCACAACGTCAACGCCCGCGCCCACGACGGCCACCGTCTCGGAAAGGCTCCTGAACATCACCAAGCTCACGGGCAACGCCACGGCTGGCAAAACTGTGTATGAGACGTCGAGTTCCCCGTCGTGCGCCTCGTGCCACAAGTCTGACGGAACCGGCTCCGGCGCAGATGGACTCTTCCCGGAGCTGGCCGAGCCGTCAAAGAACGACCCGGTCGACGAACTCGCTGGGTACATTCTGAACGGCGTTGCAGGCAAAAAGGCGCAAATGCCAAAACAATCCTCCCTGTCGGATCAACAGGTGGCGGACGTTGTGGCCTACATGAAGCAAGCGTTCGGCAAGTAGGCTCTCACCGTGACGCACGGCGCTCGGTGCGCGAGGTGGGCGCGCGTCGAATCCAGCGACTTCGTCCCGGCGTTTGGAGCGTTACTTCCTCAGGGGTCGTGCCTTCGCCGTGGCTCCCGGCGCGTCGGGGCCGAGTAGTTCCGGTTTACCCTCTGCGAGCTGACGAATGAGCTCGTCGTAGAGGTAGTCGAACCGGTCACGAACGGCTTGCGGAACGCGCTTTTCGTACGTTTGAACCGACATCATGATGTCTTGGTTCAGGCGTCGCCAGAGGTCTTTGGCGACGCGTCCCTCCACCACTTCTTGCTCGTGATAGAGCTTGATTTCGCTGACCGCGACCCGTGAGAACCGCCGGGCCTTCGCGTGGTCGGGGTCGTTCTTTTCGAGTTCCGCAGTTTCTGAGGCAATCGCTGGCTTGGCGACTAGCGGTACCGGAACCACGGAGGGTTTTGCGTCGAGCTTGGGCCTCGAGTCCAAGTCGGCGAGCGTCAGGTCAAATTCGTCCTTCGTCGGAACCGCTACGGCAGCGGCCTTTTCGTCCACCTTATTGAACGAGTCACTCGTCGTAGGTTCGCTCGCCTTGGCAGACTCCGCTGCATGAGACCCAGGGGCGTCGACCGCCACCGTCGCGGGCACGAAAGCGACGGCTGGGGGGAGCCGCGGTTCGCTTTTTATGGCCGGAGGGGGAGCCGCAACCGGCACGGCCTGCTTGAGGGAAGGCGCAGGGGGGGCAAAGGGCGCAGGGGCTGCGGTCGGACCAGAAGCGGGGACCGGGACCTGCGCAGCCGCGCGTGCTGGAGCGACCACGGGAGTCGAAATGGGTAAAGGAATCCCGATTCGAGTAGGCGCGTCAGACTGGGTGGCGGCAGGACGGAGTGACGCCGAGGGCGGGGGCTTGCCTGGCTCAGCGAAGCTCTCGGACGCGACGGGCCGTGACGCTTCGCTCGAGCCCGGAGGAGGCGCGGTCGAAGGCTCGACGCGCGACGCGGAAGGTACGGACGGCACTTTGATCGAGGGCGCCTTCGGGGCCACCATCTTTGCGGAGGGAACGCTCGCGCGAAGGGGCGCGAGCTGCCGAGACGCGGGGCTCGAGCTCGACGGGGGCGGAGGGTTTTGATTGACCTCGGGCGGTGCGAAGCTTTCGGCGAGCGGCGTTTTGAGAGGCTCGACACGCACCTTCGCTTCGCCCGCAGCGACAAGCACGGCCTTTTCCCTCGCTTGCTCGTCGGCGCTCGCGAGCGCTTTGGCCTCGGCTCGAGCCTTCGCGTCGGCGCGCTCCTTCGCCGCAGCCTTCTCGGCGCTGTCATCGTGGCGCGGTTCGGCCTTCTCCCCCTCCTTCGCAGGGCTGGGCTTCGTCGGAAGCGCCTCCTTTTTTCGAGCTATCCAAAAATAAGCCGCGGCCGCGACAGCGAAGAGCGCGGCGATGAAGATTTGCGTGTTTGTCATCGCTACGACCAGATTACGGGACCTGAGGCATTGGTGGCTCGTTTCTGATGTTGAGGGCGAAATAGCGCAGAAAAACGGACCACGTCTGCGCTGGCCGGTAGATTGATCTCACCGCAATGACCAAAAATGTCCTTGATGAGCTCGTTGAGCAGCTCGCCCTAGAACGGATCGAGGAAAACCTCTTCCGTGGCCAAAGCCAGGATTTAGGCTGGGGGGCCGTGTTTGGCGGCCAGGTGCTCGGGCAAGCGCTCTCCGCGGCCGTACAGACCGTGCCGCCCGAGCGCCGCGTTCACTCCATGAATGCTTTCTTTTTGCGCTCTGGCGACGTCTCAAAGCCCATTATTTACGATGTCGACCGCATTCGCGACGGAGGTTCGTTTACGACACGGCGCGTCGTCGCGATCCAAAGCGGCAAAGCCATTTTTAACATGGCGGCCTCGTTTCAAGTCGATGAGGTAGGCTTCGAGCACCAAGACGCGATGCCATCGGCACCGCCGCCCGAGTCGCAGCCGACGGAGCAAGAGCGCGCGCTTCCGTACCTCGACAGGCTACCCAAACGCCTTCACGAGCTCGTGACGGTGCCGCGCCCGTTCGAGCTTCGTCCGGTAGGCGGTGACTCCGAGGCCGACGAAGATGACCCCTTCAAACCTTTTGCCAAGTCGCCGCAACGCATGGTGTGGCTCAAGGCGATGGGAAAGCTTCCCGACGATCCGGCGCTGCACGGCTATCTCCTCGCCTACGCGTCGGACCATTCTCTCATTACGACGGCGCTCATGCCCCACCGCGTATCGTGGCTCACGCCCGGGATGCAGATAGCGAGCCTTGACCACGTGATGTGGTTTCATCAACCCTTCCGGGTTGACGAGTGGCTCCTTTATGTTCTCGACAGCCCTGCGGCGCACGGGGGTCGAGGTCTCGCGCGCGGGCGCGTCTTTACACAGGAGGGCAAGCTCGTCGCCTCGGTGATGCAGGAGGGGCTCATTCGCAAGCGGCTAAAGTGAGTCCGGTGAGTCCAGCCGTGCCGCCAAAATCAAGGGCAAAAAGCGCCGACGCCGTCGACCGATGGTTTGTTTACGTGGTGCGCTGTGCAGATGGCTCGCTCTATACCGGCATAGCTCGCGATGTGGCCGAGCGAATTCGCGCGCACGAGGCGGGTAAGGGTGCAAAGTACACGCGAGGGCGAGGCCCGCTCGAGCTATGCGCCGTGCGGCGCTGCCCGTCCAAAGGCGAAGCTCTGCGGCTCGAGATGGCAGTAAAAGCCCTACCACGAACTACCAAGGAGACCCTTTTAGGGCCGCGGAGATTGGCCGCGTTCGCGCGTTCTCTCTTGCCTGTCGCTCGTTGCCGATAGCGCCACCTTTTGCATTGCACCGAAGGCACGTGGGAAGCCCTTCGAGGGCGTTCTCCGCTTGGATTTCGTGGCTCGCGGAACGCAGATCGCACGACAAGTCGGAGCTATTTTTTCAAGATTGCAGACTGCGTGATCCTTTTTCACCGGGCAGTCCACTCTAGAGATCGGAGGCATCACGGAAACCCCCTTGGCCACGGAATACGCACACGAACCGACGAGGCTTCCGAGTACGGAGGCTCTCGCCGCGATCGCTCTGGCGCGTCAGGCCGCGGCAGGTGATGCCGCGGCGACGAGTCAACTCCTTCGGCGCGTGGGGGCGCGTGTGCTTCGCGTCGCGCGTGCGGTTCTCGGGAGTCGCCATCCTGATGTCGACGACGTCGCGCAACACGCGCTCATTGCATTCATTCAGGCGCTTCCCGCGTTTCGCGGCGACTGCGACCCGGCAAGCTATGCCACCACCATTGCCGTACGTACCGCCATCGCCGCGCGGCGTCGTGGTCGCGTCGAGCAAGCGCGACGCGACGCCGGAACCGACACGGATTCCGTCGCCGCAACCGATGGCGAACCGGGGGACGAACTCGCGTCAGAGCGTCGGAAAGAGGTCCTTCGCGAACTGCTAGCAGATCTCCCTCCGGAACAGGCGGAGGCGCTCGCCATGCGCGTTGTGCTCGGGTGGTCGCTCGAGGAGATCGCCGCGCAGAGCGGCGCGCCGCTGAATACGGTCCGTAGTCGCCTTCGACTCGCGAAAGAATCGTTACGCCGAACGATCGAGAGTCAACCGGGCCTCGTCGCGCTGTTGGGAGTGGACTCATGAATGTTATCGACCTCCATCCTGAAGAACTTCTCGATAGAGCTGCCCGCGGCGCGCTTAGCCAAGGCGAACGCGTTCGCCTCGACGCGCACCTCGCGCGGTGTACGGCGTGTCGGGCCGAGCAAGCGATGCGTCTCGATTTCGCGGACGAACTCGAGGGTGATGATCGCCCCTCTGCGATCCTGGGGTTGGTGGCGGGCGCGCTCGCTCCCCTTCGCACGGATGCGGCTTGCGACGTTACCCAAGCCGTCAGGGAAGCGGCGCCTTCGCTCGTCGCGGAAAGACCTACAGCCGTCGAGTCTCTCGTAGAGGACGATCTCGACGTCGTTCCACGGACGCGCCGTCGCCCGCGCCGTACGATGGTCACTTTGCTCTTTGCCGCTGCGGTTCTTGCCGCGGGCGTCGCGGGGGCAGCAACGGCCACGACGCGCGTGTGGCAAAGCCTCGCCGCTTCGGTGCAAGAGGTGACGCACGCAGCTGCGGCTCGACCCTCGTCGCGTGTTGTCGCGACCGCGACGGCGGTAGCGAAGGCCCCGATGGTCCTCGTGGAGGAGCCGCCACTTCCGATCCTCGAGGTACCAAGGGACGCGGTGCCCATCCTCGCGGTGGCTTCTGCGCCAAAGCCGGTGGCGGATGTTCGAATCGCTCGCGTTGTGGCCGCTTCCGGGACGACGGCTTCGGAGCTCTTTGATGTGGCCAATGCGTCGCGTCGGTCGGGTGATGTGGAGTCCGCGCTCGCGCGCTATGACCTTTTGGAGCGTCGGTTTCCGGCGAGCCGTGAGGCGCAGATCTCCAAGGCCACGACGGGGAAACTCCTCCTCGATCACGGTGACGCGGTTCACGCTCTCGCGCGCTTCGACGCGTACCTGGCTACGGGGGCGATGGAGCTCCACGAAGAGACGATGGCAGGTCGAGCCTCCGCGCTTGAGAAGCTCGGCAACGGAGAAGCCGAGTCGCAGGCGTGGTCGACGCTTTTGGCCGCCTACCCACGAACGCCGTACGCGGCGCATGCTCGCGTTCGCGTTGGAAAATTAGCGTTCCGGTGACGCGTGGTGCGTGGCGCGTGGCGCGCGCCGTTCGACTTGCGCTCGCAATTGGCGTCGCTGTACTCGAAAGCGCGAGACAGGAACGGCCCGCGTCGGCGCAGCTTGGCGCATCGGCGCGCGCGCGACGCACGGTCGAGGTGAGGGTCGCGGGCCGCGACGGGTCTCGTCTCGAGGACAGTCTGCGTGAGCTCCTTGGGCGCTTGGCGCTTTTGATGGAGAGCCGTCAGAGTTTCGGCTCCGAGCCCGAACGTGCTGCCACGCCGGGCACATGGGGGCCGTCGTTGCTCGCGCGCGTCACAGTGGATTTGCGAGACCCTGCGCGCGCCGTCGTGAGCGTCGTCGATGGCGCGACGGGCAGTGTTTCGCTTCACCGGACGGTAGGCCGAAACGCTTCCGCCTCCGTCGAGAGCGAAGAGCTCGCGCACATCGTTCAGGCAGCGCTCGAGCCGATGCTCCTGCGTGAGCGCGACGTTGCCCTCGAGGTCGAAGCGCAGGCCGGAATTTCAGCGCCGACCGCGACCGTGCCTGTCTCGCCCGCTCTTCTAGCTTCGCGCCGCTTGAACCCGACCAGCCACGTGCCGCTCGACGTGTTGGTTCCACCCGCCCCATCGTTACCGTCAGCGTGGGCGCTCGAGCTATCCCCCGAAGCGGGCGTGAGCTCGTACGCGCGAGGCGCGGGGGTGATTGCGCGCATGGGCTGCGATATTGGACTCGTGCACCGTCGAGGCTTGCGACCTTCCATCCACGGTTCTGCCCATTACGTCGTTCCGTTTGAGGTCGGCTCCGAGGTCGTCCGTGCGCATGTCAGCGTCTCGGCGTTCCGCGCGGCTGTCGCCCTCGAACTCATTCAGCGTGCCTCCTTTGCGCTGGATGTCGCGGCCGGCGTAGGCGTTGACGCGTTGACGGTTGAGCCGCGTTCCGACGTCTTGCCCGTCGGGCGACTCGCTGCGGCGACGAGTCGCTTGGACCCGCTCGCTTTGACGAAGGCGGTAGCTCATATCCCGCTCACCCGCGGCACGGCGCTCTCGCTCAGCGTGGGGGCTGACATCGACCTCGCGTCACGCCGTTGGATTGTGGCGTCGGATCGCGGCCTTGTGTCGGACGTTTTTCTGCCCTCGCGCATTCGGCTCATGACGATGCTGGGCATCACGTTTGCGGCGCTGGGCGACGCCGTCTTCGGGCCGCGTGAGGCCGCACCGTGACCTTACGGTTCGCGATTGCCACGAGCGCGCTGTCGGCATTCCTGCTGCCGTTGGCTCAGGCTTGCGCGAACGAGTCGCTCCTCCTTGCCACCGTACCCGATACGCTCGAGGCGGGACTTCCCGCCGTCGACGCGCGGCGCTGCACCGAGCGCGGCGAATGCCCCACCACAGCGTTCTGCGCGCGTGCGCGCTGCGAGGACGTGGGAGGATCGTGCGCTCTCCTTCCCGTGGTGTGTGAGGAATCGGCGTCGCCCGTCTGTGGATGCGACGGCGTGACTTATTGGAACGACTGCCTCCGCCGAGCTTCAGGAATTACCGCGGCGACGCCCGGAGAATGCGCCGGTCGCTCGCCGCCGTGTGGAGGTAGGCCCGACCCGTGGCGCGACGAAGAGGGCGGCCGCGCACCTGACGTTTCTTCCGGGTGTCCGTCGGGTACGTTCTGCGCGCGCCTTCTGCCCTCGTCTGACTCCGCGACGACGTGTGCGCGTGACGTGCCGGGCACGTGTTGGGCTTTGCCTGCAGTATGCACGGACATCCGAAGTCCAGATCGCTGGGAGGCATGTGGCGCGAGGCCTTCACCCTGCATTACCACCTGCGAGGCCATCCGTTCCGGCAGGCCCCATCGGCGCGCGCGTGCGTGCCCTTAGACAAAAAGGAAACGTCGGCACGCAAGCGCACCGACGTCAGATGGAGCTCTCGGTTCCGACACCCGACGGTCTCGTAGGTGGATTGCAGGCCCACGAGACCTTCAGCTTCACGAGGATTTCTGATCCGTCTCCGGCGACGCTTTGCGCCGTGGTCGGTCAGCTCACGGCGAAGCCGGGGGGGGCGCCGCGGCAGCGGCCTCGAATGCCGCCTTTACGCACGCGTGATGCGCCTCGAAACACGTCTTACGGTCGGATCCCCCGACTACGCACGTGTCGAGCGCGTCGCGGCACGCCTTGAAGGCAGGGGTCGCAGGGAGGTGCATGCGCTTGCAAAAGCCTGGCTCTTTCCCCTTCGCGCCTTCGTCCTTCTCGTCGGGGCCGCCGTCGCGCTCGTGGCCTCCGGGCGCACCCGGTGGGCCCTTGGGGTCGCCGTCGCGGCTTGACGCGCTGCCTGCGGGGGCGGGCCTGTCGCCGCTGGCTTCGCCGTCGGGAGGCGGACCCTCGCGACCTTCGCGGTCATCCTTTTCGGGGCCCGCGTCGCCCCGGCCTTTGGACGCACCGTCGCAGTTCGGGCCGTTCGGATTTCCCTTTCCTTTGCCGCGCGGCGGACCGCAATGCGGGCCTGGGTGAGCCTCCGCGGGGAGGCACGCGTGGAGGGCTGTTTTACAGGCCGACACGTCGGCGGCAGTGGCCGTCTTGCAGCTTTCGAACGTCGCAAAGCAGACGGTCGCCGTCGCCTTGGCGTCGTCGGCGCTGGCCGTCGCCTCGGTGAGGGCTTGTTGCTGTTCGGACGTCGCGTCCTCGGTCGTTGCCGTGCCGGCCGTGCACGCGGCCACGGCGGCGAGCGAGAAGAAAGCGGCGATCGTAATCGAAGAACGGGCCATAGCGACTCCTGCAGTGTGTGAGGGCTTCCTGGCAAACCCCAGGTTCAATCTCTTAGGGGACTGCGGCGCGAAGAAGGATCACCGAGGGATGTCGATTTTTATTTTTGAGGGTGCGCGACACGGACGTGTCTGGACATGGCGGGCGGTATCCTCGAGCGATGTTCCTCGTCGCACTGTTGGCGCTTCGCACGACGGTTGAAGAAGAGGCGCGCGCCCTCACGGTTGATCTTGGCCTTGGCGCGACGACGTACGAGACCGCGCTTCTCCTTCGCGCACCGAGTCCGGCACTGCTCCTTCAAACGAACGAGAGGGAACGCGCGCTCCGCGTTCTTGCGCAGCTCCGTGCGCGTGGGCATGACGCCGTGGCGTGCGACGCGAACGCGGTCGTGCGTTCCGCGGCGATGGTTCATATTCGTGCGTTTCGGCTCGAGCCCGACGCGTTTGTTTTGATGCCCGGCAACGCGACCGACGAGCGCGACGAGCGCGAAGAGCGCGTGCCTTGGAGCGAGGTCTGTGCCCTCGTCCGAGCGACCCACCGCACCCGCGAAGACCAAAGCGAGACGACCTCGGCGCGTACCTTGTCGCTCGGGCGCGCGGCGATGTCGGGAGGCTTGATGCTGACGAAGAAAGTGGCGAACACGAAGACACAGAGCATCGAGGAACGTGAGCCGGTGCTCTACGTCTTTCGACGGGGCGGCACGCCGCTTCTCCTTCGGCTCTCCACGTTGCGTTATGCGGCGCTGGGTTCCGACCTCCGGCCGTCGCAACGAGAAAACTTCAGCACGCTTGTCCGTAAGCTACGCGAACATGCCGTTCACGCGCCGTTCGACGAACGCTTGCTTGCGCCACGCCCGCACGTAGACAGGGTTCGCGTCGCAGGCGCGGGACCGCATCGCATCGTATCGGCGTCGTCCGCCGACCACACGGACCTCCTGGCGCACCTTGTCGCATTGGCGTGTGCTTCGCCGAGACCCCACCGTTGACGGAAGCGAAAACGCCCTGCGTCCCGGATTGAGCATCTCGGGTCGCAGGGCGGGTTGTAGCCCGAAGGCGAGTCGCTACGAGGGCTTAGGGCTTCTTGGCGGGCGTTGCGGGCGTTGCGGGCGTTGCGGGCTTCATCGCCGCCGGCGCCGCAGCCTTCGCCGCAACCTTGGTGAACTTGAGGGTCATGCGATCGCTCTCACCGATCGCGGCGTACTTCGCGTGGTCCTTTTCGCCGAGCTTGAACGCGGGCGGCAGTGTCCACACGCCGTCGGCGTAATCCTTCGTGTCTTTCGGATTCGCGTTGACCTCCGACTTTCCAGCGAGCTTGAAGCCTGCAGCCTCGATCTTCTCGATGACCCATTTTTCGGGGAGATAGCCGAGTTTCGCGCTCTCTTCGGGCTTCGCATCGGGCTTCGCGCGGTGCTGCTCGACGACGACGACGCCGCCCGGCTTGAGCGCTTTGTGGACCTCGCCGAGCCATTCGCCCATACGGTTTTTCTGCACCATCCCGTGCAGCTCGCGAAAGAGAACGACCATGTCGACGGTGCCCTCTTGGGGCAGCTTGGGGGTTTTGCCATCAATGATGACCGTCTCGGCCTTCCCGTAGAGCTCGGGCGACGTCTCGAGCATCATCTTGAAGCCCTGGCCGTTGAGCGTGCTCCGCGAGTCGGCAGGGCCACTTGGGTCCGTGTTCGTCACGAGAAGCTTCCCCTTCTTCGCGAGTGCGGGCGCGAGCAACTCGGTGTACCAACCCTCGCCCGGGCCAAACTCGAGCACCGTCATTCCGGGCTTGAAGCCCGCGAAGTCGAGGGTTTCTGCGGGGTGACGGTACTTGTCACGCGCGGCATCGCCCGGTCGACGAGCCTTCAAGGCCATCGCCGCTTGGATAGCCGCTTTGCCTGAGGGAAACGTCTTGTCGGCGAGCGCCTTCGCCTCGGCGCGGAGCTCGGGCGTCCAGCGCGCGAGTTCGGCCTTGTTCGCGGCCTCCATCTCGGCGCGGTCTTTGGCGAGGGCCTCGAGCTGCGCGGCCTTCTTCTTCTCCTCCGCCGTGGGCTCGGCTTTCGGGGCCTCGACGGGCTTTGCCTCAACGACGGGCTCCGGCGTTGCAACGACCGGCGCAACCGCGGGAGGCGGTGGGTCGCTACCGCAGGCCACGAGAGAAAGAAGAGAAAGGAGGACGACCGACCCTGCTAGCGCACGCTTCATGGGCGAGACGCTTACCCCGCCTTCTCGCGACCGACAAGAGGCCGCGCGGCGAGGCATGCCTCGCCGCGAACGCCGCCCTGTCGCAGCGCACCATTTCGCAATGCGAGCAGGCCAAAACGCGTCCGCGCTTTGCTGTGGTTACAGCCCTGCCTTCGGAACCCGTTTGCGCGTCAGCCCGGCTTCCGCCGCGTGCGCGGCGAACAACTTGGCACTCCACAACCATCTCAGTCGCTGTGCTGGGGTCAGTGCTAGCCACGCTTGGCGCTGCGCGCGCTCGTGTTGCTCCCAACCGTTTTGCGGCGCTGTCATCGCTCTTCCGCAATCGCGCGGAGGGAACAAACGCCTTCAATGTCCTTTGGTCTACTGGCTTTCTTTGTCATCTCAATAAAGTCCGCGATCGATGCGGCGCGTACCTCGTACGCAAGTGTTGCCTAATGAAACGAGCAACGAGCGGTCGAAAGCATCGTCGAAGACAAACGGCTCGGCCTGTCCCCCCATGTTGGCTCTCGAATGGATCCTAAGATCCAGCCGAATCGTTGGCTGGTTCGCCCACGGCGTACGAGGTGCGCGCACTAGCGCGCATTTCGCCCGGCATACGAATTGCTGACATATACTACATGATCCCACTTTATATGAGTCTTCTAAGCAGCGCCTTTCTGAGGTGCCGTGTCTTTGTTTTCTTCTCCGTGGGCGCGGTCGCGCTGTCCACGCAGGGGTGTGCTTCAGAGCCCTTGAACGACCCCCAAGAAACCGAGATAAGTCGTATGGAGTGGGACCGCTTCCCGATAGGGGCCAAAGTGCTTGCGGAATGCAACGGTGGCTTCTTCAAAGCTACTGTCGGGAATGCAAGTAAACTCGCGTTTGACGCCCCCGGCGAGTGCGAAGGTGCGCGAGCTTCAGACCATCGCAAAGTGGACAAGTACGCACCCGTGGTTACGGCATGGCACAACGATACTCTATTTCCGGTAACTATTCAAAAAGGCTCGTGCGTTAGGCGCCAAAGCGTCATTCCGATATGGCCATCGGACAAGTGGGGCACGAGTGACTATCAGCGGGTCGGAGACATCTCTTTACCCGAACAGGACTTTATCCCCGCGTTGACACGCGTGTTCATTAAGCTCGAAGGATTCGACGAATATGAGTTGCTCGATGCCATCACCGTTACGGTGGATGATTCAAAATGTACGAAGTCAGGCTCGTCGCCTACGCTCGAAGGACACCGAACTCGGTGGACGCGCTAGGACCTAACGTCGAATGGAGGTCATTCGCCGAGAGGCGCCCGACGTTCCGTTGAAGGCGCGCGCTGTCGGCTATGGCGCGAGGACGTCTGCGCAGCACCGGAAGCCCGTGGCGTAGTCGTGGTAGCCGAACCCGTGTGCGATGGTGCGGTACGCGCACCCGTCTCCGTGCTGCGACGTGTCGAGCCAATAGCCGCCTTGGAACGTGCCGTTGGGATCGGCCGTCCACTCGTGGAGATTGCCGACCATATCAAAGGCTCCATAGTCGCTTACGCACGCCGGTGACGCGCCCGTTTTCGCGAGACCACCCTCGAGTTGGTTGTTTCGAGGGTCGTTGAGCTCGCCCGACCCCCACCCGCGGCTCATGGTCTCCGCGTGGTACGTCAGCATGGGCGATGGGCCGCTGTCTTTGCATGTTCCCGCGGCTCGCGTTGGGCCGTACGGGAAGGCAAAGCCTTGGCTCCCGGCGCATGCCGCGCGCCACTCGACCGGGTGACACAGGCGTTTGCGGGCGACCCTGCACGCGCTCTCGGCTTGCGCCGCGCTGATGTACCCTTGCGGAACGACGCCCCCGATGCTTCGTGCACTATACACAACGCCGTCGCTCGGCGTGGGGGTTTGATAGGGCGAATGCGGACGCGTGGTACCATCTGGGAGTGTCTCGTCGAGCGAACCTTCGTACTTATCGACACAAAAGCGCGCGCCGACCATCGCCATGCCGGGCGGACATCGAGCGCCGGGCGTCGGCTGGGGGAGGCAGCCCTCTTCGACCGGATGCGCACGCCCCGGCGTGTACTTCGCGATGGCCTTCTCAATCGAGCCTTCGGCCGATGGCGCTACCCGCCGCGCGGAGCCTGCAAACGCTGGCTCGAGCGCGTGCAGAGCGCGACTCACTTGGACGAAGGAGTTCAGGTTTGCGCTGTCGGGCGGCGCGGCTTGCGCGAGCGACGTACCGAGCGCACCGAGGCCGACAAAGACGCAAAGCCGTGATGTGAAGCGCGCTGCCATTTACAAGTCCTAAGCCTTTTGCCTTGAACCTAGCAACCCTTGGGCGACGTGGTCGACAGCGCGGGTCCTATGGCTCTCTCGTGGTATACGCCCCCTCGCAGCACGATGAAGGAGTCCTTCGGCACCCTCAGGCGCACGCCCGACGAGCACGTGTCGATCGATCAAGCGCTTCGCGAGCGGTTCGGTCTTGACGCGTTTCGACCGTGGCAGCGAGAGGCCATCGAGGCCGTGCTTGGCGAGCCGGGGAGGGCGCTTGTCGTTGCGCCCACCGGCGGGGGAAAGTCGCTGACCTACCAATTGCCGGCGACGGTGCTCCCGGGCACCACGCTTGTCATCTCTCCGCTCGTCGCGCTGATGGAGGACCAAGTACGCTCGCTGCTCGCCCGAGGAATTCCGGCGACCTTTCTCGCGTCGACACTGTCACGCGACGAGCGCGACTTTCGCGAGCAAGCGATGTTGCGCGGCGAGTACAAGCTCGTCTACGCAGCGCCTGAACGCCTCTCCTCAGACGGGTTCGTGCGCTTGCTTTCTCGATGCTCGATTGCGCTCGTTGCCATTGATGAAGCGCACTGCATTGCCCAATGGGGCCACGATTTTCGGCCTGACTACCTTCGCATCGGCGCGCTCCTCCAACGCCTTCAGCCGCCACGCATTCTGGCGTGCACCGCGACGGCCACACCCGACGTCAGGCGCGAGATCAAAGAGCGCCTCGGGTTTGGCGGAGGCACACTCTACAAAGAGGTCCTGCGCGGGTTTGCGCGTCCGAATCTTCACCTCGCGGCGAGAAACGTCGACGGCCCTAAGCAAGCGAAAGAGTCGCTGCTCGACGCCCTCGAATCCGCTTTGGGAAGTGCGCGTCTTCCTTCGGGGGGCGCGATTGTCTACGCCGCGACGCGAAAAACGACGGAGCTTTACGCCGATTTGCTCGGCAAACAGGGATGGCGTGCGGCCGCTTACCACGCGGGGATGAGCGGCGATGCGCGGTCGAAGGTGGCCGACCGCTTTGCCTCGCGAAAGCTCGCCGTGGTCGTCGCGACGAACGCTTTCGGGATGGGAATCGACCGCGCGGACATCCGCGTCGTCGTTCACGTGCAGCCTCCGTCGTCAATTGAGGCGTACTACCAAGAGGTCGGGCGCGCCGGACGGGATGGCGATCAGGCGTACGGCCTACTTTTGTGCTCGGGAGCGGACATCACGCTGAGGCGCCGCCTCGTGCAACTCGGAACCGAGGGCGCGCCTGCCGACCCGGTGCTGGCGGCGCGGGCTTGGGGTCTCTTTCGTGAGCTTCTCCGGTACCTCGATGCACGCACGTGTCGCCACGACTTTGTGCTGCGCTACTTCGGCGATGAGCAGGAGACGCTCGGCGGCTGCGGCCACTGCGACGTGTGCCTCGCCCTCGACAGCGCAAACGGCACCAGCGGCAACAGTGCTGAGGAGAGCGAGACCGACGCCCGCGACAAGGCTCTTGTCGTGCGGAAGGCCCTTTCTGGCGTTGCGCGCGCTCAAAAGCGCGCCGGCTTAGTGGCTATTGGCGATATGTTGAAAGGCGTCGATTCGGAGAAAACGCGCAAATTCGGCTTCACGGATCTTTCGACGTTCGGCCTTTTGAAAGACCGTTCAAGCGATTGGATCGTCGCGCTTTTACGCTCGCTTTTGGCGGCAGGGTGGATTGACCTCACGATTACGGAACACCCAGTGCCGTATCTGACCCGCGCCGGCGCAGAGGTCATGAAGGGGGCCATTGAACCCCGGATCATGCTCCCTGCTGAGCGTGGCGCCGACGGACCCACGCGCTCACGAAAGGCTCGCGCGACGTCGGTTCGGCCGAACGTGACGCCTGCGACTCCTTCGGTCGCTGCCTCGTTGGCAGCCGTTGCTTTCCTCGACGCAAAAACGCAACCCGTTTTCGAAAAGCTTCGCGCTCATCGCGCGGAAGTCGCGAAGCAACGCGGCGTCCCGGCCTACGTCGTTGCGCTCGATCGCACGCTCGTCGAGATGGCCAAGGTCCACCCCACGACGACAGCGCAACTCTTGATGCTGCACGGCATGGGCCCGGCGCGCGCCGAGCAATACGGATTAGGCTTCCTTCGCGTCCTCAACAACGGAACGTAAGAAGTGACTTGCCCTCAGCGCGGCGCCGCTTCGGCGAGTTCGGCTTCGAGAGATTCCCATTCTTTGATGAGGGCCTCGATCTTTGGGCCCAATGTTTTTTCCTCGTCTTCGAGCTTCGTGACTTCGGCGGGCGGCGTCTTGTCGTAGAAATCCGTCTCGCACCATTTGGCTTGAATCACGGCCTTCCGTGCCTCCGCCTTTTCGATCGCGGCGACGACCTCGTTGCGTTTGAGTGGGAGTTGCTTTGCGCGGTTTGCCCGTTTTTTTTGCTCGTCCCACGAAAGCGTCGGTTCGACTTTGAGGGCTTTTGCCGCGGGCGCGCCCGTCACGCGCTCCTTTTTTGCTTTAAGGACGACGGCGTCGGCGTCGAGATGGTCGTCACCGCAGCGTTCGAGGTAGTCGTCGTAGCTACCTGGAAAGTCGCGGAAGCCACGCGGGGTTACCTCGAGAATGCGCGTCGCAAGCGCCGATACGAACGCGCGATCGTGAGAGACAAAAACGAGGGTGCCGTCGTCGAACTTTTTGAGCGCCTCGACGAGCGCCTCAATCGACTCCATGTCGAGGTGGTTGGTGGGCTCGTCGAGCACGAGGACGTTCGGTTTGTCGACCATGATGCGGCAAAACACGAGACGCGCCGCTTCTCCGCCCGAAAGCGTCCCGACCTTTTTCTGAACGTCGTCGCCTGAAAAGAGTACCCGACCGAGCGCGCCGCGCACGAAGCTCGTTTCAGCTTTTGGTACGGCATTCCAGATCACGTCGAGCGGAGTCGCTTTGGGGTCCACCAGTGTTTCGTGGTGATCTTGCGCGAAGTACCCCACGCGCGTCTCATGACCCCACTTTACGCTTCCTTTGTCGGCCTCGAGTCCGCCGGTCGCAATCTTCAACAACGTTGATTTGCCGAGCCCGTTCGAGCCAAGAATCGCGACGCGCTCGCCGCGACGCACGATAAGCGAAACGTCGACGAGCACGCTTTTGTCGCCGTACGCCTTCGACACGCCGGAGACCTCGAGTACGTCGCGGCCGCTCTTTCGTTCGGGGGTGAACACAAATTGCGGCGCGCGGCGTGAGCTGGCTTCGAGCTCTTCGACTTCGATCTTCTCGATCTGTTTCAGTCGGCTCTGCGCCTGGCGCGCTTTGGTCGCCGACGCGCCAAACCGATCGACCCACGCTTTCTTCTCCGCGATGACGGCTTCAGCGCGGGCATTCGCTTTCTCTTTCCGTTCTCGAATCGCGCCCTTTTCGCGTGCGAATGTGGAGTAGTTGCCGGTGTACACCGTCACGGTGCTGTAATCGACGTCGAGCACGTGCGACGCGACGTTGTCGAGAAAGCGTTGGTCGTGCGAGATGACCACGGCGCAGCCTTGGTAGCCCGCGAGAAACTTTTCGAGCCAGCGAATCGAGAGAATATCGAGGTGGTTGGTGGGCTCGTCGAGAAGGAGCACGTCCGGGCCGCCAAGAAGCACTTGTGCGAGGAGTACACGTAGCTTAAACCCGCCCGAAAGCGTCGCGAGCGGCATCCGGTGCGAGGCGACCGGAATTCCGAGGCCTTCGAGGATGGCACTCGCGCGAGCCTCAAGCGTGTAGCCATCGTGGGAGGCGATGCAGTCTTCGAGATCGACGAGACGCGACGCGTCCGCCGGATCGCTCGATTCCTTCGCGACGAGCGCTCTCTGCTCTTCAAGTGCACCCATCACGAGCTCGTCACCGGCTATCGCGACGTCGAGCGTCATGTCTTCGTCGCGCATGAACCTGTCTTGGCGCAGGACGCCGATGCGCGCGCCCTTATCGATAGCCACGCCGCCTTCGGAGGCTTGCTCATCGCCTGCGACGATCTCCAGGAACGTGGTCTTGCCGCAGCCGTTGGCTCCAACGAGGCCGTAGCGCGAGCCGCGAACGAGCTTGAGTGAGACGTTCTCGAACAGCGTGCGCGCGCCGTACGATTTCCCGAGGTTGGTGATGCCGATCATGAGCGTTGCGGCGAGGCTTACTCGGACCTCGGCACCGTGGCCAGACCCTCGGCACGCCGCGGTTTCGGGATCGTGGGGCAGGTGGATCGCGCGCCCCACGCTGGGGCGGGCGTGAAGCCCCCTCAACCTCCGAAACAACGCACGAGGAACGACAAATCCTGCAGATGATATGTGGGTCTCACTCTTGCATACTTGTCATTACACGCGTCTCCACACCGACGCCTCACCCATACCTACGTCCAACAGGGGAGACCATTATGGCTCGTTTTAGTGCTTTATCGTCGGTTCGATCCGTTCTGCTGCGTTCGAAGTCGACGGCGCTTGCGCTTCTCGCCGCCGTCGGAGCCGTCGCGTGTGCAACGGAGCCGGAGACCCACTTGGGAGCCACGGCAGACGCTGTCGATTCCCAGGTGCTGCCCCTGAACGAGGAGCTGCCCGTTGCCCAGCAGGCGGGCGAACCCGCGCTTTTCGAGCGCCTCGGCCGCGAGATTAACGAGATTCAGCAAAAAAAAGCAGAGGCGAACGGCGGCGTCGCGCGCGGCTTCCACGCGAAGCCACACGGCTGCGTCCTCGGTCAGCTCCAAGTGCTCCCGAATCGCGCTGAGGAAACGAAGTTTGGCGTCTTCAAGGAGACGAAGACGTTTCCCGCGTGGATTCGCCTTTCGAACGCGACGAGCTCGCGTCAGAGCGACCGATCGCCCGACTTGCACGGTCTCGCCGTGAAGGTCCTCAACGTGCCCGGAGCGAAGCTCTTCCCGGGCCAAGAGACGGCGACGACCCAGGATTTCTTGGGGATCACGACGGACTCACTCGGGACCAAAGACGCCGAGTCATTCATGGAGTTTCAAAAGGCGCTCAACGAGGGCGGTGGTGCGATGGCTGCCTTCACCCTTTGGCACGCGCCACTGGTTTTCAAACTCATTTCCGCCGCGAGTCGCCCGATCGCGAGCATGTTCAATGAGCGCTACTTTAGCGGTGTTCCGTTCAAGCTCGGACCGCGCGCGACGAAGTTCTCGTTCACGCCGTGCGCGCAACTCGACCGCGGAGACGGTTCGCGCAACCAATCGTCGAAGTTCCTCCGTGAGGATGTGGTGAGCACGCTCGAGAGCGGAACTCAGTGCTTCAATCTTTCCGTGCAGTTTCAGCGCGACGCGGCCAAGCAGCCCGTGGAGGACTCGTCGGTCTCGTGGGACGAGAACGAGGCGCCGTTCGTTCCTGTCGCGCGGCTTATCCTTCCCAAGCAGGACATGCGTTCCGAGGAAGCCGTTCGCAAAGAGGGATTCTGCGAGGGACTCGTTTGGAATCCATGGCATTCTCTCGAAGAGCATCGTCCGATTGGCAATGCCAACCGCGCGCGCAAGATCGTCATGACGGCCGCTCAAAAATATCGCGGTGCGACCCAGCCACCGGCCGAGCCGACCGGCACCGAAACGTTCTAGCCATCGATTCGGAGACCCACGCCGAAAAGAAGTGGAAACGTCAGCTCGCGGGCGTCACAAGCGACTGCACCGCGAGCGTGGTTTCAAGCGTCTGCCCTCCCACGGCGAGGTAGAGATGGCCGTCATTCCGCGTGAGCTCGAGTTTTGTATTTCGAGCCATCCTGGCTTCGACCGCGTCGAGAAACGCGGGCTCAAAACGCCATATTTCGATGGCCTCCACCTTATGGATGGCCTTCGTTGCGGCCGCTTTTCGCAGCTGGTGCATCTCCGAGTGCGTGTAAACTACAACGCGCCGCGCGGCCTTCGATGCCTTGTGCAGCCGCTCCGCCGACGGCGCGCCGACGTCAATCCATGCTAGAAAAACGCCTGTCGGGTCTTTAATCGAGAGGGGAGCCTCGTCCGCCGACGAGAGCCCACCCTTGCTGAATGCGATTCCTTCCTCGTAGGAGAGGCCATACGCGAGCGTACGGGTCAGCATGTACCGCATGGACTCGGAGGGATGTTGCGCTACGCGCAGGTCGAGCGCCTCGTACACTCCGCGATCGACGTCGGAGAGCGCTATCTCGATATGATGCATCGTTGCGGTAAGTGCCATTCAGTCTCCGGGGCTTGCGTTGTCCGCGGCGCTCGTAGCCCCCGCGCAGGCGGCGAGACTGTCGTAGAACTCGTCGGTCACTTTCACGAAGAATGCGCGCGCGACGGGGCTTTCGACCACGCGTTTCACGTGAGGCCAAAGCAGCGCCGCGAACGCGTCAAGATCGGGCTCGCCGACCGCGCCTACGTCCGTGAGCCACGCGCCGAGCGTCGTAGGTCCGACGTCACGTAGGAATTCCTCGATGGCTGTGCGGAGTTGCGCACGCGGGCGCTCGTGCTTGAGCAATTCCAGCGCAACGAGCTCGGCGGCCGTCTCCGCATGACGCGCGGCAACGTCGTCGACACCTGCCAAGAGTTCGCCCGTCGACTGCGTATACAAGAAGAGAACAACGTTTTTGCGCAGTGCGATGAATGCGGGATCATCGCTTTTGCGGATCACGAAGTCGGCGAGCTTGCCTTTGGCCGTCCGTGAGAATGCGAGGAGGAACTTGCGAATCTCTGGCTCGAGGCGCTTGTCGAACTCGCCGCGCATCGCGCCCATTGACTTGAGGAGCGCGCCGCCGCCGATGGGCATGCGCTTGAGGAGCGCAGGTAGTCCCCAATCGGCGAAGAACGGATTTACACTTTCGTTGAACTCGCTCAGGCCGTCGTAAAGCGTATCGCGGATGGCCTCTTCGATCGCCTCTTGGTCGAAGATGGTGCGGATGAGTCGCTCCGGTAGGAGATCGGGTTTGTCCAAAAGCGTGTCGATGGCGAGTCGCGCTTCTGCGGTGACATAGTCACCCACCCGAGTCTTGTCGTGCTTCACAGAAGCGAGCACGCGACGATGAATGGCCCGAGCTACCGGCGCGAAAAACCCTTTGACGCTCGATGCAGTGAGCGCGTCCGTGAGCCCGCCAGAAAGCGCCGCGGGGTCGACGACATCGCGCACCTCAAGTGTCAAAGCCCACGCGTACCCCGCCCGAAACGAGCGCACCCAATCCTCACGTGCGGCCTCGGAGCTCAGGCGCGCGTGAAGGAAGGAAACGTGTGCCGCTCGGATTTCGTTGAGGGTCTCTTTCGAGAGCGCAAGCGCCTTCATCGTTGTGCCGGGTCGTAGCACGGAATTGCGCGAAACCGCCGGTCGCGATCCCGCGTACCCTAAGCCATGAAGCTTGCCCGTACGCTCGTCGCGCTCCTTGCTCTGGCTGGATGCAAGTCCGCAGGAGCGTCTGCCGACGTCAAGCCCGAGACGAGTGCGCGCGCGGCCACGGCGGCCATTGCGCGTCGAACCGTAGGAACAAGTCCCGGGCATGTCGGCGCGGGCACAAAACTCGAAGTTTCAAAAGGTCATGCCCTGGGGGCGTTTGCCGCGGGTTGCTTCTGGGGGGTTGAAGACACGTTTCGGCAGGTTCCGGGGGTCGTGGCGACGGCGGTAGGTTACGCCGGTGGAACCACAGAACACCCTACGTACGAGCAAGTGTGCTCACACACGACCGGGCATGCGGAGGCCGTGCTCGTCGAGTTCGACACAGCTCAGATTTCCTATGAGCAGCTCCTCGTCGTGTTTTTCAAAAACCACGATCCGACAACCATGAACCGCCAAGGACCGGATGTCGGAAGCCAGTACCGTAGCGCCGTCTTCACGTTCGACGACGCGCAAGCCGCGACCGCCGCAAAAGTGATGGCTGCCGAGGAGCTGCAGCGCGCGAAAAAAGTAGTCACTGCCGTTTCGGCTGCCCCGCCGTTTTGGAAAGCTGAAGAGTACCATCAGCAATACGACGAAAAAACGGGCACCCACTCATGCCCGCTTCCGAAAGGCCTGCCGAAACGCTCAGCGATTTAGCCCCCGGCGAGGGTTTCAGGACGCTCATCGCCTCGCTCTCGACGACTTCACCCCGTCAACGATCCGTATCGGCTTCTGAGGTCCGGTAGCGCAGCTACGATAGCGTCACGGGTGCCGTCACGGAGCGCCCCGACGTCATCTCCGCCGAGTCCTTGAGTGGGAATGGGCGCAAGCACTTTGGCGCACGCATGCGCTCGACCGAACCACTTCGAATGCTTTGGGCGCATTTCGCGCGTCCCGGCGAGCGCCACCGGCAAAATCGGAACGCCCGCCTCGATGGCAAGCGTGAAGGCGCCGTCGCGGAACGGAAGCAGGCTTCCGTCGCGCGAGCGCGTTCCCTCGGGAAACATCATGACCGAGATGCCGGCCGCGAGTGCGCGCTTGCACTCGGCCATCATCGTTCTCACGCTTTCGCCTTCGCCGCGTCGAATCGGGATGTCGCCGCCGAAGCGCATCGCCCAACCGGTGAGAGGCTGCTTGAACAGCTCCTCTTTAGCGACCCAGCGCATATCCCATGGCAGAAAGGAAAGAAGGAACGGGTCCGCTTGTGACTCATGGTTGGCGACCACAACGTAGGCGCGGGTATCGATGTCCGCGGGTCGTTCGCCTTCGATCTCGAACTTCCACAGCGGTGTAAGTCGGCTTGCCGTGCGGCCCATACGACGCACCCACCGACCGGGGAGCCGCTGCGTGGGGTCGCCTCGATGAATCAGCGCCGATGCGGCCATCGCGGGGAGAAACGCCGTGAGCACCAGCCCGAATTCGACGTACGTGTACAGGCCTTCGAGCGCGTTCGATTTCGACACGCTACCCGACGTACTCGAAGCGTGTCGACCCGTTCGTCACGAATCTGCCACGC
This sequence comes from Polyangiaceae bacterium, assembly GCA_025353725.1. Classification (GTDB taxonomy): domain Bacteria; phylum Myxococcota_A; class Polyangia; order Polyangiales; family Polyangiaceae; genus Labilithrix. The sequence continues at coordinate 8,822 of JANXOF010000085.1, read as the reverse complement.
TCACCCCAAGAGCGTCGCTCAGTTGTCTTCGGCACATTCCCTTGCACCTTAGCGAACGACGTCGGGGCGCAAGTCGAGCGTGGTCGTGATGCGAAGATTGGACTGCTCCTTGTGACGTTCGGCTTGGAAGAAGTCGAGCGGGTACTCTTGCCCGACCACGAGCCCAACCGATGCCGCCACCGCTTTGAGGTCGACTTCTTTCGTGGCCGGAAGGTGGATGCCGCCGATGTTGATGACGAGTCTCTTGTTGATGAAAACAAACACGTCGTCATCGCCGCTAAACGTAAACATCTCGACGCCTCGATAGGTAAACTTGGTGTGAAGTTCGACAGTAAAGTTGTAGTTGTGCAGGCTGCCCTGATTGCCAAAGCCATCGGCAGCCGTCGACAAAGGCGTGCCGTCGTCGATCGGAAAGAAGTTTTTTGCCTGTCCTGCATCGCTCGTGTCTGCGGGGTTGAGCGCGATGCCCGAAACCGCGCTATCGTAGGTGTACACTCCGTCTGCGCTCCTCGAGAGCGTGACGGCGACCTTGCGCGTCACGTTCGTGCCAGGCGTGTCGTGGTACCAAGCATCGAAGAAGGTTTTGCCGTGCGTTGTCGCCGTGCGTCCGAGATCTCCTTTGAACGAAGCGCCTGTATTATACAGAGGCGTGCCATCAGCGCCGAGTGTAGGCTGCACGATGTCGAGTGCGTAGCTTGCGCTGGGGAAGTATGTGCTTGAAGCCTCGGTCCACGGCCCGTAGTAGGGAAGGTTCGTTTTGTCGGGCCGGTCGGCGTCGCTAGGAACGTTTTCGAAGTCGGGGTTGTTCGTCGAAGAAGGTGCGCTGAGAGCGCTGAATGCCTTGAAGTCGCGAACAATCGCTTCGAGCGTGCCAAAAGGCGGACCCGAGCCGCCGTCGCGTCCGCCTCCTCCGCTGTCGCCGTCTCCAGGGCCGAAGCCACCTCCGTTCCCCACTCCGTTGTCGCCGCCGTCGCTCGTGCGCGAACCTGCATCGAATTCGGAGGTCGCGGCACTGCTGCCACACGCGGAAGCCGCGACCCCTGTGACCGAGGCCGAAAGGCCGACAAGGACGAGGGAGGCCACGCGCGAGCGAGGAATCGAAGATGCCATCAGTCAAGTGTACGTGTCGGAGGGCTACGGGTCGAGCTGCCCATCCTTGAGGACGATCCTCGGACGTTCTCGTGCGCGAATGAAAAGTGCCGACATCGCGACCATCGCGATTCCGAACGAAGCGACACCGGGTACGAGCGCCGAAAAAGCTAAGTGCATGACAAGCGCGAGCCCGAGACCGACGCGCGGTGAATGCCGGAGAGCAATTGGAATCGCTAATTCGGTAGCAATCACCGACCAGGAAATAAGCCGACCGTGCGCACGTGAGAGCTCGTGGCCGAGCAAGTGAACGATCGATTCCCCACTTAAAAACCCGTGCGTAAGCTTATTGAGCGCACTGAAACCGTAAACGATGACGAGTTGGGCGCGCACTAATTTGAGTGCCGGATGCCTCGAGCACTCGAACGACGGCGAGGTGACGTTCGGTGGGTCAAGCGAAAGAAAGAGCGTGATGAGAAAAAGAAGTACGGCGTGATTCGAGTAGCGTTCGAGCAACGCGATAAAGAGAACCGGTAAAGCAGAGCGGACGGCGATTCCGAGTACGACGGCGTTGCGGGCACAAAAAATGAGCGCTATTCCCGCGAGGCTTCGGGCGAGCCACTCGAGTGCGAGCACGCCCACGGGGTAGAGCGGGAGGATCCCGAGGTGTCGCCATGGATAGAATCGACCCGTATGAACGAGCCAGACGCCAGCCGAAAGTTCCGTGAGGACGTCGACGAGAAGTGCAGCCCCGAAGATTCGGATGAACCACAAGGTCGCTCGCGCGTGAAAACGCTCATCGATTTTCATGCATGTTGCATCTGTTGTCGAGGGTGACGCCGGAGTCTTCCTCGACGTAGGTGAACGGTCCGCGTGCTTGCTCTCGCTTGCATACAAAGCGAACGACCTTCCGGAGCTCGGCTTTGTCGACAAGGTTGGCGCCGTGTGGCAGCCAGTCGCGCACGTCCATCGCGCGGTTCTCGCGGTCGCTCAGGGCGTGCCCGAGGTACTCGACAGACTCGAACATGTGCCAGCCCGGAAGTCCGTCTTGCACCACTGCCAGTGAGCAGTAGAGGACGTTCAAGACGAGGATCGCGCGGCAGACCGAAGCCTTAGACGCCATCTTCCCGCAGCTGGACCATCCGTTCGGGAGTGGAGCGCAGGAGCCGCTGTCGTGGGAACAGGCTCAGGCGATCTTGTTGTCGGTGTCCTTCACTTCGGCGATGGCTGCGTCGAGACCAAGCGCGGCTTCGGCCTCGGTCCCGGGGGCTTCGGCGACCTCCGTGCGATACGCCTTAAAGGCTTCGTCGAGGCGACGGATGCACTCGCTCATGGCCGTAATGCGCGCCGTGACCTGAGGGGCACCGACGACTTTGCTCTCCGCGAGCTTTACTGCTGTCAAAAGGCGTTCGTCGATTTGAGACGCGGCCTTTTGGAGCGGTGCGGGAATGGCTTCTGGTGCATCTGTCCAGCGGGCAATTCGCACGGTGGCATCAAGCGCGGTCAGCAGTGAATCAAGCGCCACTCGAAAGGCGGCGACGCGGGCATCCTTCATTGTCTTCGGACCCTAGCATCAGGGGCGAGAACGTACCCGAAATCTTGAGGGTGATGGCGCGCTCGGATGGCCGTCTGCGTCGATAACCAAGGTCTCAGGAGCCGACGGCCGTCTGCCTCGCTGCAGTTCGAAGCGCTTCCGGCGTGAGGCTGGCCAGAGGGCGCGACATCGCGGCTTGCGAAAGGACGAGCCCGGAAGCGTACCTCCACCCGCGTTCCTCTCGTGTGAAACGAGAGCATTCCGCGAACGAGAGGTCCGTGCCCTTCGAGAAAATCTTCGCGATGAAAAGAACCTCGCCGTCGTCCTTGGCCACAGTCTCGTCGACGATGAGCAGCCCTAAAAAACGTTGGTTCTCGCGCACGCGCGAAAGTTGGCGCGCGGTGTCCTCAAAAGGCCCTCCGTGATCGGGATGGTCAGCGGTCAGAGTTCTCAGGAGATAGGGGCCTAGCCCAAGCGAAAACGCAGCAAAACGCGCTCGAACAAGTTCGGAAGGGCGTCCAGGCTCGCCGTCACCTCGGTGGTAAGGCGCGCAGCAAGTGCCGTACCGCTGCCCCGAGAAACAAGGGCATTGGCGAGGTGAAAGAGGCATGGATCACGTTAGGGCTTCTTCCGCGTCGGACGGGCGTTACCGTATGGCGAAGCGGGGGAAGGCCTTGGGCCCCCAGGTCGCTGTCCAGCAGATGGCGGGCGAGAGCCGCCGCCGGTATGCGGTGGGCGAGAGCCGCCGCCGGCGTGCGACGGAGGCCCACCCGACGAACGCGATTCATCGCCTGGCGACCGAGAGCCTCCCGGTGGACGTGGGGCGTCGTACCCCGGACGCGGCCCGTCTTGCCGCGGACGCGACCGGTCGAAGTGGGGCGGCCTCGGCCCACCGTGCTGGGGAGCCGGACGCTCCTGATGGGAGCGGCTGCCTTCGGGCTCACGCCGCGGCGGGTCGTACGCGGGTCGTTTGTTCGAGTCACGAGGCTCGCGCGTAAATGTCTTCGGCGGCTGGCGACTCCCGTAGCGTTCGGGGACGGGAGGCCTGGGCCGTCGGTCCGTGAAGGCCGAACGTGACGGGCGGTCGGTCAACTCGGGACGCTCTGCCGTGACTGCACGCGATTCTTTCGCGAGGTGAACGGCGTCGTCCGAGGGCTCGGAGCGCGCGGATCGGTCAGACTTCGAGGCGAGGGCGACCTCGGAGTCGCGCACGGGCTTCGAGGGTCGGTCGACCACGAGTGTGCGCCTCGAGGGGCGCTCTATCATTAGGCTCCGCGAAGACATCGTGTCTTGCCTGTCCGTTTTGGATGGCGTGTCGCGTGCCGAGCGGGTCGACGGCCTGTCGGCGGGAACCGACGGTCGGTCGAGAGTCTTTGAAGAACGATCGGTGGCCCGTGAGGGTCGGTCTGCCGGTACAACCGCGCGCGACGGCCGATCTGCTGTTTTCGATGGGCGGTCGACGGGGCTGTTGGGGACCGACCTACCAGACCTTGACGGCCGATCGAGCTCTATCGTGGCTTTCGCCCGCGACGGCCGGTCGGCAGGAACGGGCCCGCGCCGCCCTCCATCACCGCTATCGAAGTCGGGGTCGCTCGCGGGTCGAATCTTCACGCGTGGGTCACGCGGATCGGGCTCGCGTGTAACTTGCTCGAACGCCGCGGCCGCTGCGGCCGACACGTCGACTGTCGAGAAGGTCCGAGAGACTTTTATCGCCCCAACGTCGCTGCCACGGACGCCTCCGCGACGGCACACCATAGCGAGCAAGCGTCGGGCGTCCGCACCATGAATTTGACCCCATGAAATACGGAACGACACCCAGCTGCCCGCGTCGGTGGCCGCATCGCGTGCCGTGCGCGCGGGACCGGGTTCGCGCCGTGCTCCGCGCTCGTCTCCGCCGTGTTCCGAGTGTGCCCGTTCGGGGCGCAAACCGCGTGGCTCATTGAACGAACGTGGTTCCGCGAAGGCCCGACCTTCGTTCGGAGCGCGCTCCTCCCATGGCTTCTTGCGTGGGGCTTGCGCGTTCAACACGGTAATCGCGCGAGCCTCGGGTCCAGAGGCTCGGCTTCGTCCGATCATTCGTGCGAGCGCGCGCGTTCCCTCGCCCATCTCGACGATGCGCTTCGCGAGTGCCCACGAACGGTCGTCCGCTTCCGTCGGGCCGGTCGCCGCACCTGGCGGCGTTTCCGACGCGTCTTCGGGCGCGACGACGGCCACGTGCGCCGTGAGGCCGGCGATGAGTCTATCTTCGCGCGCCGCCTCGATCGTTGCGGCCGTGGGGACGGCGTCGATCCGCCACCGCACGCCTGCTCGCTTGAGGAGGCTCGAAACACGGTTCAACGCGGGCGGCGTTACGAGGACGGAGCTCTTGCCTTTCCGTCCAGCGCGGCCCGTCCGCCCGCTTCTGTGGGTGTACGAATCGGGGTCCATCGGGGGCTCGGCGTGGAGAACTCGGGCGACGTCTTCCACGTCGAGGCCGCGAGCCGCGACGTCGGTGGCCACGAGGGCGTCGAGTGAGCCGCGTTTGAAGGCCGCGAGCGCCTTGTTCCGTTCACGCTGCTCCATTTCGCCAGAGAGGGCGTCGACCTCGAACCCGGCCTCGCCGAGGAGGCGCGTGAGTTCGCCGACGTCCGCCCGGGTACGCGCAAAAATGAGCGTTGTTGCACCCGGAGTCTCGAGCAAAAGGTTGACGATGGCGTCAAGCCGCTCGTGGGGAAGGACGACGTGAACGAGGTGCTCGATGTCGGCGTTCGCGGCGCCCATCGGCGTCCCCTCGATGCGGGCTGGATCGTTCTGTACGCGGTTGGCGAGGGCCATCACCTCACGCGGAAACGTGGCCGAGACCAGGTGGGTCCGATGCTCCTTCGGGGCGAAGCCGAGGATGGCCTCGAGGTCGTCGCGGAACCCTAGGTCAAGCATGCGATCGGCTTCGTCGAGCACGACCGCGCCGAGGTTGCTCCCGTCGACGGAGCCGCGCGTGAGATGGTCGAGGAGACGCCCTGGCGTGCCTACCAAAATCCCAGGACCTGAGCCGAGGGCGCGCCGCTCGTCACGGAAGTTTCCACCGCCGATCACCGAAGCGACGCCAACCTTCAGTGGAGCGTAGAGCCAAGAAAGCTCACCTTGCACCTGCGTCGCGAGCTCGCGCGTCGGCGTCACGACGAGGGCGCGCGGCCGGGCTGCGCCTTTGGCCGACGAGGCGGATTCCTGGCTAAGTATCTCTCGGAGGGTGAGCCCGATGGCCACGGTCTTCCCCGAGCCGGTCTGCGAGCTGATGCGGAGGTCGCGTCCGGCCAGACTTGGGTCAAGTACCGCCTGTTGTACTGCGGTAAGGGCGGCGTAGCCCTTTTTCGCGATGGCGCCCGCAAGTTGGGGTCCAATGAGCGCTTCGAGATCCGTTACTGCCATGATCGGCCCCTCCCTAGCAGCGTCTCCGTGGGGCGTGAGGAAGAATCGTTCGTGGTCGCGGTGCGAGTTCGGTCCGAAGCCACTAGGGCGTGAGAACGGGCGGGTCGCGCGGGCGGGGCAAGGCGCCGAGTAGCGTTGGGAGCGAATCTGCTCGCGGCAACGGCGGCTTTCGCTCCCCGCGCCTTGCCCGACCAAGCGGGGCAACACCCCTGAATTTTGAAGCGAACGAGGGGGCGCCGCGTATGCTCTCCAAAGATGCGAAAGAGGTCTACTTCTACCCGCCTTGTCTCTTTTGCATCGTCCACGGCGCCGAGTGGACGTACCTCGGTAGCTCGGTTTTGGACCCGTTCCCCGGTATGGTTTGCCTTCGGCTCTTCGTTGATACTGGCGACGGCATGCGGAAGACCCGAAGCCCAAACGGCCAGGTACGGCAAGCGGGGAAGGGCCGTGTTCCCGGTTGACAAGACGCCCGCGGGGAGCCCGGTTGGAGAGGCCCCGCGAGACTCGAAACGAAGCCCTGAGAACCTTCGCTTGGATGCAGCAGAAGCGCTTTCGTGGGCGACGTTCTCGCCGGCCACGTTCGCCCGCGCCAAACGCGAAAACAAGTACATCGTACTCGATGGCGCAGCAGAGTGGTGTCACTGGTGTCACGTCATGGAAGCCACCACCTACCACGACCCGAAGGTCCGGAAGATCCTCGAACGGCACTTCATCTCGGTAAAGGTCGACGTGGACACTCGCCCCGATGTTCAAGAGCGGTACGGCGACTACGGATGGCCCGCCACGGTGATCTTCGCCCCCAATGCAACCGAGCTTGGAAAGTATCGTGGATACATAGACCCCGAGAAATTTGCCGAAATTCTCTTGGAAGTGATCGCGAATCGATGTCCCGAACAGGGCCCACGCACCGTCGAAACGTTGCCTGCGGCGCCACGTCGGGCTCTTGAAGAGGAGCATCTTCTATGGATTCAAAGCCGCACGGATCTCGACCTCGACGGTACCTGGGACGAAGAACAAGGAGGCTGGGGTACTCGCCAAAAGGCACCTCTCGGTTGGAACAACGCGTGGACTTTACAGAAAGCCGAAAAGGGCGACCCTAGGTCGAAAGCCCGCGCTCTCTTCGCCCTCGACCAGCAAAGCAAGCTCCTTGATCCGGTCTGGGGCGGCATCTACCAATACTCGGCGGCGAGCGATTGGGATGCCCCTCACTTCGAGAAGCTGATGACGTTTCAGGCGCCTGCGCTCGACAACTACGCGACTGCGTTTCGCCTGACGGGTAACCCCAAACAGCTCGCAAGGGCAAAGACGATGCTCTCGTTTTTGGATCGATTCATGAAGGGACCCGAGGGCGGGTTCTACACGACCCAAGATGCTGACCTCAACGCCCATGAGCGAGCCAAGCCGTTCATGGATGGCCATGAATACTACGCTCTGAACGAGTCCGCGCGACTCGCACGAGGCATCCCGCGCGTCGACACGCACGAGTACGGGAAGGAGAATGGCCTTGCCATCGCGGCGTACTCCACGATGTACGAAGTCACTCGCGATTTGAGTGTCCTCGCCTCGGCGGAAAAAGCGGCAAAGCGCATTCAGGACACGCACACCCGCGGCCTCGCGGTGTCACACGACATCGAAACGCCTGGGCAACCTGCGGGACCACTCTTCCTTTCGGACAACGCCTGGTTCGGCCTAGGCCTGATGCGCCTCTTCGAGGTCACCAAGAATTCGCTTTACCTGAGTCGAGCGCGCGCCATCGCGGACTTCATTCTTTCGGAGCTCACCGACGAAGAAGGAGGCGGTCTCTTCGCGAGCACGAAGGACCCCGCCGCAGTAGGGGTATTTGCCGCCCGGCGCATTCCGTTCGAGGACAACGTCGCGGCCGTCCGGCTTCTTTCACGAATTGCACATTCGGTCGGTTTCCCACAGGGGAAGCCGTACGGATTTGCCGTCGATCGCGTACTGCGCGCCATCTCGCGACCGGAGGAGATTCAATCGCGAGGGCGGATGATCGGGGACTACCTCCTCGCGCTCGAGGAAAGCAAGGGAATCCGCGGCCACCTTCACTAGCTGCCCGCGCGACAGGAGACGCGAGAGGTTTGGCATCGATTCGGTCCGTTTTTGCGAGACGATTGAGCGCCTTTGCAAAGTGGCGCACCTGGCGAGAATTGACTCGCGTGAACTTGACCTTGGCTTGCCTTCAGTTGTTGACCCGGTACAAGTGCTGCATCGTCAACGATCATAGTCTGCAGGAATATGCGCGATGTTTGCACTTTTTGTTTTGCGGTGGCGGGATCGTTTGAAACGTATACCACCACGAGGTCGGTGGGTGTACGTGTGCGGCATACATATAAAAGTCGCCGAGTCCGATCGACTGAAGTTTCGTGGTCGTCCTCAGCATTGTCTTGATCCTGTTTTGATAATGCGTTTACGCCGAAATATTTGTCATACAAAAACTGGGCATGGTTACATACGCAAGGGTTCGAAGACCAAGGACGAACAGGTGTTGATCGCGCAGGTGGGTGAGTACCTCGCGCACGGTCGCACAAGAATCCGCCTCGGTCGTGCGAGCGCTAGGGCGTGAAACGTGGCAGGATTTACGCACGCGCGATGGGAAAGAAGCTCGAACTCGCGATTGCGATTCTAAATGGCGCTGTCGGCGATCACCTGGCGCGCACCGGCAATGGTCTAGCGACGTCGATGCAGCTGGTCGGACCTGCGGGTGAAGAGGTGCGCCTCGACCGCGAGTCGCTGACGCGCGCTCATCCGGCGGCGAGTTCGCGCGTTGTCCTCCTCG
>JANXOF010000084.1 GCA_025353725.1 Polyangiaceae bacterium | reverse complement strand
CGGCAGCGGTTCCGCGGAGCCGAGAACCACCTGTCGTGCATAGGAACGCCCGACCTTCGCGTCCCACACGGCCTGGGAGGCAACAAGGTAGCGGCGATCGCGAATCAGCTTCTCGGTGAAGTACACATAGCTCCGCTAGTGGATCCGGCGCGCGATGAAAAGCTCGTTCGTCGCATTTCGAGCCTCTGACGCGATCGCGGTTATCGCTAAGACATCGAAATCTGCGAAGGTAGGGCTAGCTGCCCGCGCGACATCGAGCGAAAGATGAATCTACTTGGCTTGTAGTCTCGTCGGGGCGCGGCGAAGGCGTCAGCGCTGTCCACGCGGCGACGGCACGAATCGGTCGCCCTTCCAAACGTAGTGTCCGCGTGCGTTGCAGCTCTTGATACCGACCGCGCGAAGGGCGCGGAACTCCGCCGCGTAGAGATCGCGCGCCATGGTCTGCTTGACGAGGTCGTCGACCTTGGCGAGCGCTTCCGTACACCCCCGGAGCTCGATGCGCTCGCCGCCCATCCGCGGGGGCGTCGGAGTTAGATGGCCAAATGAGCGCCGTTGCGTTCGGTCCGCCTGCCGAGGGCATACGTCCTCAAGTGGTGCTCCCTCTCGATGGGTCTTCTCACAGGCAAGGTAGCGTGCAAAGTGCTCGCGGCATTCCCGTGGTGACCTCACGAGGGCCGCGCCCGGCTTCGCACGGTCGTGGAGGTCCGCCTCGAGTCCGCCGGGAGAGAACGTGAGCTGCAAGTGGAGCCACCGTGAGTCCGGCCAGTCCATCGCGGGCAACGCATAGCCGACGTCGAGCACCGAAGTGATGCGCTTGTTCCGGACGACGAGCACGACCGCCGAGTCGCGCATGATCGACGTGCGCGCGGTCAGGGTGCAGAGCAACACTGCTTCGCTCTTCTCGCCTACCGTCAGCGTCTGACAGGAGTCGTCGCTGTCGAACAGCATGTCTGCATCGAAGTCCTCCAAGTGCGCCGGATCATGCGACCGGACCCAGGTGCGGAATGCGGCCTTCGAGACGCCACGAGCCTCTAGCCAGTCGCCCGCCTTTATGTTGCCCGAGGTTCCGGCAAGCGACGGGGTCTCGTCCTAGCTCACCTCGTTCGGTCCGAGCATCGTGCACAGGTCGGACGGGGTCACGCTCGGGGTGACGCTAGGCTCGGTGGGTCCGCTCGATGTGCTCGGCATCGGCGGCCCCGGCGCCGGCGTCCGCGAGGTCGACGGCGGCAGCGGCGCCGGCGGCGCCGGCGAGGAGCAGGCAACGAAGCCTCCGCACACGAGAATCTTCATCGTCTCGACCATCCGCATCGCGTTGCTCGAGCCTACACCGCCGGTGCGACGATGATTCCTCTCTCGGTCGCCGACGGTTGGAATTTCGTGAAAACGTCGCGCCTGTCCGTTCGCTTTGTCGGCTTTCGGATCCGGAGCGGGAGCCTGTGCAGGCGGAGGATCAGGCTCAATGCGCAACGCGAAAGCTTAAGGCTCAAGCTTGGAGCTTAAGGCTGAAGCTTGGAGCTTACGAATCGGATCTCAAGCGATCGGGTCGAGCCGAGCACGGACGCGGAGCGATCAGAAAGCGTCAGCTGACGAAACGACCCTCGTACGTGCGCTCGACGAACACTCACGGACGAATTCGCGAACTCCGCGGCTGGTCGAGGAGGCTTAGGAGGGCGTCCGGGCGCGTTGGCAAAGAGCGCTCGCGGACTTGGGTGAGGGACGCAAGCCAACGCTGGTAGCACTCGTGCCAAAGAGCCACGACTCGGACGGCCAGACGAGGTATCCGCTCTCGCAAAACGCGATTCGAAAGCTCCAATGCCGTTCCGGAAGGTGAAGGTCGATTGGATGAGGGCGTGGCATGCGCCGATTTTGTTCACTCCGAGCGCATCTATGCAAGCGAACTATGGGGATTAATTTCTTTCTTGCTTCACACCCCGGGTCGATCGCATGGCTCAATAGCCATCGCCGAGGCTCTCTGGCCCAAACTTTCGCTTTTCCGCTAACCACATTGCGTCCGAACGGGATGATCACGGCAGGCGCTCGACGTCGCGCGGGGCAGGCGCTAAGCGGTTCGGTCATGACAGACGACGCAGAGGTCGATAGCTGGCTTTCATACGCCGAGACAGCCGGCGAATTTGATCAGCAGCTCCGCCTCGCATCGCGCGCAGCCTTCGAGCGCGACCTTGCGCGCGCTGCAGCGATGGCGCCGCGATCTCTTTCGGCGTTCATGCTCGACATCGATCACTTCAAAAAGGTGAACGACACTCACGGGCACGGCCGAGGTGACGAGGTCCTAGCGCAAGTCGCCGCCACGATGCGCCAGGTCGTCGGGCGACGGGGACGCGTGTACCGATGGGGCGGCGAAGAGTTCTTCGCGCTGCTGCCCGGATTCGTCGAAGGCGAGGCGGCAGCTGTCGCCGAACGCCTCCGCGAAGCCGTCGAGTCTATGGATTTTGCCCACGGTGCACCGAAGCGGGTGACAGCCAGCCTCGGCGTTGCAGAGATTACCGCCGACGAGGACGATAAGGCTTTCTGTAAGCGTGTCGACCAAGCGCTCTACAGGGCGAAGAACGGCGGTCGCAACCTAGTGGTCGCAGCGGCCGGCAACTACGGTACGAGATCCGAACCGCGACCCCGGGTCGTCGTGCTCATCATTGACGCGGATGCTTTCATCCGAGACATCATCGTCAACTTCCTGAGCGCGGAACGGGGCTTCGACGACCTACTCCGAGCGGCTAATGTCACCGACGGGCTGAATCTCGTGGCACGCGCGCCAGCAGTGGTGGCCTTCGTATCTCTCGAGATCGACGGTCGGCAATCCAGCGGCGGTAGGGAGATCATTCGTGCCCTGCGTGCGAAGAGCCCGAAAGCACGAATCTATGGCACGACTAGCTATGAGGATCCGAAGAGTCTGGCCGACGCGGTCGTAGCCGGAGCCGACGGCGTGATTCTCAAGCCGTTCACGGTCGAGACGATCATTGCGCTGGCCGCCGCCGCGCGCGACGGTGCCCCGCCGCCACCGGTGAACCCTCTCCGCCGCGGCCCCGAATGAGATCAGGCGCGTCGGCGTCCGAAGGGAATCACCTCGACAACTCGTCCGCGCAGCGCCTCGATCTCATCGCGGATCTCGGTGGCGAGCATCCGCACATCCCCGTTGGTGAGCTGCTTGGGAAGCCGAGCCCTTGCGGCGAGGCGGGCGAGTGAACAATCGCGCTGCTCGTCGTGGCGGGACGTCTCGGCGCGTCGCGTCGGTTCACTGCGTGTTACAGAGCCTTTAGAAAAACCGGTTTCGTCTCGTTTTCAAATCTCTTCTCCGCGCCAGGATGGCCGAGCCGGTGGTGTGGCGTCTGACCCGCCTGAGGTGACGAGTGGATTGTACGACTCAGCTCGGACACTTCCGCGGGTCATCACAACCTGGTAGGCCATTCCTAGTGAGCCCTGAACAAGAGAAAATGGTCGTCGTGCAACTTCATGCCGCGCTGGAAGCGGTCTACAAGCAATTGATCACGCCGAATCCCAACAATATCGCGGCGCTCAGTCTTGCCATAACCGCGATCAGCGTTGTGAAGGACGCTCTAGAGATGGGCCAGGTCATCGACGCCACGGGCGGTCGCGGCAATCCGCGATCCGGCGCGGGAGTCATCTGACCTGCACCCGGATGCGGGTCGATGCCCTGTTCTCCGATTTCCTGTAGAACGCGTCTGCGTTCCTCACCGCCGCGCCTTACGCCCGGTGGGAAGACGCGACAGCACCTTGCGCTCGCTCGCTAATTCGTTCGTCCGAAGCCACCTACGTCGTCCTTATTCGTCACCGGTCGGAGAGCGCGGGGCGCCAGTTCCCGGTGCGGCGATCGCCAATAAAAGATCGTACTTTGATCGCAAGGAGAATAGCAGGTGTATGATTTGTCAACACCTCGCGAACGTCACCGCGTCCGCCGCGGATCCGGCGTCGTCTTTTACCATGGCCTCTGTCGTCGTTGAACGGAGCCAGCCCGATGAGGGACGCGGCTTGTTTGCCCGTGATGTGGCCGAGTTCAGGCCGCGAGGGCGAAGAGCGTACTGCGTGTGACGGGGCCCACTCCTTTGAGGGTGCGAAGAGTCTCATCCCGAACCTTGAACGCGGTCAGGGCCTGGACACGAGCGTTCAAGCCCGAGACCATCGCGGTCGACCCGCGAATCGCTTTCTTATGACACTGTCGAGGCCAGCCGACGAGCCGTTCTCCACAGGTTCACAAGTTCTTCGTCTCCTCCCCCGCGCCCCACCTCGTGACTACTACGGAAGCGCTTCGCTCTAAGAAATGAAGAGGATAGAAGGCCAAGGTAGCGGACTGGCTCGCAAGGTAATTCAAGGACTTCAGCGTCGATGCGAGCGGCCGTCTGCCAGTCCGCCACGTTCAACAGATTGGCGATGGCGCGTCAGTGTCAGAGGACGCGGCTGCTCATCCCGTCTTCGGGCGCGACCACGCTTCGAGGACGTGCGCTACCTCGCTGGCTTCGACGAAACCGTCCAGCTCTGCACGCGCCTCGGCGACGGCGGCTCGCTCCTTTCGCGACTCGGCTCGATCGTCGTACGGTGCTGCCTCAATCGCCAGCGCGATGAGATCGTCATCCCCATCGGGCGCAGGCTTGTTGTCAGGACCTCGCATAACCGCAGCCTACCGCGCTTCGGCAGCATCGGCCACTGAGGGTTCGAGTTCGAGCGGGTCGCGATGCGCGCGCTGGCGTACTGCCTCACCCTCGGCGCTGCTGGACCAGACCAGGAAGTCTCAACCAATCCGTCATTGCTATGCGCCTGCGTCCGCACCGGCCAGCCTCTGTTGGTGCGCCTGCGCCGGCTCGCGAACCCGCGAGCGGCCTGTCGCGACCGACGCGCGAGAGGTGCAGTTCCAGCGAACGGCGCTGCTGAACGCTCAGGTTGCTTGCGAGAGCGTCACTTCGCGACGTCGATGATGTACGAATCGCCCGTTGTGAGGTCGACGCGGTACGTCTCGTGATTGAAGTGGACGGCCTCGGCAAAATCCTTGTGGAGGACAAACCCCTCCGAGAAGATATCCTTGCCGCCAGCCGACCAAACGACCGTTCCATCCAGCGCGACTCGCGCGATCGCGAGCTCGCCGTGGGAGACGATAGCCATCGTGCTTGGCTGAGTAATAGATCCCGAAGCAGGTCGCGTCGTCGACTTTGACGTTTCAGTCCAGATCCAGCTTCGGCAGATTCAAACTGCACGCTCGCGGCCCAACCGCAACGATCAGCCTCCCGTCATTCACGACCGCGGCTCGATCGTGCACGCCGCTTGCTCCGCCGCTCGCGATCCGCATGCACGAGGGCGAGTTGCCTGCCGAGTCCACGACCTTGACCGCGTGCCGTGTGCTTGCGTGAAATCCTGGTGAATCGAGGAGTTAAGTGGCGTCGCATGCAGGGAGGCTTGCCACCTCGTCACATCGTGAATGGTTCGAGACCACGATCCGAACGCCGTGCGCGGACAACTCCAACTCCATACGCATCGAGAATACACCCGCTGTCCGCTCGGTGGCGTCCGAGCTGGTCTCCGGCCGGCGACAACGTCGCGCGAACCGCGTGTGCCTTTCAGTCCTCACGCCATCATCGCGCAGGACGGACCAACGTATTCGTCGTCGATCGGCACGGATGGCTGCTCACGTACGGTCAGGAGCTCCACATAACTCACGTTCACGCGATACCAGATCCAGAGGTTGTTTCGCTGAACGCGGCAAACGTAGGCGCGTCCAGGCTGGGAGAGTAGCCCAAGTTAGCGGCCTTTCGCTCGCAAGGAAGGGCCGTCGAGCCGTCGCAAGAGGCGTTGCGGGACGCTATTCCGCTATGGCTGGACGTAGGGATGCGTCACGCCGGCCGCTAGGCAAGACGCGGCCAAGGCGCGACGTGTCGCGCGCGGTCGTGCGGAGCCCAGGCCGCGACGGGCGCATTCGAAGTTGCCAACATACCACGGTTTACCGTGCCTGCAGGCTCTCGAAACCGTCAGGCACCGGCCTTCGCGGATCCCCCAAGGCTCTCGAAGGTATCCCTGGTTTGCGTTACGGGGCGGGGTCGGTGCAACATCGGAAGCCCGCGGAGTATTCGTGGTCTGCCGCCTTGTGGGCCTCGGTGCGGTAGTCGCAGCCGTCGCCGTTTCGGATGACGTCGAGATAGTAGCTTCCGTGCCGGACGAGGTGCGTCCTACATCTAACTCCACTCGAATAAGGACGCTGCGCCTTAGCGAGGGGCAGTATACTTGAGTGACGCGGTTGTTTCGTAACCGCGAATCAAAGGGGAGCCAATGGCCTTCGAGGAAGAGATCGCGCGGCACGCGGACCAAATCAAGACGCGCTTGCCTTTCATCAAAGGGGAGGAGGCTGCAAAGCAAGCGCTTGTCATCCCGCTTCTCCAGGTGCTTGGATATGACGTCTGGGACCCTCGTGAGGTTCAGCCCGAGTACATCGCCGATTTCGCCAAGAAAAAGTCGAACGGGCAGATGGAGAAGATCGACTATGCACTTCACATCGAGGGTGCTCCAGTAGTCTTCATCGAGTGCAAGGCGGCCGATAAGGAATTGGATGAACACGATAGCCAGCTTGCTCGCTACTTCAACGCGACGCCATCGGTTCGAGTGGCCATTCTCACCAACGGTGTCCGACTCAAGATCTTTACGGACCTTCAGAAGCCGAACATCATGGACGATAGGCCATGGCTCGATGTGGATTTACGCAATCTGAAGCAAGCCGAGATCGACGCGCTTAAGAAGCTCAGGAAAGCTGACTTTGGCGCTTCTCAAGTCGTCAATCTCGCCGAAGAGATGGTTTTCTACAATGCAATCGCAAGCTACATAGCGATTCAAATTCAAGAGCCGAGCGAGTCCTTCGTTCGGTTTGTCGCCCGCGATGCAATCCCTGCGATTGGAAGTATCACAACGAAAGTTGTCGAACGCTTAACTCCTGTAGTTCGTAAAGCGATTGAGGGATCTATCGTAGCAAAATTCAAGCGATCATTCAGCATCGAGCCCGAGCCTGTACTTGTCGAAGCGGCCCAACTTTCTGCAACGCAAGCTCCCGTAGTCGTAGTGCCGCTGGCAGCAGAAGCTCGTGAAGGCGTGGTGACGACTCCTGAGGAGCTGGAATGCTTTTCAATGATCTCCAAAATAATTAGAGAGGTTAACCCGGACGCCGTTGTCGCATACCGCGACTCCAAGAGTTATTTTACAATCATCCAGAAGAATGTACGTAAATGGTTTGCTCGACTCGGCGTTGAGCGGCAGCCTTATTGGGTCGCGTTCCGACACGTGAAGGTGGAGGAGGCGAAGCGATTGTGTCCTGGTGTAGAGGTCGCGGAGGGAGGTCAGGTTGGTGACTGCCGCTTTACCATCAAAACGACAACTGATCTGAACAAGCTCCGGTCGGTGATCCTTGCGGCCTTCAATGCCGAGGCCGCCAGAGTCGTGGAGGACGCCGAACCGAGCGAGCCGTCGCTCTCCGATATCAAGTCCGAGAGTCGTCCGCGACTCTAACCGTCGAAGTCACTGGTCAAGCGTGATCCTCAGTGCGTCATTTACGACCCGGCATTTCGCTTGCCGTGAGCGTACCGATTCGCCCCGATAGTCGCGCTTTGTCGATCGAGCGCAGCTGATGCCCGAGAGCTCGGCCTTCCGTCGAGAGTAGGCCGAGTTAGCAGCCCGTGGCTCGCAACGTAGTGGCGCCGAAGGGACGCGGGGGGCGTTGCTGTCCAAAATTCCGCCTTCACGTGACTTAGGTATGTGTCAGGTCGAGGAGTGGCCAAAAACGCTGACAAGGCGCGACGTGTCGCGCAAAATTGCGCGCCGCTCGGGCCGCGAACGGCGAATTGCGCGAGCGACGCAGCGCGCGGAGCAGCCGAGCGACGGACGTCGGGGCCGTCACGACGGCGCAGACCATCCTCCGGCCTCCGCAAGAGTTAATCGCGTTTCACGTCGAAGGTGCGGCGTAAGAGGGTGGCCTAATCCACGAAGGAAAGCCGTGCGTAGAGCTCGCCGCCGAGAAGTCGTTCCCCACGCGCGACTCCGAGTGTGTGCGGCGTCATGCTCGGCGCAAGAAGCGAGTTCGTCGTCACGACGTCCGCCGTCGGCACGAGGATGACCGCAGCCTCACCCGCCTTTGCTTCCGTCCGCGCAAAAATCTCCACCCGCTCCGTTCCCGCGTCGGTCTCGGAGCGCGACTCCTTGTTCCTTTTCCGGCGACTTCGTGCACCCTGCATGCGAATTGGGCGACCGCGGCACGACGCGCGCTCGCGATGCGTGATGCGTCGCGAGCACCCCGCGGAGGCGAACAAGCGGATAGCGCGGCGGAGGAACCATGGCCGCCAGACGTGCAAGGCACTCGATGGGTGACATCACGCGTTGCTTGATGCGGCCGCGCGGCCCGCGTTCTTTACGCGGTAGACGACCAGGCCGTCGCGCCGCAGTGCCGAGCGCGCGAGCGAGGCCGCTCGCAACTCTTTGGGGCGTGAGGAAGAATCGCTCGTGGTCGCGGTCGGAGCCTCCTCCGACGCCGCGAGGCCGTGAACACGAGCGCGGTCGTGCGAGCGCGAGGGCGTGAAACGTGGCAGGGTTTACGCACGCGCGATGGGAAAGAAGCTCGAACTCGCGATTGCGATTCTAAATGGCGCTATCGGCGATCACCTGGCGCGCACCGGCAATGGTCTAGCGACGTCGATGCAGCTGGTCGGACCTGCGGGTGAAGAGGTGCGCCTCGACCGCGAGTCGCTGACGCGCGCTCATCCGGCGGCGAGTTCGCGCGTTGTCCTCCTCG
>JANXOF010000080.1 GCA_025353725.1 Polyangiaceae bacterium | reverse complement strand
GCCCGCCGACAATCGCTTCGCCGATTTGCTGCCCGACCGCTGGAAGCCGCCACCAAAGCGGGCGACTCCCGTCAATTTCGCCGCCGCGTAGCAACAACTACGGCCCGATCCGTCGTTCAGGTCCAAGCCCGTACGGTTACGTAGCTCAGAGGCTTCGCAATCTGCGAAGGTAGGGCTAGAAGCGCCCGTAGAGAGCCGTCACGAGTTCGACCGCGATGAGTAAAACGACGACCACCTCGAGGAGCTGCGTGCGTGAGACCTCGACCTCGCCCTTGAGGAGCTCATAAGCCCGCGCAATCAGGCCTAACTTTGACTCTACGCTTTCGCGCCATTCGGGCACGCGAAAGCGCGCCAGTGCGGCTTGGTAGACGCGCGCGAGGTAAAAGTCTCCGACGGCTTTAATCGAATTGTCGACGCGCTCGGTGAATTCCGTCAACTCCATGAAGCGGCGCACGACTTTTCGCATCAATGCGCCGTAGGGACTCCAGAACACACGCGGCCGAGACTTTTCGACGCGGTCGTAAACGCGCGCGAGCTCGTTTTCGAGAATGCCATCGTAGTAGCGGAACTCGAGCAGTTGCGAAGTCGCAAGTTCGAGGACGAAAGGGACCACACGCGAGCCGCTCGGCTCGACGACGAAAGCGCTATTCCAATCGACGATCACGAGATCATCCACGAGGTACGAGAACGAATTTTTGAGCACGTCGTCGCGGGTTGCGGCGCTGAGCGCCCGCTCGCTCGTTTCGCCTAGAAGTAACTTCGCGACCTTTTCGGATTTTGCCAAATCCGCGAGATTCGCCCCCGCCAGCTGCTCCACGAAGACGATAGTGAACGATTCCGCCTCCCGCCAATCATGGGGTTTTTCGATGCTCGTCCCGAATCTGTTAACCAGCTCCTGCCGATGCAACCGGCCTTGTGTATCCAGCTCCGGAGCGTCATACAGGGCGTCACACAACGGCGTGAGCTGTTCGATCGTCGTGCCCGGTTCGATTTCGATCTCGTACATGAACGAGATCGCGCCGAAGTCGAAGACGTGCGCCGAGCACGTCGCCATGAGAACCCGGTCGCGACCGAGGCTCGGGATACGAAGCGTACACGTACCGATATCGACCTCGAGCGGGCGCACCGCCAAGACAAGCCCCTCGACAAGAGGTCCTTGGATATCGACGCGCCGCGCACCAATCATCTTCTCGACGTCATCGAGAGCGATCGTGTCACCGACGTCGAAGACGCGGTAGCAGAGGAATCGTCCGCGCTGGATCACCTCGAGATGCTACCGCGTCGGGGGTCGCTTCGGGACTAGGGCGTCCCGCCCGCAGCCTTGCATTGGGCTTCGAGCCCGGCCGCCGCAGGAGACTCACGCTTTTTCGCGCTGCGAGCGATGGCGCAAATCGGCGGATCTGGCGGCGACACCGGCTTCACGACCTTCGGCGCCGCTTTGACCGTCGCGAGCGGTGCGGTCGCGGCATCGAGAAGTGGCTCCGCGGCAGCGACGGCCGCGTCAGCCGCTGCGGCGACGACCGCGACCTCGACGGCGGCGTCAGCCAGGACGGGCGCGGCGTCGTCTTTCTTCTCTTTTGCGCAGCCCGCTGAGAGCGCACAAACCGCGAGCATTCCGATTGAAATGCGCGTTGAAACCACGCGCGGCCACGTCCCGAAAGCGCTTCGATTCATAAGAGGGACTCTACACGGACTCCTACGGGGTTCCACCGGCTTCGCGACATCGCTGAGCCAGGCTTGCGGCGGCCGGAGACCCTCGCGCGGCAGCCGACCGAGCCGCGACGCAAATCGGCGGCTCGAACCCACCCGCAGGAGGCACGGGCGTCGGGACCGGCGACGGAATCGGAGTCGGCGCGGGGATGGGAATGGGCGCAGGGATGGGCGTCGGCGCAGGCGGCGTGATCGGTGGAGGCGTGGTCGCCGGCGGAGCCGTGGTCGCCGGCGGAGCCGTACCAGGCTTCGGCGCAGGCTTCGGCGCATGCGATCCCGGAAGCGTGGTCGCCGGATGAAGCGGGGGCGCGATCGTCGCCGGCACTGCGGGCGACACGCTGGTGTCGGCCGGCTCCGCGCCCGGCTTGGTCACCGCCGGCGAAGGGGTCGCCGTTCCGAGATCGAACGGTGCCGCGGGTGATGGCGCCTTGCTATCGAAGGCGCCTGCGCCCCACGCCACGAGGCCTATGCTTAGGGCCCCAACGAGGGCTGCTACGCCGAGAATCAGACCTTTTCCGCGTGCGCCGCCGGCGCTCTCGCGCGCGCCATTCCCGTGATACGCAGGTACGCCAGCGGGTGGTGCGTAGACGGCGGGAGGTCCAAACGGCGCCGCGGCGTAAGCCACTGCCGGCCCCATGGGCGGCGCGCCCGCCGTGTTCGGCCCAGTGCCCGGGCCGTAGGCGGAAGCTAACGCCCCTTGACCCAATCCGTTTGCGCTCGAAGCGCCCGAACCGACAGCCTCACCCATTTGCGTTTTGCCTTTGAGCAACCCTGCTTGCCCAAGCGCTGCGTGCATGGGTTCGGGGTCGACGCCCGGCATCGCGCCCGGCGCATTCGACTTGTGCTGGGCGGTCGCTTTCTTTTGCGCGAGCTCTTCGTGGGACGCGCCGACCTTTCCGGCAAAACGGTCATCGAACTCGGCAATCGTCGCGAAACGCTGCTCTTTGTTCTTCGCGAGCGCTCGCATGATAGCGCTCCGCATCGACTCGGGCAGCGCCGCGCCATTGGGTGTCGCCTCGATCGCTTTCGGTGCGGCGGTCATGTGCAACGTCGCCCACTCCCACGCGGACTTCGCGTCGAAAGGAAGGACGCCCGTGAGCATTTCGTAGGCCATCACGGCGAGCGAATAGATGTCACTGCGTGCGTCGAGCGGCTGCCCCGTAAACTGCTCTGGGCTCATGTACGGCGGCGTGCCGAGCACCATGCCCTGCTGCGTGAGCTTGGCCTCGTTGCGGTCCGCTTCGCCGCTTCGTTTGGCAATTCCGAAGTCGAGAACTTTGACAAAGTCTTTTTGACCGGCGCGCTCCGTAAGCACGATGTTGTCCGGCTTCAAGTCACGATGAATGATCCCGAGCTTGTGCGCCTCTTCGAGCGAACCGCAAATCTGCCCGACAATCTTCTCCACGCGATCGGCCTTCAAAGGGCCGTCTTTTTCGAGAATATCGGCAATACTTCGACCTTGAACGAACTCCATTACGATGAACAGAACGCCGTCCTCGGTCGTGCCAAAGTCGAACACCTGCACGGTATTCGGGTGTTCGAGAGTCGCGAGGGTGCCAACCTCTCTTTGGAAACGAACGCGCACTTTCTCATCGCGCGAAAGGTGCGCATGAAGCGTTTTTATTGCCACCTTTCGAGCGTGCGCGCCGAGGGCTTGCTCTCCGAGGTAAACCGCGCCCATGCCGCCTTCGCCGATAAGCTTGAGTATCTTGAACTTGCCAAGAAGCGTTCGGCCGACAAGTGGATCAGGGCCCGCGCCGTTGTCCGTCTTAGCCCCGCACGACGGACAAAACAGCGGTTCGCCAGGGGCGACGTGGTGACACGACGGGCATTGCATCAAAACACCGTTTCGCAAATGCGAATCACGGCGTCCCGCCCGCGGTTCGGCACTGAGCCTCGAGACCGGCGGCAGCGGGACTGTTGCGGCTCCGCGCGCTCCGGGCGACCGCACAAATCGGCGGGTCAGCTTTGATCACGGGCGTAGGTACGGGCTTCGCCGCGGAGGGCGTTGTCGCCTTCAGCCCTACCGCGCCCGTGAGCTTCGGAGCGGGCACGGAGCCCGCGGCAAGCGGTGCCGCCGAGCCACCCGGCTCTACCGCTGTACTGGCGGTCGTCTCGACGGGCGCAGACCCAGCGTCGGCTGCCGCCGGAAAATCTGTCGTGACGACAGACTTCGTCTTCCCGCTCAACATCCACGTGGTGACGCCCCCGCCGAGAAGCGCCACCGCGAGCACGCCGAGACCAATCACAAGTCCGTTGCCCCCTTGCTTTGCCGGCGCGTGCGCAGGTCCGGGTGGGACCGAGACGCGCGGCCCACGGCTTAGCGCTTGCGCGGCGGGTGGAGGCGGCGCGCCATACGCCCCTGCGGCTACCATCGCAGGCGCTCCCGCGAACGCAGGCTCGCCGAGCTCCGTTTTCGCGCGTGGCAAACCGCCCGACGCCACACCTGCGGCAAGCGACTCACCCGGCGCGCGCGCATCGCTGGGTCCGGTCGCAAACGAGCCCGCAGAAGAGCCGCTGGCAAAAGCCTCGAAGAACTCTTTGACCGTCGCGAATCGCTCGTCTTTATCTTTGGCAAGCGCACGCGTGATCGCATTTCGCATGCGCTCAGGGACGTTCGGGCCGAGCGGTTGCGACTCGATCGGCCGCGGCGGCTCCGTCATATGCTTCGAGGCCCATTCCCACGCCGTATTCGCCTCAAACGGGTATTTGCCGACGAGCATCTCGTAGGTCATCACGCCGAGCGCGTAGATGTCGCTTCGTGCGTCGACAGGCTGCCCAGTAAACTGCTCGGGGCTCATGTACGGAGGCGTACCCAGTACCATTCCCTGCTGCGTGAGTTTGGCCTCGTTCGGGTCGTGCTCGCTCGACCGCTTGGCGATGCCGAAGTCGAGGACCTCAACCCAATCTTTCTGTCCGGCGCGCTCGCAAAGAACGACGTTATCGGGCTTGAGATCGCGGTGGACGATCCCGTGCCCATGCGCCTCTTCGAGTGACCCGCAGACTTGACGAAGGATATTTTCGACGCGCGCCGGGGGCATCGCGCCGTCTTTTTCGAGAATGTCCGCGACGCTTCGTCCTTGCACGAATTCCATCACGAGGTAGAGCGTGCCGTCCGCCATCTCACCGAAGTCGTAGACCTGGATGGTGTTTGGGTGCTCGAGCGCCGCTACGGTGCCGGCCTCGCGATGAAAGCGCGCCTTGATGTGCGGGTCGTGGGAGAGGTGTTTGTGAAGCGTTTTTAGCGCGACTTTTCGTGCCGTCGACCCGAGCTGCTGCTCTGCCAGGTAGACGCAGCCCATGCCGCCCTCGCCGAGCTGCTTCACGATCGTGTACTTGCCGGCCACCACCGAGCCGACCAGCGGATCTGCCGCTTGCGCTTCACCCTGGGTCATCGACCGAAGACTCGCACAACTTTGGGGTTCTTGCCGAGGATCCTCGGCCGCGTGGCGCTACGACGACTCACGTAGGACGCCTGAGCGCGCCGCGGCCGCAAGCCTCGAGCGCGCGAGCTGAAGCGTTTGCGCCACCTCGCGCGCGGTGGGCCGCTGCACGGGGCTCATAGCCAGGCACGCATCCATCGCGGCCACCGCGTCGGCCGGGAGGTCCGGGCGAAGCGTGGCGATGGACGGCGGAGACCTCACGCTTCTGCCGTTTAGGAGTGCGAGAACGACGGCATCGACAAACGGTGGCTTCCCCGCGAGAAGCTCGAACGCGAGCACGCCAAAGCTAAACAAGTCGGAGGACGGCAGCACCGTCGCGCCTGGCGATGCGACAAGTTCGGGCGCCATATACATCGGCGTTCCGGCGAGGAAACCGTTACCCGTCAGTGTGAGGCGGCTCGCGTCAGACGGCTCGGACGAGGGGTCTGGCCCCGGCACGACGAGTTGCATGGTCTGCCCAGTATCTTCACCACTTTCGTTGCCGGCCGCGTCGCTGAGCGTCCACCGCTCGGCCTCCTCGGGCACCCGGGGCGCATGGCCTCGTCGCTCGCTTTCCACCCCGATATCTTCTTCAAGGCGAGAAATACCAAAGTCGGTGATCTTCGCCACCGGCTCGAGCGCGCTGCCCGTGAGGAGGACGTTCGCGGGCGTTAGGTCTCGGTGAACGACACCTGCCGCGTGAAGCGCCTGCACGCCGTCAGCCACTTGCGCGAGAACCGTGAGCGCCCAGTCAGCGTTGGCCGCGCTCTTCGTCTGTGTCGCTAGCGTCTCGCCTACGACGAGCTCCATGACGATGAAGAGAAATCCTGCGGACGAGACATCCACGTCCGTAATGCCTACGACATTCGGATGCGTCACGGAGGAGGCAATCTGCGCCTCACGCGCAAGGCGAGCGAGCGTTTGGCCGTTCGTGGCGTGGGAAACTTTGAGCGCAAACCGCTTTTGGTCTTCGACCTTTTCGACTTCCCAGACCGCCCCCATGCCGCCCGAGCCGAGGGCTCTGACCACACGATAGCGGTCGTTGATGACTTGATTGCACGCAAGGCGCGGCGCTTCGCACGCGGTCGACTCGCGGAGCGAAAGCGCGCTCGAGATCTGAGCCGCGCGATCGGCGACCTGCCGCCTCAACTCGGCGTTCAACGCGTCGATCTCTCGCCCACGCTGGACAAGGAGTTGTACCCGCGCGCCCAGCTCGGCATTCAAAGCGTCGCTCTCTTTGTGAGCGCTCGCGTGCCTTCGCGTGAGAAGCGCGGACAAGGTAAGCGCGAAACTACCAAGGCCGAATTGCCCGCCCCGCAAGCCCTGCGTAGGGTCATTCAAGCCTATCCAGCGCATCAGGTCCGTCCACGTGGTAGCGGCGATGAGAATCCACGTTGCGTACAGGGCAATGGCGCTCCAGCGGTCTCGGTGGCGAACCATAAGCGGCGCCGTAGCTACGAGTTGGTAGGCGACCGAGGCCGTCGCGAAGAGCACCGTGGCCCGACCCGCGACCGGGGTAAAGGAGAACGGCCCGCTAAAAGCGAGTGGGAACGCGACTCCGACCGTCGCGAAAAGCACCGCCCACAGTCTTGAAGGCTTCGAGAGCTCGAAAAATGAACGCACAAAGTAGACGGCAAGGGTCACTGTGGCACTCAGCGTCGTGCCAAGAATCACCGAATCGTAGACACCGAAAAACGCTTGGCTCAATCCCGATACGTGCAGCGGATACACGGAGGCGCATAGCGCCTGCGTGCCGAAGTAGAGGTACGGCCTGCGCCTCTTATCAAGGAGATATATTGCAATAGAGGTAATACCTACTTGAAGCAGAGCGACAACCGCACCGATGCTGCAGGCGAAGTTGACCCAGTCGGAGCGCGACGCCACGGCGAGGGCGTCCGCCTCCTCCGTCACGAAGGGAACGAGGTCAAACCAGGCGGTCTGCGTCCACGTATGGCGAACCGTGAGCTCGAGGTGAAGCGTCCCGTCGCGGGTCACTTCGGCAGGAGCGCGAAAGACATTCGGACCGCGCTTGCGGTACGCGCTCAAGACCTCGCTATGAAGGGACGCGGCCTCGAGCCCGTCGACTCGGAGATCCATGTGCGCGCCAGGCGCCTGGAAGACAACCGCCACGTCGTGGCCACGGAGCTCAGGGGGGAGCTCGACCTCGCGAACGAGCCGATAGGTCGTCGGTTCGTTTGGCACCCGGCCGTCGTCGAGGTGGGCAGGCAGGTCGATGGGCATGGACGCCCCGTCCATGTCGAGTTGCCAGTGTGACAGAGCCATACGTCGAACCGAAACGGAGGAATCTTCCCCACGCGCGCCTCCGCGGACGGTGAAAGCGAGCAGCGTCGCAGCAAGCGCAAACGCCGCAAGAATTGCAATGGCTGCCCGAAAGCGCGCCCTATGGCACGTAGCGTGTCGCAAGCGTAGCTCACGAGCATCGCACGGAAGTTCGACGAGGGGTGCGGGACATGGGTGAATCCCGACGGCTTCGGTTATGCTCGCCTGAGACCTGCCAATTCTGCGGACGACGACGCTGTCATCGCTCGAGCTCTGGCTACCCCCACCCACAACCGCCAGCCATGGAAGCGCACCGAAAACTCGCCGCTCAACTCTCCTGCGAGGAGTTCGTGAATCGCTTCGACCACCTCTTTCTGGTGAAACGGCCTTCGCAGAGTGCGTCGCCCTCGTCGCCCATCATCGAGTTTCGGACGACCATCATTTCCACGCGCGCTCAAGGTAGTAAGGTCGAAGGGAACGAGTTCGCGTCGTCATGGGTCGTCGAGCCGATCCGCAAGAAGCCAGGAAGGCCGTTTCCCGAACGGGTGAGTGTGGGCCGCGCGAGCAATTGCGACATCGCCATACGTGCAACTTACATCTCCAAGCTCCACGCCTACTTTCTCCTAGAGAGTGGGCAGCCGCTGCGCCTTGTCGATAACAAGTCCGCCAACGGAACGTGGGTCGACAGCCGCAGACTCGAAGACCCCACCCCTATGCGTGTCGGCCCCGGCAGCCGCGTGTGCTTCGGCGCGCTCACGCTCACGCTTTTCGACGCGCGACAGTTCTACGAGCTTCTCAATTCGACCTGACAAAGGCGAACGAGGTGACGCTTAGATATGCAGGTTCACGCGGAGATCAGTGGTCTCCAGCGTCGCGAGGCGCTCGATAATCTCGAGCAGCTCCGGGGAATCGGAGACAGGTACGTGCACCATGAACACGAGATAGAGATCGCCGGGGTCTCGGCCCTTTCGGACGACGCCCTTCCCGCGGACCCGCAGTTTCGTCCCGCTTTGGGTGCCGGGCGGGACCTTCACGGTGACATCGCCTTCGAACGTGGGAACCTTTACTTTTCCTCCTTTGACAGCCTCGCTGACAGAGACTGGAACGTTGAGATAGAGGTCGTCGCCTTTGCGCTCGAAGAGAAGGTGCTCCTCGACGTGGAGCACCAGAATCAAATCCCCCGCGGGCCCGCCGGAGGCCGGCCGCTCGCCGTGGCCTTTGATGCGCACGCGGCTGCCCTCGTCAGCGCCGGGGGGAATGCGTACCGTCACGGGTTCGGCGGACCCCGGGTTGCGTAGCTGAAGCGTCGTACCTTTGACCGCGGAGACGAAGTCGATCGTCAGCGCTTGCTCGTAGTCGCGCCCCTTCGACGGAGCGCGCCTACGGGAACCGCGCCCGAAAAGGTCCGCGAACGGGTCGCCGCCGTCGCCCCCCGGCATGCCTCCGCTGAACAGATCTTCGAGATTCACGCCGCCGCTACGAGCGCCGCCGCCGCCATTGCCTTGCCACTGCCGGTAGGAACGCTGCTTGTCGGCGTCGAACCCCTCGCGCAAGGCCTCCTCGCCGAATTCGTCGTAGAGCTTTCGCTTTTTCTCGTCGCCGAGCGCCTCGTAGGCGCGGTTCACGTCTTTGAACCGCTGCTCTTTGGCCTTATTTCCCTGGTTTTTGTCAGGGTGCAGGTCGCGCGCGAGCTTGCGGTAAGCCTTTTTCAGCGTCGCGGAATCAGCGTCTTTTGGGACCCCAAGCACTGCATAGAAATCCGTTGCCATCGATAGGGCGAAGCTAAGCCCGCTTCCAAGCGCATGCAACGCCGCTCGAGAGACCGTCGGGCGTCCAAAGGCGTAGGACGAGGCTTTTTGAACGTTCGTGGCGGCGTTCAGGAGCTACACTGCGCGAATGGAGTTTGGGCTCTTTTGCCGCACCACGCGGGTCTCGCAGGTGACGTTTGCGGCATCGATCGCCATGATCGCCGTGGCCTTTTTTTTAGCGTCCGCTTGTCAGGCGCCTCCCTCGCCGCAACCGCCGCAACCGCCGCAACCGCGGAGCGCGGGCGAAAAAGTCGCTCACGCCGACACCTTGGTCGTGACGCCTGCGGAACGCCGCGCGCCAACCGATGGGTCTGCGGGTGACGCATCCGCCACCGCCGCGGATAGCGGTTTTGACGCGGCACTCGTCGAAACCGATCCGATGGACAACCATCACGACACACGCGACGAACTGCTTGGGCTCTTTTCGCTGAGAGACTTCAGCGAGGAGGAGGAGAAGCGGATTCGACCGAACGCGTATCTGAGAAGCGTGATCGGCCCTGAGGGGCCGGGGCGCATGAATCAAGGCAACAAGGCGATTGCGCGTCACTTGATCTCAAAAGAGAAATGCCTCGCGGGTCTAAAAAATATCGTTATTCAAACACCCGAGCAGCGCGCTCAGTGCGGCGCGGAGAACATGGTCCCCGCGTGGGCGAAAGGGAAAGAACCGACCTTTTGCATCGACGTGTTCGAGTTTCCGAACAAGGCGTGCGAGCTTCCGTTCGTTTGGACCGCGCCCGCGCAGGCGAAGACGGTCTGTGAGCTTCAGGGCAAGCGACTTTGCGCCCAGCAAGAGTGGAACCTTTCCTGCCGCGGCGACCCGAACGGCGGCGAAGACCAGCGCTATGCTTACGGTGATAAGGTTGACATCGATATCTGTCATACCAATTTGAGGCACCGCCTCCCGTGCAATCCGAACGACGCGCGCTCCGCCTTCAATACGTGCACGACCGACACGGAGCCGTCGGGGTCATTTCCAAAGTGTCGCTCACGGTTTGGGGTATTCGACCAGCACGGCAACGTCGCTGAGGTCATGTCGCGGCGCGAGGGAGACAAGACCGTCACGCAGCTCAAAGGCAGCGCTTGGTTCTACAACGAGCTCGTGCGCGAACCCGGGGAACCTGTACCCGAGACCACCACGAACAAGTCCGGCGCGTACCCGGATCACTGCAACTTTGACCCGCGCTGGCACGTCGAGCCTTTGAATGCCGCAGGGCATGTCAATTACCATCTTGGCTTTCGCTGCTGCAAATCGATTCCTTAGTCGGAAGCCCACGAACTCACCGTGATAAGAGACGCCTTTATTGTCGGAACACTCGTTCTATCGTTTGCTCTCTTTGTAACGTCTCACGTGGCCATAACATGCGGTCTTGCGCAGCGGCAGCCACGATGGCGCGCGCCCGTCGCGTTCCTGATCGTGCCGCTTGCGCCATTTTGGGCGTGGCGTGAACGGATGCGCGTTCGTGCTGCACTTTGGGTAGCCGCTCTTGGACTCTACGCAGGTGCCACGCTTATGGCTCTTGCGACACGCGGATGAGAGAGCGACACCCACCGGCTACGAGCGACCTCGCTTCGCGGTAAACTTTTTGCGAAGCGCGGCGGCGCCCGAACGTGCCAGGCGCTGTTCCTGCACGAGCGCAAAAACGCTTTGTCGCGCCATTCTCTCCTGCCGCTCACGCTCCAACTTCTCCCACGAAGCCACGCGTTCGGGGTCGATGAGCGCCGATTGGACGGCGGCTCGAATCGCGCAGCCGGGTTCGGCACCGTGGCGGCAATCGGTGTACTTGCACGCGATAGCAAGGGCGGCGACATCCGCGAACGCGCCATCGACGTCGTTGTCTCCCGCGCCAACGCCCTGCCACGGCTTGAGCTCGCGCATGCCGGGCGTGTCGACGAGAAGGCCACCGTCGGGCAGGGCGAAGAGAGAGCGTTTCGTCGTCGTGTGCCTGCCACGGTTGTCGTACTCGCGGACCGCGCCTTCATGCTGGGCAGAGCGGCCGAGGAGCACGTTGACGAGAGCCGATTTGCCCACCCCCGACGACCCGACGAGCGCGGCCGTCGTGCCGCGCGGGATCTCGCTTCGTAGCTCCTCGAGACCGAGTCCTGTCCGCGCACTCGTGAGGATGACGCGCGCCAGTTTCGACGCCTTTTCGAGGTCTTCGCCGAATTCCGTCGAAAGATCGGCCTTCGTAATGACGATGACAGGCTCGGCGCCGCTGCTCGCAATCGCCACTAAGTAGCGGTCGAGACGCCTCGTGCTGAAATCTCCGTCGACCGAAGTGACGATAAGCACGCGATCGATGTTGGCCGCGATGGCCTGCGGCTCCGAGCGCTCCCCTGCCGCCTGCCGAACGAACGCCGTACGACGCGGCAGAACGCACTCGACCACCACCTCGCTCGACCCCAGCCCAGCCGGCCCGACAAGCGCCCAGTCGCCGACTGCGACGCCTCCCTCAGGGGCGTCACGCAGCGCACGGCCGCGGAGAGCGACCATGCGCGGTGCGGAGGTGTCCGCGAGCCACACCTCTACACGTGCACTATACACCGAAGCGACGCGAGCGGGCATGAACGTCTTGGAGTGCGCGGCCGCGTGGCTCTCAAGCGCAGGGGTCCAGCCGAGCTCTTCGAGCGTTAAAGAGGGCGGGGCGGTCACGGCCTGCCACACTAGCCCAAAGGTAGACAATCGCCGTGCGAAGTTCGCTCGCGCTCGCGAGACGTTCAGGGTTGAGGAGCCGTCGCCGAAGCGTGTGCCGCGCACCCCGTAAAGCACGGCGAACGGGCGCGAAGCCGAACGGCTCTCAAGCGGAAGCAGATGCCGACCGCTACGACTACCCGCGCGCCTTTCGTTAACTGGATGGGGAACGTCCGCTACAGCGAGGCACCTCCCGCCGGACCACCGTGACAAGTCCCCATTTCAGTGAGCGCTGTTTCGCTTCGTGAGGCGACGTAGTCGAAGGCGTTGTCGTGAACTAAAATCCCAGTTCCGGCATAGCTGGGCTGATGCCTCGGAATGAGGAACTGAAGTATATCGCCAAGCTGTGTGGGTACAACAAGCTCGAGGGACGCTCCAGGCGCCAACGTCATTGTTCGACGGTCGTACGTCGTCGGCGTGTCGCACGGAGGTTCCTGACTACCGCCTAAGTGCGTCGTAGTGACTTCAAGTTTTAGCTCGAACGCCGCGTCGTTCATAAATCGTATCGGCTTTCCGGGTAAAACGGGAATGGCTTCGCTAAAGTTCGTATATGAGCGATGAAACGCCACTCCTTTTGCGTCTCGTTGAGAGGTTGGCGCCGTAAACGTGGGGTAATACGTAAAGGCAGGGGAGGACTACGGTACACGTCCTATTGATACTTCGTAAAAGGGCTGAGTTCTGGCGGAGCCTGTCGCGGTTAAGTTTTCAACTTCCTGATTCGAATCGCTGATGGTTCGCGCGCAGCCAGGAAGAATCGCGGACGCGGCGAGCAGGGTTGTCAACCCTGCAATCTTCGTGATTTTTATGATCGCTACTCCTTTCGCTACGCTCTAGCATCGGAGGAAATGTCTACCAGGCCTCATGATGCGTTCGTCAAATCGACGAGGAGACCGAACATGATTACGCTTCGACCCGCAGCCGAACGAGGGCATGCACAGCACGGGTGGCTCGACTCGCATCACACGTTTTCCTTCGCGGACTACCACGATGAGAAACATATGGGCTTTCGCGGCCTCCGCGTGATCAACGAGGACCGCGTCGCACCGGCGCAGGGGTTCGGGACCCATCCGCACCGAGACATGGAGATTCTTTCCTATGTTCTCGAAGGCGCCATCGAGCACAAAGACTCCATGGGGACAGGGTCGGTGATCAAGCCCGGCGAAGTCCAGCGCATGAGCGCAGGCACCGGCGTGCGGCACAGCGAGTTCAACGCCTCGAAAACCGACTCCGTGCACTTTCTCCAGATTTGGATCCTACCGGCTAAGCAAGGTATCGAACCGGGCTACGAGCAGAAAGCGTTTGCCGAGGCCGACACGCGCGGACGGCTCCGCGTCGTCGCGTCGATGGACGGTCGCGACGGCAGCGTCACGGTTCATAGCGACGTAACCGTTCATGCGGGCCTCTTCGACGCCTTCGAGTCCGCCGTGCTGCCCTTGCGTGACGGCCGCCACGCCTGGGTGCATGTCGCGCGCGGTAGGGTCCGCGTCGACGGCCACGAGCTCTCCGCGGGTGACGGCGCGGGGGTCTCCGGCCAAAAGAACATCACCCTCGAAGGCATCGACGGCGGCGAGGTCCTAGTCTTCGACCTGGCCTAACGCGCGTGCACGACGTCCGTGGCTATCTGAGACTCTAGGTCGCCTAGTCTCTGACGGCTTGCGGCCCGATGAAGCCGTTGGCGGCGCGGTCGATTCCGTGACGTTTACGTTGTGTGCTCGAAGGCGAAGACTTGAACGATGACCGAGTCTGCCGCTTCGGTCCGCGCGCGAAAGGAGGCTGGAGCGGTACCCGCGCCGGCCACAGGTGCGTCGTCGAGCGTAAGACCGCGCGAGCGAACGCACTTGGCGGTCGAGCCGTCATCGAGTTCGAGCGCGCGCCTGCAACCTGGCTTGGATGCGCCTTCACTCGTGCGGGTTACGGAGGCCAGCGCTCCCGTCGCCTCACCGCCACCGGCAGCTTTGTCTATCGCACCGTCGAGCGACGCGACGGGCTCGAGCGACGCCACGATGTAAACACGCTCCGTGCCGAGGTCTTTGTCGTTTAGTTTAAAGCTCGCCCCAGCGGCCGGCGGAAGCCGAAGCGCCGAGCTCGCCGCGAGCGGATTTCTGCTTTTGATGCGCGCGTCGGGAAAGAGAACATTCACCTTCCCATCAGGGCCCTTCTGAAAGAGATACACGTAGGCGCTCTTCGACGGCCGAACGGAGAAAGCCACTTTCGTTCCCGTCGGGAGCCTCTCGCCCGCCGCAATGGCACGCGCATCAGCGTCGCTCGGCTTTTGTGCCTCGACAGAAAACTCGAACGCGAGCTCACGACGCGATTCATCGGGAACGAGTTCACGGTATGCACGGTCGAGCGCCTTCCTTCGCTCGTCGTCGTCCTTCGCACTTTTCACGTTGTCATAGAGTTCGGGGACCTTGCTCATACGGCGCCGCAGGTTTTCGCTACGCGTCGCGTAGGCCTCCTTGTCGACAACGCATTTGTTGTACTCGTCGCAGAGGCGACGCGACTGAGCGGCATATTGCTCGGTCTCCTTGTCGATAGCGCGGAGCGCCGACTCGTCGGTTTTCGCCGTCGCACCACCAAGACCTGCGAGAGAAAAACCGCCTTCGATTTTCCGTCCCTCGTACTTGAATTCGCTTTCGCAATTGAGTTGCGGCCGATCTTCGCCCCCGCACTTCATTCCACTCAGCTTCGGATCGGAAGAGCCAGCCCCACATGCGCTCATCGCACCCGCTAACGAGAGTGCGAGAGCACAAGCGAAGGCAAACTGCACAGGTCGGGCGAAAACGGAGGTGGAGCGGGGCATTTTCCTGCGACGGTATCAACACTCGGCACCACGCCAAAGCAGACATCGTTCGATGGCTCCTTTTCCCATCAAAATAGCCAATGCGACCCGCGTAAGCTCAGGACCTACACGCGGACCCAACGAAAGTTCTCAACCGTCGTGAGCCTCTACCGAACTGCCCGCGAGTCGGGCGTAGAGGCCACGAGCCGCCAAAAGCTCGACGTGCGTTCCCCGCTCGACGATCTGCCCGTGGTCCATCACGAGCACCAGATCGGCGTCGCGAATCGTACTCATACGGTGCGCGACAACGAAGCTCGTTCGCCCCTTCATCAGTCGCGACAGTGCCGTCTGAATGCGCGCTTCCGTGCGCGTATCAACGTTGCTCGTCGCTTCGTCCAACACCAAAAGAGGAGGATTGGCGAGAAGTGTTCGCGCGATCGCGAGCAATTGCCTTTGCCCACGACTCAGATTCCCTCCCCGCTCCGAAAGCATTGTCCGATAGCCTTGGGGCAGCTGTCGAATAAAGTGATCGGCGTCAGCCACCTCCGCGGCACGAAAGACTTCGTCGTCACTCGCGTCGAGCATCCCGTAGCGAAGATTGTCCATCACAGTTGCGCCGAAAAGAAACGTGTCTTGGAGCACGACTCCGATCTGACTTCGCAGGTCTGCCTTTGTCAATTCGCGAATGTCGGTACCGTCGATACGAATCGTGCCGCTCTCGATTTCGTAAAATCGAGTGAGCACTTGGATCACGGTCGTCTTGCCGGCACCGGTGGGTCCGACGAGCGCCACTCGCTGCCCCTGCCTCACCTCGAACGAGACGTCATCGAGCGTCGCTCGGCCCGGAAGGTAGCCGAATGTCACATGCTCAAAGCTGACGTCTCCGCGGAGCCCGCCCGAAGGTGATTTTGCGGCCAAACGACTGACTGGAGCTGTCGCAGTATCTACCTCGCCCGGCGTGTCGAGAACCTCGAAAATTCGTTCGGCGCCCGCGACAGCCGCTTGAAGTGTATTGTACAAGTTTGAGATCTGGCGGAGCGGTTGGACAAAGTTCTGCCCATAGCTGATAAACGTCGCTATCACGCCAACACTTACGAGCCCTTCGAGCGCGAGCCACCCACCCAAACCGGCGAGAACGATCACAAACAGAGTCCCCAGGACGCTCGTCAGGGGCATCAAGAGAAGGGCGTAGGTATTGGCACTTACGCCGACTCGATAGACGCTTTCGTTCCGTTCTTGAAACGAACCGAGCACCGACTCCTCGCGACGGAACGCACGAATGACGCGCTGGCCACCGATGGATTCCTCGAGTAGCGCATGGAGAACACCTACTTGTTGCTGGAGCTCTTTGAAGCCTCGCCGCGTGTAAACAGCGACAAACCGCGCGAACCAGAGCATGAGCGGGACGACGAGGAGCGAAGCCAGCGCGAGCCAGTGATTCAGCGCGAACATCGCGATGAGAATGCCACTCATGGCAAGTGTACTTGCGAGCAGGGCCGTCACATTCTGGCCTACCGCTTGGTTGATGGCGTCCATGTCGTTCGTCAGGCGACTTAAAAGCTCGCCCGAGGCGTGGCGCTCGAAGAACGCAATGGGCAACGTCTGAAGGTGCCGAAAGAGATCGCCACGCAAGCGCTTCAAGGCGCGCTGGGATAGGCCTGCCATAAGCCAACTCGCGACGACTTGAAGGGCATTGCCCACACCGAAGGCGACAAGCATCACCGTCGCGAGCCGGGCAAGACCCACGGCGTCACGGCCTTCGATGAATCTATCAAGGGCGATTCCCATCAGGTACGGCCCGGCGAGGCCAGCCACGGTGTAGGCCAAAATGCACGCCGCGACCGCCGCTAAGCCGACACGAAACGCACGGAAATACGTGGCGAGGCGCAAGATCGTTCCGCGCGGGTTGGTCGCGCGGGCGAGGCTGCCGGGTGGGCGAGCGCCTGCGTGGGGACTCAACCGCCGACTCCGCTGGCGAGGGCATCTTGCGAGTCGCAAATCTCACGGTAAACCTGGCATGACGCCAATAGCTCGCGATGGGTTCCTTGCGCCATGAGGCAGCCGCGTTCGAGTACGACAATCCGATCCGCCGAGGCGATGCGGTCGATACGTTGCGCGACGAGTAGCGTCGTTCGACCGGCTTGCGTCGCCGTAAGCGAACGACGAATTTTCGACTCCGTCTCCGTGTCAACTGCACTCATGGCGTCATCAAGAATGAGAATCTTCGGCTCGAGCAAGAGCGCCCGAGCAAGTGCGATGCGCTGTTTCTGTCCGCCCGAAAAGTTCGTCCCGCGAGGCGTTACAAAAGTGTCATACGCGGCGGGGAGACGACTCACGAACGCATGAACTTCCGCCGCCGTAGCCGCTCGAACGACGTCCTCGTCGGAGGCGTCAGGGCGCCCATAGCGAATGTTATCTCGCACAGTGCCCGAGAAAAGGAGTGTCTCTTGCGGCACGACCCCAATCACGGGAGCGAGTGAATCCAAGGTCCACCCTCGAACGTCGCGGCCGTCGATAAGGACGCGGCCGGCGGAAACATCATAAAAGCGCGGTACGAGACTCACGAGAGTAGATTTGCCAGCTCCCGTCGAGCCGACAATCGCAACCACCTCACCCGGTTCAGCCGTAAACGTCACGCCTCGAAGCGCGGCCTCCTGGCCCTCGCCGTGATAGGTAAACGACACATTCTCAAAACTTATTCGAGGAGCTCCACGTGACACAAGCGGCTGCGCCTCCGCGAGATCTCTCACGTCGGGGACTGTCTCGAGAATTTCGGCGGTACGGCGCGACGAAGCGATCCCGGCCGCCCACACGCTGGAGAGCATCGTCATCATCACGAGCGGCGCCATCGTCATGACCAAGTAATTGGTAAATGCAATAATTTGGCCCAACGAAAGTTCGCCGCGAATGGACTGCAAGCCCCCGACACAGAGAACGACAACGACTCCGGTATTGATGCACATCGCAAGCAAGGGCGACATCAGAGACATGATTTGCATCACCTTGATCGAACGCTCGGTCATCGCCTCGTTGACAGCCTCGAAACGCGCGCCCTCGAACTCCGCTCGTACAAGAGACTTTACCAGGCGTACGAAAGCGACGTTCTCTTGGAGGACCATGGTGAGCGCGTCGAGCTTCTCCTGGACGGCCCGATAAAGCGGCTCCGTGCGCAGAACGAAAAAGGCAATCAGGAACGCCGTTACGGCAAGGAGCGGGAGCACCTTCAGCGCCAGGCCAGGGCTCGTCCTTACCATGAGCGCTAAGCTTCCGAGCATCATCAACGGGGCGCGCGTGCCGATACGAAGCGAGATCTGCACCAGGTTTTTGGCCGCGCTGACATCGCTCGTTAGGCGAACCAGAAGCGGAGCGACGTGGTGGCGGTCCAAGTTACCGAACGAGAAGCCTTGAATGCGACGAAAGAGCATCTCACGCAAGTCGCGAGCGACACCTTCTCCTACGCGTACGGAGGTTACGTTATTGGTTATCGCGACGACCGTACTCACCACGGAAATGGCGAGCATGACAAGCGTAGTCTGAACCACGAGCGAGCGGTCGTGCTGGGGGATTCCCTGGTCCACGATGCGCTGAATAAGACGCGGAATCGTAAGCTCGAGCACGACGTTGATCGTCAGCCCAAGCAACGCAAACCATGCGCTTCGCCGGTACGGCTTGATTAAGCGAAGGAGCCTGCCGAGTTCCCGCATGGATCGGAGCACCCTACTCGCCTCCCTGCTCGTGCGGCGACAGGAAGTGAAGCGGACGCGCGCGGAATGAACTAGAAACGACGGCGTGTCGGATGCGCTATGCATGCAATGCGGCCTCTGCTGCGACGGAACCTTTTTTGGCAGCGTTGTTATCGCGCCAGACGAGGCTGTGAAGCTAAAGCGTGTCGGCTTGCGACTCTTGCAATCCGACTCCGAAACGTGCATGCCGCAGCCGTGCACGGCGCTCCGCGGGTGCCTTTGCTCCGTGTACGCGGAGCGCCCAAGCGCGTGTGCCCGTTACGAATGCGAGCTTCGCAAAAACGTGACGTCAGGAGCGCGAAGCCTGGAGGTGGCGCTCGCGTCGGTCAGCCGCATGCACATGCTTCTCGCGACGCTCCGCACCTCCCTCGGCGCAGGGGCTGGCGTCTCGGTATGGGCGAGCATTCTCGCCCTCGACGAACCTGAAACGCCCGAGGGAAAGACGCTGGCGCGCGCCACATACGCGGAAGCCATCGCGGCCGTGGGCGAGCTGCTCGAGCTCGGTCGCGCGGAATTCGAGCCGCGGTTTGCGGGCGGCGCCCGATAGGTGACGCGCGCGTCGCCCGCCCACGCGACCGAGCGCTCAGATACACTCGAGGAACGTAACCTTTCTGCAGTGGCAAGACATTCGGATGAGGCAGCGAAGGTACACGCGTGACCCAAATTCCCGAATGATAAGGACGGGGTGAAGCAGAACGTCTTTGGTCGTGATGAATCCTTCCATAGTCCTTAGAGTACGCACGACGCGCGCCAGAAGTTCCGGTCACGACAGGCGAACGGAATTCGAAAGTAGCGTTTTTCGATCACTCGAGCCGTCGCGTGCCGCGCATCCGCTAGGTCAAGCTTTTACAAAAAAGCGATGCGTAAATTCATGACCACGAGTTAATGCGACGTTATCTGTAATTTTGCTAAGTTATTTTACATGCAGAGCACTGCGGCATTTAGCAAACCAACCGTGGCGTGCACGTCTTGGAGAGGGTCGCGAATTTCAGCCTTGCTCCTGAGTGCCGTTAGCTGCCTTTTAGGCTGTGCGCCACCCGTGCCGGCAGTGGAGCCCAATCGTGAGCACGCGGGCAACACCTCGAATAGCGCGAGCAACGAGAACATAGAGAACATAGAGAACAACGAGAACAACGAGAACAACGAGAAGCCAACCCGTACAGCGGCGGAGTCTTCGGCCTCCGACGCCAGCGAGCGACTAACCCTCAGCGTTGGGGCGAGGACCGTGCGCGACGCGCACTTCGACGGTACGGAACTTTTGGGGATAAATCACGACGTAGCCCACTTCGAGGATGGTTACCGCGGCAATTCGCCCAGCGGCTTTCTCTTCCTTTCCGAGCATTCCCCAGGCGTCGTTGCCGGGGTGAACACGCAAAGCACCTGGTCGGCCTCCGGCTTTCAGGGCGGTCAGACAAAGTTTGATTACCACCAAAATCCGTCAGGCCATGTCCACGCCAGCGGGCGTTGGGGGACGTGGGCCTTCAGTCTCGATATGGACAGAAACCAAATCAAGCTCGTGCGGCACCTCTGCACGCAAACGTACCGCCGAGTCGACGCTTCGAGCACTGCTTTTTCGGGAACGTCAGACTGCTTCCGCAAGGTTCGCGGCGGGATTGTTCTTCGCGTGCCCGAGTCGTTCTTTGACCGCCCGGCGGGTGAACAAGTGGTTTTCCTGTCCTCGTTTCTTCTCTAGCTTCGCTCACGTCACGTAGGCGCATCCGCTAGAACGTGTCGATCAGCACTTCGCGATCTTTCGCGCCGTTCGAGGGTCCCACAAGTCCGCGTTTTTCCATGGTTTCGACGATTCGAGCCGCGCGGTTGTAACCGAGCTGTAGCTTTCGCTGAAGCCACGACGTGGAGCAGCGCCGCGTCTCGGCGACGATACGCACGGCGTCGTCGTACAGCGCGTCCGTCTCGCCATCGTCTTCGTCTTCGGCCGCGTCGTCGTCGCGCGGTTTGAGAATATTCTCGTCGTAAACGGGCTCCCCCTGCGACCGCAAGAAGTCCGTGACCAGCTGAACCTCCTCTTCACTTACCCAGGGACACTGCACGCGCTTTGTTTCGTTCGTGCCATTAAGCTTAATCAGCATATCTCCGCGGCCGAGAAGGTGCTCCGCGCCCTGCTCGTCGAGGATCGTACGCGAGTCTACTTTTTGCGCGACGCGGTACGCGATACGCGTCGGGAAGTTCGCTTTGATCATGCCCGTGATGACGTCGACGCTCGGTCGCTGCGTCGCGAGAATCACGTGCATCCCAGCCGCGCGCGCTTTCTGCGCGAGCCGGGCGACGGCGACCTCGACCTCTTTTCCTTGCTGCATCATCAAGTCGGCGAACTCGTCGACGACGATGACGATCATCGGGAGTACTTCGGGCAAGAGCTGCTCGCCGTCGGGATCATCGAACCCAACCGAGAGCGTCTCCGGAAGGTTGTTGTGGTCTCGCCCGGTCACGGCTCGACCAAGCGGATTTTTGGTTTCGCCCGACAGCACCCGCTTGACCCACGCGTTGTACGTCCCGATATTTTTGGTGCCCGCGTCCGCAAAGAGCTGGTAGCGGCGCTCCATTTCGTCAACTGCCCATTTGAGGGCCGTTGCGGCCTGCTTCATGTCCGTGACGACCGGAAGAAGCATATGCGGAATGCGGTCGTAGGGCGCGAGCTCGACGACTTTCGGGTCGATCATGAGCATGCGGAGCTCCTCTGGCGTACGCCGGTAAAGGAGCGACGTGAGCATCACGTTGAGCCCAACGCTCTTGCCCGCGCCGGTCGCGCCTGCAACGATGGCATGCGGCATACTGGCCAGATCGGCGTAGACAGGATTGCCCACGATATCGCGACCAAGGACGACGGGTAGCGGGACGTCGAGCGTTTGAAACCGGCGATCTTCGACGAGGTCGCGGAAAATCACCGGGAGTCGCTTCTCGTTCGGAAGCTCAAACCCGATACGGTTCTTTCCTGGAATCGGCGCGACAATGCGCACCTTCTTTGCGAGTGCGAGCGCAAGGTCATCGGCAAGGGCTGCGACTTTGCTGACCTTTGTACCCGCCACGGGCGAGACCTCGTACGTCGTCACGACCGGACCTGGGAGGATCTCTTCGACCTTCCCCGTAATTTTGTAGTCTGCAAGCGTTTTGATAAGAAGCTCCGCGTTCCTTCGAAGCTTCTCTTCGTCGAACATCGGACCAACTTCCACGACGCCTGGCGTAAGCATGTCGAGACTCGGCAGTTCGAAGGCTCGTCCTGCCTTTTTCGTGCTCTTTTCAAGCTTTTCGAACTTTTCCGCTTTTTCGACCTTTTTTAGCTCCGCAGGCGGTGCGGTGTCTTTTACGAGCGCCGCCGAGGTGTCGACAATCGTAATTCCCACCGCTGCTGCGGGTCGTTTGGCCGCGATGGCTCGTTGCGGTTTCGCTGGCTCAACGTCAATCCCTTCGAGCGGAGTGACGGCGAGCACGGACGGTTCGCCGGGGTCGAGCGCGTCACCTAAGTCACCCGGCTCGAACGGCTCGGGACCACCCGTGTCTGCGACGGCCTTTGCGACAGACTCGGCTTCCTCTTCGGCGTCTGTTTTGACTCTGGCTTTCGCGTGGGCCTTCGCACGCACGGCAGGTTCGGCTTTTGCGGGCATCGGAGGCACCAAAGCGGAGGCCTCATCGCTTTTGCGACGACGAGGTTTTCGCTTCACGTCGTCGAGCACCACAAGCGGACTCTCTTCCGCGAAGGGCTCCGTCACGATCCGCACGCGTGGGCGTTCGCTCGATCGCGGTTCTTCGTTATCGACATCGAGGTTCAAATCGGTGTCCGACGTGTCCTCGGAATCGAATCCAGGCATCAAAATCGTAGCGTCGCCCGTCGCCGGCCCCGCGATGAGAGGCTGCTCGTCGCGCGCACGCTGCGCGCTTGTTTCGCGTTCGAGCTCACGGGCTCTCGCCCAGGCGTTGGCGACCGCGCGGACGCCGTTCGCCGTTCGCTCGACCGACAGCGCACCGAGCCGACCCACCCAACGCACGAGCGCGATAAATGAAAACGTCGCGCGACCAATGAGAATAAGCCCAATCAGCGCCACTCCGACGAGGAACGAGCCCACCGTCGAGAACAGCGAACGCGCTAACTCGCCGAAAAGCTCGCCTATCATCCCGCCCATCGGGTGATGCCCAAAGAGCACCTTTCCGGGCCACGCGACTTGGACGAGCGCCGCTCCAATCACCACCATGAGAATGTCGCCCGCGAGGCGAGCCGGCGTCGCCGTCGTCTTCCGACCGCGCACGTACGGAATGCCGAGAAGGAGCGCCTCGAGCGGCACCACCCAAGCCGCGACGCCCACGAGCGTCACGAACGCACGCGCGACCACGGCCCCGACCGGACCCACCCAGTTTTCGCCGGCCGTCAGAGACGTGATGGCCGGGGGCACGTCGACGCCGGGCACGTTGGCGACGACCGCCGCCGAGGCGGGATCACCGGCATACGACGTCAGGGCCAAGGAGAGGAACATGGCGAAGGTCCACAGCAGGAGCGCCGCGACTTCACGACCTCGCGCAAATTGAGGAGGTTGGGCCCCCAGGACGCTCAAAAAGCGCGTGTTGGCAGGCATAGGAGCGGAAGCCGGTCGCGGACGCGGAACGAACACGGGCTCGGACCGCGCGTTCAACGTGGTTCGATTCAGCGTGCCGCGCGACGGCAGCATCGCGGCAGCGGCGACGGCGTCGTCGGGCGCGGTTTGCGACCGACTGGCAAAGAGGCTGAGAAACGCCATACTTACGTTGACCTACACGGACGCTACGGCACGAGGGGTGCGCAAGTCAACTCCGTGTCGATCTATCGGTCGGCTCTGGCGACCGGCGGCGGCGCGACGCGGGGAGGCTCTGCTTCTGAATAATTCTTGGGGTTCGTCGAAGTCCCGGCGTACAGTTGAGGGCTCAAGGATGCGTAGGCGCGGGTCGATCTCTGGCCCAACCCCGAGGGGTGACGATGGGCGGAACGAAGAGGCGCGGTTCCCCGAAATCGCGGGCAAACCTAGGTACTATGTCAACCATCACAACCTTCACGGGCCTACCTAATTCACGCATTCGCGATTCGCTTGGCGCCGCACTAACGTGTGCGGCACTCGCTTTTCACGTCGTCGGCTGCCGCGTCGCCGATGAGGACGTCAAGCGTTGGGAGACCACGCAGCGCGGGCCTCACAAGCTCGTCGCCATCGTCACGCACGACAAGTACAGCTGGCAGCTGCGAACGGAGGCGGTTCTCTCGCTGATCCGGATGGCCCCGCGTGGTGGCGTCCGGCAGGGCATAAGTTTTCTTGTCGATAAGTACAAGGATGAGGACGGCGCGACACGCGAAGGTGCCCTAAACCAGCTCCCCGAAGAGGCACGCCGGCAGCTTATCGACCTCCTTGCGCCTGTGTTGGTGAAGGAGCTCGAGGGCGTCCCTCCTTCGCGTACCCCCGAAGGTCGCCTGCCCCCCGACCCGACGATACCGTTTAAAGACGCCACGTTTGCGATGCTCGTTCACGAGCCGCCGCTGGTGTTGAACGACAAGACCCGCGCGGACCTGAAAGCGGCACTCAGCAAGTGGGCCGCGACAGGGTTCGAGGACCGCGTCGAGAACGGCGCGCAGCAATTCGGCCTTGAGCAGATGATGCGCTTTTTAGGCCCAGAGAGCGTCAAAGCGTTACCCGCTATCATCAACGAGAACGCCTCGCGCATCGACCGCGTAGCCAACCTCATCAACGACGTGGGCGACGAGCCGACGAAGCTGAAAGCCTCCGAGGCGCTCGTCGCGCTCGGCCACAAGTACGGCTCCAAAGAGTGGCTCGACGCGCAGACGAAGGTCGTCAAAGAATCGAACGCCCGAAACAACATCAAGGCGGACGACACGCAGGTCGCGGGGCAGGTCGACAAGATCCAAGAGCGCAACCTCACCGAGGCCGTTTTCCCGTCGATGAAGCGCGTAGGCGGTCGCCCGGCGATCGACTTCTTGTTCGCCTATGCGGCGGACGGAAAGCACCCCGCGGAGCGGCGAAAGCTCGCTCTTGCCGCCCTTGAGGGCCGCGTCGACAAAAACAGCCCGAACGATCTCGAACGCACGTTTGCCATCGCGAAGAACGAAGACAACGCCGATGCCGTGCGCGACGTCGCGTTCCAGCGGATGGGCGAGTTCCCGAAAGAGCAGATCGTACCGAAGCTCTACGCGCTCTTTGAACCGAAAAAGTGGAAGACCCGGTGGGTCGCTGGCGAAACGGTTTTGAAGACGTTCGCGACCACGAAGCAGGTGCCCGACTTCCTCGCGCGCTTACCGAAAACGCCCGCCACGAAGATGGGCATGACCGAGCCGCTCTCTTACGCGGCCAAGATTCGTCAACTCGAAGGCGACCCAAAGCCTCGAGAGCTTTTTACGCCTTATCTCGCGAGCAAGGACTTCGGCGCGCGGCTCACCGCGCTCGGGTATTTCTGGGAGGGAAAGAAGGCCGATCGCGGCCTTGTGCAGCCCTTCGAGAATGACAAAGAGCTTCTTCCGAAGTGCGAAAAAGAAGACGATTGCTCTTGGTCGTGTGACGCTTCGAAGCCAGGTAATCCGAAAGAGACCGAGCCGAAAGAACTGAAGACGGTCGGCGAATTCGTGAAATACTGTCTCGTCCCGTCGATGGACAAAGACGACAAGAAGTAGGCGACGAAAAGCATGAGTTCGGATCCCAACAAAAAGAGTCCGCGCACGTTTCAGTGCCGCGACATGCTTTGGGATACCTTCGAGCAAATGGCGCGCGAGCTCGAATGCTCGGTTGACTACCTAGTCAACGAGTCGATGAAGCAGTACGCCCGTCAACGGAGCTACGGCGGGCGGACGCCGTATCCAAACGCGGGTGGCGCGGGTGGTCGTAGCGAGGCGCCACCGCCGGAACGCGGCGGGGGCTACCCGAGCGCTCCGCCTGCCGCCATGCCCGCACCGCCGAACTCGATGCGCGGTGGTGGTGCGCCGAACGCGCGTTCGACGGGAGGCCTCCTTCCGCCTCCAGCACGGGGAGGTCTCCCCGCCCCTCCGCAGGGACGCGCAGGTGCGGGTGGCGGCGGTGGCGTGATGCAA
Organism: Polyangiaceae bacterium; assembly: GCA_025353725.1. Taxonomy (GTDB): domain Bacteria; phylum Myxococcota_A; class Polyangia; order Polyangiales; family Polyangiaceae; genus Labilithrix. The sequence continues at coordinate 53,123 of JANXOF010000080.1, read as the reverse complement.
CCACCTTTGCGTTCGACCGCCGCGATGGGGCCCGGCGGAGCGGGTGGCCGGTCTCAGCCTCCAGGCGCATTGCGCGGAGCACCTCCGCCGATTCCGGGTCGTCAGCCCGGACAGGCGATGTCTCCCGCACCGCTCGGCAGCAGCACGAGTGGCAGCGGTTACAATGGCGGCCTTTCCGCGCAGAGTGCGACGCTGAGCATCGTGTATCAGGGCGACAAGGTCGGCGTTACCAAAGACCGATTCGTCATCGGCCGCGGAAAGCAATCGAGCGATCTGACCCTCAAAGACCCGAACGTGTCACGCCAGCACGCGATGATTGAGTACCAAAACGGCGTCTACTTCATGGTCGACATGGGCTCGACCAACGGCGTCGAGTTCAACGGTCAGCGAATCGCACGGAAGCAGATCGCCGAGGGCGACGTCTACCGAATCTGCGATCACGACCTGCGCTTCACTTATCGCTAATCGCGTACTTCATCGCCTTCTCAGGCTACTTACGTCGCAAGCAGACTTCGGCGAACGAAGGCAGGAGAATCAGCGTCCCAAGCGTCGACGTGACGAGTCCGCCGATCACGCTAATCGCGAGTGGACGCTGCAGTTCGGCACCCGCGCCGATTCCCAAGGCGAGCGGGAGTAAGCCAACGAGAGTCGCAACGGTCGTCATGAGAACAGGCCGCACGCGACGTTCGCCCGCCCGCACGACCGCTTCGATCGAGGACAGGCCAGTTTCTTTGAGACGCTCGGCTTCTTCGAGGAGAAGCACACCATTTTTTACGACCAAACCGACTAGCAGGACACATCCCATCAGCGATGAGGCATTGAGTGGCGTCGTCGTGAGTCGCAGAGCCAGAAGTGCACCGATGACAGCCATAGGAAGTGTGAGGAGAACGAGTACGGCGAGGCTCAGCCTGCGAAACTGCGTCGCAAGAACGATGAGAACGAGCATCCCCGCGAGCGCGGCTACGATAGCGAGCTCCCTGAGCGTGCGCCGTTGCCCTTGGAGCTGCCCGCCGACGGCCACGCGCATCCCTTGAGGTAACTTCAGCCGAGCGAGAGCCGCGTCAACGTCGTCGGCGACACTGCCCAGGTCGCGATTGTCGTGGTCCGCCGTCACAATCACCGTTGGCTGAAGCATTTCGTGCACTCGAAGCGTGGCGGATGTTCCAAATACAGGCTTTGCGACGGCACCAAGCGAGACGACGCGCCCCTGAACGACGACGGGGAGTTCGGCTACGCGAGTCGCGTCAAACCGCACGGAGTCCGCAAAGCGAGCGCGTATCCCAAGGAGTCTGTCGAATCGCGGTATCGTTCCCACGCGCGTTCCTCGGAGCGCGGTTTGAAGTTGAGAAGCGATATCTTCAGGTGTCATTCCCAAGCGCGCCGTCGCTTCACGAAACGGAATAAACCGCAGCTCGGGCGTCTCTCGCTCCAGACCGTCGTAGAGGTCGACCAACCCGGGCACGCCCCGAAGGTCGGCCGCAAGCGCTTCGGCGGTCTTGCCTAGCTCGGCATAGTCGGGTCCCGTCAGCTTCACCTCGATCGGGCGCGAGTTTCCTGCGAGGTCGTTCAGGACATCCTGAAGAACTTGGACGAATTCGACACGCACCTCGGGGAGCTCCCTTTGAAGTTTCTTGCGGAGCGCATTCATGACGTCGTCCGATGAACGCGCACGCTGCGCTTTTGGCACAAGGCGGACCATGACGTCACCGCGACTGAACAACGTAGCGGCTGCGGGCCCGAGCTCCGCTCCAGTTCTCCGGGTAAACGTCTCTATTTCCTGGACCTGACGAAGCGCAACCTCAATGCGTTTGGCAAACTGTTCGGTCGTTTCGAGTGACGTTCCGGCAGGTAAAAAGTAATCGAGAACAAACGCGCCCTCGTCCATCGTCGGTAGAAACCCGCGCTCGACATTTCGTGCGAAAAGCAGAGCGCCAACTACTGTACCCGCGAAGACGAACGCGGCGGCCCGAGGGCGACCGACGACGAATCGCCTGAGGACATAGCCGTATGCACTTGATCTGGCGGCCGCGTGCGATCGTTTTCGCGTTGAAAGCACGCGATCTGCGCCTAAAGGCACAAGAACCAAAGCCACCACCAACGAAAGCGCCACCGCCGTCACGACGGTAAACGCGAGCGCGCGAAAGAAGTCGCCGACGATGCCATCGAGAAGTGCGAGTGGCACGAACACCACCACGGTCGTCAAGGTCGTGCCAATCACGGCGCGGGCCAAGTCCGCGGTGCCCGAGAGAGCCGCGCTGGAGGGAGACTCGCCTGCGTCGCGCCGAACCAAAATCGCTTCAACCACGACGATAGCGTCGTCGACCGCAAGCCCGACAGCGACGGCCATTCCGCCCAGGGACATAAGATTGAGTGTCTGATGCGCCAGGTGCATGACAGCAAACGTCGACACCAACGTGACAGGCACTGCAACGGCCGCAAGAATGCCCGCGCGTAGGTCTCGTAGAAACAGAGAAACAACGAGTGCGCAGAGCACAATCCCTAAGAGAATAGCATCGCGAACACTCATCATGGCTTCGCGAACAAGGCTCGCCTGGTCATAGACCGGCTCAATCGAAATTCCAGCGGGCATACTGCCGCGGAGCGCCTTGGTCGCGTCAATCGCTCGCGCGACAACGTCTGGAGTGCTCGCACCAGGCATGCGCGCCAGGCTCACGCTTACCGTTTCGCCACGGGGGCCCCCGATGCGTGACGTGCTGTCTTCCGCGCCTTCGATGACATCGGCTATTGAGCCGAGAACGACAACGGCGCCAGTGGCGCTCGTCGAGATCGGTATATCGCGAATGTCTGATAGTGTTTGCGGCTGCGCATCCGTCAAAACAGTAACAAGCTGTAAGTCTCGCTCGACGCGGCCCACAGCCGTTAACCCTAAGCCCGTCTGAAGCCGCAACGCCACGTCGGCAGGCGTGAGTCGGAGGGCCGCTAACCTCTCGGGGTCGAGGATAACCTCAATCTCACGAATCTGTCCGCCGAGTACTTCAATTCGGCCGACCCCTGGGACGCTCGCGAGGGCCGGTTTCATCGAAAACTCGGCAAATTCACGAAGTTCGCGTGGTCCTTCGGCCCCCGACACGTTAAACGTAAGGATGGGAAAGGACCCCGTCGTTACCCGCTCGACAACAATCTCGGTATCGGTCGGAAGCGAAGCGCGGACTTCGCCCACACGCGACTCGACCATCTGGAGGGCACGCCACATGTCCGTCGTCGGCGCAAACTGAAGTGAGATATCCGTCGCCCCACGAATTGTCTTTGAACGAATGCGCTCAAGACCCAAAACCTGAGTGAGAGCCTGCTCGAGCGGCCGGGTTACCCGCGTAAGAAAGACATCGGGAGGTGCGCCGCCCGTTCGGGCAACGACGACAATGCGCGGGAATTCAACCTCCGGATAGATGCCACTCGGCATCCGTTGGGCTGCGAGTCCTCCGAGGCCCAAGAGGAGCATGGTGAGAAGACCCACCAGGCGCGCGTGGCGGCGAAAGAACACGAGCAGCTTCATTGGACTTCACGAAGGAGCGTGCCGGTTTCGAGCGCCAAAACGCGGTCGATGGCCACGCGTTCGTCGGGTCGAAGTCCGTCCGTCACCTCGATTCGCGTGGCATCGCGAAACCCTATATGCACACCACGAAGCTCGGCTTTCCCTTCTTTACATAAGGCGACCTCGGAGCCATCGTTTCGCGCGCCACGAAGCGCGGAGACTGGAATGGTGACGACTCGTTCGCGGTGCGCGAGGGAAACCACGGCACGACCAAACGACCCCATCGGCGCCTTGGCGGGCGCTTTCGCCAGCGCGATCCGAACGAACCCAAGGCCGCTCACCGAATCCAACGCGGTCGACATCGCGCGCACCGTTCCGCGGATCGGCAGTGTCGTCGTCATGAGGGTGATTTGAACGTCCTGACCTTCGCGGATCGCGAAGAGCTCACGGTCCGTCGCATCGGCGAGAAACTCCACGCCCGACGCCGAGGCCAACTGCAAAATAGGGGTACTCGGCGTGCCGTCGACGAGCGCTCCGGCACCGCGAAAGATCCGAGTGACCGTCCCGCCGAAGCTCGATCGAACGGTAACACGCCCGAGCGTTCGCTGCGCGAGGTCGACGAAAGCCGCAGCACTGGCCGTCCCGGCTTTTGCGGCCTCGGAGCGGGCGGAGACGTCATCTAATTCTTGTTTCGAAGCAATTCCTCGATTGACGAGCGCTTGCGTGCGGCTGAAGGTGAGCCCGGCGTTGACCTCGGCGGCTCGCGCTTGAACGAGAAGCGCCTCTGCCTGTCGAACGGCATCGCGCGACGACGAATCCTCAATACTCGCAAGCACGTCACCGCGGGCAATGCTGTCGCCTTCGTGGGCGACGACCTGCACGACTCTCCCCGCGACCTGAGAAGCTACAGAAAGGTCGCCGCCCGGGGGCGGAGCCGTCCGACCGCGCAGTGTCACGGTGTCGTCGACACTGTCGTAGGTCGGCATCGCACAATGAACCTCGACGGGGACGTCGCTAGGTTTGTCTTCAATCCTTGGCGTACATGCCGAAAACCCAAAAGGCATGGCAACCGCCAAAACAACGTCAAGCGCGAAGTTCATCGCACACCCGTGATTCGTTCGATTTCAGCCCATGCTGTCGCACGCGACGCCTCGGCTTCGCGAAGCGAAACGTTGGCCTCTATCTTTAATCGAGCCGCATCGAGAACGGCAAGGAGCTGGGCGCGCCCGAGCACGTACGATTCCTCGGTCGCGTTCGCGACGGCTTCTGCGGCGGGAATCACGCCCTCTGCAAGTCCTCGGCAACGCGCGGACATGGCCTCGAACAATCGGTACGCCACCGAGAGTTCTGCGGATAGTTGCGCCGCAGCCACGTCACGGCGCGAGTGCGCGAGTCCTGCAGACGCGCGCTCACGTTCGATTTGGCCTCCGCGCTGGTTGAGCAAGGGCACGTCGAAACCTAACTGGCCGCGAAAATTCGTGCTGGAAAGCGAGGGGTCGAGCGCATCGAAGCCAACGTCGAGGGTGAGCGCAGGGCGCACGAGCGCCTTCTCCCTTCGCACGCGCGCCTCGGCCGCGCGCGCGTCCGCCTCTTCGCGACGAACGAGCGGGTGAGTCGCCGCACGGGCCTTCAGCGAAGCGAGCGCAGGGGCCTGCGCAGGGACTACGAGTCCGCCGTAGGTTCGGATCGCGACGTCGTCTTGGCGTCCTATCCACCGCCCGAGTCCGCTCCCCGCGGCGAGTACGGCCTGATGCGCTTCAGCCGCGTCGGCGTCGGCTCGCAGCCGCTCGGCTCGCACCCGCAGAAGCTCAAGACTCGGAGCCGCACCGATGTCGACGCGCGCTCGAACGAGATCCTCGAGGCGCTTCGAAAGCGCGGCCGCGCGCTCTCGCTCATTGGCAATCTCCTCCGAACGCCACAGCGCGATGAAGGCTACCTCGGCGCGCAACTTCACTTCTGCCCACGTGGTCTCACTATCGACTTTGACCGTGGACAGCTCTGCTTTACTAGCCTCCTCGGAGGCGCCGCGCTGACCAAAGACGAGCAGAGGGAGAGAGCCGGTCGCAGAGGCCTGGGCGGCTTGCGTCGACGTACCCAACGAGAGAACAGGGTTGAGAAATGCACCCGCAATGCGAATCTCGCTCTGCGCGACGAGCTCGCGCGACCGCGCGACGCGCAAATCTGGCGCCGCAGTCCTCGCGGCCGCGATGACGTCCGAATACGTCACGCGTAGGCCCTGAGCCGCCACCGGCGAGACACGGGCAGAGGCGAACAGGAGCGCCACGAAGCTAAGACCCCACTTCGGCACGGCGCGCACCATACGCGAGTATGCCTAACGCGCGGTCATCTTCAGCCTCCGAAAAAACCGAAGCCTTTCGCAAAAAACAGGAAGCCAGCTCCACCTATGGCGAGGCTCGTCCACCAAAGCGGTTTTCGGCGCGTGAGGGCCGCGATGGCGGCAAGCGCTATCGAGACCTGAAAGGCGGTCACGGCAAGCGCGAACCTATGATGCCGGTGGAACGCCTCTTCGCTTTGCTTACCGCTCCGCTCGACCTCTGATTCAAACGCGCGCGCCTCCTTCTCGACTTCGCTTCGCTCTCGGTCGTACGTATCCTTTTTCGCGCGGAACTTCGTCAACGTCTCCGAGTTCGTCGTGGTTTCGAGCTGCACTTCATAAAGAGCGGCTTTGATAGTCTTGGCCTGAAAGTAACCCCATTGGTCGCTCGCCTTGGCTTGCGCGAGAATCGACTCGTTCTTCGCGAGCAGCGCAGCACTTTCGGCACCGCCGGATTGCAAAGACGAAATGGCCGCGAATACCGCGATGATCGCCGTCGACAGCGAGAGTTGAAGGGTCCACGCCGCGCGCGGGTCGCCCTCCTCTGCACGCTCCCTCAGTTCATCAAGCTGTTCCTTAAGTTCACGCGTCTCCAGATTCTCTTCGGGCATGGCAACGGACATTACCCCGAAACCGACGCATGGAAAGCCATTCCAAAGGGTAAGCCGCGGAGACACTTATGGCGACGTGAGGGCGTCGGTCTGAAAACCAGGTGGACCCGTGAGACGTCCGTTCTCCTTAGCGCGTTTGCGAACGTAGAGCCGCCCACTTCGCGTTGAGCTGTCGAGCTCAAATTGGGTAGCAAGGAAAGGACGTGATGGTTCGATAAACGAGGCGAAAGGGTCGGCCCCAGAAGCTGTCGTCACGACACAGTCCGTCAGCGGATCCAGAAGCTCATCAACGTATACTTTTGTGGGAAAGTGACCAGTAACCATCGCGTGATTTAGAGTGAAATTCGTGGCGAGAATTCGGCCATTCATCTCGTATTCAATGCCTGGCTGGTCCGAGCGAACGATTCCCCCACAACGTTCACGCGCGCGTGCGCGGAGGCTTTGATCGGCCGCCGCGTTTCTTCTTAGGTCAAAGGCGCCCTCGACCGTTAGGTAAACAAGAATACCTGATTGAAGAGACAACAAGAGGGCGACCGCACCGCGGACCATCGGACCCTTTTCGCGTATCGGCCAACGCGTCTCTTTTGAAACGACAACAAGCACGACAACAAGCGGCTCAAGCCAATAATTCGAGGCACTACCGAACCGCGACAGGGCGACGCCGGTCGTCGCCAAGCTCGCGACGAAAGCTGTGGAAAGGATGCGTGCGGGAGTCGTCTTAGAATTGCGAATGAGAAGCACGGTGGCCAACAGGAAAGGCGCGAGAACCGACGTCAGTCGAGGCACGACGCTGGAAACCAAATTCGAGAGGGTACATCGGTGACCAAACGATCGGAGCAGGTGTTCGGCAAACGTCCCTCCGCTCCAAGCGAAAAGAGTGCCCAAACCGATGAGCAAAGTGACGGTTGCCGCGGCAACTGCCCCTCGCGCACGGACGGCACCTGGACCGCGCGACCAAAGAACGCCACCGACGAGCACACCGATCGGCGCGCCGCTCATGTTCGGCTTTAAGAGAATCGAGATACCTGCCAGAATGCCGACAAGAGCATCGGGATTGCCGAGGCGACTGGTACGCTCGAGGAAGACCGCAATGAATAAGATGGCGAGCGAGTCCGGGCGAATGACGCTCGTGTAAAGCCACGGAGCAAAAACCGACCCCACGACGAGTGCAGCCAGTCCTGCATTCTGACGGCTCGGATGCGGAGCCGCAATCACGGGAACGGCGAGCGCGACGACAAAGGTCAGCGCTGAGACGATTCGGCCTATCGGGATAAGATTTCGCTCGGGAAGCAGCGAAACCAGCCATGACGTAAATGGCGGGTAGAGTACCCAGACGCGGGAAGGTGGCCCGCCGTAGTCGTACTCGCCTATGGTGGCGTCGACATACAGGCTAAAACCATCTCGGATGCGCGAAGCTTCGTGAAGAATCTCGGCCTCCCCCGGAGTCACCGTGCGCTCAGTTACGACATGCAGAGAGATAGCCAAACACGTGGCCGCCGCGAGGGACAGGAGCGCCCACGGTAAGCACTGAAGAGCGCGCAGCGATATGCAGGTTAGCGAGTAGCCGGGCGATCCGGTCCGGCTTGACGACAGGCTGTCGTCACTTAGGCCGTTGCCGCTCCAAGCGCCATCGTCGACAGTGTCCGTAGCGTTCCTCAGCGCCACAGCGCTACAGCATTCTCGATGTGAGCGGCTCGGGCAAACTTCGAAAGCTGATCATCTGCATCCCAAGAGCTGGAGGAGTATTGGAAACTTCGCTGTGTGGGCCAGGCCGCACCAGGCAAACTCTTCCAACTTTGGTTGACTAAGGCTGTCCAATTTCGCGCCAAAGGCTAACCCAATCTTCCGCGATCCGCAATTGGACGTTTGCGAGGTTCATTTTGCCGGAGCAGACCAGCGTGCGAAGACGGTTTTCGAGACGGTCTTTGACGCGCGCATCGGCAATCGGTTCAGGCCAAAGATTGGCTACTGCGTTCGAACCACCCAACTCGAGCGAGATAAGATGGTCGTACTCAACGGAGGAGGAAGGTCCAGTAAACTTATAGTTCGCCGCCACTTGGGCCTTCTCTGCACTGGAGACATTGCGAACTCCCCGAGAATAGCCGGGTGTGCAGATCTTTGTAACATCCACGGACAGCACTTCACCCGGCGTTAGTGCGCGATCCGGGACCACGTGATCGGTCGACGCGCCAATGCCGACGTTGCCAATCGTAAGCGGCTGGTCTTTGACAACGACACCCTCTTCACCCACGTCTGCGACGCAACCGACGACAGAGATCGCAATAAATAATGCCCCGAGCCTCATGTATTCAAAAGAACGAAATGAGTGCATAGGTCGGACTCCACGCGGGCTGTTCACCCATAGACCATGCGGCAAATCCGAGTCGAGATCACGCTAAATTGAGGCTAAATTCATCGGATTGAGACGGAGCGCTGCCGCGCATCCTGCGGCCGAGAAATCGTGTGCCGTGAGCATTCCTGAACGAGTGCATTTAGCGCAAAGTTAACCACTTTGACGCCCTGTACCTGCGACGATGGCCGCCGTCGGAAAGTGGGTGGAACGAGTTTAGGCGCTATCACGGGAGGCCGTGGGGCAGCGCTCTTTGCGTTTCTTGTCGGTTCTGTCGCCCACAAGTTTTCACAAACGTAACTCTGATGTCACCCGTTGGTGGGTCACTTCGGGGTCACGGCCGCGTTTTCTGAAATTGAATCTGCAAACGGACTCCAGTCTCGTCGGTAAATACAAGTAAAGAATTGAGCAGCGAATGATTTTCAAGAAGTTTTCTTATATCGGTATGGCTACCTTCTTCGCGACACTCGTTGTGGGTTGCAGTGACGGCAGTACCTCGGAGGAGCCTGTCGACGGCGACCTTCATCTTCCCGATACGCTCTCGACCACGTCGCGACGTCGGCCAGGCGGCGGAAGCTGTCCCGGTGTTCCGTCAGGGCAAACGCTCATCCACGCGACGGTCATCATTGAAGCGCCAGACTTCCAAAAGAACGGGCATGAGCACGTGCGCGCTAAAATCGTCTCGACGACTTCTGTAGGTTCTCCGCAGGCGGTGACGACGCCCGAGGTCGAACTCGCCATGGTGCTCGCAAGAGGTGGAACGGTAGGTTTGCCGAGTGAGCTGCCTCTCACGGTCGGACAAACGATTGACGTGCAGGGTGTCTACGTTCCGAAGGAGCAAGCCTACGGTACGAATCATCAATGGGCGGTGATTCACTTCACTCACGCCCCCTGCGGTTTCGCGACCATCGGTGGTACCACCTACCAGTGATCGCCTAATCTGCGATGCGCCAACGTGGGTGAGCTGGCGACGGCAAACCTACGTTGGCGTCCCACAGGCCGCGCTGCCGGCGTTCGGCGCAACAATGTTGCTAAAGCTCTCTCGCAGTGGTTGAGGTTCCTACGCGCTTCTTGAACTCCATAAAAATCAGACAAGAGAGATGAAGGAATTTTCGTGAACGCGCGAAGAACTACGAGGCGGGGCGACGACCCCGGAACTCGGAGAACTCAATGAAATACGCAACTCTCATCCTAGCTAGCGGACTTGCTGCTCTCAGCGCGTGTGCCAAATCTTCTTCAGTAGCCGCTACAACCACATCGTCGGTAAGCGGCTCGCTAAGCGTGACTTCGTTTCCATCTAAGCCAAGCGCGGTCGAGGCAGTCAACGAAAAGGGCTTGGGGGTCACCTCGACCATCGATACGCAGGGACACTTCAAGCTTGCTCTCGAAAAGGCTCATACCTATCGATTCAACGTCATCCTCGCCTCAGGCGTCGAGCCCATGGTTTTCCCAAGAACCTCGAAGCAACTCAACACGACCATGCAAGTCACGAGTGGCGCCGCAATGGTAGCACTCGGCACAATACGTCATTTCAGCGCCGTCCCCGCTAGCGGGTTTGCCTTCAAGAGCGCATCGACCACTCCAAGAACTGCGTCTCCCACCGGCGCGGCGGCGGGAAGCGACGGCGGGTGCGTCGATGGCCGCGTCGCGGGCGTTGGAGCCGCATGCGTCGACGACGACGCGGAGGCTTCCTGTGACAACGGAGCCGACACAAGCGACCGTGGCGCGGACAGCGAGTGTGACAACGGGAAAGACAGCAAAACCGGCGGATCGTGCACCGACGCACCCGAAAAGGACGACACCGGCAAAGGCGACCTCGCGAGCTCGGACGCAGACCCGAAGAAGCCGATGGCTATTGCTGACCACAACGCGCCTGCAAGCGCGGGTGGTTGCAACGAGGGCGACTCCGAAGAAGCCGATTGAGCCAAGCGCGCGGGCTAACTGAGTCTGCCGTAAAATGGATGAATGTTGGAACGTTCGGCATTCGTCCCACGCGTATCGCACTCGGCTATAGTCGCGCTCAGCGCTCCAGATGTTCTTCAAAAGAGACCGCCGTCAACACGAGCCTTGGGTGCCAGCCGCGCGTCGATACGCCTGGAGTGGCGCCGTCGTGGCGGCGTGTACGCTCGCTGGTTGGCTGATGCTTCCAAGCTTTGAACTCGCGAATATCGCGATGGTCTACGTCCTCGGAGTCGTCATCGTCGCGACGCGGTTCGGGAGAGGCCCGTCGCTCGTCACAACGTTACTGGGCGTGGCGCTCTTCGACTACTTGTTCGTTCCACCAAGGCTCGCGTTCATGACCCGCGAGCCGCGCTACCTTGTCATGTTTGCCTTCATGGTAGCGACGGGACTCATTGTCGGCAGCCTTACGGAACGCCTCCGCGTCGAAACGGTGACCTCCGCACGACTGAGCGCGCAAGTCGATTTCGAACGTCAGCGGAGCAGCCTTCTCAGCTCCGTATCCCATGATTTTCGCACACCGCTAGCGACCGTCACCGCGGCGACCGGCGCGCTACTCGACACCGATACACCTCTCGACACGGACACGAGCAAACAGCTTTTAAACGCGATTCTTCACGAGTCGACACGAATTGCTAGGATGATAGACAACTTGCTCCAGATGACTCGTCTGGACGCCAAACATATCCAGCCTAATTTACACAATCAATACCTTGAAGAGCCGATCGGAGCCGCTGCGGGTCGTTTTGCTTCAGACTTAGCGTCAGGCCGCATTCAGCTCAATCTCCCTGACGACCTCCCGATGTGCCGCTTCGACAATGACCTCGTAGAGATCGTACTCGTCAATCTCATCGAAAATGCATTAAAATACTCAGATGCGTCGAACCCAGTCGAGATCGAGGCGCGTGTTTGCGCGCGCGTTGTCCGAGTCGACGTCCTTGACCGGGGCAGCGGGATCCCGAGCGCGGAGCGGGTCGGCCTGTTCGAGAAGTTCCACCGACTTTCCAATGCGCGCAGTAAACGAGGCTTTGGGTTGGGCCTAGCGATTTGCCGAGCGGCCATGCAGGCTCAAGGAGGGCACGTCGACTCAGAGCCGCGAGCCGGCGGCGGATCGACGTTCTACCTCGAATTGCCTATCGTTCAGGAAATCGTCTGAGGTGCGATGAAGGTTCTCCCGGCGTGCGGCATAAATGAGCAATGTGTGCGCTCGCCACGCCCCAAAGCCCGCAAGCTTCGTCCAGCGACGGGCCGTTGGTGCTCCTGGTTGAGGATGACGAGAGCTTGCAGGCCGTTCTCCAAGCGACTCTTCGAGCGCACGGCTATCGCGTAAGTCTCGCTCAGAGTGGCAAGGCCGCGTTGCTGGAGGCGCGGACGCGCAACCCAGACCTTATCGTACTCGACCTGGGACTCCCTGATATGGACGGCCTTGAGTTGCTCGTCACCATCCGGGAATGGTCCCGGGCTCCCGTCGTGGTCATCTCGGCGCGAGGCGATGAGCGCGACAAGGTGTGCGCTCTCGACGGAGGTGCCGACGACTACGTGACGAAGCCTTTCGGCATGCAAGAATTCCTCGCGCGACTACGCCTTTCGCTGCGGCGCGTTTCGGACCGTCGCGGAGTAAAACAAGCGGGGCCGTTCCGGACCGGTGATTTGGTAGTCGATCTCCACGCACGTCGGGTGAGCCTTCGAGGGAAGGCGGTCAGGCTCACGCCCATCGAATACAAGATTCTCGCGACGCTTGTAGTTCACGCAGGGACTGTAGTTGCGGGGCGCGACCTTCTCGCCGAGGTTTGGGGCCCGCAATATGTCGAGCAGCATCGATACCTTCGCGTCTACATGGTCCACCTTCGCCGCAAAGTAGAACCGACGCCGAGCGCTCCGCGATATATCCTTACCGAGGCGGGAGTCGGCTATCGGCTCGGAATCGAGTGAAGGATTTTGAGGCGGGCGGCCAAGCATGTAGGAAGTTGGTGAAGCCGCGTCACGCCATGGCTGGCGTCGCGATGGTAGCTACGCTTTCCAACCCGTCGAGGGTTCGCGCGGAGGAGACCGAAACGGTGTGTGAAGACTCTCGCGTTCGAATCCAGGGAAAGCCCGAAGTGAGGTGGCTCGAGCCCATCGTTCGCTCGTGCGAAGCTCTTCGCACGATGGAAGACGTCGACGGAACAGCGCGCGTGCGTATCGTTCCGTCGGGCAACGAGCTGATCGTCGAGGTAGCCCTGCGAGACGGCCGTTCCACGCTCCGCCGCGTCAAGGAGCCAGCCGGTCTCTTACCAACGCTCGAGGCACTCCTGACTGTCTTACCGGCCCCGACAGTGGAGGTGCCCAAGACCGAAACAGCCGGTCTCGCGCATGCAAACGATGTCGCTCCGACCAAAGCAGTTCCATCGCCTGCCGTCATTGTCGCAAGCGAGCCGACAGCGCCCCCGTTTAGCGTGGAGATCGGAGCCTCCGCGGGCGGTCGGGTTGCTGGCTCAAAGGCGTACCTCTCGGTCGCGCCCGCGGTCTTCGCGCAGCTTCGGGCTGGGGAGTGGCTCTTTGGAATGCACGCGCGATGGGACATTTTGCAGGTTCTCGAAAAAACGCCGGTGAGCGGGTTTGAAATGGAAACGATTGCCGTAGGACTCTCCGTGTCGCGGCGCCTCACAATACCGCTGGGCAGCGTAGACATTGGCTTGTCACCTCGCGTCGTTGCCGAGACTCAAAGCTTTTTAGTCAAGGGGTCTGAACAAGCCGACACGCAGGCCGATGTGCGGATTGGCGCGTACAGTCGCGCGGCGTTTGGCCACTCTTCGCTACGGCTATTTGTCGAGCTCGATGCAGACCTGTCGCCAGGTCGCGCTCGGCGAGACATACGTATCGACCCCTCGCTGCCGCCGTTGCCGTCCTGGAGCGCTGGTCTCGGCGCAGGCGTCGTTTGGGGGAAGTTGTGACCGTTCCAGCGCTGCGGCTGGTGCCGAAGCTTACCCCGCAAGCGGTGGATACTGTGGCTTTGGGCCGCGTGGCGAACGGCGACCTTAGCGCTCTCGGTGAGCTTTACGATCGTCATGCGCGAGCGCTCTTGCGCTTTGCGTCCCGAGCCGCGGGTCAACATGAAGCCGAAGACGTGATTCAGGCCACGTTCCTCAAAGTCGCGAAGGTAGCCTCGACCTACGACGGTCGCTCCGGGACCGCGCGGTCGTGGCTTTACGGAATCACCGCGCGACTTATCCAAGAGCGCCACAGGTCGCTCGCTCGATTCGCACGCGCGGTGCTCCGCCTTGGCGAGGCTTCAGCTCACGCTTTCACCGCCACTGACGCCCACCGGCTCGATATCGACAGAGGCCTTCGTCGGCTCTCCGACGCCAAACGAATGGTTATCGTACTCGCCGAGGTCGAAGGCTACACGTGTGACGAAATCGCTTTGATGCTCAAGGTGCCTATCGGGACCATATGGACACGGTTGCACCATGCACGAAAAGATCTCAGGGCATTTTACGAGGGCACGAGTTCATGAGCGACGACGCGAAGGAACCCTCATGTGCCCGGTCGTGGGAAGTCGAGGCCGTGCGCGACGGCCGCCTCTTGGCCGCGAACGAGAGCGCCGCCGTACGTCATCTCGGAGAGTGCGCCGAGTGCCGCAAGCTTTCGGGCGATTTCGATAGACTCGGCCTCCTCCTCCGTGAGGTCGAAGTCTCTCCCGATAGCGACGTAGCGGTTCGACGACTCCGGCAGCGCATCCTCGCGCAGGCCGACGCAGAGCTCACCGGACGTTCCCGACCGTCACACGCACGCACGCGTAAAATATCACTAATAGCGGCTTTTTTTATGATTTTAGCGGGGTCCTTTGCGGCCTTTCGCTTGCTGCCGTCGCCCACCCTCGCGCACCGGCCGCAAACGACCGCTGCAACGGTCGACGCTCTTGCTGAAGGGAACACTCATTGGTCGCGGCAAACCGAGACCGACGTCGAGCGTATCGATCTCGACGACGGCACGCTGCGCCTCCGAGTCCAAAGGACCCAAAGCAGCAAGCGCGTTATCGTGCGTGTTCCCGACGGCGAAATCGAAGACGTAGGCACGGTTTTTTATGTCGTCGTGGCGCACGGCGCTACGCAAGCTGTCGGAGTGGACGAGGGCGAAGTCGTGATTCGACTCAAAGGCGCGAATCCACTCGTTGTTACGGCGGGCCACCGCTGGCAACGCCCAAGCGACTCAGTGACGGTCCCCGTGGAATCGTTGAAGTCATCGGCGATGCCATTGGGCAAGGGCGCCGATCCTGAGCCAACCCTCGCGAGTCGGTCGACGACGAACCCAGGAACAAGCGATTCGGTCTCAAGCCGCACCGAGCGAGCGAACGCGGAGAGAGAGGACCGCGCTTACCTTCACGCCATTCGTCTTTTACGCGAAGGTAAGCATACCGAAGCGAAAGCTGCGGCGAAGGAGTATCTGCGAAGCTTCCCCGACGGATTCAGGCGTGAGGAGATCGGCCAAGTACTTCAGTATTAGCGAGACTTTAGCGTTCGCTCTCTTTGGGGTTCGATAAGCTTTGGAGTCGTTCATGTTAAGCCACGCGGACGTCCAGACTTAGCGGGGCACTTGAAGGCGTCGTGCACGCGTTTGGAGGCTTTTGATGGCGACTCTTTCATCCCACTCTGTCTTGTTCGCACTTGCCACGCTTTCGTACGCTTGTAGCGCTGGGACAGCGACCGGCGTTGGCATCGCCGGACTCGACGCCGGAGGTCCCGATGCAGGGGGCTCCGCAAGCGCCAATGCAGATAGAGACTCCGGGTCCAGCCCAGCAAACAAGCTGACGGGGACGCTTGGAACACTTGGCGCAACGCTGCCCACAGCCTCCGCGTTCGTTATATCGAATAGTGGCGAGACGCTCATTTACATGAGTTCTACGCCTATTAACTGCAAGTCAATCACAACTTCGCGATGGCTTGGATCGACACCGAAGGGAGCCCAGGTCGTGGAACTCATCGTCAAAGGGGCGCCTACTCTCGGTACGGTCAACATACCTCCAGGAGAGGTAAACTACGCCGAAGGAGGGAAGTCTTCGGCCTACGAAGTCAATGCAAAAGCGGGCTCCATTACCTTCACCAAAGCGGAACTCAACGGTATCGTTGAAGGAACCGTGACGGCCTCTTACGAAAGCGGAAACGTGAGCGGAAGCTTCCATGCCGAATTCTGCGCCGACGGACAGGGTTATTGAGTCGTGCGCCATCCACTCGCAGTCACTCTCTCACTCCTCGTCGCGCTCGTGGCTGCAGCGTGCGCGACGTCGAACAGTGTCACTTCAAGTCCGGCGCAAGCCGTTAGCGACGCAGGGGCGTCTGACTCAAAAACGCCCGTCCCGACGGCAACGACAGGTACCGTGGGTCGCGGGCAGTACCTCGTCGACCACGTTCTCGTATGCGGCGTGTGCCACACGCCAAACGGCACCGACGGAAAGCCCGACACGACGAAGTACCTAGCAGGCAGTCGCTCGTATGACTTCACCGACACGAGCGGTACCGTCGTCACTGTCAACGCGGAGAACTTGACGTCCCAAAACCCAGAAGGACTGTTCAAGTGGACCGATGAACAAATTCGCACTGCACTCACGCAGGGCATCGACGATGAGAAAGTCGCGTTGTATCCGATCATGCCGTACCCGGAGTACGCGCTTCTCACGCGATCTGACGTAGATTCGGTGATTCAGTACCTCAGGTCTATTCCTCCCAACGACAATGTCGTTGCAGCCGATTATCCGTACTTTGATCAAGATCCTCCGGCGCCACCCGTCGAAGGAGCAAAGATTCCGCACACGACACTTGCGCCCTCCGACCCAGACTACGCTTCCGCCGAGCGGGGCCGCTATCTCGCGAGCGCTGCATGCCTTAATTGCCATACGGAGCAGCTCGCGGCGGACGTACCCAACCTTGCGAAAGCCTTTGCGGGCGGCAAGAAATACACGTTCATTCGTGGCGCTCCCGAGCACACCTCGGTCAACCTCACGCCTGACTCGACCGGACTCGGCACGTGGAGCATTGCTGACATCGTCGCGGCGGTGAGAACGAACACGGAAAAGGGCACCGGGCGAGTCTTTTGTAGCAGCCATCCGGGTGGTCCCGAGCTTTTCGGGAGGATGGAGACTGGCGATTTGCAAGATATCGCGACGTATCTTCACACCCTTCCGCCTGTCGCCAACGGACCCTTCAAGTGCGTGCCTTAGCGCACTCTGCCCTGCGCTTGGCGCTCATCACCGCAACCGGAGCGTGTGCGAGCAGCGGCTCATCAGCACCGGCACCGGCTACGTTCACGGAAATCTATGCCGGTCTCTTCCCAGTCAACACGAAATCGCAGTGCAATTTCTGTCACAGTTTGCCACCCAATAACAAGAGCAATGGCAATCTCTCTATGGGGTCAGAGAGGTCATCGGCGTACGCGGCTCTCAAAGGGAAACTGTCGGCAAGCACGGGTTGCAATGGAAACCCATTAATTGTCCCAAACCAAGCTGAAAACAGCCTCTTCTTTAGAAAGTTTCTCGAGAACCCAGGGTGTGGCGGTCAAATGCCCCTCGGCGGCGACGTCTTGACAGACGCGCAGCGCGAAATGGTGCGGAGTTGGATAGCCGCTGGTGCGAAAGACGACTGACCGGTCCGTTCAAACGAAAAGAGACCGCATGAAGTACACTTTTTTGCATGTTTTGGCGTTCGTTTTTCTACCAAGTAGTGTTTCATGGGTTTCCGCGTGCGCGAACCGAGATGTGGCTTTCGTTCCAGATTCCGTCGACGCGGGCGCAGGCGTCGACTCCGGAAGCTCCTGCGAGGAGCCCGTCACGGGTCTGCCTACGGACGTATTTTGCACGGGGCTCTACGCCAACCGTGATGCCGCCAACCACGTTCCTGAGGCCATGGCCTACAAGCCTGGCGTGACTTTCTGGAGTGATGGTGCGGAGAAGCAGCGGTACCTCTACCTGCCGCGTTCGTCGACCATTGATACGTCGACGATGGATGCTTGGAAGTTTCCAGCAGGCACCAAAGCTTGGAAGGAGTTTCGGGTCGATGGGGCGCTCGTCGAGACTCGTATGTTCTGGAAGCGAAGCGCGTCACTTTGGGAAGTTGGAACCTACATTTGGGATAGCGCCGGAACCGCCGCGACGCTTAACACGGCTCCTAAAGGGGTAATCCTTCCGAGTGGCTACGAAATTCCAACAACTAAGGACTGTGACAAATGCCACCACGGTGGCGCGGACAAATTACTCGGAGTGGAGGCCGTGGCGCTCGCGCTACCCACGGCGGAGGGAGCAACGCTTGAAGCTCTCGCGCGAAGGGGAGCATTGAGTATTCCGCCACCGACAACATCCGTAAACATCCCCGACGATGTCACGGGAAAAGCTGGAGCTGCACTTGCGTACCTTCACGCCAATTGCGGAATGCCTTGTCACTCGTCACGTGGACTCGGCGACGAGACCAAGCTTGTCCTACGACTTCGGGCTGGTGAATTTTGGCCTGAGAATCTAGCTGCTGGCGACGCCGGGAGCGTGACATTCCCCACCTCGGCCACGACGACAGACATCTACACTTCGACTGTCAACCATTTGTCGACGACGGCTGCCGTGGCACACGCATTTCCGGGCGCGAATCGCATCACACCAGGAGCGCACGACAAGAGCTTGGTATGGCTTGTCTCTCACTTACGCGGTAACTACCAGATGCCGCCGCTCGTGAGTCATCGCGTCGACGACCTTGGGACGCAGAAACTGGCAGAATGGATTGACGCGCTCCCAAAGTGATTGCGTACCGAACACGCTGTCGGTTGCACGTAGATTAACACCGTCCACCTTTCGCGCCATAAGACGCGAGCATAGACTATCTGCGGCAAAGGAGCGTCTTCCGACGGGCCGCGAAGTGCTACGCAAATACCTTCGACCGACGAATGAAATGGCTGCAAGCATCTCGCGAATTGATATCAAATATACTAGACAGCGGCGGTGAGACGGGAACAGACGCACCGAGCGCTAATGTCGCAGGACCATCCTCCGAGCAGAGTTGACGGCTTCTTTGCTTCTCTTTCCTTTGTTTTGTTTTTCGTATCTTTTAGAGTGCGCCACAAAACCGAAGAGCATCCTGCGGGTGGAGTTGGCGACCCTTACCGTGAAGACTGGCTCAGCCGTGCGGCTGATCGACTAATGGCCGAAGACTGGATGGTCTTCGCCTACCTCGTCACCTTGCTCGCGGCGGTCGTGATCGGGACGGGAGCCCGAAGACCACTTGCGTTGGGCATCACGGCACCGCTGCTCGGCTCATACGTGCTTTTGCAAGCCGCGGCACACAAGAAACCAACTCGCTCGCGCGCCCGCGAAACCCTACGTCGCGTATCCCTTATTGTGGGTGTGTTGGGTTCGTTCCTCGAGTTGCAGTATGTCCTCCCGACGGCCACTTAGCGCGTCGTCGACGCGAAGCTTTATCGCTTTGACATCCTTATCTTCGGTGTCGAGCCTGCTGAGGCGTGGGACCGTTTTGTGCGCCCGGCGACAAGGGAGTGGTTTTCGTTTTTCTACTTTAACTACTACACTTTTGATTCTCGCTTTTCTCGTGACTTTTGTCTTTTTTGTCCGACCAGGCCTACTGCTGGAGGAATTTGCTTTCGGCTTTCTATTTCTTTTTTGTGCGGGTCAGGTGATTTACATCTTTGTACTCGCGTATGGTCCCTACTTTTATCTCGCCGATCGCCTTCATCACTCACTCGGTCACGACGGAGCACTCTGGTGGCGACTTGTAGCCAAATCCGTAGAATCTGGTGAGGGCGCCGCCCAAAAAGACATCTTTCCGAGTCTCCACACGGCCGCGCCGACGTTCCTCACGCTCTTTGCTGTCCGACACCGAAGGCTCGCCATCTTCCGTTTTTACGTGGCCAGGGCTCGGGCTTGTGGCTTCGCAAATCATGATAGCAACCATGTTTTTGCGCTGGCACTACCTGATCGACATTCTCGCTGGCCTTTCGCTCGCCGCGCTTGGCCTAGCGTGCGGCCGAACCGCAGGCGACTGGGGCGAGAACCGGAGATGCGCCCCTCGCCTAGCCTCTTGAGTGAACCGAGCACGCTCGCCGGAGGTGAGGCATAATCCGCGCCTCATGTCCCGCCCCGATGAGCGCCCACTCACGCGATTGCCCACGTTGCAGCCGAAGAAGAGCAGCCTCGAGCTCTGCGTCTTTTGCCCGAAGTTATGCCGTTCGGCGTGTCCGGTATCGAACGCGGAGCCCCGTGAGACGCTCACGCCGTGGGGTAAAATGAGCATGGCGTACTTCGTCGCGAACGAGAGCGTCGAACTCGCGCCGTCGTTCGCCAATCCCGCGTGGGCCTGCACGGGATGCTTTGGCTGCCGCGAATCATGCGACCACAAGAACGACGTGACCGGGACGCTGTTCGAGGCGCGCTCAGCCCTTGCCGCGAGCGGAGTTGCCCCGCCGGCCGCGTTGCGCGTCATTGAGCGCTTCGACGAGCGAAGCGCGATCCTCGCGACGAACGCACTCGATTTATCGTCGCTTGCCGAGGTCGAAGAGAGCGCCCCGACGGCTCTGCTCATCGGGTGCGCTTACGCTCGACATGCGCCCGATGAGGCTCGCGACGCCGTTCGTGCGACGGCCAAACTCGTGTCGGGAAACGTCTCTGTCGTAAAGGTGTGTTGTGGCGCGCCGCTCCTCTACGCAGGCGCGAAAAAGCGATTCATTCAGCAAGGCGAAATGCTCGCCCAAGCCATCAAGCATAAGGCGCGACTCGTGGTGCTCGACGCCGGGTGCGCCTCCACCCTTCGCGTGCATCATGCAGCTCACGGGACGGGTATGATAGCCCCTGTCGAGCACTTCACTGAGCTCGCTGCGCGCGAATTGGGAAGTCTAAACCGCGTTGAAGGCCTGGCCGATGGCCCCGTGCGCTACCACGACCCGTGTCAGCTTGGCCGCGGGCTCGGCGTCTACGACCCACCGCGCGACTTGCTCTCACGGGCGCTTGGGCGCGCGCCGGACGAGTTTCAGCGCACGCGCACCGACGCACGCTGCTCGGGCGCGGGCGGGCTCTTGCCCGTGACGATGCCGGAGGTCTCGCGCGCCATCGCGGCAACACGCGTCGACGAGCACGTGGCGTGTGGCGGCGGCACGATCGTGACCGCGTGCGCGTCGAGCGCGATAAAACTTCGCAACCAGGGCGCGAGCGTCGTCGACCTCGTCACGATCGTCGCTCGCGCGCTCGGGGTCTGAGGAGCGCGCTGACGTCATGAGCGCGCGCGCTTCCTTTCCGCCTGCGGGCCCACCGAGTCGTACGGTCGCCACGCGTATTCTGTTGTCGTTCGCGGTCACTCTTCTCGCGTTCGCAGCCACCGCCGGCGTGTCGGTGCTGGCTCAAAAGCGCACGGCCGAAGATAGCGAGGAGCTCGCCAACGGCTACGTCCCCGTGGCGCTCAAGCTCGGTCAACTCCGCGCCGTGCAGTCTACACTTGCCTCTCTGGTCGACGGCATACCGGACGAAAAAAACCCGCTTTCGATGCGCATTCTTCTGGAAACGCTCTCGAGCGTCAGGCGTTCGATGGTCGACGAGACGCGGCTTTCCATGCAGAACCTGCGCGCGCTCGGCAGCGACGACACGCGCCAAGACGCGCTGGCATTGACCGGGGAACTCGATGCGGCGCAAGCGTCGTTCGGCGCCGATCGCGCGTTCCTCAATCGCCTCTTTGCAGCCTTTGACACAAGCGATCGCGACGCTGTGAATCGGGAGTTGGTGGGGCTCGGCGGGATGGAGCACGACGGGGTAAAGCAACTCAAAACGCTTGCCGAACACGTCGAGCGAGGGATGACCACGCTCTCGGCGTCCGCACGAGCACGCGAGCGTCGTGCGATCCTGCAACTGTTGCTTCTCGCGACCTTAACGCTTGCGGTCGGCGTCGCGGTCTCTATCCACACGCGCCGACTGCTGCGCCCTTTGGAGCGCGTTACCGAGCGCGCTCGCGCCGTGGCACGCGGAGATTTGACGCCCCAGCCTATCGACGAGAGCGAGGACGAAATCGGACAGCTTGCGTCCGCTTTCGAGCGAATGGTGGGCGCTGTCGGGCGTGCGCAGAGCCGCGCCGTTGCGAATGAGCGGCTGGCTGCGATAGGCAAAATGGCGGCCCACGTGACCCACGAGATACGCAATCCGCTATCATCCATAGGCTTGAATATCGAGCTCCTCGACGAAGAACTCGCGACAAGCCACGTGAGTGGCGAAGCGAAGAGTCTGCTCACGTCGATCACGCGCGAGGTTCAACGTCTCGAGAACCTCTCGGAGGAGTACCTTCGCGTCGCGCGCCTCCCGCAACCGCGCATGGAGGCCGAAGAGCTCGCGGGCACGGTTCACGACATCGTCGTCTTTGCGAAACCCGAAATGGACCGCGCAGGAATCGAAATCGCTCTCGAACTCGCCCCGGATTTGCCTCCCGCACTTTTCGACGAGAGTCAAATCCGCCAGGCACTCCTCAACATGATGCGGAACGCACGCGAATCGATGCCTTCTGGAGGCCGTATCGACGTCTCGGTGAAAGCCGACGGCATGAGCCTCGTGGTCGGCGTCGACGACCGCGGCGCGGGCATTCCAGACGACGTTCGCACGCGTATCTTTGACCCTTTCTTCTCGACGAAGGGCGAGGGCACGGGCCTCGGCCTTGCTATCACGCGCCAAATCGTCGAGGCGCACGGCGGGACAATTACGTGCGAAGCACGTGCAGGCGGCGGCACGTCGTTTCGCATTTTCTTGCCCATTGCACCGCAACGATTATCGGGCGTCTCGAGCGTGCCAAACGTCGCGACTAAGCGCCGACGAGGGGCCAGTGGAACCACGTGAGGAATTTGTCTTCGACGACCACCGCGCCGACGTAACCGTTCTTCGTCAACGTTTCGACATTGGCTATGCCGTAAGCGCGCCCGACCAATTCGCTCACGATACGAAGTCCGTAGCCCGAGCCCGTGCTTGAAAAGTTACCGAAGAGCGACGAAGCGTTGGACGCCAGTTGTTCGCACACAACCGCGCTCTGCTCGCTCGAAATCGAGTTCGCGATAGCCACGCGCAAGTCGTTTTCAAGCGTCACCAGCCAAGCTGAAATCGACGGGCTGTCGGCGTAACGAACGGCGTTATTCAAAAGGTTATAAGCCACGCGATCGATCGCCGCGCACTCGACGCAGCTCTCGGCAATCACGCCTTCAGTAGCGCATTCAACGTTTACAACGACTCGCTCGTCCCCCACGCGGGCCGTAAAGTCACGAAGCGCACGTGTCAGCTCAAAGAGTGAATGCGGACGAAACGCGAGATCTCTTTCGCGCGCAACGACGTCCAAGTCTTTAACCACGCTTCGCATCATCTTCATGTGGTCGCGCGTCGCGAGAAACAGCGCGCGCGATATTTGACTGCGATACGGCACTCGCCCAACGCTCGAAAGCTGCACGAACAAAGCGCTGAGAGCGCCGCCGCGGATGTCGTGAAGCGCTTCGGCAATGTGCTCATCCTGCTGAAACTGACCGCCCAAACGACGGATCTGATGAAGAAGCGTGTGGATGTCGTGCCGCGCGACGAACGCGCTCAGCGGCCCCGGGTCGTCGACGTCCGCATCGGAAGAAACAAGCGCCTCGAGCTCGCGCAGAAGCGCGTAGATCGCAACGACCACGGGTCGGTCTTCGAGCGCAAGGCAACGCAGCTCGATGGCCTGCTCCTCCGCTCGGTAGCGAGTCCCGCGGTAACTCTCAAAGTGCGATGGAGCGAACTGAGAAACCGTGTCGTGAGAAAGCGCCACGGCGCAGTGTACACGCGGGTGGGTCCATGTGTCACTCGGGCACGCGCGAAGGTCTCCCAGCGCGAAACCTGGTAGACAGGGCCCATGGCACGTCCTGATGGTCGCGCGCTTGACGCGCTTCGCCCCGTCGAAATGACGGTTGGTTTTCAACGCATGGCCGAAGGCTCCGTGCTTTACCGAGCCGGGTCCACGGTCGTTCTCGCGACAGCGTCGGTCGACGAGAAGGTCCCGCCGTGGATGGAGGGCAAAGGCAAAGGCTGGGTCACGGCCGAGTACCAGATGCACCCGCGATCGAATCCGAAGGCGCGCGAAAATCGCGACGGCCGAGGAAAAGCGCCCAGCGGGCGAACGCAAGAAATTCAGCGCCTCATCGGGCGCGCCCTTCGCGCCGCGGTCGACATGAAGAGGCTCGGAGAACGGCAGATAGCGATCGACTGCGACATCCTCGAAGCCGACGGCGGTACGCGCACCGCGTCGATCACGGCTGGGTTTGTCGCGCTTTGTCTCGCGCTCGACAAGCTCACGAAGTCCGGCAAGCTCAAAAGCCCGTGCCTCCGCGAGCCCGTCGCGGCGATTAGCGTTGGGTACCTCGACAACGGCGCGCACGAGCTCGCGCTCGATCTCGTGTACCTCGAAGATTCGCGCGCGGAGGTCGACCTGAACCTCGTCGCTACGCGCAGCGGCGCCGTCATCGAAGTGCAAGGCACGGCGGAGGGAGCGCCCGTGCCGCGTAAGGATATCGATCGCATGATCGACCTCGGGATCGTCGGTATCGAGCACCTCACGCGGATCCAAGAGAAGGTTCTCGCAAGCGCGGGCGTCGAGCTCTCCTCCTTGGTGATTAAGAGCCCGTGAATCACGCGCTCGTCGTCGCTACTCAAAATCGCGGAAAGCTCGCGGAGCTGCGCGCTTTGTTGGCGAACCTTGGCGTGGAGGTTTTGTCCACCCAGGACGTCACGAAAACCGCCATCTTCGTCGTCGAAGACGGTACGACGTTCGAGGAGAACGCGAAAAAGAAGGCCCAGACGGTGGCAGGCGTCACCCAGATGCTCACGCTAGCCGACGACTCGGGGCTCGAGGTCGACCTTCTCCGCGGCGCCCCAGGCGTGCATTCGGCACGCTTCGCAGGGGAAGGCGCGACCGACGCAGAGAACAACGCCGCTCTGCTCAACGCACTCAACGCACTCAACGCATTCGACCCTGTTTCTGAGTGCGATCTCGCGGAAGCGCGTTCTCAGAAATCGTATCCCGCCAGATTTCGGTGCGTGCTCGCGTTGGTCGACCCGTTTTTGAATGACGGCGCGCCTATCGTCGTTGAGGGCGTGTGCGAAGGAGCCATCACGCACGTTCCACGTGGCTCCGGCGGTTTTGGGTACGACCCACTTTTTATCGTCGGCGGTACGGACCAGACCATGGCGGAGCTCGATAGCGAGGCGAAAAACCGCGTCTCGCACCGCGCCCGAGCCTTCGACAAGTTGCGACTCGTGCTCGAGAAAATCCTCGCGGAGCGGGACGTCGTTGCGCGCGCAGTGGATGGCCCATGAAAGGTATGAAGTCGTTCGGCAGGTATGGGTCGGTAGGCTTTGAGCTGCTCGCGTCGATGGCCGTTGGCTACTATCTCGGCGCCTATCTCGACAAGCGGTTCGGGACCCATTGGCTCGCACTGCTAGGCTTTCTTGTCGGCTGCTACGCTGGGTTTCGCGCACTCTTCAAAGCCGCGAAGACCATGCAGCGAGACATCGAAAACGACGAGCGCCTCGCGCGCGGCGAAGACCCATGGGCGCCCCCCTCGAACGACGATCCGCCGGAGCATGACCACAAGCCCGACGAGCGTGAACCATGACTCGGGCAGGTGGATGACCATGGCTGAAACCTCGGTTTCAGAGGGCTCGGAATCGCGGACTGAGATCGACGCGTCCTTTCGAAGCCGTTCATGTTATAGAGCGTCGCGAAACGATGCCGGAGCACACTTCGTTCCTTAGTTACCTGGTCGCTCTGTTCCCCGCCCTCGGCGAAAACATGAGCAACTTCGGTCACTCGTTCATAGGCAACCAGCCTGTGGGTATCCACGCGGCAGAGCCGATTGTCGCGAGCCTTCTGGTCGTGTTGGTACTCATCGCTCTCGCGCTGAAGGTAAAGAAGGACATCGGCGACTATCAGTCGTCGGTTATTCCCGATGACACGCTGACGCTGCGCACGTTTTTCGAGATTTTCATCGGCTATTTCTACGCGATGATGAAAGATATGATGGGCCCGACGCGGGCCAAGCGCTTTTTTCCCGTCGTCGGGACCGCGGCTTGCTTCATTCTTTTCTCGAACGTCCTCGGAATGATTCCCGGATTTCTCCCGCCCACGGCGAGCTGGAACGTTACCGCCGGGTGCGCCGTAGTCGTGCTCGGAGCCTTTACTTACTACGGGCTCAAGGAGCAGGGTTTCGGATTCATCACGCACCTCGCCGGCCCGTGGATGGGGTGGCCCATGCTACCTATCAATATACTTATCTTCGCGATCGAGTTCCTCTCGACCTTCATCATCCGCCCCGTCACGTTGAGCATCCGACTGATGCTGAACATCGCTGTCGACCATCTCCTCCTGTCGATTTTGCTCGGGATTTTTACGCTGTTTTTGCCGATCCCGATCATGGTCCTAGGCACACTTGTAGCCGTCGTGCAAGTGCTCGTCTTCTGCCTCCTAACGTCGATCTACATCGCACTCGCCACCGAGGGCCACGAAGATCACGGTAGCGGCCACGCTCACGCCTGATAAACACGCACACGAAGTTCTTCTGTTGTTCCGACTCGAAATCGTTTATGAGCGCGCCTCTCAAGGGCGCGCCCCCCGTTCCCAGAAAGTTAGAAGGAGTCAGTCACGATGAGCACCCGTAAGTTCGGCCCGCGAGCGTCCAGCGCCATGGCCTTTATTGCCGCGTTTGTCGTTCCCCTCGCCGCGTTCGCGCAAGAGGCCGGAAAGCCGGGCGCCAATCTCAACGACGTGCGTATGTGGGCGGGCGCGGGCGCAGGCTTCGCCATTGGCCTCGGCGTTCTCGGCGGCACGATCGGTCAGGGCAAAGCGGCTTCCGCTGCGCTCGAGGGCATCTCGCGCAATCCCGGGGCCGCGGCACGCATCCAGACCCCGATGATCCTCGGCCTCGCGCTTATCGAGTCGCTCGTTCTCCTGAGCTTCGTTATCGCCTTCTTCCTCCAGGGTTTTGCCGCCGGCGGCAAGTAGTCCCAACTTGCGTCCGTCCGCGCAACCTGCGCGGTGAAACGCGACAATCGATGTGCTCGCGCGCCCCTTTTAGGGGCTCGTGAGCTTTTTCGTTTTTGTCCTAAGCGCCGTCTGCAAGCAAACGCCAGTCGCTCACTTTACTTGAAGCGCATACAGCGCGCGCCGAATGAGCCGCCTTTCATCCGCGGCGTCGTTTGCTGGTTTCGGTGGTGAATAATACTGCTCGAGGAGATCCCAAAACCCCGATAGTCGAATCGCTCGGTCTCGCCCGATCGGAGCACCGCCTCGACAAGATTGCCTTTGAGGTCCATCCACCCTTCGTCCGCATCGACGACCTTGACGACGTCGGCCGGAACCCTACCCGGTGGGGCAATGCGCGCGGAACCGTCGTGGCTGTGGTCTGGCTCCGTCGGGCTCGGTGAGTTAGGTCCGGGCGGAGGGAGCGGGTAAAACCAGACGTTGAAGCAGGCCTGCGTCCCGTCTGGCGTCGAGTTGAGCGTGTCGGGGGCTGCGGGGCCCCCGCAGAGCGCACGTCCGCCCGTCATCCGCGGCTGTTCTTGCGGAGTGGTATTGAAGTTGTACGGTGCCGGTACGGTCGCCGACGGTACGAGCACCACGGGACCACCCGCAAGGTGATCGAACACTTCGCCCGTCATGAGCTGCCCCCCGTCCCACGCGCAAAACGCGGCATAGAGGCCAAAAGGCGTACAATTCAGCGCTTTTTGGTCCATGACGTCTTGAGAGAACGATTTGCCTTTTACGTTGGGCTCGCCGGTCGCTGCGGCGATGGTAGGCGTATCGAACCAATACGTCGAAAACCCGTACGACTTTTCGCCATTCGAGCAGTTGAGATCGTGCGACGCCGCGTAGTCAGGCGCGGGCCAACCTTTACCGGTGACGTATTCAGGAAAGAAGTGCGTCGCATTCAGCGCGCGCACGAGCCCGATGTCGATTTCCCACGTGCCGTTCGCCACACTCCACGACGATATCGTCGGTTTACTTTCAAGATAGTCCTGCTGGCCCGGAGTGCTCAATTGACCGACGGCCGCCTTCGTCGTCGTTGAGAATGTCGCGACGGTGCCTGTCATCGCATTAGGGAGAGCCAGCTCCCAGTTCGGGTTCCATCGGGCAGGGCGATGCGCCGCCGTATAGTCCTTAATCTTCGGCACGCCGCCATTCGCGCTAGACATCGCGTCGACGAAAGCACGCATTCGACCGGCTGTAATTTCGTACTTATCGACATAAACCGTTTTCCCGGGCTCCTTTGGGTCGGAGTACATCGGGACGGGGAGCGTTTTGCAGCACGACTCCTGATGAGCGACGTCAAACGGTCCGCACGTATCGCCGCCGTTGTTCGGTTTGCAACTCGGCGCGTCGACGCATTTGCTCGCGTAGTTGCAAGCACCGTTGCAATCTCCGTCACGAACGCAAGCGCGTCCCTCCGCGCACGTTTTAAAGCCTACGCCTAGGCCGCCGCAGTCGACGTCCGACTCAGAGCCGTTCTTGACGCCGTCGTCGTAGCGCGGCGTGACGCAGCGCTTGGATTCGGTCGGACAGTACCCCGTGACGCATTCGACATCCAAAGCGCAGGCCTTTCCGTCGAGACATTTGCCCGCCGTCGTTCCGCCGCAATCGACGTCGCTCTCGTCGAGGTTTTTCTTGCCATCCGTGTGACTTATCGGGCCGCAGAGACCCCCAATGCAGGTTCCTACGCAGTCAGTGCTGTCGGCGCATCCCTGGCCGTTTTGACAAAGCGCGGTAGCCTTCACGCTCCCGCCGCAATCGATCCCTGTTTCACCGCCATTGATTCGACCGTCGCTATGGCTCGTCGCGCCCGGTGGCGCGCAGGTCGTGCCTTCGCAATAAACGGACCGACAGTCCTTGTCGAGTTCGCATGCTTGCCCGTCCTCGCAGGCGGTGACCTCGGCGCCAACCCCGCATAACTTCCCCGCCCCATCCGCAGGCGCGATTGTCGAGCAGGCAGGGAGTGCGACGACTCCAAGAAGGAGAGTCGCGACTCCGGCGAACAACGTTTTGCCGCGGGCGAGATTCATGAGCGGCTTCTCCCGAGTCCATTCGTGAAAACGCATTCTTCCCAAACGATATCTCGTCCCCCTAGTCGGGCAACATGGTGGTCGAGTGATCCATGCCGACACGTGAAAGGGCGCGACGATCTCCAGATAGCCGACGAAAAAGCCACCTGAGAGTGTGCACAAAGGCCGTGAATCACCGGACAGCAGACTTCACTCGCGTGCATTCGCCCTACACGTAGGCATGGCACGTAGCTCGCACCTCGTTAGGCAAATGCTCCCCGTCTCTCCCGCGGCGTTCCTCTCTCTCCTCCCTAAGTTGACGCTGCCGATCGGAGTGTTGCTTGTGGCGGCTTTTGGGTGCGCATCCGAGGTCCCGAGCGACGACTCCGAACAAGGCGAGGCCGCCGTCCGCGACGCGAACGGCTTCGAGCTCATAACGGCAAAGGTCGACACGCACATCAAGACAACAACAGCAGACTCCACCACCCTCGAAAGCCCAGACAAATGCTTTCTTGCGAAGGGAACGAAGGTTTCGGTCAGCGTAACCGCCAACGAGAGCAAGCACGTCCGAGTCAAGCTTCTGACAAGCCAGCCGTCACCCTGCGGCTCAAAATTCGGCGCGGGCGGACAAGTCTATGCGTTTCGCGAACACTTCGAAGGCTGGTCGTCGAGCGTGCCTCAGATCGTCGACAATACAGCGAACTACGCGAGCTCTTGTCAGTTCAAAGCCGCCAACCGAACGGCGTCAGAAATCGAGAGAATCGTTCTCCACAACACGCTTGGGCACTGGGACCAGTTTAAGTCCGACTGGCAAGAGAAGGACTGCGAGGTCGTCAAAAAACACGGAGAAGGCGCCGCTCACTTTGTTGTCCTCCGTGACGGGACGATCCTGCGAACAGTGCCCGAAAATAATATTGCCTATCACGCAAAAATCGCAAACTACAACTCAATAGGCGTGGAAATCGAAACCGAAACCGCAAAGGAGATCGAGAGCGGCGTCGGGATGAGAGGAATGAGCCACGCGCAAGAGAGCTCAGTCGTGGCGCTCACCAAAAGTCTTCAACGTCGATTTGGCGTGTCCAAAGAGGGCGTTACGATGCATCGGCTTGCGGCCCCAGGAACGACCGATTGCGCGAGTGCGATTTGGAGTACAGACGCGAGCTTTACGTCATGGCGCGATCTGACTTTCTAGACGCGCGACAACGGCTCACCTCAAACAGCCGGTGACGTTTAGGAACTCGCTCTCGTTCGCGAGCTAAGCCAATGAACGGCTAAGAGCACACCGGAAACGCCAAACAACGTCGCAGAAACCAACGTTTGGTGCGGCAAAACGATGGCGCCCGCGAGGGTCGAGGCCGACACGACAAGCCCCGTAAAAAGGGTACGCCCCAGCCTGTCCGCAGCCAAGGGTAGCCCAGGGTCAGCCGTCTTGATGACAAGGCGGCCGAGTCTAAGGTCTTCAAGGATCTCGCGCGCCTGAAGCGGCACGTCATACGTGGCGCGAGAGAGCTGCTCGACCCCGCGAATGAGCTCGTTGCCGAGGCGCTGGGGGGAATAGCGCTTTTTCATGATCGCAACGAAGTAGGGTTGCGCCTCACCGAAAATATCGAGCTCGGGGTCGAGCTGTTTGCCTATTCCCTCGAGCGTCATGATCGCTTTGCCGACAAGCATGAAATCTGTTGGAATTTCGACGCCGTATTTCATCGCGGCTTGTACGAGATCACGGAGCATCGACGAGAGATCGATTTCTCTGAGCGGACGCCCAAGGTACTTTTCCGCGAGTAGAGCGATCTCCGCGCGGTACTCGCGCATATCGACCTTTTTCGTCGCGCGCCCTAATGCGTAAAGCGCGTCCGCCACGGCGTAAGCGTCCTTGCGCACGGCTGCGAGCATCAGGTCGACGGTCCTGTCGCGTAGTTCGGGGCTGAGGCGCCCCACCATCCCAAGATCGATGAGACCGATGACAGGTGACGACCACTCCGGATTCTTCAGAATAAGAATGTTTCCGGGGTGCGGGTCAGCGTGAAAGAAGCCGTCCTCGAAAATCATTTTGATAACGATGCCAACGGCATTTTGCGCGAGCTGTTTGCCCGAAGCGCCGGCGGAGACGGCCCGCTCGAAGTTAAGACCGTCGAAGAACTCGAGGGTGAGTACGTGCTTGCTTGAGGCCTGTTTATAAATCTTCGGGAATCTCACGAGCTCTCCAAGCTTCGTTCCCTCAAAGTTTTTCGCAAAACGCTCGGCGTTTTCGCCTTCGATCGTAAAGTTCAGTTCGGCCGTGATCGACCGTTCGAACTGCTGCACAAGGCCAACAGGGGAATAGAGCCGCGTCTCCGGGATGGCGCGCTCAAGAGCCGCCGCCATGATGTGGAGCAGTTCGAGATCCCGCTGCACGGTAGCGCCAACATTCGGACGCTGCACCTTGACGACCACGGCTTGCTCGCCGTCGCTTGTCGCGAGTGTGGCGCGATGCACTTGACCTATGGACGCCGCGGCGAGCGGCTTGTCATCGAACCAAACGAACGCACTCTCGAGCGTCTCGCCGAGGCTGTCCTGCACGACCCTTCGCACTTCGGCGAAAGGCACCGGGGGAACACTCTCTTGGAGCTTTTTCAATTCGAAAATGACGTCACGCGGCAAGAGGTCCGGACGCGTGGAGGCGATCTGACCCAGCTTAATGAACGAAGGGCCAAGGTCTTGCAGAACGAGGCGAACTCGCTCTGCGGTCGAGATTCGTGCTCTCTCTTCCTCACCCGTCGCTAGCTCCTCCGTCGAGATTTCGGGAGGATCATCGGTGGCGCGTAGCGGCGGAGGCGGGTCGCTCGCCGTTCCTCGACGCGGTCTCCGGCCGAAGCCGACGCGCGTGACCACTTCGCCGAACCCGTGCCGTACGAGCACACTCGTGATCTCACGGAGTCGCCCAAGGTCGCGTACGGCTGAAACAACGGAAATCACGGTGCTAACCTACCACTATTGCCGGAGGTTTAAGCCGAGAGGGCATAGGCGGGCCCCGTCAACGCGGTCGCGTGTCCCTTCCATGCATGCATAGCTCATGGATACGACCCACGCTGGGCGTTGATGCGCTCACCAAACATAGGGAAGACTTCACGTACGGGAGGTGGTCCTCCCAAGACAAGAGCCCGCGGCCTGCCTCCAACCGCACACAACAGCGGTGATCGGCGCATTTTCGTACTGAATTTCAAGGAGAGAAACATTTCGAGTCACAAGTGCGTCTCGACGGCGTATCACTAGACGAAGAGGAGACGAACATGAAACCCTTGGGCTTGAAGCCAGTGTTCACCGTCGGAATCGTACTTTTTCTCGCAACGGGTTGCCGACCCAGCGGAGACTCAACGTCTCAGCCCGCTTCCGAAGCTCGCTTAGAGACGCAGTCCTCAGGCGAGTCGTGGCATTCCGACACACGGGCGCCCGCCGGGAGAAACGCGTTGCAGAACGGGTGGATGTCTATCGCCGAAGACGTACGCCTGGACGCATCCGGGAGGCTTGTGCACGCCGAAACCCGTGCGCGCGGTGAAGCACCAAACTCTCTCGAAACCAAAGTCACGTTCGACCCGCCGTCACGCACCGTCGTGGTCGAGCGCGAGGGCAAGCGAACCGAGTGGAGCGTGCCTGGCGACGAGCCTTGGGTACTCGCCCCCGTGACGGCTCCTGCGGGCACTACGGTACCGACACCGCTCGTGGCGTGGACCACATACCGAGCATCGCGCGATGCGCAGTGGGTACGCTTGATTTTGCCTCTTGAGCAAAAATCCTACGTCGTACCGCGCGACCAGTATGTCGTTGGCGGCACCGTCATCGTGGGCGATCAAGCCGTCGACGTCGATGCCCACTTTGTCCGTTCGATCCAGCTCGGCGGCGTCGAGCTTGCGCGTAGCGCCCTTGGCGCCGCGTTCAAGTTCAACGGCGGCTGATGCCGTCGTTTCGTACACGCTAGAACGCCTGCCGAGCTCCCACCTAGCGAATGCGAACCACAGTGCCGAGTTCGACCTTTGTAGGGTATACGGCAGCCCAGCCGATGGGCAGGTGGGGAGCGGTAAACGCGTAAAGCCAGCGAGCATCGATGGGTGCAAGGTTTACGCATCCGTGGCTATGAACATGGCCGAAATCTCGGTGCCAAAACACACCGTGAAGGGCGATAGCTTTGTCAAAGAATTGAACCCAAGGCACGTCCTCAATCGCGTAGTGCCGCTCCGCATCTTCTTTATCGAGATTGTCCATTTTCGTCGTAACGATCTTTACCCAAATGCGGTGCACTCCAAGGTGCGTTCCGAATTCGGACTTTGGCGGCCCTTTGCCGGTCGACACGAGCGTCGCGAAGAGCGGTTTCGCGCCCTCATAAGCCACGAGGGTTTGCTGAGCCAGGTCAATGTCCAACCATCGCGCAGGGGCGCCTGCGCCCTCCGCTTCAACAGGCGGTGCGGCAAGCTGGGCGCGCGAGAGGTCACGGGCGCGCATCCACCCCGACTCGACGCCTGACCCAACGCCCTCCGTGAGCGCAACGACAATGCGCACCATCGCGGTCGCCCCCGTGCCGCTCTCCTCGACCACGCGTACCTTTTCGAAACGCACGCGAGTTGCGACGACCTTTTCTGGTTTCGGAGCCGCGTACACATTCGCTTTTGGCGACAAAACCCAAGCGACATCGAGCTTTCCGTCTGTCACCAGTTCACCGTGAAAAAGGAAGGCGCGCGCTGAAACGAGTTCGCGCATCGCGATCCAGCGGCCTTTTTTCGTCTTTCCCCAAGCCTCACCATTCGCGGTCGTCTCCTCGACGATAGCCACGGCGAAGCCCTGTTCGAGTTCCTGATCCGGGGCACCTCCGCCCTCGGCGTTGTCGAGGTTCGCGTACCCAAACGCCCCTTGAGGGCCCGCAAAGAAGTAGCGGTACGGAAGCCCGTCGTCCGTCGGCGACGTAGGCTCGATCGGCGGAAGCTCGCGCGCTCCAGGACGCGACGGACGAATGCCATCGCCTCCGGGCAGCATCCACGGACGCGCGCCGAGCGGCGGTGAAGAGACAGCGTCTTCGGAGTACGCTGCCACGTCCGAACAAATCCAAGCGAAGGGCCCGACGTTCAGCCAACGCCCAAGGCACCCCGGACCACGCTTGGTCGCGAAGAGAGGCAAGCGAGCGCCCCATTGAGCGCTTCCGCGACGGCTCGCCGCTTGACTCGGGTCCGCATAAAAAGCTGCGTCAGGTTTCGTCGGCGCAACGGACGTAGCCCAGGCGGGGACAGGCACGTCTCCCTCGTCGACCCACGGAGGCGCGTCGGGCTCACTTGGACGGCGAGCCTCGACTTGCGCGACGCCCGGCTCGAGCTGCACCCGTCGCTTCAATGGCGGCGCCTGTGCGTGGCTCGTGCTCACGACAAGCCAGGCCGACGTTAGCCAAAGGGAGCGGTAACCGTATCTCGACATATTTGCAGTTTGCACATTTACCCCTCAGGGTGCGTTTGAGGCAGGCGCATCTTGAACGTCGCGCCGCGGCTCGACGAGTGGACGCTAACGCTTCCTCCGTGCTCCTCGGCGATACGCCTCGTAATTGCGAGTCCGAGCCCCGTTCCGCCCTTTTTCCCGCTCGTCACAAACGACTGGAACAAGCGGTGTTCAATGTCTTTCGGAATACCCGGCCCGCTATCGGAGAACGTCAGGACGAGCGCTTCTTCGCCCGTTTTGTCCTTCTCGCGGGTGACTTTAATCGTGAACTTTCCGCCTTTTTCACCCATCGCCTCGGCGGCGTTGCGCGCGAGGTTGTGAATGACGCGAAGGATCTTTCCCTCGTCAAACCGCGCGACTCCCTTGTCGGCGAGGTCGATCACGAGCTCTACCCCCAGACGCGCGAGCTGCATCTGAAGCTGTTCGCGCACGTCGCCAAAGAAACTCGCCAGGTAGACCTTTCGGATAAGTAACGTTTTTTCGCCGCGCGCGAACTCGAGGACATCACGTTGCATCGCGCCAATGTGGGCAAACTGCTTGAGAGCGAGCTCGGCGTACTCCTCACGAACGTTACGCTTGTCGGCATGCTGCATGAGTTGCACGTAGCCACTAATCACGGTGAGCGGCGTTTTTAGATCGTGAATCACCCCAGAAAGAAGCCTTCCTATCGTGGTGAGGCGCTCTTCGCGTTCGCGTGCCTCGCGCGAGAGCTGCAATTGAATGGCCGTCGACGCGTTCGCCGCAATGAGGAGCAAGAGCGCGCGGTCGTCATCGTCAAAGCCATCGGCTCCGTCGCGTGCGGTGCCCTTGTTATAAAGCGCGATAGCGCCCATCGCCTCCCCTTCTTCACCCTCGAGCGGCACACAGATACACGTGCGGCACGGTTCGCCAAGGGTCTCGTCGAGCGCGTGGTCGTCGGCCGGATGAGCCTGCGCATCGTTCGTAAAAATGACCTCCCCCGAGGCCATCGCGGCGCCCGTGAAACCCTGCGTGACGCGCACCGGCGTTCGAAGAAGCTTCGCATTCTCCTCGTGCTTCATGACGTAGAGGTGAGCGACCTCAGTGCTGTGGTCGCGGAGCGCAAAGGCTCCTGCAATCGCGCCGCTGGTGCGTAACGCTTCGCTGAGAACGCCCGTAAGCAAGGCGTCGAGCGACGTCGCGCGGCCCATCGCTGACTCGAGATCAAAGAGCAGCTTGAGGTCTCGTACGCGATGCTCGAGCTGCTCTTTGATCTCCAGAAGCTCCGTATTTTTCTGCGTGACCGAGAGAAAAAGCCTTGAATTATCGACCGCTATGGCGGCTTGGGTCGCGAGTGCGGCGAGCGTCACGGCGTCGTGGTCCGTAAACTTCCCCGTTCTCTTGTTCAGCACCTGCACGACGCCAATCGTGCGCCCGAGGTGGTTTTTCATCGGCACGGCGAGGATGGATCGCGTCCGGTACCCCGAGGTCATGTCCCATTCGGGGTTGAACCGCGCGTCTTCGTACGGTTCGTTGACGAGCAGCGCCTTACTCGTGTGAGCGACGTGGCCCGCGATGCCCTGCCCTACCTTCAGGCGGATGGCACGCACCTCGTCGCCCTGGACAATCCGCGAAACGAGCTCACTTTTACGATCGTCGAGAAGGTAGAGGGTGGCGCGGTCAGCCTCGACGGCGTCGATCACTTTCTCGAGAATCAAGGCAAGGAGCTGGTCGAGGTCGAGGGTCGTGCCAAGGGCAAGGCCCACTTCTCGGAGCGCAATGCCGATGCGCCGCTCCCGGCGAAGCTCTTCGGTCAACTGGGCGATGGTGTGCTCGGCGTGGAGCGTGCCAACCTCCGACGCGCGGGGTCCGAGCCGGGACAGCGAAGCGAGGTCCGGCGAACGATTCGCGCTCGATTCGCTGGCGTTGCCCACGGCCGTGCCGCTGCCAGCCGCGGTGTCAGCGCTGGCGGGCGCGGGGGTCGGTCGTGTGGATTTGAAAGCCACGCCGTGATTCTAAACCACTTTCGCGCTTTCTCGTGCGGGGAACCCCGGCCGGGAAAGTGGTATGGAGCCGTTCGGATGACCAGAACCCTCATTGTCACACCGACTTACAACGAGAAAGAGAACCTTCCGCGGTTCGTCGAGGCGGTCCGTTCGGCCATGCCCGAGGCCGACCTCCGGATCGTGGACGATCATTCTCCGGACGGCACGGGGGACATCGCCGACGCCCTTGCGGCCTTAGATCCGCGGGTTACCGTCATGCACCGGGCTGGCAAGCTCGGCCTCGGGACGGCCTACATCCAGGCGTTTCAGCGCGGCCTGGCCGAAGGCTATGACCGCTTCTTCGAGATGGATGCTGATTTATCTCATGACGTCAAGTATTTACCGGACTTCGTGCGCGCGCTCGACGATGGCGCCGATGTAGTGATTGGCTCACGCAATATTCCGGGCGGCGGCGTGCTCGGCTGGGGGCTCGGGCGACACTTTATTTCAAAGGGTGGCTCGATTTACTCGCGCACCATTCTCGGACTCGACGTGAAGGACCTTACGAGCGGATACAAGGCGTTCACGCGGCGCGCGCTCGAAGCCATCAACATCGACACCATCCAATCGAACGGATACTCGTTTCAGATCGAAATGACCTACCGCGCGCTTCTCAAAGAGATGCGTGTCGACGAGGTACCGATCGTCTTCGTCGACCGCACGGCAGGCGCATCGAAGATGAGCCGCAAAATCTTCATGGAGGCTGTCGGCGTCGTGTGGAAG
Organism: Polyangiaceae bacterium; assembly: GCA_025353725.1. Taxonomy (GTDB): domain Bacteria; phylum Myxococcota_A; class Polyangia; order Polyangiales; family Polyangiaceae; genus Labilithrix. Next base: position 16,155 of record JANXOF010000080.1, on the reverse strand, counting down.
CTCCGCGCCGAGGCACTGCTCGCAAAGCTTAAAAGCTAACGCGGGGGCTTCTCACTGGCGCCTTTCGCGTCGCTTTCGTCCGTCGAAGCGACCGACTCGGTCGGCTCCGCGCTGGCCTCCGGGGACTCCGAGAAGCGCGTCGAGAGCGGCAACGGCGCTATCGGGACCGAGGGCGGGAGCGACGCCATTCGGGTCGCGGTCGGCAGAGGTGACGCAACCGTTGACTCTGATTTTACGGGCGGCGGTTCCTCGGCGGCGCTGCCCATGGCGGGTTCAGGCGCCGCCTCTTCCCGCGTTCTCTCAGGCTGCGCGGGTATCACAGCCGCCTCGATGACCGCCACGACAGGCGCGACCGCCACGACCTCCACCGACGGTGCAACCTCCACGGCCGACGCGATCACCACAATCGGCGCAAGCTCCACGACCGGCGCGACCTCCACGACAGCTCGCCCGGGGGCCAGTGACATCTCCGCGTCGCGCTCTCGTGCGGGCTCGAGCAAGGGCGCTGAGAGTATTTCGATGGGCTCGAGCGGTTCTGCCGCGGACGCGACGACCGCGAGCGCCGGTGAACGGACACGCGGAACAGCGACGCGAACCGCAAACGACGACGCGCGCGGTCGCTTTCGCCGCAGGAGCATCCACGCCACCGTCGCGCTTGCCGCCGCGAGTGGCGCCACGAGAAGCAGTCCCGAGGAGGCCCCCTCGGATTCTACGCCGATCGGGGCCAGCCGCAGGGCCTCGCCGTCCGCAAGTGGTCCTGCCTCCTGACCGTCAGTCGGGTCTGCTGCGAGGGCCAAGCGCGCGCCCGATCCAGCGCTCGCGTCTGGGCTAGGAGCCGAACCTGGCAAGCCTGAGTAGGCCTGTCCCGCGGCGCCCGACTCGTTTGCGTCTTCGAGGCTCACAACAATACGGAAGCCGTACTCAGCACTGCGACCCCCGGACGCACTTTTCGACCGCGCCGCGCTACGTCCGCGTTTCGGGTCGCGCCACCAGGACGCTCCGCGGAGCACACGCAAGTGAGGTTCGCCAGCGGGCAACGTGACCGTCTCCGGGTCAACGACCGGTCCGTCGCCATAAGGCGCGTAGAGATCCCGGCACCACTCCGAAACGTCGCCGGACATATCCAGGAGACCGAGCGAATTCGGTCGCTTTTGGCCGACGGGTCGGGTGCCATTTCCGGCGTTTGCTTTGAACCACCCGAGCGTAAGCGCCTCAGCCTCTGTTTTTGCACCGTACCACCGCGTCGTGGAACCGCCCCGCGCCGCGAATTCCCACTCAGCCTCTGTCGGCAACCGCACGCGTTTACCGCTCTTGCGTGCCGCCCAACCGGCGAATGCGCTCGCGTCGAAATAACTTACGAGCACGACCGGGTGTTCATCGGTCTGCGTAAAACCAGGGTTTCTCCACGTGAAATCCTTTTTTGGCGAAAGCTGCCTACCGTCCCAGCCGATGCCCCCGGCCTGCGCCTTTTCGGCGTCCGTGACGTAACGCGTCTCCGAGGCGAACTTGGCGAATTGGCCGCGCGTCACGGGCACCTTACCGACCCAAAAGTCCTTCGTTAGAGTGACTTGTTGCTCGGGCTCTTCATCTTTTTCGTGACCGCCCTCGGTGGTTGCCGATCCCCGAGTGAACACGCCGTGCGTGACCTTCCGTGTCTCCATCGGGGCGCCGCCGACGTCGATGAGGAGCACGACGGGCTGCTCCTCCGCGCGCGCTTCACTGAGTCCGAAGTGCAACAACCCCAACGACAAGGCTACCGCGCCTCGTAGGCCGAGCTGAAGAACGGGCTGTCCTACGCTGGGCCGTAGAAAGGCGACTCGCATGCCGTGACCTATCAGGAATATGGCGCCCGGGTCATCCCTTGGAGCATCTTTGTGGTCGGTGCGGACGTTCCGCCCCACGCGACTCACCTGGGAAGTGGTGCAAGGAGCACGGGCAAGCCTATGGCGTGACGCGACGTGAGAGCGCACCGCGCTTGCGGCGTCGGACCAACCGTGGCTAGAAGTCGGCCCGACGGAGACTAGTATTCGAATGAAGAAGACCGTTCACGAGTTTCTCACCTTCGATGACCGAAGCCTTGCAAACCAATGGTCCGGCAAGAAGGTCCCGATGTCCGAGCTGTACGAGGCGTACATCGCCGGTCGCGTCGACATCCCCGCCGACAAGTGGGAACCGTTTTTCGAGTCGCGTCATGACACGGTCTCGTTTCGGCTGACCGAAGGACACTTCAAGTGGGCGCTCACGAACTTCTTCCCAGAAGTGCTGATCCACTCGAAAAACCAGGACAGCCGAATCGTCGGTGAGCACTACAACCGAGGCAACGACTTCTTCGGCTGGTTTCTCGGCGAGGCCATGGTTTACACGGCCGCCTGGTACGAGACGCCGGAAACGTCCCTCGAAGAGGCGCAGTACAAAAAGATCGACCGCTGCTGCGACAAGCTCGAGCTCAAGAAGGGCGAGACCCTCCTCGACATCGGCTGCGGCTGGGGCACCTTCGTGGCGCGCGCGGCGCGCGAGTACGGCGCAAAAACTTACGGAGTGACACTAGCTAAGGAGCAGGTCGACTTCGGCACGGATCGCATCAAGAAGTACGGCGTCGCCGATCATGCGCGCGTCGAGGTTTGCGACTACCGAAACGTCAAAGGCAAGTTCGACAAAATTGTCAGCTTGGAAATGGTCGAGCACGTAGGCGTCAAGAATCTCTCGGGGTACTTCGAGAAGGTTCACGGGCTGCTCGAAGACGATGGACTGTTCGTGCTCCAGTGGACCGGCATCCGGAACCTCTACAATCCGCAAAACCCCCTCACGGCGCTCTCGCTCAAGCCGGAAGACTTGATTTGGGCGCTGTTCATGGCGCGCTACATTTTCCCGGGGGCGGACGCGAGCCTACCGCTCTCGAGCATGATCCACGCCGCAGAGAAAGCGGGCTTCGAGGTCTCCGACGTCGAGCGAATGAGCTCGCACTACATTCGCACGCTGCGAGCGTGGCGTGACCTCTGGGTCTCGAACAAGGACGAGGTCATCAAGACGTACGGCGAACGTTGGTACCGCCTCTGGTACTTCTTCCTTCATTGGTCGGCGCTCATGGGCGACCAGGGCACTGGATTCACGTATCAGGTGACCATGCACAAGAACCACGATCGGTTCAACCGCACGGCTTCGACCCGCCGCCACTGAACACGTAGGCGGGTCGATTCCGAGGTTCTCCTCGCGAATCCGACCGCTACGGAAGCTAGGCCTACGATAAAAGGCGAGTCCATCAACGGTGGGCTCGCTTTTCGCTATTTGTACGCCGGGCTACGCTGTCGATGCTTTCCTAAGCCAAGCAACGGGTCCTTTGGAGGTATCCCCGAGCTATCCGCGAGGTGTCACGGGGCGCCCCTAGCGAATTTCGCGGGCGACATCGACATCGACGGCCGACTTTCGCTCGCGTACGTCCCACACCAGGCCGACCCACGAGAGTACCTTGAGCGTGTAGTAAGTTACGTCGAGCTCAAACCAGCGCACGCCCTGGCGCGCGACGCTCATCTGGTCGTGGTGGTTGTTATGCCAGCCTTCGCCCAGCGTCAGCACGGCCAGAAGTGCGTTGTTTCGTGACTGGTCGGGTGTGTCGAAGCGGCGCGTTCCCCAGACATGGGCGAGCGAATTAATGAGCGCCGTCGCATGCAGGCACGCAATGGTGCTCACCACGAACCCCCACACGAGGCCGGATGCACCGGCGAGTGCGAAGCAAGCGACGCCGTACGCGACGATGGGCATCCACTTGTGCATGTCGAGGAATCGCAGCTCTGGGAACCGCGTCAGGTCCTTGACGTTCGACAAGTCTGCTTCGTCGTGGCTGCCGTCGAGAAACCAACCCATGTGTGCGTGCCAGAAACCCTGAAGCGGCGAATGCGTATCGCGCGCCGTATCGGCGTAGCGGTGATGCCTACGGTGCCAACTCGCCCACCAAAGAGGGCCATTTTGCATCGCCGTCGTCCCTAGAAACGCGAGAAGGAACTGAAAGCCGCGACTCGTTCGGTACGACCGATGGGCAAAGTACCGATGAAAGCCTGCCGTGATCGCCCACATCCGAAGGATGTAACCTGCAAAGCAGAGCAACAGCACGCCCCGCGACAAGGGGACCACGAAGACGAACAGGCAAGCGAGGTGCATGAGGACCGTGAGCACGGTCGAGAGGACAGACATCGCCTCCTTTGATCGCAGCCACCTCGACCACCCTCGCGAGGAACGCATCACCGCTCTTGAAAGCCCCGAGCTGGCCTTACCGGCCGGAACAAGGTGTACGCCCGAAATCGAGATCGAAGTCGAAGTCGAGGTCGGAACGACGGCCGACGCGCAGTCGGCCACGGAGTCAGAGACTTGCACGGAGACACGAGAGGCGTGAGCGACAGCGAAGTTTTTTTTTTTCACTAAGGCGGCTCCGATGCTCACCCAGTGAGTGCCCCCGCACACGTCGGCGAGCAAGTGGAAAGCCAAGCGTGAGGCGATTTTCGGAGCACAAAACGCCAGCTCAAGCACACCTACACGCGGCCCGGCGATCAGGCACGGTCGAAGGGACGGAGCCCTTCTCGCCCTGCGCGACGAGAGCGCGCGTGGCGATTGATCGGCAGCGCTGGACAGTGTAACCTTACAATGCAAGCGCCCGTAGCTCAGCTGGATAGAGTGTCGGCCTTCGAAGCCGAATGTCGTAAGTTCGAATCTTACCGGGCGTGCCAGCTCCAGGACTCCGGCGGCGTCCACGGACGTCCGCCGGAGTGCGCGGGACCGCGGAGAAGCCGTGGTCCTGGCGATCGGAGACTCGTGAGGGTGCGACCTCGAAGACGACATCGCCGCCCTTCGGTGCACCGGCGTCCGCCAGCGGTGGATACAGTCCTGGCTACCGTCGCGTGGGCCCGCGGCACGTTCCTCGACCACGGCGTGCCCGTCCCCGCGTGCTATCTTGTGCGGATGAATGGCGGCCGAGGTCGCGTCTGCGGGGGCCACATCGAGCTCGACACTGCGCTCCCCGAGGGGGCCGAAGTGGTTGTGCTCACGGCTGATTCCCAGGAGCCGTTCGATCTGGACGAGGCCCAGCTCAGCGAGCTGGAGGCGAGAATGGCCGCGGCCGATCGCGGTGAGGTCGAGCCGGCGGCTGCAGTCCTCGAAAGGCTTCGCCGAGGGCGATGAGCGGGCCGTTCGCGGCCATCTTCCAGCACCGCGCCACACGCGAAATCGAAACCATCGACGAGTGGTGGCGGAAAAATCGCCACTCATCCCCCGACCTCTTCGTGACCGAGCTTGAGCGCATGCTCGCGGCCGTCGTGCTCATACCCACGCTCGGCACGCCCGCCAAAAGCAAACGCGCAGCTGGGGTCCGGCGCGTGCTGCTGCCTCGAACGCGGTACCACGTCTATTACCGGGTCCGGGAGGAGACCGTCGAGGTGCTCGCCGTATGGCACGCGGCTCGGGGAACCGGCCCGGGGCTGTAGGTGGCTACAGTGCCGACACCCCGCGCGTTCGAGGTCGGAGAGCGGATAGCCCTTTGTTCCTCCGGCCCCAGCGTGATTCAAACGCACCCCTTTCCGGGCAAGCTCACTTTTGAGGAGGCGAACGAACTTCGTCGCCTTCATCGTGGCGGTGCCCGACTTGTCGAGCTCGCCGAGCGCTACAAAATCGCCAAGGCCAGTGCCTCCGCAATAATTCACTTCCATTCACACATCCCCGCTGGCCTCCTCCGCATCCACCTCCCCGAGCCCGATCGGGATCTCCTCGACGAACTTGCGGAGGACTGGGAAATCCCGGTCGAAAGTGTGGCCGCAGAAATTCTTGTGGAAGCCCTGCACAGCCGTGAGTGGTGAACTTCTACGTCCGGAGGCAGGGGCCGGTTCGACGTCTTGCACCGGGTGAAACCGTCTTCGATTCTGACGCCCGCGAGACGTGCCCTACCTCCACCATCCACGCCGGTCGATTGCCCATTCGAGTACGCTCCATTCGTCCCTCTATTTGATCGCGCCGTCCGGGATGTGGTCGACCGACGGATCGGAGACACCGAGCGCAAGGCAGCGGCCCGAGTCATTGCGTACTTGTTGACCGAACGACTCGTCACCGAAGCCGTCGCCACCGACATTTTGGTGGCCATCCGAAAGTCGCTCGACGTGTCCAAGGTCGTAAGGACTCTCATTCTCGGGCTTCGTCACGCCCTTGGCGACTACGAGAAGATTACGGAGTGGACCATGCGCATTGTCGGACGCGCGCACGCTGAACAGCACGTCGAGTCGTTCGTGTCAGCGATGAGGATTCTGGTCAACCTGCGCGACTTCGGCGGGGGCATGCTTAAGAGCTGGCAACTCTCGCTGATCCGGGCTCTCGAAATGCCTGACCTGCAACGTCGTCTCTACCTCCTCGCCGACGATTATGCGAGCCGGTTCGGTTCTGATCCCCGATGGGTCAACACCATCCGGGCTCGTCGCATCATCGAGGCGAGCCGAGGCAGCGAAGGCAAACGCCCGAAGACCTGTCCCTCGAACGAAGGAGATATACGATGATCCACGCCCGGGTAGTGGCCATCCTCCTCGGTGCGTGTGAAGGAAACGCTTCCGTGGGGCCTTCCTCGTCTTCGAGTGCCATCGAATCACCCGCGCCCACCCTCCTCTCCGCGAGTGTTTCCGAAGTACCGTCGGACGCCGGGACGGACGGACGTGCCGCAACACGAGCGGGTTCGTCGTGTCCGCCTCCGGTCCGCATTCCGCCGAGGATTCTCGCGACCACGTGGCCGAAGTATCTTGGTCTACGAGTGTCGTTGATCTGCCGGGCGATCCGTCGCTTCGACTTCACGCGAACGGTCGTGGTCGCAGACGGCGCCAAGTTCATCGTGGTCAGTGCGCCCGACGTTTCCGTCTGCGAACGCGGCACATCGACATTTTTGGTCATGGGATCTTCGACCGTGGCGCTCGGAGGGCGCGTGGTCCTGCCCGAACTTCTTGCGGGCGGCGGGGAGTGTTCCCGATGAGCCAAGCGCCGACGAGCATCGGCCAGTGCAGAGCGTGCCTGTGCCGCCCGAGGCTCTTGGATGCGAGGTCGGGGGCGTGCACGGAATGCCTGACGCGACGGGGACGACGTTGGACAGCACTTGCAATCCGTGCGCGTGAAAGTCCCGAGTTCCGCGCACGCGTCCGTGAAGAGCTGGCGCCCGGAAGCAGGGGCCGGCAAATGTTCGACGAGATGTTCGGCGAATCCGTTCCCCTTTCGATCGTGAGTGGAGGGGCGGAATGAAGAGACCGCGCGCTGTTCGGCGTGGTCGTGCGGTGCAGAACCGATCTCCCCTACGCAAGGGATTGTCTCCGCGCGCAAATCCAATCATCAAGATTTGGGCATCGGGGACCCTCAACGAGACCACGCACAGCGTTTCGTTTCCCACGAACGTCGATCTGCGAGGAATTTATCCCCGTGGGATACCAATACCGTGGGCAGCCTTCTCTTGCGTCGATCCGTGCGCGATCTTTGATGACTACGCCATCGCGATGGACGCCTCCACTCTTGATGACAGCCAGGTTCTCGAAAGTGCGCGGCAGCGCGGGTTCCTTTCCATTGATTTCGTCCCGACGGACGAGATGTGGTCGATCCACTCTGCGCTGTACGACGGGTGGCGCGCGTGGTGCGAAGAGTACGGGCGGCACCCAGTCATGGTCTTCCCTGGCGAATACGACGGTTGGTCCGTCGTGGTCGGATTCGAGGATGGCGTTGACGCCGAGAGCGAATACGTACGCCATGAAATCCGGGAGGCTTTCGTCCGCCACGGCGGCGGGCAACCGAGTCCCGACCACGAGGATCCCCGCGCCTGGTACGGCCGGGTGCTTACCCGCGCGGGCGCCGAAGCGGTTGCCAAAACGATCGTCGCCATCGACTCGACGGAGAGGAACCCCTCGATGGAGGTCGTCTTCCAATTCCACGCGCGGTGACTGATAACGGCCGCAGGCGCGGCCACGTCCTACGTACTCCCGAGCGTGAAACAAACGTACGCCGCGGTGAACTTGGCTCATGCGATCCGAGTTCTCGGCGACGTACATGCGGAGGGCGACGATCGAGAAAACGCCGCCCGTGTCATCCAGGTCCTCTTGCTGCGGGCGCACCCGACCGAGGCGGATCTCGCCGATATTATCCGGGCTTTGTCCCGAGCGCTTGGGGTCCACCTCGCGATCCGCCGTGTGCTTGGCGAGCTTCAGCGGCTTCGGTCGGCCGAGGTTGAGAAGGTCGCGCGAAGCCTGGAGCACCTCGTAGTTCATGCACTGCAGGAGGGGCATGACGACGCGCTATATCAGCTCGTCCTGATCACGCTCGAAGAGCCAGCCTGGGCTTCACGGATCCGCGACGAGTGTGGAAAGGCCGTGCTTGTCGCCGTGATCGAGCGGCTACCCGGGTCGAAATATCCGGTCGCCCTTCTGGTCGGCGGATGGCTGTGTGCGCGCGGTGATGTTCCCGAGTGGATGCGTGAGCTTGTCGAGAATCGGCCTCACCTGATCACGTCGAGCGTCCTGCCTCCAGCCACGCGCTGGCAACTTCACCGTGCCTCGCCGTCGGTCGCGGGATGGAGGAGCCTCGCCGATCTTCGCGGCGAGAAGCCGGTACTCGAAGCGTCGAGCTTTGGCCCGGGTTTGGATGTTGCCGTGGACATCCTCCAGCAGGCTGTTGGAGAGACGCCCGACGAGGCGCGGAAAAGCGTTCTCGGTCGCTGGCTTCACGAACTTACAGGCAGCGTTCCGTGACTGGAACCCGTCGGACCGGCTGACGATGCGCCCGACTGGCGAAACATTGGCGCCGAGTTTGGTGGCTTTGGACTGCCGGCGATCTACGTGATGGCGTCGAAGCCGAATGTTGAGCTCACGTAGTACATCCTCCCGTCGGGACTTGTGCGCGGCCGGTACGGGACTCGTCACATACAAATCAAACGACGGAAAAACTGGCACCCGACGATGCACCGACCACGCGAAGGACACGAAACCGCCATTCGGCGGCCGACAAGCGGATAAAACCGATCTTCGTCGCCCGATCGCGTTGGCTTCTCCGCCACCGCCGCCGTGCCGGTACTATGCCTCGCGCGTCTCAGCCGCCCCCGCCCGCATCACCAATCTTGCCGCATTGCGGGTCACACTGCTCGGTGACTCCACAAAGCTGGCCGTCAAGACATGAGCGACATGCGTCGGATGCAGTCGCGCAGAAAGGACCGAGTAAATCCTTTCCGGCCTGGGAGATATTCGTACACGCATTGATCTGCGTTTGAAGCTGCGCGCATGTGGGCGGCGTTTTCGTCGTGCTGCTTGTCGAGCTGCATCCGTAGGTCATCAGTCCAAAGATGGCCAACGCAATGGGGGCAAAGGTTCGCATTGCGGCAACGCTGACACCGGGTGCCCGGGTGGTCCAAAATAGCGGCGAGTTCATCGTCGGAACTTTCCTACTGCGCGGAATGGCGCCAAGGTTCGCTGAGTGTTCACGGTGCACACGTGGTCGTTGAAGAGCCGCCATTACTGGCTCCCGCGTCGCCCGATTCGTCGTCGCAGAGCACCGCGTCGAAGTCGCCGGTGATGTGCCCACCGGCGAACGTGAGATCGACAGAGCCGGAGACGTGCGAGGCGCTCGGGGTGGTCAGATTGATTTCCACCGTCTTGAGAATCACGTTTCCGCTCGTGCCGGTCTGCGCAACTAGATCCTTGCAGACGGCGTCGACGGCATTGAAGTCGGCCTCGGCCTGGCCGGCCTGCGGAGTCTGCGCCACTGCGTCTACGATGGGGTACGTGCCGGGTCCAACGGAGGCGCCTCGGACTCGCACATCCAGCATCGTCGCACTTGCGAAATGCGTAATGTCGCAGCTGTTCGGGTTGTCGGAAAGCAAGATCCGGAGGCCACGGGTTGGCTGACCGCTGGTCCCGAAATATGTTCCGTATCGAGCAACCGCGCTCAAGGTCTTCAGCTCCGCCGAGCTAACGGCACCCGTGACCGTCCCGGTGGGCGCGTTCGTCGACGACGACGGTGCCGAGCAGCCAAATGCGAATGTTGCGGAAAGAAGGACAAACGAAATGATTGAAAATGAACGCATGACGACCTCCATGGCACGGACGTGCCAACTCAAGTGACTTCCAAAAGACCGCGCGAGCATCGCGCGGTCTACGTTTTAGGGGCAGGGCCAGGCTGCGGGGACCGGGTCCGTCGCTATACGACGTCCGGAAATGTATTTACACACGTGGTCAGCACAGACCGAGTTCGCGGTGCACGAGAAGGCAACGAACGCCGTCTTGTCGGCGTTGCAGGTGACCCTCGCGTCCGTGGCGATCGAACAGCGGCTGCACGCATCACCAAGGCATGGCTGGCACGCGCTGCTCGCTGTCGCTCCCTCTCCACCCGTCTGTTCGCAGAGCGCGCGTGACAATTGCGGATCGGCCGTGAGTGCAACCGAAAGATCCGCGTCGAGTGGAAGACGCGTCCACGCAGACACGAAGGTGGGGGCGCACGACGTGCACCCCGGCTCGGGATCGACGCGCGTCGGCTCGACAACGAGGTTGAAGCCCGCCGTGTGCTCGACGAAGTCTTCGTCCGTGGGCGGAGCGTTTGGGTTCTTAGGAATGCCGCCGCCTTCGAGGTAAATGACTTCGAGCCCTTCCGGCGCGCCCAGGACCCGATCGGTCGATGCCGTGGCGTCAACAGGAACGAGATCCAGCTTGCCGTTGCCGTTGGTGTCCTCGTAAACAACGAGTGTGCCGAAGGCGTAGCCGGTGGGGCGTCCCGGGGCCGTCTTGGATGGATCGATCGAGGCGATGACCTCTTTGGGGGGGAGAGCCCGCACGTCGAGACGGAATTTCACGGGGAATTCGGCGCGTACGTCGAGCTCCTGTGCCTCGCGGAACGATTGGCCGAGCCGCCAAACCAGTGCCACACGGACGGTTGCCGGCGTCGAGACCGACGACGACGTGATCGTTCCTCCCAGAGTCAGGTAGGGGGGCTCGTAACTGGGTCCCGCTGCGCTTCCGCAGCCCGAAAATGCGGCGAGACAAGGAAAAAGAAGGGGTAAGGAGTTTCGCATCGGGGTGCTTTCTGTTGGTTTCACCCTCGAAGACAAGGAGGCCGGCCGAAAGTGTAAACCTAAAATGCATGTCCTACGGCGAGAGTGGTTCCGAGGAGCGGGTAGAGCGCGATCTGAGCCTCTCCGTCCTTGCCAGCTTCATTGCGCAAGAGTGCAGTGAAGGAGCCCGTCCATGATGCGCTCCAGTCGCCCCCTAGCGCCAAAGCCACTCGGAGACCTGCACGTGGTCCGGCGGACGCAAAGGACCGATTCTCGGTTGCCGCAAATCCGCCGGCGCTGGCACGGGCCGCGTCAACACGCGCGAGGTGTTCCCACGAGTAGCGAATCTCTCCTCCGACGAACGCGAGAAGAGTGAGGCGACCAAAGAAGGTACGGAGGCCGATGTTGGGACCGCCCGCAATCGAGTGCACGCCTCCGTCGAATGCACCGGACGAGAACGGACCACCGACGTACGCCATGTCCAACTCGTACTCCAGGTGCCCGGATACCAACGTGACCGCACCTCCTGCGCGAAGGGCGAGGGCATCGCTACTGCCGGGCGCGAATTCGCCACCAAAGCGGGCGTCCACTCGCAGGGGGTGCAGTTCGATGTGGCCCCCACGCCTGGCGAGTTCTTCGCGCGCCATTGGGCGAAAGTCGCTATCGACCAGACGCTTCGTCCCGCCCCAGGAGAGATCGACCGACGCGACGCTCGTGTTACTGCCCGAGCGGCGAACCACAAGAAATTTCCCCGTAGGCAGGGCCAGGCGCGCAGTCCCTTCTCCGCTCACCTCTCCCATCGCCGAATCGCTCGGGCGTGCGAAGACCAGGTATCGATCCGCTCCGCGTGGCACCTCAAGAAATGCGGAAGCTGAGGACGGAGAAGTGAGGACCACGTCACCGCTACCGGCAAGGTTCATCTGCACGGAGGGGTGTTGTAGGACGGGAGACGCAGACGTTCTGAGCAGGGTTTTTCGGTACGTGTACGCGTAGAGCTCGGCCAAGGTCACGCGACCGTCGCCATCGGTGTCTGCCCCACCACGCAATCCCGAGACCAGAAAGTGCGTAAACACCGCGCCGCCGAGCTCGTCGGATTCCTGGGCCGCCTCCCCGACCGCCGACGCACGAAGTTCTACGGTCCCATGCGGGGAGTCTGGCGCGACCTGGAGATCGAAAGCCGGACCTCGCGCTACGCCCTTCGCGCGGCCGCCGGTTCGGCAAGAGTCAAGAATGGTCACGCGGAGGTCTGCGGGAACGTCGGCGATCGCCGTGCGCAGATCCCGAAGTGCCAGCGCCCCTTTGGCGAAGTGAAGGGCGTCGTCATCGCCGTGCCCCGAGTAGTAGAAGACAAGCGTGACGCGGCGCCCCGTTCCCGCGAGCGCCGCTGCCTGTTGGCGGGCGTTGCGGAGTGCGCTGAGGACTACGTCGGGACCGTCTCCCGCGACAAGGTTCACGTAGCCAGGGCGGACCTCACCAAGCTGGGTCAGGAGGTCGCGTACCCGCACGGCATCCGACGCCGCGAAGCGGAGTGGTTCTTCATCGGAGCCACCGACGTTGGCACCAACAAGCACAGCTACAACATCTATCGCCGGCGGGGGCGTCGCCTGCGCGGTTTCAGCCAGCCCAAGGAGCGAAACGGCACCGAAAATGACCGCACGGAACGTCACTCGCATCGCAACCGTCGTGTGAGTGCACCAGGCAGACCCCATCCAGTGCCCTCGGGGATTGCGCCATCTGGGATGGCCTCCTTGAGACGCCGCTCGGCGTCCTGGAACGACTCCACCCCGAAAAGGACGACGAGCTCCAGATCGATACACGGGCTGTCGACGACAAGGCTCCCCGGAAGGGCCGACTCGCCACTCGGAAGGGCGATTGAACCTTCTTCGACAACGCGGTCAATGCGGCCTTGCACGTCGACAACCCATGCCGCAACACGGGTAGGGCGGGATTGCGTAATAACGATCCGCAGTGCATCGCCACCGCGGATCGTTTCGTCGGATGCGAGGGCATGCACATCGCCACCACGATTTCGGTGGACGGCTACACCGCTTCCCTTGAGTGTGACCCCTCCGAGCGGGCCGTGATCAGGGCGTCGGACGAAGAGAAGAATAGCTGCCGCCGCTGCCAAGACCGTCATGGCTGCCGCACCGAGGCGCGCGATGCGGTGATCGACCAGCCGTACGACACGGGCGCGGCGTGCGGAGACTTGTTCAACAAACTGCGCTGCGGGTACCGCGGCAAGCCGTGCTTTGCGCGCGGCTTCGAGCTGAGCAAGGAATTGTGTGCAGCCATCGCAGGCGCGGATGTGCTGCTCCACCTCAAGCGCGCTCGGTCCGGCGAGATCGTTCACGCTAAAACGTTCGAGGATGAAATTGCTCGGGTGACTCATCAGGGGGCTCCACTCGTAGACAGGAGCGCAGCACGCAACTTCTCCGCCCGATCGGCCAGAAACGCGAGCTTCTTCACGACCGTTTGTCGCGACCAGCCGGTAGCCGCCGCAATTTCCTCCTGAGTCAAACCATCGAGGTAATGCAGGACCGCAACCTCTTTCACTCGATCGTCGAACCGGCTGAGGAACATGAGCACAATTTCGCGGTCCTCGATCGCGCGCCGGTCGCTCCCTTCGGAGACCAGCTCGGCCCCCGTCTCGTCAAACGGAACCTCACGACGTGTGCGGTCGCGTGCGAGAACGTCGAAGCAACATCGATCGGCGACGCGGTACAGCCACGCGACCTTCGACTCCGCAGCTCGAAACGCGTCGCCGTATCGCCACAATCTCACGAACACCTCCTGGAGAGCGTCCTCGGCGGCATCATCCCGCCGAAGGATCCGGCTGCATCGACGAAGGACAAGGTGGCCGTATCGCCCGTAGGCTTCGGCAACCTCCTCTTTCGTCAGGCGGACAGGCGGATCGGACATTCTTGGAGACCGGAGTGGTGACGCTCGATGTAAAGGAAAAGGGAGCTTAGGCCGAGAAACCCAAGCTGGAGCAAAGTAGCATCAAAACGGCAGGGCTACCGGATTCAGCCCTCTTCGATAGGTGAAGGCGCTGCAAAGCGCCCACGCGACTTACGCCGTCGCCATAGGAACACGACACGTCACCGTGTCGACGAGGACCGCACGTGGTCCGTCTGCTCGGAGAGCATCGAGAAGGGCGCCGAGTTCGTCTGGGCTGCATGCCGGGATCCCAGATCTAGAGATCTTTTAGAAGGAGATCGTACGGGTGCTCCAAGTTGGGGCAGGTGGCAGCACTTCGTCTTCGCCCTCTTGCGCGGCCTCGACCTGCCATCGATTTTGCGCTGCTTGGCCAGCGCCCTCGTGAACGCTGGCAGGTCGAGGCCGTCGAGGAGCGCGGTCTCCATGCCCTGCCATGATTCCTTGCCGACGAAGTGACTCGTCCGACCACGTCCGCGCGGGGTTTTCCCACTGCGCGCGATGATGGCGTCGATCTTCAGGGCGTCCGCCCGGTCCGCGTGCAGCTCGTCGCGCATGTGCTGTTCAAGCTGCTCTCCGCTCACGCCTTCGGTGAGCCGGAGGAATGCCACGAACTGCTCCGCTACGCTCTCGCCGAACTGCTCGGCAATGGCGCGCACTCCGTCCTCCGTGAGCTCGCCGGGCAGGCCGTCCGCCTCGTCCTGGAGCTTCCGCGCCTCCAGAAGCGCCACGGTCGCGAGATTCTGTATGCCGGCGTCGCCGGACTTGTCCCTCACGGCAGCGTCGATATGCCCAGCAAGTCGTGCCTTCCGCGTGCCCCCAGGAGGAGCCTTCGGCCGTCCGCCGACACCCTTCCGGCTCGACTTTTTCGCAGCAGCACCGGGTAAGTTTAGTGCATCATTTATTCGGCGGCGACGTGCGAAATACAGCCTTGTCAGATTGACGGGATCGACGCCGGACACTGCCTCCCGAAGGGGCAACGCCGGTGGCCAATCGAGGCGCTCGCCATCTCCGGCGGGCTCGGTCCGACTTTGTCTGACGAAGGCTGTTACCATGAAAAACGAGATCAACAAGGGCGGCATCCCCGCCAACATTCGGGCGACAAGTCATTCCACCACTACCGCGACGACGGACGCGCCCGCGTCGGCGAAGACCGCGAACTCGGCGCTCGGCCAGGCCGTGCCGACGCCATCCGAATCGACGAAGGACCTCTCGCCCGCGGCCGAGAAGGCCGAGGTGGAAACACTCGGCACCCCCGTGAAGAAGAGCCTTCGCGAGCAGATCGCCGAGGCGACCGCGCGGAAAAAGCCGCGTCAGGAGATGACACGACCATTGCTGCGCAAGTGCGATGGAGCCCAAGAGTGGTGGCGCACCCTGGCGGACTGGTCGCGGGGGGTGACGATGATCGACGCGAAGAAGATCGAGAACACGGGTTGCTACGTCGTGACTGACGACGTTGCAGACTACATCATCAACGCCGGCCGGGGGCACCGCATCCTGTTCGAGGCCATCATCCGTCTCAGCGTCAACCTCAAGGGCAACGCGTTCTTGAACTTCGCAAAAATCGCCGACGCCAACTGGGCCAGCTCCTACGCGGACGCGATCGACGCGTCAGAGACGGAGTGGATTTGGGCCGCGTCGTCGGACAACGGATACGAGTGGGGGCCGGCGCCCGAGTCGGGCGAGGAGATCAGGGGCCCGAAGTGGGTATCCCCTGCACGGAGACACGTTCTCGACGTGGAACCCGTAATGGCCGAGACTCGCGAGCGTGGAAGTTGGCTTAGCTCGGCGCAGGCTGTTGTTCCGCGGGCGGCACCGTGATGGGGCCGAGCGGCAGCGCGAGCTGCTGCGCGTCGAGGCGAGCCCGCGTTCGCAACCAGTACTTCAGCGCGAGCTCGAGATACCGGTCGCGCGGCCAATACGGCACGACACGAATCATCGCCTCGAGGTAAGACTCGGGGTCGAGGTCGTGCAGCATGCACGACGCGATGAGGGAAAACAGGTTGGCCGCCGCTTGCGCGTGAACGCCCGACCCGCAAAACATCCACGCTTTGCGCCCAACAGTAATGACTCGCAGGGCGCGCTCACTGGCGTTGTTTTCCAGGCGAAGCCTTCCATCGTCGAGAAAGCGACAGAGCGCGGCGCGCTGGCGGAGGGCGTACCCAAACGCGTTTGCCACGGGACCGCGC
>JANXOF010000077.1 GCA_025353725.1 Polyangiaceae bacterium | reverse complement strand
ACTGACCTCGGCGCGGCCGGAGTCGTCAAGCTCTACGCCCGCCGCTTCACGATCGAAGAGACCTTTCGCGACATCAAGGACAACCACTTCGGGATGGGGCTCTCAGCGACACACATCGGTACGCCCGAGCGCCGTGATCGCATACTGCTGCTCAGCGCCGTCGCGCAGACTCTCCTTACGCTCCTCGGCGCCGCGGGCGAGGCCTGCGGACTCGACCGAACGCTCAAGGCCAACACGGTCAAGACACGCACGATGTCGCTCTTCAACCAGGGAACGTACGGGTACCGCGCAATCCCCAACATGCACGAGGAACGCCTCGTACCGCTCATGAACGAGTTCGGGAAACTCGTCGCCAATCACGCCGCTTTTCGCGAACCATTCGGGCTCATTTGAGGGGATGGATCAGGGGCGCGCCAGCTCCTCGGGAACTCGTGTGGAGCACGCTGCGACCGTTGCCCTATCGATTGGGCAAATCGAAGAATTCTCTTTTGTGCTCGCGGCCGTAGGTCGCAAACTTGCGTTGTTCCCCGACGCTGGCACGCAGGCGCTGGTTGTGGTTTCAATGATCTCTATCACCCTCAACCCACTTCTTTTTCGCTTACGAATGCCGTTGAGGCCCTTTTGACGCCTCACGCCTGTCCACACTCGTTGAACGCGCCAACGACGACTTGCGCGTCGTTGGCGCGTTGCGTGACAAAAGCATGTCACTGAAGTGCCATTTTACTCGTCAGCGCGAAAGCAGCTTGGGCATCACGCCTCCCGAGCGTACGACGCGCGCATGCGAATGTGCTTACTCTCTACCGCGCTCCTTCTCGCCGCAGCCGCGTGTGCGGGAGACCCGAATGTGGAAGCAAACTCGACGTCGTCTACGGAAGACGCGCTGAAGGGGAACGCGTCTCTCTCATCTTTATCGTCCCTTCAGAGTTCCGAGTTTGTACATGTACTAAGCAAGTCATCCATCCGCGCACTGCAAACTTGGGTCGATGACACTACCTTTGAGGCGAAGTGGGCGAGCATGCTGAGCGCGCCCATCGAGTTCTTCGGTGGTGCCGATTCCGCCTACCATGCTGACCTCGCGTCGCTCCCGTCTCTACGCTTGCCTGGTGCCGAAGTTCTCTGCCACGGCGACCCGAAGTTCGATAACTTCGGTTGGACAAAAGTCGATGGCCGAGGTCTCTTTTCAAATAACGACTTCGATGAAACGGGGTTTTGTCCGGTTGCCGCCGACGCGCTCCGCTATCTCGTCGCAACGGACCTTTGGTTTAGTGACTCCAAACTGAACAATACAGCGCTTTCGGCTTACGTCGACACCGTGGAAGACGTCCAAAACCAAGTGAGCGTCGACCCAAGCACCGAACCGAATTGGGATGACGTGCGCACGAAAGGTATCGCCAAGTCCACAGTTGGCGACAGCTTAGTTTTAGGCGGCGAAGTGCAGCAAGCGACGCCCAACGAGGTGGCGGCGGTGCGCGCACTCGTGGCCGCCGACAAGCGCTTTCCCAGCACCTTGCTCGATGTAGCGCGAAACGTCCGAACCTCTGGCGGTAGCGCGGGGCTCCGTCGCTTTTGGGTGTTCTCGAAGGACGACCAGGCAACGCGCACGATAATAGAGTTGAAAGAGCTGACGACGCCCGGAACGGAGTTCGGCCGCTTTTCGCGGACCGTCGACGGGCCCGATCGATTCGATGTTCTCAAATCTTTTTGGTGGAACGCAGCCGGTACCGGCGACCACTACACGGTCTACCTACTCGACGGCCGGTTCCTGGTTCGCGATAGGCTCATCCGCGCTAACCCCAAGCCCGACAAGATGAACCCACGGCAAGTCACCGCGATGGTGCAGGCAGAGGCAAGCCTGCTTGCCGCAAAACACCGCGATGGCTGGCGCAACGTGAGCCCGAAGAAGTTGAAGGTCTGGTTGCATGACAGTGCCGCCGTCCTCACTACGCGCTGGCGCGCCGCCTATGCAGCGGCCGGGGGAACCTAAGTTTCGCTGACGACAACGACGACGACAACGGGCGTGAGGCCGACGTGACCGAGATTAAGCGATCCAGTCCGGCGCTAACGTGTTTCTGGAGCGGCGTCGCGGGCGACAGCCGCGCACTAGAGCGCCGATTGCGAGCCCGAAAGCGACGGCAAGCCATCCAGCGCTTCCGTTCGCTTGTAACCTGCGCGTCATTGCGCAGCCGTGATTGGTTTTAGTCGCTGCCTGCTCGCCCCCCATACCGCGGGATGCGACCCCGGTGCAGTCGACGGATACCGATAGCAGCGCCGGCGTAGGGTCAGTGGCTGCGCCAAGCACGTGCGCGGCGAGAGAAATCTCGGCGGTCCTCAGCCCGGTTTGCCACGGCGCCGCCGCGCTCGTTCGACACGCTGCGTTCGCAACGTTCGCTTGGAACGTAAGATCGTGTGGGTCAGCCAATCCCACGGCGGGTGCCTCGGCAATGCCGTTGACGGAGAGGGTCATGACCGAAAAGGGCAGATACGCCGCGAGCTCGGTTGACGGGACGAGCGTGACCTCGCGCCAGTCAAACGTACCGGGCGACGTTAGATACCCTACGCGAGTGGGTAGCGCCATCACCTCGGATGCGATCAAGTTTGAAGTGAGGATGTAGGAAGGCAAAGGCGCCCCCGGTGGCACAGCCTCACACCGGACCGCGACATGAACGCCATAGGTTCGTCCGGGGACAAGCGCTGACGTGATTGGCAAATATTTCATGCCGGTCGCATCCGCTCGAACCAGGCCTAGGTCGATCGTGTCGTGCGATAGACTCGTGAGGACGCCGCTGAGTGTCGCGACAGCGTCAATGCTGGAATCAATGACAGGCAGTCCGATCACATTGGCAGGGATACCGACAAGCGACGACGGCACGACGGCCACCGTGCACCCCGGAGGCGACGCTATCGACGTGGCCCGGGCCGCCCCGGCCCAAGACATCATGACAAGAAGAGTCGGCGCTAAGCGAATCGATCGAAAACCATGAAAAAAAGTACGCATAGAAGCCACCCCCGAGCACACATCGTGCCAGGGGCCAACGACGAGTGGCACACTTACTCCACCAGCTATTCGACGGGCTGCTCCACATCAATGCGGGCGCCCAACGCGCGCAGCGTGCCGACGAAACGCGGGAAACTCGTCGCGATGCAGTCGCAGTCGGTGATCGTCGACGGACCGCGGCCTCCTAACGCAAGCACGGCTGCCGTCATTGCGATCCGATGATCGCCTTTGCTTTCGATTCGCGCAGGTTCAAGCCGCCCCTCTTTGCCCTCAATAACCAGCGCGTGCGAATAGGTAGCGCAAACGGTCAAGGCGGAAGCCGAGAGAAGACGTAACGCGCAATTCACGACGATCGTTGCAGAAAGTTCAAGTCCTGGCGGAATACCGACCGATCTGAGTGACCCGCTCGTTGGGCGGAACGGCGATTCCAAAGAGAGCGCGGGCGCTTCACAACGAGCTTGCCGCGCCGGAGCGCCAGGCGCTCGTGAGCGAAATCGAAAAGGCGACGGACGTGCTGATCGCCCTCGCTGAGGAGGTCCGCGGACGCTTATCTTCGCCCGACAAAGATCTGAAATCGCCCTGAATTACCGAGCTATCGTTTTGAGTTCTGGCGCCAGAACCGGTCGGCGTCTCGCGTCTTCCGCAAGGGACATTCTTACGACGAGGTTCGAAGCCCCAGCGTTTCTTGCGTCGTCCCACGGGCTGGAGGCATAGCCGCGCACGCGTTGGCGTTCACCGCGTAACTAGGTTTACCCGTTGCCTGATGGCCCGCGGGGGAGTCTGGCAAGTCCGTAAGTTGCGCAAGGAGCTGCAAGAGACAAGGGAGTACGTCTACGCGCGCGTGATGAAGTGGCCCGCGCGCCGCGACCTCCTCCGCGAGGCGAACGCCTCGAACGAGGCGCCGTCGTACAGCGCGGGTGCGCAGTTCCCCTACGAACGAACAGGTCTGGGCGAGACCGCGGAATTAGGCGTTATGTCGCCTCCCTCCCCGGAGCTACCCCGCTTGCACGAACTACCCGCTCAGCTTCAAACCAAGGGCCTTTTGCCTGCGATGTCGGCTCGCGGGGTGAGAAGCACGGTCTCGCGGTCGTGTTGCACGACTTACCGCTTTCGAACGTGAACTCACTGCGCCTCAAGCCTTGCCGTTGCGGTCCGCTTCGACGGCGGAGGCGCGCTCTGCGTCCACCTAGCGTCGTGGCTTCGGTTAGTTGAAGTATGCGACGATTGCGCGATCGATTCGGCCGAGCAAGTCGTCCTTGCTGACCGCGTTAGCGCCGACAGCCGGCTCCAGCGCAATAAGCGCACGCGCCTCGCGCAGCACTTGGCCGGATTCGGCGACCTGGACAGCTTTCAGTGCATCGACCGCCGCACGGCGAACGGAATCACTCCGTTCGCGCTCACTAGAATGTCGCGCAACGTTCCGATGTAACCGTCCGGAAGTCGACGCCGTGCGCGATTCGTCGCGCGATGGTGAAGTGAGCCGATGAAAAAGCATGCGGCGGAGTGGTGGGCGAAGCGGGTCGAGGAGCTCGCGGATGGCGTCGACGCGGACACGATCGTTAGGCG
>JANXOF010000076.1 GCA_025353725.1 Polyangiaceae bacterium | reverse complement strand
ACTGACCTCGGCGCGGCCGGAGTCGTCAAGCTCTACGCCCGCCGCTTCACGATCGAAGAGACCTTTCGCGACATCAAGGACAACCACTTCGGGATGGGGCTCTCAGCGACACACATCGGTACGCCCGAGCGCCGTGATCGCGTACGGCTGCTCAGCGCCGTCGCGCAGGCTCTCCTTACGCTCCTCGGCGCCGCGGGCGAGGCCTGCGGACTCGACCGAACGCTCAAGGCCAACACCGTCAAGACACGCACGATGTCGCTCTTCAACCAGGGAACGTACGGGTACCGCGCAATCCCCAACATGCGCGAGGAACGCCTCGTACCGCTCATGAACGAGTTCGGGAAACTCGTCGCCAATCACGCCGCTTTTCGCGAACCATTCGGGCTCATTTGAGGGGATGGATCAGCCTCCGTACCCGTGGCTCGCGAGCGTCCTCGAGAAGGCGCTCCGTCCGGACGACCTCCGGCCCGCGT
Source organism: Polyangiaceae bacterium (assembly GCA_025353725.1). Lineage (GTDB taxonomy): Bacteria > Myxococcota_A > Polyangia > Polyangiales > Polyangiaceae > Labilithrix. The sequence goes on along the minus strand of JANXOF010000076.1, from coordinate 16,786 downwards.
GCGACACGTGGAGATGGGTCGGAATGGAGCTCCGATATTCGATTACCGCTGATGACGCGTCTCGCTGCCAGGAAGTGAGCGTCGCGAAAGGGACGTGGAAGGCACCGCATCCCGGTAGAGCGCGCCTTGCCGAGTCTTCTCCGCCCCGCTGCGCGCGCAGTTTAAACGTCCGCGGCGTACCAATCTTGCAGTGCGTGCACACGCGGCGTTGGATCTTCCTCGAGGGCGGAGCAGCCGAGGCCTGCGAGCCGCAGCGTCGTGAAGCACGGGAGATGCGCTTTGAGCGTGGCGGCCCGAAGCGACCGCGTGCGCGCGATTTCCGCGTCGCCCCTCGCCGTCACGACGGCAAACGCTACGGTTCCCACGCTTACCTCATGGATGGCACTCTCAAGATCGTGTCCGTCGTCGAAGGGGATCCGCGCGGACGTCAACGCGCCGCGGACATTCCCCAGCGCTAGTACATCAAATCCAATCGCACGGAAGCGGCGGGCGAGGTCCGTGGCCGCCGTTCGGTCGCGATCCGCGACGGAGAGGAGTACGCGTCGCGCGCCAAGAGCGCCGTCCACCGGGGCGCGCAACGAAATTCCCATGGCTCGAAGCGCCTTTGCGTAGGCGCGCGCCGGTGTGTCGTCGAGGCCAATGACCTCTCCTGTCGATCGCATCTCGCGGCCAAGCGCGGGGTCGACGCCGAGCCGCTCGAACGGGAACACGCGTTCGCGCGCCGCGACGTGGCGAGGAAGCGCGGGTTCGACGACGCCTTGCGCGTCGAGGGATTTTCCGAGCATGACGCCCGCTGCGACGCGTGCGAGCGGAAAGCCCGTCGCGCGTGACACAAACGCCGTCGTGCGGCCGGCGCGGGGTTCGACTTCGAGAATCACAAGGTCGTCACCCACGACGGCGAGGCGAACGCCGAGTAGGCCGACGATGCCTGACGCGAGAGCAAGGCTTCGAACACGGTCTTCGATGCGAACGACGAGATCGGGATGAAGCGTAAACGAAGGAAGCATCAGCGCGGCGTCTCCGCCGTGGACGTACGCGGGCTCGAGGTGCTCCGTAAGGCCGGCGATGACCACGCGTGCTCCGTCGGCAACCGCATCAACGTCGATGACGATCGCCTCATCGAGCGCGCTCGACTCATGGCTCGACCGGTCTATCGATGCGGTCGCCCGGGCCATGGCTGACGGCGTCGTTCCGAAGACGTTCATGCCGTGGGCGGCGAGCTGCGCGGCGAGCTCGAGTCCCTGTTGACCGCCGAACTGGAGAATCACGCCCGCAGCGGACTCCGCTCGGTAGAGCGCGAGGACGCGCTCGAGGGTGACGGGTTCAAGGTGTACACGAGTGGCAACACGCGCCGCGATAGCTGTAGCCTCGAGACATCCGTCTAAGAACACGGGCTCGAAGCCGAGTTCTCGCGCGGCGATCATCGCCTCGCTTGCGCACGCCGCGAGCTCGGGACCCTGACCGATGCGAGTCGGACCGGCGCCCAGCACGAGTATGCGTCGGCTCGCGGACTTCGCGGTTCCCGCGGTCGTCGCACTCGTGAGACTGGCGCAAGCGACGGGGGACCCGTGGTCGACGCCGCGCGCCGCACTCCTGAGAGCCATAGAAAGCGTCGCTCCCTTTCCAAGCGATTCGCCGAGGCTCGTGCGGTGCGAACCCCGCGCAGAAAACGTGTCGGGGAACGTCTCGAACGCGAAGCGCGGCCAGCGGACGACGGATTCGTGCGCGACGCGTGGGACTACACTTACACCAAGGTCTGAAAGCCTCAGACCGAGTGCCAAACCGACCGCGACGTGCGTGACCGGATGGCCCGTCGCTCGCGCGGCGAAAGCGGTTCCACGCGTAACGCCTGGCGTCACCCCAATCACACGGATTTCGCCATCGCTCTTTCGTCGCGCGAGCTCGCACGTGGCGAGGCCGCTCACGAGACCCGCAGAGGCTGTCGCTCTCCTCGCGGCGGAGTGGAGCGTCTGCAGGTCTTCGTCCGAGAGTCCGAGGGGAGGCGAGACGCCGACAGCGTCGCCCGGGTGGAGAGTCGAGTCGTCCAGGCTCTCAATTGTGCAGAGTACAACAAATGCGTTCGCGTCATCAAAGGCTGAGACGACCTCGAATGTGCACCACGCCTCTCCCGGTTGGAGCTCCGCGCGTTTTGCGGGAGCTTGCGCCGCGCTGGTGACGGCGTGCGCGAGCGCGGCCTTCGAAAGGCCTAACAACGTCACGCCGGCGCGGTCGAAGGTGCCGTCTTCGGTGAGCGCGTGTGCGAGTTCAAGGGCCTTTGCACCGCCGAAAAGAGGCAGCACCCGCGTGGGCCGCTCCGCGAGGGCAATCGCGCTCACGGCCGCCGTGTCGAGCGGCTCGAGGTATGTGCGATGGGCAAGTCGCGGATCGCTCGCGACCGTGGCAGGGTTCGACGTCACAAAAATTACGTCAACGCGGCGCTCTCGAAGCGCGCCGATGGCCTCGGCGGCCGCGGCATCAAGCTCACCCCCCTCGCCGATGACTGCAGGCCCGGGACCTATCACCAAAGTTCGTGTCACGTCGGCACACCTTTATTTTCAGCGAACCCGAGAGCCAGGTTCAAGTTTCGAAGCGCCTGCGTGGCCGCTCCGCCGAGAAGGTTGTCTAAGGTTGCGACGACGACCGCATGTCGACCGTCGGCCGATACTTGAAGTCCCCCCATCACCACGCCGTGGTGTCCGCAGATTTCGGAGACGAGCGGAATCTCGTCCTGCACGCGGACCAACGCCTCTTCGCGATACGCCTCGACGAAGCGCGCCGCCAGCGCCGCTCGTTCGGTGCTTTGGGAGAGAGCGACGGAAACGGTGACGGTGATTCCGCGAAAAAAAGACGCGACATGAGGCATGAAGAACACGCGGCACCCAAGCTGCGAGGCCACTTCGCGCTCGTGGAGGTGGTCCGTCAGCGCATAGGGCATCAAGTTATCCCGAAGCGCTTCGGGGTCGTTCTTGGGCGAAGGTGTGGTTCCCGCGCCGCTATAGCCACTGACGCCGAACACGGAGGGAGGTCCGTCGAGAACGGCTACAAGTGGCGCGAGGGCGAGCTGCATCGCCGTCGCATAACATCCTGGATTGGCGATGCGCCGCGCGCCCGCGATCGAGGCCCGCTTGCGCTCTGGCTGGCCATACACCCACGACGCGTCAAACCGGTGATCGGCCGAAAGGTCCACAATGACCGCGTTCGGTTGCTCGCGCGCGATGGCCTCAACGTAGGGCTCGCTCGTCCCGTTCGGGAGCGCGAGAACGTAGGCATCGAGTCGCTCTGCCGCGACGTCCGCCGCGGTTTGCCCGTCGCGCTGCGAGATCGCGAGGCGCAGGTCGAGTCCGTCGTGCTGAGCGACGAGTGAAGCTAACTCCCGCCCGACGTAACCGCGTGAACCCACGAGGCCGATCGTCGCCGTCATCCGGCAGGAGTTCCAGCGTCACGGGGGCTTGTTCGATCATGAAAGGTCGCAGGCATGGCGAGCGCGCGTTCGACCGAGCGCTGGATTTCGGCGAATCCCGACATCCCGCACCAGAATACCCACCAACTCTCTGTTTTATAGAGACCGTCGGCGTTTTGCGCGTACCAGAGATTGATGGCGTTCGAGGCGCGGGAACGCCAAAAGAGTTTCGGCGTCTCCTTCCGCATACGCTGCCAAATCGACCCGCCTATGCCCTCGCCCTGCGCCTCGTTCGTCACGCCAAACTTATCAAGGTAGGGCACTCCGTCCTCGAGTGTGAGAATGGCGGTGGCACGATACGACTCGGCCAAGTAAACGCGATACGGAGCCTTTTCGACGAAGTAGTCGTCGTCGAGCACGCGCCCGAAGCAGTCCTCCAAGAGGTGTCTCAAACGCGCGGTGTCGATGGCCGTCCAGTTGTCGTGCCTCGTCACTCTCTCCCCGCGCCGCACGAGCGTACCTTCGCCGCGATGCGTAAAAAGCTCCTTGGCCAAGTGTTCGGGCGAGGTAACCGAGACGGACGAAGTCGGCGGCAGCTCTTGCAAAAGTGCGTTGATCTCCACAAGTTTTCGACGCGACTCGGGACCCATCGTTGGGTCCGCGAGGATAACGTCGTAGTCTTCGGCTAGGTTTACGGCCGAACGGATAGCGCCCGAATCGTCGGCGAGTCCGCCGGTTTCATTGAGGTAAACGACTTTGTGCGGCTTTAGTGCGAGGGCCACCGCACGCGCGACGGCGTCGGCATGAACAACCAGGATTTGCCCCTTCGCGGTCTCACCGAGCGGCGCGATAATGGGGAGAATCCCGGCGAGCGCGGCTTGGGCTATCCGCGTGTCACGCACAGCCGTAATCTCGCCGACGAGACCCAAATCGGGAGACTCAATGCGCTTCACTTCGAGCACGCCCGACGTAAACGGGCGCACGCGCGTGCCGAGCGCCTCGAGTGCCTCGACGAGTCGTACGTTTGTCTCGTGCAGCACGCGCCGCGCCACTTCGAGCGCGGCCGGCGTCATCTTGCGCAAGCCCCGCACGACGGGCGTGTCGATTCCCGCGCTCGCAAGCGCTCGATCGAGCTGCACATTTCCTCCGTGCACGACAATTGGAATGAGACCGACGCGCTGCAAAAACGAGAGCGACGACGCGAGCGCATCGAGGTTTTCCTCAATGATGGATCCGCTGGCTTTGACGACGGCGAACTTGGGAGCATCGACGCTCGCGTAGTTGCGAAGGTACTGCTCGACCTCCTTGCGGCTTCCGATGTTCGTCAAAAGCCGCGCGATGACGTCTTGCGTGTCTTTCGGGGAGTGGTTCACCGGACTATCTCGAAGGGCCGATCAGCCGTCGCAAAAGGGCTTTTTGAACGTGCAGGCGGTTTTCCGCTTCGTCGACGACGAGCGATGCCGCAGAACTCACCACGCCGTCGGTTGCTTTGACGTTCCGCCGCAGCGGCAGGCAGTGACTGAACAACCCCGCTCCGTGGTTGGCGGTGAGGCTCATTTTTTCCTCGTCGACGATGAAGTGCTTGTGCGCATCGCGAAGCGGCTTTTCTGCCTCCCAGCGACCGAAGTACGGGAGGGCGCCCCAGCTCTTCGCATAGACGATGTCGGCGCCTGCGTAAGCGCTCGAGGGGTCGTGCGAGACCGTGAGCGAGCGACCGTTCGCCGCCGAGAACTCGCGCGCCGCGCTCATGTAGCGTTCGTCGAGCGTGTATTCCGGCGTGGGGCAGAGCAGCGTGACGTCAAATCCCATTTTGGCCGCTAAAATGAGCGCGGAGTTCGCCACGGCGGTGTTGAGCGGCTTCGGATGATACGTCCACGTGAGTAAAAACTTCTTCCCGTCAAAGCGTCCTAAGCGCTCCTTCAAGGTCAGCGCGAGCGCGAGCTCCTGACACGGGTGCGTAATCGTCTCCATGTTGAGGACCGGGACCGTCGCGTACTTCGCGAACGCGTTAATCACGGCGTCTTCACGGTCGTCCTCCCAATGTTGAAACTTCGGAAAGGCGCGCACCGCGATAAGATCGCAGTACCGCGAAAGGACGCGGGCGACCTCCTCGACGTGCTCCTCGGCCTCTCCTTCCATCACCACGCCGGGGCGGTATTCAATCGGCCATGCGCTCTTTCCGGGCTCGAGCACGACGGCATGCCCCCCCATCTCGAACACGCCGATTTCGAAAGAGGTCCGCGTACGAAGCGAAGGGTTCAAGAAAACAAGTGCGACGCTTTTCCCATTCAGGTCCCCGTGGCCTGCGGGTGAGGCCGATTTGCGCGTCGCTTTGAGCACGCTTGCGTCCTCGAGAAGCTCCTCGAGCTCCGAGCGCGACCAGTCGAGCGTCGAGAGAAAGTTTCGGTACGTCGCTGTCATTCGGCTGTCATTCTTAGGAACTCGATAACAAAGCTACGCGAAGGCGCAACCCAAGAGCGAGCGAAGACCGAACATTGAGGGGCTTCTCGAACGGTCGATGCCTCGGAGACGTGCGAGGCCCGACGGATCGCCGCGCTTACCCATAGACTACACAACTGTGGTACTCGTCGAGGCGTGTCGTCCGCCACCACCAAGGGCGTGAACGTGAGTGTTCGCGCGGTTTACGTTCCGGAGCAGTCCGCACCGCGTCTGCGCCGCTACGTTTTTGCTTACACCATTCGTATTGCGAACAAGGGAGAGAGCCCTGCGCAGCTTAAAAGCCGGCACTGGGTGATTACCGACGGCGACGGCAAGATCGAAGAGGTGCGCGGACCCGGCGTCGTCGGGCAGCAGCCGTTTCTAAAGCCTGGAGAGGAGTTCGAGTACACGAGCGGGTGCGTTCTCCCCACGCCACGCGGCGAGATGCACGGGACTTACCAAATGCTCAGACCCGACGGCTCGAGCTTTGACGCCGACATTGCGCCCTTCGAGCTGAGTCTCCCGCACTCGCTAAACTAAGAGGCCAGCCATGGACGAATCGCGCTACCAGAAGCTCGCCGAGGCAGAGCTCCGGGCTATCGAAGACATGCTGAAGGACGTCGACGCGGAGGTCGTTGACGTCGAGCGCGCGGGCGACGTGCTCACCTTGACGTTCGCGTCGGGCAAGAAGGCCGTGGTGAACACGCAGCGGCCCACCCGCCAACTGTGGCTTGCGGCGAACGCACGCGCTTGGCACTTCGGCTACCACGAAGCCGAGGGAGCCACGCCCGGTCGCTGGCTCGACGCAAAGGGACAGAACGTCGAATTGCTCGACCAGATATGCGCCATCGTCAAAGAGCTGGCGAACATCGACCTCGAACGCCGCTTCTAACTCGCCTCGTTTGTGCGATCGGCTTGTAACTCTGCGTTAAGCGAGCCTGCCGTGTCTGCGCGCCCGCACGTCAATCCCGTCGTGCTTGACCGGAATCCCGGCGAACACCGGTACAGGCTGACTTGCCTCCGTTAGATTCGGACCGGTGCAGCCACTTTCGTCAACGAACCAGCCGAACTGGTGTTTGGTGTCGGAGAAGCTCAGGTGCGTGGCCGCCTTTTCATCCGTGGCGCATGCACCGCGGTTATGGGCAAGGCGACGTCGGTACCCGGGCTGCTCGCAAGGCGATGGCGCGCTACTTCGATGGCTCGCTGGAGCCGCTCTTCGAGGACTTCGCGAGGCGGCAAGTCGGTCAGGTATTCTGCGACATGGATACCGCGCGCACCGAGATCGAGATACTCAACCGTCTCACGCTTCTTGCCAGCACATAGGATGATTCCGAGTGGCGCTTGCTCGGAGGGCTGACGCTCGTGCCGATCGAGCCAGCATAAGTACAGCTCCATTTGCCCCGAGTCTGCGGGCTTGAAATCGCCGATCTTGAGCTCGATCGCAACCAGCCTGCGCATGCGTCGATGGAAAAACAGGAGGTCGATGTAAAAGTCGTCGCCATCGAAGGTAATGCGTTTTTGCCGTTCGACGAATGCGAACCCCGTGCCGAGTTCAAGCAGAAAGCGCTCGATTTCACGAAGGATCGCGGATTCAAGATCCTTCTCGCTGTAGGTGTCAGCACGTTCCAGGAAGTCGAGCATGTATGGATCTTGGAAGACCAGTGAAGGCGTGAGCTCGCCCTTCTCTCGGAACTCTGCGAACTCCTTGCGGATCAGTTGCTTTCGCACTTAGTGAAGGCGCGTGTTTGCCAATTAAGGCCCATCGCAACCCTGCGACAATTGAGCTCTTTCCAGCTCCATTGTGGCCCTTAAGGATAAGCGATTTCCCTTCAAGGTTGAGAACCAGCTCACGCCGAATTCCGCGCACCGAAGTGATGGCAATTCTATTGATTGTCATCGGGGGCCTCCACGGGCTTCAGTGCCTGGTCCACAGCTTCGATGTCCCTAAGCTTGCCGCTCTCCGCAAGTCGTCGGAGACGCTTAAGCGTCGAGACAGGAAGACGGGTAACGAGAGAGTCAAGTGCCCTCGCGAATACGCGAGCAGTGGCCTCGCCATATGGCAGATTCGTCAAGTCCGGTTGATTTGGAGGCGACGTCATCCCACCACCTCCAAAAACTCGGCCACCGCTCGTATATCGCCGTCGCTAGGCGCGTACCTCTTCGCGCCGAAGCCAGGGTTGTCCGGCACAAGCTCAACTTGCTTCACACCCCCATCGGACGCGCGCTTGGTCACGCGCCAGCGCTTTAGCGTGTATTATCCACCTGTTTCGGGATCGGCGTCTTCGTGCAGTGCAACCGCATCGCGTCCGGGGTCCGCAGTCTTCGCCGCATCATGCCCCGAGCCATCTTTCGTATTCTTGCCGGCTTGTGTGATCGCCATTTCGATCGCAGAGGCTACGCGACGTTGCACCACTGATCTACGTTGGATATGCACCGCAAGGCGCAAAAGAAGCATCCCCCCGTGGCGAGTCCTTCAGTCACCCTTTCCGAGGCCGCCGCGCTTCGCGGCGTGAGCCTATCCACGCTGCGCCGCTGGGACTTCGCCGGGAAGTTCGAAGCGCGGCGCCACCCGATGAACCGCTACCGCCTGTATCGCCGTGCCGACATCTTGAAGGTCAGGACGCAGATTGAGCAGGGCGCGGTAGGAACAACGCCAGACCAGGCGCAAACATCGAGACAAAGCTGATTCGCGCACTCTGAAGCTGCGTCAGCGTGTGACGAAGGGTGCATACGCGCTCAAGGCGGGCTCGTCGTTCGGACTCACGCTGCGACGCGTCGCTGACCGCGCGTAAAGAATCACGCGGCAGCGGTGCTCGGGAGCATCGCCCCTCGGGCGCTTCGCCTTACAGGCGACTGAGGAGTTGCGTGATGTTCACGTCGCGAGGCGTCTCGGGTCCCCACGCGAAGGGCGTATTCGCGCCGTACTCGCGGTCAATCGAGTTGCGTTGGCGCCGCTCGTCTGCGAATCGCCGAAGGTGTGCCTCGCTCGGTTTGCACGATGCCATCTCCGTGGCGTTCACGCCGTACGCTCCCCAACGCATTTCCGGGCAGTGATACGGGTCGAACGAAAGGTTGTAAAGGCGTGCTTCGGCGTCCGCGAGAGTGAGCGAGACGGGTATGTTCGTCGAGTTTTTATAGGTCACCCGACACGTCGTCGAAACCGTTCTCCACTTGTTACGAAACGTCTCGAGCAGCTGTTGCTTCGACCCGCTCCACGCGATCTTCGGAGAGCGACTGTCGACAAGCTTGCCGGAGTCGGTAATGAACTCCGCAAGTCCGCTAAAGCTTGCCTTGAATCGCGCATCGCGCGAGGGTGTCGAGTACAATTCCCAATCACCCTCGGCTCCGAAAATATTCGGCGGAACAAGGCCGAGCTGGCCTGACGCCGCACTCTGGACGGCGACGGCGTTTGCCGTCTCGACGGAGGCCGCGCGGTCCTGCAGATCGATGCACAGCTGATCGGTGAGCCCATTGAAACGCTTTACGGGGTCCAGAGGTTGACCGTTCGACAGGCTCCGCATGACCCAGTCGAAGTAATCCTTTCCCTGATGCTTGTACTGCGCATCTGCACTGAAGCCATACTCCGGTGCGGCGAGGCGAGCGTTGGTGGCGAGTGTAAAGTTACGACCATCCCAGCCAAACGGACGAAAGCGCCTGAAGCCTCCGCCTTGTTGCGCGCTCCCGAGCATAAACTTAAAACTGAAGATGCCCTCCGAGAGTGTGTTTCCTGGATGCCCGTCGATAAGGTGAACGGTGCCGTCGAGGTCAACTTTGTAGACGAGCAGAATGTGGCCTGTTGGGTCGTGAAAAACGGTGCCGGGTTTGAGCGCTTCGCGCGTCACGTCGATAGGGTAGGTGTCTCCGTTTTCGACCTCGCCGGACATTCGGTACGACGCCGTGAAAACATTCGCGGAGATCGAATCGAGCATCTTTTGGATGTTTTCGTACTCTCGTGCGTCGCTCCAGGCTTTCGGAGTGATGTTGACCGCGTACTTCAAATCTGTGAATCGCGTGTCCGTCGTCTGTAAAGCGCTGACCCAGCGAGCGGGCCGGTTCGTCCTTACTGCAAAGTACGCACGAAGTTCGACGGGCACATCGGCGCAATCGGCATAGATGTTGAGCGAGGCGTCTTCGGGCCGGTAGAGGCTATTGATCGCCGGATTCTTGATGCAGTCGTTGAGGAGAACACATTCCTTTCGCGCGCGAGCTTCGCCAATTTTCTGAATCCACGCGCCCCACTCTTCCTCGGCTTTTTGGTCCCAAGCGACCGGCCCAAGAGTGAGCGCGATGTCATTTCCCGCCTGCGCAGTCTCCAGCGGGCCCTCCGTCGAACAGGCGAGCGCAAGGCCGCTGAGAAGAGCTGCGGAACATCCAAGTGCCTGGCGGGCGAATTTCGAGAACATGCGAAGTCTCCGGTGGTTTGCGGTGGAGGGTCGCGGCGACGAGAGCGCCCGCGTGCTCTCCGTTCAAGCATCGCGTGTGCCAGAGTGAGACGGTGTAGTTCTTACACAAAAAACCCTACATATACGCAAAAGCTGCCTCCCACGCTGGTGTCGTCGAGCGCGCGGGCGGTGGTACGCTAGCCCTGGTCCGACATTGTCCACATGTACATGTCGGTGGCGTCCCGTGAAGCGTAGCTCGCCTACGGTTGAGAGCGTTCACTCACGAACGGCGACCCCTATCGCGACGCGGAGGTCCGCGTAGAGGTCGCTCGTGGCGAGCTTGTAGATCTCGCCAACGCGCTCCAAGGCTGCCCCATCCCTCGTCGCCGAGACCTCCGCAAGAATCGCCTTTCGTGCGGGGCCGACGTCGCCGCACAGGAGGACCGCGGCTCGCGTGCTCGACAGATCCGCCGCCCGTGACCATCGCTTGATGTCACGCGTAGTGCCGACCGCGCGCGCCTGTGTGAGCACCTCGTGAAGGCCTTCGCGTTCGTACGGGGTGAGGGCCACGTCGAGGCTCGCGTCGAGCGCGCGTGTTTGCGCGTCGCTCGCTTTCTCTTTTCGGCTAAGGCGGCCTGCGGAGGCGAGCCATGTTTCGAGATCGGAGGCGTCAGTAAAAAGAGCTTGCGCGAGCAGCTCGGAGCGCCTCTCGGCGAGACGCTTTCCGATGACGTACACCATCGTGTCGGCATGGGCTTCGAGGGCCGGAACGCTCACGTTTAGTGCGCCAATGGGAGCCCGCGATGCGGTAAACATGAGGCTGGAATTTGGGTCTCCAAGGAGCAGCGCGGGCGGCGACATACAGAGCACTTCGGCCGCGTCGACGAAGGCCTTCCGGATGCTGTCGTAGCGCCGTGAGTGCTGCCCCGTGAACGGACGCTCGACGGAGTGTACGAGTTGCTCGCGTTGCAATTGTCCGTAGCGTATCCGCGCGACGACGGGCGCAAGACGAGCAAAAAGCGTCGTAAGCACGGGGTCAAGGTCTCGATGTAAGACATGCGAGCGCCACGCGTCTTCGACCACTTGACCCGGGATTTCCGCGAGGGGCACCGGGGCGTAATCCGCGTGGAATCGCCTCTGCTCGGCGGAGGGCTCGCGCATCTGCGCGAGAACGTTGATCGCGCACCAGGCTTTGTCAAAGGCCCGCTGCCGGAGAAAAAGATCGTAGATCTCTGAATACAAATCGGCGTCGTGCGGAGTTCGATCGATGAGTTCACGAAGGCGCGCCACGGCGTTGTCGAGGTTGTCCGTGACCACCAGCAACTCAGTGACAATCGTACGGACGCCTGCGTCCTCGGGCTCTGAATGAGCCGCAATGTTGAGTGCTTCATAGGCTCGCGCGACATCGTCCAGTCGATCTCTGTAAATAAGCCCTAGTTGCTGGTGGAGCGCAAAGTTCAAACTCGGGTTCGGTTCGCTACCGTGAGCCGTGCGGGCGATCATCTTGCGGTAAGCGCGCTCGAGGCCCTGCCAATCTTTGGCTTCCGTAAGCGCGCGGACAAGCCGCTCGAACGCGTCGAGTCGCCGGTGGTCGATGTCGAGCACGCCGTCAAAAAGCTCCGCAACGCGCAGAAGGTCGCGGCTCGTCTCTTCGACAAGGTTGGCCAGTGCGAACAGACTGCCCGCCTTCTTCTCCGCCGTGTCTTGGGTCTGCGCGAGGCTCTCGAGTGCGTTCTCCATCTCGCGCCACCATTTCAGCTCGCCATAGAGACTCACCAACGTTTGCAAAAGCGGTGGGTCGAGCGGTTTGATCTGGCGAGCTTCTTCGAAAACTCCTGCCGCCGTCTCCAGCTCGTAGGCCTGCTGTGCCCAGATTTCTCCCACTTCGACCAACAGGCGAAACCGCTCGTCGACCGACGCGGCGTCGCGCGCTAAGTCTACCCTGAGCTTGCAGCATCGTGGGTAGTCGCCCTCGGCGAGGTAGACGTCCGCAAGTTCGCTTCTAAGTCCGGTGAGGCTGGGCTCCAGTTCGAGGACTCGTTCAAGCGTTCGCGCCGCCGCATTTACCTCGCCGGCCCTGCGTTGCATGCGTGCGAGCCCAATGAGCACGTCCGAAGGAATCGGGGTGGACCCGGCCGCGATAAGCGTAAGTGCATCTTTCGCTCGGTCGACGACGTGAGCTTGGTCTCGGCATTGGCTGCAGACCGCAAGCATATCGGCGATAGCCCCTGGGTCCTGAGCCATGATGTCGAGCGCGGCGAGCGCGTAGGTCATGGCGTGGTTCGCATCGCCAAGGGCAGCGGCGATGCGCGTTGCAAGGCGCAGTCGCGTGAAGAGTGCACCGATGTCGTCGTCCCGTTTCGCCGCATGAACGAGCAGCTCGCAAAGCGGCGCAGCCTCACCCCACCTTTCTTCCCGGGAGTACACGTCGAGCATAAAAGCCGCCGCGAGTTCGTGCGTCGGGTCGGCTTTTATGGCCTCCTCGTAGGCTTCACGCGCCGCGCGATCGTCGCCCGTTTGTCGATGCACACCCGCAAGCTCGACAAAAATCGCTGCACGCTGCCTCGGCCCATCGACGTGCTTCGCGCGTTGCTCGAGGCACTTGGCGATGCGGTGAGGGTCGCCATCGGCCACGGCCAATCGTTGGAGCGCCTCCCATACTGCGGCATTGGTGGGGTCGACGATGAGCGCGCGTTCGTACGGAGCTCGCGCCGCGAGGGCGTCGCGGCCCGGCACCGAAAGAAAGTCCCCGAGCTGAATCAACAGCAAGGATGTCTGGCGCGCCGTGGGTGCAAGCTCCGCAACGCGCGACTTCCATACGGCCACGTTCGCCCAATCACCGAGTTTCTCGTAGAGGCGCGCAAGGTCTGCGAGCGAGCGACGATGCCTCGGGTTGAGCGCCAGTAGCTCATGATGCACCGCTATTGCAGAGGCGAGTTCACCGAGTTTCGATTCGAAGACCTCTGCGGCGAGTTCAAGGAGTTCTGTTTTCGCTTCCTTGTCGTAGGTATTGGCGGCACGCAGCCGGACCACCTTGGCGAGTTGCGTCCAGTCCCGCAGCGCGTGATAGCAACGCGCGAGGGCCGTGAGCGCGAGAGGATGCGACGGTTCTTTCGCGACGACCAGCTCGAGGATTTCGGCCGCGCGTTCCCGCTTGAGATACTTCGACTCGTGGAGCTGAGCGAGCTTCACGAGCGCGTCGACGCGCTCGGCCGACGTGAGCGCTACCTCGGCCTGGCGCTCCAGAGACCATTCGACTTGGCCATGAAGACCCTGTTCGCTTCCGATTCGCTCGATTCCCTGTAAGGCCACGATGGACGACCCGTCATTCGCGACGGCGAGCTCATAGTATTTCAGTGCCTCGGGAGTCCCCGCGTGCGCACTCGCGAGTGCGACATAGAGATGCGCTTTCTCGTCTTGACGAACGGTGCTGTCGAGTGCTCGGCGAAGAAGTTCGCGCTGCGTTTTCGTGTCGCCGTTCGCCGCCGCGGTGAGCGCGGCACGTCGAAGAGAAACCGGATGCGCCTTGTCCAAGCGTTCCAGTTCGAGGACGAACGGAAGGGATTCGTCGCTTCGCCCGAGCACGCGTTCGAACCAGTAGACGAGGTGACCGAGCAGGAGCGTCTGTCGCTCGAGGTCGGACGCGGACAGCATCTTTTTTGCGTGGTCCGCGATTTCGACAATTCGGCCGGCGGCCTTCGCCACACGCTCGAGCGAGCTCACGATTTCGGCGTCGCTCGGGTTGAGGTCGAAGGCTTTCAGCAACGCCCTAAAGGCCGGTTCGGGCTGATTGAAGTGAACCTCGTAGACGCTCGCCAGCTTGTGGAGCAACTCCGCTTTTGCGAGCGGGGCGTCGACGTCTTCGATGCGAAGTCGATAGAGCTCCAGCAGCGCGCCAAAGCTATTTTCGCTCTGAAGTTGCTTTTCGTCAGCGTCGAGCGCGGCTCCGCGTCCACGTGCCCGGGCGTAGGCGGGAACGCTAGGTCCCCCCGCCGGTACGGGGGCTTTGTACGCAACGCTCGGAACCGCGACAGCGGGGCGCCTCGGTGAGCTCTCTTTCTCCGGCTCGCCTTCAAAATCGATTTCGAGCTCGATGGTGTCGACCCACGGATGACTGAACTCGCCGTCGTGGATCGTCGCGCGATGGGTGTCGGTACCCGTCTGTGCGGCGGCGCCTTCGTCGGTTCCCAAAAGCGGGGCGAGGCGAGCCGTGTGGAGCACGCGCACCACGTCTTGGGGGGCGCTTTCGTCCCCGAGTTCGTCTATCGACGCCAGCGAGAACCGCGGGAGAAGCCCTTTGGTTGCAGACCGCGTCGACTCATCGTCGCTCGCCACGGCCCAATGATATCAGGACGCGGCCACTCGACTGCGAGCCTCTTTGAAGCTCGGTCGCGAGGTTGAGCGCGTCCATTCATCGCCCTCGAGGCGACGGGACTCCTCCGAAGGACGACAAGTCGTACTTGATTAAATCAAAGGCTAACGTTAACGTAAGGGTGCGTCCTGTGCTTGACCGTGGAGATCACCTCTCCTATCCACTCACCCGGACACGATACGGCCCGCTCCGCGATGCGTATGCGATGCGGGAATTCCAGCCTCAACACACTCGCCTCGTGCTCGTTCCACTCGCAACTCGAAGACGGGGCCGGATCGCTTAGAGCCTGCTTCGGTCTCGGTCTCGGTCTCGGTCTCGGTCTCGGTCTCGGTCGCGTTTCGTACTTTTGGAGAATTCCGGTTTAAGACAGCGATGAGCACAATTCGCCTCCCACTGTTGAACGATGTAGCGCCGGCCAAGGTTGACGTTCTTCGTTGCGCGGTTTCTCTCCCAGCAGTAGCCGCGCTGCCGGCGACGAGTGATACGCCGCCTGCCATGCAGGTAGGTGACCTGGCCCGGGAGTCCGGCAAGACCGTGCGCGCCATTCACCTCTACGAAGAGATGGATCTTCTCCGGCCAGCGGGCCGCTCGAAGGGCAGGTACAGGCTCTACGGGGCCGAAGCACTCGTGCGCATTCGCTGGATCCAAAAGCTTCAAGACCTCGGGTTCAGTCTCACGGACATCAAAGCGATCGTTCGCGACGTCGAGCAGCACGGTTCGGCTTCGTCGGCGATGGTGGAGGTCCGAGCAGTTTATGCGAAAAAGCTCGACGAGACGCGCTCTCAGATCGCGCGTCTGCAATCGCTTGAGGGAGAAATTCTGGCGAGTCTCGAATACCTCGAAGCCTGTGATTCCTTGTGTGAGCGTGACCGGCTTTTGCCGGCCTGCAAGTGTTGCGACCACCATCCTGCCGAACAACAGGTCCCCGACCTCGTGGCAGGGTTTAGAGCGCGTGCCTGACTAGAGAAAGAATCGACCGATGGCTATCACCCTTCCCATTTTCATGGACTATCACTCGACAAATCCTGTCGATCCCCGCGTGCTCGAGGAGATGATGCCTTACTTCACTCAGAAGTTTGGTAACGCTGCAAGCCGTAGTCATTCCTTTGGTTGGGCTGCAGAGGAGGCTGTCGACTACGCACGTGAGCGCGTCGCGCAGCTCGTAGGCGCCCAGAGCGAGAAAGAGATCGTCTTTACCTCGGGTGCTACTGAATCGAACAACGTCGCTATCAAAGGCGTCGCGGAGTTCTATAAAGACAAGGGCGATCACATCATTACGACCGTCATCGAGCACAAGGCGGTGCTCGATACGTGCAAGCGTCTCGAGCGAGAAGGGTTTCGCGTCACTTACCTTCCCGTGGGGAAAGACGGCCGCGTCGACCCCGGTGCGGTCGAGGCCGCAATCACCGACAAGACCATTCTTGTCTCCGTCATGCTCGCGAACAACGAAATTGGTACGGTTCAGCCCCTCGAAGAGATCGGTAAAATCACGCGCGCGAAGGGCGTTCTCCTCCACTCCGATGCGGTGCAGGGAGTGGGTAAAGTCGAGTTTGATGTTCAAAAGATGAACGTCGACCTCGCCAGCGTCACGGCGCACAAGATGTATGGCCCGAAGGGCGTCGGCGCGCTCTACGTTCGACGTAGTAAGCCTCGTGTGCGGATCGTCGCGCAGATGGACGGCGGCGGCCACGAGCGCGGCATGCGTTCCGGTACGCTCAATGTTCCGAGCATCGTCGGCTTCGGTAAAGCTGCCGAGATCATGCGGACGGAGGGGCCCGCCGAGGCCATCACCTTGCTCGCCTTGCGCGAGCGGCTCCGTCGAAAGTTTCAGTCCGCGCTCGAGGAGACGTTTGTGAACGGCTCCATGAGTCATCGCCTCCCCGGTAACCTCAACATCTCGTTCGCTTTTGTCGAGGGCGAGGCGATGATGATGGCCATCAAAGACGTCGCCGTAAGCTCGGGCTCGGCATGCACCTCCTCGAGCCTCGAGCCGAGCTACGTGCTTCGGGCACTTGACGTCGGTGACGAGCTTGCCCACTCGAGTATTCGGTTTGGTCTCGGTCGGTTCAATACCGAAGAAGAGGTCGACTTCGTGGCCGATCTCGTCATCGGCAAAGTAAACTCGCTTCGAGACATGTCCCCGCTCTATGAGATGCACAAAGACGGTATCGACTTGAAGAGCGTCGCGTGGGT
>JANXOF010000081.1 GCA_025353725.1 Polyangiaceae bacterium | reverse complement strand
AACTCGACGATGTCCAAGCGACGTTCGCCGATCTCGGCCTTCGACACGTACGTTTGCACCTTGCCTAGCGATCGTGCGAGAGCCGCTTGCGAGTAGTTCAACGCCTTGCGGGCCTCAGTCAGTCTCGCGAGGAGTCGTCTGTATGGTGCAAGATGAGTTGTCTTCACGGCCGCCGGGGTTTGCTGGCCGGCGTTTTGATCCGATAATCGGCTTAGCCCAAAAGAGGGTGAAAAAGACCAGTCGCGTGCCGGTACTAAGGAATGACGCCGATGCCTCTGACCAAGTACATCGTCCGGTTCATCGGCGGGATCGTCGAGGTGATGGCAACGCTCGTGGTCTTTGCCGGGATTGTTGTAGGAGGCGTATCGGGTGCGGCATTTCGAGGCCTGCCGCCGAAACCTATTGGTTTTCGCCGCTCCGATGCTTCCGAGCGTTGGGCACAAATCGCCGCAGTGCACGCGAGCAACGCGGCGAAGTTTTCGCCGCTCCGATGCTTCCGAGCGTTGGGCACGTCGGCTGACTGAGCCCCAGTATTTCGCCAGCGGCGGTTTTCGCCTCTCCGATGCTTCCGAGCGTTGGGCACTCACGGAGACGCTCGCGAAGAGCCTCGCTTCGTTGGTTTTCGCCTCTCCGATGCTTCCGAGCGTTGGGCACGTTCCTGGCGATACAGATCGCGATTATTTTTCTTCGTTTTCGCCGCTCCGATGCTTCCGAGCGTTGGGCACACGGGGGCGGAACGGAATGTGGTCGTCTTTTTGTGGTTTTCGCCTCTCCGATGCTTCCGAGCGTTGGGCACGCTATCACTACCAGGCAGATTTCGGATCTCATCCCTTGTTTTCGCCGCTCCGATGCTTCCGAGCGTTGGGCACTCCACAAGTCCGCGCCAGCCAGGGTCGAAGTTGCACGTTTTCGCCGCTCCGATGCTTCCGAGCGTTGGGCACACCTCGCCTGGCTCAAGAGCCGTTCGATACTCGGCGTTTTCGCCGCTCCGATGCTTCCGAGCGTTGGGCACCTTGCCATGGCCAGCAAATCGCTTCGCGAGTCGAAGGTTTTCGCCGCTCCGATGCTTCCGAGCGTTGGGCACTCAATCGGTAAGGAACAATTCCGAGAAAGCAGCTTGGGTTTTCGCCGCTCCGATGCTTCCGAGCGTTGGGCACGGTCACGCTCGGTGGCGGTGAGGGAGCGGCCACTGGTTTTCGCCGCTCCGATGCTTCCGAGCGTTGGGCACCGGACTCGTCTTCGTCACCACTCGAGCCTGCTGGGTGAAGAGTCCGTGATCGTGAAGAAGGATTAGGTGATCGCCGAGCTCTCGCAGGAGTACGTCGAGCTAAAAAAGCACGTGGGGAACTCTGAAAGGCATTTGGGTTCCCCACGATACGCGTGACGCGATTGTCGACTTCGTTCGCGATTAGTCGACGAAGACCAAACTGCCACGCGACCGGTTCATTCGCTGGATCGGTGTCGCACGGGGCAAGTTCTTCGATTGGCAAAAGTGCTATGGCAAGGTGAATGAGCACAATGCGCACGTGCCGCGCGACCAGTGGATCGAGGCGTTTGAACGGCAGGCCATTCTCGACTTTTATGACAAGAACCCGCTCGAAGGCTATCGCCGCTTGACGTTCATGATGCTCGATGCCGACGTGTCCGCCGTAAGTCCTTCCACGTGTTATCGCGTGCTTTCTAAGGCAGGCCGACTCGATCGCTGGAACAAGAAACCCTCGAAAAAAAGGCACAGGATTTATTCAACCTCTTCGGCCTCACGAGCACTGGCACATCGATGTCGGGTACCTGAATCTCGGCGGCACCTTTTACTATCTTTGCTCGCTCCTCGATGGCTGTAGTCGGGCGACCGTACACTGGGAAGTTCGCGAATCGATGACCGAAGGCGAGGTCGAGGTAATCCTTCAGCGAGGGCGGGAGAAATTTCCGACGCACGCCCGCGGATCATCTCTGACAATGGCCCGCACTTCATTGCGAAATACTTCAAGGAGTTTCTTCGCATCGCGGGCATGACCCAACTGCGCACGTCGCCTTATTATCCGCAGTCGAATGGCAAAATCGAGCGGTGGCACAAGACAATCAAATCCGACGCAATCCGCCGTCACAACCCTTCCACGCTCGAAGACGCACGCCGCGTCGTCGCCGAATTCGTCACACACTACAACGGCGTCCGACTGCACAGCGCGATTGGCTACGTCGCGCCGAACGATGTTCTCGCCGGTCGACAACAGACCCTCTGGGCCGACCGCAAGCTCGAAGCTGCCCTTGAGCTTCGTCGCCAACGCCGCGAGCAAGCGCGCGCCGAAGCTACCTGACCGTGCCCCCTTCTTCTCTGCCCCTTACCTTGCTTCTCCGCTACGCTAAATCTTTCGGTCACGCTCACGCTGAGGCAGTACACGTAGACGTCCACGACACCGTGGCGCTTGTAGTCGTGGGGTGGCGCGCAGCTCGATCCGAGCGCATCGGTCGCGGGAGCTGCGTTCGCTGGAGCGCTTGAATCGAGGTCTTCTCGTCGACGCTGAGAACCACCGCGTGCTCGGGTGGGTTCAAGTACAGCCCAACGACGTCGTTCACCTTTGCGACGAACTCCGGATCACGACGGACCTTGTACGTCCGCACCAGATGCCGATTGAGGCCGTTTCTCCGCAGAACGTCCGAGAGGCACCCGCTGGTGAGACCGACCTGCTTCGCGGTGTGTATCCGCATTCTCAGAGATGGATTGGTGGACGGTGTCGACGAGGCCTGGGAGCTTTTGAATTTCATCCAGCATGACCCAGCACGGCCGCTCCGCGCGAAATTAGGCAATCAACAATTCGGGCCGTAGTGAGAAAAGGCCGTACGTTGCCGCGTCGAGGAGGTCAAACCGATCGAGCCCGAAAGTGTGACTGGGGAGGTATAGGTGGTGCGTTCTTCGATGGCTTCGGAGAAGGGCCGGCTAAAGCTCGCGGCCTTGGCCGTGTAGGGCGCCGCCCTCGGGTCAGTGCTTGGCGACGGGCGGGCGCTTCGGGATACCGAGCGTTCGGAGCGCGTGACACACCTCGGCGTCGTGGCACGGACCGACGTTTCCCCCGTGCGACGGCCACGGCGTTTCGGCGGCTTTCATCAAGGCGGCGTCGCGCAGATCGGGCCCGCGCCATGCCGGCGCGGCGTGCGGGAGCTTGGCTTCGCGATCGAGAGCGGCGTTGCCTCCCTGCGGCGCGAACGGAAAGCGTAACTGCGGAACCAGGCCTACGCGCTGCACGGGGGTTCCGTCGGGGAGCGCGTAAACCAGCGTGGTGAGGCGCAAAACGCCGGCGTGCGCGTCGTCGTCGACGTACTCTTGCGCGCAGCCTTTACCGAACGTCGCCGTGCCGATTGTGGGGCCGCGCTTGTAGGTCGCGAGTGCGCCCGCGATCATCTCGGCGGCACTCGCCGTCATGCCGTCGACAAACGTGGCCACGGGCAATGCCCAACCGTCTCGCTCACGCGGCACGGTCGCGCGATCGACTTCGATCGTTCCGTCACGTCGCTTCATGGCGAAGAGCGGAGCGCCGGGCAGAAAAAGCGACAGCGCGCCGAGGGCGCCGTCGGTCGACCCGCCGCCGTTTCCTCGCAGGTCAAGCACAAGGCCGACGAGTTTTCGCACATTTTGTTCGCGCGAAGCCGTAAGCAACGAGGCGAGCTCGTCGCCCAAATCGTCACGGACGTCTTTAATCTCGACGACTAAAACGTCCCCGTCGCCGAATGCCATCCGCTCACTCGGCAGCTCGGCGCCGGCACGCGTGTGCGAAGAAACGGCCGTTTCGTCCTTTTTACCGAGCTCGATCTCAAGGATTTTCCCGTCGCGCAGGACGGACGCCGAAAGCGGTGCGCGTGCTTCGCTCGCCGCGAATCCGAGTTGGTCGACCTGCTCGAGTGGCAAGCCTGCCGTCGCGACGCGCGATACGGCGAGAACCACGTCATCGACGAGAAGTGGCGCCGCAGCGCCGTCGGTGACGCGGACGCCGAGCGCTGTCGGGACCGCGCGACCCCAAAGACGAGACGGGGGTCGAGACGATAGGTCGACCTCGTAGATGCGACTCTCCTCATCGAACGGAGCCCATTCGCCGTGCGGGTCGACGAGCGGCACGTACGCCCGGACGGCCGATGCCAGGACCACTTTGGACCAGCCTGTTTTATCGAGCGGCGGGAAAAAGCGTCGCCTTGCCTCATCCGCCAACCGCGTGCCTTCAGGCCCGTAGGCGGCCTCGAAAGCGCCCGCTCGGCGACCGAGCTCGAACGCGACTTCGCGCGCGAGTCCGACCTGCGGTAGCGGTTCCGAAGCCGCGGCTTTCGCGCTTTCGGCATTCGCTGCTCGAAGAACTTTGCGACCGCGGTCGAACGCTTCACGCAGTTCGTTCGACCACTGCTCGACCACGGCAGCAGGCGCGAGGGCGGAGGCGCACCCGCGAGCACTTGGCTCTTCGATGTCGCCAATCAGCTCAGGGGCCGCGCGCGCTATCGCACGAAACGTAGGCGCGTCTTTCGCGAGGCTGAGAAGGCCGTGGGGGTCGAGCCAGTCGGCTGCGGCCGTCGCAAAACCTGTAGATTGCACCTTGTCCGGGGCGTAAGCGAGGCCCGCACGGACCTGTGCGACAATGGTGCGTGCCTCCTCGCACGACAGCGTTGTAGGGTCGCCTGACGGTAGGCGAAACACGTACGACCGCTCGTCGTCGTGATCGTCGTCGTTCGGGTCGGTTGAGTTGTTTGTGCGTTTTCTTGTGGCGGAGCGCTCACCGACCTCTGGGACCGCGCTCGAAGAAGGCTGCGCGGCCGGGAGGACCTCCGTGCTCCGCGGGCGCGACGGCAGAAAGAGCAGCCAGGCGCAGCCTAGGACGCCTGCCACGGCGGGTCCGAACATCCATCCCTGTCGCCTCATTCTGTGCGATCGAAGGTTAGCAGGTGCGCGCTGACCTCGCGAAAATTGGGCTTTGTGACTTAGGCGACGAGATCCGCAAACGCTTGGAGTCCGCCGCGCAGTTTGAGCCGGGCGCGCTCTTCGAGCTGACGCACGCGCTCTTTACTCACGCCGAGCTTTTGACCCAGCTCTTGGAGCGTGGGCGGATCTTCCGTCATGAGGCGTGCTTTGACGATCATTTGTTCGCGCTCGTCGAGCTCCTCGACCGCCGCGCGCACCGCGATGCTCGCTTGCGCCGAGATTTCGCCGCGTGATGCTTCTTCCTCGGGCGATACCGAAGTGCCGGGAAGGCGCTCAATCGCAGGCGGCATGTCCTGGGTGCTCGCGTCGAGACTCATCTCTTTGCTCGCGAGAAGGGGAAGAAGAAGCCGAACGCGCTCCTCGCTTAGGCCCGAAATCTTCGCGAGCTCCGCTGGGTCGGTCGTCTTCGAGCGACGGAACGCACGCAGCGCCCGACGTTCGCCTTTCGTCGTGCCTAGCCGAACCACGCGAAACGCACGCACGACGTATTCGCGAATCTCGGCGCGAATCCAGTAGGCGGCATACGTCGCGAGGCGACACTCTCGTTTGGTGTCGAACTTGGCAGCCGCCTTGAGCAACCCCACATTGCCCTGTTGAATGATGTCCTCGAGGGGAACTCCCCACCGGCGATACTCGAGTGCGATCGAGACGACGAACGGCAGACACGCCTCAATGAGCCGGCTGCCTGCTCGCTTGTCCCCTTCGTTCCACCGCTTGGCGAGATCGCGCTCGACATCACGGTCAAGCGCGCGGAGACCATTCAGGCTTGCGCGATACGCGCGGAGCGAACCTCCATCGGAAGTCGACATAGCAGAGTCCTTGATCGACGAGGCTCGTGCGGCAGGAGGGTCGCGCCGGGCCTCAGCGTTACTACTCGCTCTGCATGAACGATGCCGCTTTCGGGCTCCTCGAATTTACGAGTTGATTCGCCACTTGGGAAGGCGTTGCGCGCAATCGCACGCTCCACCTCACGGAAGCCGCGCAACGCTTTCGCGTTCGGCTAAACGGCGCGCGCTAGAGCTCGAGAACGAGTCCTTCGCGAGCCGCTTCACAGTTGCTGAAGAGCTCGCGTGCGCGGCGCTCTTTCTCGGCAACGGCGGCGTCGTTTTGCATGGGGTCGTGGTGGTAGAGAACGAGCTTTTTCGCCCCCGCGACTTTCGTGAGCTTCACAGCCTCATCGAATGTGCTGTGCCCCCATCCGACCTTGGAACCTCGCGAACCGGCCGTGCCCGCGTACTCCTCCGGCGTGTACTGCGCGTCGTACACGAGCACGTCGACTCCCTCGGCAAGCTTCGCCAAGCGAGGGTCGACGACGGAATAGTGCTCGGTATCCGTCGCGTACATCACGGACTTGCCGTCGTGGTCGACGCGGTAGGCCCACACGCCGTTCGGATGGTTTCCCGGCGCGGCGCGGAGCGTGGCTTTTGTTCCGTCGCCGGCGTCGAGCTCCAGCGGCTGATCTTCGAAAACGTCGTGAAAGTGCATTTTGGCGCCCATGTCCGACAGGTGGACCGGAAAGCTCGGATGGTCCATCTGCCCTGCCAGAGTTTCCTCGAGCGTCCGCGAGACGTTGTTCCCACCGTAGAGGTGAATGGTGTTCCCGGCGACGAACGCGGGGTCGAAAAACGGGAAGCCCTGGATGTGATCCCAGTGCACATGGCTGAAAAACAGGTGTGCCGTGAGGGGCATCTCCTTCAACAGCGTCTTGCCGAGGACCCGCAACCCCGTACCGCCGTCAAAAATAAGCAGTAGCGAGCCCGCTCGCACCTCGACGCAGCTCGTGTTGCCCCCGACGCCAACGGTCTCCGGTCCCGGACTTGGGATGCTACCCCGTACGCCCCAAAAGCTGATTCGCATCGCGCTCCTAACAGGCTAACCGTAGGCAAGGACAACCGTGACGAGAAAGACAGCACACCTTCGCGTGCGCTCTTCGCGAGAAATGACCTACCCTTCACCAGATAGGACCTTTGCGCTCGCCTCGTCAAGTGCGCTCGCCTCGTCAAGTGCGCTCGCCGCGTCAAGCGCTCTCGCGCCGAGCTTCGGCTTTCGCTATGACGCGCGGGTGACGAGGTCGGCCCCCGCTCTATGTGTGCTCGGATGCCGCTCGGGAAGCCCGGCTCTTCTGAGGCGCGTGGCCGTCGCGGCGCGAGCGTTCCACCTTCGTGAAACGGAGGTGGTGGTGGCGTGTGGAGGCCGCGCGTGGGGCGGCGTTGTGGAGGCGGACGACCTCGCGCTCCGCCTACGGGGGTTGGGTGTGCCGCTCAACGCCATCGTTCGCGAGCGCTGCTCGCTTGACACCCGGGACAACGCGAGATTCGCGGCTGCGCTTTTGACGCGGCGCAGTCTTTCTCGCGTCGTTCTCGTGAGCTGCGCGTGGCATCTCGCGCGCGCGTCGATGGCGTTCCGGGCCGCGGGGCTCGATGTCGTGGACACCGTCGGAGCGGAGTCGCCGGATGCAGGCCCTCTCGGTCGAAGGCTCCGCGACGCCCGTGAGCGTCTCTCCTCGTGGAACGACGCGCGTCGCATGAAGTCGCCCGCTTGATGGTGCGGCGAAAGGCGGCGAAAGCGGCCGCGATTGCCATGATCGGCGTTTGGGTGGTCGGGTGTTCGCGCGCGTCGCGCACGAATGCGTCGTTAGACGGCGGGGGTTCCGGAACGGTTACTTCAGTGCCCGTCTCGCTCACGGCTGCGGCGGACGCTTCCGTCGTTGAACGCGCGGCGGACATGCGACGCGCCGCGGACGTGCCTGACGAGTGGCGTACAAGTCACGACGTCGCCGCGCGTCGCCTGAGCGCTCGAGCGCTCGCACGGATCGCCGATGCCTCGAGCACGGCAGGGCTCCAAGCGCACCTCGCCGACGAGGACGAGGAAGTCATGTCCTGGGCTGCCTACGGACTCGGATATGCATGCAAAGGTCACGAAGACGCGCACCTTTCGATACTCTCAGCGCGGGCCGCGACCCTTGGCCGTGTCGCCGCACCTCGCGACGCGACGCCGCGCGAAAGGAGCCGCCTTGATCCTCACGTGTCCATCGCGCGCGCGCTCGGGCGATGCGGAACGGCGCTCGGCGAAGACGCCCTACTCGGGCTCCTCAAGGTAGGCGGTGCGTGGTCCGAGCCTGCGTTGCTTGGCTTCGGGGACCTGACACGCAGCCGAAAGCCGCTCGGCGACGCTTCGATGACCGCTCTGCTCGACGCGTCCTCGCCAAGTGCGCGTGACGGCGCGCCGCGTGACATGGCGTTTTATGCGCTTTCTCGGGCCGAACCGAGACCTGTTTTTCGCAAGCGTGTGGTCGAGGTCGCGCGCGCGGCGCTTGCGCGACCGGGTGACGCGCGGCTTTTCGCCATCAAAACGCTCGGTCGAGAGGCGCTCGGAAAAGAACTCGCGAGAGACATCACACAGGACCTCTTCACGGTGGTGACGCAGCCCGGGCGGTTCACGTTTTCCGAGCGCGCCGAGGCCGCGCGCGGCTTGGATTCCCTGTTCGAGGCGGGCCAACTGGCGGCGGCAGAGGCGCTCGAGCAGTTGGTTCCCGAAAAGGATGCGCTGTCGCCCCAGGCGCTTTTAAGCGCAGAGTTTCATGTGCTTGCGATGCTCGTTCAGGCGGTCGGCGCAGAGCCTCCGAAAAAGGCCGAATCTGCGCTCCGGACGATGGCTTCACTCGTGTTACCGAAGCCGTCCGACGGGGTAAATTCGGCGGTCACGCGTCGCGTCGCGGAGCTGCGTTGTACCGCGTCACTTGGCCTTGCGCGCGGCGTTTATGACGCCGAAGTCTTGCGCGCGTGTGCGCCCGAGGACACGGAGACGTCGGCGCGCGTACGGCTGACATCGCTTTTGCGCAGGCCTCTCGAGGGCGTGCGGAGAGCCGCCTTTCGGACGTTTGCGAAAAGCGAACACCTTCGCGTTCGAGAGCAAGCCGTGGAGGCGATAGGCCAGCATCCTGAGCTTGGCGACGTTGCGGCGTCCTTGCTCGCAGACGCGCTCTCGTCCAAAAAAGCCGGGCTCGTCGCCGTCGCGGCGAACGTCATCGACCAGCACCCCGACCGCGTCATGGGGCTCGCGGCAAGCGAGAAACGCGCGGCGCTCGACCCAAGGTCGCCTGCGCCCGGCGCTGAACCCGCGCGAGAGCTCTCGGGCGAGGTGATGAACGCGCTTGCAGGCGCGCTCGCGTTCGCGTGGCCGGAGGACCGCTTCGAAACGCGCATCGGCCTCATCGAGGCGGCCGCGAGCGTTCGTCACCCCGAGGCCAAAGCTGCGGCTAGCCGTGCGTGCTCGGACGCGAACGTCGGGATGCGTGAGCGAGCTCAAAAGGCCCTTCGCTCGCTCGGCGAAAGTGTCTCTGCGTGTGCCGCGCCGTTGGGCGAAGGCGCTTCAGGTGCCGCGTCGCCGAAACCCGTGACACGCCTTCAAAAGCTTGTTTTTACGACCGATGCGGACGTCGGCCCGCTCTCGTTCGTACTCGATCCCGAAGGGTCGCAGCGTACCGTGGCGCGCCTTGCGTCGCTCGCGCGAGCAGGGTTTTATAACAACATCACCGTGCATCGCGTCGCGCCGGCGTTCGTCGTGCAATTCGGATCTCCCGACGGCGATGGCTACGACGGCTCCGGGACGTCGCTGCGCTGCGAGACGTCGCCGGTACCCTTCGCGCCGTTTGACATTGGGATGGCCCTCTCGGGCCGTGACACAGGTTCGAGTCAGGTCTTCGTGACGCTCGCGCGTACACCTCACCTCGACGGAGAATACACGCATGTTGGCCACGCCGAGGGCGCGTGGGGCTCGCTCGCACAAGGCGACGTCATCACGCACGTCACCCTCGTCGAGTAGCGTAGAGTGTCGCGCGATGCTGCTGGCCATTGACGTCGGGAACACGAACATCGTTTACGGGCTCTTTGATGAAGACCGCCTGGTGCACCAATTTCGCGTCGAAACGAGTCGCGGGCGGACCGCGGACGAGTACGCGGTGATTCTGCGCCAGCTCCTGGCCATGCGTGACGTGCGCGCGGAGAGCGTGACAGCCGCGATTGTCGCAAGCGTCGTGCCGGCCCTCACGGAGCCGATGCTCGACCTTGTTCGCCGCGCGTTCGCGCTCGAGGCGCTCGTGGTCGGCCCGGGCATTCGCACGGGGATGGCCATTCTCTACGAGAACCCGCGCGAGGTAGGCGCCGACCGCATCGTCAACGGCGTAGCGGCCTACGAGCGCTTCAAAAGCGGGCTGATTGTGGTCGACTTCGGCACGGCGACGACGTTCGACTGCGTTTCGCCCAAAGGCGAATACCTCGGCGGCGTCATTGCGCCGGGTATCCAAATTAGCGCCGATGCCCTGTTCGCTCGCGCCGCAAAGCTGCCACGTGTGGAAATCGCCAAGCCGCCGCGCGTGGTCGGCAGAAATACGCAGCATTCGATGCAATCAGGGATTGTGTACGGCTACGTCGCGTTGGTCGATGGCTTGGTCGAGCGCCTTATCGAGGAGCTCGAGTTTCCTTGCGTCGTCGTCGCCACGGGAGGCCTGGCACGACTGATAGCGCCCCTCTCGCGCAGCATCAAAGAGGTTGACGACGACCTGACGCTCGACGGGTTGCGTATCCTCTACGAACGCAACGCGGGATGAAGCCCTTTGTCGTGATTCTGGGCTGCGTTGGCGCGCTCGTTTTTTCAATGGTTCTCGGGGTGAGTTTTGGTACGGACCCCGTGTCCCTGGCCTCTGCGGTCCTCGATGGCGCGTCACGCGATCACGACATTGTCTTCGAGGTGCGCCTGCCGCGTGTGCTGCTTGCTGCTCTCGCAGGCGCGGGTCTCTCCATCGTCGGGGTGGCCCTTCAAGCGTTATTGCGCAATCCGCTCGCGGAGCCCTTTATCCTCGGCGTATCAGGGGGCTCGGCGTTCGGCGCGACGCTCGCTATCGTGTTTGGACTCAACGGAGCAACGGTTTTAGGCGCGTCGTTCTTGCCGCTTGCGGCGCTCGCCGGGGGGATGGCTGCGACGCTGCTGGTCCACGCGTTTGCGACGTCGGCACCCGGCTCACGCAGCACGAGCGTGCTGCTCGCGGGGGTTGTGGTGAACTCAATCGCGTCGGCGGCGATTACGTTCGTAAAAACGCTTGTTGCGCCATCGAAGGCGCAGGAGCTCCTCTTTTGGCTCATGGGATTTCTCGACGTGCCATCGCGCGCCTCGCTTATCGCGCTTGCGGGTTATCTAAGTATAGGCGCTTCGATTCTTCTCTACGACGCCGCGCGTCTCAATGTTCTCTCGCTCGGTGACGACGCCGCCGCCCACCTGGGTGTGCGCGTACGAGCCGTCGAAGTCCGCACTCTGTTCGCGAGTTCACTCGTCGTCGGCGCGATCGTGAGCGTCACGGGTCTCATCGGCTTTGTGGGTCTTATTGTGCCCCATGTGCTGCGTCGCCTTATCGGCCCCGACGCGCGCCTTCTTATGCCCGCGTCACTCCTGCTGGGCGGAGCGCTCCTTGTCGCATGCGATCTCGTGAGTCGCGGTGCCTTTCGATGGCTTCACACCGAGCCTCCTGTCGGCGCGGTCACGGCTCTGCTAGGCGGCCCACTCTTTCTCTTCCTTCTTCGCCGCCGCGCCGGCTGAGTGCTCGGACAGGTGGCGGCAGTAAAACCGCGCAACTTGCGCGCTCAATCGCCCATAAGCGACTCAGCGCGCGAGTCATGCGCGTCTTGAGTTAGCCGACTTTGCCGTCACCGTTGATGTCTTTGCCGGTCGCTTTTTCGACCGCACCAAGAGCGGACGCTCCCGCGCCTTTCACGGCGTTGACAGCTCCGGCGAATCCGCCTTTCCCGGCCTCTGCAGCCTCGTCCGCCAGATCTCCGGCCTTGTCGGCCGCGTTATGGGCCGCGGCTGCGACCGACGAACCCGCTTTTTTCGACGCGTCGACCGCGTCCGCCGCGAGCTCCTTCGCCTTGTCGGCGGCGTGACCGGCATGTTCGGATGCGGCCGCGCTGACGTCGTGAGCGACGGCTTTGGCTTTGGCTGCAGCCTCTTCAGCGACGACCTTCGCCTTGGCGGCGACCTCATCTACGGCGGATGCCGCAGCACCTGCCACGGACTTGGTCTTGTCGAGTGCGGCTTGAGCGGCTTCCTTCGCTTTGTCGAGAATACTCATGCCTGGAGAATGGGC
Source organism: Polyangiaceae bacterium (assembly GCA_025353725.1). GTDB lineage: Bacteria > Myxococcota_A > Polyangia > Polyangiales > Polyangiaceae > Labilithrix. The sequence goes on along the minus strand of JANXOF010000081.1, from coordinate 187,333 downwards.
CCTCTTTCGATCGCGCCGCAAGCGACAAAGCCAGGCGCGCGAGCGTGGACGCTGCGCACGGGAGGGAATCGTCACCACGCGAGCCGTCGTTGGCTTACGTCGCGAGCGATTGAGGCGGGAATCATGTCGCGGAAGAGGCCACAGGTAACCGAAATAACGCGGAGGAGATACGTAGGTTCTTGTCTTAGTCGCCCCGCGGTGGATCACCAGGCCTCCGCGGAGAGGGCCATTCGCCTCTCTTCCGCTACGGTCGCGTATGACGATGGCCCGTGAGGTATCTTCATACACCTGGGAAGAATAGAAAACGTGAGCGTCCCACGCAGAGAGGGGCTTGGCCTCTCGTTTGCTCTAACCCTCCCCGACGGCGTCACCGCAAGATTCATCGGACGCTTTATGTCCGGGTGAGCCGAGCGACGTGGCTCAAATTGAGACGAGAGGATCGCCCACATGAACCGCTGGCTCATCGGATTACTTGCCGGACCTTTGGCGATAGGCGCATGCAAAAACGACGCAAGCAATCTCCTGCGAGGAGCCGGGGATGACTCGCTGGGCGTCGAAGCCGTCGACCCCGGCGCAGGCCCGGTTCCGGCCGGTTTACCGGGTCAGGCGCTCGCCTCCAAGGCGCCCGCGCTTCGAAGGCTTACGCATCGCGAATTCGAGCTCACGGCAAGCGCGTTTCTTGGAGTTCCAGTGTCTGCTGAGGTGCTACCCAGAGACGCTCGGACTCCGTTTGATAATGACTATTCGACGCAGGCTATTTCGGATGCATTTGTCCGACCTCTCGAGTCGATGGCAGAGAAGCTTGCGGCCTCCGTCATCGCAGACCCTGCGAAGCGCGACGCTGTCGTCGGTTGTGTTCCGACCGGGCCGGGTGACGTCGAGTGTTTTACCTCGTTCGTAAAGCACTTCGGGCGACTCGCACTGCGGCGCCCTCTCGAGACAGACGAAGTCCTAAGCTTTACGGCACTTATAGAGGTTGCCAAAGCACGAAATGACTTTTACGTAGCCGTCGATCTTGCCCTTCGTTCGTTTCTGCAGCACCCAGAGTTCCTTTACCGCGTCGAAGTGGGGAGTCTTGTTGGAGGTTCGCCTGGTTTAGTGAAGCTAAACGGATTTGAGGTCGCGACGCGACTCGCGTTTTTCCTAACCGGTGCCGGGCCGAGCGATGCTCTCCTCGACCGAGCGGCGGCCGGGAAGCTCGACCAGCCGCAAGGCATTCGGAATGCTGCCGCAGAGCTCCTCGCGACGCCCGCGGCGCGCGCTCAGGTTCTTCGCATGTTCCAAATGTGGATGGGTTACGAGCGCCTTGCGCAACCTGACCCCCTCGCCAACGCGATGCGGACGGAGTCCGACGCGCTCGTAGAAAAGGTCATTTTCGATGACAATCGGCCGTGGCTCGACGTCTTCCGGTCTACGGAGACCTATATCTCGGACGCTCTCGCCACCGTGTATGAGCTTCCTCTTCCGGGGGCACAACCAAAGTGGGTTTCGTTCGGTCCCGGGCGAAAGGGTCTGCTCTCGCAAGGCAGTCTGCTTTCGAACGGCCAAAAGTTTGGAGACACAAGCCCCACGCAGCGCGGGAAGTGGATTCTCGAGCAAATTACGTGCGATGGAGTGTTGCCTACGCCTCCCGGCCTGAAGCTCGACGAGCCTCCGAAGGCGGAGACTGCGAACGCTTGCAAGCACGACCGTTATATGGCACTCCAAGCCAATCCCTCTTGCGCGTCGTGCCATAAGTCGATCGATGGGATTGGGTTCGGGCTCGAAGGGTACGACGAGACGGGGAAACGCCGCAAGATTGAGCCTGGTCGACCCGATTGCGCGATTGACGGTAAGGGTAACATTCCGGGCGCGGGCGCGTTTAGCGGTCCCGCGGAATTGACGGATCTGCTTCTCAAATCGGGCAAGCTAAGTCAGTGCATGTTCAAGCAAGTCAAACGATTCGCGAACGGCCGACGCGAGCTCGACAGCGCAGACGAGGAATACGTGGGCTCGTTCTCAAAGCAGTATTCGGGCGAGGTCAAGATGAAAGACTTTCTGCTTGATATGGTGTCGTCAGAAGCGTTTGGGAGTCGGCGAAGTCCCTAGTGCGTTCTCGGCATGACTTGTCGTTGCTACGTACGTCCGCAGTCTTCGTTTCGAGGTGTTGGAGGTTTCTATGTCAAAGAACGTTATTAATCGGCGCAGTCTCCTTCGTGGTCTCGGGGGGGTGGCGATTGCGCTTCCGGCGTTGGAGATCATGGGCTGGTCTCGCTTTGCTCACGCCGCGCCGGTCGTGAAAAAGAAGTTCGTTTCGATGTTGGCGGGCGGATCCCTAGGCGATATGCCTGCCATTAAGGGAGGAAACGGGAAGGTTCACCCTGCGACTGTTGGGCAGAACTACGAAACTACGGTAGCTCTGAAGCCGTTGGAGAAATACAAGGTAAAGCCGCTTGTTGGAATTGCCACGGGGCTTCGCATTCCTACCGGCTCCAGCGAGCCCGGGGCTCGCCTTTCCCCTGACAAAGATACTCTCTTCCACGGTCACACGGTGTTTCCACAACTCTCTGGGGAAAAGGACCCTTCGCTGAAACAGGGAGATTTTACACCGAGGGGGTCGACGTGCGATCAAATCGTCGCCGCCAAGTTGGGCGCAAAATACATGAACGCGCGCGTTCAGCCTACCTCCTATAGAGGCGGTGGTGCCGATAGCGGCCGTGGCCTTATGTCATATAACAAGGGGGTCAAGCGTGATCCGTATGCTTCGCCACGAACTATTTTTGACACGTTTCTAAGCAACTTCGAGGGTGCCGCGGGCGCCGCTGCCGCGACTGGACCTTCGCCCGAAGTTCTCGCTGCGCGAGCGGGTCGAAAAAGTGTCCTCGATCTCGTCGGCGGCGGGATCCAGCGACTCAACAAGCGATTGGGTGCGGCGGATGCATTGACGATGCAGTCGCACCTGGAGTTCATTCGTCAAATCGAGAAGGACCTCGACTCTATCGATATCGCCGCCGGGGGTACGTCGTGCAGGAAGCCGACACCGCTAGGAGCGGACCCTGCAGTCGGCAACGATGGTGCGGCGATTGGCTGGAGCGGTGAAAACCTCCGGGCAACGACAATGGTAGACTTACTCGCGTTGGGGCTTGCCTGCGACCTTTGGCAGGTTTCGACACTTCAAGTCAGTTTCCACCAGGTATTTGTCTCGGCGAATCTAGCCTGCGGAGTCGATACTACGTTAGACATTCATGAGCTCGGCCATGGCCAGTATAAGACAGCCGATGATGTTCCGCGGTGCGTAGCCTGGGCTATCGACCCGTTCGCCCGCCTCGTGTCGCTGCTTCAGGCGCAGAAGGACGTGGATGGCAGTCCGATGATCAACAACACTGCGCTCACGATGTGCTTCGAGGGTGGCTGGGGCGAGACCGAGGGGGACGGCTCTCACAGCACCGAGAACATGATCGCGCTTTACGCAGGATTGGCCGGCGGAATGAAACCTCAACATGTCCGCGCGGACGGCGCACATCCCGCCCAAGTCCTCTACTCAGCCATGACGGCGGTGGGCGTCGCGGACCCACTTGGGGATTTCAACACCCGTCTCCCCGGCATGTTCGCCTAACGCCTGATGTGCGCCAAGCGGGATCATGAAGACGTTCGCCGAGGAGAGCGCCGTGAGGGCGCTCATCCTACCGGGTACGACGAACTCCGTAGCTCTAGGACTGGGCGCCAGGCGCCGTGAGGGCCTGCTGTTGCTGCTGGAGCATTTGCGCTATCGCGCGTGAACGCTCGATAGCAAATTGCTTTACTTCTTTGTTCGAAGACGTCGCGAGCTTGTTGAGCAGAGCGGTAATCTTGCCCATGTCCTTCGCTTGGAAGAGCGCCTCGAAGTAATTGTGTGCAATGCGCACGTCTTGCTGCATGAGCGCCTCCTGCGGCGCGAGTAGTTTGACCACCTCGTCAATCTTGCCTGCCTGGCCGTAGAGGGCCGAGAGCACAATTAGCGGAATCGGGTCACTCGGCGCGCGCTCGAGACCCCTCTTCGCGAACGCTATAGCCTTGTCGCGCGTCGCCTCTTCGCCTGCGTAGAAGCCCTGAAGGGCGACGAATGGCGCGGCCGTCTTCGCGTTGACCGGCGCGTTGGCGAGCTCTTCGACGGCCGCTATCGCTTTCTCCTCGTTCTCGGCCTCCTTGACGAAGTTGAACAGGTACGCCCACGCGTCGACGTTGCCGGGCTGAATCTGAATCGCACGCTCGACGGCGTCGCGCTCGGCTTTTTCGTCTTTCCTCGAATGCGCGAGCTTCGCGAGATGCAGGCTGGGATAGGGATTCTCCTTCATCAGGTTTTGAGCGCCCTTGAGGGTGCCTTCGGCCTTCTCGAGTTTCTCCTGCGCGAGCTGCGCGACGCCGAGCGCGAGCCAATCATTCCCGTCACCGCCGCGAGCGACGACTTTGGAAAGCACGGTTTCAGCCTTCTCGTGACGCTGATACTTCATCAGCTCCTGTGCGAAGATGCGGCCGCGATCGAGGTCGTCTTGACTATCGACCCAATGCTTCTCGAGACCTGCAAGCAAGTCCTCGAGGCCAATCGCGATGGGGCGACCCTGGTCGTCTTGCACCTGCACGGCCGGGCCGTTGAACCCGAGGAGCTTCCACACTTGCTCCATCGTGACGGCGACGGGACCGTCGACGACGTTCTTCTCAACGGGCTCGCCGTTCGGCCCGAGCGGGATGAGCACCATCGCGTTGGCGGGAACGCCGTTTGGGAAGGACTGAATGGGGGCAAGAATAGCCGCGCCGCCTCGCACGGCGATTCCGCCATCTCCCGACGTGGTCTCGGGGGCGGGCATTCCGGGGGCGTTGGGGCGCGGCGGCGTGGAGGTCGTCTGGCTCATTTTAGGCGCCGAAGTTAGCACCAGGCACGCAATGAAGGCCAGCGCGTCCGCGGCAGACGTCCGAGGTGCGCCCGGTGGCTCGGTTTTCGTGGCTATCGAAGCCGGCGGGCGCGCTGCGCACCAAGTGCCCCTAGGCCTGGAAAGCGCCGTAGATGGCGTCGACCTCGACCGATGCCCCGTGAAGCATCACGCGCATTCCGCCCGTCGCGACCTCGCCGCGCCATTCCTCGTTCCTCCGGAACACCTCGACTTGGCGAACGTCCTGAGAAACAAGGACGTATTCACGCAGCGACGCGCGGTGCTTGCACGCTCGAAACTTGCCGCCGCTAGCCTCGGACTCGGCATAGTCTTCAAAATTGACGTAAGGCGACGCCGCGGCTTGGCCCATCCCTACGTTGTACCACGCACCTCGGCGCGGCGAGGCGCCTCCACGGTGCGTTTCATGGTAGACGGCCCGCTATGACGCTTTGCCCTGTTGCTCTGGTGGTCGGTTGTAAAAAATGCGCGCTCTATTCGGCGTGCCCGTTGAAAAGCGTGATTGGTGACCAGCCCAAGGAGGGCGCCGAAACCGTCGACGCCTCGAAGAGCGATACCGACCGCAAGTTCTAGAGCTGCGGCGTTTCGTCTCGAAAAAAGGCACGCGCGTGACGTCTCGACTTTTTCTCCAATTCGTAGGGGTCGCGAAATCCAACCTCCTTCGCACAGCGAACTCTATCAGCACCGGTGCAGAACCGATGGTGACCCAACGTTCTCTCGTGAAGGAGTTCTCATGCGCAGCTATGCACGTCTTGCATGCCTTATGTTTCCACTCGTCGCTTGCTCGGTGGAGTCGGCGAATCGCGAACCCGTGGCCGCGGACGGCACGTCCGCTCTAAGCGAGGCGCTGAGCTCGGTCGCGCGGCTTCGCGTGGTTCATGCCTCACCGGATGCGCCCGCGGTTGACGTCTACGTTCGCGGGCAGTCCCTCCCCGTGGCTTCGGGCTTGGCCTTCACGGACACCACGGGAGACCTTCGCTTGAAGGCGGGCTCCTATACCGTCGACGTCCGCGCCACGCCCTCGACGGACGCCGACGCTGTCGTCTTTTCGGCCGAATTAACGCTCGAAGCCGGCGTGCGCACCACGGGTATCGCCTCGGGTTCGCTCGCGTCGACGGACGCCGCGTCAGGGTTCCGGATTCTCCCTGTCGTCGAGCGCTTCGCGGCCGCAAGCGCGGGCAACGGTCTTGTGCGCATTATACACGCATCTCCGGACGCGCCTTCGGTCTCGCTCGACGTGGGTGACGACGATATCGCGAATCCCGAAGTCCCCAACCTGGATCGATTTAGCGACACGGGCGAAGCGGGGATTGCGTTGCCTGCCGGCGTCGCGCTTCAAGTCGCGATTGGTGCCGGAGGCGCGCGTCAGACCGCCTTTACGACTCCAGAACTCCCGACCGGCGCGGGCTTGCTTGTCATCGCGACGGGTTTTCTTTCGCACCTCCCGCGTGAGCGAGACGGCTTCGGCCTTCTTGCCGTCGGACCGCGTGGAACACTCGGGTTTATCAAGCAAAACCCGACGGTATACGCCCTTCATGCCTCTCCCGACGCGCCTGCCGTCCGACTCGGATTGGCCTCAGGTCCCGTGGTCGTCAACCGACTTGCGTTTGGCGAACTCTCGGCGCCGCTCCAAGTGCCACCGAGTGCCTACGAGCTCGATGTCTTTGTCGCCGACGGCGCAGACGCGGCCCTTACGCGCGTTTCCACGGGACCCTTGGTCGCAGGCGAGCGCTACCTCGCCGTGGCGGGTGGATTTTTGAACGCGGCCGCGGGCGGAGCCGGATTCGGCCTTTCGCTCTATGCCGACAGGTTCACGCGCGGAGAGACCGAGATCCAGGCGATTCACGCGTCGCCCGACGCACCCGCCGTGGACGTGTCGGCGGTCGACGCCGCAGGCGCCTCGATCTCGCTTGCGACGGATGCCTCGTTCCCGCTGGCCGGGCCCGTGGCTTCGATTTCCCTCGCCGGCGAGGCGCTCTTCGTCGTGAATGTGGCGCCCGCCGGTAGCCCGACGCCAGTAGCCTCGTTCTCGACGCTCGCAACGCCGTCTGAGCGCTCGTTCGTGCTTGTCGCGGGCGCGCTTACCGCCGGTCGAGGCGCTCCGCTTCAGCTCCTGAGCGTGCAAACCGAGGCGACGCCTTGGCATGTCGGCTCAATCGCGGCGGATTGAGCGCGACTGACTGATCAAGAGCGAGCCGAGGTGCGTCGAACGCCTCGGCTCGCTTTCTTGGCGGATTGGCGCCTGCGCGTGATTGAACCTTTTCGAGGTAGTCTTCGCCCAGCGTAGTAACGCACCGATGAGCAACGCCTACAGAGATGACACCGACTCGCTGCGTGCAAGAATTCACCATCTCGAAGAGGCGCTCGCCGTGCGCGCGTGCGAGCTGGAGGCACTTCGGCAGCGGTCGTCCGACGAGAACGCCGTCTTCGACCGCTTGCAAGTTGCCCTTCGCCAAAAGCCGTCGCCTCGCTTGCGACCGCTCGCGTGGGTTGGGTTAGCGGTCACCGTTGGATTGTCAGGCGCGGGCTTCCTTTTTGTCCGCTCGCGTGTGACGCCACGCGTTTCTGTTCCTCTCTGGGCTGAGGTCGCGGCGCCCAACGTGCCTTCACCGAGGGTCGCCGACGACCCGTGCGCGACGCTTGGTGTGCGGCTTACGGTAGCTGGTGAAGATGCCGGCGCCTTCGCACATAGCGAACACGATCGAGCGGATCATAAGTACCATCGCGACGGTACGCGGTCACCGTGGGTTACGGTCGAGGGCGGCCCGATTTCCGTCCGCATCGTCGGTGATCCGTTACGTGGAGACGTCGGCCGAACGCAGCTTTCGTACCTCACTATCGTTACTCAAGGCGAGACGGAGGCCTATCGCCTCGCGCGTGCCGGAAAGTCACTTATGGAAGTGACGGGCGCGGATGGAGAGCGTATCTCCGGCCGCTTTGAGGCCGATGTCAGCCGAGTGGCAGAGCCGACACGCGAGCCACCGTTTGGAACCGCGGTCGTTCGCGTACGAGGCACATTCTGCCTCCCCGCAGCGCCCGCGAACCCGTCAGACACGGGGCCCTGAGCGCGTCGAAACCAGCTTCGTTCTCCTACCTCGTCAACCCCTTATGCGCGAGGAGGGGTACTTCTTGCCAGTGCGCTTCAATGGACTTTCGCATACGAGCCGGCGCAGTATCTCGAATCGATGGCCATGCCTCGCGCGCGCGCTCGATACCGGTGAGGATCTGGCTTCCGCCTCAACTTTCCCGAGAAGCTTGCGGACCGTGAGCGAGAGCGCCTCGGGCGGCTTGGGAAGAGCGACGTAGAGCGACCTAGAGCGACCTAGAGCGACGGCGAACTCGCTTCAAGATCCTTGTCGGTCTTTGAGTATGCGTGACAAGCGCCACAAAAGAAAGCGCGCCTAGGCGCTCGCCGAGGTTTCCTTGCGCGACGTGAGCTTGCCAAAAACTGCCATCGCGAAGGCGCAGACGAGCCCGAGAATCGCGTAGATCGACCAGATGAGAAACGGATTTCGCTCACCTTTTTCAGGGAGATACATTTTGATGAGCGGACCTGATACTTGACCGCCCACCCAAGCGCCGATAGCGCTCGGGAGAAACGCAAGACCCATGTACATTCCCTCCTTGCCTTTCGGGGCGAGGCTCCCGAGCTGGTCGTAGAACTTCGGCGTAAAGGTCATCTCCGCCACGGCAAAGATCGCGGCCGACAAGCACGCGCCCGCAATCGTAGGAATAGCGCCCATGACAAACATCGAAAGAGACGCGATGGTTACTCCGAGGACGTTCGTCCAGATGGGGGCAGCGGGCTTCATGAACCTCATGACGCTCTTTCCAATGACCCCGCCAGCGACGGCGATCGTCGCCGGGTTGATGAGCGTAATAATCTCAAGCGGCGCTTTTTCGTCGATATGCCGTGTAACGTATTGCGGAAACGTCATGTAGAACTGCTCAATCATGAAGTAATAGCCGCTAAAAATTAGTAGAAAAGCGGTAAATTTTAGGTCCTTCAGCGCCTCTCCGTATCCGCGTAAAAGCTCGGTAAACGTTGGCTTTTTCTCTTTTTCACGCGCTTCTCCGGCTAACTCCCCGGCCGCGTGTGGCTCTTCATAGAGAAACGTCGCTATGGCCAGAGCCGCAAGACTCGCCAAGACCGACGTAGCCGCGACGAACCGAATGCTGAGCAAGAGGCGCACCACGTAAGCAAGTGTCTTCCCGACGACGCTCCCGGCGTTCACCGTCCTGTAAAACACGGCGAATCCCTCCGCTTGGCGACCGGGCGGGCTTGTCCTCACGACGGTCCCCATGATGACCGGCTTTAGAAAACCGCCCGAAACCGCCGCAAGGAAGAGCGCGCCGATGACAAATCCCTTTTTCGGTAGGAAGAGAATCGTCGCATATGCCGTTGCGTAGCCCACGAAGGCGATTTGCAGCGAGCGCTTGAACGAGATGCGGTCTGCGACTGCGCCGCACGGAATGGGCGCGAGCGAGCCGACGAAGCGAAAGTTTCCGAGCGTGAAGCCTATTTCGACGTCCGACATACCCACGATCTTTCGGAGGTAGATCGCAAGTCCGATGTAAAATCCGTAGTGGGCCATCCGCTCGAAAAGTTCGATCGTGTTGGCGTAGTAGAAGGTCTTGGGGAACGTGGCGCGTGCGTTCGGCTCGGAGTCGCTCATCGTGGCTTGGCAGGGCTCGTACCGTAACTTCGAGCACGGCGCCCGTGCGATCCGAGTACCTTGCTCGCCCTGATGCAGGCCCCGCCGCCGTTTGACTTCCGGATACCCACGCCGAACCCGCTCCACCGCGAGAGCGCACTCGCGCGGCAGGCGCGCCTCACCAAGCCGCAAGGCAGCCTCGGAGCGCTCGAAGACGTCGCGGTTGCGCTTGCTGCTATTTCGCAGGACGGAGTTCCCCGCAGCCGCCCCGTCAGCGCGATCCTTTTCGCGTCGGACCACCCGGTCGCCACACGCGGAGTTTCGGCCTACCCCCAACAGGTCACGGCCGCGATGGTTTCGAATTTCTTGTCGGGAGGTGCCGCGGCGTCGGTGCTTGCGGCTCGGATCGGCGCCGATTTGCTCGTGGTCGATGTCGGTGTCGCTCACCCTTATGCGACTGAGTTCGACCCCGGAAAGCGAAACGTTCGCTTTTTGCGTGAGGCGGTCGTGGACGCCATGGTCGGCGACATTTCAATGGAGGATGGCCTTCCGGGCGAAACGCTCGGCGCCGCCATTCAGGCCGGGCGCCGCGCCGTCGCCAGCCTCGACCCAGCGACGCGCATCGTCGTGCTTGGCGAGATGGGAATAGGCAATACGACGGTCGCCGCCGCGATCGCCGGTGCGCTTCTAGGGTGCGACGCCGCCGCGATCGTCGGCGCCGGGACCGGGGTCAGCGGTTCGGCGTTCGCGGTAAAACGCGACGTCGTCCAGGCCGCCCTCGACCGAGTTCCCGCCGGCAGCGCATCGGCAGACGTGCTCAAGGCTGTGGGCGGTCGTGAGATCGCCGCGCTTGTTGGAGCGGCAGGCGAAGCCGCACAACGCGGGATGACCGTGTTGGTCGACGGCTTCATCGTCTCGGCCGCGATGTTAGCGCTCGTTCGCGCGGTCCCCGACGTACGGAGGCACTTGATTTTTGCCCATCGGTCGCAGGAGGCCGGGCACGCGTTGGTTCTCGAGGCGCTCGATGCGCGTCCGCTCCTCGACCTTGGGCTTCGACTCGGTGAGGCCTCCGGCGCTCTCGCGGCCGTTCCGCTTCTGGACCTCGCATGCGCGCTGCATCTCGAGATGGCGACGTTCGAGACTGCGGGCGTACCCACGAAGGTCGACCGTTGAACGCTCCTCCGTACTTTCGCGGCGCCCGTGCCGCGGCTATTTTTTTAACGCGTATCCCGATAGGCGGATTTCCGTTTTCCAAAGATGATTGGCGCTGGGCCTCCGCGTACTTTCCACTCATCGGATTAGGGCTCGGAGCCTTGCAAGCCGCTCTCTTCGTGCTCTGTCTTCGTGGCGGAGTGCTCGTCGCGGCGACGGTCACCGTAACCCTGAGTCTTCTGCTTACCGGCGCGTTTCACGAAGACGGCCTTGCCGACACGGCAGACGCGCTTGGCGGGGCGTACACACGCGAAAAGCTCTTCGAGATTCTCAAAGACAGCCGAGTCGGCACCTTCGGCGCCTCGGCGCTCATCTGCTCGCTCTTGCTCCGCGTGCTTCTTCTCGCTCGACTCGACGCGTTCGCGCCCGTGGCCATTGTTGTCACGCAGTGTCTCTCTCGCGTACCTCCGATATGGCTTATGGCGGCCATGCCTTATGTCACTGCCGAGGACGGCGCGAAAAGTAGGGATATCGCCCGCGCGGGCGTCCCTCAACTCATTTTAGCGACCAGTCTCGGCCTCGGCGTTTGCTTCGTGACGGGCGTGATGCGTCGGCTTCGTAGTGAAGAGTTCCTCGGCATGGCCGTCGCGGCCTTCGTCCTTACGGCCGTATGTGCATGGCGCTTTCGCAAGCGAGCGGGCGGCATCACGGGCGACTTTCTCGGCGCGACGCAGCAGGTGGTGGAGTGCGGGCTGCTTCTCGCGCTCGCGCTCGTCCGAGGTGCACCGTGACTGCGCCCCTCGACCTTCGCTTCGTGCGGCACGCGCCGGTCGAAGCGAAGGGGACGTGCTACGGCCACCATCCCGTCGCGGTTAAAGTGACCGCAACGCAGGTCGCCGACGGCATCGTGTCGAATCCTGAGCTTGCCGGTGTGCGCGTCGTACACTCCTCACCGCTTGCGCGCTGCGCCGAGCCCGCGGCCCTCATCGCGCGCGCTCTTGGTGCAAGGCTTGCGCTCGACGCGCGAATCAAGGAACTCTCCATGGGGCGATGGGAGGGGCGCACGTGGGAGGCTATCGAGCGCGATGACGGCGACGCCTACCGCGCGTGGATGGCTCGGTGGCGTGAGCTCCCGCCACCCGGCGGCGAGACCACGAGTGACATCGCGGACAGAGTGCGCGCGTGGTGGACGGAAACCGCACCCGATGCCTCACACCTACTTGTGGCGCACGCAGGCGTCATCCGGGCTCTGCTTGTCGTCGTGAGAGATCTGTCTTGGGACGACGCTATGAGCACGTCGGTTCCTCATCTTGAACTCGAACGCCTGTCCACCTTCGCGCACAATGCGTAAAACTCGACCGGCTTCGTGTCTTGCAAATGAAAGTTTTATGGCTAACTCTTTCACCTGAAAGATGACTTTACCCCTCTCCCGCGCCCTCGACGCTGCAGTCCAGCCCGACGCAAGCGCCACGTTGACCAAGGCCACGCTCCGCGTAAGCGACCGGCTTGGCCTTTCTCAGTTCGAGCTTGCGCAAACGCTTGGGCTGTCCGCGGCCTCAGTGTCGCGTCTCATGTCCGGGAGTAAAAGGCTCGCCCCGGAGAGCAAAGAGGGGGAGCTCGCGCTGTACTTAGTGCGCGTCTTCCGGAGTCTCGATGCGTTGGTCGGGGGGAGCGTAGAGAAAGCTGAAGCTTGGTTCAGCGCGCAGAATCGTACGCTCGCAGGCGTTCCGCGTGAGCTCGTGAAAACCATTGGGGGGCTCGTGCATGTCGCTGAATATTTGGACGCAATGCGGGGCAAGCTCTAACGAGCGAACGCTCGTCTTCGACAAGGTGTTTCGCGTCGTCGAGTCGCAGCACGTGATCTCCACGCGGAAGCTCGTCGATTCGGATGCCGAGCACGCGCAGCTCGAGGAGCTCCTTGAAAAGGTGAAGCCACCGATGCCGCTCGCCGCGCCCGGGAGCCTTGAGTTCGAAGGCCTTCACTACCTGCTCTTCACTCCGTTTCGCCATCCGCCTCTCGTTCACGGCTCGCGTTTTGGTCGACGCAACGAGCGCGGAATTTGGTACGGCGCGCTTGCATTGTCGTGCGCGTTCGCGGAGGTCGCATATTACCGATTTCTCTTTCTGGAGGATACCGAAGCTCGCCTCGAACCTCTCTTCGTCGAACTCTCGAGCTTTAACGTGCCGATTCGTACGGCGCGCGGGATTGATCTCCGCGCGTCGCCGTTCGACGCCTACCGTAGGGAATGGACGTCGAGATCACGCTATAAAACTTGCCACGCTATCGGGACCTCCATGCGCGAGGCGGGTATCGACGCCTTCGTCTACACGTCTGCCCGCGACCCAGACGGTCAGGCGAGTGTGGGGCTCTTCACGCCACGAGCGTTTGCCTCTCGAGTTCCGAAGCGCCTCGAGACATGGACCTCGTCGGTGACGAAAACGCAGGTTGAGGTGCAGGAGAAAGACTTACTCGCAGCTCGCCGCCGTAGCTGGGTGTTTTCCCGCGAGCAATTCCTTGTGCGAGGCCAACTTCCGACCGCTTCTTGAATGCGCGTCCTCAGCTCGACCGTCCTCCTAGGTTACTTTTCAAAGCAATAGAGTCGAGCTTTTTGGCCGCAGCCCCTATCCATGTGGTCGGTCCACTGGCTGTCTATCGCCGTAGCTTGGCCAGTCTTTCCTCGACCAACAGTCTTTTCCTTACCCCAATCGGTGCAGTTTCCAATGACTGTTCCGTCGCCCTGTGTGCCTGTCCAGACGTCGAAGTCTGCGCTGATTGTCGTGTTATTCTGAGTTACAACAATAGGATTTAAAAGTCCCTTTCGAAGTCCTTCAATCGAATTCGAGACCAGCTTTCCGTCGATGCGCGCGTACTTCCCTTCGCTCCATATTCGATCGAACGCGCTACCGCTCGGTACGCTAACCCAAGCGACAAAACTCTTGCCTTGCAGAGTCGGTTTCAATCCGGCCTTTGCAGCATCCATGCACTTCTGGTCTGCGCCGGTCACGCCGCCCATGTCACCTTTGTAAAATTCGGCCGTCACAAATACACGTTTCGGGCAAATGTCAGGAGGCTTACACTCGCCCGACCCTGCGTCGTCGGCCTGCTTCGTGGCGGGAACCGACGCGTCAGGCCTTTCACTAACGTTGCGTCCGGCGGCCAAATCCGCAGACGGCACGCCACCGTCGTTCTGGCTCTCGTTGCCGTCCTCCGCGGCCGAACCGAACGAGCCACACGCATTCATCGCTAGGCTAAGGCAGCTCACGACGCCGAGAAGGCGAAGAGTTCGGACTGCCTGATGCGGATACGGTCTCAAGCGTTAACGATAGCAGGCTCGACCTTGTCGGCGAGCCCTTCGCAGCCCTAAACTCGCACCCGCACCGTGAAATTCATACGCACCACTCGCATTCAAGCTCCGGCGTCGCGTGTCTTCGCCTTTCACGAGGCGAAAGACGCTCTCGCTCGCCTCACCCCACCGTGGCAAACGACACGAATCGTCAAGCCGCCGACCTCGCTCGCGATTGGCACCGAGGTGATCTTAAAGACGCGAATAGGCCCGTTCTGGCAGACAATCATAGCGCACCATGTCGCCTATGAGGCCGGCCATATGTTCGCCGATCGCATGGTCAAAGGCCCGTTTGCCTCGTGGCTCCATCGCCATATTGTCGAGCCCGAGACCGACACGACGTGCACTCTCACGGACGACGTCGATTACGAGCTTCCGCTCGGCACTCTTGGGCGCGCTGCCGGCGGATGGTTCGCGCGGCGTGAGCTCAACCGCCTTTTTACGTACCGCCACGAGGTGACGCGTGCCGCCTGCGAATCCGCGTAAGTCGCCCTACCACTCCGTCGCAAGTACGCCGAAGAAAAGCGAATCGCACGATTCTCCTTTGATGAAAGCGTGAGCTCGGAGCTGACCCTCGCGTACGAATCCGAGTTTCTCGGCTAAGCGTATCGCCCCTCGGTTGCGCGGATCGCACTCGAGGAACACGCGGTGAAGTCCCTTTTCCTGAAATCCGAAGGTTACAAGGAGCCGCACGGCTTCAGGCATTAAGCCTTGGCCCCAAAGTGACCGATCGAGGATAAACCAAAGCTCCCCGAGACTCGCCTCGGGGAGCTTAATGTCAAGACCGACTCGGCCGACGAATCGACCGTTCTCCGCCAGGGTGACCGCGAGGTCGAAACACGTCCTGTCGTCACCGCGTCCACGCAAATCGCGAGCGATGTAGGTATCACAATCGCCTGCGGTACGCGGCTCGAACGACTGATACCGCACGGTTTCTTGGTCACTCTCCACCGCGAGCATCGCTGCACCGTCGTGTGACTCGAAGTCACGGAGCACGAGTCGTTCGCTTTTTAGCATTGTGTAGAACTCATTCGATAGCGCCTGGAATGACGTAGCGGAGGCTCAAAAGAAAACGCCGTCCGGGAATAGGAAAATCAAAAAAATCACCGATGGGGTAGGGGTCTTTCCCACCAAGGACATTTGGATACTCGGCAACTCTGAGGTCAAAAAGATTTCGCACGTCGAGTGTCACGCTTAGGCCATTGACGCCGGGAACGTCGAACCGAGCGCCCGCACTGTGTAGCGCACGGTCGGGCACGGCGTAGGCGTACGAGCCCGACGCGTCGGCTGAGATCCCCGCCACGACGTCGATGCCATAGCGAACGCGAAGGCGGCCGGTCGTGAACGCGAGGTCGCCTACAAAGTCGTGCTCTGGCCGTCCGGGAAGGGGCGGTCGTGTGCAAGCCCCCGTCGTGAACCGACAGTCACTCAGATTGAGCGTGGAAAGCGCCGAGTGCGAGACGCGCAAGTCGAACCCGAACGCCGCGGCGCGCGCGCTGGCTTCGGTCCCTAAAAGGCGCGCCTGGCCTATGTTTTTAGCCTTCGCACGCCCGTAGGCACCCTGAGGAATAAAGACGATAAGGTCGCTTGCCCAAGTGCCAAAGAGCGACCCTTCGAGGTCGAGTCGTAGGCGCCCAAAGGCGTGCGAAGCGTGCAGCCCCGCGTCTACGGTTGCCGCTGATTCCGTGCGAAGTGCGGGGTCCCCAACAAAGGCGCCGCGGTTTCCGTAGCGCTCGACGAAGGAAGGCGGCCTCGCCACGATCCCGGCGTGAGACGCGAAGGTCGCTATGCCGATGGCCGTCTCGACACCGACGTTGCCGGTTGGCTTGAACGCGCTACTGATCGTGCCGTCTTCAGACGCATCAAACCATGCATCGGCGCGCGCGCTCGAGGCGAGTGTCGTGACGCGTGACAGAGTCCATAAAACGTCGACTCCTGCACCTGCATTGCTTCGCCGCGCGCCGGGCGGTTGCACGACACCTACCCACGTGCCCGGCGCAAAACGTTCGGCGCTTCCGTCGATGCGCGCTTCGACCGAGAGCGTTTCGAAGGGCCTCCCCTTCCAACCGACGCTCGTGCCGAGAGCGAGAATGGAATCCGAGGTCGATGTCGGGCTAAGCCCTTTCGAGCTGGTGGAAGCGTCGCGTATGGCGAGGCCTTCGCGTCGTCCCCATGCGCGCAAACTGGCCGTTCCGACGCCAGAAGGCACCGTTATTTCAAGCGCCTCGACGATTCGGCTCGAGTCGAGCCGTTGGTTCTGCGTCGGTAGCGACGCGGTGCCGGGCAGTCGCTGACGACGGGCCTGGAGAAGCGTCGTGACCGTGAGCGCACCCACTTTATTCCCAGGCCACTGAATGGGGAGAGCGATGCTCGCGAGGCCGCTCACGGAGGCGTGCCCTGCGTTCTGGCGGTCGCGGTAAACTACATCTTGTCGGGCGACGCTCGCTTCCCGGTCGACGTACGAAAAATCGTCGTCAGACCGCGAGGCGCTTACGCCCGTAGCGAAACGAACGCCGCCGTCCACCCCGCGCACATCGCCGAGCCGCACGCGGGCCGCGCCGAACGATCCGCCCGCGGCCCACACGTCGGTGCGCGCGTTCGAGCGTGGGGAAGGCGCGTCGATGACTAAGGAGCCACCGAGTGATCCTCTCCCGAGGGCGGCCGGCGCAAACCCGCGAAAAACGCGCGCGCGGGCGCCAGGCCAAAGTGGGAGCGTCGCGAGATCGAGCGACGGGTCTGCGCCGCCCGTGAGAGGCACCCCCGCGAGATAAACGGCCACCTGAGCGGAGCTCGACCCTCGAATCGAGAGTGTGGCGAACGAGTCATCGGCACCCAACCGTCGCACGTGCACGCCTGGAAGTGGCTCGATCAAACTCGCGGCGTCGGTGACTTCACGCGTCGAGTCGTCGACCGACGCGCGAGACACGAAGCCGCTGGCCGCGCGGCCGGCTCCACGAACGTCGACCTGCGCCGCCCCCGCTTCGGATGCGTCGTCCGCGCGAGCCTCTAAAGAGCGCGACAGAACGGCAAGCCACACCACGAAGCTCGTGAGTGCGCGTGGCCCTTGCATTTCCGCCCCTATCTACCACGTCCACGGTGCCGTTCGCGGCGCCCCAAACCATGGAAAACCGCGGAAGTGCGGTGGGCGAGGCGTTTCTTTCCCGCTATGCTTGCCGCCATGTCGCTTGCGTATGTGATCATCGCCATTTTAGGGCTAGCCGTGCTGATGGTGGTTCACGAAGGTGGCCACTACCTGGCCGCGCGCCGGTTCGGCATGCGCGTAACGAAATTTTCGATAGGGTTCGGGCCCACGCTCTGGAAGTACAATCCTAAGGGCAGCCCGACAACGTTTCAGGTCGCGCTCATTCCGTTTATTGCCTACGTGCAAATTGCAGGGATGAATCCCTATGAGGAGTCGGACCCGAAAGACCCTGAAAGCTATGCGAATGCCTCGCTGTGGGCGCGCGTAGTGACCATTGCCGCAGGCCCACTCTCGAATTATTTTTTCGCCTCTGTCCTTATGTTTATAAGTTTTCTCATCGGCGGAAACTATATTCAAGATGAGACCAGCATGCGCGTGCATGTGCAGCCCGGCGGGCCTGCCGCGATGGCGGGTTTGACCGACGGTGACCGTATTCTAAGTATCGCCGGCGATGCCGTGAAGGATTGGGACCAGCTCAAAAAACAGATTGGCGCGCACGCCGGCGACAAGATCGACATCGAGATTGACCGCGACGTAAAGGGCGCGGCGCCGGGGACGCGCGAGACGTTTCACTTTTTCGCGACGCCGATGCGTGACGGCGAGTTCAAGGGGAAAATCCTTGTCGGGCCCGACGGTCACGTCGAACCGGTGACCGTTGGCCAGGCCGCGGTGCTGAGCGTCAAACGACCTCCGGTAGTCGTCTACGATCTTGTCAAAGGGCTAGCGCGGGTAATCACGCTCAAAGATAAGCCTCAGCTCGCGGGCCCGGTTGGTATCGTCAAAGAGGTGGGCAGCGCGGCGAAAGACGGCGTTCACTCGTACTTGATGTTCCTCGGCGCACTCAGCGCCTACCTCGGCGGGTTCAACCTTTTGCCGGTCCCCGCCCTCGACGGCGGGCGACTTCTTTTTCTCGGCTTCGAAGCGACGTCACGACGAAAAGCCGATGCGAAAATCGAGGCCAAAATTCACGCGGTTGGGTTGCTCATGTTTCTCACGCTCATCGCAGTCGTGACGTACACTGACGTTTTCCCCTCGCGGAATTCGAGTTCGGGGCAAACCTCGAAGTAGTCCGTCGCGGCTATTTCTTCATCATCTTCGCCGCCATGATTTCGCCAAGTGCGATGGCGCGATTCGTCGCGACCTCGACGGCGTCGATGAGCGTGCGGCGAAGCCCGCCTGACTCGAGCGTATGTAGTCCCGCGATGGCCGTGCCTCCGGGGCTCGTGACCATGTCTTTGAGGCGCCCGGGGTGCTCGCCCGTGTCGAGCAAGAGCTTCGCCGAGCCGTATACGGTTTGCGCCGCGAGCAGCAGCGCGGTGTCGCGATGAAGCCCAACTTTTACCCCGCCGTCGGCGAGCGCCTCGATCATAAGCATCACGTATGCCGGACCGCTGCCGGAGAGGCCCGTCACCGCGTCAAGCAGCGTTTCGTCGAGTGTCACCACGCGCCCGACCGCCTCAAAGAGCGCGCGCGCGACGTTCAGGTCGTCCTCGGTCGCGTGGGTTCCCGCGGCGATGGCCGTGGCTCCTGCCTGGACCGTCGCCGGCGTGTTCGGCATCGTGCGAACGACATGTGTGCCTTCGGGGAGCCGCGCCTCGAGCGCCGAGACGGGCACGCCTGCCGCCACGGAAATCACGAGCTTTGCGGTCGTTACGTCGGAGCCTATCAACCCGAGCACCTTGTCGATGACTTGAGGTTTCACCGAAAGCACGAGGACGTCGCAGGCGCGCACGAGCGCGTGGTTGTCTTGCGTCGTCGTGACGCCGTGAGCGCTCTCGAAGTGCGCGAGGCGCTCGGCTTTTACGTCGCTCACGAAGACTTTCGCGGGCGGCATGAGCTTCGCGTGCAGAAGGCCTTTTACCAGAGCCTCTGCCATGTTTCCGGCGCCGATGAATCCGAGTGTTTTGGTGTTCATGGTCGGTTTTTGATTGTTCATTCGTCGCTCATCGCAAACGCTGCGGGGGCGAGAACCTCCGCGAGCCACGCCTCGACGGTGTGACGTGCCTCGGCCCCGTCCTCACCGAGATCGGCGGCCACGCGATCGTGCCGTGCGCGCAAAAAAGCGCGCCTCGCGAGCGAGGGATCTTCATAGAGCGCCGCAGCCCACGTGATGCCGAGCACGGTGTGGCCGTCGTCTGTACCGAGGTGCGGAAATCGTTTCGCGAGAACGACTTTCGCACCGGCGTTGACGTACGCGAGGGCCTCGTCGCGGTGACGCCGCGTGAGGAGCAAGTGAGCCGCTTTTGCGGCGAGCGTCATGCCGTGCCCTGGCACGCGGTCCGAGAGCACGAAGCGAATCGCGTCGGCGGTCGCGAGTCCCACAAGGCGACTCTTTTCGACGCGCTGAACGGCCTCGGCGCGCAGCACTTCAAGGTCCATGGCCGCGACAGAAAGCTTGTGCGCGAGCACGCGGATGATGTGCTCCTCGCGTGGGTCGATGACGTCAGCCGCAGCGGCGAGCCAAGCGCCTTGCAAAACAGCCTTGGTAATGGCCGGATCGATATCGCCATACATGTCGAGCTGCTCGACCGGGAGTGGGCCTTCCACGAACAGCTCGCGTGCGGCATCGTCAAAAAGACCCAGCGACGCAATGACGCATGCGAGCGTTCGGTTCTCGTCGGCGTTGAGCGCGCCATCCGCGTGGAACACGGCGCGCAGCACGCGCACGGTAAACGTCCCGAGGCGTTTTACGCGCTGAACGTCTTTGTCGCTCGGCGTCGAAGAAAACAGTGAGCGCAGCCCGCGCGCCCCGACTTCGAGGGTGACGCGTTCACGGATCACGTCGGCCATGGGCATCCACCCCGGCGCGCAAATTGGCGCTATCGCGCGCGAAAGCTCCACAACCCATGCGTCGAACTCGCCCGACATCGTCATGCGTCGCTGCCCCGTAAGGACCGCCGCGTACGCTTCGCTGCGCCGCTTGCCGAGGAGGTCGAGCACGTCGGCGCCTCCCCCTGCGGACAGCGCGAACATTGCATCTTCGGCAAGAGTCTGAAGCAGCCGCCCAAGCGTGGCGGTCTTCACATCGTTCGTCGGCGCGTAGGCATCTGCAATCATGCGGTCAAGCTACTAAATTTACGCTACGGAAACGACACCCGTCGAACGGAAGTCTGCCGACTGAGACTCGTCTCAGCGGTCGTCCTGATCTCATACGTTCCGTCGGGAACGTCCATCGACGTTTTCGTTGGTGCAACGCATCCTACGTCATAAAATGACAACTCCGAGCCTCCTGGATTCGGCCGGTCATCCTTGCGGTAGACGACGTAAGTTCCTTTCACCATCACGGTAGAATTTCCGGAAACGAACTGCACGTCGTCGACTTCGAGTCGGTTCAGATGAAAGTAGAGATCGTCAATCTTGTCGCCACTGGGCGAGTGAGTATTTTGCGAAATAAGATTTTGTAAATTGCGCGCTCGCAAATGTACTCGGCGTGGACCTCCGCTTGATACGACGAACTCTGGAGCGCTGCCGTCGGGTCGACGGACGTTGGCGCTGTCGCCCGGCGTTTTATAAGACCCATCATCATGGGTCGTCTGTACTGACGCAAACTCGAAGCCGCAGGAGTCTGATGAGAAAAGTGGAAATTGTGCGTCAATCGGGTCAAGTGCTACGTGTACGCGAGTAGTTGGTAATGTTATCGTCGCTAATGCGTCTTTCTCGATCGTCGCTTCGAAAGCTGTTTCTCCTTTGGGTTGAATCGTGACACGGCCGGGAAGTACAAACATTTTCCATTCTTTGCTTTGCCCGGACAGTAGTGCCTCGTTGGCTCTGTCGGCGGGGAAACCGTTCTCGACAGCACGGACCCCAATTTCTACTACTCCGAGATTGATTGGCTCGGAGTAGCGTACAAAAAGACCGCTTGGTGCGAAGGTGGTCCGCGTATTCTCGGAGATGTTGACCCGAACTGATCGTTTCATCGCGCGCACAAATGTGCTTCCTTCACTGGGCCTGACGGAAAAATCAAAAGTTCCGACGCTTGCGACTCGATCTGTCCCGGTGCCAATTAAAACATTATCGAATGTGTACTCGCCGCTAAATCCAGTGGTGTCAAAGGAGGCCCCACTAAGTTTAATTCTCGTATCACTAACTGTCGGCTCTACTCGGTTGACGACGTTGGCGCCTTGAATTGAGGCGTCGTTGTTCGAGCTACACGCAATGGCTTGCGTGGCCGCGAGGAGAACGGTGGCGAGGCGCAACGTGCTGACGGCGGCGAGGTGATTCATGGCGAGAGTTCATTAACTTGGTGGGTGATGCCCCCGTGCGCGCATCTGCGTAGGGATGCGCGATGTAAGTGTCTAGGGCATAACCCATGCCAAAAATCTCGGCGAATGGTGATCACATGTTCCGATCGGGAAAGTGAAGATGTCGCACCCTACGTTTCCAATGAGACTGGCAAGCGCTGGGTTCGCAGGCAGCAGATCTGGTGGCCAAGTGCACCGGTAGCAAAACGGTTACGGTCGCAAGCGTCGCCGCGGACACGATGCGTTGATAAATCTCAGCGCGCGAAGTCGGCATCTGCGCCTGAGACGAATCGCCAGAGTTTTCTGCTGAGCAATCCGGTAGGCGTGAACCGTGGTCGTTGCGGGATGCGTCACGGAGTTCGAGCCTCCCTACTTTGGTCGATTTGACCAGAGTGGTCTGGCGAGCTATTTTTATACGATGCGAAGCGCAAAAGTGGTCAGCCTCTATGAGGCCAAGACGCACCTTTCGGAATTTATTGAACGCGCTGCGAAAGGCGAGGAGTTTATCGTCTCCAAGTCGGGAAAGCCGAAAGCCAGAATTCTACCGCTCGCCAAAACCAACGCGGTCCGTTTGGGTGTGTGGAAAGGCAAGGTCACGGTGAGCAAGGACTTTGACGACCCCTTGCCCGATGTCCTGCTCGAGGCTTTCGGCGAGCTCCCAGAGTGAAGCTTCTGCTCGACAGTCATGTCTTTCTTTGGGCTTGCGCGGATGATCGCAGGTTGAAACCGACCGCAAGAAAGGCGATAGCTGAGGCCGACGTTGTCTACGTTAGCGTCGTCACGGCTTGGGAGCTAACCATCAAGGTACGGCTCGGACGGCTCTCTCTTCCCGAGTCGGTGATGACAGGGATTACGCGAGCAGGATTCGAGCCTCTGCTGCTTGAGTTCGCGCACGTGCTTCAGTTCGGCACCCTGCACGCGCATCACGGTGACCCGTTCGATCGAATGCTCGTGGCGCAGGCCATCGCGACAAATGTACAACTTGTCACTCACGACGTCGCCATGCGCCCTTACGGCATTGACATCGTTTGGACATGAATCGCGCAGTGCACATTTAGATGTAACCGTTACCAAGGAGGAGAATTGGCGTTCGGCTCGCGCTTTCGTTAGGGTCGCGAACCATGCGTCCTGCACTTGCGATGTTGCTCACCGTTACCGCACCTCTTCTGTCTGGCTGCGGCCTCGAGCAGGTGCTCCAGAGCGGTACGAGCGAAAAACCCAAGCCCGCCGCCGACGGTGGGACTGACGCTGGCGCTACCACCGAAATTCTAGGTGCTGGATGCGGAGTCGAGAGCGGTTCGGGTGCGCAACTCTGCCTCGCCACCAGCGCGTGTCCGAAGCTCGTGATCGATAAAGCGGCCATGCCGCATTGCGGGTTTCGTATCCGGGGTTCTGCGTCAGAACTCCTTTGCGGCTGCGGCGATTCGATATGCTCGATGGGCGCGTACACAACGTGTGCTCAGGCTGCGACCTTGCTTTCTTCGCAAACTGAACTGCAAGTGTGCACGCAGCTCTCGGAGGGCCGCTGTAGTCTCCGAGCGCCGAGCGCGGGCAGTACGCCGACGAACCCGGCGTGTGATCGCCAGTGCGTCAAGGAATGCGGTGGCGGATCAGGCTGCGCGTCACTCTGCGGCTGCTAGCCGCGACGTGGCTATCCCCAAAGCGAACAAATAGGAACCGCCCATACGCGTTCGTCGAGTCGAATGACGTGACTGCCCGTGTAAAATACAATGCTCGCACGAACCGTGGCGGGTCCGAGTTTGTCACGTAGCCAAAGGAGGTGGCGCGCATCCGAACGGTTGACGTCGTTAGCGGCTTTCACTTCGATGGCGACAAGCGTGCCGTTTCGCTCCTCGAGAAGGATATCCACCTCCTTTTGCCCGTCCTGTCGAAGATGAAACATCGTCACGGGAAGGCGCCCAAGGGTGAGTTCGGGGCGTAATTGCGAGACGACGAAGGTGTCAATCATCCTGCCGAGGAGATCCACATCACGCAGAATGGCCCGGCGGTCTGCGCCGATGAGCGCGGCCGAGAGAGCTGGATCACACACGTAGCGTTTCGGGTGTGCGGAGAGCCGACTTAGTCGGTTACTCGACCACGCAGGCACTTGCTCCGTCACAAACAGGCGTTCAAGCAATACGTCGTAACGCTGAGCCGTTTCGCGATTGAGGCCCGCTGTCTCGACGAGCGTACTCACGCTGGGCGTACCTGCCGTGTTTGCGGCAATTGTGCTCAGGTACCTTCGTAGGCGCATCGGATCACGAATTTCAGCGATGAGCGCGACGTCACGCCCGACCAAGTGATCGATATAGGAATTCAACCAAGCGCTGCGGGTGCGCTCTGAATTAATTTTGACCCCTTGCGGGAATCCTGAGGCGAGCGCGCGATCGATGTACCCCATCATGTCAGGACGCTCGAACGGAAGTGGGAATGTGCCATCGAAAAGGTCGTCAGTCACGGTGTCGAAAAAGGTAGTGCTTCGCGCCCCGTCTTCGAGTTCACGCCGCGTGAGCCCCCACAGCGGCACACGGATGAACCGGCCCGTCGCAGGCTATGAGCCCCCACCTCGTCAGCGGCTGATCCTGCGAAAATGAATCGTCCCGGAGTATCGTCGACATCAAGGACACGCTTTGCCGCGGCAAGCGACACGGGCTCAAATTGCCCTTCATCGACGAGCACCGGTGGAACGCTATTTCGGAGAACGGCGTCCGGGTCGGCTGCCATGGCTCCTCGCACAGCGCATTCGTCGAGGCGTAGGACCGTGCGCGCGTGCCTGAGCGCCGTCGTGGTTTTTTCTCCTGATCGCGGACCGACCAGAAGGAGCGCGGGAACGTCGGCCAGCAGCTCCGCTATCCACGCGTCATCCACGCGTCATCCACGCGTCAGCGAGGCGGACAATGTACTCACCCGGCGCCACTCAAGGCATACTTCAGTCGCAGAGCAAGCGACTACCAGTAAAATTACGGACCTACTAACCGTAACTTTACGTACCTCTGGCGAGCGCAGTCAGCGCTAAACGAGCTGCCTTGCGATAGCTTTCGCGTCTTCGCGCTCTTTCAACGACTCGAGGATAATTACGGCGGTCTCTTCAATCGCGCGGCCGGTCACGTCGATCACGGGCCAGCCGGGGTGTGCGCCGAAAATCCGCTGCGCGTAGTCCAATTCGGCTCGGACTTGGTCTTTTAGTCCGTAGTTCGCGTCGACGCTCATTCCGAGTTGCTTTAATCGGGCTTTTCGAATTTCGACGAGGGGGTCGAGGCCAATGGTCAGCCCGACGATTCGCTCCTGGTTCGCCTCTTCGAGCTCTGGAGGCGTCGAGACGCCGAGCACGATGGGGAGATTGGCGACCTTGAGACCGCGCTGCGCGAGTAGCGTCGACAAGGGCGTTTTCGACGTGCGGCTGACACCTACGAGTACGATGTCGGCTTTTTTGAAGTTTCGCGGCTCTTTGCCGTCGTCACTCTTCACGGTGAACTCGACGGCCTCGATGCGCCGAAAGTACTCGTCGGAAAGCGGCAACATCCCGCTCGGCGTGTTGATCGGCTGGCGATCGAGGTACACCGTGAGCTTACCGATAAGCGAACCGATGAGGTCGAGAGCCTCGACGCGAAGCTCGTAACTCGCCGCGTGGATGTACTCGCGCAGCTCGGGACTCACGACGGTGAAGACGACCAGTGCCCCTTCACGTGCCGCCCGCTCGAGGATCGGCCGCGCCGCCTCTTTCGTTCGCACGCGCGTGTGCAGCCTTAGGTGTGCACCGGAGTGCGGAAACTGGAGCATGGCTGCTCTCACAACCTTCTCGGCGGTCTCTCCCGTCGAGTCGGAAAGTACGTCGATGCGCTTTGCGTCCTCGGTAGTCACGCGGATTTTCTATCATGCCCCCGGTCGCAAAAGGTAGCCCTCGTGCGGAGAGTTCCTATGGACCCAGGGTGGATCCAGACAGATCCCTCCTTTCGAGGTTTGACGCGGCCTACCAGGCGGCATCAGCGCGGCGAAAGCGTTTCGTGGCGGTGAGCACGGAAGCTGCAGCTCCCCCACGGAGCGAATGGGTAAACGAGGGATGCTGCCCACCTTTCGACCCGCGATGCTCGGGCGTGACGCGCCTGCGCGTCCCGTAGTGCGCTCGGCGAAGGCGACTCCTCCGCAGCCTCCACCTGCGCCCCCACGCCGCAACGCTTCGGGTTTGGTGCCGCGCGGAACCACGGCGACCCCTAGGCTTGCCGAGGCCATCGCGCACGATCCCGACGGGCTTTGGCGTACGTTGGCCGCGGATAAATCGCCGGACACCATGCCGCGCGAACTCTTTACCGCGCGACGTGAATGCGTCGACGCCACCGGAGTTTCGTTCGATGCGGAGACGCGCGCGCACACCGTCGACGATTCCGTCCTTGACGAGCTCAGGGGCGCGTTTGAGCCCGCGCCAGCCCCACATCCTGCGGACTTTGGTGTCGAGTACGATTCTCTTCCGTCGTTTGAGGTACGTCGCCCCTACGACACCTACGAAGCTGATTCGGGTGATCGAGAGCCAGTGACGCAGTTGAAGTCGCATCGTCACGCGATGCACCCTCGCGCGAACGCAGCCGTTTCCGCCGACCGCTCGTACGACGAGACCCTGTACCCGGAGGTCTCTCAGGAGAGGCGTGCGGGACGACGTGACGAGCCGTCGGGTCGCCGCGAACGCCCGCTTGCCATCGCCGAAACGCTGGACGCGGCCTCCTCGGCGTACGAATCGCTTGACTACCCTGCGCGTCGTCCGGCGGTTTGGGCGAACGAGCCTCCCGACGGGATCGCACCGCAGCCCATGATTCCGCCCGCGCCGCGCGTTCCGGATTCGATGCGCCCGGCGTTTGTGGTGGGCGTGCAGCCTGTTCGAAACGCCGCGCTTGAGGCGCCCGCGTGGCGCACGCCACCTGCGTTTAGTCCACCGTTCGAACCCCCTTTACCTATCACGCCGAAGCCTGTTCCCCCGATGGCCACCGCGCCGATGCACGCCGTCCGCAGGCGCGACGAGGTCTATCGGACACCGACGCCTGCTGCGACTCGCATGTCCGCGACGCCGCGCCTTGCGGAGCACTTTCCCGCCCACGTTCCCGCCCAGCAAGTACGCGTGCTGGCTTCGGTGTCTCAAACACCACGGGTTATCCAACCGATTCCGTTGATGGCGCCGTCGACCCATCGACGCGCCCAGCCCGTCGGGGCGCAGCTCACGGAGGCGCTATCCGTGACGGGCAAGTTCGCGCGCATCTCGTGGTTCGTCGCTGGCAGCGCCCTCGGCGTCATGTTCGCTCTCTTCGGTACGGGATTTCTAAGTGTCGGGAGACCCGCCGACGTAACACCACTCACAGCCGCACCGTCCCCAACGGCGCCCATGGCGGTAGCCCCCGTCGCTCCTCCCGCGTCCGCATTGGCTCTCGCGGCCATGTCCCCGACGTCGCCCCTCGTTGCTGCAGCGCCGGTGGCTGCCGTGCCGGTGCCTGCCGTGCCGGTGGCTTCGGTGGCTGCTGTGCCGGTGGCCTCCGCGCCTCCTCCTCGTCGCATGCGGGCTCACCGTTCGGCGGGGGGTGCTTCTCTGCCGTCGCCGAAGGTTGTTGGGGGCGCCGTCCCAAGCGCGGACGACGAAGTGCGACCTGCCGTTTCCCCTCCTCCGTCGCCATCGCCACCGCCTAGCGACGTCGGTGACCTCTTGGGGGACGGCCTCAAGCCGTGAACCCACGCGAAGGCTCACTTGCCTTTGGTGTCACGAATCGGGGAGAAAGTCCTTGCGTGTGTACAATGCAACGAACGCCAAGCCGTCAGCCTCGAGCGCCTCGCGCCCACCTTCGAGTCGGTCGACCAGGGCGACTACACCACACACTTGGTAACCGGCCGTACGTAACTTTTCGACAGCCTTCAGCGTGGAGCCTCCGGTGGTGATGACGTCTTCCAACATCGCCACAACTGTCCCCGGAGCGAAGTGCGTATCGCCCTCGATTCCTCGCTTGCTGCCGTGATCTTTCGTCTCTTTGCGAACATAGATCGCATTTTTTGGCGTGCCGCGAAGATGACTCGTTAGCGCTACGGCGCTCGCGAGCGGGCAGCCCCCGAGCTCGACGCCCGCGACCGCCTCGCATAGCGGCCACAGTTCGAGCGCATTGAGCATGAGCTCGCCAGCGAGGGCGTGGCCCTCAGCCGTGAGAACTGTCTGCTTGCAGTCGATGAAGAAGTCGCTCTCTTTGCCGGACGCGAGCACGACGCGCTTCCGGGCGAACGACCGATCGCGGAGAAGATTGCGCAACCGATCATGAGCGTTAGCCCCCGAGTCGCCGAGACGGTCAACCACGAGGCGCTCGTTCATTCGCTGAACCGAAAGGCCCGAGCCCAGCCATTAGCGCTTCTTATGGTGTGCGATCGCCTTCGTGCCCTTTTTAAGGGACGCCACGACGGGCGGCGGGGGACCTAGACGGCCTGCTACCATCGACCCGGTGCGTGGCGGCGGGGCAGCCTTGTCGCGCTCGCTGCCATGGTTTGACGGAGGCGCCGCGCTGGCCGCTTGCGTCGGCTTCGGAGCGACTCTTGTCGGCGTTGTCGGCGTTGTCGGCGTTGTCGGCGCTGTAGGGATGACGGCCGCGGGCGGATTCGCGACGGGACGCATGGCTCGACCTTCGGTGGTCGCCGTGGCCATCGCGCTTCTGCTGGCCATGCGACCGGCGCTTGCCGCTCCCGTTTGCACGTGCCCGCGCACCAGTCCGCCTTCGGCGATGGCGACTCTCGGAGCTCGGAGGTCGCCGACGACGCGCGCTCCTGACTCGATGATAACCGACTCGGAAGCGACTAAGTCGCCTTTTACGGCGCCGCGAACCACGATGCGACGCGCCGTGATAGCCGATGCAACAAGTGCGGCGGTGTCGACGATGACTTCGCCGCTTACCGTCACGTCACCTTCGACGCGGCCGGCGATCTCGAGATCTCCTGAGCCGTTGATTCGACCGCGGACGAAGCAACCGGCGCCGATCACGGTACGGTCTTCAGGCCCTTGCGCGTAGGCGTTTGAGTTTCCCCGGGGGAGGCCTTGGTTTGAACGGTCTGCCATGTCACACGTCCATATCGACGTTGCCCTTGAACTGGGCGCCGTCGGCGATCGTGATGCGCGTCGCCTTCACATTGCCGACGACCTTGGCTCCGTTTTGGAGATCGACGCGATCGTTCGAGCTTATGTTGCCGGTGATGGATCCCGCGACGGTGACGGGGCCGCTTTCGACATCCGCCTCCACTACGCCTCCCTGTTCGACCGTGACGGCGTCTTTCGCGACGAGCTTTCCGCGAAGAGTGCCCAGTACGACGACGTCTTCGTCGCTCGTAACTTCACCCTCGATCGTGATCCCTGCGCCGATGACCGTGCTCGCCATGTCGTTCTCCGTCTATTTCTCTATGCTTGGTGCGTGGTCGTGGGGCCGATTCGCGAGAGAGCGCTCAGCGCCGACGTCCACTTCCGGAGTTTCCGCCGCTCAGTTCGGGCGGGAGCTCAAATGTTGCGTCGAGCCGGCCGACGAATTCAGCACCTTCCTCGAGTGCGATCAAGTCGCCTTGGATGTCACCGCGAACGCGTGCGCCCAACTCGATGCGAACGACGCCGCTCGCGCGAATGTCACCCTCGAGGTCCCCGCGCACGGTAAGCCCGAACGCGTCGACGGCGGACGTGGCCCGCGCGCCCTGCTCTATGGTGACGTCGCCGCGGACGGTGATGTCGCCGTCAACCTGACCCTCGACGAGGAGGTCGCCGTCTCCGGTGACGCGACCGCGCACACGCGTGGACGCGCCAATGACGGCGTCAAAGTCTGCGGCTTCAGCCGAATTGCCCGCGCCCGACCGTGCTGAAGACGTCGCCATCGGGTCGGCTAGTAGTACAGGCTTCCGTTCCTGTCATCCCTCAGCACACGGCTTGTGATGTTTACGGTAAGCTCGCGCCGCGTTGAAAAAGGAGCTTCTCGTTTGGGCGCTTGCCGCCGTTCCGCTCGTCGGCGTGGCCGAGCTCGCTTTGCACGTCAAGCAGACGACCGCCGACGTCGCCTCCGACTCGGATTGGAGAAGCGCGCGCGCGTCCGTAAGCGCCGATGCGAGGACCGGTGATCTCGTGCTTTTCGCTCCATTTTGGGCCGATCCGATCGGGCGCGAGTTTTTCGGTGACGAGCTCGCGGGTTTAGCGCGCGAGGCGCGGCCCGATGAGACGCGGTTCGCGCGTGCTTTCGAGGTAGCCGTCCACGGCGCCCACCGCGCCGAGCTCGACGGTTGGAACAAACTTTCGGAGAAGCGCGTCGGAAAGCTCGCGATTTCTCTCTACGCCAATCCCGCGCCGGTTCAGGTTTTGACGGACGTGCTCGCTCTCGTCACCCCCGCGCGGATGAGCGTGTCGCAGGTCCAAAACAACGCCGAAGTGCCGTGCGTGTGGCAGCGCGGTCCGGGCCAACCGGGCGGCCTCGGCGTTCCCCAAGGCCCCGCCGTTCCAGGCGAACGGTTTGTGTGCAGCAGCGGAACCTATGTCGGGGTCGCCGTGCTTCATGGGCTCGACCACCACCCGCACTCGTGCGTGTTTGCGTCACCCCCGGGGAACGGTGGGTCACTTCGTATTAAGGTTTCTGGGGTCGCTTTTGGCCAATCTCTTCACGGTCATTCCGGCGTTCAATGGCTCTACGAGCGAACGCCTAGCCTCGAGCGTATCGAGGTTGCCTTCTCTGCGTTCGGGCGGCCTCTCGGGCAGAACGTGCACCGCGTAGGCTCCGGTTGGACAGGGTTCGAATTCCCCACGCCCGAACTCGCGGGCAAAACCGGCGAGCTGACGGCCGACGTCACCGGCAGTGGACCGCGCGCGTACTGCTTTGAATTCGACACGAGGAGCCCGGCGCCATGACCTCCGACCGCGAGACGAATACCCAGCCGCCGACTTCGATAAAAGAGGATGACGCTCAGAAACAGGACGAAGCGGCGTCGAACAGCGAAGCTCCGAAAACGGCTCGCAAGGCGCCTTTAAAGAGTGGTGAAACCGCTCGGACCCATGCCGATCTTTTAATCGGCGGCGGACTCGCCGCGGTTTACGTCGGTTGGCTATTGGCCACGGCGCGCAGTCTCGGTTTCTCACGCGACGAAGGGTTTTATTTCACGGCGGCCTACGAGTACAAACGATGGTTTGCGCTCCTCTTCGCGTCGCCCGCCAAAGCGCTCGACCGCGCAAATATTGACGGCATTTGGTCGAACAATCACGAACACCCTGCGCTCATGAAGAGCCTTTTTGCACTCTCGCATACGCTTTTTTATGAAAAGTGGAAAGTCTTCGCGGACGAGAGCACGGCGTTTCGCTTTCCAGGAATGCTGATGATGGGCCTCGCGATTTTCGTGACGTACACGTTCGCGGCGAAGGCGTACTCACGCCGCGCGGGCATAGTCGCGGCCATCGCTCTCGGCCTGATGCCGCGCGTGTTCTACCACGCACACCTCGCGTGCTTCGACGTGCCGATCATGGCGATGTGGGTCACGTGCATCTACGTTTATTGGCGCGCCGAGAGGGAGGGTGGGCTCAGCTGGGCGCTCGCGGCGGGGCTCGTGTACGGCCTCACGTTAGAGACGAAGCACAACGCGTGGATGTTGCCGGCGGTCTTCCTTCCTCACGCGCTGGCGGTGCACGGGCAGGCGATGTCGCGCGCGGCTTCGCGTAGCTCCCGCATTCCCATTCCGACGTCGCTTATGGCGATGGCGACGATAGGCCCCGGCGTGTTCCTTCTGCTATGGCCGTGGCTTTGGAACGACACGCTCCCGCGCTTTCAGGAGTACGTCAATTTTCACGTTCATCACGAATACTATAACATTGAGTTTCTCGGTCAGACGTACTTCGGGCCTCCGTCGCCGCGCGCTTATTTGCCAGTCATGATCGCGGCGACCGTTCCGACCGCTACGCTCGTTCTCGTCCTGGTTGGAGCGGCGGATCGGGGGCGCGCTCTGGTTCGATCGGGTTTTTCTGCGCTATCGGTCGCGGGCGGCGTGTTCGCGCGCCCCTTCGCTTGGGTATCGTCGTGGCCGAAGAGCGACCGCGTGCAGACTGACCTTCTCCTCTTCCTTGCTATTGGCGTCGCGCTCGGTCCGTTTCTGTTGCCACGTACGCCTATTTTCGGCGGAACGAAGCATTGGATCACGGCGTACCCACTGCTTGCCATCGTCGCGGGTCGCGGATTTGACGTGGTGAGCACCGCGGTTGAGACACTCACGGCGAAGTACGTGAAACTCGACGCGGTAACGTTGGTCGCGCTGCGCATCGCGCTCGTGGTGCTGACGTTCGGAGGAGCGCTCGCCACGACCGTGCACTCGCACCCGTTCGGTCTCTCGGCGTACGTGCCTTTCGCGGGCGGGACCGCGGGCGGCGCGGACCTCGGCTTGAACCGACAATTTTGGGGCTTTACGACCCAGAGCCTTGGGCCGTGGCTCTCGGAATACGCAAAGCCTGGCGACACGCTTTACTTCATGGACACGGCTTGGTCGTCATGGGTTCGGCTTATCGATGAAAAGCGAATTCCGCCTTGGTTGCGCGGCGTCGGGAGCCCGGCCGACGCGGAGCTTTCGATAGTCCACCACGAGCAACACATGAACGAGGTCGACTACAATATTTGGACGGAATACCACTCGTCGACACCGGCCTACGTCCTCACTCACGACGGTGTGCCGATTATCTCGCTGTACCGCCGAACCCGACTCGCGCAGTGAGCAACCATCCCGCGTGAGGGCTGGTACGAAGCTTCACCATCACGAGGTTCTCGAAGCATGCTTGCGCATGCCTGCACGCACGGGCCGAGCCCTGGACCCTGGCGTCATACTTGCACCTACCTTGGTGTACCCGTAACCAAGGAGTTTCCCATGCTTCGATCGTTCGCCGTGTCTCTAGGATTTGCTTTCGCCTCGCTGAGCGTGGCCTGTGGCGGCGAGCTTGCCGACGACGCGCCCAACGCGGTTTCGAGGACCGATGCTGTTCGCGGATGCAAGCCATTCACAGCAAGTGTTGCAGCCGGTAACAGGTCGTTCGAGGAGCAGAAGGTGTGTACGGACACGAACGATAACTTCTATGTCTTCGCGACCACCGAAAAGACCGACGCCGCTACGCTCAGCTTTCGGTTCGAGACACGCGGATTCTCGGAGCCTGAAAAAAAAGTTATGGACGAGCGTATCGCGGACTTCACGGACTGCGGCGTGGACCGAGCGACCATCCGGCTTTCCGCCGAGGTCCTACGCATGCCAAACCTTTCTTCGCCTGCGGGCCTCGAGGCTCAAAAACAGCGCTTCCGTGCGCACCTTCTTAGCCTCCCCGACCTCGACAACGACTGCAAGGTCGTGCCCAGCGTGGCCGGCCCAGGATTCTAGCGTGACCTCACGTTATGCCCAGTATGGATGGCACGCTTGCTGGGATGATGTTTGGGCTCACTGGAACCACAGATACGGTGGATGGCCACGTGGTGCTCTTGGCCCGCGAGCGCGGGTGGCCTGTTTTGACTTCAGACGAAAGCGACCTGCTCGCGATAGAGTGACGAGTCGAAGTCCTCGCCATCTGAGTTACGCTGGTCGATCCGTAACCTTGGGCGTCGGTGCGCGGCATACGTGTGGGAACACGCAAAAAGAGCGATGACGAGGAGTCCAGAGTCACGCGCTCGGAGCGCTCGAGCCTATCAGGCTCAAGCGCATACGGTTGACGTCGGTTAGAGCTTGCCGATGAGTCCTGCGAGGAAGAATCGGTTGTAGCGCGCAGAACGGCACGTCGCCTCGCCGCCGCCCGCATCGATACATCGCTGAACGGTGCTGGCAGGGAAGGGGCCGAACGCGTTTTCGCCCTCTGCGCAATAACCCGTGACCGAGTCATAGCGCGCGCCGACAGGGCATGCGCCGGTACCGCGCAGACCCTTGGCGAACGATGCCGCCCAACGATCGCTTCCGCGGCAGACCGAACCACCCCCCGCCGCGACACACGCGTCGACCATGCCGGCCGTGTAGGGGCCCCACGCGTTCACGTTGTCATCGCTTATGCACATCAAACCACCACGCGAGCCGACCGTTTCGACGTGGTAGGCCGCTGGGCACGCGACAGCTCCGCGTTCACGACCACCTGTTGTCTCGTCGACGGAATTTGCCGGCATGCTCGCGCATCGCGACGTCTCGCAAGCCCATTGCGGGAACTCGACCTTCGCCGTGCCGTCACTCAGGCCGCGCACGGCTTGCCACGTCGGGAAGACGAACGACCGCGACGCCGCGGGGCGGGTCCAGCCGCTTGCGGGGTAATCGACGTCAACGCTCTTGCCGCGCCACGTATCGAGCTCGGCGATGACCTTGACGGGCGTTCCTTGATTGCCATTGTCGAAGCCGATGAGATGCGCGAGCTCGAGGACGTGCTCGCCAAGCATTCGGTTGCACGCGTGCGAAACGGGGCCGCGAAGGAGAGACCAAAACGAGGCGCCTTCGAGATCCCGGCTCGTGATGGGGCC
This sequence comes from Polyangiaceae bacterium, assembly GCA_025353725.1. GTDB lineage: Bacteria > Myxococcota_A > Polyangia > Polyangiales > Polyangiaceae > Labilithrix. The sequence continues at coordinate 153,347 of JANXOF010000081.1, read as the reverse complement.
GTGAAATGCGATACCTCCACGCACGCGGCCGTCGCGGTCGCGGTGGCTGCATACGTACTCGATGAACGGGAAGCCGCCGAAGCTGCCGATTTCGTTCGAGGCGTGCGCATTTTCGCCCCCGCAAACCTCGTACGTGAACGGCTCTGGGTTCCGCGTCGGCAGGCCTTCGAGCGTTTCAGAGCCCTCGCCGACGGTCGCAATGGGATAGACCACCTGTACCTGCGTACGGCCCGAGCCCGAGGAGTCAGGCTCCGTAATGGCGTAAAACGGAAGCGAACCGGTGTATCCGGACGGCAGCAAGCCGGAGACGCGCACGGTGTGACCCGCGAGTGAGACCGTCATGCGCGCGTCGGAGAGTCTGGGCATCAAGCCTCGGTACGACCATCGCGACGTGCTCGCGGTCTTCCTGAGGAGCGGATCGTGAACCGACCCCGTCTCTTCGCGGTCGGCGCCATCGTCGGCTATCGAGGTCGAACAGCCTGTCGACCCTACGAGCAGCCCGCACGACAAGGCTGAGACAGAGGCAAGAAGCGCCACACCGGAAAACGAATTACGCGCCATTTTCAGCTACTCCTGACGGCCGATTTCGACCGCGCAGCGTAGCTAGCATACGTTTGGCCAAAGGGTAGGAGCGTACGCTGAAATGTGCGCGCACCGCTCGCGGCCGCTCCGATTAGTGCAGAGGCATAGGGTGGCCGCGCACCGCTCTGGGCGACCCCCCCCAACGACTGGCGCGGGCGGGCCGTGGGAAGCGGTGCGCGCTCGCGGCTTCGCGCGACTCAGCGCTTGGCGATGGCCGAGATCTGCTGCGCGGCGACGAAGTACTTGTTCGTCGCGAGGTCTTCGATGGTCTTGATACCGAACGCCTTTGCGAGGAGCTCCGCGTCGGTCTTCGACACCCCTGCGAGCGCGCCCACAGGCGCGCTGACGAGCTCTTTCGCCGTCTTGTTTTCAAACGCCTTCTCGAGCATCTTTTCAAACGATTCCATGGTCAAGCTCCTGTTGAGATGTTCGCGGACCCTAAAGCAAGTGGGGTCGCCTTACCAGGTGAATGCCTTCGGACGAGCGCCTTGAGAAACTGTCCCGTATAGGATTGAGGTACTCCCGCTACATGTTCAGGGGTGCCTGCGCACACCACCTCGCCGCCCTTTGCGCCGCCTTCGGGGCCAAGGTCGATGACCCAGTCTGCGCATTTGATGACATCGAGATTGTGCTCGATAACGATCACCGTGTTGCCTGCGTCGACCAAGCGTTGGAGCACGAGGAGTAGCCGCCGAATATCCTCGAAGTGTAGGCCGGTCGTAGGCTCGTCGAGCACGTAAAGCGTTCGGCCGGTTTGAACCTTACCGAGCTCGCGCGAGAGCTTGACGCGCTGCGCTTCGCCCCCCGACAGAGTAGGCGCGCTTTGGCCTATTTTCATGTAACCGAGGCCGACGGACACGAGCGTATCGAGAACGCGCCGCAGAGCTGGAAACGCGCTAAAAAGCTCGAGGCAGCCGGCAACGCTCGTATCCAAGATGGCCGCAATACTCTTTCCTTTGAATAGGATTTCAAGCGTCGCTTCGGCGTAGCGCGTGCCGTGACACACCTCGCATGGCACGCGCACGTCGGCGAGAAAGTGCATCTCGACCGTGACTTCTCCGTCCCCCCGACACGATTCGCAGCGGCCGCCTTTTACGTTGAAACTGAATCGCCCTGCGTCGTAACCGCGCGCTCGCGCCTCGGGGAGTTGGGAGAAAATTTCGCGAATTTGGTCGAAGGCCTTCGTGTAGGTGCCAGGGTTCGAGCGCGGAGTACGTCCTATAGGTTTTTGATCAATGGCAATGACTTTATCGAGAGCCTCGATTCCCTTGAGGGCTCTGTGCGCTCCGACGTGCTCGACACTCGCGTGGAGTCGCGCCGCGAGCGCGGGGAGCAAAATGCCATTCACGAGAGAGCTTTTTCCGGCGCCGCTGACGCCCGTGACGCACGCGAAAACGCCGAGTGGCAGCTTCACGTCGACATTTTTCAGGTTGTGCTCTCGCGCGCCTAGGACTTCGACGTACGCGGTTGGGGCCCTTCGTGACGCGGGCACGTCGATTCGGCTGCGACCCGAGAGGTACGCGCCCGTGAGGCTCTCCGGGTTTTTTTCGATAGCGTCGGGCGTGCCTTGCGCCGTCACTTTTCCGCCGAGGTGGCCCGCACCTGGTCCAAAATCAAAGACGTGGTCGGCCGCGCGAATCGTCTCTTCGTCGTGCTCGACGACAAGCACGGTATTGCCAAGATCGCGCAGGTGGCGCAGCGTCGCGATAAGGCGCGCGTTGTCACGAGGGTGAAGGCCTATCGAGGGCTCGTCGAGCACGTACATCACGCCAGAAAGCTCGCTGCCGAGTTGGCTCGCCAAACGAATGCGTTGGGCCTCGCCGCCTGAAAGCGACGGCCCGGGTCGTTCGAGCGTGAGGTAGTCGAGCCCCACATCGAGGAGGAACCGGAGGCGACTCTCGATCTCGGTGACGGCGCCCTCGGCGATGTGCTTTTGAGCGGGCCGCAGCGAAAGCCCGCGGATATGCGCGACCGCCTGCTCAACCGTCATGGCCGAAAAATCGCCGATGGTTTTCCCCCCGACGAACACTGTTTGGCTTTCGGCGCGCAGGCGCCTTCCCGCGCAGGCGTTGCATGTTCGGTCGCGGAAAAATTTTTTGTAGTGTTCACGCATCGACTCGCTCGTCGTGTCGCGATAGAGCCGCTCGAGATTCGGGATCACGCCCTCGAATGTCACGCCGAAAGTGCCGTGGCTTTCGGATCCCTCGCGGCCCCAACTGACCCGGAGTTTGTCTCCGTCAATTCCGTGCAGAAGCTTCTTTTGCTTTTCTTTCGGGATGTCCTTCCACGCCGTTTCGAGGCTAACTTCACACGCGCGCGCCGCGGCTTCGGCGATGCGATACACCCAGCCATCACCGCGTGTCATAGCGGCCGCCCACGGCGCTATCGCTCCTTTTTTTATCGAGAGCGCCGGGCTTGTGACGATAAGCGAAGCGTCGATTTCGGCGCGCGTCCCGAGACCGTTGCAGTCTGGACACATGCCAAGCGGGCTATTGAACGAAAAGCTTGCGGGGGAGAGTTCCGGGTAACTCTTTCCGCAACACGCGCGATTGGCGCTGAACACGCTGCGTTGGTCGCCGAACGAGGCGATGAGCTCGCCCTTCCCCTCGAGAAGCGCGACCTCGACCCCCTCGGTAACGCGCGTGGCGCCCGTCGACCCAACGACAACGCGGTCAACGACGAGGTCAATCGTATGCTTTACGTGCTTTTCGAGCGTCGGCGGCTCGTCGAGCGTAATCTCCTCGGCCCTCGCTTTTCCCGCGCCAGACGCGACATCAGCGCGCAAAAAGCCTCGTTTTTTAAGGTCGGCGAAGAGCTCACGGTGCTCACCCTTGCGGTGTGTCACGAGCCGCGCCAGCACGCGAAGCTTCGTGCCTTTCGGCAGCGAGAGCAGCTCCTTTGCGATCTCTTGCGCGCTGCGGGCCTTCACGGCTTTGTCGCACGTGACGCAATGCTGCTCGCCAATTCGTGCGTAGAGAACGCGAACGTAGTCGTGAACTTCAGTAATTGTGCCCACGGTCGAGCGCGGATTCGACGCCGCGCTTTTTTGCTCGATGGCAATCGTTGGTGACAATCCGCGAATGCGATCGACACGCGGTTTCTCGAGTTGCCCGAGAAACTGCCGTGCGTAAGAACTCAACGTCTCGAGGTAACGACGTTGGCCTTCGGCGTAGAGCGTGTCGAACGCGAGCGACGACTTTCCTGAGCCGCTCGGCCCAGTGAATACGACAAGCGCGCGCTTTGGTATCGACAGGTGAGGGACATCGAGGTTGTGTTCCCGTGCCCCGAACACCTCAATCGAATCCAGTTCGAGTCGTGCCGATCGCGGCGTCGTCGGGGGCCGATGTGTCGAGCCTGGAGAAGGGGACCGTGCCATGGGGGCAGCGTAGGCCGAGGCGCGCGCCCTGGCAGCTATGACGAGCGAAGCCCTCGCATTTCTCAACCGAAACCGAGTCGCGCGCGTGCACGTTGCCCATTCGATCGCAACGCCCGCGGCGGGTCGCGCGTCTAAGCCGACTCATGAAGGTGAATGCGCCGCCACCGAAGTCTGTATGGTCGCGATCGACACGCCTTCTGTCGCTTGCTGCTGGCGTTGCGACGCAAGAGCTCAAGTCCCGACTCTCCGGCGCCGGAGGTGAAGCGGGGAGCGCGGAGGAGACGCTTAAAAAGCTCCGCGTACAGGTAGCTCAAGCAAAGGCGATCGTGCAGAGCTTGGGGCAGCTAAAAGGCGCGGCGATGAAGGCCGGCCAGTTTCTCAGCATTGAGCTGCGTGACGTTCTGCCGACCGAAGTTATTGACGTCCTAAGTGCTCTGCAAGATTCGGGTTCTACAGTCTCGTGGGGTGAGATTGAATCCATTCTTCGCGACGAACTCGGCGACGCGCGGTTCGCGCAATTCGCTATCGAGCGCGAACCCCTCGCGAGTGCGTCGATAGGCCAAGTGCATCGAGCGACGTATACCGCCGACGGCGAGGCGCCACAGCAGGTCGCCATCAAAGTGCAGTTTCGAGGGATCGCGGAGACTATCGAGTCCGACCTTGCCGTTCTCGAACGGGTCGCGCGCGCTTTCCTCGCGGTTCAATTGAAGGCCATCGACCTGTCCGCAGTTTTCGCCGAGTTACGCACGGTGCTCGCGCGCGAGGCCGACTACGAGGCCGAAGCCGACAGCCTTCAACGTTACCGCGCGTTTGCCCATACGATTCCGGGTCTTCGCGTCCCTCAGGTGTTTCCCGAGGTTTCGACGAAGAAAGTGCTCGTCATGTCTTTCGAGGAAGGCATCAAGCTCGACGCATTTTTGAGCCAAAACCCGAGCGATGACGCGAGGAACAACATCGTCAAACAGCTCCTCGACTTGTACTTTCGCGAATTTTTCGATTGGGGACTCGTTCAAACGGACGCAAACTTTGCGAACTTCCTCTTTCGTCCCGAACTCGGCGAGGTCGTGTTGCTCGATTTCGGTGCGACGCGAGACTACCCAAAAACGTTTCGCGACCAGTACGGCAGGCTCCTCGGCGCGGCGTTTCGTGGCGACTACGTGACAACGATTCGGCTGTGCGAGGAGCTCGGACTTATCGACGCCCGCGAGAGCGAGACCTCGAAAAAACAGCTCTTCGAGCTTCTCGAGGTGGTCCTTCGCGTGTTTCGCGCAGACTTCCAACCCGTCGACTTTCGAGACAAAGACTACGTCCTCGAGTGCGCGGCGAAGGTCAAAGTCTTCTACCAAGGCTTGAGGCACTCCGCGCCACCCGCGCAGCTCATCTTCCTTCATCGCAAGCTCGGTGGCGTTTACAGCATGGGCCGCGCACTTCGCAGCCGCGTCGATATTACGCCGTACTGGAACCGCCTCGGCGTCGCTTAACCTTGACGCATTGCGCGAAACCGTTGCGCGCGAACCCGCCCTGAACCCGTGACGAGGCGGTTCTCGCGGTCGAGAGAGCTTCGGTGACGTTCTCCGCTTTAGAGGACGCCTGCGGCCCTTAAGTTCGCCGCAAACGCGAGGCCCACCGGCGAGCTTTCGCGATAGAAGACCGCAGGCTTGCCGAGCGGAGCTTTCACCGAGACGTGCGTTCCCTGAGCGCTCGACTCCGAGTTGCCAAAGGTGTTCCCCGTCCACAGATGGACCCACCTTCCTGGGGGTAAGTAGACGTTCTTGTCGTACGGGCAAGCGGACCACGTGAAGCACTTGTTTTTGACCGGAGCGAGCAAGATTTCACTGCCCAAGAGAAGTTCGTCGTCCGTGCGCCAGCTCTCGGCGTCCGACGGATAGTGGAGCGCGAGGTGACGAACGACGGGCCACCCTCGCGTCGTCGCTTCGGCGAACAGTGAGCGTCTGTAGGACGCGAGAGCGCGGTAAACTTTCGACATCCGAGCGAAGTGTGCGATGCCCGCGTCGTCGTAGACCTGAGCGTCTAGCTCGGGCTGGTTACCCTCGTGCGTGCGGAGGACGGCGCTAAACGCGTTCATCTCGGTCCACCGCTCGAGAAGCTCTCGCTCGCGGTCGTATCCCACGCCTTTGGCGCTTAGCGAGGTGTAACCGCCCGTATCTGAATGATTGAGTGCAAGTCCGGAGAAGCCCCCGTTGAGAAGACCGTGCAACGCGCTGACCATGCCGTCGTACTTATCCCACGTAGTGAGCTGGTCGCCTTCCCAGAGTAGCGTACTCACGCTCGGTGTCCGCGTTCCACCCGATCGATTCCAAACAAGGACCTTGCCTACCAAGCCGCGCTCTTCGAGAAGCTCGCGATTGATGCTCATCCACTCCACGGGATACGCGTTGTGAGCCGCTGTGCCTCCAACTTTGGAGTTTAGTACGGCGTCGAGAGGTAGCGCCTCTCCGAAGTCTGCCATCCACCCACTGCACCGAGCCTTGTCGATCATCTCGTCGCCGAGTACGGCCTTCATCCACGTGCGTGCGGATGGTTTCATCACGTCGAGCATTGCGATGTCGAAGGCCGTAACAGGGATAATGTAAGGCGATCCTCGCGTATTTTGGACGAAGGCTCCCTGCGCGAGTCCCTCCGCGAAGATGTCGCGAGCGACCGGTCGGGCGTCCGCAGGGACGGCCCTGAACATCGGATTGACATAGCACAGTACGCGGACGTCGCGCCGCTCGAGGTCGCTGACATAGCCCGCCCAATTCGGATGAGCCGCCGGATTGTAAGCCCAATTCCAAAGGACTTGTTCGCCAATGAACGTCCGCGCCTTGCCCGGCCACGTTTGGTTCCAGACCGCCGAGATCGCGGCCCCGGCGCGTTGCATTCGGTCGACGATAGCGACGCTCGCGTCAAGCTCCCGCGCGAGGGCGACGATAGCGCCTTGGTTTACCCATTCGGGCAGTTCGGGCATGCGCCCCGCGTATTCCGTGAAACGTTCGATGAGTTCGAGCGGCGAGCGGCCGTACAGGATACGCGCACGAACGACCGGCGCGAACGTTTTTATGCGCACAGCGGCAGCGTCGGTCATATCAAAGATACTGAGGTCGGTGTTCTCGAGGAATAACGAGCGCATGCGGCTCGTTAGAATATGCGGCGCCGCGTAGTAGGTTGAGTTCTCGCTGCCCGCCGAGCCTGTCGACGCTAGGTGGACGCCCGGCGAGATGGGAATGTGGCCGCGCCCGACGCCGCCCTCTTGCGCGAGCACGGGAATTCGTTGTCCTTTGAGATTGAGCGAATCGTGCCGGAATTGCTCGCCGAGACCGTAAATGCGCTCAAAGGCGTCGGACGCGGTCTCGAGCGTTAGCGCGGTAAACGAAGGGTCCGAGACGCGCACTTCGAGCGTCAGGTGACCCGGACGCGGTTGACACATGGAGGCTGTGAACCGAAGCGATTGGCACGCGTCGTCGCCGTCGTCGAACGTCCCGCGAAGCCGCAGCTTCCCGTTCGAGGCAACGCTGTCGACGAGGTGCGGCAGGCGGCATGCGAGTCCGCTCTGTTCGCTTAGCGTAAAAGACCCTTGGTGATCGACCGCCGAGAAACCACCGCGCTCTGCCTGCACGAGGCGGTGCGGTTCCGCGGCGAAAAGCACACGCGAAGGTTCACTCGCGTGGGCTACCGAGACCCCGCCTCCGTCGGCGACGCGGTCGACGCTTAGCTCGAAGTCCCCCACGCGAACACGGCCATCCCGGACGTCGGACCATGCGCTTTCGGGGATCGCCTCGAACGTACACGGCGCGTCGCCGGGTGCGGGACGGAAGCTTGGGTCGTCCGCACGTGGCTGGGCTTCGACGTTGCTCGCGGTTTTATCGACGACATTGTCGGTCGTCGCGCACGCCGCGAAAAACAGAGCACAAACGAAAGCGAACGGGAAGCGTGAAGCAGCTCCCGGATCGTGATTGCGCATAGTGTCGGGGCTTGCATTGCATGTGCCACAACGAGCGCGCTCACCTACCTCGTGATTCCCCGCGTTTTGCTATTCGATATGCGGTCGCGTGTGGATCGTGTGCTCTCACAGGCCCCCGGATGATCCGCGCACACTCAATCGAGGTGCGTAGGGAACGGTGGCCCCGGGAGCGAATCCTCAATCACGGAGGACCCTTCGCGGCCGCTTCAGCTGCGCCCAATCGCGCGCGGTTGAGGAGTGTCTGCAGACCTGACTGGCTCGCCACGCCATCGAGATAGGCATGATCAAGGTCGTCTCCCACGCCTCGCAAGACCGATAAAATATCGCGCCACTGCCGTTCGGAGACTCCACCTCCGAGGTCGAACCATCGCAGCTTCTGAAGCACCACGTCTTCGGGCCCGAGAACCGGGACGGCGGATACGCCACCAACAGATTCGAGAATGCGGCGCCGACTCAATTGGCCCGTGCCCATCGGGCCTGTCGCTGGCACAAACACGTCGATCTTGATGAAACTGCGATTGTCGATGATATTGAAGCTCCCGCGCGTGCGAGCCGCGGCGACTGCGACGTCGCTATCGGTATAAAAATTTGGCTCAAGAGCCTTTGCAAGCTCTCGGGCGGTGCGTTCATCAAGCAAGGCAATAACGTCAATGTCGTTGGTCGCGCGAGGCTCGCCGTACGCGGCACTGGCGAGTGGACCTCCGACAGCCCAAGTCACGGAGAGCGACGTAAGCGCCGCAGCGAGAGAGCTCAGCGCGCGCGCGAACTCGTCGGGATCAGTCATTTGGCCAGTTGAAGGCGGCGCGCATCGTTGCCTTGTCAATCGTGCGTGCTGCCAATCGGAGACGATGCGTTCGCTCGTCCTCATTGGGATAGCGCTGCCGTATGTACGCGAGCGCAAAAGAGTGAGCGAAAACGGTAAGCGATATGGATCGATTGATTCGCTCGGTGGGAGTCATCCGCTCTAAGCCGTCGTTGACGTACTCCCATGCACTCGGCGTCGTGTCGAAGGGCCGATTCTCCATGAGGGCCAACCCTAACACGTAGGCTTAGGCGGTGACAGAGTGCGCGAGAGCGCCGAAAGACAGACTCAGCGGCTCGTTCTTTTGACCGCAGTTGCCGCAATACGCGGACGCGATCGCTTGGTCGCAATTCGGGCATTGAGCAGCCGTCGAGGGGGACATCGCGAAGCACTAACACGGAGGTGGTTGCACGCCAGACGGAACACCGCGCGTATTTCGTCGTACGATTGGCCGCCAGGGCAGGGGGATGCTCGCCTCGTCGAACGACCGCGAGTCGGGACGGCCTTCGGCCTAACGACCGCGCTTCAGAATAATTTGTCAAATTGGCACGTACGACCGCAGGCGCGCATCGCGGCTGACAGGTTGTCGGGTCGGGGTCAGCCGCGCCGCGGTTTGGGTCGAGATCCGTCGTCGGTTCGCATCGCCTCTCACCCCGCGACGTTGGCACGCGCTATGCTCTGCGCCCGGTCCGCATGTCGTTTCGCTTTCCCATCGCCCTCCGTTGGGGGTCTCCCCCTCTCCTTGTTCCGCTTTGCCATCCAAGCCGCGCGTCGTTCATTCGCCGAAGGATTGCGCCGTTCGCGTTAGCCTCGCTCCTTCTGACTGTGGGTTCACTTTTCACCTCGGTGGCCGCGCCCTCCGTCGCACACGCCCAGGTAGTTGCGATAACGAACAAAGAGTCGCTCCCACGCATCGACGCAGCGGGCGGCGGAGTCACGAAGCGAGACAACGTCGCCAGTCGCGAGGGGGTAAACCTTGACGATTGTCACGCAGACCAGAAAATTCAGTTTCCTGTCACGATGAGTGCCTTTGCCGCGACCGATACCGTCGAGGTGTGGGCATCCGACAATGCTGCGGACTGCACGGAGTACACCAGCCGGCCGGGGATTCCGCCTGTTTGTTACCGCCTTACGAACGCGAGCTTCGTGTTGACGGCGACGCAGTCCGTCACCGTCACCGTCAAGGACTTAATTCGCGGAACGGGCGATGCCTCGACACTCGACAGTCGTGGGTGCCGCCTCGTGAACCTTTCGACCGTGACCGTTTACTTCATGCTCTTCCGGGGAGGGCCGTCGACCAAGGCTGCAGCGAGTGACAAGGTGGCGATCAAGTTCGACACGGTCGGGCCGCGTCCGCTGTCGAACATTCGCGTGCTTCCCGGAGACACGCGCATCCAAGTTTCCTGGGACGGGCAGGGAGAAGGCGGAACCGATGACATTACCGGGGCCAAGGCTTATTGCGACACCAATCCGACCTCCGCTGATGCCACTGCGAGCGACGCGGGAAGCTCCCAGGTATGCGTAACGGCCGAAGCCTCAGCTGACGCCTCCGAGGCGCCTGAGCCGACGTGCACGACCGTGCCGAGTCAACGTACCTCGTCGACGGCCATTCCCCAGCCGCCCAACCTCGACGCAAAAGGGACGGCTTGCACGAACGCGGCGTTTGCACGGGTTAGCGGTGTCAGCCTGGTCCCCGACGCGCTTTTCGATGCAAAGTACAAGTGTGGTGATGTGAGCGGTAGCGTCGGCACCACCATCGTCGCGCCAAACTTGGTCAATGGACAGACGGTCGCGGTCGCGGTCGCGGCCGTCGACTCGTTTGGAAACGTCGGCGAGCTCTCGTCTCCCATTTGCCAATACCCTGAGCCGACGAGCGACTTTTGGCGCGACTACCGAAGTTCGGGCGGTAGCGCAGGGGGCGGCTTTTGCTCCGTGGACGGACCTGGCGGCGCAGGGGCGCCTGCCGGAAGCTTCGCGGTTGTCGCCCTTGCGGCGGTGATGGGCGTCTCGACCGTGCGCCGCCGTACAAAGCTCGGAAGGACTAAGCGATGAAGCGAGTGGTGGCGACGGCGGCGTTTGCGGGCGGTCTTCTGGCGGCGAATGAGGCGCGCGCGCTCGAGCTGGGGACGCCCGCGACGGCGCACCCGTACAAGTCCGCGCAAAACTTCGCCTTGGAGCTCCGGTTTTCGCCCTACAGGCCTCAGATCGACGACGAGCCGGCGCTCAGAGCGACGACGCCGTACAAAGCCTCTTTCGGGACGGCGCCGCGCTTGTTTATCAGTGCCGAACTCGATTGGCAGACGTTCCGAATTCCTCATATCGGGACGATCGGGCCAGGTCTTGGACTTGGCTATGTGAGCGTTAATCGTAACGTGCGAACCGTCTCTGGGCGCGAATCGGGCGATGAAAGCAGCCTCAAGATCTTTCCCTTCTGGGCCGTTGCAGTGCTCCGTGCGGACGTCTTCTATCGGGAGCTTGGGTTTCCGCTCGTGCCGTATGCGAAGTTTGGCGTCGGCGTCGCACGCTGGAAGGCGTCGAAGTCGGGGACCACGTCGACCACCGATAACGTTTCGGGTCGGGGGACGACGTGGGGCACAAATCTCGCGGTTGGGGTCTCGTTCGCGCTTGATGTCCTCGATTCCGGGGCGTCGAGAAATATGGACAACTCCACCGGAATCAACAGCACGTACGTCTTCGCGGAGGCCTACTGGCTTACCCTGGACGGCCTCGGGCAGAAAAACGCGCTCCACGTCGGCACGAACACGTGGTCGATGGGCCTCGCTTTTGAGTTTTGAGCGTCCCGCGCCAGGCTGACGCAGAAGTTGCAAATTGCGAACGTAGATCTAGTGGCTTGCGGCGAACGCAGCAGTTACTAGATGCGCATGAAGACGCCGGAACCAAAGCCGTCCGTGGTCGTGCTTGTCGTGGACGACGACGAAGACCACCTTCTCATGCTCGAGGCGCTTCTCGAGATGGTCGGCTACGAAGTGGTGACCGCAAATTCCTATGCCGCCGGGCGCCGGGTCCTCGAACAGCGTGCGGTCGACGGACTCGTCTCGGACCTGTCGCTCGGTGACGGAACAGCCCTAGACCTGCTGCTCGGACTCGACGCCGCGCATATGCCGCGGGTTGCTATCGTACTTTCAGGCTTCGACGCGGCTGAAGATGTCGCTCGGTCGATCGGGGCCGGCTACGACGTGCACCTCGCGAAACCCACACCTGTCGAGCTGCTGCGCAAGACACTTGCTGACGGTTTGCGTCGCCCGGAGCCTGCCGCTCCTGCGGAGCCCGCGATTGAGACGACAATAAGCCGAGGCTCTTCTGCGGACGCGGGCAAAGGCACACACCGGAGCCCCATCCAACCTGTCGCGCGACTTGCGCCGGGCCGCTAGACTCCGGCGCCATGGCGGCGAGCGAAGACTTCAGCGAGCGTAACGTCACACGGGCAAAGTACGCGAACCCGCTTGCCGCGCATGGCGCAACCGCGGCACTGGAACTCGTCAGGCTTCACATCAAGGTGGAGCGCGTCGCCGGAAAAGAGTCTTCCCTCGCGCTCGACTTCGACGGAGAGGGTTGCCGAGTTGGCTCCCATGAGTCGAACGACTTGGTGCTCGAAGACAAGACGATTTCGCGTTTTCACTGTCGCATCGCACGCGAAGGAAAGGCGTGGCGCGTCACCGATACGGGATCGATGAACGGGACGCGGCTCGACGGCGTGAAAGTCCTTGCCGCGGAGTTCGAGAGCGAGTCGCTCATCTCGCTCGGTGAATCGTCGATTCGCGTGCGGCCTGTGAGCCGCGGTCACGTCACCAGGGTCGTTGTCCCGACGCAGTTTGGCGCGATGATTGGGCAAAGCTTACTCATGCAGCGGCTGTTCGCCGTGCTTGAACGCATCGCGGCGAGTGAAATCGATGTGCTCATCAACGGCGAGAGTGGCACAGGCAAAGAGCTCGTAGCGACGGAGCTCGTGCAGCGCAGCGCACGCGCCGACGGCCCCGTCGTCGTGGTTGATTGCGGCGCTATTTCGCCGAACTTGGTCGAGAGTGAGCTCTTCGGCCATGTTCGCGGCGCGTTCACGGGGGCAGACCGCGATCGCGCGGGAGCGTTCGAGGCGGCCGACGGTGGAACACTCTTTCTGGACGAGATAGGCGAACTGCCCTTAGAGCTCCAGCCGAAGCTTCTCCGTGCCCTCGAAGCGCGCGAGGTGAGGCGCGTCGGACAGACGAAAATGAAGGCGATTGACGTCCGCGTGATTGCGGCCACCAATCGTGAATTGGAGCGTGAGGTAAATCGCGGTCGCTTCCGTGAGGATCTCTACTACCGCCTTGCCAAGGTAGGCGTGAGGGTTCCGCCCCTGCGCGACCGCGTCGAGGACATCCCACTTTTGGTCACGAGTTTCCTCGCGCAGATTGGAGGGCAAGACGGGTCGCGACTCTTCTCGCCGGAGGTCGTCTCTGAGATGCAGAGACACGACTGGCCGGGCAACGTTCGCGAACTCAAAAACTACATTGAACGGAGCGTGGTGCTCGACGACGTACCGCCTCCGTCGCGCCGGAGCGGGACGATTCGTTCGAGTGTGCGACCTCTTGTCGAAGAGCCCGACGGCGCTCCGTTCGGCGAGCCACGCGATTCGGAGCGACCTTACGCGGACGGGAAACCAGAGAACAAGGCGGACTACACGGACGTCGCTTTTCGCATCGCGAAAGAGGCGGCCGTTACGTCGTTCGAGCGAGCGTACCTGGCGCCTCTCATCGAGCGATGCAACGGCAATGTGAGCCAGGCCGCGCGCGCTGCGAAGATGGACCGAATGTATCTTCATCAACTCGCGCAGAAACACGGGTTGAAGGTAGGGCGGAAAGCTTAAGCCTCGTCGCGGCGCGTCAGTTGGCCCGCGTTGTGCTCCCCAGATCCGTCTGGAGGCCACCCGCGTATGCCAAAAAACCTGCATGCTCTCACCGTCGACCCGCAGTACGCACCCGCACCCGCACCCATCAATTCGCGCGGAACCATCAGCGGAACGTTCCGCTTGTCACCCGTGCGCCGCGTTCTCTCGTGTCCGAACGCAGTCCTCGGGATGCGCGCGGGCGAGGTGAATCCACGTGCGGCCGCCGTCCTTGAGCTCGCGGAATCGCTGGTCGCCTTGATGCGTGTTTCGCCGGCGTGCGTAGGTCTTGCGGCGCCGCAGGTCGGCGAGTCCGTTCGTGTATTTTGCATGGATCTCACGGGGCACAAGAAAGCGCGCTCGTGCGCCGGGCTTGTCGTGATGGCGAACCCTCGGATCGTCGAAAGTTCGGGGGAGATTCTCATGCGTGAGGGCTGCATGAGCGTCCCCGACTTTACCGGCGACGTCCGGCGTGCGGCCACCGTTGTCGTCGAGGGTTACGAGCCGGGCTCCGGAAAGCTCGTGCGCGTTGCGGCCGATGCGATGGAGGCTCGATGCCTACAGCACGAAATCGACCATCTCGACGGATTCGTCTTTGTCGACCGCGTCGCGGACCCGAGCCGGTCGCTTTTTGCCCGCAAGACCTACGCGTGACCACGCGGTCTCACGTCTCCTTGCGGCGCGTATCCCGCAGGCATGATGCGGGTAAACCCACGCACCACCCTGGGTCTCGCGCGCGCAAGTCGACCGAGCCGTGTGCTCGGTGATGGCCCGGGACGTGCTTCACGGCGGACTATGCCTCGCCCGGATTCTTCGCCCGTAGCGGCCCTCGCCGTCGCCTTCCTTGTCTCTCTCTCGTCGCTCGCTTCGTGCTCGGCTACATTTCACGCGAAGGCGTGCAAAACCGACACGGAGTGCGGCACCGGATTCGTGTGTGGAACACGTTCGGGGCAGTCCACCTGTGTCGCGAGCGCTGACGAGCCATTGCGTATCGGAATGAGCGCACCGCTTAGCGGGCCTAGCCAAGAGCTCGGGACCGAAATGAAGAAAGGCATTACGCTCGCCTTCGACGGCCAAAACGCACTCGGCGGCATTCGCGGTCGCACCATCGAGCTCGCCTTCCGCGACGACCAATACCAACCGCAAACGGCTGAAATCGCAGCACGGGACTTGCTCGACGTCGTGGCGTCGTCGACGCCCGCACGATGCCCAACGACGACGACAGCCGTAGTGTCGGGGGACCAGCCGGTGGCCGACAGCGCCCTCGTTCGGGGGCCGAACGCGGTGCTCGCGCTCCTTGGTAGCGTCGGAACACCGACGATGGTGCGGTCTGCACCTATTGCGGTCGAAACAGGGAGCCTCTTTTTCGGCGCATTCACCGGAGCCGCGAAGGTGCTCCGGGACGAACTCTCGGGCCCTTGTCGTAAGTACATCTTCAACGTCCGCGCGAGCTACGCTCAGGAGGCGCGCGCGACGGTGGAGTATTTCAAAAAACTTCGCGTTTCCGACGCACGCCACTTCGTGAGTTTTGACCAGGCTGACTCGTTCGGCCAAGCCGGCTACGACGGCCTTGTCGCTGCGGTGACAGCCGTTGAAGGCCCGCCTGCGGTACCGGTTGCACGGTTTCGCTATGCGCGGGAGGACACCTCGAGCGTCCCGGAGCAAATTAAAGCCACCACAGCTTACTTTTCGAAGCTCCTCGCAGAACCAGGGAACCACGTTGTCGGTATCCTGATGACCGACACCTACGGGCCTTCAACGCAGTACATTCGCGGAATTCGAGATTGGCAGTACGCGAGCGACGTAGAGCAAACATCCAATAATAAAGCGAAACGTCTTACTCTATATTTTAGTAATGTGTCGTTCGTGGGGCCGAACTCTCTCGCCGCGCGCCTCCATGATGCCGGCGGCGTTCAAACCGCTGACGGCGTAAAGTCCTACACGGAAGGTGTCTTCGTCTCGCAAGTCGTTCCGAACTACCAGAGTGACGACAGTGACGGCGTGCGTGATTATCTCAAAGCGCTTGCCGCCTCCAATCTTGCGCCGAGCTTCACGTCGCTCGAGGGCTATCTCGCAGGGCGCATTTTCGTGGCGGGCCTTGCCGCCCACGAGGGGCCCTTCACTCCGGACGCGCTTGTAGCCACCTTCGAGAAGCTCCCGCGCTTGAGTCTCGGACTCGGCGCTACGTCGGGCTTTACGGCTGCGCGCCACGACTACTCGAAGTCTGTTTTCGGAACCGCTATCGCGGCCGATGGGAGTTTTGCAAATAGCTACTTTTGGAGCGAAGGTACTCCGATTCAGCTCTTTGAGTAACATGCTTTATTCAACGTTGGAAACGAGCGAAGCGACGTCAGGAGACCCGCAATGAACGAGCTCGCGCACTCGATTCCGCCCGAGTCGTTCGGTCGGTATCTTCTTTACCCGGCGATCGCACGCGGCGGTATGGCTTCCGTACATACCGCACGACTCGTCGGCGCCGAGGGATTTTCGCGTCTCGTTGCGGCCAAACGGCTTCACCCTCAATTCGCTGAAGATCCGGATTTCGTGACTATGTTTCACGACGAGGCATGCATTGCCTCCCACATTCATCATCCGAACGTGGTTCCCGTACTCGATGTCGTTATGGCTGGCCGCGAGCTTATTCTCGTTATGGAGTACGTGCACGGCGTTCCGCTTAGCCAGTTGATGAAGGCTGCGCAGACCAGCGGCGCGCCGCTTCCTCTCGATATCGCCGTCGCATTGTTGACGGGGGTTCTCGCCGGTCTCCACGCGGCGCACGAAGTGACGGATGAAGCCGGGCAACCGCTCGACATCGTGCATCGCGACGTTTCTCCTCAAAACGTGATGGTCAGCGTGGATGGGATTCCGCGGCTGCTGGACTTCGGGATCGCGAAAGCGCGGACCAGTGCGCACCATACACGTGACGGTGTATTCAAGGGGAAGCTCGCCTACATGGCCCCTGAACAGCTGAGGATGGAGGGCATTGACCGCACGGCCGATCTCTATGCGACTGGGGTTCTCGCCTGGGAGATGCTTGTCAATCGACGCATTTACGACGGACGCAGTGAGCTTGCTTTCGTCACGGCCGTGATGAACGGATCCATCCCGCGAGTGACCGAGGCGCTCGCTGATTCGCGCCGCACGACGGCGGAAGCACGGTGGAAGGAGCTGCTTGCGCTCGACGCCATCGTGGCGCGCGCCATGTCCCAAAGCAGCACCGACCGATTTGCGACGGCGGCCGAAATGCAGCGCGCGCTTCTCGACGTTCGCCCCGGCGCCACCTCGATGGAGGTCGCTGATTGGGTGCGCGCGGCAGGGGCTGAGTTCCTCGACCAAAGCCAACGCGTGCTCACTGCAAACGAAGAAAGTTTCCGGCGCAAGGCGCTCTTTGCCCCGAGCTCAGGTACGCAGCGCACCGTGGGCTCGTTGGTGGGAGCGCTGTCGCTCGGCTCGACCGACTCGCTCTCGATCGCGGGCTATGCCTCTTCGTCAACGCGCACCTCGGCTCCGCCGTCCGTGACGTTTCCTTCCCGTGCCCCCGGCGATGCGGACGACTCGGAGGTTTTTCGACGAGCGCTCGGGGCGTCGTCCGTGCCGCGTTCCGTGGCCGCGATGCGAAGCTCGCGGCTTGTGACTTGGGTAGCGGCTTCGGCGCTAGTACTAGCCGGCCTCGCGGGCGGATTCGTACGTGAAAGCATGGTGACATCCCGCGCGGCGGCCTCTGCCGTGAGGCGTGATTCGGCTCCCGCGGTCGATTTCAGCTCCGTGCCCTCGAAGAGCGACTCGGCGGAGTCCGCGCTCGCGATAACGTCGGCGCGAGCGCCACTCGCGGCGCTTTCTGCGACGCCTACGTCCCCTCCAACGGCCCCCGCGAGTGCGCCTCTGCCCAAGCCGAATCACTGGGCCCCGCGCGCTGCTGGGCCCGTGCGCGTGACGCCGTCCGCGCCCTCAGGACAAAGTCCGTCTGCGGTGGCGAGTCCGGCCTCAGCAGCCGCTTCGGTGTCGAGCGTGAAAGTCGACTGCAATCCTCCCTTTTTCTTCGAAGGAACGAAAAAGGTATTCAAGCCAAGTTGCTTATAATTTCCCGCCTGAAGGAGTCCTTGATGTCGATGCGACGAACGCCACAGTCTTTCGCGGTGCTAAGCTCCGCCTCTCTCGTGATTCTCGTATCCTCGTGGGCACAAGCGGCGCCGTCGCGCGAGGAATGCGTCGACGCTCACGGTCGTGCCCAAGAGTTTCGCGAGCGCGGGCAAATCGCGCGGGCCAGGCAGGCCTTTCTTGCGTGCGCCCAAAGCTCGTGTCCGTCTCTCGTGCAGCAAGACTGCGCGCGCTTTGGCGAAGAGCTCGCGCAGCTCGTCCCCACGGTGACGTTGAGCGCGCGAGATGCGACCGGCGGCGATCTCTCCCTCACCTCGGTCTACGTAGACGATGTTCTCGTCACAACGCGACTCGATGATGGGCGAGCCTACGAGTTGGAGCCGGGAAAACATGTCCTCCGGTATGTTCACGAGGGCAAAGAAGTCGCGCTCAAGGTCGTTCTCAACCAGGGAGAACGCGGGCGAAACCTAACCGCGTCGTTCGTGGACCATTCGCCTTCGAAAAGCGACGCCGCCGACGCGCCGGTTGCGCGGGCAGCCCCCACGAGGCGAGGCGCATTTCCTCTTGTCGTCGCGGGCGTTGGTGCAGCGGCCGTAGTCACAGGCGGTGTGCTCTTTGGCCTCGGTTCGAGCAGCGTTCCCGACGCGTGCTCTGTGTCGACGAGGGAATGTGCGGCACCACCCGGGGCATCGGTATTTGCCAAAGCCGAATCCGGCCTTCGACTCTCGAATACGGGCCTGGCGGTCGGTATCGGCGGCGCCGTCGCGCTCCTCGGTGGTCTCGTTTGGTACTTCGCGCAGGGAAGTCATCGTGATCCGGAGGACGCTCCAAGTTCAAGGCATGCTCGACCTACCGCCGCGAGCCCATGGTTCACGTTCTAGCGCGCGACGCCGGCGGTCGTGGCATCGGGCGTTGGGCGTTCTTGAGGGCCGTCGCCCCTGCGGCTTGGATGCGGCGCTGGCGGTGCTAGCGTCCACCATCGAATGGCGCGCACCGTTGGTTCTAGTCTTCTCTTGTCCGTGGTTGTCCTCGAACTCGCGGCAATCTCGCGCGTCACGCGAGCGGCTCCCGCGACGCCCGTAGGCTCCGCTCATGCGACCAACCCGACTCCACCTTTAAGTCAACCGGAAGCTATCCGCAGAGGCATTGTGCAGGTCGAGCAAGGCGGTCGGCCCCTCGCGGTAGGCACAGTGCTCGCCAACGACGGACGCGTGTTGACCGCTCTTTCGTCGCTCACGAATGTCGCGGAGCCTGACATTCGCTACGCCGACGGAAGCGTCGTGCGAGCTAAAATCGTGCACACGGACGACGCCTGGGATCTCGCGCTTTTGGCCCCTACGGGCAGTCGATGGCGCGACGGCTTGAGCCCGACCGATTCCGACCCGCAGGGCGTCGAGCTCCGATCGTTTCTTCCAAAGGGCGGCAAACTCGCTCAAGCCTCGCTCGTCGCGAAGGGCCGTATCGACGCGAAAGCGAAGCACGGTGACGAGCTGCGTAGTGCGCTGGAGATCGACTTCAAAGGGGCTGTCTCGGTTCCCGGAGCGCCGCTTGTCGATCCGAGCGGCCATGTGGTGGGAGTGCTCATCAAAGCATGCAAGCCGGCGGTTGACTTGGTCGGCCCCGCGTCACGCGTACGCCCCGTGGCTGAGATGGCTTCGGGCACGCCTTGCGTAACGCTGACGGTTGGCGCGCCCGTGTACGCCCTTCGTGCGTTCCTGATGAAGGCACCCGTTCAAGCGGCCGCGCCGTCCGCCTGGCTTGGCCTCGGGGGCGCGTCGACGGAACCTGGCGGCGTCAAGGGTGTACGGGTGGTGGGGGTTGCCCCAGGCAGCCCAGCGGAGGCGTCTGGGTTGAAGGCAGGCGGCCAGACTCCCGACGTCATTGTCGCCGTAGACGGGACACCCGTGGAGACGCCCGAGCAGCTCGCGAGCTCCATCGCCCAGCGGGGAGTCGACCAGCAGGTCAAATTTTTGGTCTTCAGTCAGGGCAAGTTTCGCGAGGTCTTGGTCACTCTTCGCGCCGCCCCGTAGACGGTCGTTGACAGTAGGCCGCTAGCCTAGGACCATCCGAGTGTGGGACTTCGCATCGAGGTGGCCGGCGAAACTAACGTCGGGATGAAGCGTACGCACAACGAGGACAATTTCTCGATCATCGAGGATAGCGGCCTCTATGTGGTCGCCGATGGCATGGGTGGCCACGCTTCGGGCGAGGTCGCGAGCAAAATGGCGGTGGACTCCCTAAAAGAGTTTTTCGCTGCTACCGCGCAAGATCCCGAGCGCACCTGGCCCTACAAGATGGACCGCGCGAAGGGCTACGAGGAGAATCGGCTCATCACCGGGATTAAGCTCGCAAACCTACGCATTTACGAGACCGCACAGCGCGAAGCCGGCAAACGAGGCATGGGGACGACGATCGTTGTCATGTTCGCCGTCGAAGAGGGCGTTTACATCGCTCACGTCGGTGATTCGCGCGGTTACCGCGTGCGCGACGGCAAGATCGAGCAGCTCTCCGAAGACCACTCGCTTCTGAACGACTACATCAAGATGAAGCGCCTGACGGCGGAGGAGATCGCGAACTTTCCTCACAAGAACGTCATCGTGCGCGCGCTCGGCATGAAAGACACGGTCAAGGTCGACACTCGGTTCGAGACGCCCCGCGCAGGCGACATCTACATCTTGTGTTCCGACGGCCTTTCAGGCCCCGTCGAGGACCCGGAGATGCTCGAAATCTGCATGAAGTACTCCGACCTCCGCGTCGTCGCCTCGAAGCTTGTCGAGCGCGCCAATGAAAACGGCGGTCCCGACAACATCACCGCTATCCTCGCGCGCTGGATCGACGAGCCCGCCGTCTGAACGAGTAACGAAACGACCGTTGCGTAGTCCACGCGGTTCAACCCAGGATCCGTGGCGCAGCTCGGGGCTCGGCCGATCCAGCCATGGAGTACCGGCGCGCGGGGGTTCGATGCGGGCGGGCCTACGCAAACGGTCGCCCTCGACCCAATCGCACGCACGATTTGCGTCCGAGACACGCGTGATCCACCAGGCGCTCGAGGCCGGCACGTAACCTGCGACAAGCCTTAGTGCGATGGCGAACAAGGCTCCAGTGACACGTGGTCCGCACAAACTCGATAAATCCAGCCCCGCGAGCGGGACGTGGCCGGTCGCTCTCGTCACGGCCGCCGCGGCCGGGCGCGCGGACGGAGGTGCTGGCCTCAACCACGTGCTCGAAGAGGCTGGGTTTGCAAAAAAGCCCGCGATGTCGATTATCGTGAAGCGTCCGCGGACGGTCCTCGATAAGGGCATCCCTATCGACCCGGCGGTCGACGATGTCCTCGACGCACTTCGCGCACTCTGCGCCTGAGAGGCGCCTCTTCCGAGTCTCGACGGCCAGTCCTCGCACCTTCCTCGCCGCCGCCCGTTCGCCTTGAGATACCCATGTCGGATGACGCGGACCTGGACGCTAGGCGTGCTCGCTCTCCTCGTGGGTCCGAGCCTCGCGGCTATCGTGCATTGTGGGTCGGGCGCCTCGCGTGATGCCTTCGACGAACGTGGCGAGTCGTTACCCACGTCACCTGCGTCGCCGCCCTCCGAAACGGGTTCTTTCGGTAGCCCGTCGGGCGAAGCGGGGGCAGCACCCCAGACGTGTGCGCAGGACGTCGATGTCGTACTGGCGCTCGATGTCTCGAGCACGATGGACTTCGTGCTCGACAAACTCGACGCGGAGATCGACAAAGTCGTCAAAGCCTCTAACGCACTCAAGGCGGGCGCGCACTTCGGTTTGGTGCTCTTTGTTGATAACGTTCATCTGGATACGACAGGCGACCTCGAAGGAGGCCGCGTTCACTCCGGTGCCAGCTCTTTGAAGGCGGCCTTCCGAAGCGCCAAGTCGACTTACACCACGCCGAATCGCAACCCAGGTGACGGTCCGCAAGGTCCGAAATCGCAAAATCCGCTCTGCGAAGAAAACGCCCTCGACGCGCTTCACGACAGTGCGACGGCATTTCCGTGGCGCGAAAACGCAGCTCGCGTCGTTATCGTCGCGACGGACGATACGTTCCTCGAGCGCCCCGACAACTACGGCGATCGCGACGGCGACGGGCGAACGGACAAGACAAACTACCCTCGCGAAGGGAACTACCCTGCCAGGTTTACCGTCGACGAGACGGTGGCGGAGCTCCAAAAGCGCGGTATTCGCGTGTTTTCCTTCACGCGCCTCAAGCCGCCTGGGTCGTCCGACAGCTCACGCTGCGGCACGGACCGCCGGCACACTTCGAGTGCGTCGATCACCGAGGGGTGGAGCAAGCCGTACGGGAGGCACGCGCCGTTGCCCGACGCGACCGGCGGAAAAAACTTCGAACTTGAAGCCGTCGAGAGCGGCGCCGTGTCACTCGCCGAAACCATCAACTCCGTCGTTCTTTCGAGCTACTGCAACGTCGTGAAGTAGCCGCCCTGTTCGGGCCCTGAACGCGCGGCTAGAGGCCATGTTCTTTGATGTAACGGTTGGTAAAGACCGTGCCCGCATCGTAAGAGTTCTTGAGGTCTTCGAGGATACGGTCCTCGATCATACCGCCGACCACGAACACCTTTACGTGCACCGACACCTTGGTAAGTCGCGCGATTCTTTTCGCGCCGGGCGGACCAAGCGGTTCCACCCAGAGCTCACCGACCACAGTGGTTTTATCCGCCAACGTGCTGGGCGTGACTTTGAACGAATAGCGCTTCGTCTTTTTGTCAAAGGTGCCCTCCTCGACGTAGCTGAGTCGGTCTCCGAGGAGCTTTTTCACGGGACCGGGCATGTTTCCGACGGGCGGGTCGACCTGTACGCGCCGCCATATTTTCGAGGCGTCATCCGTCGTGTCAAGAAGCCGCCAGACGGGGAACTTGAGAGCGTCGATATAGAGCTTCTGATTGAAGTCTGCGTCGAACACGCAACGTGCCCAGTAGGTATCCTCGTCCGTGTCGATCTCGTGGCGAAGGGTGACGTCGGGCATAGGATCTTTCTCTACTCTTTTAGTCTCTGTCGGGGTCCAGCAAAGGAGAAAGGCCGTCGTGCGGGAGGTTTACTCGCGCACACGACGGCCCTTTTCGACTCCGCAGCGTCCCCCCCCGGCATTCCGCACTCTGCGATCCGTACTCCGCACTCTGCAATCCGAGTGAGCGGCCGAGCACCGCATCGCGACCTACTTCTTCTTGTTCTTTTTCGCAGCGACGGGCGCCGCCTTTTTCACGGCGACCTTGGGCGCGGCAACTTTCTTCGGAGCCGCTTTCTTCGCCGCGCGAATCTCTTCAGCCTTCGCGGGAGCGCCTGCGCGCTTGGTCGCCGAGCGGTACATGTCCCAAAGGCGCGGGACCGGGAAGTTCCCCAGGCGCGTCTTATAACCCTCGTCTTTCGCGCGCTTCTCGATCTCGCAAATGGCGTCGATCATCTTCGCGCGGGTGCCAAACTTTTCTTTGACGGCCGTAAACGTAGCTTGGAGCTTGAGCAGCTTCGCGTTCGAAACGTGGGCGAGGCCTTTGCTCTTGTTGACGCGGTTGACCCAAAGGTCGTCGTCTTTCGTGAGCTTCTCGAGCTCAGCGACGAGCTTCGCCTTGTCTCCGAACTTGTCTTTTAGCGTCGCTATCGGGCTTTTCATGGTGCTTCTCTTGAAAAAGGGTGCGCGAGATCACTCGCGCGGCGTTTGCGTGAGGAGCTACCAGAGCCCAACGTGCTCCGCAAGCGCACTTTAGAGAGCGAAGCGTCGCCCTTGCAATCACTCGTAACCCGCGACACGTTGCGCGTCGTGGGTTTGCGACCAATCGTCACGGTTCACCTTGCGCAGTCGCTTGACGGCCGCGTCGCGTTGGCGGGCAAAACGACGCCCTTTAGTACCCAAGAGGGAAGGTTCTGCGCTCACGCCGCGCGTGCCGCTCATGACGCCGTGCTCGTCGGCGCGAGCACGGTCCGCATCGACAACCCGCGCCTCACCGTGCGCGACGCGCCTGGCTCCGATCCGCTTCGCGTGGTCCTCGCGAGCACCTTCGCGCTTCCGCGTGGGGCGCACGCTCTCAAGGGCGACGGGCGCGCGCTGGTCATTTCAGCTCGAGGTCAGAGCGACGCAAGCGAGCAGGCGGCGCTCGAATCGGCCGGGGTCAGCCTCGCAGTGGCCGAGGCAGATGCCGAAGGCCGGGTGAACATCGACAGCGCCCTCGAGATTCTGGCCGCACGCGGCGTTAGGCGGCTGCTCGTCGAAGGGGGGGCCAAGGTCGTAACGTCGTTTTTTAGAGCCCGGCGCGTCGACCACGTGAGCGTCGAAATTGCGATGTGTCTGCTCGGAGCTCCTGGAACACCCATGCTCGGCGCGCTCGGCATCGCCCTACCGACGCAGGCGGTGCGGCTTGCGAACGTCTCGGTCGAGCGGCTCGGCGAGAATGTTCTGGTTCACGGTGATGTTGTCTACGCTTGAAGTACGCGAGCTGTGGTTCGTGGGGCCGAGGACCGTGGAGCTCCGGACCTCGCCCGCACGCGAGCCGTTGAGCCACGAGGTTGTCGTGCGCGCCTACGCCTCGGGCGTAAGTCAAGGAACAGAACTTCTGCTGTATCGCGGAGAAGCTCCGGAGCGGTTCGACACCTCACTCGGCGGGGCGCCCGACGCGCCGACGTATCCGCGTCGCTATGGGTATGCGTGGGTCGGTGAGGTGGTCGCACGCGGCGCGGACGTCCGCCTGCGGGAGGGAACGGTTGTATTTTCTCTCGCGCCGCACGGCGACCTGCACGTACTCGACGCCGCGGACGTGAAGCCGCTGCCGAAGGGCCTCTCATGCTTACGAGCCGTGCTGGCTGCGAATCTCGAAACCGCCATCACCTGCGTGTGGGACGCGAACGTGAGCCTCGGTGACCGCGCCGTGGTCCTCGGAGGAGGCGTCGTCGGCCTCTTGACCGCGTGGTTGCTCGGCCGGTCAGGCGCGACAGTTACGGTTGTCGAACCGAGTGACAAGCGCCGCACAGCGGGTCGCGTATTGGCGCCAGACGTGACGTATGTGGACAGCGATGACGCTCCGCCCGACGGAACGGCCGACGTCGTCATCGAGGCCACGGGTGACCCTGCCATGCTCGATATCGCGATAGCTTGGGCGCGTCCCGAAGCGCGCATCGTCGTGGCTTCGTTCTACGGCCGACGCCGAGCGCCCATCGACCTTGGAGACGCGTTTCATAGGCGCAGGCTCGAACTTCGTTCAAGCCAGGTGTCATCCCTGCCGCCTCGCCTGCGAGAGCGCTGGACTTACGCGCGGCGGTGGGATTTTGTACTTTCGCTGTTGGGCGAGGCCGCTCTTGACGCCCTGCTCGAGCCCGTAGCGTTTCAAGACGCGCCGCAGCTGTATGCCTCCCTCGATAGCGGCTCGGACAAGGCGCCGGCGCACGTGTTCGTCTACCGATAGCCCGGCCCCCGCAGGCAGCTCACGAGCGAGCGCCTCGGTAGGCTTTTCCATTCAACTCGAGGGTAGCACCTACGGGACCGATGACGTGGAGCGTTCAAGGGGGCGAGGCGGGCGGCACGATCACAGAAGGAGGCCTTTATACAGCTCCGTACGCAGCGGGCTCTTTTCACGTGCTGGCGCGAGCGAGCGATGGCGCGAGCGCATCAGCGACAGTGGCGATCGCGCCCTCGATTACGCTGCTCGCGGGTCACGTCGATGGGTACGTCGATGGTCCTGCGGCAGACGCTCGCTTTCGCCATCCAACCGGTAGCGCCGTCGACGCGGCTGGCAACCTATACGTGTCCGACAGGGGCGACCATGTCATCCGCAAGGTCTCGGTCGCGGGCGTCGTGACCACGTTCGCCGGGATGGCGGGCGTAGCGGGAAGCGCAGACGGTACGGGCGCGGCCGCTCGTTTCAGTCAGCCGAACAGCACCGCGGTCGACGCAGCCGGCAATCTCTACGTCGCAGACTACGGAAACCACACCGTCCGGATCATCACACCCGCCGGCGTCGTTACGACGCTCGCGGGTCTCGCAGGCGTCGCGGGAAGCCGCGACGGCACGGGCGCCGACGCTCGATTCAACGGACTTAACGACGTCGCGGTCGGCGCTAGCGGAAGGGCTTACGTTGCGGACACCGCGAATCAGACGATTCGGGTGATTTCTCCGATTGGGGTAGTCACCACACTTGCGGGCGCGTCGGGACTGAGTGGTAGCGCTGATGGTGCAGGCGCAAGCGCTCGGTTCGCTCAACCCGCCGGCGTAGCCGTCGACAGGGCTGACAATGTGTATGTTGCAGATTACGGCAATCACACGGTTCGCAAAGTGACGCCGACGGGCGTGGTATCCACCGTCGCTGGAAGCGCAGGCCTTTTCGGCAATGTTGACGGCGCAGGTTCCGCCGCTCGCTTCTATGCGCCGAGCCATCTCACCGTGGACGCGGCGGAAAACCTCTACGTTGCCGACCTATACAATCACGCGATCCGAAAGATTACCGCGACCGGCATGGTGACGACCGTAGCCGGCTATTCCGCGGGCCTCTACACCCCTTGCCGGGTAAGCGAGGATAAGAGAGGGAACCTTTTCGTCGCGGAATACGAAAACGCTGCCCTCCGAAAGATCACGCCAGATGGCGTCGTCTCGACCGTCGCGGGCCTACCCCTGTACGGCGTCACCGATGGAGTGGGCGCAAAAGCTAGCTTCCACGATATCGGCGGTATCGCGGTCGACAAAGCGGGCAACGCCTATGTGGCGGATGAAGCCGCAGTGCGCAAAATAACTCCGGCGGGTCTTGTCACGTCGTGGGCTGGGAAGCCCGGTGTCGCCGGCAGCGCGAATGGCTCAGGCACGGACGCGCGCTTCTACCGCGTCCTCGGCATCGCGGCGGACGACGACGGCGGCCTCGTCGTCAGCGACCCAGCAGTCTACATCGTCAAACGGATTTCGCCGACAGGGGTTTTATCCAACGTCGCAGGTCTTGTCGGTAACGCCGGCAGCTCGGACGGCCTCGGCGCGGCCGCCCGGTTTCAATACCCGGCCGGCGTCGCGCTGGATGCGACGGGGAAGATTTACGTCGCAGACTACGGAAGCCACACCGTACGCGCCATTGCACCCAACGGCGCAGTCACGACACTCGCAGGTCTCGCAGGCACTCCTGGCCACGCGGATGGGCGCGGCGAAAACGCACGTTTCCTCTACCCGTTCGGCCTCGCGGTGGACCCAGCAGGCAACGTGCTCGTCGCCGACGAGGGAAACCAGACCATTCGGCGCATCGACAACGGTGGAGCCGTCAGCACATTTGGCGGCGTCGCAGGAATCGCGGGCTTCGCGGACGGTACGGCCTCGCTGTTTGCAGCGCCGCGCGGAATCGCCGCCGACGCCAAGGGAAACGTTTTCGTTGGCGAAGTCACCAACCGCGCCGTGCGCGCGATAACGCGGATCGGCGCGGTGACAACAGTTGCAGGTAACCCGACGAGTCGCGATATCACCGTACTTGGGTCCTTGCCCGGTAGCCTGCGCGCGGTCACGAGCGTGGCCATGTTACCTTCGGGTGCGCTCCTTGCGACCACACAGTACGCGGTGTTGCGTATCGTCTCCGCGCGGTAGCACGCGGCCACGCGCAGACCACAGCTCACCGGCAATCGGCACGACGGGAATGCCCTGAGACAAGTTCGTGGTAGAGGTGAGTCATGTTTTCGGTAGGCGTTTCGGACCACGTGATGATCGCGCACAGCTTCGCGGACCCAACCTTCGGACCCGCGCAGCGCTTGCACGGGGCGACGTATGCGATTGAAGCGGAGGTGCGCGCTCCGTTGCTCAACTCGCATCACGTCGTCATGGACATCGGCGCGATGCGTTCGATCCTACGCGAGGTACTCGCGGCCATGGACTACACGAACCTCGACGAACATGCTTCTTTTCCAGGCCGAACCTCTACCACCGAGCGCGTCGCGGAGTACGTCGCCGACGAGCTCGCGAAGGCGTTTGCAGCACTGCCTCTCGACGCGAAGGCGGCGCGCGGCGCTACGCTGCGCGTTCTGCTGCGCGAGTCGCCCGTCGCTTGGGCCTCTCACGAGCGCCCTCTCTAACCGCGACCGAAACCGCGACCGACGCACGACTTCCATCGGTTCCCGACTGGTGAAGCGGCTATGAGATCGTTGCGTATTGCATGGGTCTTGTACGGAAGCCTCGAGCGGCGGACGGGCGGGACCATTTACGATGCCGAGGTGGTCGCGGGGTTGCGCCGCGGAGGCGACGACGTACATGCACTCGAGCTCGCCAACGAAACGCGATCCGTAACGGCGGGCTTCGGCATCCCATGGCCGCGTTTGGGACAGGCCTTCGGGGTCGTCAAGCGAGGGCTCGACCTAGCCCGACGAATCGCGGCTTTGGCGCCGGACGTGGTGGTGGGCGATGAGCTTTGCTTCGCTGAGTTGGCGGTCGCCTTTCGGGGGCGCAGAACTAAAACGGGCAGTCCAAAGCGCGTGTTGCTCGTGCACCACTTGACGGCGTGGGAGACCGAGCGGCCTCTCCTCCAGAGGCGCTTGTTTCGCGCGGTCGAGGGCTACGCTGTCGAGGCGAGCTGTAAGCTTATTACGACGAGTCTAACGACCCGAAACCGACTGTTGGCCGAGGGAACGCGAAAGCCCATAGCGGTCGTCTGGCCAGGGGCAGACCGCCTACCGAGGGCTTTACGCCTCGAACACGCGAACGGCGTACGTTTCGTTTTTATCGGAGCTCTCATCGCACGAAAGCGCGTCGTGACGCTCGTGCGCGCGTTTCGAGCTGCGTACGAGGCGAACGGCGGCGCCACGCTCCTCCTTGTCGGCAGTACGACCTGCGACCCCACGTACGTCGCCGAAGTCCGACGCGTGGTCAAAACGCTCGGCCTCGAACGTTGTATCGAAATGAAAGGAGAGCTCACTGAAGCTGGCGTCGCCCGGGCGCTGAACAGCGCAGATGTGCTTGTCATGCCCTCGTCGCTCGAGGGATACGGCATCGCAGCCACGGAGGCGATTTACGCTGGAGTACCCGTGATAGCGGCGCGCGCTCAGGGATTAGAAGAGGCGCTCGCGCCATGCCCTGCCGCATGCTTCTTTGCCGACGACGAAACCTCGCTCGCGTGCATCATGCAAGACTTTGCCACCACCACCGAGCTCCGCGCGGCGATGCGCGCGGCAGCCCAGGCTGCATCTTGCAACATGCCGACGTGGCAAGGTTGCGCCGCGGCCTTCCGCAAAGAGCTCGACGTTTAGGCCTTCGCCCCGAGTCGTCTCCAAAGGGCCTTGCGTCGTCGAACCGAGCGTCGTCGGCGGGATGAGTCAGGACAGTCGAAACACTGGCCCGGACGTGTAGCGCGGAGGACTATCGGCCTACAAAGTGGACTTGCGCCGGCGGCATACGCGTTGCAGAAAGGGAGATATGAAGCAGGAACTGCGCTACGTCCTCTTTGCGATTACTTTGCCCCTTATAGGGGCTTGCGGCGCATCACCCTCCGAGAACCTCGGCGAGGAAGAGGCGTTCCTCCGCGCGACCTATGCAGACGTTGCCGAGACGCTGGAGGGGAAAGATCTCGACCGATGGTTCGCCGTGAGCGCGTCGCTCCGTGAGGGGTTTGAGCGCACGTGCGACGGAGCGTTGTGCAACGGCGCCTATGGGAGATTGGCCTCTGTGCGACTCGCGTGTTCGTCAACTCGTTTGGCGCATAAAATGAAGGACTGCGTCTGGGTACTCGGCGCAAGCCTCGAGTACGTAGACGCGGCCGACGGAACGATGACGAACGATACCCGCGTATGGACCTGCCACGTCCCCGTGACCGGATTCGCGAAGGTCATGCTCGACGTACTCGAAGCCGCGGGAGAAAACGCATTCCGGACGCCGCTCCCGGGGACATCGCGATCGTTCGAAGACGCTCTGTCGAGCTGCGTGCGCGGCGCGACTCCGAATCCGGCCCCCGACGAGACTCTGGGAACCTTCACGGATCTCGGCGACCGTCGACGCGCGGGGGGGGCCCATTGGACGGTAACAAAACGTCGACTCAACGAGCGCTTTGAAGACGTCTGTGGCGACTCGTTTTGCGAAGGCGACTATTCCGACATCGCGGGCCTCGGGCTATCGTGCGCAGTCGAGCAGACGACTGACCGCGTGGCGAAGTGCACCTGGTCGTTTGCCGCGGCCGATACGGCCGTCGATTCTCGGGGACACCTTACGGCCGGAACGAAGCTTATGACCTGCCCTATCGCCATCGACGCGAGCGCGGCGGAGTTGACCCTTGCGCTCGCGGTCGACGACCCGTTGCAGGCTCAGCTTCCCGGGCAGAACACGTCGTTTTACGACGCACTTGTCGGCTGCCTGTAAGCCTTACGAGGCGAGCATGGCGACCAACGAACGGAGAGCTGCCGTTCGTGCGGAATGGCCTTTCAGCTGAGCGAGCTTTTCACCGTCAGCACGAGCGCCGAAGCGCACGTGCACGCCAACGTCGTGAAATCCTGGAAGGGTGGCTTGGAGAAGCGGGCTAAGCGTCGTTATCCCTCTCCGCTCGGCCCAGCGTACGAGCAAGAGGCGCTTTGCGCGTCGTGAATGCACCCCCGACACGAGGGCGGGTACGATTGACGCGGAGCTTGCAAGGGCGCGCATCGCAAGCAAGCTGCTTCCGTCCGACCAAGCGCCGAGCACGTCCTCGCCAGGCTGCGCGAAACGGGGGTCCGGTTCGATCGAACCCGCGCCAAACTGAACGAGCGCATGACCCGCATCAAGCCACGTCAATGCCTTGCGGAGACCTCCCGCACGCGCCAATGGACTGGCTCCGGCGCGCGCTTCTGCGACGAAGACGAGGTGGTCCGACAATCGAGGCATTGCGCGTAGAAACTCGCGGTCGGCCGCGACGAGCGCGACGTCATCTCGCCCGAGAGCCGCCATCATGGCCAGCGCATCGTACGCGCCAGGGTGATTGGTCACGACAAGCACGCCGCCCTTCGAGGGGACTGGCCCCGAGACGTCGACCGTCGCGCCACACGCGTGCAACATCTCCCGGGCGGCGGCCCCGAGGCCGAGCAACGGAATACGTGAATCGAAGCGCGCGAGCATCTTGCCTAAGCGGCGACTTGGTAGGCGCGCGGCAAGCGCCATCGCGCGACGAACGGAAGCTGGCGCGCTCGAGGTGCCTACAGCCGAGACGATTTCCGCGACTGAAAGATCTTCGAGGCGCCGAGCGACGGAGGCTTCGTCAGGACGCATGGTAGATTGAAGGATAGCGCATCCGCGAAGGGCCGTTGGGCTAGCGCCGAGCGTCGACGTGAGGAGTCTTGTAGCGCGGCATCTGCTCATCGGCCGTAAGCACGGGCAATCGCTCCACCAACGACTGAGCGAGAATCAGACGGCCGAAGGGGTCGCGATGGTGCCACGGCAGGCTATCGACTCGGTAGGCGCGATGGGACGTCACAGGTGATGGCCGAGCGACGACCTCGCCCCCAAGGGCGTGAATCCGTGTGCGAGCAGGTCTGGAGCCTGGAGCCGTCTCCTGCTACTCGTGGGCGCTGATGTCCAAGCCGCGCCTCCGTTTCGCTCCGTCCCCCACGGGTTACCTGCACATTGGTGGCGTGCGAACCGCGCTTTTCAACTGGCTTTGGGCGCGCAAAACGGGGGGGACTTTCATTCTGCGCGTTGAGGACACCGACCAGGAGCGCTCGACCGACGCGAGCCGCGCGGTCATCTTCGAGTCGTTGAACTGGCTCGGCCTTGACTGGGACGAAGGACCAGGAAAAGGGGGCGAACATGGGCCCTACACGCAAATGGAGCGCCTTTCCCTCTACCAAGCGAAAGCGGAGGAGCTTGTTCGCGCGAAAAAGGCGTTCCGATGCTACTGCACGAAAGCCGAGCTCGATCTGCAGCGGGAGGCGCTAAAAGCGAAAGATCCCAAGGCGCAGTTCAAGTACCCCGGGACGTGCCGCGAACGCACGGACGAACCTAACCTCCCCTACGTTGTGCGTTTTAAGACGTTTCGGGGCGGCTCCGTTCGCTACGTCGACAAGGTGTTCGGCGAGATCGTCACCCCTAACATCGAGCAACAAGACTTTGTGCTGCTCCGCGAAGGAGGCGTCCCACTCTACAACTTTGGTGCTGTTGTCGACGACATGATGATGGAGGTTTCGCTCGTCGCCCGCGGGCGAGATCACATGGTGAACACGCCGCCCCAGATCATGCTTTACGAAGCATTCGGGGTAAAGGTTCCCGAGTTTGCTCACCTTCCGATGATGCTCGCGCCAAGCGGGGAAAAACTTTCAAAGCGGCACGGAGCCGTGAGCGTGAGCGAATACGCTGAAACCGGCTATACGCCCGACGCGGTACTCAATTATCTCGCGCGTTTCGGGTGGTCGCACGGCGATCAAGAAGTGTTCTCGAAAGAAGAACTCATTCACGCCTTTTCGTGGGAGTCGTGCGGGCGCGGCGACGGTAAGTTTGACGCGAAAAAGTTTCTCGCCATCAATCACGAGCACCTCAAGACGCCGGGTCTGACGACGGACGGGGATTACGCATCTCGGACGGTCCCGTTTCTCAAGAAGCGAGCGATCGGGGTCCAGTCTGAAGCCCGCATAACCGAAAAGGCCGTGACGTCTGCGCTCTACATGATTCGCGAACGCGCCACGACGTTCGGTCAAGCGGCGGACATGCTCGATCCCTTCTTCCGAGAACCGCCGGTGATGGACGAAAAGGCCGCAGCGAAGTTCCTCATCAAGGAGGCTGCACCGCGAATCGCTGGGTTCCGTGAAGCTGTCGCCAGAGCAGCAGAGTGGACGGAAGGCGCCCTCGAAGCGAGCGTCAACGCTTGGCTTGCCGAAAGTGGACTCGAAATGAAGGTCGTGGGGCAGTCCGTTCGTGTCGCGCTCACCGGGCGCACTGCGAGTCCGAGCTTGTATCAAGTGCTTTTCGTACTCGGACGCGACGTCTCGCTCGCGCGACTATCGCGAGCCGCTTCGATGGCCGATCGCCTCTCGATTTAGGTCGCCGTGTTCGCCTCGATCCTACGTCCGGTTGCGCTGGCGGCTTCCCCTCAGGGCTTGACTGGGTTTTCAGCGTTTCTCGAAACGGTAAAGCCCCTGGTCCCGATTCCGGCGCTGCTCTTTATTCTTCCTATCGCGTGGCTCTTCTTCAAAGATATGTGGCGCGAGATCGACGAAGAATCGCTTCGGCACCGAGCCGAGCTTGTCGCTACCGGAAAAACGGACCCTCGACCGATGGTCGCGCTCGTCTTGTGCGCGCTCGTTCTGGCGATGCAAGAATACTACGGGGGCCGCGCGTTCTTCGAGCAGCAGTTCTATCCGGCCTTGGCTACGCACTTCTCCTCTGAGTTGATCGTGACGCTCGCGAAATACGACGAGCTACTTGGGTTTGCGTGGTGGGCAGGGACACGCATCGGTGGGTATACGTTGCCGTTCGTCGTCTGGGGCCTCGCGTTTCGACGGGACTCCCTCTTGGACTTTGGACTTCGTACCCGCGGATTCTTCAAGCACGCGTGGATATACGGGCTCTTCCTCGCGATTGTTTTGCCTTTGATGCTACTCGTGAGTGCCCAACCCGACTTCGGAAGTTATTACCCATTTTACAAATCGGCGTCGCGAAGCTGGTTTGATTTTCTCGTGTGGGAGGCGATGTACTTTGCGCAGTTTTTTGCGCTCGAGATGTTTTTTCGCGGCTTCTGGCTCGGCGCGCTTCGCCGGAGCTTCGGTTCAGGCGCCATTTTTGCCATGGCTGTTCCTTACTGCATGATTCACTTTGGAAAGCCCTACCTCGAAGCGGTAGGGGCGATCGTAGCCGGTATTGCGCTCGGCTCGCTATCGATGAAAACCAAAAGCATTTATCAGGGTTTTTTGGTTCACATTACGGTGGCGGCGCTCATGGATTGGCTATCGCTTCGCCGTCGCCACTGCACCCCCCTCACGTGGAAGATGCCGGAAACGACAGTGATGTGCCTTAGCGAGGCCGCTGAGCGCGATGCGCTCGCGTGGAAAATCGAGCGCATCGTCGTGGGCGTCTTTGTCGTCCTGCTCCTGATAGGCCTCGCATGGCTAGTGCGCCTTCGACGACAGGTGAGCGCGCCCGTGGCTCCGTGAACCTAGGCCAAGCCACGCCTTCGTCGGCCGGGTTGATCAGTAAGCTTTTTCAACCAGCGACTTGAGATCTGTCCAAACTTTATCCATTCGGTCTTTCGTTGCGTCCCACTGGACGGCAGTTGCCGTTTCGATTCCCGCCATGTCGGCCGTAAAGGCTGCGCGACGCGTGCGAATTTGCGTAAGGCTCATGTCGAGGTCCGACTTCACTTTGCCAGTCGCGGCCTTTGACTTTGCCTCGAGTCGATCAATCTTGTTGTCTAACTCAACAAGATCGGTCTGGATTTTGTGTCTGTAGTCCTCACGTCGCTTCGCAAAGTCGCTCGAAGCGGCGGCAATCTTCTTGTCGGCCTCGAGCTGAGCACTGGTCGTGTTCGTAACGGCCTCTCGGTTCAAATCGGCTATCTTCTTATCCGCCTCGGCCTGCGCCGCGTTGGCTCTCTGCTGATCATCCGCAGCCTTATCGCAGCCAGCGGTGACCGCGAGCGTTAGAATGAGCGCCATGGACGTGTGCGTAATCTTCGAAGCTCGAATCATGAAGTGCTCCCTCGAACAAGTGGTTTCGTGTTCGGAGCGCAGACAGCAATACATGTGCCGTGCGACGAAAACTTCGACGAGGTGGAGTTAGGGCAAGGATAGGCGCAAGATGCCGACGTTCCCTAGGGGAGAACGGCCTCACGACGCGGCGTTCCGTGGCGATTTAGACCGTTGCGCTTCCGAACCAACGGACGAACGAAGTCGTGAAAAATTGGGATGTTTGGATGCTTCGGGCGCTACGCCTTCTCACCCGCACGGGATAAGTTGCGACGGTCTCAGAGATCCGGCACCCTTCATCGGTGAGGTTCAGGTCATCGTTCGCCCGCACGCTACCTTGGCTCTGCGGCGCTGCTTGGTTCGTGTGGTCACAGCCTGCGGGTGCAGACATCTATCAATGGACTGATGCGGACGGAGTGGCACACTTCACGAATCGGGCGACGTCGAAACCGGGGGCGAAAGTCTACATGAAGAGCGCTGCAGCGAGCGCGGTGCGGCCAGGTGTCACACCTTTCGCGCCTCAGGACCGCGACCCGACCCGGTATACGCGCTACGACGAGTACATTCGGCAAGCCTCGACCCTCTACCAAATTCCCGAGCAGCTTGTCCGCGCCGTCATCAAGGTAGAGAGCGATTACGACCCTCGCGCGGTGAGCTATGCGGGAGCACGAGGCCTGATGCAGCTCATGCCCGAGACGGCGAACCGCATGCAGGTCAAAGACATCAACGACCCACGCGAAAACATCTTCGGAGGCGTTCGCTACCTCCGTGTACTCGCGAATATGTTCAATGGCGACCTCGAACTCACGGTCGCGGGTTACAACGCTGGCGAACAAGCGGTGATGACCCACGGCGGTATTCCTCCGTTTTTGCAGACACGCGACTACGTTGTGAAGGTGTCAAAATTCTATCGGCGCTATCGCACGATTCCGGACGCGGTCGATGCGAGTCTAGCGCCCCCGGAAGCGGCTCAGGCGACTGTCGTGAGCGCGCCGCCGTAGCGTTCAGTCGTGCCGCTTCCGCGAGCGGGGCCTGACCGAGGATCCTTCGCCCTAACGACCAACGGATTCTGTTAGGCAACGAGCAAATCGGAGATTGGCCCTTTGACGAATTCGGCAGCCCCGAACGTAGAAACCTCTCGTTGCCCCAACGCCTGTGCAACCGTAACGAAGAGGTCATTCATTGAACGGGTATTGTTCAAGTCATAGTGGCCAGGCTTCAGCGTTCCGCCTCCACCCCCCACGAGGAGAAACGGCATATTTTGATAGGAGTGGGTCGAGCCTTCGGCGATCTCGCTCACACAGAGGATGATCGTGTTGTCTAAAAGCGAGCCACCCTGCGGATCAGGTGTGTCGGCCAGCGAGGTCGCGAACGCGGCGAGCTGTTCGCTATAGAAGCGAGCGATCGCAGTAAGACACGCTAGTGATTGCACTTGCGGGTCGCTCAGATTGGGGGGAATACCTCCCGCGGCTCCCGGGGGAATGTGAGAAATCGTATGCTGCGCTGCATTGAGTCCGCCCGAGCAAGAGTCAATGTTGGCCGGACAGGATTGCCTGTTCCAAGGTGCACTGGGGATGAGCGGTTTGAAGTCGCGTTGGTAAATCCGAGTTGGCGCGACTCGGCCAGAAAGCTCCTTCCGGGCTGCGACGTGTCGCCCAAGACATCGCGAACGACGTTATCGTACTCCCACCGAGTCAGTCGCCTTACGGGTGAGTCCTGCACTTCCGCTATCGGACATCCGACGGTTCCGGCTGCCGCATCCGCGGTTGGATCGACTGTGGATGGAGGCGACCCCAAGCCTCTCTCCGTAGAGCATGCTGTCGTGGCGAAGAACGCGCTAAGGCAACCCGCGCGCGCGCGCAATCGAGCGAAAGAGGACCGTCGCATACCTCTTAGAATGGTTGGTTCTCCTACGAAGTGCAGACGACGAAATTCTAAAGGGTGCCATACCCCAATCCGTTAACTGCGTGTTACACGTACTCCATAAGCGCTCATTGAACGCGAAGTCGCGCGACCGCCGGACAACATTCGACGAACGCCGGTACTCACTTACGCGGTGAGATGGGCATGCGCTTTCCTTGCAGTGTGAGGTAGGCTCTTGCACACCATGCTGGTCCACACATCGCTCGGGGTATGCGCATGAGGCTCATCCGAATCGCCGTCGCCAGTGTCAACAGTACCGTTGGCGCTGTACGCTCGAACGTCGACCGAGCCGTTCGCGTCGCAAGAGCAGCCGCAGACAACCTCGCTACGATCGTCGTGCTGAATGAGCAGCTTATCGCGGGATACTCCCCGGAAGATTTGGTGCACTGGCGCGCTTTCGTCGACGCTCAGTGGACCGAGCTCGAGCGCTTCGCGAAAGAGACGGCGGACCTCGCACCGGCGTTCGCGATAGGTCTCACCGTCGCGCGTGGGTCTCACGTTTACAATGCCGCAGCCATGGTTCACAAGGGCGCCATCCTCGGAGTTGTGCCGAAAGAGAAGCTGCCTACGTACAACGTGTTTTATGAGTCGCGCGTCTTCGCACGCGGGTGTGCGGGGCTAAGCGATGAAGTTCATGACGGTGTGCCCTTCGGAGACCTCGTGTTCGACTTCGACGTTGCTTCGATCGGCCTCGAGATCTGCGAAGACCTTTGGTCACCTGACGGTCCCATGCGTCGTCGCTCGTACGCCGGCGCCGAGGTCATCGTCAATCTCTCCGCATCGCCGTATCGGCTCGGTGTAAATGCCACGCGTCGTGAGATGATAGCCACTCGCGCAGCCGATAATCAATGCGTTCTTGCCTATGCGAATCTCGTCGGTGGCAATGATGGTCTGATTTTCGACGGCGGGGGATTCGTCGCGCAGAATGGACGGCTCGCACTCGAAGCACCGCGCTACCGTGAAGGGTTTACGGCGGTCACCCTTGACCTCGACCGCACGCGGCGTCTTCGCAACGAGGCCACGACTTGGCGCGACGATCAACAAGCCTTCGAGTCGACCGCACCGAGGATTCGCCGCGTCTTCGCGCGCAACCCGACAGAAAATCGCGAAAGACTCACTTACCCGCTTCCTACCAATCGAAGCTTTTTCCTTCCCGCCGAGGCGCCCGCGTCGCCGCCGCGCACGGCCTTTTGCGAAGACTTACTCGATGCCCTTGCGCTCGGACTCGGCGATTACTTCGAGAAGACTGGCGCTTTTAAAACCATAGGCGTCGCGCTGTCTGGAGGGCGCGATAGCCTCTTATGCCTCATTCTCGCACGGAGATGGATTGCGTCGCGCTACGGCGCACTCGGAGCCGCAGGGGAGAAAGCAAAAGCGCACGAGATCCTTCGAGCTTTCTTTATGCCATCGCGCTACTCGTCCAGCGCGACGCGGGCGGCGGCGGAACAGGCCGCGAAGGACCTCGACACACCCTTCGCGATCGTTTCGATCGACGACGCCTTCGAGCCCGAACTTGCGCGCGTCGCAACCATGCTCCAACCCGGAGAGACGCTCGGCCTGATGGGCGCACAAAATGCACAAGCTCGCATCCGAGCCCTCCGTATGTGGACATGGGCAAACAGCGCACACGGACTCTTTCTGCAAACCAGCAACATGAGCGAAAAGTCGGTAGGTTACACGACGATCGGCGGCGACATGGAGGGCGCATTGAGCGTCATTGCGAACGTTCCGAAAACGGTTGTGAACTACCTTCTTGATTACCTTTTCGAAACGACGCGCATGACAGGGATCGAACTCACGCTAAAAAAGCCTGCGTCGGCCGAGCTCGCCGACAACCAAGAGGACGAAAAGGAGCTCATGCCTTTCCCCGTTCTCGACGCATGCTTCGCGCTCTACGCGGGTGAAAAGATGTCACCGACCGAGGTTTGTGATGTCTTGCGTCTTATGTTTCCCGAGTATGAAAGATCGTTGATTGACGGTTGGTCTACTCGCTTTGCTCGGCTTTTTACCCAATCGATATACAAATGGGTGCAGACTCCACTCTCGCTTCACGTCGGCAACCTTGATCTCGATCGTGAGCGTGCCCTGCAACTTCCGGTTGTACAGCGGACTGAGTGGGGATGACGCCTAT
Source organism: Polyangiaceae bacterium (assembly GCA_025353725.1). GTDB lineage: Bacteria > Myxococcota_A > Polyangia > Polyangiales > Polyangiaceae > Labilithrix. The sequence continues at coordinate 114,996 of JANXOF010000081.1, read as the reverse complement.
CTTAGCTTGACGGGGTGAGGTCGCCTTTGCGCGTGAAGCTCGCAACGAGCGCGAGAGGTCCCCAAAACGGAAAGAGCATTGGAATACACCGAGCGACCATCGCCAACGCCCTGATCCCCGTCACTTTTTCACCGTCGCGGCGCTCGACGACGACGGAGTGACCAAGGTGGCAGTCCGGCTCCCACGGCGCCAGGTCGAAGCGCCCGAACCAATCGAACCAGGGAACCAGAATGAGTGTCGCTTTCCCCCAAAAGCGCAACGGGTCGAACCGTACCTTGCGCGCTCGAAAATCGGGGGTCACAAAGAGCCCGTAAAGCGCGAATGTCAGCCACAGCGGCAATCCGTAGCGAAGCTTCGTCACATCGACGCCGAGCGCAGCGGCGAGTCCCAAGTGGAACCAAACCCCCCACCACAGAGCAACTACGCGTGTTGGGTGCCATGCGAGCGCACCGCAGATCGCGAATTCACTCATGATGGTCAGTTTCGCCAATGCGCTGGACAGATCGGGTCGGAGTACGACGGAGGCAAACCCCAGACCGCTACGCCATTCTGAGTCGAGAATGTGTCCGACGCCGGATACGAAATAGAGGAACGAGACTTGAAGCTGAGCCAGACGCGCCGCCGAGAACTGGCCCTTGCGCGTCCGAGGTACCGGGTCGTTGAGCTCGGAAGAGCGCCATGATCGGTCGCACGGCGTAAGCGAGAGGAGAAGCGAAAAGCCATAGAGAGCGAGAGGCGCGGCTTGAACGTGCGCGCTCTCACACGCGAGTAACCAAGAACCAATAAACGCGCTTACGAACAGGGCACTCCTTGCGCCGATGGCGAACACCACCATCACTGCGAGGCAAACGCGCAGGGCAAGAATTACACCGTAGACGCGAGCCGATGGAAGAAGCGCCGTCGGCACCAGGGTTGCTTGAAAAGCCTGTCCTAAGGAAGCTTCGCTCTCGAACTCTGCCGTCGACGCGAGGGCGTGCCACGCCAGCAGTCCGCCTAGCGCGACGCGCACGGGACCTAACGCGTAACCGTCGACGAACGAGTCGCGGCTCAAGTCGCCGAAGCCAGATACCCGCCGCGTCAAGTCACGGCCCTCGGCCGCGTACGGGGCGTCCAAAATGGGGCCAGTGCACGAGGCCAGGCGTATCATGCTTAGCCCGAGCTTCGTTCGAGCCGTGCCGCCGTGCACGATCTTTCGCCCCGGGTCGTGGAGGTAGCCTCGGCTCACTTGCCACCTTGCGAGCCGTCCGCGGGCGTACGAAAGAAACTTTCCCCGATTCGCGCGCCGTGCAACGCTCTCCGCGAAGTGCGGGTTCGCAGCTCTCCCTCTCTCGTTCCCCCGTCGGTGAGAGCCGGATTTGCCGGATTTGGGCTTGGTTTCGTTCCCGTTCTCCTTCTCCTTGCTGCGTGCGGAGACGCCGTGGCGAAGGCGAAGCCGGCGAGCGTCGAGACTCTTAGCGCCTTCGCGGAGCCTGCGAACAATGCCGCGCGCGACACGTCGATAGCGCGCGTTGAAGCCCCAACGACAGAAGGACCGCCGACCCCCGCAATGCCTGTCGGTGCTGGTGCAGGTGCCGGAGTCGAGTGGCCGCTTAGGCTTGGCCGATTTTTCGAATCGATCGCGCGACTCGAGGCCGGGCAGGCACAAGGCGACGTGCGCATCGTCCAGTTCGGAGACTCCCACACCGCAGCGGACATCGAGACAGCAGCGACACGACGCACACTTCAAGACCGGTTCGGTGACGGCGGTCGCGGATTCGTCGCTATCGGAAAGCCGTTCTCGGGATACCGTCAGGAAGGCGTCCGATCAGGGATGTCGAGTCAGTGGTCGGCCGAACGCGGCGTTTTCGCAAAAGGCAAATTCAAAGGCGACGGGCTCTACGGACTTGCAGGTATCAGTGTCGAGGCGAAGCACTACGCAGCCCGCGCGTGGACCGACATCCATGCGCGGACGTCTCGCGCCGAGCTAGCCTATCTTGAACAGCCCCATGGCGGCTCTTTCGATGTCTTTATCGACAACGCGTGTGTCGGACGTATCGCAACGCGTGGAGTCAGAGCGTCGAGCGCATTCCGTGCTTTTGAAATGAGCGAAGGGGGGGCTCACCAAATCGGAATTCGTGCGAGCGGCGACGGAGAAGTGCGAATGTTTGGAGTCTCACTCGAACGATCGCAACATGGCATTGTCCTTGATGCGCTCGGAATCAATGGCGCACGTGCTGCGACTTGCCTACAGTGGAATGAAGCTCATTGGTCTGAGCAATTGACGCATCGCGCGCCCGCACTCGTCGTGCTGGCGTACGGGACGAACGAGTCCGCAGACCCGCGCACGACGCCGCAAGTTTACGAGCAACGCCTTGTGGATCTTCTCGGTCGCATGGCCAGGGCTGTTCCCGCGGCGTCGTGCCTGCTTTTGGGTCCGCCTGATCGCGCGACGACGAACGATGGCCGCTCGTGGACAACGTCACCGAAGCTCCTCGAGATCATCGCCTCCCAGAGGCGCGTGGCCGAGGCCGCCGGATGTTCTTTTTACGACCAGTTCGCGGCCATGGGCGGCGTAGGAACGGTTGCGCGTTGGGCGGAGGAAGATCCACCTCGGGCCTCGAAGGACCGCGTGCATTTTGCACGCGACAGCTACGCACAGCTTGGGACTACGTTCGCGGCTTCGCTCATCACCGCCTACCTCGCGTGGCGGCACGACGCCGGCATGAAAGTTCAGCGCTAGCGGTAGACCCCGCGCTCTCCGCCGCGAGCCTCTACTTCGCAGCGTCAGGATGGGTTGCACGCCATAACTCGAACCCAGCCGTAAGCGCTTTCGCAAAGTGATCGCCGATGATCTCCGCGCCTTGCGTCGACGGGTGCGTGAGATCGCTGCCACCGAGGCCAGCCTTGACCCACTTCGCCATCGAGCCTTCGCCGCCCATAGCCTCGAAGGTATTCCAAAACGCGATCCCGCTCGCTTTTGCGACGCTCTTCTGCGCCGCGATGAGCTTCTTGATCACGGGCTTGGTCCGGAGCGTGCCGCTTTCAACGGCCTCCGCCCGGTCGAGCGGCGCCGCGATGAGAATGGAGGCAAACGGGGCAGCGGCTTTGACCATTCCGACAACGCTGCCGAGCGTCGCTTCGTAGTTTTGCGCGATGCCGGGCGCTTCGCTCTCGTTGGTACCGTATTGGAGAACGATGAGGGCAGGCTTTCGTAGTGCCATCTGTTCTCTAAAATGCGCACTATTCATGGATGCGAGCGACTCCGCGCGCGCTCCGTTCGCACCGAGCGCATCGTAAATAACGCCTGGCTCATCGCGCTCGAGCGCGACTCCAAAAAGACGCGGTGTGCCGGCGACTACGCGAAGCGTTAGCTTGGCTTCTCCGTCGGGTACGGGAAAGGATTGGACACGCGACACCTTGTCCTCGCCCTTGGTGGAGAAGCGTGACGTGGTCATTCCAATCTTTACCTCGAGCTCGCCACCTGCCACGGTTTCCAAGTAGTACACGTCGAAGCGCGAGACTTTTTTCCCATACGACCCGCGTTCAGCTGTCCCGAAGAACGCACTTGCGCCCGTGGTGCCCGTAAAGCTGACGCTACCGACGCCGTACATTCCGTCCTTTGCATTCGGCCCTGTCATGCGGCTCGAGTTCCACCCTTCGGCGGACCCGTGCGCAACATCATTATGGAAATACCATTCCCACGGATTGGCAATCAAAATAAAGCCATGCCCCGCATCCCCGAACTCAGTCTGGAGCTTTCTTCGTAGGGTTCCAGAAATGTAGTCGCTCGTAATAACGCTGTCTCCGTAGTGAAGTATGCGCGTCACGGCCCCGCTTTTCTTGGCTCGGGTTTTCGCGAGAGACGTATAAAACGCGTCGAGCGCATGCGTCGTCTCGTCTTCAATCGCAATGAAGACTTTGGACTTCGAGGGTGCGGTCGTCCCCGAACGTGCGTCCGCAGCCTTCGCCGGCAGCGGCGCGTCGGGAAGCGCATTGGTGACGGTCGCCTCATTTTTCGAGGCCTTGAGTGACGCCTCTCCCTGCGCCGGCTGCGGGGTTGGGGTTGGCACCGCCGCCGCCGCCGCCGCCGCCGCCTCAGTCTCGGCCACTGCCACCGCGCGGTCCCACGGTGCGCGCGTGACTCGAAAACGGGCAAGCCCAGGCGCGACGTACGGGACGGCGAGGAGAGCGAGCATCACGCTGAGGGCTTTCGATGTCTTATCGGAAAACGGACTAAACACGTTCGACATGTAGAACGCAGCCCGTCTTGCATCAACTCCTACGCGGCGCCCCATTCCGTCCCCGCTGTACGAATTCTGAATTCGCCCGCCCAGGCTCCTGAGGCAGCTTATGTGCCTCCGATCTCGGGACTCTTGGACCGATCCGTGCTTCTAGTAGCTTCAGGATGACGCGCGCCTACACCGACGAAGAGCTTCCCCTTCCCCTGCTCCACCGGACCTCCGCGCGCCCGAACGCCAAAACTGTGGTCGGCGCTCCCTTGCGCGTCCCAACGGAAGCACCTCTGCGGCGCGATTACCGTGAGAGCCGAATCCGCGACCGCCTTTCGCCTGCCTCAGCAGGTGCACTGATGGGACTCTTGGCCGGCGCTGCCGGTCTCGGCGTAGTCCATGCGATGCACGTTGTCCTCGTTTCGCAAGGTGCAGAACGGCTCACCGCTTCCATCGGACTGCCTTCGGACGTTGCACTTCCGGCAGCTTACCTCGTGGCCGCCGTGGCAGGAGCCGCGGTTGGGTCAGCCTTCGCGGGACTTACCAAGCACTTACGTCGCTTTCTGCCTCTGATGTTTTGGGCCATCGTTTTTTTCGCGAGCCTGACCATGCTGTTGCTCGCGGGCTCCGCTGTGTACGGGCACGGCTTCGGCGTCTCGGTAACGCCTGCCATCCTCGTCGCAAGCGTTGTCTACGCGGTGGTTGTGTCGCTCGAGCTCCCGCTTCGTAAGCGTGGCTGAGAACGCGTTCACTCGTGGAGTCGATCTGGTAAGAGGGGTCTCCCGGACACGGGTCTCCTATGCTGTTCAACAGCCCTCTCTACGGCGCCTTCCTGTTGGTTACCTACGTTGCGTTCTGGGCGTTGCGCCGCCGATCGCTTCTCCGGCGACTCTTTCTCACCCTCGCCAGCTACCTGTTTTACGTGGTGGGTACTTACGGGTCCGCGCTCGACAGCGAGAGCACCGACCAAGAAGTGCCGCTTGGGTCGCTTCGCTGGACCGTGCTCTGCGTAGCCATCATCTTCATTGGAAGCTCACTCGACTTCTATCTTGGGCGACTGCTGGGCCGTACGGAAACTCCGCGCTGGCGTCGCGCGCTCCTGCTCGTGTCGGTTGTTTATTACCTCGGGGTGTTGTCACTCTTTAAGTACTTCAACTTCGCGGCAGATTCCTTCGCGGAGCTCGCGGGGCTGGCCGGACTACACATCTCGCCTACGCACATTCGCCTCGCGTTGCCCTTTGGCATCTCGTTTTTTACCTTCGAAACCATGAGCTACACGATCGACGTGTACCGGCGAGAGATTCCGCCTGCGGATCGCTATTTGGACTACCTGCTCTTCGTTTCTTTCTTTCCGCACCTCGTCGCGGGGCCGATCGTTCGCCCGGCATCCATGCTCCCGCAGCTTGCAGCCGAGCCGGTCGCCAGCGACGCGATGAAAGCCGAAGGTCTTTTTCAAATCGCAAGCGGGCTCTGCAAAAAAATACTCATCGGCGATACGCTCGGTATCAATTTAGTGAATCGAGTGTTTGATAATCCGGAGCGCTATTCTTCTCTCGAAGTCACTGTCGCAGTTTATGCTTACGCCATCAAAATATACGCAGATTTTTCCGGGTACACGGATGTGGCGATAGGCAGTGCCAAGCTCTTCGGATACGAGTTGCCGACCAACTTTAACGCTCCTTACACGGCACGCAGCCTCCAAGATTTCTGGCATAGATGGCACATCTCGCTATCGTCTTGGCTTCGCGACTATCTCTATATCTCGCTCGGCGGTAACCGCGGTGCGACTTGGAAAACGTACCGCAACCTCATGGCCACGATGGTGCTCGGAGGCTTGTGGCACGGGGCCTCCTGGACTTTTGTAATCTGGGGTGCACTTCACGGCGTAGCCCTCGCCACCCATCGCGCGTGGTTGAGACGACCCGGTGCGCGCGCGGCGCAGGCGTCGGGCGAACCACGTGCCGCGGAACGATATTTGACCGTCTTCGTGTCTACATTCGCGACGTTTCATTTTGTGTGTTTCGCCTGGATTTTCTTCCGCGCACCAAGCCTCGCCCACGCGATGCTCATCTTCTCGCGGATCGGTAAGCTCTCCTTCGCATCACCGAATCTCGCCCCGAGAGTCCTTGGCATTCTTGGTCTCGGCTTTACCGCCCACTTTCTTCCACGTCGGTGGTTCAACGGGCTGCGCGAACACTTCGTCGCGAGCCCGGCCGTTGCCCAAGGCTTGGTACTCGCGGTCGTCGCCTACCTCCTGCACTTCGCTTCCGGTGCGAAGGCCGAGCCGTTCATCTACGGTCAGTTTTAGAGCGCATTCCAGCGCAGCGAGCAGGCGAGATGAAGAAAAAAGCGCGCATCGGATTTGGCTTGGCGAACCTCTTCGTCGCGTCGCTGTTAGCATCGTGCATTTATTTTGGTTTGCCCACGCGGTGGTGGGTCGTTGATTCAGGCGCGGCCGTCGTCGTCGCCGGGCTGGTGATGTCGGGCTTCTCACTTCTTGCCAATCACCGCCTTGCAGTACCCTTGACGCGTATCGTCGCGCGCGTGGTGCTCGCCGTGGGCCTCGCGACCGTGGCCATCCTTGCCCTGACGCTGAGCTGGCTCGTGGGCGTTTACGGGCCCGTAGGGAAGGGCGGAGCAGCCATTTTCGGTCTCGTCGTGCTCTTGATCCTTCCGTACTTGGTCGTTTTGCCGGTCGCCCTTCTCGTGTGGGTCGGACCGTGGCGTCTCGAGCCCGCACCATGAACGGACGCGGCCTCGCTCGCATTCTCATGGGGTATGCTCTGACTCTGTTTTTCGCGTGCCTCGCTCTTCATCGCTACACGTCGCTCCGCGCGATCGAGCCCGCCGAGCGACGAACGATCGCGAGCCGGTGGGTGAACGGACGGCGCGTCGCACGGACGATCATGCAACCCGGGGAGGGGTCGGCCTGCACGTCACCGGATCCTGAGGGGACATGGGTTTGCGAGACCGTGATCGCTGAAGGCCCACTGTCTTTTGACGCAGCTCGTTTCGCTCTCGCGCTCGTACCCGCCCGTGACGGGGTGATGGCGGAACTCGGCGGCGTTCGAGCGTTTGCGACTCCTGACGATCTCGTCGCGGCGCAGGCCTACGATAGTGCTACATCGCTTCTCGATCCGAGCCTCGGGATTGGCACTCATCGCGCGGTCGTGCTTCAGCTTCTCGCGACGGACCTCGGGGTCTCAGTCGCTTCGGTCGAGCGTGAAGCTCGCGTAAAGCGTGTGCGATTTCATTCAGCGACGGGACCTGAAGCGCCTCTTCCTACGAAGGTCACGGGGAGAGACCTCACACCGGCGGTGGTACGTCAGGCGATGCACGCCGCCGCTTCCCACCTCGCGCGCGGTGTCGACGCGACCGGTCGCTTTCGCTACCTCGTAGACGCTACCACCAATAGGGACCGCGTCAGTTACAACTGGCCACGCCACGCAGGCACGACGTACTTCCTAGCCCAGGCCGCAGCACTGACGGATGATTCGGCGCTCCGCTTTGCCTGCTTGCGGGCGGCCTCTCTCCTTCGAGCGGAACGCATGAAGCCATGCGGCTCAAATGCGTGCATTGCTGACGGTGACGACGCCGACGTGGGTTCATCGGCGCTCGCGCTCATCGCGTTCTCGGAAATTGTTCGAACAGGCGCGGATGCGTCCTACCGCCCCGCCATTATCGAACTTGCTCAGTTCCTGCGGTCGCAACAGCGTGCCGATGGTGAACTGATGCACCTCTTCAATCGCACGAGCGGCACCCGCGCGGATGTCCAGTTTCTCTACTCGACCGGCGAGGCCGCACTCGGTCTCGCGCGCGCGCATCGAATTACGGGTGACGCCAAAGACCTTGACGCCGCCACGCGTGCACTCAGCTATGCTGTGGGTCCAGGGTGGAGCTTTTTTGGAAGTCGCTACTACATGAGCGAAGAGCACTGGACGTGCCAAGCCATGAGCGAACTTTGGGATCGCGCGCCAAATCGCGAAGCACTCGCGTTCTGCCTCCGATGGCACGAAATTCAGCGAACGCTCCAATTCGCTGAGGGCGAGTCCGCGTTTGACGCCGACGGCTCGTTCAGCTTCGGCCCACTCCTCACGCCTCGCGTAACTCCGACATCGAGCCGCGGCGAGGCAGCCGCAGCGGCACTCGACGTCATGATGCGCGACCCTAACGCGGGAACCCTGAGCGCCCGGGCTCGCGCCGAAGCTATACTGTCTCTCGAAGACGAGCTTGACCGCGCCCTGGCCTTTGTCGTTCGCAGACAAATACGCCACGAGTCGAGGCATTTATTCGCAGCTCCCGAAGACGCGTTGGGTGCTCTTCCCGCGAGCGTAGTCGACATGCAACTTCGGATCGATTACGCACAACACGCTGGCAGTATGATGGCGCGCTGGCTCGAGTTGCCCCTACGAGCCCACTAAATCATGCGCCTTGTAAACTGGCCCACGCTTTGCTGAACTGGACTCCCAAAGTGTCGACGCCGAACGCCTACATGCACGCCTCAAAACGCGCACAGCGACTGGTCTGTACCTCCAACACAGAGTAGATTAGGGAAATGAGGAGTAGTCGGTCTCCCCTCACTCAGCACTGCGAGCACTGTAGAGCGCCTCCGCAACGGGCGGTTCTTTGGTCGGCTCGCACGCGCTGCCCAAACGCGGCGCCAGCGTAAGACCCACCGCTTTTGGGCGCACCTAACCCCTAGCCAACTTCGACCTCGAGGTTGCTCATTGACGATTGATGACCGAAGAACAGGACTGGGAAGTCAGTCCTTGAGGTATACGGATGACCAGCACCATTATCGCGTCTGTCGACACGATTTCACTCAAAGATGCCCTGGCTTACCTCGACTCTGCAGACGGAGACGAGCTCGGCGCGGCCTACGCGCTAGCGAGCGATCGTAACTTGCTTGACGGAGGGGATGCCGAACCCGACGAACCCGACGAACCCGAAGTGCATCATGCACTCTTTTTGCTTCGTCGTGCAAGAGGGTTAAGTGCGCCGAGCTTCGATCTGATGCGCATTCAGTTGCGCCAAAGGATCGCAGCTTAGACGCCCAGGCGGGTAGGGCGGTACCAGCTCTAGCGTGCACCGAACCTGAAGGTTTAGCTTCCTGAGGTTCGGTGCCCGTGTCACTCTTTGCCCGGTGGACGAAGGCAGAGCGCGAATCGCCGTCAACCGTCGTCGCCTGGCGGCTACTCGCGACCAAACTTCAGGAGCTGTCGTACGATGGACGGCTTCACAAATTGGTTGAATTTTGTAGGTCCGTCTTGAGGGGGGGCTGAAGGGAGCCAAACATAAGGATGGTTTTTGAGGCGATGCGTTCCCGCGCCTCGATCCTCCGTAAGCTCGCCACCGAGGATCGTCGAGTTTGGCGATGTCGCTTCCTGGTTAAGCTCAATGACCGCGGTCATTCGAGTCTCTTCGCTCTGTGTCTTTCCAGATACAAAATTTATATTCGCTTTTTCCGTCTCGCCTACCCAGTGTACGGTGAAGTCGACATACGCAAAAGCCTTTGCCGCGTTGTTCCAGCGATAGGTTGTCTCGCTCCCCGTGCGTTCACCCGTGATCGTGAGATTTGCCGCCTCCTTAGATGAGACGGGTTCGAAGCGATTGACTGTATAGCGGTAAGCGGGCTGGTTCCAAATCTCGTTTGTGCGCCACTGGCCGGTCTCCTCGTCGAAGCCCTGGTTGTTGATGACGATAGCTTTTTTGTCTCTTTTCATTCGATGACTAAGAATCACAAGGAGGGCACCGGGGTTCAGGCCTTTGCATCCCGCCCCCTCGCGCTCGGGCAAAACTCGACCATTCCCATCACGCTGGACCAAGTTGGGATCCGTATTGCATCCAGACCCGGTCATTCGTTTTGGTACGGAGGAGTACATGATTGCCATGAGAGCATTTAGGTCGCCTATCTCGAACTTCACGCACCCATCCTTTCCTTCGTCGCGCGCGCTACACTTTGTTGCGACATTTTCACTCACCTGAGCAAAAATTGCGTGCTTAATGGGCGATTCTGCGATCGCCGCAGCTGACCAGCCGTCACAGAATCCGTTCCAATACTGTATGCCATTAACGGATTTGCCGGCGTTGAGACTGTTCCAGCTGAGTGCGTTTCGCAGGTTGGCGGGGTCTGTTAAAGTCATGTATTTTTCGAGTGGCGAAGCGACTCCGTTCCAGCGATCATTGATTCCGTCTCGTTCCATTGGCCAGTACGTGTCCGGGTACGGGATCTGACTGTCTTCGACTCCGAATGTTCGTCCGACGTCCTGGGCGTCGATGTTGGCGGCAAGCTTCCAGGAAAAAGGACCGCCAAGCGTCGCGCCGAGGCGTTCGGGGTCTTCCAGCCGCCCCACGGCATTGTTGTCCGCCCTGTCATCGGTGCGTTCTTCGGGCGGCAATGTGGCGCAGGCTAGCGCACAGCTACCGAGTGCGAGTGTAAGCAAGGTCGTCGAAAGAAGTTGGTGGTGCGCCATGGCCCTACCTCTGGCAACTCTCGGGCCTTCGACCTGCCGTCGACGAAGTGCTTCGTTTGTAGCCTAATTGCGACGCGATCGAGTCAATGCGAGCGGTCCGTTGATCCACCGCTTCGAAGGAGTCGCTCAAGCGATCTCCGATTTGTCGCCCACTCCGTTTCCATAAGGGGTCGAGTCAAGGACGCGCCTTGACACGACGTTCCGAACGGTGGGAAACATCTGGAAGGGTGAGCCATGAGCGCGACAAATGACAAGCACGAGCCCTCCGAGCCCGCTACTCCGATGTGGCTGCCGGCAGTCGGGGCACTTCTGTTCCTCGGTGTCGGTCTGCTGTGGGCGCTGCGCGCTCCGGCGACCGAGATGAAGCCTGGGCTGGGGCAACGTCCTGCGAGTGGGGCGAGAGACGCTGCTCCGTTACGAGCCGCACCAAGGGGACACTGAACGCCGACGGCGGGTCTACGCGTTCGGTTCTCGTAAATTTCGCTCAACGCGCAGAGGGGTAAGTGATGGTGCCGCTACAGCCTGAACGTCGTGCCGGAGGAAGCGTCGCTCGGACAGACGCTACCGGTCGCGCCGAGATGCTTCCCGAATTGCTCGCGTGGACAACGTCGCTCGAACACGACCGATCCCTCGTGCGCGAGGACTTGCTCGGCAGTGCCGCGCACGTGACGATGCTTCGGGCCGTAAACCTGCTCTCCAAAGTCGACGCTGAGAGATTGCGAGGCGCGCTCTTCGCGATGTTCGACGAGGCTACCGCAGGCACTCTTCTCCTCGCAGACGGCGAAGAGGATGTGCACATGGCGATCGAGTCGCGCCTCACGCGTGACTTGGGGCAAGTCGGTCAGCGCCTCCACGCCGCGCGTTCACGAAACGACCAAGTCGCAACCGCGTTGCGATTGCATGTTCGCGATCAGGCCGCGCGTACGCTGGAAGAGGTCGCCCGTCTGGTGGCTGAACTCGCCGAACGGGCGACGGTCGAGTGCGACGTCGTGTTGCCCGCCTACACCCATCGGCAGCGTGCGCAGCCTATCACCGCTGCCTTTCTGATGGTCGCATGGGGGACGCAGCTCCTTCGCGCCGCCGATTGCGTAGCTGTCGCCATCGAGCGAGCCGACGTTTCGCCGCTTGGATGCGGAGCGTGTTCAGGAACATCGTTGCCTATCGACCGCTCTCTTGTGAGCGGGCTACTACAGTTCAATGGCATGACGTTGAATGCGCTCGATACGATTGGAGACCGCGATTTTACCCTCGATTGGACGTGGGGAGGCGCACGCGTGCTGCTTGCGTTGAGTCGGCTCGCTACCGACGTAATCGACTTTACGACAAGTGAATTCGGATTTTTGCTGATCGGCGATGCCATCGCGGCGGGGTCGAGCATGATGCCGCAAAAGAAGAACCCGGATGTGTTCGAGCTCGTACGCGGGAAGACGGCACGAGGCATTGGCCACGTGTCTCACATGCTTACGCTCGTCAAAGGTCTGCCTTCCGGCTACGCACGCGATCTTCAAGACGACAGGCAGCCCAGCCTCGACACTGGCCCGCTCGTGCGCGGGGCGGTGCGCGCCGTTCGCGCCGCGTTGCCCCACCTTACGTTTGACCGCGAACGCGGCTTGCGGGCCGTGGCCGATGGCTCGACGCAGGCCACAGACGTCGCCGAGGCACTCGTGCGAAAGGGCATACCGTTCAGAGAGGCATACAAAGCGACCGGCGAACTTGTCCACTTAGCCCGTCAGAAGGGCGTAGATTTGGCGTCAGTCACGCTGATTGACGCGGCCATCGTGCACGCCGCTTTTGATCAGGGTGTCCTCGACGTGCTCGATCCGAAGGTCGCCGTTCGCGCGAAAAAGAGCGCAGGTGGAACTGCTCCCGAGCGCGTCGAGGAACAAATTCAGGCATTACACGCTGCGGCGGACGCCCTTGACCTCAAGGCCAAGCGCACGCCGCCACTCACCGCGATTCGCACTCATATCGAGGCTCATGCTTTGGCCGGCGACCCCAGCCGCTAACGCCGCGGTCACGCCGACGTCTACGGATTCGTGATGCTAGGCTGCACGACGATCTCCACGCGCCTATTGTTCGCTCGACCTTCGGGCGAGGCATTGTCAGCGATCGGGCGCGTGACCCCAAAGCCTTCGGCGACGACACGATCTCCCGATAAGCCGCGGGATACAAGGTATTGTCGCACTGATTCTGCACGTCGTTGCGAGAGCTCCTGATTGTAGGCGGCAGCGCCCATAGAGTCTGCGTGGCCTTCCACGACGATTTTAGACTCCGGACTTTGCTTCGTCAGCGCATTCGCAACTTCATCGAGTTTGCGGTGCGCTGCTGGCAAGAGGTCCGACTTGTTCGAGGCAAAAAGGACGCCTCCCGACAGCGTGATCACCATCCCACGCGGTTCTTGTTTGACCGTCGCGAGACCCGCGAGCGCCGCACCCGCGGATGCGGCGCGCTTCTCGGCTTCATCGCGCCTCTCGCGCTCCGTTTGAAGCTCCTGGGCTTGGTTTTGGAGTTGCGCCTTTGCGCGCCCAAGCTCTGCTGAAGTGAGCTGCACCTGGGAGGCCTGCGACGAATGCATTTGAGCCATCGTCTGTTCCTTGAGCTTGACCGACTGGAGATCGCTTGCGCGCACTTCTGCCGTCTGCGCACGGCGTTCGGCGGTGTAGGCTAAATCTTTCGTCTCCTGCGAATCGCCCTCCTCCGAAAACGAATGCTCGGCGACATCAAGCGTTTGCTTCGCGGAGTGCAAGCCCGCCGGATTGAGCTGCGCCGCAGGTCCGTGACTCGCCCGCTCGTACGCCGTGCGTGCGCTGACCAACTCCTGCGGCACTGCCGCTCCGCAGGCCGCGGTGAACAACACTAGAAGGCCAAAGATTCGAGAGGCTTTCATCACCGTGCTCCTTGATTTACGTTCGTGTCAGATTGCGTATTCGCCATTTCGATTGCTTTTTTAGCCTCGCCCTTGCTCACTTGCTCATGGGCAATAGCAAGAGCGAGTTCTGCGTCGGCCTTGGCGCGGATGAGCATGAAGTCAGCGCGTCTGTTGTCTTCGTCCTTGAGAATAGTATTCGCTTTTGCGATCTGCTCCTCCGCAAGTTTGAGATGCAACTGCGCGTCGGGTTCCTTTTCTGCTCCTAATTCTTTTGCGCTGCGCTGAGCCGACTGGGCGTCAGCCATACGCTGCGTAGGTACGGGGTAACTCGCCCCGCAAGCGGTGGTCATTGCAATTAGGGAAACCGAAGTCAGGGCTAAGATTAGGTTCATGTGCGTCTCCTCTAAAATGTTCCACTCGCGCCAAATCCGTAGCCCGCTACGCCGACACGAGTAGGTCCCGCGTGCGTCTTGTCGTCGCCGATGAGATACCAATGCCGAGTCGTCTTCCCAGGTAAGAAAAGACTCGAAACTACGGCTAATGCGCCTAGACCTTGAGCGATACCGTCGGCCACGAGCAGCGTCTTCGTGAGTCCTTCGTTGTCACATGGCCGATCGCCGCACTGACGATCGGCAAGGTTCATCCACGGACCGACGACGGGATAATAGAGGTTTGTCTGGTCTGCCGGTCTGTCGCTGGTGAACGCCACGCTTGCTGCGGGGACATACGAGGCGACAAGCACGATAGCACCCGTCACTAACAAGGGGCGATTGACCCACGACGTTGTGTCGGGCGCAGGAAGGTCGGAAGGCTGAGAGCCACTCATGTCCAACGTGGACGACGTCGGCGTCATCTGCGTATCTGTGATGACGGGTAGAGGCGGATCCGCCGCGGCGGCGACACCCACTGTGAGGGTGAGAGCGGAGGCAGACAGGAAGCCTATAAGTGACTTATGCATGGTATAATCTTTCCCGGGTTGAGTAGATGCCGTGGGTAAGCGCGCTACTTAGAATTGTTTGCTTTAGGCTCGGATAGAAAACGAGAAATCCATCCGTTTACCTGGTCTTCTGCTTCTTCTTTTAGGATGCCGTATCGTTCTTGCACTTTGCCGACCAACTGGTCTTTTTTGCCCGCGACGTTTTTTACGTCGTCGTCGGTAAGTTTCGCCCACTGAGATTTTACTTGCCCGGCCACTTGGTGCCACTGGCCTTCAATTTGAGTCCAATTCATTTTCGAGTTCTCCGTCGTGTTTCGATTTGAACCAGTCCGCGTATGGTTCCGTTCTGCAGAGTTGACGTGCAGGGCTCATGCCACTACGCCGGACGCTTATGCGTCAACGAGTCATGGCGTTCAGTGACTCGCGGGTCCTCGTCTTGCGTTGCTCGCTATCATGACGTTTTTGGCAGTTAGCGTGCATGGCGCCCGATGGCTGCGACATTATGTTGTTCGGCGACGTGTCGCAGGCCTCGCGGCCGAGGTGGCTTTTTGGCTCTTTCTTTCGCTTCTCCCGCTCGCCGCGGTCGGGGGCATGATCGCAGCCAAAGTCATGGTCGGTTACCGCGAGGCGGTTGGTTCATGGCTATCGGGGATTCCTGTCGCTATGCGCGACTTCGTCACGGCGGAGCTATCAAAGGTCGCCGCATTGAAAGACGGCGCCTTCGGACCTCTCGTCGCCATGGTCTTCGTTTGGCTCGCAGCCAGCGGACTTCACGCTCTTTTTGAAGCGTTTGACACGATGACGCACACTCCGCGCTCATGGCTGCGAAAGCGACTGATGGCGCTTATCGCCTGCCTAAGCTTGTCTCTCGGGGGCGGCTCTATGGCGCTCCTTGCGGGCGTGGTGACGTGGGCGCGAGGGCAGGGCCCCGACATTTCACCAGCGCTCGCGCCCTTTCTAAGCGTGACATTTCGCCTCGTAGGCGGCGCCTTTGTCATTTTCGCCAGTGTGGCGGGGCTCTACTCGCTTGGTTTGCCGTTTACACGCCGACGGTCGTGGCCGATTCTCCCCGGCGCGGCATTTGCCACGGTCCTCCAAGCGCTTCTTGGGTTCGGGTACGGTCTCTGGGTGCGAACGGCCGGCGACGGCAGCGCGTACCTCGCCGGGCTCGCGACGATTGGCGTCACAATGACGCTGACTTATCTCTACGTTCTCTCGGTGCTCCTCGGTCTCGCGGTCAACCAATGGTGGCGACTTCTGCGCCGCGCGCGCGCGCTGAGTCGTTTACGTCGTTCGCCTTGACGCAACGGCTCCTGCGAGGTCGCGCAATGAGGCGTCGCTATCTCGAGCGGCCGCCGGCTCCGCTACGGGAGGTGCCGGGTGGACGGAAGGTCGCCGTTCGAGCTTTCCGACGTGGCGAATGTCTTTACCGTGCACCATGAAAACGACCATCTCCGCCACGTTTGTCGCATGGTCGGCGATTCGTTCGAGGTACTTCGCGATGGATTGTTCGCGAGTCGCTCGGTAAATGTTTCGCGGGTTCTCCATCATATAAGTCAGGAGTTCGCGGAAGATAGAAGCGTAGTGTGCGTCGACAGTGGCGTCGCGCGCAATGATGGCTGTGGCGCGGTCGGCGTCTCCGGCGACAAACGCATCGAGGCCTTCGCGCAACATCTCTTGCGCCACCTCCGCCATGTTGACCACTTCGATGTACGGCTTCAACGGCGGCTCTTGATTCAGCTCGAGCACGCGCTCGCAAATATTAACGCCGAGGTCGCCCATCCGCTCCAGATCCGTGACGACTTTAAGCGCCATCGTGATGAACCGGAGATCACTGGCGACGGGCTGCCGACGCGCAAGAACACTCAAGCAAAGATTGTCGACTTGCAGCTCGAGGCGATTGATCTGACGATCAATGTAGAGCGTTTTTTCGGCGAGCTCGCTGTCGCGCTCGACCAACGCTTTCATGGCATGGCTAAGCATCTCTTCGACTTTAGCCCCCATCGTAAGCAGCATTTCGCGAATACGCCGGAGCTCGCCTTCGTACGCTTGATCTGTGTGGACTCGGGGCATGTTCGTGGGCACTCGACGGATGGGCGACTTACGCCGACCCACAGACTATCTCACAATGGCCACGCGCGAGTGGTTGCTCGCCCGTGCGAGCTCTCACGTGGCTCCGTCGCGGTTCACGTCGCCTGAGGAGCGGTCGGGCACCTTTGCGCCCGCGTGAGGGAGCGTGACGTCGAACGTCGTGCCTTGGCCCACGGTACTTGCAACTTCGATGGCTCCCCCCATGGCTTCGACAAGGTGCTTTACGATGGATAGCCCGAGCCCGGTGCCGCCCATTTCGCGGGAGCGCCCGGCGTCGACGCGATAGAAACGCTCGAAAAGTCGCGCGAAATGCTTCTCCTCGATGCCGGCTCCGTCGTCTTCGACGCGTAAATGTACCCCGCTCTGAGGGGCTTCTGCGAGGCTTGCGCGAAGCGTGACGGTCGAGCCCTCCGGGCAATACTTGACGGCGTTGTCGACGAGGTTCGTAAGCACCTGTTCGAGCGCACGGCGGTCGGCGTCGATCTGAAGGCCTTTGAGCGACGCGAGCGAAAGGGTAATCTTCCGCTTGTCGGCTCGTTCGCGGAACATGCCTAATAAGTGTGCGGCGAACGGCTCGAACGCAAATCGGTCGTGTCGCAACCGAAGCTCGCGCGACTCGATGCGCGACAAGTCGAGCAGATCTTCGATAAGACGCTGCAACCGAGCGGCGTTTCGTTCGACCATCGCGAGAAAGACTCTCGCGCCTTCGGGATCTTTGGAGAGCGCGACATTCATCGTTTCCGCGGCGGAAAGAATGGCGGTGACGGGAGTGCGGAGTTCGTGCGAGACGTTCGCGACGAAATCACGACGAAGCGACTCCAGGCGCCTGATGTCGGTGACATCGAAGAAAACGGCAAGCATCCCCGTCTGGCTAGTGACGGCGTGGCCTCGCGCCGAGCGCCCTGGTGACAGGCTTTTGCGCTGACTAAAAGCCGTACCTCGGACGAGCAAGCGCCGCGGTTTGAGACCCCCGAGTTCGACTTCGCCCGAACACGTCGTGCGTGTCGTGCGCGCGCGGTCGAGCAGCTCTTTGAGCTCGGCGTGCCTCACCACTTCGAGGAGTGGGTGGCCCACCTGATCGGCGCGCAAAAGAAGCATTTCGCGCAGCGCGGGGTTCATCAATGCGACCTTCCCGTCTTCGTCGAGCAAGAGGACCCCCTCTTGCATCCCGTCGAGGATATGGCTCACGAGGTCGCGTTCTGCGCGAAGCTCTCCGACGGAGCGAGACAGGCTTCCCGCGAGCTTGTCGAACGCGGCGCCGAGCTTTCCGACGTCCTCGTCGGCGTCGATACGCGCACGCACCGTGAGGTCGCCCTCGTACATGAGACGCGCCGCCTCTGTCAGCGGGCGCACGGCTTGGTCGAAGCCGCGCATCGCAAGCGTGCTCACGATGAGGCCGACGAAGGCGCCTAGTATGAGGGAGGCAACGAGTACCGTCGCCGGCCCCGACGAGCCCAACGTCCTAACGCCGCCGTACGTGCACGCGGCGACCAGGAGGGACGAAGCGGCCAGCAGTCGGCCGCGGATCTGCCCTCTCACCCGCTCGTCTCTTCGGGGTTATCGGCAAAGCGATAGCCGACGCCGCGTACAGTTTCGATGTAAACGCCGGCGTCGCCGAGTTTCTCGCGTAAGCGTTTTACGTGCGTATCGACGGTGCGCGTGGTGATGTCGGCGTCGATTCCCCAGACGTCGCTGAGAAGTGCGGAGCGCGTCTGCACCCTGTTTTTTCGGTCGTAGAGCATCATCAGAAGCTTGAACTCGAGCGCCGTAAGCTCGAGCTCGGTGTCTGCTGCCCACACGCGATGGGCCTCCCGGTCGACGCGCAGCGTGCCGAATTGAAAGCCCTGCGCGGCTCCATGCTCGCTGCCCTGCGAGCGACGAAGAATCGCTTGCACGCGAAGAAGCAACTCCCGAACGCTGAATGGCTTGACGACGTAGTCGTCGGCACCAAGCTCGAACCCGACGACGCGGTCGATCTCCTCGCCCTTCGCGGTGAGCATGATGATCTGGATGGTCCGCGTTGCAGCGTCACCCTTGAGCGTGCGGCAGATCTCCGTTCCGGCCATGTCCGGAAGCATGAGGTCGAGCAAGATGAGGTCTGGACGTTTCTCGCGTGCGAGCCGAAGACCTTCTTCCCCTTTTCCCGCGACGAAGACCTTGTGGCCCTTCTCGCGGAGGTTGTACTCGAGGACCTGTTGGATGTCGGGCTCATCCTCGATGACCAAGATTCGCGCCATGACACGGCGATACTCTAGTCATGTGACGGGTAGGTGTCATGACGGCGTCTTCGTAGGCCGGGAGGGTCGACTGCATGCTTGAGGGCTCAAAAATCGTGGTTGTGGTGCCGGCGTTCCAAGAAGAGGCTTTCGTTGCCGGCGTCGTGGCGTCGATGCCGGCGTTCGTCGACGCGATTGTGGTCGTCGATGACGGCAGTCTCGACAGGACGTCCGAGTGCGCCCTCGACGTCCGTGACCGTCGGCTCGTGGTCTCGCGGCATCGCTCGAGACGCGGCGTTGGAGCTGCGTTGACGACGGGTTACCGCCGCGCGCTTGCCATGACCTCGTCGCCGACCGACGCCCTTTGCGTCATGGCGGGCGACGGCCAGATGGACCCGCGCGAGCTCGAGTCGGTAGCGCTTCCCATTGTGCGCGGCGTGGCCGACTACGTGAAGGGTGACCGCTTCGCCGATCCCCGCGTCCGCGCCTCGATGGGAACTCCCCGGTGGATAGGCGGGCAGGTGTTTACATGGCTCACCTCGGCCGCGATAAGGCAACCTCTCGCGGACAGCCAGTGTGGCTTCACGGCGCTCGCGCGAAGTGCCGCAGCGGAACTCGACTTAGACGGCCTTTGGCCAAGTTTTGGTTATCCGAACGATCTCCTTGGTCAGCTCGCAGCTCAACGATTCAGGATCGCGGAAGTCCCTATTACGCCGATGTATGGAAACGAGATAAGCAAGCTCCGACTTCGTCACCTTCCGCCTATTTTCTGGCTTATTGCGCGCGCCGCAGTACGCGTTCGCATTCGACCTGCACGGTAGGACGTGTCGTTGACGATGATTGTCTCTCGGGCAACGAACGCTTGCGGAAAGCTGCGGATCGTTCATTCTTGAGTGAGGCATGCGAAACACGCGGAGTCGCACTCCTCCAGCTGGGAAGCGAAGCGTCGACACGCTGACCGGAAACGGGTGGCTTCGGGAGGGCTACGGCACTGGAAGGCCTTGGCCGTTCGCGTCCTGGAACCTCCACAGCAAGGCGGACCTTCGTAGGCGTGTGTTTCTGCAAGTGCCGCCAGAGCTATTGCGCCTTCTCCCGCAGTTCATGCCCCGAGACCCGCAGGTGTCTCCGAGCCCGCAACCGCAACTCAAGGAGGCTCCGAGACCCGCGGTGGAGCGTCGGAAGTGCGACCCGCACAAGGTTGCGCGAGAATTCCCGGCGTACGCCCCGGAGGTGAGTCGAGCGGCCCAAGGCGCGGGGCAGCCGTACCTTCGCCATGTGCAAGATACACGTAAAAGGGAGCTCGTCGCCTCGGTCCAAAGCGCGTGGTGGGAAGACCCTGTCGCACTCGGGTCGCTCCTCATCTTGGCTCCGCCGATTGGCCTCGCGGCCGTATGGAGCAGCAAGCGTTACTCCTCCGACGCGCGCTGGGCGCTCACCGTCATGACGGCACTCACCATGTGTCTCGTGAGCGCCATTGCGATTGCCGCGCTCACGCTGCGTTGATTTGCGCAGCTGCGCGGATCTGAACGTGCCGCCTCCGGAACTACGAGTTCCTCAGGTCTGCAACACGGCCTCTGGCTCCGCTACGATGTTCGGCAAATGGCGCCACGCCGTCTCTTGGCACGCGTCTCGCTTGAGAGCGCCGAAGACGCTTGGCCGCGAGGCCCAAAGCCATGGAGTTAAGCCTGTATGACGCTTGCGAAGTGCGGTCGTTACCTAAGCGGAATTGTGTTCTTCAGTGGGCTTGTGGCTTGCGGAAGCAGCACAGAAACCACAAAGAGCGACTCCGCGACTACGTACACTCTTTCTGGCACCTATAGTCCCGCCGCCCTCGCCTCAGGCACGCGCTTCGCTCAGCTGTCTTTCACGGACGGATCAGACAAGTTCAAGGCCACGAAAGCGAACTGCCGCGCGAGCTGCGACATTGCAGGAACCTTTGTCATGGACGCGAACGCGAAGCGCCTAACGCTCCGTTACGACGGCGTCGTGGAATCGCTCGCCTTTGTTCCTGACGCGAAGAGCGCGGCGACGATTCGAGCAAAGGCGTCCTCACCGACCTTGAGCGCAGTGAGACCGAGCGCGCTCCGTTCTCAGGGGGTTGAGATCGATCTATCGATTCACCCGCAGTGCGGAACGGTATTGCCTAAACCGGGTAGCCAGAAGGCTGGCGCACCGGGCGACAAGGCGAGTGCAGGCGATGAAAGCGCGAGCGACGGAAGCTTGCTTGTCGGCGGAACAACCGCCTTGCTCACGGAAGTTACGCAGCTTCTACTCAGCAGCTTTGATGTCGAAGACGGCGGCTCCGAGGAGGGCACGAGCGCGCTGAGTGTTCGCCCGCTCGGCGAAAGCGCATCCGGGGGTACTACGCGCATGAATGTTACCTCTGGCCCCGAGGCCTCGTGCGGTGCGAACGGAGAAGTAAAATGGCCCAAAACCGCGGCATGTCGGGATCCGCTTCGCGACGCCGGCCAGTGCTCAAACGGTGCGTGGGCCAAGAGCGGAAAAGTCACGTGCAACTCTCGAAAGTTTGTCGGCGAAGGTACGGAAGGAGAGAGTTGCAGTTCTTTGTGTGCGCAATACAAGGATAGCGCAGGCTGTGGGGGAGTCGCGACGACCGACCTTGGAGGCGTCGCCGACGCCTCGACACGTGTGGCTAAAATCGCTTCTGCACCCGGCATGCGATGCGGGTCGCTGGTGACAGGTTGCTACTGCTGCGGTGCCGAAAACTTCAACACGAACAGTCGTATTGACGTGAGCCTTCCCGACGACGAATAAGGCTTTGCCGAAGCGTCACGCACGTAACGTTCGAAGCCAACAGACAAGCGCGCCGTCTTCGGCATCCATGCGCTCGCCTCCTCGTACGAAGTCATTGCGCTCTAAAACGCGCTGGGAGGGGAGGTTGTCGACGGACGTTTCGGCGCGCACAACGTCAACGCGCGAGTCGGATTGTGCCCATTCGACCAACGCCGCCACCGCACGGGTCGCAGCTCCCCGCTTTCGTCGGGTAGCCGTGATGCCATAGCCAATATCGATACCGCTCGAGGCGGGCGCTTTGACCAGTGAGCACAAGCCGACGATCTCCTCGCCTTCGATAATCATCCAAGCGGCGGGCGAAAACCCAGGCCGAAGGGAGAAGGCGAGCTCGCGGAGCATGTGAAGGACCTCCGGCGCTTCGAGAGGGCCGTCGGGAAGCCGAAGACCGCGCGGGGCTGTTCCCGCCGAGAGCGCTGCGAAGTCGGCGTCGGTTGCGTCAACGAGCATGGTGTCTCCTTTTCGTCCGCTTACTGGCCTAAGGCTCGCTCCACAATCCCCGGTACGTGCTGCAACGCGTGGTTCAGGTCGAAGAGCCGCTCCAGGACGTCCGTCGGGAGTCTGGAGCTAACGTCGGCATCGGCGGCGAGGTTGGCTCGGAACGCGCCGTCGCCCCGCCAGGCGCGCATCGCGTTGCGCTGCACGAGGACGTACGCGTCCTGTCGCCCGAGGCCTGTCTCGACGAGCGCGAGTAGTACGGCCTCGGAAAAATAGAGCTCCGCGGCTCGGCCGAGGTTCTCATTGAGGCGCTCCGGGTAGACGACAAGGCCCTCGACGAGGCTTCGCGAGCGGTCGAGCATGAACGCGAGGGTTGCTGTCGTGTCTGGCGCGATCATTCGCTCGACCGATGAGTGAGAGATGTCGCGCTCGTGCCAAAGGGCGATGTTCTCGAGGGCGGGGATGCAAGCCGCGCGGACGACGCGAGCCAGCCCGCAGAGATTTTCGCTAAGAATCGGGTTCCGCTTGTGAGGCATGGCGCTCGAGCCTTTTTGCCCTGCCGTGAAAGCCTCCTCGGCCTCGCCGACTTCGGAGCGTTGCCAGTGCCGCACGCTGGTTGCCAAACGCTCAATGCCCGCCGCCACGAGCGCCATCGCCGTGAAAAACTCGGCGTGGCGGTCGCGCGCTACGATCTGCGTGCTGACTGTCTCGGCGCGCAGTCCGAGCGCGGTAAGCGCTTGCTGCTCGATGGCGGGCGAAAGATGCGCGTACGTTCCCACGGCGCCGGCGATCTTACCGACGGCAATTTGGTCTCTCGCGCGAAGGAGTCGCTCGCGCCCTCGGGCCATCTCCGCGTGATGCCCCGCCAGCGCGAGGCCGAAGGTCACGGGCTCTGCGAAAATGCCATGACTTCGGCCGATCATCGGTGTTTTTGCGTGCTCACGCGCGCGCTTGGCGAGGGCATCGAGAAGCGCAGTCGTGCGGGTCACCAAGCTGTCCGCAGCGTCGCGGAGCACGACCGCGAAGGCCGTATCGAGGACGTCGCTCGATGTCATCCCGCGATGGAGCCAACGGGCGTCGGCCCCTGCGAGCTCCTCGACGTGGGTGAGAAACGCGATGACATCGTGCTTCGTGGTTCGCTCGATTTCGTCAATGCGCGCGGCGTCGAGCATTAGCCCCATGGCCCGGATGCGTGCGGCCGTACCCCCTGGCACGACGCCGGCACTCTCCATGGCGTCACATGCCGCGAGCTCGACCTCGAGCCATATCTGGTACCGGCGTTCTGAAGACCAGAGAACCGTGAAATCTGGCGGCGTGTAACGCGGGATCATGCCGTGAGCCTTCTAGCATGATGGCGGACGGCTGCGGGCTCTCGTCATTGGCTCGCCTGGAGCAGACGATGCGAGCCGAATGCCCCCACGTTGAACGAGACGAACGTACCGAGCGTTGGGTTGACTCGTTTTGTTATCCTGATAGCAAAGAGTACATGGCAAGACTCAAGCGAACCGGGAAAATGGAAACTTTTTCGGTCTCCGTGTCTTCGGAGACAAAAACGCGACTTCGCAAAGCGGCCTTGCGTTCGTTCGGTGGAAATGTGTCTGCGCTCATCGAGGCTGTAGCTCTCGAGGCGGACCGACAAGACGCCATCGAGTGGCTTATTCGTCATGCCGCACCCATCGAGGCCACGGCGTTCGAAGCCTTCATGAAGGAAATGGCGGCGCCAAAAAAGAAGCGAGCGTCGCGCGCAGCATGATTGTCGTTACCCTCGACGCTGGCGCCCTTGTCGCCATCGAGAAAAAGAAAGAGCGCGGAATGATGCTGCTCCGAGCGGCCAAAGAACATCGTGCGCAACTTATGGCCATCACTCCGACTTTGAGTGAGTGGTGGCGAGGGAGGACAGACGTGCGCGAGCGAATGAAGCTAGCGGTGACTTTCGTTCCTTTTCCTCGCGAGGCTGCTGAAGCCGCAGGAGTGGCGCTTGCGCAGGTTAAGGGTCAACGGGGAGCGACTCTCTCCATCGACGCCATGGTAATGGCCTTTGCAGCGACGTTTGGGGGCGCCGTAGTCTACACGAGTGACGTCACCGATCTGGAGCTTCTTACGGAGTACTTCCCCGGCGTTCGCGTACTGAGTGTTTAAATCGCCGGGGAACACTAGTTGTAGAAGCGCTTTCCTTTGCGGGCCATCTCTACGAGTAGCGGGGCGGGCTCGAAGCGCGCGCCGAAGCGTTGCTCGAGCGAGCGCGTTCGCTTCAGCACCTCCGGGGCGCCTAGGATGTCGACGTACCGAAAGGGACCTCCACGAAACGAAGGGAAACCGACGCCAAAAACGGCGCCCACGTCACCGTCCCGCGGGCTTCGGAGAATGCCCTCGTCGAGACAGCGAAGCGCCTCGTTCACGAGGGCTATGGAGCAGCGAAGGGTGATTTCCTCCGGCATGGGCTTCGCGTAGGGGCGAATCCGGAGGGCTTGATAAACCGTATCGTCGACACGCTTCTCGGCTTTGTGACCGCGCCCGTAAAGGTAAAACCCGCGCCCGTTTTTTCGGCCGTAGCGGTGGTCTGCCAAAAGCGCCGCGAGCGCATCGGGCGCCCGCAGGCGATCTCCGAACGCTTGCTGCATTTCTGCGGCGACGTGCGAGGCGATGTCGATGCCCATCTCGTCGAGGACGTGAAGCGGGCCGTCCGGAAAGCCCCAATCGGCGAGTGCCTGATCGACGTTACCAATCGACACTCCTTCAGTGAGAAGCTGCGCAGCTTCATTCAAGTACGGTGCGAAAATGCGTGTCGTGTAGAAGCCCGTGCCGTCGCGCACGACCAGGACGGTCTTACCCTGACGTTTGCCGAGCGCCACCGCCGTTGCGATCGCGCGCGGGTCGCTTAGCGGCGTCCGCACGACCTCGAGGAGCTGCCGACGGTGCACGGGGCTGAAGTAGTGCATCCCCACGATGCGATCCGGACGAGCCGACGCCTCCGCGATCTTCGTGATCGGTAAGGCCGAAGTGTTTGATGCGATGACGCAGCTGTCTTTGGCGAGGTTGTCGATGTCGCGCAAAACCTGTTGTTTAAGAGTGAGATCCTCGAACACCGCTTCGATGACTAAATCGGCCGAGGCTACTCCGGCGTAGTCGATGGTGCCGGAGAGGAGCGCAAATCGTTGATCGCGCTCGCGGGCCAAGAGGGCGCCATGCCTGACCCGCTCGTCGAGCCGTTCTCGAACGTATTTCAGGCCGCGGCCGAGGGCTACGTCAGTCGCGTCTTTTATCCGAACGGGAAGGCCCGCATCGACGCTTACGTACGCAATCCCTGCGCCCATCATGCCTGCGCCAACGACGGCGAGGCGCTCCACGGCGTACGGCCGCGCGAGCTGAGTCTCTGTGGCCTCGACGCCAGGATCTCGCTTGCAGAGATCGTGAGCCAAGGCGAGCTCGATGAGGCGATGGGACGTCTCGCTGACGACAAGTTCGCCAAAGAGCTGCGCCTCGAGTGCCGCAGCGGGCGCAAAACCCTTGTGGCTATAGCGCTCGAGCACGTCGAGGATTCGAAGCGCGGCGGGCTGGTGCCCGTGCGTCGCCTCCGCTGCCTCAACGCGCGCTCGCTTGAAAAGAAGCGAGCGACCGGGGGCGGTATTCTCGAAAAGTATGCGTTGTGCATAGTGCACGCGTTCGGTGACCCAGCCGCGTCCGAAGGCTTGCGGCGAACGCGTGGGCCGACGGGCATGCGGCAACGGCGACGCGTTGAGCCAAAGCGCACGGCGACATGCCACCTCGAGTGCGACGCTCGGAGCGACGACCTCGTCGAGTAAACCAAGATTGAAGGCCTCGTGGGCGGAAACGCGCAGGCCCCTCACTCCGAGGTCTATCGCGACGTTAAGGCCGGCGCGTGCGGCGACCCGGAGAAGCCCGTTGCCGGCAGGTAGGAGGCCGACCGTGACGGCTGGAAGACCCACCTCGGTAGCGTCCTCGTCCGTCGCGATGATCGCTCGGCAAGCGAGCGCGAGCTCGAAATTCGTGCCGAGTGTGCGGCCTTGGAGGCAAGCGACGACGGGCTTCTGCGAGGCTGCAACCCGTGCGAACAGATTTGCCATTTCACGCGAGGCGTCGGCCGCGTCGGACGCAAACCGCATGGCTTTGGGCTGTTCGTCCTCGTTCGCCGCGCGCTCGACGCCAGGAGACATAGGGGTCGTCGCGACGTTGCTCAAAACGAGCGCCTTCACGCCCGCTTCGGCTTCCGCGGCACGGAACGCGTCGGCAAAGAGGATGCGGTCTTCAGCCCGCGTGGCGCAGAGCGCGATCACGGCGACGGCGTCGGGACGCGTCACCCACGTCATGCGACCTCCAGTACGACGGCGGCTCCGAGGCCACCGGCTGCGCACGCCGTCGCGAGGCCAAACTGACCTCCTCGCCGTTTTAGTTCGTGAAGGACCGTGAGCATCATACGCGCTCCAGTTGCGGCAAATGGATGCCCCAGCGAGATCGACCCGCCGCGGACGTTGAACCGGTCGTCGTCGATTTCGCCAAGGGGACGGCTGCGCCCGAGTTTCTCCTCGGCGAAGCGCCGTGAGGCAAACGCTTTGCGATTGCAAATGACTTGCGCCGCAAAGGCCTCGTGCATGTCGACGAGATCCATGTCGGCGAGGCTCAGGCCCGCGCGGTCGAGAGCAAGCGGGCTCGCGTACGCGGGCCCCATGAGAAGCCCGTCGGCCGGATCGAGGGCGGCGTAGGCCCACGAGCGAAGGTAGCCGAGCGGCACGTAGCCGAGCGCGTGCGCTTTTTCCTCGTGCATGAGAAGCAGCGCGCTCGCGCCGTCGCTGAGCGGCGACGAGTTCCCCGCGGTCACGCTGCCGTGGCTCCGGTCGAACACCGGTGCGAGCTTGCCGTAGCTCTCGAGGGCGGAATCGAAGCGCACCAGGTTGTCTTGAACCACAGGGCTATCGAACGCCGGCGGTGGCAGGACGTGCATGACCTCCGCGTCGAAGAGTCTCGCTTGCCACGCGGCGGCGGCGAGCCGATGGCTTCGATGCGCGAACGCGTCTTGCTCAGCGCGCGTTACTCCGGCCTCTTTGGCCATTTTTTCAGCGTGTTCACCCATCGTCAAGCCCGTGGAGCGTTCCCGCAGGGCGGGTGGCGAAGGCACAAGGTCCTGCAGCGCTACGTGGCTGAATGCCCGAATTTTGTCTCGGAACGAGCGTGCCTTTTGCGCCGCGAGGAGCGCAGACGCGAGGGCCTTCGAGACCGTGATGGGAACGTCGCTCGCGCTGTCGGCGCCGCCCACAAGAGCGACGTCGTGCTGACCGGCGAGGATCGCCTCCGCCGCACTTGTGGCGGCCTGGAACGAGGTCGCACACGCGCGTACGACACTGAAGGCCTCGACGGTTTTGGGAAGGCCACTGCCGAGAACGACTTCACGCGCGATGTTCGGTGCGAGCGGGCTCGGCACGGCCGACCCGTAGACGACGAGGCCGATCTCGCGGTGGTCAATCGCAGACCGGTAGCAGAGCTCGCGTACTACGAGGCACCCGAGGTCGAGCGCGGACATGCGTTGGTAAACCGACCCTTGCTTGGCGAAGGGGGTTCGCAGCCCGGCCACAAGCGCGATTCGTTTTTGATTCGTGGAATCGCGGAGGCTCTCACTACGACTCTCGCTTTGCATCGATCCAGCTTAACGCTGTCCTACACACTCTCCTACGTATTGCATCGCGTCAAGGCTGTGAGGTGCCCGCTGGCGGGCAGGGTGTGTTATCACGGCCTGGCACCGAAACGCTGGTTTTATGAACCTTTCTACTGCTCTTCGGCTCTCTTTCGAGTCGCGAGCCGCGAGGACCGCACGATGTCTTTGGCTGATGCCCTCACCGACCCATCCAAGAAGCCTCTCATCGTCAAAGACGCGTGCGAGTTGATTGACCAAGAAGTGAAAGACAAGGGCGGGATCTCGGGGCTCGCAATCAAAGCCGGTTACGGCGCGGTCAAAGGCATCAAGCCCGGCTTCGTTCAGCATACGGTCGAAGACCTTCTGCCCGAGTTCGCAAAGGCGCTTGACCCGATTTATGCGGACGCAAAGGCGCTGAACAAGAACGTGTCTGAGTTTTTTGCGTCTCATGCGAGTCGCGTCGCGGACGCTCTTTTGGCCATCACGGATGTGAAGGCGCAACGGGCCAAGAGCGCCGTGGCAAAGGGCGCTTACGATAAGCTTCGCGGGTCCGCCAAGAAGAACGTCGAACAGGCTGCGACGCGTCTCGGAAAGCTCATCGAGAAGCACGGCGTCTGACCCAAACGCGTGAGGAGCTCGCTGCGAATGACGTGCGCGCTGCGGGGGGCGGTGCTCGCGGTGTTGGCGACGCTCGGAGCGGTCCATGCAGGCTGCACCGGTTGTGCAGCGCCCGCTCCGACGCGTTCGTCTGTCGCGGCCTCGGCTTCGGGGCGTGCCACGCCACCACGGGTGCCGACCGAAGCGAGCCCGCGTGCCTTCGCAGAGGCCGTTGTCGTCGGCGAGTACAGCGCAAAATGGGAGCCAGTTTCAGGGGCAGTCACGATTGAAGCGCGCTTCGTCGCTGCGGTCGGGACAAACTTTGGCATTGAGCGTGACGCGGCGGACTTCGTGAGTGCGGCCGAAATGTCGGAAGACCGCGACGGCGCTCGGTGGGCTTCCGTCGCGCGCCTGGGGAACTCCTTCGAGGCGTCGGCTTGTGCGGCTCACGCGTGCCGTATTCGCTACCGCGTAGCCCTTCGAAGCGCCGCGAAGAAGATCGACGATGTTGACGTGGCAAGTGATGAGGGCGAGGTGGTCGAGGCGCCTCCGTCGGCATGGTTGCTCACGCCGACTCGCGCCGCGAAGAGCGTCCGCGTCCGCTTTCGAGTCGCGTGCCCGCCTGGGTCGACGTTTGTAACGGGCGTCTTTCACTCCGCGGAGGCCGCTGACGCGTGGGATATCTCGATCGACGACCTTTGGACGTCCCCGTATTCAGCCTTCGGTCCGTTGCGCGTACGCTCAATCAGTGTAAGCGGCGGCGCCGTTCAACTTGCCATTGGGCCTGGCAAGAGTGTTGTCACGGATGACGAACTCGCGCAGTGGGTCGCCACGAGTGCGAGCGCGGTAAGTGGCATCTACGACCACTTTCCGATGCCTGGCGCCCTCGTCCTTCTGCTCTTCGCGCATGGATCCTGGATTGGGAGTGGTCGCACGCTTTCGGGGGGAGGCGGTACCGTGCTCGTGCGCCTCGGCGAAGACGTGACCTCGAAGGCCTACCGCGACGATTGGGTATTGATCCACGAAATGATTCATCTTGCGTTCCCGTCTGTCGCGCGGGAGCACGATTGGGCCGAAGAGGGGTTAGCGACGTACCTCGAGCCGTTGGCACGCGTTCGCGCGGGTCTCTTGAGTGAGGAAGACGCGTGGGGTGGTTTGGTCGAAGGGCTGCCGCGTGGCCTCCCTGGACCCAACGATCGAGGGCTCGATTACACGCGTACCTGGGGCCGTACTTACTGGGGCGGTGCGCTGTTTTGGCTCGTCGCAGATGTGGAGATTCGGAAGCGCACGGCGAACGGAAAAGGACTTGAGGACGCGCTGCGCGGGATTCAGCGCGTGGGTGCCACGAACGCTGTCCGATGGCCTCTCGCGGAGGTACTTGCGGCTGCCGACCGCGTGACAGGGGTAACGGTGTTGAGCGAGTTGCACCGGCGCATGGGCCTAGCGGCTGAATCCGTTGACCTTCGAGCGCTGTTCGCTTCGCTCGGCGTGACGGTCACGCGTGGTCGTGTACGTCTCGAGGCAAACGCCGCGCTCGCCGGAATTCGCCGTGCGATCATGTCACCCTGAGACTGTGGCAGTCCTGCTAGAGGCCGTACGGAAGCGCCACAGACGACGTCTGGAGCGTCGGAAAAATACACACTTTAGATGTTGGCACAGTCCGTGCTCCGCGTAGGTCGCGAGGTTTATTGTTCATGTCGATACACGCGGCCATCTGGATTGACCACAAAGAAGCTCGAATCTTTCATCTCGAGCCGGAGCACGTTGTGAGTGCTCATGTCATGGCTCCGCCGCATCATATTCACCACAAGCACCCCAAAGGCCCCGAAGGCGTAAAAGAGCATCCGGACGATGCCAAACGCTTCTTTCATGATGTGGCGCGTTCGCTTGAGGGCAGTGAAAAGGTTCTAGTGGTGGGTCCCTCGACAGCGAAACTCGATTTCATTCGGTATGTGCACAAATATCAGCAAGCTCTCGAATCGAAGATTGTCGGCGTCGAAACCGTTGATCATCCGACGGACGGTCAACTCGTCGCGTACTCTCGAAAATATTTCGAGCACCCTGGGCATCTCGGGGGAGACCGGTCAAAGTAGATTGGAACGACGTCGATGTCGACGTCGTTTTGTGTCGGAGATGGTATCGTGGAGACTCTGAGTAAATGCCTTTATCTCTTGAAGAACGTAACGATGTTGATGCCCTGTGGCGCGCGGCCAACTACCTCACGGTCGGCCAGATTTACCTTCAAGAGAATCCGCTTTTGCGCGAGTCTCTCCGTCCGGAGCACATTAAGCCGAGGCTGCTGGGACACTGGGGCACATCGCCGGGCCTAAGCCTTGTGTACGTTCACCTCAATCGATTGATTCGTCGTGATGATTTGAATGTCATCTTCCTCGCGGGGCCGGGGCACGGCGGTCCTGCAGTGCTCGCGAACGTTTATCTCGAAGGGACCTACTCGGAGACATATCCGACGGTGACCGAAGACATCGCGGGGCTGCGCCGCTTTTTTCGGCAGTTTTCGACGCCCGGTGGCGTGCCAAGCCACGTGAGCCCACCGACGCCCGGTTCGATTCACGAAGGGGGGGAGCTCGGGTACGTGCTCACGCACGCGTTTGGCGCCGTCTTTGACAGCCCTGATCTCATCGCCGTTGCCGTCGTTGGCGATGGTGAGGCTGAGACCGCGCCGCTCGAGGGGTCGTGGAAGGGCGTGAGCTTTTTGAATCCCGTGAGCGATGGTGCGGTTCTCCCGATTTTGCATCTCAACGGGTACAAGATTGCGGGCCCGACCGTGCTTGGTCGGACGTCCGACGAAGACATCCGGCATCTCCTGTCGGGCCACGGCTACGCCGTGACGTTTGTGACCGGCGACGACCCGATCGCAGTCCACGAGGCGTTCGCCATCGCGCTCGAAGAAAGCCTAGCGATGATTCGCGAGATTCAACGAGGCGCCCGCGCCGGGGCGACGGCAAGTGGACGCGTGCGCTGGCCCGCCATCGTCCTTCGCACGCCGAAGGGTTGGACGGGCCCGAAAGAGGTCGACGGTGTGGCGATTGAAGGCACGTTTCGCTCGCACCAAGTGCCAGTTTCGGCGGTTCGGACCAATCCGGGTCATCTTTCGCTTCTCGAAGCTTGGATGAAGAGTTACGACCCCGATACGCTTTTCGACGCGCGCGGACGGTTGGTTCCGCGCCTTCAAGCGTTGGCTCCGAAGGGGGAGCGCCGAATGAGCGCCAATCCGCACGGCAACGGGGGCCGCCTCTCGACGCCGCTGAATGTGCCTGACTTCAAGTCTTATTCGCTACCGGTGCCTCATCCGGGAGCTGCGTTCCATGAGTCCACCCGGCAACTGGGTTTGATGCTTCGGGATATCTATCGGCTGAACCCACATAACTTTCGGCTCTTTTGCCCGGATGAGACAAACTCGAATCGCTTAGGGGCTGTGTTCGAGGTCGAAAATCGCGCTTCTGCGTTACCGACGTTGCCGAACGACGACCACGTTTCCGCGCGAGGTCGCGTGATGGAGGTCCTAAGCGAGCACAACTGCGAAGGCTGGCTCGAAGGCTACCTTCTCACGGGCAGACATGGCCTTTTTGCGACTTACGAAGCCTTTGCGCTCATCGTCGCGTCCATGACCACGCAGCACGCTAAGTGGCTTGAGGCGTGCAGCGAGCTCGCGTGGCGCGCGCCCATACCGTCGCTTAATATTCTTCTCACGTCGACCTGCTGGCGTAACGACCACAACGGGTTTAGCCATCAAGGCCCGGGCTTCATGGACACGATGGTCTCTAAAAAAGGGACCGTCGCGCGGATTTACCTGCCGCCGGATGCGAACTGTCTGCTTTCGGTCGCCGACCACTGCTTGCGTAGCCAAAACTACGTCAACCTTGTGATTATCGACAAGCAGCCGCAGCTTCAGTGGCTCGACATCGACGCGGCGCGTGAGCATTGTGCGCGGGGGGCCTCCGTGTGGGAGTGGGCCTCGAACAATCACGGCGAATCGCCGGATATCGTGCTCGGATGTGCCGGCGATAGCGCCACGCTCGAAACTTTGGCCGCAGCGTGGTGGCTCCGAGAGCACGCCCCCGAGCTTCGCGTTCGCGTCGTCAACGTGGTTGACTTGATGACGCTTTTTTCGCCATCAGAGCATCCTCACGGCATGCCGCAAGACAAGTTCGCGGAGCTTTTTACGCAGGAGTGTGACGTTGTTTTTGCGTTTCACGGCTATCCGGGCGGCGTTCACTCGTTGATCCACGGGCGCCCCAACGCTCAGCGTTTTCACGTGCGAGGCTACCGCGAGGAGGGAACCACCACCACCCCCTTTGACATGGTTGTACTCAACGAGACGAGTAGGTTTCACCTCGTGATCGAGGCGCTGCGGCGCGCCCGAAGGATTCCGGATCGCGCGAGCCTGCTTATCGACGAATGCCATGCTCTTTTGAAACGGCATCGCGCCTACGTGCGAGAGCACTTTGAGGATATGCCTGAAATACGGGATTGGACCTGGTCGAGCCCGTGACTGTACTGGCGCTCAATAGCGGCTCATCGTCGCTAAAGTTCGCACTTTTTTCGTTTGAGCGGCGAGTCGAAGCGGGTGAGGGGAGCCCGCGTCGGCTTGCGGAGGGCGCGATTGAGGGGATAGGCGGGACCTCGGGTCGCCTATGGGTAAAGCGTGGAAGCGCGAGTGAGGAGCGCCTAGTCGCGATTCAGCATCACGAAGAGGCGTTGGCGCTCGCGTTCGATCGACTGGGTTTGGGCTCGAACGACGTGCGCGTGGTCGGTCATCGCGTCGTGCATGGCGGGCCATCGCACATTCAGCCGGCTCGTGTCGATGCCGCAGTTTTGGAGAGTCTGCGCCGTATCGTCCCGTTGGCGCCGCTTCACATGCCGGCGTGTCTCAAAGGCATCGAGGCCGTCGCGGCGCGTGATCCCTCATTGCCGCAAGTCGTTTGCTTCGATACGGCGTTTCACGCGACGTTGCCTGACGTGGCGCGGAGGCTCTCCCTGCCTGACCGGTTCAGCGAGGTGCGCCGCTACGGGTTTCACGGCCTCTCCTACGAGTATGTCATGTCGACGCTCGGGCCTGACGTACCCCGCCGCGTGGTCATCGCTCACTTGGGTAACGGCGCGAGCCTTGTCGCGGTGAAGGACGGACGCTCCGTGGACACGACCATGGGGTTCACGCCAACGGGCGGCCTACCGATGGGAACGCGCGTGGGCGACCTGGATCCGGGCGTGCTTCTCTACCTCGCACGTACCTACGGCCTTGATACCGACGCTCTCGAGCGGCTCGTGAATTTGGAATCAGGCCTTTTGGCAGTGGGTGGGTCGTCCGATATGAAGTCGCTTGTTGCGCACGCTCCCAGTGACCCTCGCGCGCGTCTCGCCGTCGCGATGTTTGGCTATCGTGTTCGCCAGGCCATTGGCGCGTTCGCGGCCGCGCTCGGCGGGCTCGATCTGCTCGTTTTCACGGGCGGGATAGGCGAGCACGTGCCCGAAGTTCGCGCGGAGGCGTGCCGAGGCCTTGAGTTCGCGGGAGTCGAGCTCGACGCGAAACGAAACGAAGCGAACGCGCCGACGATAAGTACTTCCGCCAGCCGCATCCCGGTGCGAGTCGTACCGGCCGACGAGGCTCGAGTAGTCGCGCAACACGCCCACCGATGGACGTGAGACGCGCGCCTTTCGTCTCGTTCCACCGCCGTCTTCACGGCTCGGATCTAGCGCGCTTCAAACGGAGTTCTCGAGCCTGTCGATTTCGTGAAGCCGAACGCTCAGGCGACGGACAGCGTGGTGGGTCCCTCGCGTCGAGCCTTCCACATCATGGGCCATCGATCGGCCGCGTGAATATAGTCATATCCTTTGTGTCGAGGTACTAGCCGCGGCGCTTAAGTTCAGCTTCGAGTTCCCGCACGCGTTGCTCCGCTTTCTCGCGCCGTCGCGTCTCTTCTTCCTTTTCGCGGTTGGCTTCTTCCTTTTCGCGGTTGGCCGCCTCCACATGGGAGGAAATCAGGACCTGACCGGCCGCGTCCTTAGCTAGGCGCAGGCCGCGGGTACCGTCGACGTCGGCTACGACCCAAAATCGCCCCACGACAACGCTCTCGGCGGAGTCGCCCGAGAGCGCGCGCTCAACGAGGTTATCGTCGACGCGGTCCCAGGCGCGAAGACGCGCACCCGACGGGGCTTCGGCGTCGAAGCGCAAAAGCTCCCGAACTCCGAGGTCCTGGTACTTAGCAAGTTTGTCGTCCCAGGCCTCGCGGTCGCTCTGACTGACGATCTCGACGGCGAGCTCTGGGGTGCCGCGCTCCCAGGTTTTCCAAGAATCGAAGTGGGCGGCGGGAACCCCCAGCTTCAAGAAGAGGTCTGGCGCGAGACAGGTCTTCGGATCCGCGGCACGCCAATAAACAAATTGGTCACTGCCAACACAGCACGAGTCGCCGAATGCGAATCGGAGGAGTTGGTACAGAAACGTTCGAAGCACGAGATGAACAGTGGTCTCGGGCATCTCGGCCTCGGTTGGAAAATGCAAAGGTACGGCGGGTCGCGTGTACCGCACGTCGGTTGGGAGCTGCCGAGGACGTTGACGAGCGTACGCAGACACGTCGTAATCCATAGCAGATTAAGGGCCACGGGGCCACGCGTACCGCTTCCGTAAACCCGCCCGGGGCTTCGCAGCAGATCGCGCGCGCGATCGAAGCTACTGAAGGTTGTCGTCGCCAGGACAAGGGCTTGACGATCGATCCGCTCGAGAATCCGAAGTCGTGTAAACCCCGTTCAAGCCGCAGTGTGCCACCCAAACCGCGCATTAGCGACAATACGCGCTATTCGGTCACGCATGCGTCTTGACGGTTGGCGACGAAAACCTGTGTGCGGTAGTGCATGGCGATGACCGATTTGTCGCGCGTCTCGGGATGTGTCGCGAGGAGACGCCGCACGGTCGTGAGTACGTGCGCTCGTTCAGGGCGGGCGAGCGCGGAGATGAAGCTGACGGAAGCCACTCGATCGACGACAGCCTCTGGTGAGCACTCGTGAATATGCGTGAATGCGGTCGCAGCAAACTGCGAAAAGAGCGGCGTCGTGCGGAAAGCATCTTTCCATTGTCCCGTTCGATGCCTGGGCGCATTCCCCTCGTAGGGGTCGATAAGTCGCGTGAGCGCGTTTAACCATTCGACTGACTCATCGCGTACATTCCAGACGAGGCCGAGGCGGCCCCCTGGCTTCAAGACGCGGTGAATCTCCGCGAGGGCCAGCGCACCATCGAACCAGTGAAACGCTTGCGCGACCGTCACCGCATCTGCAAGGCCGGCCGAGAGCGGGATTTTCTCCGCCGTACCGTCGAGAATCGTTGCGCGCGGCACGTTTGCCGCGAGTCTTTCGCGCATCGAAGCCACAGGCTCAATCGCGATGACTTTGGAGCACATACGAGCAAGCCATTGAGTAAACTTACCGGTACCCGCTCCTAGATCGAGAACGCAACTGTCTTCGCTAAGACAGAGCGCGTGCGTCAAATGTCGGGTGGCTTCCGCCGGGTACTCTGGACGGCCGCGTTCATAGGCGTCTGCGGAATGACTATATCCCGCCGCAGCGAGTTCGTGCACCGTCATGTGACTTCCTTGAGCGAGTGTGTATC
The DNA here is from genome assembly GCA_025353725.1 of Polyangiaceae bacterium. Taxonomy (GTDB): domain Bacteria; phylum Myxococcota_A; class Polyangia; order Polyangiales; family Polyangiaceae; genus Labilithrix. The sequence goes on along the minus strand of JANXOF010000081.1, from coordinate 79,088 downwards.
GAACATTGTCGTAGGATACGTGCCATTCGCCCCCTCACTTCCGCGACGCTATTGGTCAGCTCATGCCGACAGGACGTCGGGTCAACCGAAAACGGCGGCACGCGATGTGACCGAAGGCTTAGGAAACGAATGTCTTCGAGCCCACTTAGAGTGGCGGCGCGAAGCGCTCTGCGTTTTCGAGAAGGGCGCGGAGCTACATGCGCCCAATCGCTACCGCGACCCTTCAGTTCGGTCGCGTTCGGTCGTGGCTACCGACTCGACTCGGTCTCTCCGGTGGATTAGCCGACAGACCGGGAACCGGACACGGAGACGAAGATGAACCGGGAAGTGGGGCGACCGGGACTTGAACCCGAAACCAATGGATTAAGAGTCCACTGCTCTACCAATTGAGCTACCGCCCCGAAGGAGAGCGCGGTTTACTTTTCGTAGGCGAGCGTGTCAAGCAGGACTCTCGAAATCAATCGATTCGCTCGCTCGTTGCGGCCTCTTTTTCGCTCCTCTCGCGTCCGCGCGTTGGGCTAAGGTTCCGCCGGCCATGCTCGGGTTGCTCCGAAAAGTTCTCGGCCATCCTTTCGTCTACGACCAGGTTCGCCCCAGGGTCGTCGGCGGCATCGACATGCAGTCGCTTTACGACTCGTTGGGGTCAGACGCAAAGCGCGCCGTGCTCGACGTCGGGTGCGGGACGGGAGACGCGCTGCGTCATCTGCACGGGGTCGAGCGCTACCTCGGCATTGATACCGATCCCGTCGCGGTCCGCGAGGCACGGCGGCGGTTCGGTGACCGCCCTAACGTGCGCTTCGAATGCAAATTCTTGCAGCCTGCGGACGTCACGGACTTTGCGCCTACGGGGGTGGTCCTGTCGGGTGTGCTTCATCACTTGACGAACGACGAGGCCGAAGGCGTACTTCGGCTCGCGCTCACGTCGCCTACGCTCGTGCGTCTCGTCACGTCCGACATTGTTTTTTTGCCGGGAAAGCTCTTTAATAATGTCCTGGCGATGATGGATCGCGGGCGGTTTTGCCGTGATCCCGACGCTTACGCGGCGCTTGCGCGGCATGCCGGTCTCGAGCTTGAGGCGGGCATCACCGTCGCGTCGAGCCCAGACAACGATCGCGTGCGTTACTTCCTGATGGCGCTCGTGCCGAAGGTGCCTCGATCGTGAGGCTACTCGTGACGGGCGGCGCGGGCTACGTCGGCTCGCACATGGTGAAAGCACTCGTTGACGCCGGGCATCACGCCGTAGTCGTCGATGATTTGTCGACCGGCCACCGGGACGCCGTGCCTGCCAACGTTCCGTTTGTGCGCGCCGATATAGGTAACGCGGGCGACATGGCGTCCGTCGTCCGCGAGCACGCGATCGGGGCGGTCTTCAACTTCGCCGCGAAAAGTCGTGTCGAGCAATCGGTCACCGATCCGCGCATGTATTGGAGCGGCAACGCCGTGGCGACGCTCTCGCTGCTCGACGTTGTTCTCAGTGCGGGTTCGACCGTGAAAGCGTTCGTTCAGTCGTCGACCGCGGCGGTGTACGGCGCGCCTGACACGTGGGAGATGGACGAAAACCACGCGAAGAGGCCCGCGAGCGCGTATGGCCACACGAAACTCGCGATCGAGCACGCCCTCGAATCCTACGGCCGCGCGTACGGGTTGCGCTGGTCCGCCCTCCGCTACTTCAATGCGGCCGGGGCTGACCACGAGGCCGGACTCGGCGAGCGTCATGATCCCGAAACGCATCTCATTCCGATCGTGCTCGAGGTGGCCGAAGGAAAGCGCGCTTTCGTCGCGATCAACGGTACGTCTTGGCCGACGCCCGACGGGACCTGCGTGAGGGATTACGTTCACGTCACCGATCTCTGCGAGGCCCATCTCGCCGCGCTCCAGTACTTGCTCCGCGGGGGCGAGAGCTGCGCGCTGAACCTTGGCACCGGCGTGGGGCACTCCGTGCGGGCGGTCATTGCGACGGCGAGCGCCGTGACCGGTCGCTCGATTGCGAGCGTCGACGCCCCGCCTCGCGCCGGCGATCCGGCCGTTCTCGTCGCCAAGGTCGAACGAGCCGCCCGTGTGCTCGGGTGGCGCGCGAAGCACCGTGACCTTTCGCGCATCGTGAGCGACGCGTGGGCCTGGAAACAACGCGCAGAGCCTGGATAACCCACCCCATGCCGCGTCCCGAAGTTTCGCTCGTGATTCCGATTTACAACGAGGAAGAGGTCCTCCCGCAGCTCGACGAGCGCCTGACGAAGCTGCTCAAAACGCTAGGCGAGGACTGCGAAACGGTCTTCGTCGACGACGGATCGAAAGACCGCTCTCTCGAACTCCTGCGCGTCATGGTCGCCCGCGAACCGCGGTATCGCGTCATCTCGTTCGCGCGTAACTTTGGCCACCAGCGCGCGATTACCTCGGGCATGGACGCCGCGCGCGGGAAAGCCATTGTCGTGATGGACGCCGACCTCCAAGACCCGCCCGAAGTGGTTGTCGAGATGCTCGCGAAATGGCGCGAGGGCTACGACGTCGTCTACGGTCGTCGTCGCTCGCGCGAAGGGGAGACGTGGTTTAAGCTCGTTTCTGCGCGTCTCTTTTATCGTCTGTTCGCGTTGATGATCCCGATCGAAGTGCCCCTCGATACCGGAGACTTTCGCCTGATGAGCCGTCGCGTCGTGGTCGCGATGCGCGAGCTTCGCGAGACGCACCGGTTCGTGCGCGGTCTCGTGGCGTGGGTCGGGTTCAAGCAGACGGCGGTCGAGTATGATCGCGCCGCGCGCGCCGCCGGCGAAACGAAGTATCCGTTTCGCAAAATGATAGCCTTTGCGTTCGACGGCATTGCGTCTTTCAGTATTTTGCCACTAAGGCTCGCGACGTACCTCGGTTTGTTGGTCGGCGCGGCGAGCGTGCTTTATGCGGTTACGGCCATCATTACGCACTTTGGGTTCCACGCTACGGTGCCGGGCTGGACCACGACGGTCGTGCTTATGTCCGCGCTCTCCAGCGTGCAACTCATCGTGATCGGGGTACTTGGCGAGTACGTGGGTCGCATCTACGAAGAGGTGAAAGGCCGACCTCTTTACATCGTCGGCGAGCGTATTCGCCATCGAAAGCCTCGCAAACGCGTGAAAACAGCCGATTTTGGTTCCGCATTCTCACCGGGAGATGCAGGCCAAAACGATGTAGATGCGAGCGTATCTGGGACCGACGCGCGATCGACCCACCGATGAGACGTGTTCCTTCGCAGGGGCCACGGCGGCTCTTCTTTCTTTTCGTTTTCTTGCCGATGCTCTGCGTCTTTCCGTACCTGCGCGCAATTAATAACCCCAACGAATTCGTGCGCGTATTCACGACGATAGCCATCGTCGAAAACCATACGTTCTCGATCGACGAGCCCGTGCAGCTTTGGGGTTGGGTAAACGATATGGCGCGCGTGCCGTCGAAGACAGACGGCGTTCCGCACTACTTCATGGTGAAGGGACCCGGTCTCGTTTATGCGAGCGTCCCTGGGTACGTGCTCTTTTCAAAGGTGATAGCGCCCATGCTCGGCCATCACTACCCGACAGTCACGACCTCGCTCGAGGAGCGCTTGTGGTGGCTCCGAATGAGCACGTGGGTCCTGCGGATTTTCACCGTGGGTATCCCATGTTTCCTCTTTCTTTTATGGTTTGAGACATACCTGCGCGAGTTCACCCCCGACCCGATGATTCGATACGCGGCCGTGGCGGCATGCGGGCTCGGGACGAACTTTCTCGCGTACGTTCATATGTTCGCGAGCCATTCGGTCTATGCGGCGCTCTCCTTTGTCGCGTTCGCGACGATCGAGCGCGAAAAGCGACTCTCCCGCGGGAACGCCAAGGCGAGGCGTTGGACGCGGGCGGCGCTCGCAGGCTTTTGCACGAGCGCTTGCGTGGCCTTCGAGTACCAGTCGCTGTTCCCGATTCTCATCCTCAGCGCGTTTGGCCTCAGCGTCTTTTGGAGGCCTACGCGCCTCTTGGCGTTCGCGGCGGGAGGTCTCCTCAACGTACCACCGGTGATGTATTTCCACTGGAAGGCGTACGGAAACCCGTTCACGCCGGGTCATCAAATGCTGGAGACCGCGCAGTTCGCGGCGGAGCACAAACAAGGCCTGTGGGGCATTCTTTGGCCGACGTGGGAGCACGTGACAGCGCTCGCGGTGGACCCGGGCTTCGGCTTTTTTGGGATGAGCCCGTTCATGTGGCTTGGGTTGCTCGGGATCCCACTTTTAATTGTGTCGCCGAAAGAGCGGCCTTCGCTGCGCCTGGCGACGCTCGTTTGGGCGCTCGCGTGCGCGGCGCTTCTGGGCGTGAACGCAGGCTTCGTCGAGTGGCGCGGAGGCTGGACGGTCGGACCCCGCTACCTTGTTCCGTGCGCGCCTTTTTTCGCGTTCGGTGCGGCATGCGCGATGGAACGCGTGGCGGGAGCGAGTGCGTTCAGGCGCGCGATGGTGCGCGGCGTGGGCGGGGGTCTTGCCCTCGCCAGCGTGCTCACGATCGGGACGGTGAGCCTTGTCATCGACACGCTGCCGGAGACGATCGCGCGACCGTTCGCGCAATTCTCTATCCCGATGATACGTACGGGATTCGTTCCGCATCACGTCGGGGAGTGGTTCGGTTGGCAGAGCGCAACGTTCTGGTACGTCGCGTGTGCGGCGATGCTTGCGGCTCCCGTCGTGGCGGGTCTCTGGCCGACGCACGAACGCCGGCGCATGTATGCTGCACGCGTCATGTGTTTTGCTCTGGGCCTTTGCGGCGGCCTTGTCCCGGCCTTTTACCCGCTCCCGGCCGACGGCTCTCCGCTGTTTGTTCTCTTCGCGGGTACGCGCAGCTTTCCAGCCGGCTGGGAGCCGGCCGGTCGCGACCGCTTGACGCGCCTTCGCAGCGAGGCCGAGCGCTACGGCGCGCGTCGGCCCTGCATGTGGTTTACGCTGGCAGACTTGGACCGCGTCTTGGGCAACGAAGCGCAGGCCCTTGCGGACGAAGCGAAGACCACGGGTACGCCTCGGGACACGTGCCCGAAGCCATGGTTTTAGAGACGCGCGGAGACCACGATGACGAATTCTTTCCTCTACGTTTTACCCGTTCACAATGAGGCGAGCATTCTCGCGTCGAACGTCGCGCGGGCGCGGGCGTTCCTCGAGCGGTTCCCCGGATCCGAAGTCTACGCGGTAGAGAATGGGAGTAAGGACGATTCCTGGCCGATAGCGGAAGCGATAGAGCAAAGTGCGCCTGCACATGGCACGCCCTTCCGCGCATTCCGCGAGCTGCAAGCCGGCATTGGTTATGCCTATCACCGAGGCATGACCGAGGCGGTGACGCGCTTCGGTCCGTCCGCGTCCACGTGGGCCGTTCTTACGGCGTCCGATTTACCGTTCGGTTTCAGCGATCTTGAAGGCGCTTGGGGCCGTATTGAGCGCGCGCAAAGCCGTATCCTCATGGGCTCAAAGGCGCATCCGTTAAGTCATATTAAAACGAGCCCAAAGCGCCGCTTGATGACCGAAGCCTACCGGGTCGCGCGCCGGGTCGCGCTCGGTATGCGCGTCGGCGATTCGCAGGGTAGCGTCTTCGTCCGGCTTGATCTCGCCGCGGAGCTGCTTCCGCGGATCGCTTCGCGCGGCTTTTTCTATTCAACCGAGCTTTGTTACTTTGCAGAGCGCCTTGGGGAGTCGATCGTCGAGCTGCCGGTGACGCCTGATCCCGTGTTACGCGCCTCGACGGTGCGAGCCTTTCGCGATGGCGTCTCGATGCTTGGCGAGCTCGTTCGACTGCGTAAAGAGCAGAATTCTCGCTCATCGTGACGGCATAACCCTAGGCTCCCGCTTCGGTCGCCACAGTGCGGCGGCGCGTTGCCGAACGAGGAAAGCCACGGATGCCACAAAGCCGAGCGCGGAGATCCACAAGCCGATCGTAAGGCGGCGTGGCCAATAGCGAAGGCTCACCCGGTGGTGCCCGACGGGAAGGTCAAGCGCAAGGACATGCTTGTCGTCAACGACGGTCCCCATCGTCGACTGCCATCCGCGTTCGTGCGCGCTATTGAGGTGAATACGGCTTGGCCGCGTGACGTTGACATCGACAGTGAACGTATTGTGCGTACGATTGGCGACTTCGACCGTCGCGCCGTCATCGACTGCGCGTGCTTGTGGCACGTCACCCTGCCAAAGCTGAGCATCGGCGTTGTACGCCCAACTCCCACGGCATCCCAACCACGCGTGGTTTTGACGTGGTTGATTGGCAACGTCGGGTGAGAGATCCGACCCGCCGTAGTAAAAACGGGTGGAGGAGGCTGTCTGCACGGGAGCTGGGTCTGTGAAGCGGTATTCGAGAATTTCGGTAAAGAGTCCGGCGCTGTCTCCCGCCGCGACCATGCCTATCCCCAGAAGCGCGACGCGTACGGCGTCAGCGAGGCCAGGCTTACCCAGCCATCTTCGAAACGCAGCGGGAACGCGGTCGATCGCATAACCCATGTAGAGCGCAATCGGGAGTGCGAGAAGCAACCTGAAACGTGCGGGAACACGCATCGCTTTGAAGGGCGGGACATGCGTGTGGAGAAGCGTCCACGGTGCGTAGCTCGAAAAATGTCCAAGCATCAGAACGACGAGAACCAATGCTGTAAAGAGGAGCCACCACGTCTCGAAGAGCGTTGACGCAACGCCGAGAACGAGCAGCGCGAGCCCTAAAAAACCTATGTAGGCGTGGTATTCGCCAAGCACGTATTGCTGATCGGCGACGCGGGATCGCCAGTGTGGCGACCGGAGCAAGTACATATCGGCCCAGGTTTTGATCCGCGCGAGGTGGTCCCAGTCGTCCTCCATGACGCGGTTGTGTGAAGAGAACTGGTCTTGAATCGTGAGTATTCGACTCGCGCCCACGGAGAACGAAACGAGACCAACGACGGCTGCCGCGCATGCTAGCCGCAATGCCCGCCGTGGCGTTCTGAGCCGTGTAAGCGTCTCAATTCCGAGGAATACCACCGTGAGCGGCAACGGATACGTCGCGCCATCGTAGACCATGAGCGCAAGCAGCAATCCCGTGCCAACCGCCCAGTTCCACGATGTTTCCGCGCGCCGCCACGCGAAAAGAAGCAGCGGCGCATGATAAAACGAAATAAACGCTTCGTGCTCGCCGGCATACTGGTTGTGCACGGTCCCGAACGTCCACGCGACAGCCGCAACGAACGTGGCGGCGCGCGAGAGCTTGAGGTCGTCGCGGCAAAGAAGCCACATCCCGAAAAAACCGACGACGGCGTGTGCCATGTTCCACACGATGATCGTCACGCCGGCGCTAAAGGGCAGCGTGAGATAAAAGAGCGGTGACGCCGTGATGTTCTCGGGATGGTCCCACATGGGGATCCCCCGACAGTCGAACGGGTTCCACAGCGGAAGTTCGTGGAACCGCCAAAGGGCCACTTTGCTCACCTCGACTTGATGAAAAAAGTAGTGGCCGTCTTCGATGGGCGTCCCGGGGTAGTTCCGGAACATGGGCCACCACACCACGAAGAAAATGACGGAGGCGAGCGCTAGGATCAGCGCAAACCGCAACCCGCGCGGGCGAAGCGTCGCCTCAGAACCGCGCATTGGGTTCCGTTATCCATCGCGTCGCCAGTCGCGTCGTGACGGCGCTGTGCGGATCGGAAGACTGCACACGCTGCAGATTAGCGCCTCGCAATCGCGACCACCGAGGTTCCGAGGCGTGTCTCGCGGCGCTTCTCGACCCACGACGCCTGACGACTTAGCGCCCACGTGAGGAGTTCGTTCGCGATAGGAACGGTCTTGAGTTCACCGAGGACCTTCTCCTTGTCGGGCTTTTGGTCTCCCCGCAACGTCGAGAGCCGTCGTCCAAGCCACATCATAGGAAAAAGCAAAGGAAATAGCTCGCTCACATACTCGACACGGAACCCAGAGCGCTCCAGTGCGGCCGAAAGACTTTCGCGCTCGTAACGACGAAAATGACCAGCCTCTTCATCGAAGTAACTCCAGAGACTTTGGTGTGCAGGCACAGTGAGTATGAGGCAACCGCCTGGAGCAACCAGTTGGTACGCCGCATCGAGCGAGGCGCGCTCGTGCTCCAAGTGCTCGAGCACGTCAAACATGCCGACGACCGCGAAGGTGCCCTCGACCTCCGGTCCGCGTGCGTTGAGATCTCCGACAACCACTTTGCACGGAAGTCTGCGTTGTGCGATGCGAACCGCATTCTCCCAGGGGTCCATCGCGATGACGGAGGCAGAGCCGAAAACATCGACCAAGACCCTGGTGACGTTGCCAGTTCCGCAGCCTACCTCGAGCACGTGGGACCCAGGCGTCGTCGTCGTCTTTATCTGCTCTAACAGCCGTTTGAGAATCGTACGGCGCGCCTTAAACCAGAAGTGCTTGTCCTCGGCCTCCGCGATAGGAGCGAAGTAGGAGGGATCGTAGCTAACGTCATCAGACACGAAACGACCTCACGGCTTCGATAACCTTGACCTGGTCACCCTCTGAAAGTTCTGTGTAAAACGGCAGACGAACAAGTCTGTCACTCACTGATTCCGTAATTGGACAATCGCCCGCGCGGCCGCCCGAGCGTAACCCCATCGGGGAGAGGTGAAGCGGCAAGTAGTGAAAGACCGCAGCCGCGCCGCGTTCTTTGAGGTGCTCAATGAACGCACTCCGCCGCGCGAGGTCGGGCAGGAGCATGTAAAACATGTGGAACGCCTGCTCGCAGTGCTTAGGCACCGTAGGAAGAAACACGCCCTCCGTCTCGGCCCAAGTCGCAAGTTCATTCGCGTAACGCTCCCATACGACCCGTCGGCGTTGCTGAATCTCTACCCGTGCTTCGAGCTGAGCGAGTAGGACGGCGCCAAGGAGCTCGGAGAGAACGTAGCTCGACCCCACATCGACCCATGTGTACTTGTCCACCTGTCCGCGGAAGAACTGGCTCCGGTTGGTGCCTTTTTCCCTAAGAATTTCGGCCCTTGCCGCGAAGGAGTGAGCTCCCGAATCGTTGACAAGCAGAGCGCCGCCCTCGCCGCAGGTGATGTTCTTGGTTTCATGAAAAGACTGCGTCGCGAGTGCCCCGAAGGTCCCGAGCGGACGCCCGCGGTACAAGCCGTAAAGCCCGTGAGCGTTGTCCTCCACAACGGCGACGCCTCGCGTCGCCGCGATCGCGAGAATTATGTCCATTTCGCACCCGACACCTGCATAGTGCACGGGAACAATGGCTTTCGTCTTTGGCGTGATGAGACCCTCGAGCTTTTGCTCGTCGAGGTTCAGGGTGTCGGGCCGAACGTCCGCGAAGACGGCCTTCGCACCACGGATCGCGAACGCGTTTACCGAGGAGACGAACGTAAACGACGGCACGATGACCTCGTCTCCCGGGCCGACGTCGAGGAGGAAAGCACTCAGCTCGAGCGCGTGCGTGCACGACGTGGTGAGGAGGGCGCGTTTCACGCCGAGCGTCTCCTCGAGGAGCTTCTCGCCCCGTCTGCAAAACCGACCATCACCCGAGAGGCGTCGGCTTGCGAGCGCCTCGCTTACATAGGCTTGCTCGCGTCCGAAGAGCGCAGGTTGATTGAAGGGAATCATCGCGTGGCCTCGGCTCCCCATATCCATTCTCCTGCGGCGTCACCCTTCATGAATAAAAGGTCGAGCACCGACACTTGCGGATCGTACGGCGGATAAAGCTGGACGTATTCTGGATAGTCATACACTTGATACTCAAGCGAAATCTGAGCTGCGGCGAACGCGTTGGCGTCGATGTAGGATTGCGCCGAAGGACCACTAATGTAGTGGGTTGCGCCTACCTTCTGGAGAAGGGAAAGTAAACGGTCGTTCCTGACGCCAACTACCTGCAGCTCGGACGACCGGAGGAACTTCGTTTTGGCAAGTCCGAGTGCCTGCGCGAGCTGTTTCGTCGTGTCAATCGTGAAGTCTGCGAGAGTCTCCGGTGTGTTTGCGTAGAACGACTCGACGAGTGGCCAGTACTTGTCGAAAAAGGGTGCCTTTTTATAGCTTTGGCGGAGGCTAGCGAGATGCTTCCGCGGCCAGTTCTCCGTGCGCCCGAGGCGAACTTCGTTGATAGGTAGACCGGTGTCTACGTTGCCCTTCGCGAGTACGGGCACAGTAAGCCATTGTGTTCCAGCGGCCGTTTTGATGCGGTTTCGATTACGCCAGCCGTGCTTGTCGTACTGGACGTCGTCATAGAAGACAAAGACGTCGGCACGCTGGATAAGGTGAAAGACGCCTCGCCAGGGTAGAAACGAAGGCTGCAGGACGACGCAGTTCACGGCAGGTCGCTCCTAAGAAGACCCATGTAAAGTTCATCGACGCGCGTACCATCGAGGATGAACTCCTCGCGGTGCGTGCCTTCGACCACGAAACCGATGGCCTTATAAGTCGCGATGGCCGCGTGGTTTCCGGTGTGGACGGTAAGCCACACCTTGTGGAGACCGAGTGACCCAAACGCGAGATCGACGGCGAGAGTCGCGGCGCGCCGCCCGACCCCTCGTCCGCGCGCCTCCGCCTCGCCGATGTAGATCGAGAGGCGGGCTTTAGAAGTAACGAGGTCGATTTGATCGAGCACAACATTGCCGACGTGCGCGTCGTCGAACAAAATGGCGCGCGCCGAAACGCGGTTGTCGCTCGCTGCTCGCCCGAGCCAGGCGAGCGTTTTCTCGAGCGTGGGCTCCGAACGAAGCCCGACGTGCCTGCTCACGTCGGGATCGCACATCCAGCGAAACATCGAGCCTGCGTGCGCCGTTGTCAGGTCGGTAAGCCTGACGTTCACCATTACTTCGTCGCGACAAAACCGATGTACTTGTAAAGCGCCCGCGAAAGCGGCATCACCTTTTGAAGCACGGAGTCTACGAGTTCGGCGTTGACGAGGCGTTCTTCGCGCGATTTCGTCGGGTCATTCACGACTGACGCTTGCCCTAGGTACCAATAGTACTTAAATTTCACGTCGGTGAAGCCAGCTGAGAGAAGCGTCTTGCGAACCTCCGCTTCTTTGAAGCCTCCGGCGATATCTTTGCCGTATTCAGCGTCGTTGAATACGGCATTAGGAATGCCGTATTCTTCGTTCATCTGGTCATCTTTATGTGCGACGGCGGCTATTTCTCGCGTAACGATGGAGTCATAAGCGACCTCCACGGAATGGCTTTCGAGCGCTTTGACGGACTCCCAAAAGTAGAAATTGGGGTCGAGGTCGGCGTAAAACTTCCCGCCCTTGCGGAGAGCCTTCGCGGCGGTGCTGCAAGTCGGCGCGATATCGTAAAGGTGATGGAGGAAGGAGTACGCCGTAACGAGGTCGAAAGACCCAGGCTCCGCCGGAAAGGTACCCGTGTCATGCTCGTGAAGCTCGATGGTCGCGGGACCACTCGTATCGACCTGGTCGAGCATCGCTCGTGTGACATCGACGCCAACGATGTGTCCGACGTGGTGCTTCGCTAGGTTGATGATGAACCCGGTGCCGCAGCCTAGGTCCAGGAGGTGCTTCGCGTTGGTCTCTGACGCGAGAAGTTTGAGTGCGGCATCAACAATCGCAAGGTTCTCAGTCTTGAAGTGAGGCTCAGTTTTCGCGTAGAGAGACGCGAGCTTCGAATGAACTTTGATGTTCGCCTGGATAACATCGTTGTACTTGTCGCTCATCACTCCACCGTTTGTTGGTATTTGCGCTTTTCAGCGGGTGCGTAGTATTCGTCGTAAGAGGCTGGAACTTGCGCGAGAAATCCGAGTTTTTGCAGCGCGACTTTGGAGACTCCGCTGAGGTCCATGTTCGCCATGATGCGCGGGAGGTCCAGACGCTGCTTCATGAAGGGCCGGCACATGTTTAGCGTGAGTGCGTGTCTCCAAGAAGAGGTGCGGTTGTCGCCGCCTGCATGCCAAAGGAGTGCGTCGAAAAACAGGACCGAGCCAGCGGGCGCGACCAGCCGCCGCGCGTTTCGCGTAAACTCCTCGTCTGAGGGTGCCGCTGCCTGACGGTGGGAGCCTGGAAGGTAGTAGGTCGCTCCATTGTCTTCGGTAAAGTCGTCGAGGAGCACGGTCGCCCCCATGTTGGTGCAGTACCCCGGAATCATCCGCGGACAGTCCCGGTGGATGCGACGGGAGTAGTTCGTTCGGCCGGGAGGCATCGATGACGACGTGTACGCGTAGACAATGTGGCCTTCGCCGAGCACGGCGCTAAGGGGCGCGAGAAGCTTTGGATGGTCGAAAACATCGAGAAAAGCTCCCCCATAGAGTGAGCAAACAAGAACCATGCCGTAGTCCTTGTAGCCCGCGCCTCCGTGGTACTCAGCCTCACGCGCGATGGCAACCTCGAGTTCGCGTCGTGCGCGCGCCACGAACTCCGCAGAGAGGACGTCGGGTACCACAAGGAAGCCCTCCTCCGCGATGGCACTCGCGATGGCGGCGGAGTCGACGGCTCGCGTTTCCATAGGTCGCACCTTAGCCGAAACCCGCCAGAGAAGGCACGTCGTCCGCAACGTTCGGCGCGTGGACACTGCTGCGGAGCGCGCCACGACATGGTAGGGTCGTGCGCGATGTTCGCGCGGTGCGGCGGCTCAAGTCGTTGATGATCTATTCGTTTGTAGTGCCAATCTACGGGGACGGAGCCCTTGCGAGGGATTTTTGCGTTGAGCTGCAAAAAGTCTTTCGCGAGTACTTGATGAGCGACCAGATTGAAGGCGCAGTGGAGGTTCTCTTCGTCGACGACGGGAGCCGGAATGACTCCGCACGTCTCGTGAAAGAGGCTTGCGACGAGTTCCCGTTTGCGAAGCTTGTCGTTCTGAGTCGTAACTTTGGGCAACATGTGGCGATCTCGTGCGGCTACCGCTTCGCTCGCGGGCAGTTCGTCGGGATGCTTAATGTTGACCAGGAAGACCCTCCTAGTCAGCTCCTTTTACTTATTGACGCCTTGAAGACAGAGACCTTCGACATCGTGGGTGGTCTCTACGCAAAGCGTGATGTTCCGCTGTTCGCTAAGGTGACTTCGTATCTCTTCAACTTAGTTTTGAACCGCCTCACGGGTTACAACAGCCCTGTCAATGCTTCGACGGTCCGCGTAATGAACCGCAAGTTTCTCGACGCTTACAACGCGCTCACCGAGCGAAGTCGGTTTTTGCCGGGGCTCGAGCTTTGGCTTGGATTTCGTTACGGGCACGTTCCGGTGACTCATCAACGGCGCAAAGTTGGAAAGTCGAGTTACAACTTCCGCAGGCGCTTTCGGATGGCCCTCGATTCGGTGATCTCGTTCTCTGACTTTCCACTTAAAGTGACCGTCAAGCTGGGATTCTTGGTGGTGCTCATTGGCGTACTGCTCCTCCTTGCGCTCATTGTCGATAAGCTTTTCTTTCGCGCCTTCCTGCCTGGCTACTTGTCGACAATCACGGCGATTGTGCTGATCGGCGGTATTCAGGTCATGGTGACCGGCGTAGCGTGTTTGTACATCGGGCGCATCCTCGCCGAGGTCCAGGGTCGCCCGCTTTTTGTCGTGCGCGAGACATTCGGCGATCTGGGAGATAATTCGAGGCATTTGCCTTGATAATGCCGCGCGGGTCGACTCTTCGAACGCCCAGCGGCGTTATCGCGGTACTTGTTAGCCTAGCGGCCGCCGCACTGATGGTCTGGCGAATGCGTCGCGGTCTCGATATCACCGATGAAGCATTCTATCTCGCTCTTCCGCTTCGGTTCGCGCTCGGTGATCGGCCGTTCGTTGACGAGCTCAACATCGCGCAGACGGCGGGATTGCTGATTTATCCGTTCGTTCGGGCATACACCTTTGCTGTTGGGAGTTCGACCGGGCTTTTTCTCTTTATCCGCCTTCTCTACCTCGTGTTCTTCGGGCTGGTCGGATGGTCTGCGTTCGCTCTCGCGCGAACGCGCCTTTCGTCACCTGCGGCGCTTCTCGTCGGTACCGCGTGCCTCTGCTTCATTCCCTACGGGCTTCCCGGGCTAAGCTACAACACGCTGTCGATGGGGCTTTTTGCCCTTGGGTTGTTCGTCGTCGCGCGTTGGCTTCTTTTAGGCAACCCCACGCGAGGTCTTCTCCGCGCACCACTTTTTTGGGCTGGGGTTGCGCACGCCGGAAGCTGTTTCGCGTATCCCTCGCTTCTTCTGGGCGTTGTCGCGACGCTGGCCGTCCTCTTCGTTCTCGCGCTTTGTGAACGGTTGCGCGCGAGCTGTACTTATGCTTTGGGCGGAGTCGCGTTTTGCTTGGCTGTCTCACCGCTTTTCCTCGCTGCAGGCTCGCATCTCCGCGCCGTCTTCGCCTATTCCGGCGGTTCGGGCTCGGTCGCGGCGTTTACGTGGCCCGAAGCGGCGTCGAAACTTACGGCCTTCCTCGCGCAACATCCGCAGCTTCCATTGGCCGCATTTCTTAGCGCCGTGGCGCTGACGGTCGCTCGGCGCTTTCCCTTGCTTACGGCAGTTGGAGTCATGTTCCTTCCGAGGCTCGCCTTGGGCTCGCAAATGCCGGGTTCGATCGCAAGCCTTGGTTTCGTGAGCTGTTTCGCGTTGTTAGGGCCGGTCCTCTCCCTGGGGCTCCGTGATCGACGGACCGCGCGCGTATTGGTGTTTGGCATTGCGCTGCCTTCAGGCGTGGCCGGGGCTGTCGCAGGTTTGAGTAGCTCAAATGGGATTGTCGCCGTTGGATTGGGTCTCTACCCGGGCGCGATCCTTACGGCGATGCTTCTCGCGATGTTTATTGATCAAACCCTGCGTTTAGGTGGTTGGCCGAGAGTCCGTCCTTACCTCGCCTTATCGCCAGCGCTCGTTGTTTGGAGCCTGTTGGAGTTCTGCGTTACGCAGGATTGCGTGTATCGCGACGGGCGTCTTGATGACCTGACCGCCCTCATGAAAGTAGGACCGTACAAAGGTATCTATACGTCGCCGGCCAAGCAAGAGTTCCTTCGCTTGCTTGCCGCCGATATTCAAGCCTACGGCCGTGGCGAGCGTGCCCTCTTTATCTACGATCTGCCCGCTGGCTACCTTATGGCATACCGTCGGCCTCTGACGGCATCGCCTTGGATCTTTCCTCTGCTGTCTCGCGCGGAGGCAGACGCCGCGTACTTCAGGAATCACGCCAAGTCAGGTGACCTTGTCGTGGTGGACCGCGCATATCCACAGTTGCCCCTTAATCAAGCGATAGTCAGCCTCAGCCTTCTCGCTGAGACGCGCCCATCGTATGCAGTCTACCTTGTCCGTTGAGCGCTCGCTTCCGGCCACGTGTTTCGCGCCCGTCTGGTCGAGGCCAAGGGCACGTAAGATGAAGTACTCACCGGAGTTAATCTCGTCGATGAAGACAGCGGAGATACTCCGCGCGGTGAGCTCCCGCGCCATCACATTTGGTGAGCCTCTTTCAGCAATGAGCGGGACGACGCCGTGTCAAACTTTACGAGGCGCGGCGAAAGTTAGCGCCCTTCTTCAAGAATTTTCAACAAGTACTGCCCATACGAAGACTTTGCCAGCGGCTCCGCGAGGTTTGCGAGTTCGCCATCGTTGATGAAACCCATGCGCCAAGCAATCTCTTCGGGGCAAGAGATCTTCTGATTTTGTCGGCTCTCGATGACCTCGACGAAGCTCGAGGCGTCGAGTAGTGACTTGTGAGTGCCGGTGTCGAACCACGCTGTTCCGCGCCCTAGTCGAATTACGCGTAGTGCTTTACGCTCGAGATAAATTCGGTTCAGGTCTGTAATCTCGTACTCGCCACGCGCTGAAGGCTTGAGCGATGTCGCGAAATCGAGAACTTGATTGTCGTAAAAGTAAAGTCCGACCACGGCCTGGTGGGAGCGCGGTTTTTGTGGCTTCTCCTCAAGAGATAATGCGTTATTTTTCTTATCAAGTTCGACGATGCCGTAACGCTCAGGGTCACTTACGGAATAGCCAAATATTGTAGCGCCATGCGTCTGCCGTGCCGCATCAGCTAGTGCTGTATGCAACCCTGCGCCATAAAAAATGTTGTCCCCTAAAATGAGCGCTACGGAGTCGTTACCGACGAAGTCCCGCCCGATGACGAAGGCATTCGCCAAGCCATCAGGCACCGCCTGTTCGGCATAGGTCATCGAAAGCCCCCACTGCTGGCAATCGCCGAGCAACTGTTGGAATCGCGGGAGGTCTTGTGGCGTGGAAATAAGGAGAATCTCCCGGATACCAGCCAGCATTAGGGTCGAAAGCGGATAGTAGATCATCGGCTTGTCATAGACAGGCAGAAGCTGCTTGCTCACGATCCGCGTCGCGGGGTAGAGGCGAGTACCCGCGCCGCCGGCCAGGATGATCCCCTTCACGAGCGCGGCGCCCCCAAGCCCATTCGTTCCCGGCCACTTCGGCCAGCGATTCGTTTGCACCAGGATTGATTCTCGAGGTACCAGGCTACCGTCGCACGGAGCGCGACCTCGAAGGGATGCTTCGGACGCCAACCGAGAGCTTTCTCGGTAGCCGTCGCGTCGATAGCATAGCGAAAGTCGTGGCCCGGTCGGTCGGACACGAAGTGAATGAGCGTTTCGCGCTTCCCGATGGCTTGACTTGGCGCGAGCTCATCTACAATCGCGCACAGCGCTCGCACGACATCGATATTTCGTCGCGGATTGCGTGCACCTACGAGATAAGTTTCGCCCGGTACACCGCGCTTGAGTGTGGCAAGAAGGGCTTCCGCGTGATCGTCCACGTAAAGCCAGTCTCGAATATTCTCCCCGGCTCCGTAAACGGGCAACGGATTCCCTTCGAGCGCGTTTAAGATGACCACGGGTATAAGCTTTTCTGGGAACTGAAACGGGCCGAAGTTGTTTGAACAGTTCGTGGTTAGTGTCGGCAGATTAAACGTGGCGTGCCACGCCCGGACAAGGTGGTCTGCCCCAGCTTTCGTAGCGGAGTACGGTGAATTGGGGTCATATGCGCTCTGAGGCGTGAACCATCCGTCGGGAGGCAGAGAGCCAAAGACTTCGTCCGTCGAAACGTTGACGAAGCGGAAAAGGTCGCGCTGATTGGACGGAAGGCTCGTCCAGTGGGTGCGGGCCGCTTGAAGTAGCGTATACGTACCCACAAGGTTGGTTTGGACGAATGCGGCGGGGCCATCAATCGACCGATCCACGTGCGACTCGGCAGCGAGATGGATGACGGCGTCGGGCGTGTACTGCGCGAAAACTTCAGCTAGCGCCTCGGCGTTGCAAATGTCGACCCTCTCGAAACGATAGGCCGCGTGCCCTGCGACATCCTCGAGAGATGAAAGATCTGCCGCATAGGTTAGCTTGTCGACGTTGACGACAGTATGAGACTGAGCAAGGAGAGTGCGCACGACCCTGGAGCCAATGAATCCTGCTCCGCCGGTGACGAGGACTTTCACTCGGTCCCCCGGCGACTTGAGGTTCGCGTGTTGCGCACTAGCTTCACCACGCCGGTAGTCGCACTTTCGATTCTGCCTGGGAACACGGAACCCAGAGACTCAATGGTATCGTTGCAGACGTTATACGATAGTTGGTTCATTATTCGACCATCCACCAGACTCAGAGTCGTGCCGGGAACGAACTGTACGAGCCGGAGTTAATGAGGACCTTGCACTCTCACTACCATGCGGGATTATAGCACACGCCTGAACGCTTCGTGCGGTCACGGCTCACTACCGTTAGGTCCGGCGTATCATCGAAGACGCGGGTGGTTAGGGTCAGTGACTTTTTCCTTGCTTTGTAGGATTGTATTGAGATTAGGGGCTACATCGCCAGTTCTTCACGCGGCGACCACCACGGTGTTCCCAGCTAGGCGGACGGCGCTCCTGAAATGCGCGTACTCCAGTTCAAGAGGCCATTTCATCGTCGTCGAGCCGAGCTTCTCGTCATCGGTTTACTACCGTCGCGAACGTCGACCGCCCGGCAAGCGGCCTGAATCGCTGTGGCATGGAATCAATCGGTAGCTTAGGGCGAGGGATCTGCCGCGCGATAAAGAATATGATCCGACATACGGTCGCGTAGCGCCTCGAAGGACGTTTGCGTTTCGACTGCCAAGTCAAGAAGGAGAGCACGAAGCCGAACGTCGGGTTGTTCGTCCCTTTCACCCCACCACACCGGGTGCATCAGAATTTGAAGTACACGTCCGCGCGGTCGGTCGAGACTTGCGATAGGCTCACCCTCCCGCCAGCGACCTCGCGAGTCCGACAAGTACCAGCGAAACAAATCTTCTGCGTATCCGCTTACCCGTCCTGCGATGCGGAGCGGACCTCGCATGAGCTCGGCTACAGGCAAGTGAAAGGAAACAGATCGTACGGATTCACCTAGAATTTGTTCGAGCGTGTCGCATGCATCTGCAATGTCCTGCTCGCGGGTTGGCCCATCCGCGCTCAGCATTTTTCGCGCGACAACATCGTAGTGCAGACCTACTTCGTGCCCCAACGCTCGTATGCTGTCCACACTCGCCGAAGACTGGGCAGAGCGAAGATCGTAAAACGGACTGTCAATCATCACGTGATACGTGGATCGAACGCCCCACGTTACTTCCCTTCGAGAAAATTCGGCTGCGCGCACGAGGTCGACATCGATATCGTGGCGCACAAAGACAGTCTTCACCGATTCATCGCGGAGAGCATCGCCGGCGTCGCCGAGCAACGCCGGGCGGAACCGCGCAAGTAAGGCGGCGTAAAGCACCTCAAGATATCCAAACGTCCAATTCTCGGCCCACGCGCCTTGTTCGTTGGGTACGTTTTCGGTGAGCGGCATCACGCACCTCCCGCGAGCCGCTTGCGCTCGAGAACTCGCGCGGGATTTCCTACAACCGTGGTGTCGGGCGCGACGTCGCGGAGGACAACCGCGCCAATTCCGATAAACGCGCGGTCACCAACGTGCACTTTTTCAAGCACTGACGCATTCGGGCCAACCCACGCGGCTTCGCCGATCACTACGCCGCCGCTTAGCTCAGCGCAAGCCGTGACCAATGCGTTTTTTTTGATATGCACATTATGTGCGACATGGACGTGGTCGTCAATTTTTGAATCTTGCTCAATCACTGTCGGCGCGAGTGTGCCTTGGCAGACGGTGGTAGAGGATCCGACCTCAACTCGGTCCTCAAGAATGACGCCGCCGAAGTGCAACATGCGCAGAGGTTTTCCGTCGGTATCACGCTCGAATCCGAATCCCGCCTCGCCGATCACGCAGTTCGCTTTCAGCCAGCAGTCATTTCCGATGCGTGTGTTGCTCGCGATAGTCACGTTTGCACCGATGCGCGTGCCGGCTCCAACAACGACTCCGTTGCCAAAGGAGACGTTTGGCCCAACTACGGCGCTGGGGTGAATTTCGGGTGGTCGAGTCCAGCGCTCAAAAGTACCGAGGCGATCAAGGATGAGAAGCGCCTTCACGAAGTCGAGCCGTGGGCGGAGAGAACGAAGGCACGCGGTGCGAGTCCCTAAAGCGAGGGGGCCTGGCGCAATAACGCAGACGTTCGCAGGAAGTTCGTCCGGAATGGGGTGTGTCGCGAAAGAGAGGGCGTGAGCCCTCGGCGCCGAAATGGGAGCGACGGTCGCAACTTCTACATCGTCACCCTCGAACGCTAGGCCAAGTTCGGCCGCTATTACGGAAGCCCTGACGGGCTTTTGCAGGAGGTTGCGCATGGGTCGTAACCTAGAACATCGGAGCGAGGGTGAGTAGCCTCGACGCCGACGAAAAAGCCTAGGTTATGCGAACGCCGTGCTCTGGTGTAGCGTCCGTTCGCCTATGCTGTCGACATCCTCGGTAGATTTGGAAGTCCTACGGACAAAGTTAGTGAACCGCTTTTCGATGACCGCGCGTGCGGTCGGGGTTCGTTCAAATATTGTTATCGTAGGAATTGGCAACGTCGGGTTCGCTCTCGCAGAGCGGCTTGTGAAGACCGAACGACTGCACCTCGTCGACCGTCAGCCCTCAGCTCAGATCTTGTCGCTCGTTAAACTCGGAGCAACTTTCGCAGCAGTGGACGCGACAGACATTGATGCGATGAGTGCAGAAATTATTCGGATAAATACGCTCTGGAGTGAACCTATTGATGCATTCGTCGTCACTGTCGGAGGGTTCTCGCAGGCCACGCCCTTCACTTCGTTTTCATCGTTCAAGGCCTACTTTGATCGTAACGTGTTCGGTGTTTTAGTGCCAATCAAGGCGTGGCTCGCGACCCATCAGGTGGCTCCGTGCCGAATCGTGGTTCTTTCGTCCACTTCCGGCCATCATGCGCCTGGGACCTTGGATTCTTACGCGCCCTCGAAGTGGGCACTCGAGAATCTTTGCGGCGCTATTGGGGCTGAACTTTCGGGCCAGGGCTCGAGCCTTGAGGTTGTCATTCCGACGAACTTGGTCAATGCAACCTCGCATGAGTTCCTTTCGTCTCGCGGTTTGGCTCCCGGACGGGTCGCCAATGCTATCACTCAGCGCCTCAAGGCGACGACACGGCAGCGCTCCTACGGGCGACGATACCTACCGCAGTATTACAGAGCGGTTCACGTTTTGGAACGCGGAGCACCATGGATCCTCGACCTCGCCGCGCGTGTCCCGTTTCGAGGAAAGTCTGCGACCCGCTATCGCTGCGGTTTGATTACTGGCGCATCGAGTGGTCTAGGACGCGAACTGGCGCTTCTCTATGCCGATGTTACAGAGGAACTTATTTTAACGGCGCGTTCGTCCGCGGCACTCGACGGCTTGAAGCGCGAGATAGAATCACGAAGCCCTTGCCGCGTCCGAGTGTGCCCAGTCGACCTGTCTGATCTGGAGGCTGTCGCGCAGTTCGCGAAGCAGCTTCCTGACGTCGAGCTGCTCATCAACAATGCAGGAACGCATGTCACAGGTCGCATCAAAGACACCAGTAAAGAGGTCTTTCAACGCACGTTCGCTGTCAACTTTTTCAGTCCGGTCATTCTTACCGCGGAATGTCTTTCCCGTGGCGGCTCGCTTAAAAAAGTAGTCAACATTCTGTCGACGACCGCGATCGCGGGGCGGCGTGATCTTGGCGCTTACAGTGCGAGTAAGGGAGCTCTTTGGTCATTTACTCGTTCGCTGCGGCGCGTCTGCGGCAGTCAGGTCGAAGTGATGGAGGTGTTGCCGGCAACCTTTACCTCTGACCTCGCGAAGAAGGGGTTGCGCATCCGTGACGAGAACGTCGACGGCGAGGAAGGAGCGTCACGAGCTCCGCAGGGGAGGGTGTTGACGTCCGCACAAGTCGCAAGGCGGACCTTTAGAGCTGAGCAGCATGGGCAACGGCGCGTGTCGATGCCCGTCGAGGCGCGGATGCTGCTCTGGCTCGAGCTCGTGACTCCGGGCGTGTTCGCGCGCGTATTTCAGCGATAGTCGACGATGCACGCGGATGATTTTGAGGCCCTTCACCGAGCGCAGACCTTCGTTGAACGAGTTCGGCCCAGCTCAAAGTGGACGACGAAGAGATCGGTTTATGAACTCCAGAGGAGCTTGCCGATTTATCGCGCCTTCAAACGCTGGTATAATCCCGCTCTCGCCTGTACGACGGGAGTAACTTATGTCTGGTCCAGTACCGTTTATCGACCTAACGAGACTTGTGAAGCGCATCCGAGCAGACGTCCTCTCGGCGTGGACTGAATGCCTTGACAAGTGCGAATTCGTCGGTGGTCCGCGAGTTGGCGCCGTGGAAAAAAAGCTCGCCAGCGGGCTCGGCGTACCTTTCGTCGTATCCTGCGCGAACGGTACCGACGCGCTTCTGGTCGCCCTACAGGCTCAAGGCGTCAAGCGAGGCATGAAGGTGGCGCTCCCCAACCTTACCTTTTGGTCGACGTTTGAAGCGGTGGCCCAGCTCGGGGCTATTCCGGTGCTGGTTGACATTGACCCTGACGACTTGCAGGTAAGTTTCGACGAGCTGAAGTCCGCGCACGAAGCGCATCGTTTCGAAGCGCTTATGCTCGTTCACCTGTACGGCTGGACGTCGTCGCGGCTCGGCGATATTCGTGCATTCTGCAAAGAACGGGAGATCGCGATCGTTGAAGATGGCGCTCAGTGCTTTGGCGTCGAGGTGAATGGCAAACCGTTGCTCGCCGATGCTGGCGTCGCGACCCTCTCGTTCTACCCTGCGAAAGTGGTCGGCGGCGCAATGGACGGCGGCGCCGTGACGGTGCAAACGAAGGAGCACGAGGTCTTTCTACGCTCGCTCTGCAACCACGGCCGCTCCGATCACTACTCCTATGCTCACGTGGGTTGGAACTCGCGTATGGGCGGTTTGCAGGCCGCGTTTATCTCGCGAGTGCTTGACGAGGTCCCGGCCATCCTCGAGTCACGTAGGGCTTCCGCCGCATGGTACCGCGAGCGACTTTCGGGAGATGTTGCACTGAGCAAGAAGGTCCGCGTTTACGGTCCGCCGTCGGGCGTCACCGAGAACGGGTACCTGAACGTCCTCACGGTCGAGGGCAAGCGCGGGCAGGAAGTTGTCGACGCTCTAAAGGCGGCAGGCATCGGCGCGGCACGTACTTACCCCGAGACTATGGATGCGCAGCCGCCAGCGCGGGCTGCGGGCGCTGTCAGTCATGGCGCACTTCTTCGATCCAGGGCTTTCTGTGAGAAGGTCGTGAACTTGCCGCTCTTTTTCGACATGCGCGTCGACGAGCGCGAGGCTGCCGTCGCGGCGCTTTCTTCCATTGTGGCCACAGCCTGACGTCGAGGATTCATGACCAAGATCAAGGTAGTGCTCATTGGGTTGGGTCGGATGGGCTCCAACCACTTTCGTGTGCTCAAGGAGACGCCTGGCTTCGACCTTGTCGCCGTCGTCGATGCCCAAGCGGTCAAACCAGATTTGGGCGTACCGCTTTTCAGGAGCGTTTCCGAACTCGCAGACACAGACTTCGAGGCTGCTGTCATCGCGACGCCCACCAGCACGCACCACAAGCTTGCACTCGAACTCATCGCCATGGGCAAGCACCTTTTGATCGAGAAGCCGATCGCCAGCACTTTCGTACAGGGGCGCGAGCTTCTTGCGGCCGCGCACGCGAAGGGCACGCGGCTCGCGGTGGGTCACGTCGAGCGATTCAACCCCGCCGTGCTCAAGTTACGAGAGATTATCCGTGAGGGGTTTCTCGGTACGGTCATTCACTTCGCTTTTACGCGCGTCGGCGGTTATCCCAATACGGTGCTTGCGGGAAACAACGTACTCCTCGACCTTGCCGTTCACGATATCGATATTCTCCGCAGCATGGTCGGACCCGTGAAGCTCGAACATTCCACGTGTCACGTGACGTGGCGTGACGGAGTCTTCGACACGGCGGAAATCTTCCTCGTGGCTGCGACCGGCGCGAGCGCCACTGTCCACGTCAATTGGGTTACGCCCACAAAGATACGGAGCGCGCGCGTCACCGGCACGCGTGGGGTCTGCTTCGTCGACTACATGCTCCAGACGTGCGAGCTGTTCGGTGGCAGCTTGCTCAAGGCGAATGAGCCGGTTGACACAAGTTTTGAGGGTTTGCAGGAACTTTACCGCACGACGGACCGAATTCAGTTCGGCGTGCTCAAAGTGGAACCGCTTCGGGCCCAGGCGGTTCAATTTCGTCGGTTCCTCTCTGATGGCGACGCGGGCGAGCTCGCGACGGGAGGTGACGCGCTCGCCGCCGTTCTCATTGCCGAGCGCGCCATGGCGGCCGACAAGGCCGCGTCACGGTCGAAAAGTGTACCCCCCCACCAAGCGCTGCCGGCGTTCAATGACGAGTGGATTTGAGGAGGGATATCGGTCTAACGAGCCAATTCGACGCCTAGGTCGGGAGCGAACCTTCACGTTTCAGCGCTAGGTACGGGATAACGCCGAGAAGGCACGGGGTCATCTGGCCAATGACATAGACATTGAAGACGGTAGCGCCGCCCTCGAGGCCTATAAGCGCGAAGAGCCTGTCGAACGCTACGTGCCCGACGCCAAGGCCTGCTGGCGATACAGGTACGACCATCGTGATAATACCGAGCGGGAAGATAGTCGCCATAGCTGAGAGGGCGACACCCTGGTGCGTGATGGCATTGGTAAGGCTCGTGAAAAAGAGTATCGCGGCCGTGTGCATACCCATCGAGAGCGCTAGCGCTAGCGCTAAATTTTGCGGGCCGGCCGACACGAGTCGAGCAGCCGCGACCAAGTGACGTAGCAGCCCTGCAAGCTTGGAGGTTCCGCCTGTCCAGAAGTCCAGTCGGTCGCCAGCTCGGCGCACTACGAAAACGACGACCGCGGGGCCGAGCAGCGTCACGACGCCAAGTAGCCCGACGCCGAACGCAAGTTCACGTAAACGAGGGTTTCGCCACAGCTCATTGCCGCGCAAGACGGTTGTTATACCGGCGACGAGCACGAGGCCTCCGAGCCCCAAGAGCCGCTCCACGAAGACGACTAGGAACACCGTGGGCCGTCTATCCGGCGAGGCCGATCGCGCGGCATAGGCGGATTTAACGACGTCACCGCCGACGTTTCCGGGAACCACAGCGTTGAAGAATACCGCCGTCAGTTGAAGTTGAAGCGCGCGAAAAAATGGCATTTTGACGTCTGCGAGTCGAAGCAGAATCCGCCACCTTAAGGCGCCCAATCCGACGCCGAGCATAAACACCGCGAGGTTTGCGACCAGCAGTAGCGGGCGGTCGCCAAAAAGTCTCAGTGCTCTGAAGTCGAGCACGCCCGATCGTAGGAGCCACCCGATGAGAACCGTCGCCACGGTCACTTTCGCCGCGAACACGAGCGCACCTCGCGAACGGGGCGTCACGCGGTACCTGCGTCGACGACCGGTGAACCGCTCAATCTGCTGCGCCTTGTGCCTCGAGCCTCCGGATCACGGTGAAGGCCTCGCGCGAGGCTCCCAAGCCATGCCGTGCCGAAGCAAAAACGGAAACGGAAACGGAAACAAACGCAGAAAGAAATCTGGTGCGCCTTGATGCCTGGCCGCGTGTCGACAAACAATTTCTAACGTTCACACGGTTGCCAGGCCGCATCAAGACTGTCGTAACACGACAAACTCTCTTTGCCACGTCATCCCATCGGCGAATGTCAACGGGGCGACTTGCGCGACGACGCCTAACGACGGTCAACCCGAGGGCGTCCGCGAGATCCGTTCCGTGGGTGTTCAGAACCTTGGTTTACCGATAGAGATAGCCAGTGGCGTCGTACAAAAGCGAGTGGGCAACACTGGAATTTTTTTTCTCACGCTTGGACTTCGACCGGCATCCTGAGTCGAAAGCCACCTGGACGGCGCGCGCCTTGTTCCTAGGTATTACGGCTGTCGCTCTCGGACTTAGCGGATACGCGTTGACGACGCCGCTTCTAGGTTCAAAGCCACTTCCGACACTTCCGAACGAAGAGTTAGAAGAGTATCGGTATCGCTTGGCCGAGCCCACGCGCCGGGAAATTTTTGGGTTAATTGCCGTTGCGGAGCTGGCCGAGCGCAAACGCGCCATTCAGCAAGACACGTGGGCTGGACACCTTTGGTCGCGCGAAGACGACCGCGGTCACTACGAGCGTGTGGAGTTTAGACGCCTTGCCGCGCAATATAAGATTAGCCTTACGCAAGTATATCTGGTTCTCGACGAAGGGCTGCGCGGTCATTGGCCCGGCCCCGACGGCCATCCACTCCCCGCAACGACGCCTCCACTGAACCCGAGAACGACATGGTAACCGAGTTCCGAAGCGTTTTTGAGCGGCTCAAGCGTGTTGTCTCCCTCGAGGACCCGAAGGTTGCCACCGAAGACAAAGACGGTTTGCCTGTCGCTGAGCGTACGTCACGGTGGACGGACAAGTGTACGGCGCTCGTGCTCCTTCGCTTCGCGGTTTGGATGGCGATAGCCGCGGTTGTCTATCGAGGTATCACCACCGACGCCTGGAAACTCGCCGAGTGGATGGACGACCACCAGTTCTACGCATGGGAGGAGGCCGACCGCATGACTCTCCTCCGATGGGGACAGCTCCCGGCTTGGAACCCTTATTGGTGTGGAGGCACGGTGGGCATCGGCGCGCCCGAAGACCCGTTCCTTGGCCCGGACTTCCTCTTGCGCCTCGTGTTCGGAGTCGCGCACGGAAGGCGTTTAGCGATTCTACTTCTCGTCGTCATGGGGATGGAGGGCATGTATCGCCTTTGCCGACGGCTCGACGCCTCAGTAATCGCGTCAGGCTTCGCGGCTATCGTGTTTGCGACGTGTGATCGCTACGTCGCCTTCATTCACGATGGCTGGATAAACTTTCTCGGATTCGAACTCATACCGTGGGTTGCTTTTTGCTTTTTGAGCGGCCTCGAATCATGGCGTTACAGACTGCTGGGTGGGTTCTTTTTTGGTTGGATTGTTCTCTCGGCCGGGACGTACCCAGCGCCTTTTGCATTGCTCACGCTCGCGTACCTCACGGTTGCTTTCTGCCTCCGAGGACTGCGTCGGCGCGAGCCCAACGCATGGCTCACTCCGATCCTGTCTGCCGCTACGATTGGAGCCGTCGGACTTTTCGTCTCTTGCGGCAAACTGATTCCAACGCTCGCTTTCGTGCGGCAATTCCCTCGCGTCTTCACGCCGATTGAACGGCTAGAGATCCCGCCGCTCTTTTCGGCTTTCTACGATACCTATGGCGCGGTTTTGCTCTTCGCGTTCGTCGGACTCATTTTGGCGGACGTCGCAGCCGGAATTTTCGCGGGCGGGATGGTCTTTTTCTTCGCACTTGCCAGCGGGGACACCGGACCTTGGTCACCGTTTCATATTCTCAAAACGCTCCCGATTTTCTCCCAGCTTCGGTTTCCTGACCGCTACATGGTCATGGTTTTGTTCTTCACGGTAGTGTGCGCCGCGCGCGGCATCACGCGGATGGAGGACCTAGTGCCAACGCTCGCACGTGGCCTTTGGCGACGGTCACGCGCATGGATGAACCGAGGTGATAGTGAGATTCCTCGTCCGCTTATCTGGGCGGCTGTCGCTGTCGCGACTTACTGCGCCTACCGCGTTACACGACCAGCACTCGACGACCTACTCACTCGAGTGCGGATTAAGCCGGCGCAGATTTACGTGCAAGAGGGCCCGCGCAGTTTTGAGCAACCGTTTCGCCAGCACCGCGGAAACCGGCGCGACGCGCACATCTTCCCCTCCATCAATATGGGAAGCATCAATTGTGTCGCGGGCAATCCTCTACCGGAATCAGCTCTCTTGCGCGGAGACTTACCTGCGGAGGAATATCCTGTCGACGCTTCGAAGGCGACGGTGAGACGGATCGCATGGTCTCCAAACGTCATCGAGCTCGAGGTCGACGCGAGTGAGTCGACGACGATTCGCATCAATCAGAACTGGGCGCCCGAATGGCGATCGAACGTCGGTACTGTGCGCAGTGACGAGAAGCTGCTCGCCGTGGATGTACCCGCGGGTAAGCATAGGATAACGCTTGCTTACCAGAATCGACTCCTTCTCCTATGTCTGTTGGTCTCTCTTCTCGCGGTGCTGGCACTGTTGGGAGTCCTCGTACGCGACACTTGGTACGGGGTGAAATCCGCGCGTCGCCGCTGGGCGTCGCTCCCTACGTGGCCAACCTCGCGACGAGACTAGCGAATTCTAGAGGCAGTCGTCCGCGGCAACGCAATACAGGTTAAAACGCGGGCTGCTCTCCAGCAGGCGACCATGTGGCACGACGCTGCTGGTCGCTCCTGCTTGGATGTTTTGAAGGTAAAGACGTGCGCCGCGCGAACGGAGGCGGCTTACTTGCTCTGCGCTCTTTGCTTCCGTAGCTGCAAAGCCATTCCGAGCGGCATAAGAGAAAAACACCATGTCGGAGGGGTCGAATATCACGCGGTCGTCCGGTGTTGAATGCAGGTTGATAGCGTGTCTCATCTCTTTGAGTTCGCCGCTAAAAGGACCCCGCGTCCGGCTAGCCTCGTAATAGCGAAAGTACTGAGCCGCATCCTGCGATGCCCAGAACGCAGAGATGAGAACGCCTGAGAGGACCGGTAGACCTACCCAGAGTGGTACCCGTCGAGCTCGAACATTCGTAGATAGTCCGAAAGCAATAGCCAAAGCAAACAGAAGCAGTGCGAGACGTAGGTCGCTTGTCCAAACGGCTCTATTCAGTTCAAGCGCGAGTCCGGGGTGGTCGACGATGGACCAGTCGACTTTGCTAGAAAATACGAGTCCGACGGGAAGCAAAAGCGTCACCAGCGCAGCCCGTGAGGCCACGGGAGTCATTCGCTTTGTGGCGCTGTCGAGAGCTTGGACGAGCGCTCCTATCCCGAATGCACTAAAAAGCAGTACCGGCATAGGGGCAAGTACGAAATAATAGGCGTTTGAGTGGAGACGATCGCCAAACGCGAGTAGCTCGATCGTATAGACAAGCATCCAGAGAAGCATCGCGAGTCCGAGCCGCCGAAGGCGCGCGTCTGCGAGCCCTCGGTAGACGCCCGCCAGCATCGAAGGAACCAGCCACCAGGAGCCTGCATAGTCTGGAATAAAGTGGAGAACGGCCTCTCTTATGTAACTTGCGTTGGTAAGGTTTTGGAGCATCAACGTTGGGTTGTGATCAATCGAGATGACCACCAAGCCACCCATCTCGTCACTGAGCAAATGATGCGCCCAGCGGTCCCATAGGACATGTGGGGCGAGTGCCAATGCGAGTGCGAGTGCGACTTGAAGAACGCGACGCGGCCATCCCTTGCCGTAGATTCCGAGGAGCGCGAGCGAGGGAATGACGCCGAGCACGACGGGCTTCGTGAGGACCGCGAGCGATGCTAAAAAAGCGCCTATCGCGAGGTCGCGTCGCCGCTCGCGGCTCGCATACCGCGAGAGGAAAAACGCGGCCGCCGCCGCGAGACCCGCGGCCATCGGATCGGGCTGGACAGACCGGAACTCGACAGCGACTGCAGGAGAAACTCCGAGCGCGATTAGAAATCCAGCTCGATCACACCATGCCTCCTTCCGCGTCGCTCGACCTTGGCCGAGCCACACGAACACGACGACGACAATCACGACGAGCGAAAGCCAAGAGACTACGCGGAGCGGGCCCACACCATCTCCAAAAAGCGAAATTAGCGCTCCACCCAGATAGGGGTAGATCGGAGCCTCCATTGCAATAATGTTATTTTTGACCAGCTCTGGAAACATTCGTGGCTTGAAGAAGTCGTGCGTCGTGTGCGCGAAGTTCCAAGCCACACCGTACGTGAACGATTGGCGCCAACTGTGACCCTCTCCGGCGAAGATCGGGTGCGCGAGGCACGCGAGTTGGAGAAGCGCGATCCGGCCCGCGATGACTATCCCCGCGAGCAGCGCAAGAGTGGTCACTTTGGCGCCTCGCGCGCCAACTATGGCACGGTTAGAAAAAACCTTAAAATCCCGAAGTGCGCGCCGAAACGAATCTACGTAAGCCACTGCGCGAGACTTTACGATGGCGCCGGGCTTTCGTCCCCCAGGTTCGTTTTGACAGCATAGAAAAGCATGCGATGTCTCGCTTCGCGCCTACTCCTTCGGTCCCTCGTTATATCCGCGAGGGCGATACTTCGGCTCGACGCCGTTGTGCTCCTCGCCGTGCTCGAGAATATCTTTGGCTAAGTACTCGACCCACGAACCCGGATGGTCGCTCTTCCTTGCGTCGAGCTCGGCGCGGATTGCGGAGTCCGGGGCTAGCATTTTTTCGTCCCACAGGCATTGCATAGCGAGTGCCACGAGGTTGACGTCGCTCGGCGCCAGCTCGAACCCTCGTAGGTAGTGCGGCCACGCCTCAGGGGCCCGATGAAGCCTGCAAAGCGTGTCTCCTAAATATACGCTCGCCATCGGCCATTGTGGAGCCAGCTCGAGCGCCACTACGTTGGCCGCACGCCGCTCTTCAAGATCGCCGCGCGCGCCCTTCATCACCGAGTAATTGAGATGAGCCTTCGCACTTCGCGGGACAGCTTTTCGCGTGGCGTCCCAAAAGCTCAAATCGTCAGTGTAATCGTTGGCGTGGAGCCTCGCCGCCAAGCCTTGACCCATGAAAAAAAGACCGATGAGCAAAACCACGACGGTACGCGCGAGAGAACCACGAACGAATTTATCCAGAGCCGCTGAAAACGCGATCGCGAGGAGGAGGCTGGAGCCTATCGCCGGAAGGTACCAAAAACGCTCCGCGCGGACGGTCGGAAGGAGCACGGGGATATTCGAGACCGGAAAGTACGAAAGCACGACCCATACGCACGCAAGCCCGACGACGGGCGACATGTCGATTGCCCATGCGTACGGGCTCCAGCGTCGGTACGCACGAACCCCGAGCCAGGCTGCGAGCGGCGCCGGCACAACGAAGAGCACCGCGCCGACAAGGCTCGCCGGGAACACGACGCCGTCCGGAACCGGCTCCTGCGGCGCGGAGTAGTCGCCTGCGAGTGGATAGGGAAACACGAGCTGTTCGAGTCCGCGAAAGTAAACGCGCAACGCACCCGCGATGCGGAGTGGACCATGAGCGTTGACCAGCGGGTTGTTGAGCGGGTCTTTCGGTAAGTTTGGCTGCGCGTACCAACGTAAAAGAGTCGCAAAAACACGCGCTGTAAGCGGCTTTCCCGTGTTGGCTTCGATCTCGAGTTCGGCGGGTAGCGGCGTCGGAAACATGCGCCTGCGTGCCTCGACGTAGAGCACGAACGCGCCCGCTGCGCCGACGAACGCAAACGTCGCACGGAGCCAACGTCGAGGCTTTTCGGGATGATGAATTTGCGCCGCCAGGAGTGCCGTGAATGGCAAAAGTGGCACGCAGCACAGCGCGCTCTCTTTCGAATAAAGGCCAAACAGTGTCGCGAAGAAGACTCCGAGTGCCATCCACGGCAGACGCAGGGAGAGCGCAAGAAGCCCGAGAAGCGCGCCGGTCGCGCCGAGCACGTCGGAGATCCCGACGACGCCGCTGACGGCCTCCGTGAGGACAGCGCTCGCCGTAAAGCATGCCCCGGCAAGCCATGCCGTCCTGCGGTTTCGCGTGAGCTGAAACGCGACGACGCAGACGAGCGCGCCGTTCATTCCGTGGAAGAGGACGTTGATCCAATGGTGGAGAAATGGAGTCTGCTCGCGGGCACCGAGACCCCAGAGCGCACGCCACACGAGGTCCGGGATGGGCCTGTAAGAGCCGATACTTCGGTCAGGCCCGAGTCCCCAAAAATCTCTGTAGAACGCATCGACCCAGCGAAACTTTGGCTGAGCATCGGCGATACTTCGCACGTAAGGATTGGCGAGAAGCGCCTCTTGCTCGTCGAAGATAAAGTTCGTTCGGGGATGCCGAGTAAAGAGAAGCATCGACAGAAAACAATACGGAACGAGCGCGACACCGAAGGTCGGAATGTCGCCAAACAGGTAGTCGCGAAGCCATCGCCGGAGGCCCGCCGCGAACTTCGGGTGAACTCCGGTATCGTAGCCCGCACCCGCCTCTTGCGAATCGCTCGAGTTGCTTTGGTCTCCGTCGCTCCCCACGCCGGCTATTCCGATTTCGCAAGCTCTTCGATGATGGGCGGCGTCTTCGGCGCGTGGTCGTCGTCGATGATCCAGTTGTCACCCCAAAGGTGAGCGCCGCCATCGATGTACCAGCACTCACCCGTGACGAACCACGCGGCCTCCGAAGCTAGATAAACGATGAGCTGCGCGACTTCGCCCGGGGTCCCGAGGCGCTTCATTGGGGTTTTCGTGCGACTTGCCTCGACGAGCTCCGGGGGATACTGGTCCGTGCCGCTCGTTCGGATGATCCCGGGGGCTATCGCGTTGACTTGAATGTTGTGCATTGCCCACTCGATGGCGAGTGTTTTCGTCATGTTTTCAACGCCCGCGCGGGCCGCGCCGGTATGAATCATCCCAGGGAACCCACGCGCGACATTGGCAATGACGTTGACGATCCGGCCGCGGCGCGACGGAATGAAGTGCTTCACCGCGACCGCTTGCGTCATGAAGAACGTCCCGTTCAGGTTGTTCCGTACGACAGCCTCCCAGCCTCGTGGGGTCACGGTCTCCGCGGTGGTCGGGAACTGACCGCCTGCGTTGTTGACGAGGATCGTTGCCGTGCCGAGGTTCGTTTTGACGGCGTCGACAAAGGCTTGAATCTGTTCGACTTCGCGGATGTCGCACGCGGCGGCGAAGACGTCGATTCCTCGCGCGCGAAGCGTTTGCTCGGCGCTGTCGAGTTTCTCCTTCTTGCGCCCGCAGATGGCGATTTTTGCGCCGAGCTCGCCGAGTGCGGTCGCGGTCGCGAGTCCGATTCCGCTACCACCCCCCGTGACGATGGCGACGTGATCCGCGAACAACCCTTCACGAAAGATAGTAGCCATTCGGTATCACTCCTTGGTGCGTTCGACGAGGCGTATCCGTCCGTCGCGTTTCGCGAGGACTCGCCCGCACGTGCAGGCGCCCTCGTTCGAGCTATCGTCGACCGTTACGCGCTCGCCGCAGGAGCACACCCAACCCGCGAATCGCGCTGGATTTCCTAGCACAAGCGCGTGGTCGGGAACGTCTTTCGTAACCACGGCTCCCGCGCCTACCATCGCCCAGGAGCCTATGGTGACGCCGCATACAATGGTCGCGTTCGCCCCCAACGAGGCCCCGTTTTTTACCCGTGTCGGGGTGACGACCCAGTCGTGCGCGGCCTTCGGGGTCTGGTCGGGATTCACCGCGCGCGGCACCTTGTCGTTCGTGAAACAGACGTGAGGACCGACGAACACGCCATCCTCAATGGTCGCTCCGACGTAGATCGATACATTGTTCTGAATTTTGACTCGGTCGCCGATAACGACATCGCTGTCAACGTAAATGCCTTTGCCGAAAATGCAGTCTTTGCCGATCGTCGCGTTTTCGCGAACTTGGCAAAAGAGCCAAATCTGCGTTCCGTCACCGATGGTGGCTTTCGGGGAGACGTCTGACGTCGGGTGAATACGGGGGGCAATCGCAGGCATGAGGGCCCTCAGCATACTCACGAACCAGGTCGCGCCGGAAGCTTCGACGACCGCGAGCGTACGGCCTCGCGTGCAAGCTCGTCGGCGCGCTCGTTCAACGGTACGCCTGCATGCCCCGGAACGTAGACCACGCGCCAGCCTACGCGCTTCGAAAGGGCGCTCTTAATGCCGGCAATCAGCTCTTGGTTGGCCTTTGCCTTCCAGCCTTTCGTGAGAACGCCGATGGCGTACTGACTGTCGGTGTGGACCACCGCCGCGGCCCCGGAAGGCACGATCTCCGCGGCGCGCAAGATGCCTGTAAGCTCTGCGATATTGTTGGTGCCGACACCGAGGTATTCGAATCCCTCGGCGACCGTGCCGTCCGGGCCCACGAGGACGATCCCGAGTCCTGCGGGACCAGGATTGCCCGAACACGCTCCATCGGCGTAGACCGTCCATGCGTCCGTCGGCACCGCACCTGGCGCGAGCGCTTTCGCCGCGGCCGCTGTTTTTCGTTCGGCGGAGGCCTCTGCCTTCGTGGGCGCGGCCTCGGCAGGCGCGCACGCGTCATCCGGGAGAATCGGCTCTCCGGCGACGGGCTCTATGTTACGCGCCGCAGCGTGATAAGCGCGCCCATCGTTCGGCTTGTACCGAACTTCGACGCGGCCCCCCTGGTCGTCGAGCGTTCCGTCGGCCTTCGCGCGTGCGAGCACTTTCTGACCCCGAAGAAGAGCGCGAATCCAAGCCATTCGTGCGAGATACGGCAACCGAGCGGCCGCCTCAAGAGGAAGCGCTTATGCGGCTAGCGCTCAGGCGCAGAAACCGCTCATTGCGATAAAGCGTAGGCGGCCTGCGAGCGACTCCGACGACCGCTGAATGAGCTCGTACGGGGCACTCCCGAGCAATTGCCTAACGTATGTTTTTTCAAGAGACCATTCCTGCGCGCTGCCTTCCGCGGGTGCAACAAACGAGCAGCTGGAGTAGGGTCGCGCGATGGTATCCGGTAAGCCTGTCGCGATGAGCCGCCCTCGCCCTGTCGTCCTCATGATCCTCGATGGCCTCGGGGATCGCGAGCCGAAAGCGGATAATGCCGTGAAGCTCGCGGTCACTCCGAACCTTGACCGCCTCGAGCGCGAGTTTCCACACGGCGTCATTGGGACGAGCGGGCCCGACGTCGGGCTCCCGGTCGGACAAATGGGTAACAGCGAAGTCGGTCACCTAAACTTCGGCGCGGGTCGTATAGCGTTGATGGACATCATGCGTATCGACGCGAGTGTGGCCGACGGCACGCTCGGGAAGAATCCGATTATCCACGACGTTATCGAAAAAGCGCGGCAAGCCGGAGGTCGACTTCATCTTTTCGGACTCGTGTCCGACGGCGGCGTTCACAGTCATATTCTGCAGCTCTTCTCGCTTATCGATGCGTCGAAAGCGCGTCAGGTCGATGTCGTCGTGCACGCGTTCCTCGATGGTCGCGACGTTCAACCTGGAACGGCGACAGCGTACCTGCGTGCGCTCGAGACGCACCTCGTAGGCAAAGGCGTCATCGGTACGGTCAGCGGCCGCTTCTGGGGGATGGATCGCGACTCCCGCTGGGAGCGCGTTGAAAAGGCCTACCGCGCGGTGGTCGAGGCGAAGGGTCATCGCTTTGCGAGTGCCGCTGCTGGGTTCGAAGCAAGTCAAAAAGCAGGGAAAACCGACGAATTTGTCGAGCCGTTCGTCGTGGGTGACTACGCCGGAATCGTGGCCGGAACCGACGCCGGGTTGCACTTCAACTTTCGGCCCGATCGCGCCCGGGAGCTCACCCGAGCTCTCACGGCTGCCCCGAGCGACTTTCAAGAGTTCGCGCGTACGGGCGGACTCGGACCGCTGACCGCGCGGTATGCGTGCATGACGACCTACGACGCTTCGCTCAAGCTCCCCGTGGCGTTCGCGAGAGAAACGTATCCGGATATCTTTCCGGAAATTCTAGCGCGCGAAGGGCTGACGCAGTTTCGGTGCGCCGAAACGGAGAAATATGCGCACGTCACTTACTTTTTCAACGGCGGTCGCGAAGCGGCGTTCGAGGGGGAAGAGCGCGCGATGATTCCGTCTCCGAAAGACGTCGACACCTACGATCATAAGCCGGAAATGTCCGCGGCTGGCGTCGCTGACGCCGTGGTGAAAGCGGTCGAAAGTGCCGCGTTTGACTTTATTTTAGTCAACTTCGCGAATCCAGACATGGTCGGCCATACCGGCGTACTCCCAGCGGCCATCCGAGCCGTCGAGGCCGTCGACATCGGTATAGGTCGCATCGCCGAGGCCGTGCGCAAGCAACGCGGCGCGCTGCTCGTCACCGCCGACCACGGCAATTGCGAGCAGATGGTCGACCCGAAAACAGGGCAGCCTCACACTTCGCACACGTTGAATCCTGTTCCGCTTATCTATATGAACGGGGCTGATTCCGACGCGCACCTCCGAACGGGGGGCCGCATTTGTGACGTCGCTCCGACGATGCTCCAACTCATGGGGATTGCGCAACCGGCAGCGATGACGGGCCAATCGCTGCTCGACCCAAGCAAAACGTACGCACGCGAGCCATCCAGCTCAGCATGAGTCTCGCGGGCGACGTGGACGTGAACGAGGCTCGTTTCGGTCCGTATCGCGTCGTCGAAACGATAGGCTCGGGAGCGAGCTCCAGCATTTACCGAGCGGTGCAAGACCCACTCGGTCGTGTCGTCGTGCTAAAAGCATTGAATTCACAAATATCTCCTCACTCATCGTTTGGAGAGCAGCTCGAACGCGAGGCCATGATTCTGCGCGACCTCGCGCACCCGAATGTCGTTCTCCTACTCGATTTGGCGCGCACGGATTCGGGGCGACCGTATCTCGTCCTCGAAAACCTCGAGGGTCCGTCGCTCCTGCAATGGCTTGCCAAAGCCCGGGTTTTGCCTGTCGAACCCGCGCTCGCACTCGCCGTTGGAATCTGCGCCGCGCTCGTACACGTTCATGAGCGAGGCGTGGTTCACCGTGACATCAAGCCGAGTAATGTGCTCGTCACGCGGAGCGGAGTCGTCAAGCTGGTAGACTTTGGAATTGCCCATCGCGCGCGCACGCTTACGTTGAGCGATGCGCTTGGCGGTGAGGGCCTGATGCCTGCGGGGCGGCCTGCCCCTTCGGTGGTCAAAGACGCGTTCGGAACCCCTGCCTACATGTCGCCTGAGCAAATTCTCGGCGATTTCGTGGATGCGCGGAGCGATCTGTTCTCGCTCGGGGTGGTGCTCTACGAGACGCTGAGCGGCACGCGGCCGTTTGAGACGGAAGCGCCCGTTACGCCCGCGTTGTCGTCACGCCCGTCGCCGTTTGCGGACCGAACCGCCGGTCAGCGCATGCGCCGAGAAACGCCTACGCCGCTTCGTGAACGAGCGCCTTACGTACCGCGTTCGGTCGACCGCCTGGTGATGCGCCTCCTCGAGAAGTCGCCTTCCGAGCGCTATGCCAACGCTTCCGACGTGCTCGAGCGACTCGAGCGCGAGCTACGGACGCTGACGCGCGACGACCCTGCGTGGGTGGTGCGCACGGCTCTTGCGGCTGCCGGCTTCGCGACAGATTCGAAGGTCAGCGAGGTCGCGCGCCCGTTCGTTTCGAGGCCGGGTCACGACGTGCGGCGAGGCTTTCTAGGCCAAGCGTGCGTGCTCGTTTTCTTCCTCCTGGGCGTGCTCGCGATCGAGAGCGGCTCGTCGGCGCGAAGTGCTCTCGAGGCGGGCAGTAAGCCCCTTCCTCTGAATCCCGAGTACGCGGGCGGGCTCCTTGTGAACGCCGTGCCTTGGGCCGACGTTCGTGTAGACGGGCAGCACGTGGAGACGACGCCGTTTGCGCGTCCGATCCCGCTCGCGAAAGGAAAGCATTGGGTAACGCTCGCGCACCCCGATGCGCCTCCGATCGAACGCGAGATCGAGGTCGCGCTCAACGAGACGCTGAGGCTCGACGTGACGATGGCCGTGGGCTTCGCCGTCGACGCCGGAACCGAAACGGACGCGCATTAATCACGGATTGCCAAGCCGTGAGCGCGCGACATTGACACTCGGGAGAAAGCGAAAATCATGAGAAAAAGCGCGCAATTTTCGGTGCTCACGGCTTTTGTAGCGATGGCGATCGTGACCGTCGCGCACGATGCTGCGGCATTCACGCACGTCGTGGCGCAGGGCGAGACGCTCGCGCAGATTGGCATAAAGTTCTACGGCACTCCGCGATTCGAGACAGCCCTGGTCGGCGCGAATGGCCTCGACGCGCACGGCGGAAGTGCGATTGTCGCAGGTCAGTCGCTTGATATTCCGGCACCGTCGTATCAGCGTGTCGTGCAGAATGAGACGTGGGCCGAGCTCGCGCGCATTCACCTGGGAGATGCGAAGCGCGCGGACGTACTCGCGCGAGCGAACGGTGGCGTCTCTTGGGTGCAGCCCTCGACCGGGCAAGAGATCGGCGTGCCGGCCGTCGTTGCCCATATCGCGGCCGACGGCGAGACGATGTGGCAGCTCGCCCAGCGGTACCTTGGTGAGCAAAATGCGGCGTGGGAGCTCGATCTCTACAACGGCCGGAAGGGTGACCAGAAACTCGCGCGAGGCGACGTCGTGCTCATCCCGCTTCTCGAGATTAAGCTGACCGACGAAGGGAAAAACGCGGCTAGGCTGTCGGCCGAGCGGGCCTGCACGCAGGGTGGGGGTCAAGCTTACGATGTGCGACGAAAGACCGAGGCGAACCTTCCCCCGTTGCTCGCGGACGTGCGCGCGGGCCGTTACCTCGAGGCAATGTCGAAAGGCAACCAGATGCTCGGAGCGGGGGAGTTGCCAAGGCCGCAGCTCGCCGTTCTCTACCGAGCGATGGTGGAGACCTACGTAGCGCTCGAGGCACATGCGCTCGCCGTGAGTGCGTGCGCCTCGTGGCGTGCAAACGCGAATCCGTCGGAGACGCGGCTCGGCCCGCGTGAGGTATCGCCAAAGATTCGGGCGGCATGCGGCGTAAAGTAAACGAGAGATGGCTTAGAGAGTCATCGCCAGCGGTCCGGAATAGGCCATTCCGCCTTCCGCCAGAGTGAAGGCGGATTCAGATTCGCGGCCACATCGTTTGGAGACGAGGCGTTCGCGGCGTAGCTGAGACCAAGGCCATCTGCGAGTGTACGGACGATTTCGGCGGGCGTCACTCCGCGCGCGCGAAGGTCGCGGAGGGTGACGGACCCGATGCGCTTCGCGAGGCGCTCTCCGCGTTGCGCCACCACCATAGGGACATGGGCGTAGCGTGGAATCTCGGCTTCAGTCGTGCCCAACACGCGCATGAGTTGGATTTGACGCGCAGTCGACGCCCGCAAGTCATCACCGCGTATGACGTGGGAGATTCGCATGGCGGCGTCGTCGATAGCGACCACGAATTGGTAGGCGTAAACGCCATCGCCGCGCCGGATCACGAAGTCGCCGACGCTCATGTCGACACGCTGTTCTGAAATTCCGTGCACCAGGTCGTCAACCGCTACGGTCGTACCCTCCGGCACGCGCAGTCGGATAGCGGGTGAGCGTTTCATGGGACGATCCTGTCGTGCGTCACGACACGTACCGGGATAGACGGATTCTTCCGCGTGGTGCGGCGCGCTCGCGACCCGCGCGATATCGGCGCGCGAGCAGTCGCAGCGGTAGGTCAACCCCGCGCGTTCGAGGTAGTCGAGCCGCTCGGCGTAGATCGTCGTTCGCGCTGATTGTGTGTAAGGCGCATGCAGTCCAGTGCGCGCGGCTCCTTCGTCCCAAGAGAGGCCGAGCCATGCGAGATCCTCTGCGATCCGCGCGTGCGATTCGTGCACGACGCGCGGGGTATCGATATCCTCGATGCGAAGGACCGTCGTCCCCCCTGCCGCACGCGCAAAGGCCCACGACGCAAGGGCCGTCCACGCGCCGCCGACGTGGAGATCGCCAGTGGGAGACGGAGCGAACCGCGTTCGGACCATGATCCTTCGGAGTGTTCCGCCGATGTTAGAAAAAGGGCCGCAATTCGAGCACTGCGAAGCGTCGGTCCTTGTCGAGCCAGGCGTCGCTCAGGCGAAGACCGGCGCGCCGCGCCAGCCGTTCAGCACGAGGAAGGTCGTACTTATAGGAGCACTCCGTACGAATCGACTCGCCCTCCGCGAAGCGAAACATCTCCCCTGCCAACGTGACCGTTTGGCGCCGAAGACTCACAAGGTGCATTTCGATTCGCCCGAGCGCAGGCTCGAAAAACGCGTAGTGCGCGAACGCCTCGACGTCGAACGTCGCCCCGAGCTCGCGGTTCATGCGCGTCAATACATTCCGGTTGAAGGCTGCGGTTACGCCCTGCGAATCGTTGTAGGCCGCATGAAGCACGGTCGGCTCTTTTTTTAGGTCAAGGCCAAGAATCACCGTTCCGCCTATCCCGGCGGCACGACGAAACCGCGCGAGAACGCGCTCGGCTTCGGGCGGGTCGAAGTTGCCAATTGTCGACCCCGGAAAGTAGATGACCGTCCGTGCCGTATCCGAGTCGGCAACGTGCGGAAGGTGCATATCAACGGCGAAGTCTGCCGCGAGGGGGGTCACGCGCAGCCATGGATAGTCGCCTCGGAGTCGCTCGGCGACGCTCTCGAGGTAGTCCCCCGAAATGTCGACCGGAATGTACTCCGCGCAGCGTGTCGGGCCGAGCGCCTCGAGGAGCAGTCGAGTCTTCGTGCTGCTCCCGGCACCTGGCTCGACCAAGCGCACCGCAGGTCCCCACGGCGCGACGATCTCACTGACGTGGGCTTGCATGATCTGCGTCTCTGCTCGCGTAACGTAGTACTCGGGAAGCCCGCAGATGGCGTCGAAGAGCTCTGAGCCGGCGCGATCATAAAAGTACTTCGGCGAGAGGTGCTTCGGAGAACGAGCGAGACCGGCGCACGCATCCGAGCGAAATGTCTCGCGCGCGGCATCGAGATTGACCGCCTCGGTCATGCGTCCCTCGCGAGCCGAATGCCGGTAAATTGCCATTCGGCGCTGGGCGGAAAAAAGTTGCGGTACGTCACTCGCGAGTGACCCTCGGGCGTTGCGCATGAACTTCCGCGGAGGACTATCTGGCTCACCATAAACTTGCCGTTGTACTCGCCAAACGCTCCCCCGAGCGGACGAAACCCAGGAAAAGGCGCGTAAGCGCTTTGGGTCCACTGCCACGCTACGCCAAAGGCTTGGTCGACGTGGTTCGCCGCGGACTCCCACTCGGCCTCCGTGGGAAGTCGCGCGCTCGCCCACCGAGCGTAGGCGTCGGCTTCGTAATACGAAACGTGAAGCACGGGCGAATCGGGGTCGAAAGCCTGAGCCCCTTGAAGTGTGAACACACGAGGCTCACTGGCTTGGCACGCTTCGGCGCTCGGTTCCTGAAGCCAATAACGCGGCGCATGCTTGCCGTTCGCCTGCGCC
Organism: Polyangiaceae bacterium; assembly: GCA_025353725.1. Taxonomy (GTDB): domain Bacteria; phylum Myxococcota_A; class Polyangia; order Polyangiales; family Polyangiaceae; genus Labilithrix. Next base: position 38,905 of record JANXOF010000081.1, on the reverse strand, counting down.
CACGCGAAGCCCTCGGAGAGCCAGAGCTCGGGACGCACGTACCCGCCCTCGCGCATGAACGCGAGGTACTCCCCGCACGTAACCAGGCGCGACGCCATGGCAAAAGGTGCAAGATACACTTTGTGGCGTGGGCACTCGTTGTCGAACGCGAATTCGGGTTCCGCGGCGTGCCCCATCTCCTTGATGCCGCCGGCGTCGGCGTGCCACGTGAGCGTTGCCGGGCGCGCGCGCGAGCGGCTGAACCGTGCGGCGACCTCCGTGTCATAAGCCGGAAGAAGCGGGTTTTCACCGAAGAGGTGTTTGATGTCCGTGACGATGAGTTCTTGATGCTGCTCCTCGTGATGCAACCCAAGTTCGAGCCCTGCTGCCAAGCCAGCTCGCAGGCTCGGCTTCGAGCCCTCGAGGTCAGCTAGGCGCGCGTCGACTTCGCTTCGGTAAGAGAAAACCTCATCCGTCGATGGCCTTGTCAATAAGCCACGCGCGCTCCGCGGGTGACGTTTACCCACGGCGTCGTAGTATGAATTGAAGAGGTAATCGTAGGCGGGACGTTGAGCCGGGAGCCCGAGGGGCTGCAGGACAAATCGATCAAAAAACCACGTCGTGTGGGCGAGATGCCATTTGGTCGGGCTCGCGTCGGGCATCGACTGCACGACCATGTCCTCTGCGCTCAGCCGCGAAGTGAGACTTACGGTGGCGCGTCGCGCACGAAGCACGCGCGCAACAAGCGACGCCAGATCTCCCACCTCTGCCACATAGGCGCCCGAAGACGTAGCGACAAGGCTCAAAATGACGCATGGTCGTCCGTACCGAGCCGCATCGCTCGCAGCCCACCTCGAGGACACCGTTGATACCCAAACGAACTGCGCGCAGGGTGATCGGCACCGTTGCCTGCTCTGTGCTTCTCGCGGTCGCGGCCTACGCGGTCTCGAGCAAAGTAAGGCGGCCGTTTCCTTCGGATCACACGCCCGAGGGGGCTTACATGCGCATCGCGCTCGGCGTGAATCAGGACGACCCACGGGCCTTCTTTGCCTACTTAGAGACCGACGCGCAGTGGGCCTCTTTCACGATTCGCGAGATGCGCGCGAAAGCGAGCAAGCGCATCTCAGAAAGCTACCCCGAACCGCAACGCACCGAGATGCTTGAGCCTTACAAGCTCGCGGCAGGAGCCTCTGACGGGGCCGAACTGTTTGCGCGCCTCTACGCTCAACGAGGGTGGGCGCGTCGCTTGCGAAAAGACCTGTCGGGTGTCGCGAAAGTCGAAGTCGAAGGCGACCGCGCGAGTGTGGTGACGGCGCAAGGGACGCGGTGGGCGTTCCGTGTGCGTGACAACGGGATTTGGGGAATCACGCTTTTCACCGCGGAACTGCTCGCCGAAGCTTCGAAAGCGACCCGTGATCTCGACGCTGTGTCCGCCGCCGCCGCGGACTACGACAGCGGACGCGCGAAGTAGCCTTTTAGAGGCCTGGTCATCGCGCATGCGACTAGCGCGCGACGGCGCGGGGCCGAACGATGCCGTACGGCTTGGGTAAGAAAATGTCAGTATAGCCCTGCTCGATGGCGGCGCTCAACGTGAAGCTCGGATGGGAAAGGTGTGGGCGCGCGAGCGCGCAAAGGTCTGCACGACCCGAAAGAAGGAGCGTATTGATCTGGTCGGCGCTCGAGATATTCCCCACGGTCATGGTCGGAATCGCCACTTCGTTACGCACCATGTCAGCCCAGTAGGCTTGGTACATGCGCCCGTAAAATTTCGGTTTTGATGCCGGAGAGGTCATCCCCGCCGAGCAATCGATGATGTCGGCGCCGCGCTCTTTCAGCGCTCGTGCGAGCGCAAGGACGTCCGCGTCTTCGACGCCGCCCGGGAGCCAATCCGTCGCCGAAATACGGACGCTCATTGGCTTTTTCGGGGGCCACGCCGCGCGCACGGCCTCGAAGACTTCGAGCGGAAACCGCATGCGGCCCTCGCGCGTGCCGCCGTACGCATCCGCCCTAACGTTGGTGAGCGGCGAGAGAAAACTCGCGAGGAGGTACCCGTGGGCCATGTGGACCTCCAGCAAGTCAAACGCGGCCTCGTGCGCCCATGTCGCCGCGCGCTCGTATTCGGCTTTCACGCGGTCCATATCCGCTCGGTCCATTTCGCGCGGTATTTGACTATCGGGGTAGTAGGGGAGCGGCGAGGCACTCATGAGTGGCCAATTGCCTGATTCGAGCGGCCTATCGCTTCCCTCCCACATCACCTTCGTCGAGCCTTTGCGCCCGGCGTGCCCTAACTGAAGTCCCATCTTCGACGCGGTCGTCGCGTGGACATGAGAGACGATACGCTTCCACGCCGCCACGTGCTCCGGAAGGTACATACCCGCACAACCGGGAGAGATTCGCGCCTCGCGCGAGACGTCGGTCATCTCCGCCATGACGAGGCCCGCGCCTCCCGCAGCCCGCGCGACAAGGTGCGCGAAGTGAAAATCGTTCGGTGTTCCGTCGACTGCGGAATACATGCACATGGGCGAGACGACGACGCGGTTCGGAACCACGAGGTCGCGAAGCTTGAACGGCGTAAACATCGCAGACGTCGACGTCGGCGTTGAGGTTGAGGCGGATACCGAAGCGCTCGCTCCCTGCGAGCCTGCGAACCACGAAGCCACGCGCGAGGCGAACGACGCGTCACGCTCCTTCAGGTTGTCGTAGGTAATCCGTTTGCTCCGTGTGAGCAGACTGAACGCGAACTGCGTCGGCGACATCGCTTGGTAGCGTTTGACGTTTTCGAACCAAAGAAGGCTATCTTGTGCAGCTTTTTGCGTGCGTTCGACGATGGGGCGCCGCTCGGCTTCGTACGCGACAAGAGCGTCTTGGACGGAGCTTGCGTCCGCTTCGTGCGACGTGAGCGCTTTCGTGAGGGCTATCGCGTCCTCCATCGCGAGCTTCGTTCCGGAGCCAATCGAGAAGTGCGCCGTGTGCGCCGCGTCGCCCAGCAAGACGACGTTCGCGTGGTGCCACGTCTCGTTCTTGACGGTGACAAACGTGCCCCAGGTCGACTTGTTGGCGACGAGCTTCTCGCCGCCAAGAGGCTTGCTAAAAAGCGCTTCGACGTACGCAAGACTCTCCTCCGTGGTCGCCGTGTCGAGCCCGGCTTTGAGGAACGACGCCTCGTCGCACTCGACGATGAACGTGCTCATCGAAGGCTCAAAGCGATACGCGTGCGCTTGAAATAGTCCGTCGGCGTTCGACTCGAAGGCGAACGTGAACGCGTCGAATCGCTTCTTCGTGCCGAGCCAAATGTAGCGCGCCGACCGAACGTCGAGCGACGGCTTGAACGTGCTCACGTGGCGGTCTCGAATCTTGCTTTTCACGCCGTCGCACGCAACGACGAGGTCGGCGCCCGCCGCGTACTTTTCGTAGTCGTCGACCTCGACGTTAAAGACGAGCTTGACGCCCAGCGATACGGCGCGCTCGGTCAAGATGCGAAGGAGCTCTTTGCGCGCGATTCCCGAAAAACCGTGGCCTCCGGACCGCAAGCATTCGCCCTTGAAATGCACGTCGATCGCGGTCCAATGCTCGAACGCGGCGGTGATAGCTTCGTGCGTCGGGCGGTCGCTTTCCTCGAGGTAGGAGAGCGTCTCGTCGGAAAACACAACCCCCCAACCGAAGGTGATGCCCGCCGCGTTGCGCTCCACGACCGTAACGTCCGCGTTCGGGCGTGCCTTCTTGTAGAGGAGGGCGAAATAAAGGCCTGCGGGTCCACCGCCGATACAAACGAGCTTCATAGCAGATTCGTAGCTTCGTACCACTCGGGCGTTGCGGGTCGTCGGGTTTAGCGATCGACGCGCTGCACTTCTCGGTAGGGTTAGCTCGGGAACGAAGGGCGGTTTCGCTGCGTCTTTGTGTCCCTTACCTCGGGGTCCACCCTGAGGCAGCCTTGTTCGTAAAACCGCATCCGCCGTTAAGCTTCGTTGGAAGGTGACTTTACCGACGGCATCGCGTCTACTGCCGTGCGCAACCTGTTTTCGTATCTTTGAAACGGAGAAAATCTAGTGAAAACTACACTTTTAAAGTGGATCGCCGTGGTCGGGGGCGCGTGCCTCGCGACGGCCGTGATTCACCCGCGACTCGCTCACTCGGCCGACCATCTTGACGCGCCGGCCACGAAGGCCGAAGCCGCTGCGGACATCAATGATGTCTACACGTTTACCGACTCAACCAACGCCGTCTTCGCGATGACGGTTTCGCCTGCCGCGGCCGCAGGCGCCAAGTTCTCCGATGCCGTGCAGTATGTGCTTCACACGCAAAGCGCCGCGGCGTTTGGCGGCGGTTCGAACGACGTCAACGTCATCTGCACCTTCAACGCGGCGCAAGTCGCGCAGTGTTGGGCCGGCGGCGAGTACGCCACGGGCGACGCCTCGTCGGCGACGGGCATTTCGAGCGCGAGCGGCAAGCTCAAGGTCTTCGCAGGCCTTCGTGCAGACCCGTTCTTCTTCAACCTCGCGGGCTTCAAAAATGCCGTCAGCACCGTGAAAGGGGCTGCCTCAAGTCTCAAGTTTGACGCCGGCTGTCCGCAGCTCACGGGAGAGACCGCGACTGTGTTGGCGAACCAATTGAAGACCAATCCCGACGGCGGTGGAGCTCCGGAGGACTTCTTCAAGAACCTCAACACTCTCGCGATCGTCGCTCAGATTGACCTAGCGCTCGTCACCAAGGGCGGCCCCGTGGTCAGCGTCTGGGCCAGCACGAACAGGAAGCCGTGAGGAACGCTATGAACCGCACCACTCTTTTTTCGATTGGCTCTGCTCTCGTCGCTGTCGTGGTTATGTCTGTCGCCGGCTACGGCTGCGGCGATGACGACGTAGCGGCCATTAACAAGGCTGACACCGGCACCACTCCCAAGCCTGACGGCAGCACGACGACGCCTGACGGCGGATCTGAAGGCAACGCGCCGCCGACACTCGGAGCGCAGATCGACCGAATGGGTCGTCCAGCGGTCAACACGGCACTCAACAATACGTTCGAGGCCGTTGAAGCGACCGCCGGAACCGCAAAAGACGGATGGAACGCGAACGCGACGCCGTCCGGTTGGTCTGCGGCGTATGCCGAGGAGGTCTCGAAGAACCTTGCGATCTACGACGGCCTTGACCGCAACTGTTCCAACCAGCCCCTGTCGGACCAGGATGCCGGCGCCGTCACGAGCAAGGCAAAGTACGGCGCGCTCGGCGGCGTTCTCGCCGACGACCGCCTCTGGCTCAACACGGCCGGAACGACCGCGGCGCAATACCTTGCGGTCGAACTCAACGCGACGAAGCTCGTCGTGAACACGGACCGGGGTGGGAGGACGTTGCCGATGGACGTCATCGACACCACGTTCACGGCGTTGGTCGACGGCCTCGATCCTGTCATTTCCGACGGAATTGCAGCGGATCCCGCTAAAACGGGCGGAACGACGTTTCCGTACCTCGCGCCCCCGAAGTGATGCTGCGCGTCCGAGAGCGAGCGTCGGGGTCGGGTGTCCGACGTTGTGCGCTCGCTTTCGGGCTGCTTTTTTCGCTGTCTTGCGCAAAGAAAAACGCACTCACCGAGGCCCCCACGGACTCTGGCGGGTTTACCGAACTGAGCGATGCCACGGCCGTGAGCGCGCCCTTCGCCCGTCTTCGAACGACGAGTTGGAGCATCGCCAGCCATAACCTCAATGCCGAGATCGACGAGCGCTTGCGCCGCGACGCGGCCGACGGTCCGAGCCGGCTTGCTTTGGTCGAGTTTCTTCTCGAGCGCGGCCAATTTGTCGCCAATATCGCAGATTATGAGCTCGCCGACGCCGTCGCGAGCAAGGCCGTCAAGGCGCTTCCCGGCAGCCACGAGGCGCACTTCGCCCGCGCGCTGACCCACGGCGCACTTCACCGCTTCGAGGCCGAGCTGAAAGAGCTCGACGAGGCCAAAGCGCTGGGCGCGGTCGATGACCGCATCGCGTCCGCGCGCGCTGCCGTGTTCGTTGCGACCGGTCGCTATGACGAGGCCGACAAACTCTATCCGCCACTCACGCAGGCGCTTCGGCCCGCGCAACTCGTGACGCGCGCCGTCTTGCTTGGCCATATGCAAAAGCCCGACGAAGCCGAGCGTCTCTTCGAGCGTGCACGCGCGGCTATCGTCGACGTTTCGCCGTTCCCCGTCGCGTGGATGGAGTTTCAGCGCGGGACGTCGCTCGAGGCGAACGGCAAAGCGAACGAGGCTCTGCGGTACTTCACCGTCGCTGTCGAAGCGATCCCCGACTTCGCCCACGCAGCGGTGCACCTTGCGTCGCTCGAGTCGCCGAGCCTAGCGATTGCGCGCCTCGAAGCGCTGCGCAAAAAAAGCACGGACGCGGACGTCGTGGCGGCGCTCGCGACGGCTTACCGACGCGACAAGCGAGACGAAGACGCGGCGCGCACCCTGGAAGACGCGCGCATGCTTTACGAGGCGCGCGTTGCGCAGCATCCGGAAGCCTACGCCGACCACGCCGCGCGATTTTACCTGACGCTCGGCAATGATCCGAAACGAGCCTTGGCGCTCGCGGTGCAGAACGCGAAAGTTCGCCCTACCGAAGAGGCCCTCGACCTCTGGATGACCGCGGCCGCGGCAGCCGTCGACAAGGGCCAACTCTGCGCGTCCGCGAGTGTCATGCAGCGCCTTGTCTACGCCTCGGTTCTTCGCAAACGCATGGCCGCCGCAACGTCGAGTGGTTGCCCAGGCTCGTCGGCCCCGACGCCGTAAGCTCGTCGTACTGCAACTGCGCTTGCGTTTGGTCGTACCGTACGCCACCGTTCAGTCGTGATCAGGCCGTGGCAGTCGCGAAGAGTAGACTCGACGCGACTGCGCATTCACGCGGCTTCTGGTTCAGGCTTTCGCGAGAAACTTCTCCAGCTCCTCTGACCCACCGACATAGTGGCCGTCGATGAACACTTGGGGCGTCGTCGACTTGCCGCTCACGGCGCGCAGGTTCCGCGGCGACGAAGCGACCTCCTCGAAGAGCATTCCCTTGTCCGAGAGAAGCTTCTTCGCCTTCGTGCAGAAGCTGCATCCGGGCTTCGTGAAGAGCAGCACGTCGTGCGGCGCCTTCGCGTTGGGGTCCAGGTACTTCAGCATCGTATCGGCGTCCGAGACCTCGAAGGGGTCCCCATCTTTTTCGGGCTCGATGAACATTTTTTTGATGACGCCGTCGTCGACGAGCATCGAGTAGCGCCAAGAGCGCTTTCCGAAACCGAGATTCGTTTTATCGACGAGTAGCCCCATCTTCTCGCTGAACTCGCCATTGCCGTCGGGGATGAACTTGAGCCCGCTCGCGTGCTGGTTCGCAGACCACTCCGACATGACGAACGCGTCATTGACCGAGAGGCATACGATGTCACTGATGCCCCGCGCTTTGAACGCCGGCAAAAGCTCGTTATAACGCGGGACATGCGCGCTCGAACACGTCGGCGTAAACGCGCCTGGGAGAGCGAAAACGACGACCTTTTTCCCCTTAAAGAGGTCTGTCGACGTCACGTCTTTCCAAGTTCCATCTTGCCGCGTGCGAAACGTGACTTCCGGTACTCTTTGTCCTTCGATATTCTTCAGAGCCATTCGCGTACTTTCCTTCTTTGGTTGGGTTAGCGTTTCGAGAGCTTCGAGACCACGTCGCGGAGGGCCGTCCGAAGCCCCTCTTCGACGACGGGATGATAAAACGGCATCGCGAGCATTTGGTCGACCGTGAGCCCTTGTTGGTGCGCCCACGCAAGGAGATGCCCGAGATGCTCGACGCGTGGCCCGACAAGTTCCGCGCCTAGAAAGCGCCCCGTCTGCTTGTCTGCATAAACGTGGCCTACGCCTCGGTTTTGAAGCATCACGCGGCTACGTCCCTGATCGGCGAAATCAATCTCCCCGGTTACGATCTCGCGCGAGGTTGAGCCGTCACCCGGGCGAGCAATAAGCGACGCAAGCGTGGCGCCGGCGACCGCGATTTGTGGTTCGGTGAACGTAATCGCGAGCAGCGACCGCCGCGCACCGGGAACGACGTTGGGGTAGAGCGCCGCGTTTTCGCCCGCGATTTTACCCTCGTCCGCGGCCTCGTGGAGAAGGGGCACGTCGTCGTTCGCGTCGCCCGCGACAAAGACCGACGTACTGTCGCATTGGAGCGTCGTGCGATCGTGAATCGGTACGCCTCGCGGGTCGAAGCGAATGCCGGAATGCTCGAGACCGAGCCCGTTGAGGTTGGGCTTCCGGCCCGCCGCGACAAGGGCGTACTCGAAGGTCTCGGTGTGCGGTGCGCCCGTTTCGTCGTCGAATGTCACCTCGACGCTTTTGTCGACGAGGCGAAGCTGACGCACCGTGCAGTCCGGGTGAAACGACATTTCCTCGCGAAACGCCTTGAGCGCCGACGCCCGCACGATGGGGTCTGTGAGCGGACCGACCGTACCGCTTCGTCCGAACACGCGAACGCGCACCCCTAGGCGGGTGAGCGCTTGGCTTAGTTCGAGGCCGATCACGCCCCCTCCGAAGACGGCGACCGAGTGCGGAAGAGTCTCCCACATGAAAACATCGTCGTTGATGATCACGCGTTCGCGGATGGGCTGGAACATCGGTGGAAGGAATGCCGAGGAGCCCGTAGCGACGACTACCGCGCGCGCCTCGACATGCGCTAGCGGCGTTCCGTCGACATGCGCGACCTGGAGAACCCCGGGCGCTAAAAAGTGCGCGCGGCCGTGGAGCTTATGGTCGTCCGGTATCGCCTCAACGCTCTGAACGACGAAGCCAACGAAGCGGTCGCGCTCCCGCCGTACGCGGCCCATGACTTCACGTCCGTCGACGTTTACCGTGGTTGCGACACCGAATGCGCCCGCATGCCGCGCGTGATGTGCGGCGTCTCCCGCGGCAATGAGGAGCTTGCTTGGCATGCATCCGACGCGCGCGCACGTCGTGCCGTGATGACCCGACTCAATCATGACAACGCGCTCTGTTTTCGCACGGGCGGCGCGGTAAGCGGCAAGCCCGGCCGTTCCCGCACCAATGACGGCAACGTCAACGGCTAACTTCTGATTATCCATGAGATGGTTTCCATCATGCGTCTATGTCGCTCATATCTCCACAGCGAAAGGTAAGTTCGTTCCCGCACCGCGGTTACCCGACCAGACACAAGTTTCACTCCCTTCTCGACCGCCGTGACCAGGTGCAGGAACGCGGTTTGCGTGGGCTGGCGGGAGCGTCGGTTCACCTGTACCTTTCCTCGGTGCGCGGGTTTATCGTCGTCACCGGTTGCGCTGCGGCGCTCTCTGGGGCGTGCTCATGGCTCGTGTCAGTCGAGGGCCTCTCGACCGGTAGCCCTAACGACGCACCGTTGGTTCGCGCGGACGCCGTGGCCGACAGCGCCCTCGAAAATGTCCCGGACCTGTCGCGTGACGACGCGGGAGTGAGGCAAAAAGACGCGGGCTCGGACGCGGACGCCCTGGCCGAACGTGCGGATGCGGGACCCAACCTTCACCCGGTGGGGACGTTCGAGGATGGCTGCGGCCTCCCATGGGACGCGTTTCAGGGGACGCTCTCGAAGAGTGATAGCGCGCATTCAGGAACGGCCTCGTGTCGCGTATGTGCGCGACCAAGCGCGGCCGCCGGCTCTAATTTCACGGCTGACGACAACCGTGCTGCGGGGCCCGCCCAAGCGAATGCAGGTTATCGAGCCGTGGCTTGGGTCCGTACCGACGGCACGGGAGCCTCAACGCCCGTTTCGCTGCTCCTCCGAACGGCGACGCCCTACGCGATTCTGGAAGCCAAGGAGACGCCACCGCTCGCGGTCGACGCGGAATGGCGTCGACTCGACGTCACGCTCGCGGTCACGCAACCCGGGGGGGCGCTCAACGTTGTTATCTATAGTCAGCAGCGAGTGGGCCCCACTCCTTGCTTTCTTATCGATGATATCGAAGTTCAAAAAATTGATTAGAGTCGAACTCCCTCGCGTTTAAGCCGCTGCGCCCACGCTTACGCCTCGTGCGCGGAGCACGTCTCGAAGCGCCGCTCGCACCTCGGGTGAACTCGCTTGGAGAGCGCTGCGCGCAAGATCCACGAAGCGTGCGCCGCGTGAGCGTTTTAGGCCCTCGAGTGCCGCTCCGCGGTCGGCGGGGGCGCCGTGCTCGAGGACGCCAAGGAGAAATTCCGCGGCTTCGATGGTGTCGACGCGCGCGAGGGCTCGGAGGGCTGCCGCGCGCACACGCGCCTCTGGGGCTTCGCGAACGATCCGCGCGAGCGGGTCGAAGGCATGCTGAAAATAGAGCGATTCGACCGCTTTCGCGGCTTGGTCCACCACGGCCGGGTCGGCCTCACGAAGGCCCGCGCGCACGGTCACGAAGCTTCGTTTAAAAAAGAGCTGTTGCATCGCCGCGAGGACCGCGACCTTCACCTGTCGCGACGGACTCGTGAAGAGCTTTTCGAGCGGCGACAGCACGGCATAAAGCTGAAGTTGTGCGAGCTGGTCGGCGAGGCGCATTCGTGCCGACGTAGCTGGGTCGCTCGCGTCGTCGGGGCGGCTCTCGACGGCGAAGGCCGTAAGGCGCGCGAGCATCGCTTTGCGGCGAATGAGGTCGGGCCACCGCCTGTCGAGGAGTACGTCGGCGCAGGCCTCGGCGGCGCTTCCTTGTTGCTCCCATTCGAGGAGATCGACGTGCCATACGTCTGGAAAGTGATTGTCCTGGCGTAGGTGCGACGGGAGGGGCTCCGAGTCGATGATCTCGTCGCGAACGCCCACGTAGCGCTTTGCGGCGCGAGCGTAATGGTTGCGCCGCGCTTGTTCGAGGTCCATCTGCGCGAGATCCTCGTAAAGGTGACCCACGCGCGCGTAATGACCTACTTCGCCAAAGGCAAGAATCGCGGCCAGCAACGCGTTCTCCGCGATCTCCGGTGCCGCTCCACGACTGAGATGCTGCTTCGCCACGTCGCCCCATAGGGCCGCCTGGACCAGCGTGTAATGGGCGGACGCGCGGGTCATGCCAAGTGTTCGCGCGTACTCCGCGGCCTCGCGCGCGAGGGTCGCGGCGGCCGACAACTCTTTGCGGTCTTTCGCAGCCTGCAGTGCATCTTCAAAGTATTGAAGTGCGAAGTATTTAAGGTGATCTTCACGCAAAATTCGAATGGAATTGACGAAGCCCTCGAGCACGTCCTCGAACATGCCGCTCTCGCGACCGAGTTGAATGAGGACCTGAAAGCAGTCGAACGCGCGCTCTCGCTGGCCCACAGTCTCGAAGTGATCGGCGGCCTCCTCGACCAGTCGAACGGCAGAAACGTTAGCCTCACGCGCTTGCTTTGCGTCGCCACACTTCTTCGCACACCGCGCCAGATTGAACTGCACGAGCGCGCCACTGTAGGCGCCTTCAGCTCCGTTCAATCGGTGCGCAAGGCGCGACCATAGGTTCCGTGCGGCTTGCCAATCTTCAGCCTTTTCCCGGTAGATTGCGGCCGCCGCCAGGGCCCCCGCGGCTTCCATTTCGCGGGCCGCTCCGGACAGGTCGGAGGCCGCGGCGAGCGTACGCGCGCGATCGACGGCGGGGACGGTGGAAAGCATCGCCAGCGCGCGCTTCCAGCCGTCGTTCGCGGAAGCGCTAAGATACCAAAGGACCGTAAGGGCGCTGCGTGGGTCGTTGCGGCGCCAGAGGACCTCCGCGAGAGGCTGCAGGACCGAGACATAGTCGTGCTCGGCCACGTGCGTCTGCGAGGCGGCAGTCACTAACGAGTGGGTCGCGTCGTCGAGATCGCCGCGTGCGAGGGCGGCGCGCGCGCGCTCGCGCAGCTGATAGAGATCGTCGAGCATGGCTGGCGTACCGAACCGTACCAAAAGCTAGAGCGAGCGGTTCGCGTGGGAGGAAAAAACCGCGAGTTCGCCATAAATTGGCCTAGGCGCAGCCCGCGAGCTTACTCTCCTTTTGATGCCGTCGCGAAAGCTGTATCTTCCGTGCCGCCTCGCGGGAGACGTGCGGGCGCTTGCGCTCTTTGCGGGCTACGGTGGATACGTCGGGTTGACCCTATTCGCGACGGCGTGTGGGCGCCCCGAAACAGCCTCGGACCGGCAGTTTGCGGAAATGAGCGAACAAGTCACGAGCGTGCAAGACGATCACGACAGCTTCGATCGCCGTTTGAGCGGTCGAGACACGACCGACGGCCTCGAGGCGGAATCCTCACAGTTAAAGGGTTCGCGTGCCGATGCTCGGCCGTCGACAGAGCGCGCTGGGCCGGCGTCGCTTGCCGTCCAACTTGGCGGCCCGTCGGACGACGAATCGGCGGATCCGTCCGACCCCAGCGCGCGACCTGAAGTTCGATTGCAGGGAGCCGCGGGCGCGTCGCCTTTGCGTGTGCGATCCTCCAAAACATCGAGCCGCGCGCGCGTAGAAAGCGTGAGCCCCGCGTCCGACAGCAACCTCGACGCAGAGGCTTCGCGAGTCGCGGGCGCGCGCCCAAGCGCCCTCGATCCCGAGGCGAAACGGTCGTACGAGACTGCGCTTTCGCAGGTTCAGGCAAAGCAATACGACCGAGGTCTCGACGCGCTGCAAGCTTTTGTCGTGCGGTGGCCCGACCACCCTTACGTTGAAAATGCGCTCTATTGGCGAGGCGAGGCATACTTCGCGCAGGCGGAATACGTGCGCGCGATTCCGCAGTTCGAGGGCGTTCTCTCGCGCTTCGGAACCGGGAACAAGGCGCCCGACGCGCTCTTGAAACTCGGAATGTGCCACGATCGCCTCGGAGATACTGTGCGTGCTCGCGAGTCCTGGGAAAGATTATTGAACGCGTATCCGCGCAGTGATGCTGCGAAGAAGGTTCCGGCCACAAGTGGTCGCGAACCAAAAAAGGGAAACCGATGAGTTTCGTGTATTATGCAAACAATCATCGTGTAGCCTTCGTTGGCTCGTTGCTGGCGCTTCTGGCTCTCTCTTCCGTGGCTTCGCACGCGCACGCGCAGGCCGCGGGTGGTCCAGCGCCTGCGTCGGCAGGTGGGAACGCGCCGGCTTCCGGCGGTGGGGGCAGCGCCACACAAGGCGGAGGTGCGCAGAGTGCTCCGTCAACGTCGACCACCACGACGAACTTCTTTCCTGGCGGCGTCGCTCCGGTCCCGCCCGGCGGCACACTCGGTGGGGGAAACACGCAATTTTCCTCGTCGAAGCCGCTCACCGGCGACCAGCGCGATTCGTTTGACTTTCAGCGCGGCGGTGGCGCCGGTGGTACGGCGCACGGCAACGAAAATAGCTCGTTCGTTCTCGGCGGGGGTAGCGCGAGCAATGGTCCTTCGAATGCAGCCCAGCACCTTGTTCGCAAGGGCGACACGCTCTGGGATATTTGCGATCACTACTTCCAAAATCCCTACCAGTGGCCGCGGATATGGGCATTCAATCCGCAAATCCAAAATCCGCATTGGATTTTCCCCGGTGACCAGGTTCGTCTTCGCGGCTCGACAGCCACGGCGCTCGCATCCGATCCTCAGGCAACGGCCGCCGGCGGACTTGTCGAGCGTCGTCGCCAAGTGGCACCGGAAACCATCTTCCTCAGGAATGAGGGATACATCGACGACGATACGAGCAACTGGGGTGAGGTTTCGGGGTCGCCAGAAGAGAAAATGATTCTCACCGACAACGATGAGATCTACCTCCATATCGGAACGAATCACGAGATCAACGTAGGCCAGGAGCTCACCCTTTACCGGCCGATCCGCAGCGTCGGTGGCGGCAAGCTCATCGAGATTCAAGGCACGGCCAAAGTCGATCAGTGGAACTCGAAAGATGGCGTCGCTCGCGCGAAGATCGTCGAGGCGCTCGACGCTATCGAGCGCGGCGCGCGCGTCGGGCCCGTGGTTCGTCGCTTCGAGGTCGTCTCTCCCCTTCGAAACGAAAAAGACGTTTCGGCGACCATTCTCACGAGCATCCAACCGCATCAGCTGTTGGGTCAAAACCAAGTCGTCTTTCTTAATAAAGGTGAGGACGCGGGCCTTCGGCCGGGCAACCGCCTCTTTGTCATTCGCAAGGGCGATGCGTGGCACGGGACGCAAACCACGACCTCGTCGGCAAAGCGCATTGCGCTCGAGGACGACTCCCCGGCGGCCACCGAGAACGTGCCAAAACCACGCGACATCGGAAGCCTTCCCGAAGAGGTTCAGGCCGAGCTTCGTGTGATCAACGTTCGTAAACGTACGTCGATGGCGCTTGTCATCACCTCGAAGCATGAAATCGAGGCCGGAGACCAAGCCGTCGCCCGCAAAGGCTACTGACTGCTCAGTCGTAGCGTTCGCTGTGAACTTGCTTGCGGTCGATGCCCATCTGCTTTCGAAGCAGATCCCGGACCGCACTCACCATCCGCTCAAGCCCGCAAATATAGACGTGAGGAGCCACGGGAGCTTCCTCTGAGGCGGATGACGCGCGTTCGTGCGCGAGTTCTCTCCAAAGAGATTCGACGTGCGTTTGCACGTATCCCGTGGCGCCTGACCAGCTGGCATCCGGACGCGACACGGTGTAGACTGCACGAAAGTTGGCGTACGTGCGCGAGAGCTCCTCGAGCTCCTCGCGATAGAGTCTGTCGCTTTCGTAGCGCACGCCGAAGAGCAGCACGATAGGCGCGGTCTCGCCCGCGAGGAGCGCGTCTTTGATCATGCTGCGCAGGGGCGTAACGCCCGTTCCGGTACCCACGAAGAGCGCGGGGTAAGCGGCGGGCCCAGCGTGCCCAGCCATGCGCGGCCTCGTGAAAAAACCTTGTGGCCCTAACGCCCGGACCACGGCGCCGACCGGGAGCTCATGGAGGTACGTCGACCCCGGACCGCCGTCGACTTTCGTTACCGCCAGCTCGAAGCCCGAAGAACCGTCGGGATGGGAGGCGATGGAGTAGGCGCGCCGGCCCTCACCCTCTGGCAGTGGGAGAACGAGGCTCACCCATTGCCCCGCCTGAAACTCGACCGGTGTCCCATCGGCGCGTTCGAAGCCGAGCTCACGGACCTGCGGCGAGAGCTTTCGCGCCCGAACCAAGCGAACGTCAAACGTAGGCGGCGGCGGCATCGTCTTGCGCCTCAGCGTACCACTACACGCGCGCGCTTCGCAGGCTCTCGACGCGGTACGCGAAGGACGTTTTCACCCGCGATGAGCTCCTCATCACGTGCTCCATGCGGAGCAAGGCATCGAGTACGTCACCCGTCTCCATCGCTCCCGCGCGTGCGGCGGTCAGTACGGCTTCAATGGGCTCGCGGGCGTCGGGTGCGTGATGAAGCGCACCGGGCAACATGAAGAGCGCAGGGCGCGGCGAAGCGGCGCGTCGCACGGTTGAGGCCACGACCCGCGCGTCCACGAGACCCTCCGCATGCCTTAGCGAAGTCGCTTGAGCTTCGTCGAGAACAGTGACGAGGAGCTCGGCGCCCGACCAGCGATCGACGAGGTGAGCCCCTTCCGCGCTCAGTGAGCGCACGAGGAAAAGGCCGCGATGCGCGCGATGCCAGCGTGAAACGCGCACTCGAACAGCGTCGTCCAACGCAGGCCCTCCGCTCAAAGCGAGCCTTTGCGTCGTGAGAGCGTCGTCCCAAAACGCGCGGGTGCGGGTCTCGAACCACGGGTCTTCCGGGCCAAAAGACCCCGTGCGTTTTTGGAACACCTCACGCCTACGGGGAACGTCTGTCGCATGCGCGACGACAGCTTCGTAGTCGGCGAGAACGAGAGCCGGAGTTGGCGTGTGGGCCGTGATACCTTCGTCGGGGCGCGCCATGCAAAACCGAGTCTTCTTTCCTCAATCCGCCGTGGACCAGTGGGGTATCGACGGCAAGATCGACTTGCTGAACGGCGAGCTTATCCTGCTTGCCGACGCTCGGCGGTACAAGGTCGAGGAATGCATTCGCGTGGTCGTTGAGGTCAGCGGAGCTCCCGATGCGCACGCGGTGCTGGGGAAGGTGAAGTCCAAGCGCGCGCTTAGCGAGCTTGGGGCTGAAATTCTGGAGAACTCGATGATCCTTGGGGACAACGCGTACGACGTCGTTCCGGGGTGGTTCGGTACGCCCTCGACGCCCCTCAATGAGTTCGTCGCCTCCCCCGAGCGCGCAGAAGCCCTCGGCCGGAATCCTGCACTTGCCTCCAACCCCCCGACCGACGAGGCGCTGCTTCAAAGCTTTGTTCAACGCGAATCCGTCGAACGCTGAGCAGTGGGTCGACGTTGAACGAGCATCTGGCCAACGTTCTCTTTGCCTCGACGGCGGCGGCCTACGTCGCGGCGTTCGTGCTGTTCTTGCGCTTTCTCGTGCGGGGCAAGGGGAACGTCGGAAAAGTGGGACCGCGGTTGATGGCGTTCGCGGCGGTGCTCCACGCTACGCACATTTGCGTAGCCTCCCTCTTGCTTCGCGTTTGCCCCGTGGGTGGCATCCACTTTCCCATGAGCGTGGCCACCATGCTCATGGCGGTCGCGTACGTGGTCGCCGGCAAACGATGGCGCGTCGAGGTCGCAGGAGCTTTCATCGCACCGCTCGCGCTCACTTCGTTGATGGCCTCGCGCTTCGTTGGGGGAGGCGCCGAACCGGGAGACGGAGTGAAGAGCCTTCTTTTACCGCTTCACGTCACGCTGAACCTCTTCGGTGTCGCGCTTTTTGGCCTCGCGTTTTCGGCGGCCGCTCTTTATCTCGTTCAGGAAAGATTCGTGAAAGCGAAGCGCATCGACGGCATGTCGCGCCGCCTTCCGCCGCTCGACGCGCTCGACCGCGCGGAGCACCGTTTCCTGCTTGCGGGCTTTCCGTTGCTTACGTTTGGCATCCTCACGGGTACAGTGTGGGCGCGTCGCGTCGAGATGGGCGGCACGAGCGAAATCCTCCGCGCGGTGTTCGGGTATGTGACCTGGCTCGTGATCGCGGGGGTGCTTTTTTTGCGCGCGGCGGCGGGTTGGCGTGGTCGGCGTGCTGCTTACGGAACCATCGCGGGATTCGGTTTTTCCGTCGTTGTGCTGCTCATCTATCTTCTTCGCAAAGACGCGCCGCGCGACGTCGTGACCGGGAACCGTGCCTCATCTGACGACGCCTATGGGCCGCGTGGGCACGTCGTTTCGAGCACGGTGCGACCGTGAGTTTGCCCGTTGTCGTCATCGGCGTTTCACACAAGACGGCACCGCTCGACGTCCGCGAACGCTTTGCGGCAGGCGCGGAGACACTCCCCGAAGTCCTCGCTCGCTTGATGGCAAAACCGGAACTCGAGGAGGCCATGTTCCTCTCCACGTGCAACCGCGTCGAGGTCATTGGGTTATCCAAAGTCGGTAAGACACTCGAAGACTCGACGCGCCTTGCCGGTCGCGCGATCCGCGAGGCGCTTCGCGACCACGTCGGCGCCTCGAGCGTTGAGGCGCTCGGAAGTTGGGTCTACGAAAAAAGCGGCGACGACGCGGTTCGTCATATCTTTCGCGTAGCCGCGAGCCTCGACTCGATGGTGCTCGGAGAACCGCAAATTCTGGGTCAGGTGAAGTTCGCCTACGACGCGGCCGTCGCCGCGGGAGCGCTCCGGAATCACCTCGCTCGGTGCGTACATCGCGCGTTTACCGTGGCCAAGCGCGTACGGAGCGAGACGCAGCTCGGCGCCGGGATCGTGAGCATTTCGAGCGTCGCGGTCGACCTCGCTACGCGCATCTTCGGTGACCTCGCGGGCCGCACCGTATTGCTTGTCGGCGCCGGAGAGATGGCGGAACAAGCCGCCAAAAGCTTGGGAAAAAACGCGCAAGCCATTCGCGTCTGCAATCGCAGCTTTGAGCGCGCGGCTATCCTCGCCGCGACGTTCGGCGGCACGGCGGCTCCGCTCGATAAGCTCGAGGCCGAACTCGTCGCCTCCGACGTTGTCGTGGCCAGCACCTCGAGCAAAACGTTTGTCATTACGCGCGATCTCATGAAGCGCGTGATGAAGCAGCGAAAGGGGAAAACCCTTTTTCTGATCGACATCGCCGTGCCGCGCAACGTCGAACCCGACGTTCATAACCTCGATAACGTGTACGTGTACAATGTCGACGACCTCGAACAGGAGGTTCGAGAGAATATGAAAGCGAGGCAAGGCGAGCTCGCGGCAGCCGAAGTCATCGTAGCCGCCGAGCTCGAGGCCTGGACCGCTTGGGCGCGCGGGCTCAATGTGAACCCGACGGTCATCGCCCTTCGCGCGCGTACGCGCGGCGTACTCGTCTCTGAGCTCGAACGCAGCCTCGGGGGTCGCCTGAAACACCTGACGGAAGGCGATCGAGCGGCGCTGGCGCAGATGGTCGAAAGCGCCACAAATAAGCTTCTTCACGCGCCGACGACGCGTCTAAAGCTTGCGGCATCGTCAAGTGACGCGGGCGATCTCGTCGACGCGCTGCACCATCTCTTCGACTTGCCAAAGCCTGCCGAAGAACCTGGTGAAAGCGAGCGCGATTCGCGGTCGTCCATCAAGAACGAAGACCCTACGGGTGATGAGAGTGATGACAGCCATGACAAGCGCCTCGCGCATTGAGTGCATTGAGACTGAGCCTCTGGCCCCGAGGTTTGTATGAACCTCACTTACGCCACCCGCCGCTCGGCGCTCGCGCTCGCGCAGTGCAGAGCCTTCGTCGCGCGTCTACAATCGGCGCACCCCGAGGTTGCGTGGATCGAGGAGCAGGTCGTCACGACAGGAGACAGGATTCAAGATCGACCGCTTTCCGAGATCGGCGGAAAAGGCCTCTTCGTCAAAGAGATTGAAGAAGCACTCCTCGAAGGTCGTGCGCATCTCGCGGTGCATTCCATAAAAGACGTACCTGGAGTTTTACCTAAAGGCCTTTTAATCGCCTGCATTCCGGAGCGCGAAGACCCTCGCGATGTTCTTGTCTCGCCTCATCACGGAGACCTTGCCAGTCTTCCTCGTGGCGCGCGGGTCGGTACCAGCAGCCTTCGTCGTGCCGTGAGCTTGCGTGCCGTTCGCCCAGACCTCGTCATCGTCCCAATGCGCGGCAACGTGGATACACGGCTTCGAAAAGTCGACGACCGCGAGTGCGACGCTATCGTGCTCGCGCGGGCGGGTCTCGTTCGGCTAGGGCTCGCAGGTCGCGTGACTCAAAACCTTGCGCCGGAAGTTTCGCTCCCCGCCGTTGGACAAGGCGCGCTTGGCATCGAATGCCGCGAAGACGATGCGACGACTCGTTCTCTCCTAAGCGCTCTTCACCACGAGCCGACAAGTCGTTGCGTCGCCGCGGAGCGAGGTGTCATGGTAGCGTTGGAGGGCGATTGCAAAACGCCGCTCGGGGCGTTCGGGTTGCGGAGGGAAGGCCCGCTCGGAGCAACCGAGCTCTATCTTCGCGCCTTCCTCAGTGATCCTGACGGGCGAAACGTACGGTCGGCCGAAGTTACCGTTCCGTGGCCTGAATCCGACGATCTCGCGAGGCTCGTAGGCGAAACTCTCGGCCGCCAAATCCGGGCGTAAGGCCCGAAGTCGCACCCGCGAACAGCTGGTCGGTGTCAAGAGCGAACGAGGTCTTGCGTGCTCGAGACGGTCGACTACCTTCGGCCATCACCGCTATGACGATGCCCTCCCGCTCTTGTCGTCGCGAACTTGCCTCACGCGTCTCACGCGTCTCGTCGGCCGAGGTGCTTGGGGTCGTTGCGGTGGCCTTCTTTCTTGCCCTCCTCGGATGGCCAAGTCTGGCGCAGGCCAAGACGGGGGCGTCGACCGGTGATCCTCTCCGTCTCGAGATTCCTGGGCAGCCGGAGGCGTTCTATTTCAAGCCTCGCGCCAGCGGCCCAAAACCTATCTTGATGTACTTGCACGGCCGCGGCGGGAACCCGTCCGACGATTGTCGGAAGTGGGCAAAAGTCGCGAGCCAGTTCGGCTGGGTCGTGTGCCCAGCTGGGCCCGGTGACAATGGGAGCGGCGGGCGCACGTGGTCAAGCGGCGCTGGCGACGCTCAGCGCGTGATTGACGGTACGGTGACGGCGTTGCGTGCAAAGTACAAAAACAAAGTGCAGCGCCGCGGCAACATTCTCATCGGATTCAGCGAAGGCGCGTTTATCGCGATGCAAGTCGGTCTGAAGGATCAGACCACCTGGACGCGATGGCTCATCTTGGGCGCGTGCGAGCAGTACTGGGGAACCGACGTGACGCAAGCGCTCGATGCGGAGAAACGAAAGTTGCGTCGTGTCTACCTCCTGACGGGCGAGAATGATGGCGTGGCTCAAAACACCGTCAAGGTGGGCGACACACTCAAAAAGAACAAGGTCCCGGTCAAAGTCCGCCTCGTCCCCGGGATGGGCCACGAGGTACCGAGCGATCGAATGGTGAGTACGTACCGTCGGCCACTCGCGTGGCTTGCCGCGGCGCAGTAGCTCTGAGAACGCGATAGTCTTCAACGAACGCTGTGCTACTCAGGCGCGCGTGACGCAGCCCCCCTCGACCCGAAAGCCACCACTTATCCTCGGCATTGCGGGCGGATCTGGTTCCGGAAAGAGCACCATCGCGCGTTCCGTGATTGACGCGCTGCCGGCGGGAGAGGGGATTCTCCTTCAACAAGACCACTACTACCGCTCGCAGTCGCACCTGCCGCTCGTCGAGCGGGCGAGCGTTAACTACGATCATCCCGACGCGCTTGAGCTCGACTTGCTCTCGCTGCACCTCGACCAGCTGCGAACCGGAGAGCCGATTGACCGGCCTACCTACGATTTCACGACGCACGATCGCGCGAAAGAAGGGCTGCGCATCGCGCCGGCACCTGTCATCGTGGTCGAGGGCATCCTCGTCCTCGCGGATGAGCGTTTACGCTCGCGCTTCGAGGTCAAGCTCTTCGTTGACACCGACTCGGATATTCGATTGATGCGGCGCATCCGACGGGACCTCGAACAGCGCGGTCGGACGTTCGCGCAGGTACGAAAGCAATACTACGAAAGCGTTCGGCCGATGCACCTCGCGTTCGTCGAGCCTTCGAAGCGTTTCGCCGACGTCATTATCCCCGAAGGCGGTCAAAACCGAGTTGCGCTCGATTTTCTGCTCAGTTTTGTGCGTCAACGCGCGGCAGGGGGTTAGGCTACGGGGGCACACCCTTGAGTGTCCCCACCTCCGCAAGCAAAACGAAGGCAGCTGAGTTGCTGCTGCGCGCGCGCGTTCTGTCGAAAGAGCAGTTCGACTGCGTCGTTGCGCTCATCATGCAGACCGGCGAGCGCGCGGAAGACGTCCTCATCGAGAACGACTTCATGAGCGAGGGGGAGCTCCTCCAAGCGCTCTCAGGTGTGTATCAAACGCACTTCGTCTCCACCGACAAGCTTGCGAAGGTCGACATCCCTCGCGGCACGGTCCAAATGATTCCGCGTCGCGTGGCGGAGACCCTCGGTGTGTTCCCGGTGGTCTTTGACCGTGACAAAAATGTGCTGAGTGTGGTGACGGCGGATCCCGATCTCAAAGACGTTCTACGCGACATCACGCTCGTTTCCGGCGCGCAGTCTGTGAAGGCGTTCGTCGCGCGTCCAGCCGCCATAGCGGCCGCGATTCGCAAGCATCATGGGGGCGATCTCCGCGCGTTCGACCTCCTCGAAAGAGCGGGCATGACCTACAATTTCGGCCAGCAGGTGTTGGCCGACGGTCGTGTGATGGGCGCGAAAGACACGTACCGTCAGTCGCTGGGCTCGATGCCCGATTTCGGCCCGCCCACGCAAATGCCTGGTCCTCTCGTCGCGCCCACCCCTGTCGCGGCTCCACCACCACCTGCGGCTCCGCCACCCGCCGTGCCCGTCGTCGCGGCACCCGTGCTGCGTCCACCGCCGCCACTTCCGGCGTCGGCAAGGGGTCCACGCGTTCCGGGGAACGACGACGGACTTGCCTCGCCGAAGCCGGCGCGTAGGCCTCGTCCTGCGCCATCTCCGCCATCACGTTTCCCCCCGTCGTCTCCGGCGCTGCCCACACGTCCTCCGACAACGCCCGTTTTCGACCGCGGCGGGCCGAGTGCCTCCTCTGCGTCGGCGGGTGCGCTGCGCGCGAACACGCAAATCGGCACGAGGCCACCGCTCAACGACGTCGCCAGACAGACGGCGGACCAAAACGAAACGACGATTGAGCTTCTTACGGTGCTCGTGAGTTTGCTCGAAAGCTCGCGGCAGGAGTTGCGCGGGCACTCGTCACAAGTCGCCCGGTTGCTTCGGCGTGTGGCGGAACGCATGAACCTAGGCCGCGCGGAGACCCAAGCGCTGATCATTGCGGGCCACATTCACGACCTCGGCAAGATGGGTCAATTTCACCTCACGGCGATGAACTGCGCGGAGTACGAGGGGCATCGCGTCGCGGCGCTCAAGGTTTGCGATACGCCTCAGCGACTTTTGGAATCCGTCCGACTTGTCAAGTCCGTAAAAAGCGCAGTGTTTCATATGTACGAGCGTGTCGATGGGAATGGGTTTCCAGATAAGCTCGTAGGTAAAGAAATTCCGCTCGGCGCGCGGCTGCTTGCCGTGGCCGACAGCTACGCAGATTTGACTCAAAACTCGCGAAATCCGCTTCGCAAGGTGCTCACTCCTGCCGAGGCCATGACCGTTCTTTTAAAGCATAAAGGGACTATCTTCGACCCGAGTACGTTGGATCTGTTCAAGTCCCTCGTGCTCGGCGAGGACATGAAAGCGAAGTTGCTCGCAAGCCACTATCGCGTGCTCCTCGTCGATGCCGACCCGGAGGAGTCGACCGTCCTCGAGCTGCGTATGGTGGAGCAGGGCTTCGACGTGAAAATGGCACGAAGCGTCGCGGCCGCTCGAAAGCTGGCGGCGTCCGAAGGCGCCGAGTTTGACGTCGTGATTTGCGAGCTCGAGCTGCCTGACGCCGACGGTCTCGCATTCCTCGCGGAGGCGCGCGGCGAATCATGGGGGCGCGACATCCCTTGGGTCGTTCACACACAAAAGCAAGGTAGGGCCGAAGCGAATCGCGCCTTCGAACTTGGTGCGATGGACTTTGTGGCGAAGCCCGTTCAAGCCGACGTCTTCGTGGCGAAGCTGAAGGCGATGCTCGACCAGCGCACGACGCGTCGTCGCGCGAAAGGAGTCAGTGGAAGCCTTCGCGACATGGGGCTCCCGGACATTGTGCAGGTGCTCTTTCACGGACGAAAGACCGGAAAGCTAAAGGTTCGTTTTGGTGGACAGAGCGGCGAGATCCACTTTCTCGAGGGCAACGTTGCCAACGCCCTTCTCGGTGATCTCTCGGGTACGTCCGCGTTCTACTCACTGCTCAAGGTTCAGGACGGCGAGTTCGAGCTCGACCCAGGTTTTGCCCCGCCTAAACGCGTGATCGTCGACTCGAGCGAAGCGCTCCTCCTCGAGGGCATGCGCCGTATGGACGAGAGCTAATCAAGCTCGCTACTTCTTATGCGTGTCGCGGGGCTGCACGAGTTCGACTTCCCAGTCGACTTGGGCATCGGCGCCACCCCACGGCGGATAGGTGAGGCTCGCAAACGCTTTTTCGACGCAGTTTCCGGACGGTTTTCCCTGAAACGGAGACGGCACTGTGATCCCTTTCGAGTGACCGTTGCTTCCGAGCTGGACTTGAACGGTGAGCTTACCCCACGGTCCACTCGCTTTACCGTCATCGCCTTTGGCCGCGCCGCAGTTGTCTTTTGCCTGCCGGGCCGCGCGCTTCAGAACGACCTCGGTTCCCTCGCGATCGTACTGGTCGCTTCGGCGGGCAGGTGCCTCGCTTGTCCCCGAGCTCCCGCCCGCCGCGCTGGGCTTCGGGGGTTCGGGCGATACGGCTCCCTCCCACTTCGGCGTCT
This sequence comes from Polyangiaceae bacterium, assembly GCA_025353725.1. GTDB lineage: Bacteria > Myxococcota_A > Polyangia > Polyangiales > Polyangiaceae > Labilithrix. The sequence continues at coordinate 15,208 of JANXOF010000081.1, read as the reverse complement.
CGTCATTTCTCGAGGGCGCGTTCTCGGATGAAACGTCGCCCACCTGCTTGGGCGGCGCTGGGCAGCCAATCAGTGGCACGAGTGACACGAACGACAGGAGCGCGAAAGAAAACGAAGCAACGCACGCAAAGGACGCAACACGCATCCTCAAAGCCTAGCACTCGCTTCTCGACTTCGGACGAGCACGCTCACGAGAGCGACGTAATCCTGTAGTCCTTGATTTTGTATAGCAGGGCCCGGTGGCTAATCTCGAGCAGTTCAGCGGCTCGCGTTCGATTGCCGCGCGTCTTCACGAGCGCGCGCCGGATGAGGATCTCCTCAATGGCCGCTGAGGTCTTTTTTATCGACATCTCTCCGCTCGCGAGCTGCGCGTGAATCGGGTCGAGCGCCTCGCGCAGGCGATCCGGGAGGTCGACGACTCCTATGGTATCGCTTTCGCAGAGCACCATGGCGCGTTCGATGGTGTTTTCGAGCTCGCGCACGTTGCCCGGCCATGCGTACTCGAGGAGGAGCTTCCGAGCCTCGGGTGTAATGGCGTTCCGCTGCATGCCGAGGCGAGCGTTGTTGCGTACGAGGAAGTGATCGACGAGGAGGTTGACGTCTTCTTTGCGTGCGCGGAGTGGAGGAATGACAATCGGCAGCACGTTAATCCGGTAGAAAAGGTCTTCGCGGAACCGACCGGCCTTCACCTCGGCGGCAAGGTCGCGATGCGTCGCCGTGATGATGCGAACATCGATTTTGATATCTTTGGAGTCACCGAGCTTTCGGATCGTTTCCTCCTGCAACGCGCGCAGGATTTTGACCTGGAGACTAAGAGGAAGCTCGCCTATCTCATCGAGAAAAAGCGTGCCGCGGTCCGCCTCCTCGAAGAGACCGCGACGGTCGGCGTTCGCGTCGGTAAACGCGCCCTTCTTGTGGCCAAAGAGCTCGCTCTCGAGCAGGTTTTCCGGAATTGCGCCGCAGTTGACGGTAACGAAAGCTTGGTCTTTGCGCGTCGAGCGAGCGTGGAGCGCCCGCGCTACGAGCTCCTTGCCGACGCCGCTCTCACCTTGGACGAGAACGGTTGTTTTGTAGTCTGCAATTTTCGTAATCGTCCGAAAGATGAGCGTCATCGACGCGCTCTTGGCAAGGATGGACTCGAACTGATTCTCTTTTTGGATTTGCTCTTTGAGAACTTTGTTTTCGCGACGAAGTGTTTCCCTTTCTTCGGCCTTCCGTAGTGCGAGGACAATCTCGTCGGGCTTAAACGGTTTGCCCACGTAATCGTAAGCGCCGGCTTTCATCGCCTCGATCGCGAGATCGATCGACCCATAGGCACTCATCACGATAACCGTCGCCGTGTTTTGCTTTGCCTTGAGCGTCGCGAGTAAGTCGAGCCCGCTGATTTTCGGCATGCGTACGTCGGTGAGAATGACGTCGGGCCCGAACGAATCGACGAGCGCAAGCGCACTCTCTCCACCATCGGCCGTCTCGACCTCGTACCCGTGACGCTTTAGGAGCGTCTTCAGGACGAGGCGGATGTTCTCTTCGTCATCGACGACTAGGACGCGGCGCATGGGTGCCTCTCTGCAAAAAGGTCAAAGCTAACCGACGGTGTTACCGATGGGTTCAAATTGAAGCGTGGACGTCGCGCATTCTTTGCGCGGGCGACATTGTACGCCTCGCGGAGCCCCCAAATGAGGTCACCGCGCAGCACTTGTCGTTGGATGACTCGTCCGCGTTGGCGTGGTCGCGCTTGCCACTTCTTTGGCTTATTTTTGGCTCTAGGCTGCTGCCTTTGTTGCGTCCTAGGAAAGCGCGAAGGCGCGGAGGTGCGACGTCGCTCGATCCGTCCGATGCGTGTGCTACGCACACCTCTGGGGTTTGCGACAGGCGCCTCTTGACCACCATGGCGATTGAGCTCGAACCCGGCGCGTACGTGACCCCTTCCGTGAGGTTGGTGCGTCAGCTCGCGGTCGGCGGCATGGGCACCGTGTGGCTCGCCGAGCATTTGGTCCTCAACACCCAAGTCGCCGTGAAGATCATGGCGAAGCGGTTTGACGGCGTGGCCGGCGCCGTAGCTCGCTTCGCGCGCGAGGCCGCGGTTGCCTCTTCCGTGAAGAGCCCGCACGTGGTCCAGGTGTTTGACTCTGGCGTCACGGACTTGGGCGTCGCGTTTATCGTGATGGAGTTGCTCGAGGGCCACGATCTCGGCGTGGAACTTTCGCGAGGTCCTCTGTCGGCGCAAACCGTTTCCGTGTTGCTTACGCAGCTCGCCAAGGCGCTCGCCAAGGCGCATCGCGTCGGCGTGGTGCACCGCGACATCAAGCCAGACAACGTGTTCTTGTGCGACGTCGAAGGAGGCGAGCCGTTTTTGAAGCTCCTCGATTTCGGTACGGCGAAAGACGAGGCGTTGGCGACCAAAGCGACTACCGTAGGCGAGCTCCTCGGCACGCCCTACTACATGAGTCCAGAGCAAATCGTCGGCGAAAAAGTCGATTCGCGGTCAGACATTTGGTCGCTCGGGGTGCTCGCATTCGAGGCTCTAACGGGGAAGCGTCCGTTTGAGGGAGCTACGGTAGGCGCGATCACGCTCGCTATCCACACGACCACGCCTCTCCTAACTTTGGTAGCACCCGGGGTTCCCGCCGAACTCAATGATTGGTTCGCGCGGGCGTGCGCTCGGGATCCGGCCGCGCGGTTTCAGACGGCACGCGGGGCCGCAGACGCGTTCGCCCGCGCAGTCTTTGGCTATGCACCGCCCGACTCGATGGTCACAGGTTCGGCGCCGATGTTCGACCTCACGCCGAACGCCGCATTGCCTCTCGAAGTGTCCAGCAAAGACACGACGCAGACGCCTTCCGGCATGGTCGCGACGTCTCTCTCGGCGACGCTCACATCTGCGCAAACGGGTCGCCGCACGGTGATGTGGATCGCGAGCGCCGTCGGTCTCGCAACGGTCGCTACCATGGTGGCGCTTCTCACGCACGCAGACCCGTCGCCAGCTGTGGTTCCTCTCCAAGAGCTGAAGGCAACGGCCTCGCCAGAGCCGCAGCTCGCACCGTCAGGTGAACTTCCCAAGGCAAGGGAGCTGGCCTCCACGGCTTCCAAGTCGCCGTTCGTGTCGGTTTCTGGCGCGTCGCTTTCCGTTCCGCTTCTGAACGCGCCCTTGGCGGTCTCCAGCGCGCCGCGGGCTGCCCCGAAAGCCGTTTTTTCAACTCGTGTGCCGCCGCCAGCCGTCGTGGCTCCGCAGGCGTCACACACGACGCCTTCGCCCGCGAAGGCTGTGGCTTCGGTCCCGATGGCGCCGTCTCCTGCGCCTTCCGCCAGTGTCGCCTCTCCGCTAGTGGCTCCTCTCGACCTTCGCGATCTCCTCTCGCCCGCAGCGCCTTCGGAGTAACCTCCGCGTCTTGCTTACGGGCCTCGATCGTCTCGCTCAACATTCCACCCTGCTCCACCGCCTTCGCACGGAGCGCGTCGGGCTGCTCGCGCACCCGGCGTCTGTCTCGAAGAGACTCACGCACGTAGTCGACGTGTTTGCGGAGCTCGGGATTGTGCCGCGCGTTCTTTTTGGCCCCGAGCACGGATGGGCGGGTAACGCGCAGGACATGATAGGTGTTTGCGCAGGGAACGAGCCCGACGCGCCTCGCGGTGCGCGTGTGGTGAGCCTCTACGGCGATACCGTCGAAGACTTGTCGCCGAGGCACGCCGATCTCGACGGACTCGATGTCGTTGTGATCGATCTGCAGGACGTTGGCGCGCGGTATTACACCTTCGCGTGGACGGCTGTCCTCATGGCGCGCGCGTGTCGTGACCATGGCATTCGCGTGCTCGTGCTCGATCGGCCGAACCCCATCGGCGGTTGTGAAATCGAAGGAAGGCTACAGTGCGATGGCTTTCTTTCGTTCGTGGGTCTCGAGCGCATTCCGATTCGCCACGGGCTCACGCTTGGAGAAATCGTCGCATGGCGTGCTCGGCAAGAAGGCTACGCGGACCTAGTTCAGGTGCTGGTCGTGACAGGTCTCGACCGCGGTGCTGACGCGAGTGCGTGGGATCGCGACTTCGTCCTCACGTCACCCAACATGCCGACACGTGACACCGCACTTGTGTACCCCGGCGGTTGCCTTCTCGAGGGGACGAACCTCTCCGACGGCCGAGGAACGACGCGTCCGTTCGAGATGACCGGCGCGCCATGGGTCAGTGGAAAGAAGCTTGCGGACGGTCTTCTCGCGACGGGCCTGCCAGGATTCGTCGCTCGCCCGCTCGTCTTCGAGCCGACCTTTCACAAGCACGCGAAGCAAGCTTGCGGCGGCGTGCAAATCCACGTGACCTGTCGCGCGAGTTTTCGACCCGTCGCGACGTACGTAGCGCTGTGCGCGCTCGCGCATCACGCGAGCCCACGTGACTTTCGCTTCCGTACAGAGCGCTACGAATTCGTGGACCACATTCCTGCGTTCGATTTGCTTACCGGCAGTGCGGAGGCGCGTGAGCGCATCACGTCAGGTGACGACCCGCGCGCCGTCGCCGATGCCGTGGCGCTCGTGGGTAACGAAGAAACCGCCGTGTGTGCGGAAGCGCGAGCGGCACTCATCCACCCTCTCGCTCTTTGACTTTAGGCACGCGCGAGTCACGTAGGCCACCCCGAGTAACGAAGGCGAGGTCGCACCAGGCGCGTTTAGAAAGTCGACTAAATCGCCTGGCTGAGCCGCCGTTACGCAGTTACGTTTAGGCGTATGAGGAGATGGATGACCTTCGGCGGAGTCTTCGCTGTCACCGCCTGCAGCCTCGCGGGAGGATTCGACGGCTTCACCGACGACCCAAACGTCGGCGCCGAAGGTGGAATCGAAGGACCGCGGCCGCCTACCAAAGTGAAATCCGGCAGTGATTCTGGTTTCGAACCGTTGGAGTCGGGCGTAACCGTTGCGGAATGCAATCAGCCGGGCGTTTTTTGCGATGGCTTCGAGCGCACGAACCCCGTCGGGAGATGGTCGGGGACGACGTCGACTGGTAGCGGTTCGAACAGTATCGTGTCGAGTCCGCCACCGCCTGAAGGTCTGCGCTTCGCCGAATTTTCAATTGCGGCCCAGCCGATTGAAGATGCCGGTACGAAAGCCAACACGTACCTCTATTACGAAAAGCGCTCGAGTCGACAGGTCTATTATCGCAGTCGCGTTCGGCTAGATCGCCGTCCGTCGAGCGGTGAGTACGGACAAATCCTGAGCGTTGTCGTGAACGACGGAATGCGTGACACAGGCTTAGTCGGTGTCGCCATGACGGCCGGGACGACTATTCTGAATTTTAGCTCTTCGCCACCTGACGCGGGCATGCCGGTCTTCTCCAACGCGAAAACGGAACCTTGGCCCGTCGATGTTTGGTCGCTTCTTGAATTGACGGTAGACTTGTCGTTGTTAACCGCATCGTTGAAAGTTGACGGGCAGGCCGCAACAACGATTACACTTCACGACGTCGCGCCCGGAATGGTGACCGTTGCCGTAGGCCTTCCGTACTACGACGCTGACCGAGGGCATCCCGAGTTTCATGTTCAGGTGGATGACGTGCTTTTGAAAATGACGGAGTAAGTGCTGTCAAAAGCGGAGGATGCCAAAGCTCGATGCATTGGCTTTTGGCGTGTCTGCCTGCACGCTGGTTGCGGTAAGCGCTAGGTATAACGCGATAGCGAGAACCACGGCGCCGCCTGCCATCGTGAGGTCGCCCGCAAGGATCTTGGTTTTTGCGGCGCTGACGTCTGCGTTGGAGCAGCTATGCGTCGGCGCGCAGCTGTTCGCTAAGTATCCCCTCGTCTTCCACCCCGTGGCGGTTAGGAATGCACCACCGCCCAACGCGGCGAGTCCAAGGGCCCCGACGACCCAGGGAGCAACGCTTTTGTGCGGCGCGTCGGTTGGCTTCAGCTGGACCGCGGTTTTCGCAACTGGTTCGCCTGGCTTCTTGCCGTCGACTGCGGCCGGGAAGGAAAGCCGCACGGGACGATTTCGATCGCCCACGTGAGCGACGATCTCTTGCGACACGGATGCGGAGCCGCGCTCCATCCGCACGACCCGCTTGCCCGGGTCGACGCGAATCGCGGCACCGTCGATGCGCTGCTCGACGAGCACGCTGTCGATATAGACTCTGACATCGGTGACCTCGACCCCGTTTCCGGTAGTGGTCTTAACGACGATAGAGGGAATATCTCCGTCGACTTCAGCGAGCCATCGCACGCAATCCGTGCGAATTGCTTTAGGACACGATTCGTCAGCGCACGAGATGAGTGATTCGCGCGCTCGGAGAAGATGCGATTCTTTCCGCTCCGTTTGTGCGCTCTCTGCGCGAGCTGCACACATCCGACTTGCTTGACCCGCGGCCATTGCCGTAGTCGAAGCGCACAGCGAGCTGCACGCGAAGTAGGTCACCCACGCGGCCGCGCGGGATATCGACATCGACCGCCTTTGCATTCGCCCACGGCCGGACGATACCCCTTTGTTTTGAGCTGACTGCGGCGACTCAGGCACTCCCTCCAACGGTATCAGCTTGGGGAGAATCCGTAAGCCTCTAAGGCTAAACGGGCACGATCGCCGAGCAAAGGGGGCATCCGTGAATCGCGTGGGGTACGTCTCGTCGATGCTGCTCGAGGACGCCGCGGGAAACGCGTGCGAGCTCGCGCCGAACCTCCCGTCGCTTGCCCTTGATGCGCGGAATCTGGAGGCTGTCGTACGCCGTCGTTTGGTGACGCATCCACGCGATGACCGCAGCTTCTGCGCGTTCGCCTACCTCGATACGTTTGGTTCGCGCGACTGTACCGCTGCCTACCGGTGTTGCGTGAGCGGCGACTTTTCGCGCCATCACCTCGCCGAGGAGCCGCCATTCTTTGGAGAAATTGAGGAAGGTCAACACCTCGCGTTCGAACGTGACGACGTAGTCCGCTTGCGTTCGCTCGCGGCGCGCGGCGTCAGCCTGTCGCTTCTTCGCGTATCCCTCGGTCGCTCGTTCTTCCTCGAGCTTCACACGCTCCGAAGCGATGATTTCGCGGGGAGCCCATAGGCCTTTCGAAAACAGCTTTCGACCGCGCTTTTCGACGACCGCCCACGAGGGTCCTGCGAGCTTTACGCGCCGGGTGAGCCCTGCATCTCCGGGTGGCAGACAGACCCACCCCTCGGGCGGAACGAGGAACGTGCCGTCGGATGTGACGAAGCGGTTCGGGTCCGACGTGGGGGAGAGCGCCAGGCAGTTCGTCACGACGCGGCTCCTTCCGCGCTTTCAAAGCGAGGCTCGAGCGCGCGCGCCAAAACGCTCAACGCATCGAAAATTTCGGTCTCTTGCAGGAGCACGAGATTCGCGGCCTCGGCGAGCGGGATGAACGAGTCGGCCGAGGTCACGCGCGCGAACGGCTTGGCGCGAAGCTCGTATGTCTGGGCCAGCACCGCGGAGATGGCCTCGGACACGTTTCCTGAACGCCTACATTCGTCGACGATGAGGATAGAAGAAGCTTGTCCCGCATGATGAACCATCGCGCGTTCGGGCAACGGAGCGAGCCACCGCAAATCGATGACACGCACCTTCGTGGCGCGTTCCGTTTCGAGTTTTGCTGCCGCTCGGAGCGCCATGGGAACGCCGTTTCCATACGTGAAAACAACAATGTCTATCGTTTGAGCCCACGTTTCTACGAGGACCGAGCTCTCGTAGACCCCGACGTCGCCCAACGCGATGGCTTCGCCCTGGGCGGGTAGCGCGAACGACCACCGACCGTCGCCGGGAAACAGGTCGCGCGCATGATAGAGCGCAATCGGCTCCACGAAGACGCAAACGCGGCCGTCCACACGAGCCGCCGCGACGAGCGTGCGGAGCATCTTCGCGGCGTCGTCGGCGCGCGACGGTACCGCGACGAGCACGCCCGGCAAGTCGCGAAGGACCGCGAGACTGTTATCGTTGTGAAAGTGCCCGCCGAAACCCTTTTGGTAACCGAGGCCTGCGATACGGACCACCATCGGATTCGCGAGCTGTCCCGACGAAAAAAACGACAGCGTCGCCGCCTCTCCGCGCAGCTGGTCTTCTGCATTGTGCACGTAAGCGAGGAATTGAATCTCCGGGACGGGAAGGAGCCCGACCTGTCCGGCGCCGATGGCCATTCCGAAGATCGCTTGCTCGTCGAGGAGCGTATTGAACACCCGCGCGGGGCCGAACGTCTTCCACAGGCCTACGGTGATGCCGTACACGCCGCCCTTTTCAGCGACGTCTTCGCCGAAGACGATCATCTCGGGGTACTTGTGCATCAGGTCGCCAAGCGCGGCTCGGATCCCGTGGGCGAGGGGCCTTCGCTTGTCCGCGTCCGCGGGCATCAACGCGTAGCCGGACCGGCGAGCCTCTGCCCACGCACGGTCGCTGCTCTCAGGAGCGACCGCCTTCATGACGTCGTGGCGGGTCCGCAGTTTGGGTCTCGCGACGGCCTCGCGTGAAAGTGCACGCACGGCGTCGACGGCGCGGTCGATCTCCTCCGCGAGCTCGGCGTGGCGCATCGCTCCCGCCTCCAAAAGTGAGCAGGCCGTGAGAAGCACGGGGTCGGCGTCTTCCGCGTTTACGATTTCGGAGGTCGACCGATAGTCGCTGTCGGCGTCGCTCCCGGCGTGGCCCCAAACGCGCTCGCACCGAAGATGCAGGAAGATAGGCATGCGCGTCGCTCGGCATGTCTCGACGGCGTAGCGGGTCGCCTCGTAGGCGTCCGAAAGAGAGCGGCCGTCCGCGGGCACGTAGGTGATGCCCGGCATCGCGCGCATGCGCGCTTCGACCCACCCGGTGGGCGTACGCACCGAGACACCGATGCCGTTGTCCTCGCACACGAAGACCACCGGCACCGGGAGGTTTTGGAACGACGCCCACGCGGCGGCGTTGATGGCTCCTTGCGCCGTTGAATGGTTGAGTGAAGCGTCGCCAAACGAGCAAACGACGATGGAATCTCGCTCGGTCGCGACGATTCCCGGGTGCGCTTCAGCGCGCGCCGGCGCGTTCTGTCGCGCGCGCAAGCGAGGTGCGCGCTCGATGGCGACGGCCATGCCCACGGCCTTCGGAAGGTGTGACGCTATCGTGCTTGTCTGCGGGGGAACGCCCCACCGGACGCTTCCGAACACCTTGTGCCTACCTCCGGAAATGGGGTCGTCGGCGGATGCCGCCAGGGACAGCAAAATCTCGAGAACACCGGGCGGAGGGCTCGCCGCCTCGTGTGTGCAAGACGCGCGTGCGCGCGCGAGGAAAAACGCGCCGCTTCGATAGTGCAGAAGCGCTGGATCGGTGGCCCGAGTCAGGTGACCCAGCGCGACGTTGCCTTCGTGGCCTGCACTGCAAATCGTGTAGTAGCCCTCGCCGCGTGCTCGGAGCTCGTGGGCCTCGACGTCGGTGACCCTGCAATAGAGCTGCGACGCGAACAGCGTGCGCGCCAGACCTGGCTCGAGGAGGAGCTTTGGTGCATTCAGCGTCGGGTGGAGGCTGCCTTCGGCTACCCGCCGCAGCCTTTCGATGGAACGTCGTGCGCGTTCAAGGGGCATGGTGTGCGGATGTATCATGCGCGCCCCGAACAGCTACCCCGAACCTCGCATCGGCAGGGGTGGCGGTACGCCCTGGCGGTTGGGTAGACTCGTCGCGATGAGCCAGGAGCCCGATCGAAGCACACCGCCCGCGCGCCCGACGCGAGGGTCGCGTGCTTCGGTCGCGGGCTCGCCTCACGAACTCGGTGATCCGAGCTTGATCGGGCGCACCGTTTCCGGGAAGTACAAGATTGAGTCTTTTCTTGGTGGCGGGGCGATGGGTGCAGTCTACAAAGCGCACTTCAAAGCTCTCGAGAAGAACGTCGCGGTCAAGGTGATGCACCGCGCGATCGCCGTCGACCCTAGCTTTGTAGGGCGATTTCATCGCGAGGCCAAAGCCGCGAGTCGGCTTGATCATCCGAATTCGATGCGGGTCATCGACTTTGGCGAAGAGCCCGACGGGCTGCTCTACATCGCGATGGAGTACGTCGAGGGCCGCGATCTCTACCGCGTCATTCACGAAGACTGGCCGCTCGCGAACGACGACATCGCAGACATCTTGATGCAGGCGCTTGCGGCGCTTGCCGTGGCTCACGAGATGGGCGTCATTCACAGAGACTTGAAGCCCGAGAATCTCATGATTCTCCGCGCGAAAAATGATGAAGACCAAGACGCTTATGTCGTCAAAGTGTGCGACTTCGGTATCGCGAAACTTACCGAAAATGACGACGACCCGAACGCGAGTCGCGACCGTGATGGCCAGAGACTGACTACCCAGGGGCTTGTGGTGGGCACGCCCGAGTACATGTCGCCGGAGCAGGCGCGTGGTGAGAAGCTCGACACGCGCTCGGACATCTATGCGATGGGCATTATCCTCTACCAACTGCTTACAGGCCGCACGCCATTCACGGCGGACACGGCGCTCGCGGTTGTTCTCAAGCATATTACCGAGGCGCCTGCGGCGCCTTCGGTGCACTATGCATGTGTTCACAAAGGGCTCGAGGCCGTCGCGATGCGGGCCATTGCCAAGGACCGCAACGATCGCTTTCAGACCGCCCGCGCGATGCGAAACACGATCCGCGACGCCATCGCGGCCTCTGCGCGGCACGCGTCTGCCGCGCCCGCTGAAGTCACGTCGACGCGTATGCGTTCGGCCGCCGCTCTCGCGGGTGGCTCGAGGGTGCTGCCCGTGGAGTCGGCTCCTACCGTGGCTTCCGGCTTGTCCACGAGCAGCCACATCACGCCGGTCGCTACCGCCGCGTTGGTGACGACCGCGCTCTCGAGCGCCTCGACATCGAGGCGACGCGCCCGACCTCGCTACGTACGAGCCGCGTTGAGTCTTGCCGTGATGGGGGGGCTTGTCTCGGGCGTCGTTCTCGGTGTCCCAAGGCTTCGCGAACTGGCGCGTGGCCTAAAAGTGCGTGGGTTCGAGACGGATACGCCGCTGCACGTCGGCCTACCGCCCGGCGCATCCGTGTCTTCCTTCGCCGCCTCTCCGCCTCCGTCTTCGCTCGCGCCTGCCGTTCCAAACCTCGATCCGCTTCAGCCTGTGAGCGCCGTTCCGCCGTCAGAGTCAAAGACCTCAAAACGTGGGCCGCTAACGGTGGCCGGTCGCTCATTGCCGACCGTGACAGCGGGGGTCGATTCAGCGTCGGCGACCGCGCCGGCAGCCGAGACTTCGGGGGCGTCGTTGCCGCTGTCGCCCGATGCTTCGTCTGCCGTGCCGACGGCTGCGGCTGGCGAGGTACCGTCCGCGTCGACCTTCAACTCCGCGTCGTGCCGAGCTCAGGTTGGCGCGCCGCGGGCCTCAGGCACCGCCAGTGCAAAGGATGTCACGCTCAACGGAACTGCGGGCGCGTGGACATCGTGTGCGCAGCGATTCCTTCACGAAATGCCGTCGACGCCGATCGTCGCGAACGTTCATCTGCTTTTTGGCGAACGCGGCGCATTCCGCCATGCGACGTGCGCCGATTGCCCGTCTGCGCTCGCTCAGTGTGTCGCGACAAGCACCGGTCGAACGGTAGCGTTGAAGACGCGAAACCGGGAAGCTATGGCGGATCCGGCGTTCGATATCGCAGTAACGTTCGCCTGCGAGTAGGGCTCGTCACTCACGAGGTGACGCGTCGAGGTCTTCTGCGAGATAGCTAAGAATCACTTCGTCGAGCGACTTGTCACTCACGAGTTTGTCGCTGAAAATAGAGGTCTGCGTAGGCCTCAGCGAACGTCCGAACGGCGCCGGTGAAAGCACTGGAAACCGAGGCTCCGCGGGCCCCGCGAGAGGAGTTGAGTTCTCGAACGCATCGAAATCGAGCGTCAGCTCCGCAGCCGGTTCGCTCGCGTTGGCTCGCGGTATCAGGGAAGGTAGTGGGGAAGCCGGTGGAGGAGCAGGCGAAAGCGCCGTCTTGTCTGTTGTAGGGTCCGAAGCGTGCGCAGATGGCGCTACGGAAAGGCTTGCGAGTGCGGGGGCCGCAACTCCGCGCCCGCCCTCGACGATCGCGTCGAATTGACCCTCGCGTAACGCGGTGATCATCGCTTGGTGCTGCTCTTTCATGAGTCCTTGCACCGTGACTCTCATACCGTCGGCGCCGACGTGCTCGGCGTACGACTTTTTCACGCTCTTCAGGATTCGCCCACCGTCCATAAAAAGGTGCGTGATGATGTGCGGGTGGTTGACGCCCGAGTCCTCCGTCTGGACGTGGAACATCCGATTCTTGTGGCGAACGTTGTTGTTGTTGCCGAGGAGCGGCGACTGAAACTTAGCCATGAATAGAGCTCAGAAAGAACGATATCACGCTCTCAGCTACGCGCGCCCGACGATGCTCTCGAGGCACGACTCACGTGCGGTTCGAAGGTCTGCCGTCAGGACCTCGAAGCTCGGACCGTTTGAGACGTCGACGCGAAGCGTTGCCTTCGGGCCGCTGACGGTCGTGTACCCGATGGTGAGTGCGAGCACGCCGGCCTCCGCCGCACGCCGCAGGAGCTCGTTCGCTTGCTCCTTGTGCACGGAGACGAGAATTCGGCTCGGAGCTTCGCCAAAAAGAGTCGCCGCGACCGGCGTGTCGCCGCCAGAATTCAGCACCGTCACGTGTGCGCCGAACATGACGCTGTCGCCTGAAGTCGTGCAACACTCGGCGAGAGCGACCGCCATGCCACCATCGGAGACGTCGTGTGCGCTCGAAAGGAGCTGTGATCGCGCCGCGCTGAGAACGAATCGCTGAAGGCGTTTTTCGAGTTCGAGATCGATGCGCGGTGGCGGCCCACCGAGGCGCCCCGCCGTCTGCGCCTGGTACTCGCTTCCGCCAAGGCCAGAACGTGCACATTCGGTATCGCCGAGAAGAACGATAACGTCGCCCTCGGCTCGGAACGACTGCGTGACAATGTCGTCTTCGCGCGCGACGAGACCCACGGCCGCGACGCCTGGCGTGGGAAGAATCGGGTGTCGCCCCGTCGCGTCACTCGTCTCGTTGTAGAGGCTCACGTTGCCGCTAACGATAGGCACCTCGAGCGCGAGGCACGCCGCCGCGAGGCCGTCGACCGCGCGCGCGAAGATATCCATCGTTGTCGGCTCTTCGGGACTCGCGAAGTTGAGGCAATCGGTAATCCCAAGAGGCTCGGCGCCCGCGCACACGAGGTTGCGGCATACTTCGGCGATGGCCATTTTCGCCCCCTCCTCAGGCGAAAGCGCGACGAATCGGCCGTTGCAATCGACGGAGAACGCGAGGTGCTTCATGATCGTGGTGCCGTCGCGTTCGCACGGAACGCGGACGACGCCGGCGTCCGACCCGGGTCGCACAACGGTGCCGCCGCGCACGATGTGATCGTATTGCCGCCAAATCCAAGCGCGTGAGCCAATGTTTGGCGACGCGAGAAGGCCGAGGAGTGCAGCCTTTGGGTCGACACACTCGGGCACGGCGACGTCGGCGGGCACGGGCGCGGGCTTCCGAGGCCGGTCGTAGACCGGGGCGTCGTCCGTCAGAACGCCGACCGGGATGTCGGCGACGACCCGCTTTTCGCCCGTCGGCTCGAGCCCTTCCAGCGGGTCGTAGCCGGGCGTCGCGGTGACGACCCAGCGCTTCGTGTCGGTGACACGCCCGATGATCGCCGCGTCGAGCTCCCACTTTGCGCACAGGGCGAGTACCTCGTTTTCCTTCCCCTTTTTGGCGACGAGCAGCATTCGCTCTTGCGATTCGCTGAGGAGAATCTCGTAAGGCGTCATCGCTTTCGCGCGCCTCGGGACGGCGTCGAGGTCGATTTCGATGCCGTTTTCCGCGCGCCCCGCCATCTCGACACTCGACGACGTCAGGCCCGCAGCGCCCATGTCTTGGATGCCCTCGAGGAGATCGGTCGACATGAGCTCGAGACACGCTTCGAGCAGCAGTTTGCCCATGAACGGATCGCCGACTTGCATCGTCGAGCGAACGCCTTTTTTGATGCTGCTCGCCGTAGCCAGCTCGCCGGTTCCCTCTTTGGCAGTGCCAAATTCGTCGGACGCCATCGTCGCGCCGTGAATGCCGTCGCGTCCGGTGCGCGTGCCAATATAGAGAATCGGATTGCCGATGCCGGCGGCGCGCCCATAAAAGATGCGGTCCGTGCGAGCCACGCCGCACGTGAACGCGTTGACAAGGATATTGCCGTCGTACGAGGCGTCGAACTGCACTTCGCCTCCCACAGTCGGGACGCCTATCGCATTTCCGTAGCCACCGATGCCCGCGACGACGCCGCGCAAAAGTTCTGCCGTGCGAGGGTGTTCGGGGCGGCCAAAGCGCAGTGAGTTGAGCCCCGCAATCGGCCGTGCGCCCATCGTGAACACGTCGCGCAAAATTCCGCCTACGCCTGTCGCCGCGCCTTGGTACGGATCGATGAAGCTCGGATGGTTGTGTGACTCCATCTTAAAGACGGCCGCGAAGCCGTCGCCGATGTCGACGACGCCGGCGTTCTCTCCGGGGCCTTGAATGACGCGCGGCCCCGTCGTCGGGAGGCGGCGCAAGTGGACGCGCGACGACTTGTACGAGCAATGCTCGCTCCACATGACCGAAAAGATGCCCAGTTCCGTCATGGACGGCGTTCGGGCTAGAATTTTGAGCAGCCGCTGATATTCATCGGGCTTCAAGCCGTGTCCGGCAACAACTTCTGGCGTGATAGGGGTGAGTACGGGCGCATTCATCGGCAGGGCTCTGTCCTTCGTCGTCATCGGTTGGGCCGCTTATAGCGATACCCCTGAGGTTTGTCCTGCTGCCTTGCATCGATTACGCTTCCGCTGGTTTTTGCATGCGGAAAGGTAACCTTGCGCTCCGCAGTTTTAGGCGCGTTTACGCCGTCTATCTGCGGCCTTGAGCAACATAACGCAGTTTCTAGCAGTTTATAGAAGCGGCTATGAACTCTCAAAGGGGCGGTCTTTTTAGAGGTGGTGGGTAGGTGCGATGGCCAGTCGGGCAAGGGGATTGCTACCAATTTCGGACGTTTTGTGAGGTTTGGTGTTTTTGCAATACCTACCCGCATGAGCTGTGACGGGTGAGCGCTGTCGCGAACGCAATGCTGCACTGCGAAACTGCGTATTTTCGTTATCATAACATTCGCCTAGGTAAGCATCAGTCCAAGTGTCTGCTTGCGTTACAGCTGCCACCACATCGGCCCCCGGAACTAGGGCCAGCTCTGTTAGGAGACCCGATATGGTCCAGATTTCTAAAACCGTTACCTTGTCGCTCGTTGCCGCGATC